>CAWJDC010000014.1:0-460978 GCA_963841575.1 uncultured Alphaproteobacteria bacterium
CCGCCTGTTGGTCGACGAGGCCTTGGCGCATTGGCCGCGTTACGCCATCGCCTTCGTGCTGATGGGGCTTGCCGCCGCCGCCACGGCGCTCACGCGCCTATCTGCTCGGCACGATGACCAACGAGGCCTATGTCGACCCGCAATTATCACGGATCGTGCGTCATCGGCGTCATCGCGATGGTGATTTTCGCCGTGAAGGGATTTGCGACCTACGGCTCAACCGTCATGCTGTCGTCGATCGGCAACCGCATCATCGCCGACAATCAGCGGCGCATGTTCGACAAACTGCTGCAGCGAGAACATCGGCTTTTTCGCCGACCGCCATTCCTCCGAATTCATCGCCCGGCTCACCACCGGCGCCGCCGCCGTCAGCCAGGTCATCAATCTGCTGATCACCGCGGTCGGCCGCGATCTGATGTCGCTGATCGGGCTGATGCATCGTGATGGTGATGCAGGATCCGCTGATGTCGCTCGCCGGCTTCATCATGGCGCCGCCGGCATTCTTCTTCCTGCGCAAGGTGATCCGCCGGGTGCGCGGCATCGCGCGCATGCAGTTCACCGGCGGCACCCGCATCATCGAGACCATGCAGGAAGCGCTGCAGGGCATGCGCATGGTCAAGGCCTTCGCGCTCGAGGACGAGATGCGGCGCCGGCTCGACGTCAGCGTCGCCGAGGTCGAGCACGAATCCAACAAGATGGCGCGCGTCGCCAACCGCGCCAGCCCGCTGATGGAAATGCTCGGCGGCTTCGCCATCGCGCTGGCGACGATCTACGGCGGCTACCGCGTGATCGAGACCGGGGCGACGCCGGGCGAGTTCGTCTCGTTCCTCGCGGCGTTTCTGCTCGCCTACGAGCCGGCCAAGCGGCTGGCGCGGCTCAATATCGACCTCAACAACAATCTGGTCGGCGTGCGCGTGCTCTACGAGGTCATCGACAGCCCGCCGGGCGAGCCGAACGACGACGATCTGCCGCCGCTGCAGCTGATCGACGGCGCGCATCGAATTCGCCGACGTGCGTTTCGCCTATCGCCCCGACACGCCGGTGCTGCGCGGCATGAGCTTCGTCGCGCAGCCCGGCAAGGTCACGGCGCTGGTCGGGCCGTCGGGCGGCGGCAAGTCGACCGTGCTCAACCTGCTGTTGCGCTTCTACGATGTCGAGCGCGGCCGCATCCTGATCGACGGCCAGGACATCGACGACGGTGTCGCGCGGCTCGCTGCGCCGGCAGATCGCCTATGTCGGCCAGATCGTTCACCTGTTCCGCGGCACGATCCGCGAGAACATCGCGCTCGGCAAGCTCGGCGCCAGCGAGGCCGAGATCGTCGCCGCCGCCAAGGCCGCCCATGCGCACGATTTCATCATGGGCTTTCCGGCCGGCTACGACACGCCGGTCGGCGAGCACGGCTTGCAGCTTTCCGGCGGCCAGCGCCAGCGCATCGCCATCGCGCGCGCGCTGATCAAGGATGCGCCGATCATCCTGCTCGACGAGGCGACCGCCGCGCTCGATTCGGAATCCGAGCGGCACGTGCAGGAGGCGATGGCCGAACTGTGCAAGGGCCGCACCACGCTCGTCATCGCCCACCGCCTGTCGACCATCATGCATGCCGACTGCATTCTGGTGGTGGAGGACGGACTGGTCGTCGAATCCGGCCGCCACGACGAACTGCTGCGCAAGGGCGGCCGCTACGCCTCGTTCTACCGGCTGCAGCTCAAGGAGCAGTCGCCGGCGCTCGAACCCGTTGCCGGCGCGTCGCCTCGTCCGGCTGAGCGGCGCAGTTGACCGCGTCAACGTCGTCGGCTATAAGCCGCCGACCTTCCACATCTTTTCCCTCCAACAGCGAAACATCTCATGAGCACCGACACCAAGAGCTATGTCATTCCGCAGCCGCCGCAGGCCGCGATTCCGGTTGCCGGCACCGACAAATATTTTCCGGTCCGCCGCCTGTGGTGCGTCGGCCGCAATTACGTCGAGCACATCAAGGAGATGGGCCAGGACGTGCGCGAGCCGCCGTTCTTCTTCGCCAAGCCGGCCGACGCGATCGTTGCCGACGGCGGCACGGCGCCCTATCCGTCGCTGACCAAGGACATGCATCACGAGGTCGAGCTTGTGGTCGCGCTCAAGAGCGGCGGCCGCAACATCAAGACCGAGAAGGCGCTCGATTGCATCTACGGCTATGGCGTCGGCATCGACCTCACGCGCCGCGACCTGCAGATCGCCTCGCGCGACATCAAGCGGCCGTGGGAGGTCGGCAAGGCGTTCGATCATTCGGCGCCGTGCGGGCCGCTCAAGCCGGCAGCCGAGATCGGGCACCCGGCGAAGGGCCGCATCGTGCTCAAGGTCAACGGCAAGGTGCGCCAGGACGGCGACCTCAATCAGATGATCTGGAACGTGCCGGAAGTCATCTCGAAGCTCTCCGAGATGGTCGAGCTTGCGGCCGGCGACATCATCATGACGGGCACGCCGTCAGGCGTCGCCGCGACCGTCGCCGGCGACAAGATCGAATGCGAGATCGAGGGCGTCGGCAAGCTCACCGTGACGATCGGCCAGCCGCTGAAATAAATAGCTCCCCCGCAAGCGGAGGAGGTCGATTGGGCATTACTGCAACCCTTCGGCCTTCAGCGCTTCCTGCACCTTCGGGCGCGCGGCGACGCGATCGACATAGGCTTTGACGTTCGGCCATTTGGCGAGATCGACCTCGACGCGCGGCGACCAGCGCAGCACCGTGAACAGATAGGCGTCGGCGACGGTGAACTTGTCGCCCATCAGGTATTGCTTGCCGGCGAGCTGCTTGTCGAGCCAATCAAAGCGCTTGCCGAGATTTTCCTTCGATATCTTTTTGAATTCTTCCGGCGTCGTCGGCCGGAAGATCGGGCCAAACGTTTTATGCAGTTCCGATGTGATGAAATTCAGCCATTCCTGCACGCGATAGCGCTCGATCGTGCCGGGCGCCGGCAACAAGCCTGAGGCCGGCTTCTGATCGGCGAGGTATTGCACGATCACCGGGCCCCTCGGTGAGCCGCTGTCCGTTATCGATCTCCAGCACCGGCACTTGGCCCTTGGGATTGATGCTCCAAAAATCCTGGCCGCTCTTGGTCTTCTTTTCGCGGTTGTCGACTTGCTCGAGGTCGAGATTGATGCCGGCCTCGCGGGAAACGATATGCGGTGAGAGCGAACAGGCGCCGGGCGCGTAATAAAGCTTCATCGGAAGAACCTCCATGAGATATGCGGCGGATCATGCAATCTGCCCAAAGATGGATGAATGAGGCAGTCCTATAGCACGGCGCCCAGGACGGACAACGCCGGATCGTATGGAACTTGACGGCGGTCGCGCGTTACATAGCACGATGATCTGATTGGAGCTCGATCATGGGCGCCCGCCGCATCACCTTCCGCGTCCAACCTCCCGTACCGTTCGGCGATGTGACCTTGGTCCCGGCCGCACTGAGCGGACGCCCGGAAGCCGAAATGGCGCGCGCGATGGCCGCAGCGCTCGCCGATGTCGAGGCGCCGACGGCAGCCGACGTCTTAGGCCGGCTGCGCCACGCTTTCCCGATGGCGCCATTAAGCGCTCGCGTGGCTGCGCTCGGCGCCATGATGGAGCGGGTCCGGCGTCTATCCTGATCCGACGTCACAAGCCCAGATAAGCGCTGCGTACCCGGTCGTCGGCGAGAAGCTCCGTTCCGCTTCCGGACAGCGTTATGCGGCCATTTTCCAGAACATAGGCGTGGCTCGCAAGCTTGAGCGAGACCGCGACGTTCTGCTCGACCAGCACGCAAGTAAGTCCTTCGCGGTTGAGATCGCGGATCGTCTTGAGCACCTCTTGCACGATCGCGGGAGCAAGACCCAGCGAAGGCTCGTCGAACATGATGAGTTCCGGCGCGCCCATCAGGCAACGGCCGATGGCGAGCATTTGCTGCTCGCCGCCGGATAGCGTTCCGGCAGCCTGGCTTGCCCGCTCGGCCAGCACCGGAAACAGGGCGAGTACGCGGTCGCGGTTCTTCGCGCGATGGGCGCGAGCGCGCGGCAGCATGGCGCCGACATCGAGATTTTCCGCGACCGAAAGCGTCGGGAAAACCTGACGTCCCTCCGCGACCTGGCCGATGCCGAGATCGCAGACGCGATAGCTCGGCCAGCCGGCAATGTCGACGCCGCGAAACACAATCCGCCCGCGCACGCGCCGCTGCATCCCGGCGAGCGCGCGGATCAGCGTGGTCTTGCCGGCGCCGTTGGCGCCGACGATGGCGACGATCGCGCCCTCCTCGATGTCGAGCGATACACCGTCGAGCGCCTGGACGTCGCCGTAGAACACATCGAGGTTTTCGACGCGCAGCATCACAGTGCCTCGGCGCCGAGATAGGACTGCACCACCGCCGGATCGCGCACGACGGTCGCCGGCACGCCCTCGGCAATCGTCGTGCCGTGATCGAGCACGAGAACGCGTGCGGCAAGCGCCATGACGGCGCGCATCACATGCTCGATCAGGAGGATCGTCAGACCGCTTTCCTGGTTGATCTCGCGCAACGTCGCGACCATGCGGTCGGTTTCGGTCGGCCGCAGGCCCGCCATCACCTCGTCGAGCAGCAACAGCTTCGGTTCGGTCGCGAGCGCACGCGCGACTTCGAGGCGCTTGCGGTCCGGCAACGTCAGCGACGAAGCAATCTGGCGGCGCTTATCAAACAGGTCGAGGCGACGCAGCAAAGTCTGCGCACGTTCACGCGCCGCCCCAACGTCGCGCTGATGGAGCAACGCGCCGACGATGACATTGTCCTCGACGCTGAGCGCCGGAAACGGCCGCACCAGTTGGAAGGTGCGCGCGATACCGCGTCGGCATACCGCATCGGGAGAAAGCCCGCTGATCCGTTCACCCGCAAAGGTGATCGCGCCGTCGTCGGGCGCCATCGCGCCTGCGATCATGTTGAAGAGCGTGGTTTTGCCGGCGCCGTTCGGGCCGATCACCGCGAAGATCACGCCTTCGGGCACATCGAAGCGTCACACGGTCCACGGCGACAAGGCCGCGAAAGCGTTTACTGACGGCGTCGAGCGACAGCAGCGCGGTCACGGCTTGCGCTCCGCGACGCCGATCCGGCGCGCCAGCCATGGCCAGACGCCATCCGGCAGCGCGAGCACGACGATGAGCAGACAAATGCCGTAGAACACCTGCTTGGCTCCGGGCAGATCGAGGCCGAAAAAAAGCCATGGCGGAATTGAGCGTTTCGGCGAGGCCGGTCAGCACGAAGGCGCCGAGAATCGGGCCGAACAGCGTGCCGACACCGCCGATGATGGGGCCGAGGATCATCTCGATCGAGCGGGAAATATTGAAAACCTGTTCGGGGAAAAGATTGTTGTAGAAAAACGCGTAGAACACGCCGGCGAACGACGTGACGGCGGCCGAGATCATCACCGCGTACATCTTATAGCGGAACGTGTTGATGCCGACGGCGCGCGCTGCCTGTTCATCCTCGCGGATGGCCAGCCAAAAATAGCCCATGCGGCTGTGCAGCAGGAAACGGCAGAGGATAAACGCCAGCACCGTCGCGGCGAGTATCACATAATAGAACATCGTCGGATCGCCGCGCAGCCGCCACAGATCGTTGTGCGTGTACTGCTTGACCGGCAGGAACAGGCCGGCGGACGCATTGACGAAGCTGAGATGATCGAAGCCGATGCGGGCAAACTCGGCGAAGGCAATGGTGAGGATCGCAAAATAGACGCCGGCGACGCCGAAGCGGAACGCGAGAAAACCGATAATCGCGCCGGCCAACGCCGCAACGGGAATTGCCGCAAGCAAGCCGATCCACGGCCCAATGCCGAAGTGCGTGAAAAGCGCGGCCGCCACATAGGCGCCCAGTCCCACGTAGAGCGCATGCCCGAGCGAAAGCTGCCCGGCGAATCCCATCATGATGTTCCAGGCTTGGCCGGTATAAGCCAGATAGAGAATGACGATGAGGACAGTGACGAGATAATCGTTGGCAACCCACGGCGCGATCAGGAGTGCCGCGAGCAGCACGGCGAGTAGGACCACGGTCCGGCGCGACAGGCTTTCGGCGAGGCGCGCGATCATGACGGCCTCTTGCCGAGGATGCCTTGCGGCCGGAACAGCAGCACCAGGACAAGAATGCCGAAGGCGAACATGCTCTTGGCGGAGGGCGTGAACAGCAATCCCGCCATCGCTTCGGTGAACCCGATCAACACACCGCCGATCAGCGCGCCGGCCATCGAGCCAAGGCCGCCGGTAATGACGATGACGAATGCCAGCAGCGTATAGGTCGGCCCGATAATCGGCGTCACATCGACAATCAATGTCATCATCGCACCGGCCGCGCCGACGCACGCCGCCCCGATTGCAAAGGTCAGTGCATAAAGCCGATTGACGTTGAGCCCGACGACCAGCGCGCCTGTGTAATTGTCGGCACAGGCGCGGATCGCCTTGCCGACCAGACTAAAACGGAAGAACGCGAAGAGCGCCGCGGCAAACAGGATTGCGGCGGTGGCGGCGTAGAGCTTGGAAGCGTCGATGATCACCGGACCGACCTGGAAACTGTCGTAGGCGTACGAGGTCTGCACGCTGCGCGCGTCCGGGCCGAAGATGATCAGCAGCACGTTGACGATGATCAGCGCCAGCGCCACCACCAGCAAGAACTGGCTATGCTCCGGCCGCGTGATGAACGGATTGATCAGCCCGGCCTGCAGCAGGTAGCCGAACACGAACATCACGGCCGCGATCGGCACCATCATGATCAGCGGATCGAGATGAAGGCTGGAAAACAGGACGACCGCCAAATACATCGCGATCGACATCATCTCGCCGTGGGCGAAATTGACGACGCGCACGACGCCGAAAATGACCGAGAGGCCGAGCGCCATCAGGCCGTAGACCAGCCCGGTCAGGACGCCCGCGACGGCGACGTTGAGATAGACGTCGAATGGCACTGAAGAGCCTCAGCTGCGGCTGAGGTAAGGCTTCATCGGCCATTCCGGCTTGGCATTTGCGGCGGCTTTCGGCGCCAGCACGACAAGCTTTCCGTCGCGGTTCTGCGTGGCGCCATCTTTGACCTTTTCGTTCTGACCCTTGGCGTCAAACGAGATGCCGCCGCCAATACTGACATTGTCGGTGATATTCGTGGCGCGGATGGCCTCAGCCAGCGCGTGCGGATCGGTCGACTTGGCGCGCTTGTAAGCGTCGGCGGCGACCAACAGCGCCTCGAACGTAAAGACATGGTTGGTGTTCAGAGTGACGCCCGGATAGGCCTTGGCCAATGCGGCCTCAAGCACCGGCGTGAGCTTCTTGTTCGGATCCTGCCAGGGATTAAAGCCGATCGGACCATCGGCGAGCTTACCCAACGTCTTGAGATATTGGTCCTCGTACCAGCCCGGCCCCATGCTCAGGATGGCCTGCGGCGTCCAACGCTGCTTGACCAGTTCCCGCGTGATGAGGATGGCGTCATTGAGACGGCTGGTCACGAGCAAGGCATCGGCGCCGGTTGCCTTGGCCTTCGCCACCTCGACCGAGAGATCACGGGCCTGTGGATCGTAGGCGATCTGCTCGACGAGCTTGTACGGCATGTCGAATTTCGGCATGACCGCACCAATGCCCTTGGCCATCGCCGATCCGAACGTGTCGTTGACGTGCATATAGACGACCGACTTCGGCGCCGCCCCGACGGTGGCGAATATCTCCTTCTGGTTGGTGAAGGCATCGGCCAGGATCGTCGGCGCGGTGGGGAAATTCCTGAATACGAACTTGTAGCCCTGCTCGGTGATGTCAGGGGCCGCGGCGATATTGATGACGTAGGGGATGCCCTTCTGTTCGGCGACCTGGGCGATGGCGCTGGATTGGCCGGAATCAAAGGAGCCGACCAAGAGCTGCGCACCGTCGCCGATCAGCTTCTCGGCGTGCTCGCGCGCGGTGTCGACGTTCGACTCGGTATCGCCGTTCATGATGGTGAGTTCGGGCAAACCGAGCGACTTGAAAATCGGCGGCGCGATGTCGACGCCGCGCTGGCAATCCTGGCCGATGCCGGCCTCGAAGCCCGAACGCGGCAGGAGCACGCCGACTTTCAGGGGACCACTTTGGGCCCGCACGATGGCGGGCGCGGCAAGCATAGCGGCGGTGGCGGCAGCGCCGGCAAGCAGATGACGGCGGTTGGGTAGCGTACGGACTAGTGTCACGGCGGTATCCTCCCAGAACGATCGAAATGCTAGGAAACTACCGGACCAACGGCAAGCGTCGCGAGCATCAGCCGCGATTTTGATACGATTTCATCGGCCATTCCGGCTTGGCGTTAGCGGCCTCTTTGGGCGCAACCGTCAGGGGTTTGCCGCCACGATTTTGGATGGCGCCATCCTTCACCTTGTCGTTTTGGCCTTTGGCGTTGAACTGAATGCCGGGCCCGATGCTGGAATTGTCGGTAATTTTGGTGGTGCGCAGCGCGTCGGCCAACGCCTTGGGATCGGTCGAGCCGGCGCGCTTATAAGCGTCGGCCGCCACCAGCAGCGCCTCGAACGTGAAGACGTGATTGGTGTTCAGATTGACACCTGGATTGGTCTTGGCCAATGCGGCTTCGAGCGTTTGGCTCAGCTTCTTGTTGGGGTCGTACCAGGGGACGAAACTAATCGGTCCGTCGGACATCTTTCCCAGCGTCTTGAAATACTGGTCTTCATACCAACCCGGTCCCATGCTCAAAATCGCCGCCGGCGTCCAGCGCTGCTTAATCAACTCTCGGGTCATCAGCATGGCGTCGTTGAGACGGCCGACGACGAGCAGCACTTCGGAATTAGTGGCTTTGGCCTTCGCAACCTCGACGGAAAGGTCCCGCGCTGCCGGGTCGTAGGAAATCTCCTCCGTTATCTTATATGGCATGTTGAACTTCGGCATCAGCGCGGCAACGCCCTTCGACATCGCGGTGCCGTAGGTGTCGTTCACGTGCATGAACACCGCGGTCTTCGGCGCCGAACCGGTGATGTCGAAAATTTCCTTCTGGTTGGCAAAGGCATCGGCCGTGATCGTGATGGCGGTCGGAAAATTTCTGAACACAAACTTGTAGCCCTGCTCGGTGATATCCGGCGCACCCGCGATATTGATGACGAGCGGGATGCCCTTTTGTTCGGCGACCTGGGCAATCGCGGTGGTCTGGCCGGAATCGAAGGCGCCGATCAGAAGCTGCGCCCCGTCGCTGATGAGCTTTTCGGCGTGCTCCCGCGCGGCATCGACGCTCGACTCGGTATCGCCGTTCATGATCGTCAATTCCGGCATGCCCAGCGACTTGAGAATTGCGGGTGCAATGTCGACGCCACGCTGGCAATCCTGACCGATACCAGCCTCAAAACCCGAGCGCGGCAGCAGGACGCCGACTTTCAACGCGCTACCCTGGGCCCGCAAAATGCCCGGCGCGGCGACCGTAACGGCGGCTGCGGCGGTACCCGCGAGCAGGTGCCGGCGATTGAGCAGCATGCGATTGCAGGTCATGGCGGCATCCTCCCTAGGGGTTTGGGGGATGCTAAGTGGCCGCCGACCGCGGGGCAAGCGCCGATCAGGCCGAGAAAAGCTGCGCTGTTGCCGCAGCAATCCGCAGCAGCCGGTGGTCGTTTCCGTTGCGCGCGACCAGCATGAGCCCGACCGGCAGTGCGGCCTTAAGCGGCAGCGAGATGGCGCAGAGGTCGAAGAAATTGATCGCGGACGTGTTGCGCAGCAGCGCCGCATTGCGCGCGGCGAAGACCTTGGTATCCGCCACCTCCGCGATGGTGGGTGCGACAATCGACGTGGTCGGCATGATCAGCACATCGAGCGCGGTGAGCCGCGCGTCCATTTCGCGCACGAGCCGCGCGCGGTCGCGCATCATCTCGACGTAATCGGCGGCCGACACGGCGCAGCCGCGCTCGATGCGGGCCCGGACGTTGGGGTCGATATCCGCGGCACGCCGTCTCAGCCGGTCGCGATGAATGGCGCAAGCCTCCGGCGGCGAGATACCGCCCTTGGCGTTGACTTCACCCATTGCGTCGAACAACGGCAGCGTTTCGCGCGTGACGCGCACGCCGGCGCCGTCGAGTTGCCCAAGCGCCGCCGCGAAGGCACCGGCGACCATGTCGTCCAATCGGTCGAGCGGCATCCCCTCCGCAACACCGAGGCGAAGGCCGCCGAGCATGGCCGGCTCGAGCGGCGCAAAATCCTCACCGGCCATGACGGCATCGGCTTTGGCGCAATCGGCAACGCTGCGGGCGATCGGCCCGATCGAATTGAGCGTGTAGCTCAGCGGAAATGCGCCGTCGGTGGGGACGCGCTGCCGACTCGGCTTGAACCCGACAAGTCCGCAGAGGGATGCGGGAATCCGTACCGAGCCTCCGGTATCCGAGCCGATCGCGATCTCGCACATGCCGTCGGCGACGGCGACCGGCGCGCCCGCCGACGAGCCGCCGGGAACGCGGGCGCGATCGGCCGGATTGCCGGGGGTGCCGAAATGCGGATTGATGCCGATGCCGGAGAACGCGAACTCAGTCATGTTGGTCTTGGCGACAATCACAGCTCCTGCGGCGCGCAGGCGGCGCACGATGACCGCGTCCGCCGCTGCCGGCGTCGCTTCCTCGCCCAGGATTTTCGAGCCGGCCCGGGTTGGCTCGCCGGCAACATCGAACAGGTCCTTGATGCTCACGACGACGCCGTCGAGCGGCCCAAGCGAAACGCCGAGCGCCGCCCGCGCGTCAGCCGCATCGGCGGCGGCGCGCGCTGACGCCGCATAAACCGTGAGACAAGCGCGCGCACCCTCCCCCTTTGGATCGGCAATGCGCGCCAGCGCCTGTTCGAGACCATCACGGCAGAACGATTGTTTCATGATTTTTTGACCGTTGTGAAGACGCCTCTCCCCGTGTGCGGGGAGAGGAAGCGGCAGCGGGACGTCGAAGTCAAACGTGTAGCACCATCGAGGGCTTGAGATCCTTGAGCGATGGCGCGCCGATTTGCTGCATGGCGACGCGCAACTCGGTGCGCAGGATTTCGAGGACTCGCTCGACGCCCGGCTGACCGAACGCGCCGAGGCCCCAGAGATACGGCCGGCCGATAGCGACGCCCTTGGCGCCCATGCATAGCGCCTTGACGAAGTCGGTGCCGCGGCGGAAGCCAGAATCGATCAACACCGGCATGGTGCCGGACACCGCGATGATCTCGGCGAGGCTTTCGATGGTCGAGCGCCCGGAGTCGTCGGCACGGCCGCCGTGGTTGGAGACGATGATCGCGTCGATGCCGGTTTGGGCGGCGATCTTGGCGTCCTCCCAAGCGAGGATGCCCTTGATGACCATTTTCATCTTGGTCACGTCGCGCAACCGCTTGATGTAGTCCCACGACATGGCGGAGGACTGGATATTCTTGAGGCCGGAAAGATCGGCGCCCTCGTACATCGGCTTGTCGCGCATGCTCGCCTCTAGCGAGCTATGATCGTGGCATGCCGAGCATTGACGCGTATCAAGCTTGACCATGCGCAATGCCGTCTCCTGGTTACGGCCGCCGTTGCGATCGACCGTGACGGCGACGGCGATGGAGCCCTGCCGCTCCATGCTCTCGACATGGTGCTTGGCCACCTCGAACTTGTTGGTTGCATACAGTTGCGACCAGATCGGCCGGCCACGCGCGGCGATCACGTCGGCGACCGATGTCGTGGCCTGGGTGGAGAGAATCATCAGGTGATCGCCGATTTTCGCCGCCCGCGCGACACCTTCCTCACCGTCCGGGTGATAGCCTTTGTGACCGCCGGTCGGATCGATGATGATCGGCGAGTTATATTTCTGGCCCAGGATTTCCGTCGACATATCGACGTTGCTGACGTCGACCAGCCGGCGCGGGCGAAGCTGAAACTTCAAGAACCCCTCGCGATTGGCGCGCAAGGTGATGTCGTCGTCGACACCGGACGCCATATAGCCGAAATGCGCCGGCGGCACGTTCTTGTGCATTACCGGCTCGAAGTCGAAAACATCGAGCGCTTCCTTCGGGCTCGCAATCAGGTGTTCGTAATCGCGCGGTGCCCACACATACGGATCAGGCGGAAGCTGCTGATACCTTTCCTGCGCCAACGCCGAAAGGCTCGTGCCGGCGAACAGCGGGCTCGCGGCGAGAAATTTGATGAAACGGCGGCGGCTGGTGGCTTGGTCGACGATGCGCGTCATGACAAACGATTCCTCCCCGAGCGTTCTTTTAATCGCCCGTATCCTATCGGCCAACCGCGCATATGAAAACGGCACACTTGCGCATCGCGATTGTCGCCATTGCAAACCTCACATCGAACCTCCATCATTTGCGCATACCGACAAGATCCGAGAATTGACGTCATGCCACATGGAAAGCTAACAATCTGCTTCATCGGCTTCGGCGAAGCCGGCCATGCGATCGCGTCCGGGCTGCGCGAAACGGGCGTCGGCGAGATGGCGGCTTGGGACATCCTGTTCGCCGAGGGCCAAGGCGAGAAGCTTCGCCGCGCGGCCGAAGCGAGCGGCGTGCGCTGCGCGACGTCGGCTGCGGACGCCGTGCGCGATGCGGATATGATCATCTCAGCCGTTACGGCGGCATCAAGCGTCGAAGCTGCACAATCGGTCAAAGCGCATCTTGCCGGACGACCGTTCTTTCTCGACATCAATTCGGTTTCGCCGGGCCGCAAACAGGAGACGGCAAAGCTCATCGGCGACGCCGGCCGCTACGTCGACGTCGCGGTCCTGGCGCCTATTTATCCTGCCCGTCATCAGACGCCGATGCTGCTCGCAGGCCCGCATGCGCGGGAGATCGCTCCGGCGCTGACGGCACTCGGCATGCGCGTGAACGTCGCCGGTAAGGAAATCGGAGCGGCCGCCGCCATCAAAATGGTGCGGAGCGTCCGCGCAGTTTCACGCCCGCTGCGAGAGCCCGGCGAGCGGCGGCGAGATGATCGCGCAGATACGCGACACGATCGTCATCGTGCACCGTGCCATCGGCTGCAAGCGGATCGTCATAGCAGGCACCGTTCTCGGTGACGTAAAGCTCCGGATCGCCGTAGCGGTCGCGCAACCGGATCAGTTCCTCGGTAAGGCCGCCGGCGTCGACCGGCCAGCCAATCGCCGTCAAGCGCGTGCCGGCCGGCACCGCACCAAACCATGCTCCGAACAAGCTCTTCGGCGCCTCCATGACATACATCGGCGAGTAGTAGTTGACGCCGACAAAGTCCGTTGGCTGCCGTATCGTCGCCAGATCACCGTCCTTGACCAGCGGCGCAAAATCGCCGGCAACCAGATCAGGATAGGAACCCCGCATCAGCGGATCGAGACACGCGCCGTTCCACATCGCGTCGAACCGCAGGGCAGCGCGGTGGTCGGGTTCGCTGTCCGACGACGGGCGAATTGGTTGCAACGAGATCACCGGCCCGATGCGCAGATCGACGCGCTCTGCCCGTAACGCCTGCACCGCCAGCCCGTGCGCGAGATTCTGGTGATGGATCGCGGCCACCATGTTGGACAAGCCTTTCACGCCCGGCGCATGGGTACCGACGCCATGACCGAACAGCGCATGAACATTGGCCTCGTTGAACGTCACCCAATGTTTGACGCGGTCGCCAAGCCGCTTCGCCACAACTCTCGCGTAATCGGCAAACTTTTCGCCAGTGTCGCGATTGAGCCAGCCGCCCTGGTCCTGCAACGCCTGCGGCAGATCCCAATGGTAGAGGCAGAGCCACGGCGCAATGCCGCGAGCCACCAGCGCATCGACCAGCCGATCATAAAAATCGAGCCCGCGCTGATCGATCACGTCGCTGCCGAACGGCAGGATGCGCGGCCAGGCTGTCGAGAAGCGATACGCGGAAAAGCCACCACGCGCGAGCAGATCGATATCTTCCGCCCAGCGGTGATAATGGTCGCAGGCCACGTCGCCGGTATCGCCGTTCCTGACGTGACCGGGCGTGTGGCAAAACGTATCCCAAATGCTCGCGCCGCGGCCGTCCTCGTTCACCGCACCTTCGATCTGATAACTCGACGTCGAGGCACCCCAAACGAAATCCGCCGTGAATGCTGCCTCTTCGGCCGCAGCGCGATTCGATTGCAAAGGATTAGGCACGACGAGAGGACCCACAGCCGCAGCGAGCAGACTCCGTCGCGACAGTATCGGCATCAGCGCCAGCCGGTCTTAGCCGGCACTTGCGTGACAAGGAGTCCGAGCGGCGCACACCGCGGGACGACAGACGCGCAAAGCCGCCTCATCGCTTTTTGCTCTTTTTGCGCCGCCTCGACGCGGCACGCGCCACCTTCTGCGCGGGTGGGCGGCCTTTCGCGGCGGCGCGACGGGGCGGCATCACGCCGCTTGGCGCAAGCCGCATGCTCCAATATTCCCACGTCCTGGTCACGACATTCGGCAACAGGCTGATCGCGCCGGCGAGCTTGATCTCGCCTCGATGCAAGGGTTCGGGCGCGCCGAGCGTGAGCGCGCGCATCTGATATTCGGCATTCTGACACAAGAAGATCGAGCGCGAGACGAGTTCCTTCAATCCGCCGCCAACCACGGTCGCGCCGTGGCGGTTCATCAGCACCACCGAATGTTGCGCGAGCGTGCGCGCCAGCGACCGACCCTCCTCCGGCTTCACGACCAGAAGGTTGGTGTCGCCGAACTCATCATGCTGATCCCAGAACGGCGTCTCCTCGCCCACGGCCGCGCCGAGATGGAAAACCGGCACGATCGGCTTGCCGGCGATACAGAACGGCATGACCGCCGGCGCATGATGATGGCACACCGCCATGACGTCGCTACGGGCCTGATAGATGCAGCCGTGGATGACCCGCTCCGCATAGAGGTTCACCTTCGGCGGCTTCACGGGCTCGGAATCGAGCGTGTATTCGAGAATATCACTGGGCTCGATCAAGGCTGGCGACCGCGAGCGCGACAACAGATAGCGGTTCGGATCGGTCGGATGGCGCACGCTGACATGGCCGAAGGCGTCCAGCACGCCTTCATGGGCCAGGATGCGGTTGGCGAGCGCGAGTTCGGCGATGAGATCGGTCAGTTTTTCGGGCACGACGGGTCCTCGTGGTATGGCAGCGCCTGCCGGCTGCCCTTGGCTTGCCCACCAAATCGGGAAGCCGCCGGATATTCAAGTCCGGTCAGCATCACATCTTGGCGGCGCGCTATTCCGGGTGTCGCCGCGTGTTGTTTTGCGCAATAATACGGCTAGGGCCGCAATCGCAAACAATCAAAAGCAAGCAGGCGCCGCGGTTCGAAACGCGTTCGAAGCCAGGGAGCGCTCCAATGGTCGCATTCACCGTCAACGGACAACGGCACGAGGTCGCAGTCGGGCCCGACACGCCGCTGTTGTGGGTCTTGCGTGAGCACCTCAAGCTTACCGGCACCAAATTCGGCTGCGGCATCGCTGCCTGCGGCGCCTGCACCGTGCATATCGATGGTGAGGCGGTTCGCTCGTGCGCGATGCCGGTGTCGCTGATCGACGGCAAATCCATCATCACCATCGAGGGGTTGTCGCCTGACGGCAGCCATCCGCTGCAGCAGGCCTGGATCGCCGAACAGGTGCCGCAATGCGGCTATTGCCAATCCGGCCAGATCATGCAGGCGGCAACGCTTCTCGCCAGCAACAAGAACCCGACGCGCGAAGACATCGTCGAACACATGGACGGCAATATCTGCCGCTGCGGCACCTATCTCAAAATCATCAGCGCAATCCAGCGCGCGGCGCGCGAGGGCTGAGCCATGAACCGGCACATGAAAATCCCCGCCGCGAATCGTCGCAATTTCCTCAAGGCGGCGGCTGGCCTAACCTTCGCGCTGACCATTGCGCCCGACACGCTGGCCTTCGTCGAAGACGCCTTCGGCGAAACACCAGACGCGGCAGCACCGTACACGCCGAACGTTTGGCTCACGATCGCGCCCGACGGCACCATCACGGTGGTGTCACCGGCGGCCGAGATGGGACAGGGCTCGTTCACCAGCCTGCCGCTCATCCTCGCCGAAGAACTCGACGCCGACTGGGCCAAAGTCAAACCGGTTTTCCCATCGGATTGGGATGACAAGAAGTACGGCAACCCGGCCTACGGCAACACGTTTCAGACCTCCGCTAGTGCGTCCGTGCACGGCTACTTCGCGCCGCTGCGCATCGCCGGCGCGCAGGCGCGGCGTGTGCTGCTCGATGCGGTCGCGGTGAAATGGGGAGTGCCGGTCGGCGCGCTTTCGACCGAGCCGAGCGTGGTCGTGCATCGCGCGTCGGGTCGGCGCATCAGCTACGGCGAAATTGCCGCCTTCGCCACAATGCCGGCTGAGCTGCCGAAGATCGAAGAGCACGACCTCAAGCCGATGGCGAGCTTCCGCCTCATTGGCAAGGATATCTCGCGTGTCGACGTGCCGCTCAAAGTGACGGGGAGTGCCCAATACGCGATCGACGTCGAGGTGCCCGGCATGGTCTACGCGGCGGTCCTGCAATCGCCCTATGCGGGCGGCGCGCCGCTGACCGTCGACGACGCCCGCGCGCGGGCGGTGCCCGGCGTGACCGGCATCGTGACGCTGCCCGAAGGCGTCGGCGTCATCGGCACGACGGTCGAAGCCACGCAAGCAGCGAAAAATCTGCTCAAGGTGAGCTGGGGCGATGCGACTGGCGCCCATCTCGACAGCGAGCGCGCACTCGAGGAGTTCGCCGCCATCGGCCGCGACAAGAGCCGCGCGGGCATACCCTACGAGAAGACCGGCGACGCCAAGGCCACGATGGCGGACGCCAAGCGCGTGTTTCGCGGCGAGTATCGCACACGCTACGTCTATCACGCACAGATGGAGCCGATGAACGCCACCGCCTCCGTAAGCCCCGACGGCAAATCGGCCGAACTGTGGGTCGGCACGCAGGCGGCGACCAGCCTCCTCAAAGGCGTCGCGCGTATTCTC
Organism: uncultured Alphaproteobacteria bacterium; assembly: GCA_963841575.1. Taxonomy (GTDB): domain Bacteria; phylum Pseudomonadota; class Alphaproteobacteria; order Rhizobiales; family Xanthobacteraceae; genus BOG-931. The sequence continues at coordinate 16,875 of CAWJDC010000014.1, forward strand.
CAAACCGACCGTTCGAAGCTCACGCTGCATCAGCACTTTCTCGGCGGCGGCTATGGACGGCGCGGCAACCACGAAGTCGTTTACGACGTGGTTCGCCTCGCCAAGGCGGTCGGCAAGCCGGTGAAGTTGATCTGGACCCGCGAAGACGACATCGGCGGTGGCAAATTCAGGCCGATGACGGCGCACCACATCGAGGCCGGCTTCGATGCCGACGGCAAGCTCGTCGCCTGGCATCACCGCATCGTCGCGGAATTGGTGGTGGCCTACGCTTCCGGCGATCCGAAACCCCGGCAGGACCGGATCGTGATGAAGGGATCGCCGGCCGTGCAATATCCGGTCGCCGACAAGCTCGCCGAGCACGTTATCGAGAACCGCGGCGCGCGGCTCTCGCCCTGGCGCGGCGTCGGCAACGGCCACAATGCTTTCGCGATCGAAAGCTTCGTCGACGACATCGCCAAGGAATTCGGCAAGAATCCGATCGCGTTCCGCCTCGAACTGACGGAAGGCGTGCCACGTATGCAGCATCTGCTTCATGTCGTTTCCGCCATGTCGGACTGGACGCGCAAGCGCGAAGGAACGGCGCTCGGCGTCGGCACCATGGTGAAGGACGACACGCTCGCGGCCGGCGTCGCCGAAGTCGCACTCGACCGCAAGACCGGAAAACTCCGGGTGCTCAATTTCTGGGCCGCGGTCGACGCCGGCATCGCCGTGCAACCGCGCAATCTCGCCGCGCAGACCGAGGGCAGCATCATCTATGCACTCGGCAGTGTTTTGCGCGAGAAGATCACCATCAGGGACGGCCACGTTCTGCAGTCGAACTACAGCGACTACGAGGTCGCACGCATGTCGGACGTGCCGCATATCGAGATCAAGGTGGTCTCGACCGACAACAAGCCGACCGGCGGCGGCGAGGAGGGCGTGCCGCTGGTTGCCTGCGCGATTGGCAACGCAATTGCCGCCCTCACAGGCGTGCGGCTGCACGAATTGCCGTTCTCGCCTGACCGCGTGCGCGGGGCGCTCGGAGCTTAGATTTATGGGACCGCCCGTCGCAATACGAACGAGCGGCTCACCAAGCTGGGAAGGAAATATCGGACGGCCCGGGAGGGTTTATGACAATCAATAAGATGACAACGATCGTCCTCATAGTGAATCCGGCGAACCAGCGGTGCATCCCGTGGCCTCGCGGCATGAGTTGTTCAGATTTGCCAACCTCGTTAATTGGTTTTGCGGGATCCGGTTCCTGTTACCGTAGGATTTCTCCGAAGCGTGCTTGAGAATTCTGCTCGTTTGGTGTTCACTAAGCTGCCGCGTTGGAGTGGGGGCTCGCGCGTTTCTGGGGGGTCTCATGGCCGGTTGGTCGCTAATTCGATTTGCGGCGTTGTTTGGTATCATCATGGTCGCGGCCAACGCATCGGCGGCGCACGCACAAGATGAGAATTGCCGCTTCTTCCGGGTTCAAAGCGAGAACCTGAACATCTTCAAGGAACCACGTGGCGGTGCCGACTTCATCGACGCTCTCGACAGGAACGATGTCGTTTGCGTCACTCGCGATCAGCAAGTCGGCGATGATGTCTGGGCATATATTTCCTACAAATTGGAGAAACACGACCAACACGCCTCGGTGAGGGGCTGGACGATTATGCGATTGCTGCGGCCGGCGACCCCAGAAGAGGTCGCCGTGTTTCGTGGCGAACCGCGTTATGACTTACCGGGCGGCGGCGAGCCTCGCCACGAAGCAGCAGCTCCGCCGATAGAGCGAGGGCGTGATGGCGATTGCCGCTTTTTCAGAGTGCAGACTGAAAGCCTCAATATCACCAAAGAGCCTCGGCCCAACGCCGACTTCATCGACGCACTCGACAGAAACGATATCGTCTGCGTTACCCGCGATGAACGGGTCGGCGACGGCGCTTGGGCGTTTATTTCCTACAAATTGGAGAAACGGAGCCAGCGCGCCCCAGTGGAAGGCTGGGCAACGATGCGCGACCTGGTGACAGCGAGTGCCGACGAGATAGCGGCGCTCCAGGGTGGGCGGGAACCCGAGGAACCGGGCCGCGCCGAAACCAGCCCTCCGGTCCGCAGTATGCCGGAACCGGCACCGCCGCCTGCCGCGGCCGCTACTCCGCCCGCTCTCAGCGCGCCAGCATCTGCGCCGCCCGCCGCTGGAATTGCCGCTGCTCCGCCCAGTTCGCCGGAACCTGGCCAGCAGCGCACAACCGACGCCGGCGCCGCCGGTGAAAACGTCCCGACCTATTCAGAACCGATAAAATCCGGCCCGCCTCCAGTGTATGGCCATTCACTCGAAGAGCTGATGCATGGCATTCCGCTATTTTCGCCCATCGACGGATTGCCAGAGAACGAGTGGAAAAAAAACTGCGAAAGTTGCCATCAGTGGAACCGGCAGACGCTATGCCAGCAAGGCCAAGTCTACATAAAAGATCCAAGAGCCGAGTTGCGGATTCAACACCCTTATGGTGGTCCGGAGAAGGTGGCCATCATGAAATGGGCCAAGGCCGGTTGCCAATGAACTCGCAACGGCTCTCGGTTTGGCGGCGACATCCGCGCGATGGCGCGCTGGTTTCGCATTCAGGTCAGGGCATCGGCTCTATCACCTTCATCGACCCACGCGCCACTTGAGAAAGGTTGTTCGCCATGCATCGCATCGTGATGCGCGCTTTGATCCTCATCGCATTCGTTGCCGCCGGAATCGGCAGTGCACAAGCGCAAAGTTGGGAGCTCAACGGGGAGGCTTCGCATTTCTACATGCAAACTGCGAAGGCGAATTCGATCGTCGAGACACAGCAGTTCACGGGGCTCTCAGGTCATATCACCCAGGACGGCGACGCGACGGTCAAGATCGATCTCACATCGGTCAGATCGGGCGTTGACGTGCGTGACGTGCGTATGCGCTATCTGCTGTTCGAAACCTACAAGTATGCGGATGCGGAAGTGAGGTCGCAGCTCGAGATGCCCCGGCTTCAGGAATTGCAGACGAAAACGCAAATCACCTATCCGTTGCGATTCACCGTCTCCATGCACGGGCTGAGCAAGGACTTCAAATCACCGGTTTTTGTTACGCGCCTCACGGACAAGTCCATATCCGTCGCGACTGCCAAACCGATCGTCGTGACCGCCGACGATTTCGGCCTCACCGCCGGCATCAACAAACTCACCGAAGCCATCAATGGAACGCCGATCGTATCGTCAGTCAGCATTACATTCGATCTTGTCTTCGAGACCGGAGACAGGGTCGCCGTGCTGGAGAACGAACAGCAAGAGGCAGACAGGCGTAAACACGAGGATGAGACCAAGGCAATCAGTTCGGAACAGTGCGCCACCCGCTTCGGCGTGATCTCAAATGCCGGCGAAATTTTCTTCAAGACGGGCAGCGCCGAATTGGACCATAGAAGCGATCCCATGCTGGAAAGCGTCGCTGAAATCGCCAACCGCTGTCCGGAAGTAAGAATCGAAGTCAGCGGCCATACGGATTCGGTGGGCAGCCCGCAATCCAACATGGTGCTGTCCATGGACCGCGCCCGTTCGGTTCTTGAATTCCTGGTTCATCACGGAAGTCTTTGAGAGAAGGATTTCGGCCAACGGATTCGGACAGTCGCACCCGATTGCGTCCAATGACTCGGAATACGGTCGGGCAAAAAATCGCCGGATCGAGTTCCGCGTGTTGCCCTAGGAAACTCAGGCACCGAGAGTGCCCTATGCCGCGAGATCGCGGTGTGAAATCTCGACGACGCGGGCGCGCGCGGCCAGCATATCGACCAGCGCGTCCGCCTTGGCCTTGTTCACGGCATCCAGATTGGCATCCCACTCGTCCAGCAAATAGACCTGCGCGTCGGTCGCGTTGACGATTTCCTCGAGCGACTTGAGCTGTCGTTCGCCCGAGGAAAAGCCGAGCTTCTGGTCCATCGATTCAGCGACAACGATGGGCTCGCCCTCATCGTCGCCGTCGACATCGACCGGCACCACGCCGCCCGCGAACTTGAAAGCAAGCCGATCCGACGTCGGCCAATAGTAAGCCCGCTTCCTCATTTCGGTTTTGAGGCTCGCCAGCAGCGATGATTTGCCGGCGCCGTTGCCGCCGCGGACGTTGACGCGGCCGGTTGGCCGCGCAAGCGCGATCCGCAGAGCGTCCCCCAATGACGAAACCACGTTCGCATCCGTCCCTTCGCGAAGCACGAGGCGATCGAACTTGATGCGCTCATCGAAATGCTCGTCGGGCTGCGGCATCATATTGGCGGCGACGCCGCCAAATCGCGTCCAGATAGCAATGAAATCGTTCCACCCGGTCGCAAGGAGATGCAACTCGTAGGTCATCTCGATTTGTCGCGGCAGTGTCGTGGCCAGCGCAATCAGCATCGCCGTATTGCTGGAATGCTGCACCGCGACGACGGTGATCGTGGCGAACACGATGGCAAGGCTGACAATGCCGCTCATCGCACTCATGCCCTCGCGCGCCACGATGGCGCGGATCTGGGCAGTCAATCCTTCGCGCAACCGGGCCTTGAAGCCGAACAGCCATAATCGAAGATTGTAGCTGTTGCCGCTGAAGATGTTGTCCCACGCGGTGTAGCCCTGCGCGGTGACGCGGTTGTTCATGCGCTGGTTTTCAAGATACGCATGCGCAAGCGGCTTCTGCAGCACCCACTGCATCAGCAACAGGACCGCGAATGCGCCGATATAGGCAAACGGCAGACTGGCGTCGATCGCCACACCCAGCACTAAGGAATTGAACACCAGCCCGAGAAAGAGCTTCAGCGCAAATTCGAGCTCGTATACGACGCTGAAGAAACACTGGAACGTCTCTCCGGTCAGAAACGGCTCGACTTGATCCCGCGCCGGCTTTTCGTTGAGCAGCTTGACTTTGCTGCGGTTCTCGCGCGCAAAGCGCAGCATGAATTTGCCAAATCCACGATAGCCGGCGCGCTCGGCGAAAACCCAACTGATGACGCCAACCACGTAGGACGTTGATTGGGCCGATAGAATTACGATCAGGTCGCCGGCCGCAAATCGATGGCTGGCAAACTTGAGCCCCGCGTTGATGACAAGCCACGTCGTCGCGGCGGTCAACATCGCCTCGATAATCATGAGAGTCACCATCACGAAGAGCGACGGACAGATCAGATAGCCCGCCAGCTCAAAGCGCGAAATCTGCCGTTGTGTCATAAAGGCCCCGGAACAAATTCGGAAAATAGAATACGGAGTCGGCTGCGCAGTCTAGCGGCATCCGGAGATGAAATTAAGCGCGCGTCTGGCCAGCGTCCCGCTGAATGTTTCGTCAACCGTTTTTGGATTTTGTCGAGGCGCGACCGCACTCCCAATATCCGAACTCTTAAATTCGGCTGCCGCGAACATGCTCATGTCTCGGCGACCTTAGCACGCTCAAGCTCGCTCTGCAGTCGTTTGATATTGTCGAACAAGCGCTCCGTCGCCAGATGCAGAAAGTAAAAGCCAAAGGTTGGATTTTGGTAGTAGAGCTGCTCGACCTGTTCGTAAGTAATCGATAGCGAATCACCTTCCTCGATGCATTCCAGCGTCGCCGTGCGGCGATTGTCCGGTTCCAGCATCCCGAGTTCGCCAACCACCTGACCGGTTTTAAGCTCGATCCCGAGCTCGATGAGCAGATAGCGTCCGGTCAAGGTGCAAAACATCTCGTTGGCCACCTCACCTTTGGCGAACAAGATGTCGCCCTTCTTGAAGTGACGTCCAATCATGAACGGCTTGAGCCAATCCATTAAATCGTTGCCGCGAATTGCACCGCGCACATTTCTGATCAAGAGAATCATCTGATAAAGCCGCCAGCCGTTGAGCGGGAGGGCCGCGCCTTGCAACACCAGCGGTATCCATTCATGGGTCACGCCGTAGAAAACGATGAGAAAGCAGTTCGCGACGATAGCGAGAATTCGCAGCGGTACCATCGTCTTCGTCGAGGCGGTAGCCACGATGAAGAGCGATCCGACACTGTTGAAAAGTTCTGTCCAATGCATAAGCACCCTCCGCCCGTCGCCGGCCGCGCGATCGCCACGATACAATGGCGAATTCAGCTATTAGAACACAATTGTTTCATTTAAATCAATTCAAACTCCGGCACTATAAGTCTTTTGATTATGCGGGCTTTCGGCCACCCGTCATGCGACAATTTCGACTGGCCGTTCAAATATCGACGGCGTAATTTAGCAAACGGCACGGGCTAAACTCAAAGTAAAGTGGATTAAGGCACGCCTGATGGCGAAAGGCGCGATCTCAAATCTTGCGCATTATACCGCGCCGCTGCGTCGCTTCGGCGCGTCCTGGCTCGGCCGCATGGTCGTTCTCGCCATCGGTTTGGCGGCCATGACGGCGCTCACGATACCGGATTTACAGCAATCGGCCAGCACCTGGCTCAACGCATGCCTGTGGTGCTGCCTTGCCTATTTTGCCATCGAGGCAGCGATCGGCGCCCGGCTGGCCTCGCGCGCGACTACGGCAGGCAAACACCTCCTCTCGGCGTCCGGGCTTGTCGACCTCGCCGCTGTGTTTCCGGTCCCGATTGCGCTCGTTTGCGGCGTACCGCCACCTACGGCATGGCTGTTGGCATCATTATGGGTCCTTAAGCTCGCCCAGAACTCACCCGGGTTCGCCCAGCTCGGGCGCGTGTTCGTTCTTGAGGCCAAGCCACTCGCCAGCGTTTTTGCGCTATTCTTGATCGTACTCTTCCTTACCTCCGCCGCAGTGCACGTCCTGGAGCGCGATGAGCAACCGGGCGCCTTCGGCACGCTTCCGGCGGCGTTGTGGTGGGCTGTGGTTACGTTGACGACCACCGGATACGGCGACGAGGTGCCGCGGACCCCGCTCGGCCATCTCCTTGGCGCCTTTGTGATGATTTGCGGCATCGCCACCTTCGGATTATGGACCGGCATTCTGGCCACAGGATTTGCCGCCGAAAGCCGCCGCCGTAATTTCATTCAGACCTGGGACCTCGTCAGCAAGGTGCCGTTCTTCAAATCGCTCGACCCCTCCGCCATCACTGAAGTCACCCATCTGCTGCGACGCCTCGAGGTGCCCGAGCGAGTAGCCATCATCCGTCGCGACAAGATCGGCGATTGCATGTATTTCATCGCCGCCGGGGAGGTGCAGGTGGACGTCAACCCAACGCCCGTCCGGCTCGGTGCCGGGTCGTTTTTCGGCGAACTCGCCTTGCTCGGCAATTCAATCCGCACCGCCAACGTGTCTACCACAATGGCATCAACACTCCTGATTCTCGATCTCGCCGATTTTCGCACCGTCACCGCCCATCACCCTGAGCTTGCGCGGGTGATCGACGACGAGGGCCGGCGGCGTATGAGCGAGAACCAGAGCTTGCGCGTCGGTGACGCACCCGGTCCGTAAACAAACGCGCGCCCCTCTCATCAATCAAACAGCGGATCGATGAGAAGGCCGGCGGCTTCACCGCGGAGACCGACAAGCGCCGGAGCGCCGACCATCACGGTCTGGCCGCCGACAGCGACAGCGCCCTGTACCGAGACGAGAGCACCCGGTAACGGCGGATGCGCCGCGCCGCATCGCGATCCGATCAGTGCGTCGAGCGGCTGCGCCATCCTGCAGCCTTCGACAAGCCAGGAGCGAAAGCCCGAAAAGCCGCGATCGTCCGGCAAATGCGCGACTGCCTCAGCAAAGCGCTCGACCGCCTCCCGAGCACGGGAAGCCTCGCACAAAGTGCGCACCAACCGCACCCATGTGCCTTTGTAGGCAAGCGTGGCGCGCAGCGCGTGGGTTTTGCCCATCGGCACTTCACCCTCGATGCGCCGGAACCGCCAATCGCGCTCGATGTCGGGGGCGGCCGCGATGTAAATCTCTTCCGCCCCCAGCATTCGCGCCTGTCGCTCGACGCCGGCGACGATTGCACCAAGCGTGTCCGTGCCATGCGTTTCGCCTTTGACTTCGGCAAGCGCGCGCTGCGCGATCGAGGCCGCCTTCAGCGCCAGCGCAATTTCAGTCGGGTCCGCGCTGCCGCGAAGACCTGCGAACAAGGCGCTGGCATCGCTCGCGTTCAGTGCCGGACCGCCCTCGCGAAAATCTTCGGCAATTCCGACAGGCAGGCTATCGAAATCGACAACACCGACGGCCGCGTTGCGCTTCGTCGCCGCGATCTGCTGCGCGGCTTTCAGCCCGATGCGCGGCGTGTGAACGACATCGCCAATGCGGCTCGTGCGCTCGATCCAGCTTTTGACTCGAAAGCTGAGCGCGGCGACCAGAAATGTCGCCCCCTGCCTCGGTACGACCAACAGCGCTTCCGACCAGTACGGTACGAAACCGGTAAGCCAGGACACGCCAGCGGGCCGTGTATTGTTGGTGTAGATGACGAGCGCGTCGATCTCCCGCTCTTGCATTGCCGCACGCACGCGGTCGAGCCGCGCATCAAGCGCCGCGTCGGGCAATTCCACAAGCGAGCGAGAGATCAGACCACGGCGCATTCTTCGCTCTTTCTCTCAGGCGCCGACTTCGAACAATTCGCGGGGCGTCTTGCACAAGACCTCGACACCGCTGTCGGTCACGACGACGGCATCGCCCAAAACGATGTAGCCAACCTCGGGATGATACGTGTTGGGATGCACGATCAGCGTCATGCCCGGCTCGAGCACGGTGTTCACGTCTTCGAGAATGTGCGGCTTGGAATCGGCGAAAAGGCCCATGCCGTGGCCGCGCACGCGCGTCCATTGGCTCGTGGTGTATTCGCCAAGACCATGCCTGCGAAAAACATCGTTCTCGGCCCGGGCCACGTCCGCTGCGCGCGCACCCGGCCGCACCGCAGCGACGCCGGCCGCCAATGCTTCCACGAAAACGCCGAAGGCGCGATGCTGCGCCTCGCTGGCCTTGCCGACCACCAGCGTGCGGCAAATCTGGGCGAAATATCCTTCGACCGCTGGGGTCAACTCCGTGGTGACGAGATCGCCGGCAGCGATCCGCCGTTCCGAGGGCGGCGTCATGCCATAAACATCCTTGCCGCCTGAACCAATGATCATGAAGTTGTCGGGACAGCCACGGCGGCGCAGGTACGCTTCGATATCGGCCACGATTTCGAACTGCCGGCGGCCCGGCCGCACGACACGTCGGAATTCGTCATAAGCGTCGTCAGCAACTTGGGCGGCACGGCGCACGGCCGCAATCTCCCCTTCGATTTTGTGCGTGAGCAGCGTGTCGAGGAGCGCAGTCGCATCGCTCAGCGCGAATCCCCGCGACGTATCGACGAGCCAGCACGGCAGGAATCGTCGCGGCGCGGCGGCAAGGCGGTCATTGGCAACCGGATCGAGACGTGCGCCAACCGCACGCGCGATATCGGGGGCAAAATGCACGTGCACGGAGGGTACTTCGAACTCCGCGCGTTCGGCCTCGGTGGCGCTATCGAGAAGCAGCTCGATCTCGCCGCCGGCGCTGACAAGCGCAATGCCGTGACCCTCGAGAATACCGAAATCGGTGCCGTAGCGGATGTAGTCGCCTTGCCAAGCGTTGCCATAGAGCACCATGTGGCCGATGCGAGCGTCCTGCATCGCGACCAGAAGGCGCTGTCGTCGTTCCTCCGCGAGCATTTTTGTTTCTACTCCGCTGCCTGGTCCTGCGGGTCCTCGTAGTCGCGCCGCGCGGCGCCGGGCGAGACATACCCGGCGCGTACGTCATCGGCGATCGCCTGCCGCTCGCGTTTTCCCGGATCGCCCCAGCCACCGCCGCCGGCGGTGCTGAAGGTGAGCCGGTCACCCGCTTCCATGGTCACACCGGTCGCTTTCTTGAGCTTGCGTTCGCTACCGTCTCGCCGAATGAGCGTCGCGTCGTTGACGGCGCCGGGCTTGCCGCCGTTAAGGCCCCATGGCGGGTCGCGGGTCCGCTCGCAGTTGACGTTCGCGACGCAGCTTTGCAACGCCCGATAGGTGAGATCAACGCCGAGCCCGCCGCGATAACGGCCGGCGCCGCCGGAATCCGTGCGCAAGGCGAAGCGCTCGACCAGGAACGGATATTGAATCTCTTGCAGCTCGATCGGCGCGCTGCGCACATCGCCCTGACAGATCGAAACCGAAGCGGATTCGCCGTCTTCGTGCGGCCGGCCGCCCCAGCCGCCGCCAAAAATATTCATCAGCAGGAAGCGGCGCCCGTCGGGCTTGTAACCGCTGATCGAGCAGCCACCCATGTCGCCCTTGTGCGCGGCCGGGATGCGATCCGGTAGCACCGGCGCGAGCGCCTTGAGGATGGTGTCGATGACGGTCGGCAGCGGAATGCTCCACAGCCCAAGCGCAGCCGGCGATTTCGCGTTGAGGATTTTTCCTTCGGGCAAAACGAGCTCGAGCGGCCGAAAGCAGCCCTCGTTGACCGGCGCATGCGGCTGCGTGAGACATTTGAAGGCGACGCGCGCCGCGGCAAGTCCGCCGGAATAGCCCGAATTGGTCGGACCCGGCGCCTGATCGTTCAATTCCGTGAAATCGACAATCATGCGCTCGCCGTCAATCGTCACCTTGACCTTGATCCGCAGCGTCACGTCGAGATTGCGGCCGTCATTGTCCAGGAAGCTTTCCGCCTCGTAGGTCCCATTCGGCACCTTGGCGATAAAGGCGCGCGCCTCGCGCTCCGTGGCATCCCATACCGCGTGAATGCAACCCTCGACCGTCCTTTGCCCATAGCGCCGCAACAATTCGGTAAATCGCCGGATGCCGAGCTGACAGCACGCGATCTGCGCGCGCAGATCGCCGAGCGCGGCCTCGGGAAAGCGCACATTGTCGTTGATGATCTGCCACAGCGTCTCGTTGCGCTTGCCGGCGTCGTAGATCTTCAGCGAGCGGAATTGAATGCCCTCCTGATAGATCTCGGTGGTCTCCACCGACCCAAAGCCGACGCGCATGCCGCCGATATCGACCCAGTGCGCGCGGCTCGCGGCGAACGCCACGACCTCGCCGTCATGAAAGCACGGTGCATAAATCACGATATTGTTGAGATGCTGGCCGCAGACTTGACCGTGATTCATAATCACGACGTCGCCCGGCGCAAAGCCGTCGAGCCCATAACGATCGATGCCGTCCTTCACCGCAACGCCGAGATCGGCCAAAAAAATCGGCAGACCGCCCTGGTTCTGCGAGATCATGCGACCTTCGTCGTCGACGAGGCCGCAGCAAAAATCCCGCACCTCGTGGATCATCATGTTGTAGGCGGATTTGCACAGCGCCGTCGCCATCTCGTCGGCGTAAGCGTTCACGGCATTGCGCACCACCTCGATGGTGATCGGATCGGCTTTCATGGTTCGTGCGCGCCTTCCCGTAGCGTAATGATGATATTCCCAAAAGAATCGATCACAGCTCGATCGCCTGGACCGATCAGCGTGGTGGAATTGGGCTCCTCGATCAAGGCAGGGCCGGCGATCTCGCTGCCCGCCGCAAGGTTTGGCCGCCACAGAATGTGCGCTTCCAGCGGCCGTTCGGGATCGTCGAAGACCACGAGCCGACGCTGCTCGGCGGCTGCGGCTTCAGACACCCAAGGCTCCGACAGCCAACGACCAACGGCATCCTGCATGCGCGGCACAGTCACAACGAGCCGCAAATTGACGATTTCGATCGACTGATCGGGCGCCGCGTGGCCATAGCGGCGATCGTGCTGGGCGTCGAACCGCATCCGCGTGCCATCAGTGGCCGTTGTCAAATCCTGAGGGTCCATCATAGCGATCGGAATCGTGTGCTCCTGCCCGCGGTAGCGCAAATCCCCGGCGAACTCGAATTGACCGCCGACGAGCCGATCGCGCGCCAGCGCCGCTTCGCCCGCCCGGCGCAACTCCGCAAAGGCGATTGCGGCAGCATCGTTGCCGACCTTGCCCAGTTCGCCGACAAGCGTGCGCACGAAATCCTGACGCCATTCGGCCATCAACATGCCGAGCGCCGAAAAGTTGCCGGGAAGCTTCGGGACAACGACCTTAGGGATGGAAATTTCCCGCGCGATGGCGACCGCATGCAGCGGCCCGGCGCCGCCGAAGGCGATCAACGTCGTCTCGCGCGGGTCGATGCCGCGCTTGACCGACACCGCGCGAACGGCAAGCGACATGGCGCTATCCACGATCGTGGCAATGCCGAGCGCCGCCCGCATCGTGTCGAGATCAAGTTTTTGGCCGATCGTGCCGATCGCCGTTTCGGCGCGCGCGCGGTCGAGGGGCATGCGTCCACCCAGGAACCGCGTGTCATTGAGGCGGCCAAGCAAGAGGTCGGCATCGGTAACGGTAGGTTCTTCGCCGCTGCGGCCATAACACGCCGGTCCCGGATCGGCGCCCGCGCTTTGCGGGCCGACATGCAGGCCGCCGCGCTCGTCGCACCAGGCAATCGAGCCGCCACCGGCGCCGACCTCGACGATATCGACCACAGGCAACTGCATGGGTTGGCCGGTGAACGCGTCGCCGATGATGTAGCCTTCCTCGATCGGTGGTACGCCGCCGGTGATCAGCGAGGTCTTGGCCGTGGTGCCGCCCATATCGAAGCCGATCGCGCGCGCGATGCCGAGAATTTCTGCAATCCGCCCAGCGCCGATCATGCCGGCCACCGGCCCAGATTCCATCATCGCCACCGGACCCCGCCGTGCCTCGCCGACCGACATGGCGCCGCCGTTCGAGCGCATAATAGCGATTTGGCCGCCGAAGCTTGATCTTTGGGCGAAATCCTCGAAACGGCTGAGATAACGGCTGACCCGCGGACCAACGAAGGCGTTGAGCACCGTTGTCGAGGTGCGCTCGTATTCGCGGAACTCACGCAGGATTTCGTGGCTCAGCGTGACGAAAAGCGCCGGCAACGCCGCGCGCAGCGCTTTCCCCACCAAAATCTCGTGCTCCGGGTTGGCGTAGGAGTGCAGGAAACACACCGCTACCGCCTCGATCCCGAGCACGTCGAGCTTTTGCGCCAGTGCCGCGACCGGCGCCGGATCGAGCGGCACTAACACCTCGCCGGCTGCATTCATGCGCTCGCGCAGTTCAAACGTTAGGTCACGCGGCACCAGCGGACGCGGCCGATGAAAAAAGAGATTGAACGCGTCCGGACGATTGCCGCGGCCCACCGCATAGACGTCGCGCATTCCCTCCGTCGTGAGCAGCGCGGTTCGCGCACCCTTGTTTTCCAGCACGGTATTGATCGCGATCGTCGAGCCGTGGATAAGCTCATCCATGGCGGCAAGGTCGCAACCCGCAAGGCCAAGGGCCGTTGCCGCACCTTCGGTCGGGTCGGCGGAAACGGTCGATGTCTTTGACGTGATGATAGCGCCGTCGCGATAACCCACGAGATCGGTGAAGGTACCGCCGATATCAACGCCGACGATGCTCATGCGGATGATGCCGGACGCATGATCAGAATTTCACCGGCACGCATTCATCGCTGGGTTGGCCCATCGTAATCCTCCCGACGCGCACACGCCGGCCCGTTGGCGCAGCGGTTGTTCGGGCACGGTTTATACCAGCAAGGCGACATGAAGAAAAAGGCGCCGTCTTGGGGGAATGAGAGGCGTTAGCGCGCGCGTCTTCTTTCGAAACGGACCGCCGCGCCCGACGCCGCGAGACTTAATCCGATGATGACGAAAATACCCGCGGTCCCGGTTGCCGCTGCGATCAAGCTCGCGAGGACCGGAATGATGAACTGCCCAGTCCGGTTCGCCATGGTGCGAAGCGAATTTGCCGTGCCGACTGCGCCGCCGCTGGCGATTCCTAACACGCCCGCAATGCTCGCGGTGATGGAGATGCTCAGCGCGAAGCCCGCCAGCGCGATAGCCGCATACATCAAAGGCAACGGCAGCGGCAATGCGAGTGCCCCGTAAGCGGCGGCACTGGCCAGGGTGCTTATGGTGGTGAGCGACATCCGTCCCAGCGCTGCGTTAAGCCGCGCGAACAGGAGGCGTGACAGCATCGACGCCACGGCTCTGACCGTGAGCAGCAGCCCCACCGCATCGACGCTCATCCCGCGCTCGGCTCCCAACAGCGGCAGGTAAACGACGATAAGATCCTGCGCCACCACGGTCACCACGCTGACCAGCATGATCGTGGTCAAGCCGGGGATGAACAAGAGTTCGCGCAACGGCGGCGGCTTGCCGCGTTCCGCCGCGGACTTCCGGACGCCACTCGGACGCGTCAGCAACGCAAACGCCACCGTCAGCACGGCGCCCCCGGCCGCCATCGCGAACAGCAAATGCGTCGGCGGCACACTGGCAGAGCCGCCGGTGACGCCGACGATGTAGGGTCCAACGCCCTGCCCCACCGCGTTCGCGACCATGTAATTGCCGATGGCGCGCTCCATTGCCCCTGGCCCACTACCGCATCGCGTGCACAAAACCTGCTGACTGATCACGAATAACAGGTGCGCCGTGCCGAGGATCGCGGTGAACGCCAGAAGTGCGATCAAGTTTGGAAACAGCGCGAGGCCGGCACTGGCAATGAGTAACAACCCGCTGCCGATCCATATCGTTGTCGCATCGTGGCCGCGGTCGATGAAGCGCCCGACCGGTACGCCGACGATGATCGGCAGCACCGCATAGACGGCGGTGATAACGCCGAGCCATACAACCGAAAGCCCGAGCTCGACGACACGATAGGTCGTGGTGACACGGACGATCGAAACGACCCTTTGCTCGATGAATGCGGTGGAGAGGATGGCGAAGAGAAGGCGATAGTGCATTGCTATTGCTGTTGACCGGCGCCGATCATTGCCGCCGCATTTCGACACTACTGGTCCCAGAATCAATTCGGCAAGGTCTGCCTAGAACCCTGAAATATTGCGTTGGGATAGGCGGAACTGCCAGGGGAAGTTTGCGGATGATAGAGCATGCAGTCGTGATTGCCGGAGGAGGCCCGACGGGCCTTATGCTAGCAGGCGAGTTGGCATTGGCAGGCGTCGACGCCGCCATTGTCGAACGCCGCCCCAACCAAGAGCTTGCCGGTTCGCGCGCTGGCGGTCTGAGCTCACGCACTCTCGAAGTTCTGGATCAGCGTGGAATCGTGGACCGGTTCCTCGCGGAGGGACAAATAGCCCAAGTCACGGGATTCGCAGCCACCCGTTTAGGCATCAGCGATTTTCCGACCCGGCACAACTACGGGCTGGCACTGAGGCAGAAGCATATCGAGCGCATTCTCGCTGGGTGGGTCAGCGAGCTGGCGGTGCCGATCTATCGCAGCCGTGAATTAATGCGTTTCGCGCAGGACGACACCGGCGTCACAGTCGAGCTGTCCGATGGGGCGTCGCTGCGGACAAGCTATCTCGTCGGGTGCGATGGAGGCCGCAGTCTGGTCCGCCAAGCCGCTGGCATTGAGTTTCGAGGATGGGATGCGACGACCAGCAGCATTCTCGCCGAGGCCGAGATGGCAGAGGAGCCGCCATTAGGCATCCATCGCACGGCACTCGGTATCCATGCCTTCGGCAGGGAGAAGTACGAAATTCGCGACGGCAAGATAGTCTTTGCCGATAAAGGTCCCATCGGCGTCATGGTGACCGAAAAGAGTGTCGGCACCACGACCAAACCCACGCTGCGCGATCTGCGCGAAGCGCTCGTCGCCGCATGCGGAACAGATTACGGAGTCCATAGTCCAACTTGGATTTCCAGGTTCACCGACGTGTCGCGGCAGGCGGCGACATACCGCAAGGGCCGAGTTCTGCTGGCTGGCGATGCCGCACACGTGCATTCTCCGGTGGGCGGACAAGGCCTCAATACGGGTGTGCAGGATGCTGTGAATCTGGGTTGGAAGTTAGCCCAAGTGGTGAAAGGAACATCGCCCGAAGACTTGCTCGACACCTATCACGTCGAGCGGCATCCGGTTGCGGCCCGCGTGTTGCGCACGACAATGGCACAGGTCGCATTGCAACGGACCGATGATCGCACTGAAGCCTTGCGGGAAATCGTATCGGAGCTTCTTGGCATGGAGGAGCCTCGCAAGCGGATCGCTGCCGAGATGTCCGGACTTGGTATCCATTACAATCTTGGCGAGGGGCATCCGCTGGTCGGTCGCCGCATGCCTGACCTCGACCTCGTCACGCCTGATGGTCCTATGCGTGTCTTTACGCTCCTTCAAAATGCGCGGCCGGTGTTCTTGAATCTCGGCGCGCCCGGCAGCTTCGACATCACGCCGTGGTCAGACCGCATTGAGTTGGTCTACGCCAAATATGACGGTCCATGGGAGCTGCCTGCGCTAGGCTTGGTCTCCGCTCCAACCGCAGTGTTGATCCGGCCCGATGGATATGTGGCGTGGGTGAGCGACCGGACGCAGGACGGTCTTCAAGACGCGATGAGTGCCTGGTTCGGACCACCTGGCTAAAAAGCACGAAGCTCTTGACCTAGGGTCATAGCGCCGTCCGCACCCGCAAGCGCCATGGCGAGCTTTTTGCACGCGCCAGCATCGGTCAATGCACCGTGGCACATTGCCAGCCACGCGCCGACGCCTGCTGCGCCAAGCAGAGGCTCGAGTACGCGTTGCGCCTTGTCGTCGATCTCGGCGCGACCGAGCGGGCACTCGGGATCGCCTGCGGCTTCGACGACGCGGTGCCGAAGCATTTTTCCGTCCGCTTCGACATCCACTTCAGCGGGCCAGTGTCGCGGGTAGAAGGAATCGAGTGCCGGGTTGGGGACGACCTCGACCTTGGCGGCGAACGCCGCCAGTGCGGCATCGGCAAGCGGCACGCTACGGTCGACGTCGTAAAGCCGTCCGGGCGCGAGCGCGGCCAGCGCAATCTGATAGGCGACGCTCACCAGTGTCGATTGCCGTGCGCCGGGTTCGGCTCGGGTCGCGATCATTCCGGCATAGGCCGGCGGGACGCCTACCCGCACTTTGGTGATCGCATCCGGGCGAACGCCCGTAGCCATGATCGCGCGAAACGCCTCGACGGCGGCAATCCCCTGCTTCGCCGAGCAAAATGGCTTTTGGCTTAAGGCGGAATAGATGGATCGCGTGCCAAGCCCTGCGGTGAGCGGGGCCCGATCGAGGGGGATGCCGTGGGTATCGGCAAGCCAATTTTTTTCCAAAATTTCCGGATCGCCGCAATAATCGGCACGCGCGGCCTCGGCTGCGGCAACGCCGCCGGCAACGGCATTGGCATAAACGAACCATCGCCCGGAAGGCGCGCCGTGGATCCGGCCGACACCACCCGCCATCAACATGAACGCAAGCGACAGCGCGTGGCCCGTCTGCGCCTCACTCAAGCCCATGACGCGGGCCGCCGCCGCCGCTGCCGCGACCGGCGCCGCAAGATAGCTCGGCCAGATGCCCCGATAGAGCACTTGTGGTCCGCTGACCGCCATACCGATCCGGGCCGCGATCTCGGTCCCGACCCAGATAGCGCTGGCGATCGTTTCCGGCTCGAATTTCCCTTCATGCACAGCGAGCGCAAGCACCACCGGCACAACTCCGGCACTCGGCGTAGTGCACGACGGCAGATGGATATCATCGATCTCGGTCAGCCGGATCGCCGCCGCCTGCCGCCCGATCCTGCCGGCGAGCGAGGGCGTGCCGCCGAGGCGGTCGAGCGCTCGACCTTCCGGAATGCGCACTCCGGCGAGCGCCGCAACCACCGTATCGGTGAGATGCAGCCGCAACCGCCCCAGCTCGGCCGCGGGCAGCGCCGACGTCGTTGCGCCGGTCACAAACGATGCAAGCTCTTCGATCACGCTCACGAGGCAACCTCAATCTCTAGCGCCGGGCTTGACCGGGCGGCCTATTCCGAGCATGCGCATGCGATGGTCCCTGCGGCAACGCTCCTGGTCGCCGCGCCTTAGCATGGATTGCCGGGTCAAGCCCGGCAACGACGAGATATGACATTCGCCCTCAACGAAACTCACGACCCCGCTCGCCGCAGTTGGGTCGAAAGTGCCAATGCACCCGGCTGCGATTTTCCGATTCAGAACCTGCCTTTCGGCGTGTTTCGTCCGGCGTCCGGACAGTCGCCGCAGGTCGGCGTCGCGATCGGTGATCAAATCGTCAACGTCGCAGCCGCGGCTTCGTCCTTCGAGGGTGTCGCCGCTAAGGCGGCGCAGTCCTGTGCGGCGCCGTCACTTCACGATCTCATGGCGCTGGGGCCGCAGTCGTCCGCAGCGTTGCGGCTCGCACTATCGCGATTGCTCATGGCCGGCCAGGAAGCCCGTGAGAACTTGCGCCGGCATCTGACGCCGATGGCGCAGGCCGAGCTCATGCTGCCGGTGCGCATCGCAAACTTCACCGATTTCTTCGCTTCGGTGTTCCACGCCACCAATGCGGGGAAACTGTTCCGCCCGGATAATCCACTGATGCCGAATTACAAATACGTGCCGGTCGCCTACCACAGCCGCGCCTCGTCGGTCCGCCCGAGCGGCACGCCGGTCAAGCGGCCGCGCGGCCAGCGCAAGCGCCCAAACGAGGATGCGCCGATCTACGGGCCCGCACGCAACCTCGATTTCGAGCTCGAGCTCGGCTTCTACATCGGCGCCCCGTCCGCGCTGGGAACGGCAGTGCCGGTCGATAAGGCGGCGGAGCACATTTTCGGTTTCTGTTTGCTCAACGATTGGTCCGCGCGCGACGTGCAGGGCTGGGAATACCAGCCGCTCGGTCCGTTCCTCGGCAAGAATTTCGGCACCACCGTCTCACCGTGGGTTGTGACACGTGAGGCGCTGGCGCCGTTCCACACCGCCGCGTTCGCGCGCCCATCGGGCGATCCGGCGCCGCTGCCGCATCTCGACGATGCCGGTGACCGGGCGCACGGCGGCCTCGCCATCACGCTGGAGGCTTATCTTTTGACCGAGACGATGCGACGGGCCGGGACGGCGCCGTGGCGGCTAACCCAGTCCTCGTTCGCGCAGGTCTATTGGACCGTCGCCCAGATGATCGCGCACCACACCAGCAACGGCTGCAATCTGGAGGTTAGCGATCTCATCGGATCGGGCACGGTGTCCGGCCCCGAAAAATCGAGCTTGGGCAGCCTGCTCGAAATCAGCGTCGGCGGCCGGGAGCCGTTCGGATTACCGAATGGCGAGAAGCGCACCTTCCTCGAGGACGGCGACGAGATCATCTTTCGCGGCTTCTGCGCCAAGGAGGGCGCCGCGCGGATCGGCTTCGGTGAGTGCCGCGCGATTATTTTGCCAGCCGAATAAAAAAATTCATTCCACCGGCACCCATTTCTGCAGGCGCTTTCCAGTATCGACTTCGCCGGTATAGAAGTTGCCGCGCGAATCAAATTTTCCGGCATGGACCCAGTGGAATTCGCCGGCGCCGCGGCCCGGACGGCCGTAGGTGCCGACGACCACGCCGTCAGCGCGGCGGACCGTCTCCAGCACGTTGTTGGTGCCGTCGATCAGGACGAAGTATTTCTGCTTTCTGTCGAGCGGCGAGAAGGCAAGACCCCAGGTCGAACCCGGCCCCCTGGTCTTCGGAGCGAACACGAACTGGGTCACGTAGCTGCCGTCCTTATGAAAAACTTGCACTCGGTTGTTCATACGGTCGCAGACATAAACGAGGCCATCCTTGGCGAGCCCGATGCAATGCACCGGATTGCCGAACTGCGGTGAGTCCGGATTGTAGGGCGGCAGCTTGTCGTCGGTCGGCGGTTTGCCGTAGGCGCCCCACACCCGCTTGATCGCGCCCGTGTCGGCGTCGAGCACGGCAACGCGATGGTTGCCATAGCCGTCGGCGGCGTAGATTTCATTCGCCTTCGCATCGAGCTCGAGCGCCGCGACCTGGCCGAACTGGCTCAAGTCCGTGCTGCTCGTCAACGGACCGCGCTTGCCGAACTCCTTCACAAACTTGCCGTCGGTGGTGAATTTCAGCACCATGCTGTCACCCTTGCCGTTGCCGCTGAGCCAGACGAAGCCCTTGTTGTCGACAAGGATGCCATGCTCCTGCAACGGCCAGTCATAGCCCTGGTTGTCGCCCGGACCGCCCCACGATTTCACCAGATCGCCGGCCTGATTGAAGACCAGCACCGACGGCGCCGGCACGCAGCATTTCGACTGCGGCGGATTGAGCGCGGCACCCTTCTCATCGTCGGTCAGCGAACGCGGCCGCTGAAACACCCAGATGTTGTCCTGCGCATCGACCGCCATGCCGCCGACCTGGCCGAGAATCCAATTATTCGGCAGGGGTTTCGGCCAGTACGGATCGACCCTGAAGGCCGGGCTTTGCGCGAGTGCCGGTATGACCGCCGCGAACAACAGCGTGAGCATTGCCGCAAGGCTGAATGCAAATGCGCGCGTACGAACCATGTGAGCCCTCCCCCGTTACGACGTCCTGAAGTTCTAATGAATCTCCGGCTCGGCAATACGCGCCGTGCCCTCGAGAAAATCAAAATCGCACCCTTGGTCGGCTTGGCCAATGTGCTCGGAGAACATGGCGCCATAACCCCGCGCATAATGCGGCGCCGGCTGTCGCCACGCAGCGCGCCGGCGCTCGAGCTCTTCATCGCTGACGTGCAGATGAATGCTGCGCGCCGCAACATTGATCTCGATATCGTCGCCGGTTTGCACCAACGCCAGCGGTCCGCCGACGAAGCTCTCCGGCGCGACATGCAGAATGCAGGCGCCGTAGCTCGTCCCGCTCATGCGCGCGTCGGAGATGCGCACCATGTCGCGCACGCCCGCTTTCAAGAGTTTCTTGGGGATCGGCAGCATGCCCCATTCCGGCATGCCGGGACCGCCTTTCGGGCCGCCGTTCTTGAGCACCAGGATATGGTCCGGCGTGACGTCAAGATCGTCGCGTTCGACCTCGCGCGCCATATGCTCGTAATTGTCGAACGCGATCGCCTTGCCGCGGTGATGCAGAAAGCGCTGGTCGGCGGCGGCCGGCTTCATCACGCAGCCGCGCGGCGCGAGGTTGCCGGTGAGCACCGCCGTCGCACCTTCGGGATAGAGCGGATTGTCGAGTGAATGAATGACGTCGGGCAAATGCACTTTGGTGTCGGCGATGGCCTCTCCCAGCGGGCGCCCGGTGACGGTGATGCAGGAGAGCTCAAGCAGGCTTTTCATCTCGCCCATGAGGGCGCGGAGACCACCGGCATAGAAAAAATCCTCCATCAGATATTTGCCCGACGGCGTGATGTTGGCGATTACCGGAACTTCGCGCGATATCTCGTCGAAACGAGCCATGTCGAGCGCGATGCCGGCGCGGCGCGCCATCGCGATCACATGGATGATGGCGTTGGTCGAGCCGCCAAGCGCCATGTGCACACGGATCGCATTGTCGAATGCGGCAGGTGTCAAAATCTTGTCCGGCGTCAAATCCTCCCAGACCATGTCGACGGCGCGGCGTCCCGAAGCCGCGCACATACGGGAATGACCGGCGTCCGGCGCCGGGATCGAGGACGCTCCCGGCAACGTCAGACCCAGCGCCTCGGTGATCGCCATCATGGTCGCTGCCGTGCCCATCACCATGCAGGTGCCGAACGAGCGTGAGATGCCGCCTTCGATCTCATTCCACTCGTCGTCACCGATGTGGCCGGCACGCTTCTCGTCCCAGTATTTCCAGGCGTCCGACCCGGAACCCAGAACATTGCCGCGCCAATTGCCGCGCAGCATCGGGCCGGCCGGCACGTAAATCGCCGGGATGCCCATGCTGATCGCGCCCATGACCAGGCCCGGCGTGGTCTTGTCGCAGCCGCCCATCAGCACCGCGCCGTCGATTGGATGGCTGCGCAGCAGTTCCTCGCACTCCATGGCGAGGAAGTTGCGATACAGCATGGTCGAGGGTTTGACGAACGGCTCGGCGAGCGACATCGCCGGCAGTTCGATCGGAAATCCGCCGGCCTGATAGACGCCACGCTTCACGTCTTCGGCGCGGTCGCGTAAGTGGCCGTGACAGGCGTTGATTTCGCTCCAGGTGTTGATGATGCCGATCACCGGCTTGCCGACCCAATCGGCGCCGTCATAGCCGAACTGCCGCAGCCGCGAGCGATGGCCGAACGAGCGCAGATCGTTGCGGCCGAGCCAGCGGTAGCTGCGCAGCGCTTCGGGCGACTTCTTCTTGCCGGTTGTCATGCTGAGCGCCCTTCCTTTGGCGTACGGGTAGCAAGTGTGCGATCCTCCGTGGCGGTCCGCAAGCCAGTATCCGCCCTCCAAACAATCGTACGTGAGCGGGTCGCCATGAGCCCGTTGGCTCCGCGCCGGCAACTTGCTAGCGTTCGGTTCGGGGCGAGTTGGAAATCGCGCTAAATAGCCATCATCGGGAGAACATTCATGAGAATGCAGTTTCTCGCCGCGGCGCTAGTAGGTGTGGCGTTCGCCGCGGGGTCGGCACAGGCCGCAGTCAAAGTGCAGACCGTCGAATACAAGCAAGGCGATGCCGCACTTGAAGGCTGGCTCGTTTACGACGACGCCATGCAAGGCAAGCGTCCCGGCGTCGTGGTCTATCCTGCCTACTGGGGCCCTTCCGCCCACGAAAAGGACGTCGCCGAGAAGCTCGCCAAGATGGGCTATGTCGCCTTTGTGGCCGATATCTACGGCAAGGGCGTGCGCCCAGACACGCCGCAGGCGGCGGGCGCGGAAGCCGGAAAATTCATCAAGGACCGGCCGCTGCTGCTCGCCCGCGCCCAGGCGGGTTTCGACCAGCTCCGCCAAAACGCCATGGTCGACACCAGCAAGCTCGCGGCCATCGGCTACTGCTTCGGCGGAGCGCCGGCGCTCGATCTCGCCCGCAGCGGCGCACCGCTTGTCGATACAGTGACCTTCCACGGCTCGCTCGGCACGCCGACACCCGACAACGCCAAGAACATCAAGGGCCACGTGCTGGCGCTGCACGGCGCCGCCGATCCGATCGTCAACGCCCAGGCCGTCGCTGCTTTCGAGAAAGAGATGACCGACGGTCATGTCGATTGGCAGGTCGATCTTTACGGCGGGGTGATGCACGCCTTCACCGACAATGTGCATCCGTCGAGCCCGGAACACGGCACGCAATACAATGCCGTCGCCGATCAGCGCTCGTGGCAGTCGATGAGCGATCTGTTCAAGAAGACGCTGTAGCGGCCAGCTGCCCGGATCGCGCAACGCGCGGTCCGGGCCGCGACCCTAAGCCGGCACGTCGAGCTTCAACAGCTTCGCCGCATTGCGCCAAAAAATGTTTTCCCGGTCTTCGTCGCTGACCCGCAAGCCTTCCACAAGCTTGATGGCGCGCGGTTTGAGCGAGGTCAGCGGCGGCGCGTCGCTGCCATAGAGCACGTGATCGGCTCCGACAGTATCGACAACAAGCTGCGCCGCCGGCGCATGATAGGTGACGGTGTCGAAATACATGCGTTTGAGATAATGACCCGGCTCGTGCTTGATCTTGATCGGCGTGTAGGGGCCGAGAAAATAACACTCATCCTGCAGCTCATAGGCGTAGTTCAAGCGGCCGATGACCTCGCAAATGCCGCCGCCGCCATGCGACGCGACGATGGTGGCGCGCGGAAAATCCTCCAGAATGCCGCGCACGATCATCGTGATAGCGCCAGGCAGAGGTCCGCCGGCCGGCCGACGCTGGACGCCAGGCGATAGTCCTTCACCCGCTCTTCGCCGAAGCCGACATGCGGCGGATGGATGAACACCGGAACGCCGAGGTCTTGCATCAGCTCCCAAAACGGCCGCGCTTCATCGTCGTCCGGGATAATGACCTTTATGGCTGGAGTGGATCAAAATGCCTTTCAATCCAAGTTGCCGGATGGCGCGTTCGGTTTCCTTGATGAAGTCCGGGCCGCCGCACGGCAGCATGGTGGCAAAGCCGTAGAGCATGCCCTTGTGCTGTTGTTGAATCTCCGCCGCATAGTCGGACCAGCGCTGGATCGCTTTCGAGCTCGTCGGCCGGCGCCTTGCCGCGCATATAGTGCGCGGCGTTGCTGAAAATCGTTATGCCGATGCCGCAGCGGTGGTGAGCGTCGAGCACATTCTCGATCGTCATCGGGCAGCGCCCGGCCCAGGTCGGCCCGCTCTTGCCGTCCCAGGCCAGCGCGTCAGCGGCAGCCTCTTCGGGCGGGTAAACGTGGGTGTGCCATTCGATGATCATGTTCACTGCGGCTCCATGCCGGCTTCCTTGACGATGCGGGCGGAGGCCGCGCGGTCCTCTTTGAGGAATTGCGCGAATGCCTCGGGTGTGTCGAACACCGGCTCGAGCGCGACGTCGATCATCCGCTTTTGCCGGAATTCCGGTTCGTCGCCGATCGACGCGAAGGTATCGCGCAATTTGTGAATGATCGGCTGCGGCGTTCCGGCGGGCGCGACGATTCCGAAATAAAGCCGCGTCAGATTTTCCCCATAGCCGAGTTCGGTCAGGGTCGGCACATCCGGCAACAGCGGCGAGCGCTTCTTGCTGTCGACCGCAAGTGCGGTGACCGTGCCGTTGCGGATGAAGGACAGCCAGTTGGCCAGTCCGAAAAACGCGACCGGCGTTGAACCGCTCATCACGCCGTTGACAGCTTCGGCGCCGCCCTTGAACGGCACCTTGACGATGTCGGCCCCGGCTGCCTTCGTCCACTTGTCCATGAACGCGATCAGCGGGATCGAAGCCGCCGTGTAGCTCAGCGTTTTGGGCTTTGCTTTCGACAGCGCCGCCAGATCGTTGAGCGAATGCACGTTCAACGCGGCATTTACCACCAGCACCTGCGTCGTGAAGAACGGATTGGTGACCGGCGCGAAATCCTTTTCTGGATTGTACGGGATTTGCTTGAACAGAAACTGGTTATAGGACAGCGTCTCGGCCGGCAGGATGCAGATCGTGTAGCCGTCGTTTTGCGCGTCCGCGCAAGCCCGCCCGCCGACATTCATCGCACCGCCGGGACGGTTCTCGACCACGATCGGTTGACCCCAGCGCTTGCGCACCTCTTCTCCCAGTACGCGCATGAAAACGTCGCTGGTACCGCCGGCGCTGGTTGCCGTGATCGCCCGAATTGGACGCGTTGGATAGTCCTGCGCGTTTGCGGTCGAGCCAAGCACGGTCACTGCTGCAACCAGTGACGCCGCATGAAGCATGAGGTTCATAGGAAGGATCCTGAATGCCGCCACAAGCGGTATTTCTAGTCCGCCGTTGCGCCGGTGGCTTTGACCACCTTCGCCCATTTCTCGGTCTCGTCGGCGATGAGCTTGCCGAAATCCTCCGGCGTGCCGGGGATGATGGTTGCCGCCGAGCTCGGCAAGCTTGGCTTGCATGGCCGGATCGGCGAGCGCGTCGTTGACGTCGTTGTTCAGCTTGTCGATGATCGCGCGCGGCGTGCCGCGCGGCACCGCCATGCCGAACCAGGCGCTGGCTTCGTAGCCCGGCACGGTCTCGGCCACGGTCGGCACATCCGGCAGCGACTTTGCCCGCGTCGCCGTGGTCACCGCCAGCGCGCGCAGCCGTCCGCCTTGGATGTGCCCGATCGACGACGGCAGATTGTCGAACATCACCTGCACCTGGCCGCCGAGCAGATCGGTGAGCGCCGGCGCCGAGCCGCGATAGGGCACATGCACCATGTCGATGCCGGTCATCATCATGAACAGCGCGCCCGACAGATGCACCGAGGTACCGACGCCGGACGGAAGCCATGTTGACCTTGCCCGGGTTGGCCTTGGCGTAGGCGATGAATTCGGCGACGGTGTGCGCCGGCACATTCGGGTTGACTTCCATCACGTTCGGCACGCGGATGAAGCCGGCGACCGGCGCCATGTCGCGGATGAAGTTGAACGAAAGGTGCTTATAGAGCGAAGCGTTGATGGCGTTGGCCGGGATTGACCAGAAACACCGTGTAGCCGTCGGGCGGCGAATTGAGCGCCATTTCGGTTGCGAGATTGTTGCCGGCGCCCGGCTTGTTCTCGACGATGAACTGCTGGTGCAGATGCTCGGACAAATATTGCCCGATCAGCCGGGCGCAGATATCGGTCGAACCGCCTGGCGGATAGCCGACGAGCCAGCGCACGGCGTGGTTCGGATAATCGTCGTCGGCGCGCGCCGCGCCGGCGCAAGTACGAGCCAGCGAACAGGCAAAAGCGATTGCGGCCAGCCGCTGGAAGTGGCGCCGCATTGTCTGATCCTCCCCATCGCGTCAGTCATTGTGTTGCGCCGATTGCCGAAGCCTACGCGGCATCGGCGATGCCGCACAAGGGTGGTCAGCGGCACCCGCGAGCGGCCTAGCACTGCATCTTGCCGGATGCGGCCGAGGCCGATAGGTTTACGGCCTTTCCCAGGCCATCAAGAGCCAAAAATCGAGGACATTGCCATGATCGACCTTTATGCGTTGACCAGCCCGAACGTGCAGAAAATCTACATCATGCTCGAAGAGACGAAGCTGCCCTACAAGGAGCATTTCGTCGATGTCTGGAAAGGCGAGCAGTACAATCCGGATTTCATCAAGATCAATCCGAACTCGAAAATTCCGGCGATCGTCGATCACGAAGGGCCTGGCGGCAAGCCGTACACCTGTCGAGTCCGGCGCGATCCTGATGTACCTCGCCGAGAAAGCCGGAAAATTCCTGCCCAAGGACATGGCGAAGAAATACGACGTGCTGCAATGGCTGTTCTTCCAGACCGCCGGCGTCGGCCCGAATGTTCGGCCAGTTCACGCATTTCAAGATGTTCGCGCCGAAGGACAAGGACCATTCCTATTCGATGGCGCGCTATCAGACCGAAGTGAAGCGGCTCTACGAGGTGCTGGAAAAGCGGCTCGCCCAGTCGCCCTATCTCGGCGGCGACGAATATACGATCGCCGACATCGCCACCTTCCCGTGGACCCGCAATCACGACAGCCAGGGCGTGAAGTGGGAGGACAATCCGAATCTCGCGCGCTGGTTCAAAGCGATTGACGAACGGCCGGCGGTGAAGGCCGCGCTCGCCAAGGTCGGCGTCATCAAATCGAACCGCGAAACCGCGACCGACGACCAGAAGGACCGCTTCTTCAATCGCGGCCAATACGCGCGGGCGTAAGTTCTGCACCCCGGCGCTCTAGCCGGATGCAGCTTCTCCATCATCTCGCGCATGAAGCGCACCGCGGCGGGACCTTTGAGCGCGCTGGCCCAGAGGTCGCGCGCCATCTTCTCGTGCAGCGCCAGCGCTTCAGGCGCCGAGGTGATCATCGCGACGCCGACGCGGATGTTCGGCTCTTCGCCGAGCCGAAACGGGCTCAGCGCCAAAATCTGGCGGTCGGGCTGGCGGAAAATCTGAAAGCTGGTGTGCGGCAGCGTGTCGAGCACAATGCCGATCTGCACGCCGATGGGCTCGTTCTCCATCAGCGCGATGAAATGCTCGGCTTCGGCGCGCGCGACAACGCGGCGCTCGCGGCGCACGTCGGTCCGAGCAGATCGAGCCGACCGACCAGGCCGTTGCGCAGAAAGCGCTCCATCTCGGCGGCCGAGATCAGATTGACGATCGGCGGGCTGCCGGCGACGGTAGGTTTCCTTGCGCTGCTGCAAGCACCTCCATCAGTTCGTCGATCTGCCCGAACGGACGTCGCGCGGTATCGATTCCATCCGGCACCGATTCGCGCAACACGTCGCCGAGCGCGTGATCGAAGGCGTCCGAGGCGAGCACATAGGAGATCGGGCCGGCCAGCACGATGATGTGCTCGGCGGTCTCCTCGATCTGCCGCATGCGCTCGAAATAGCTCATCGCCGAGGCGATATATTCGACGCCGACGCCGAGCAGCGTCGGCACCGACACTTCGAGCAGTTCGGCGAGATTCTCCAGCGTCTCGATCTTCGCCACCTCGCCCTTCTCGAACCGATAGAGCGCGGTGCGCGAAATGCCGAGCTTTTGCGCGATCTCTTCCGCGGACAGGCCGGAGCCAAGGCGGAACGCCTTGAGCCGGTTGCCGATATCGTCGAAGCGAACGGGCATGGCACTCTAAACCCTGCCGTCATGGCCGGGCTCGTCCCGGCCATCCACGACTCCGCGATCGACATGGCCCGAAGACGTGGATGCCCGGCACGAGGCCGGGCACGACGATGCCGGAATGCGGCCCATGGCCTCAATCTCCGCCAAAATCTCCGCCGGCGAGATCGGCGTCTGCACCAGCCGGACGCCGAATGGCGAGAGCGCATCTTCGATCGCCGAAACGATAGCGGCGGCGGTCGGCAACGTGCCGGCTTCCCCGACACCCTTGATGCCGAGCGGATTGAGCGGCGTCGGAGTTTCATGATGGATCAGCGTGATCGCCGGCACGTCCGTCGCGGTCACCAGGAGGTAATCTGCCAGCGTCGTGGTCAGCGGCTGCGCGTCAGCGTCGAACGCCAACCGCTCGAACAGCGCGTTGCCGATACCATGCGCAACGCCGCCAAGGATTTGGCCCTCGACGATCTGCGGATGAATGACCCGGCCGCAATCGTGGGTAATTACAAAGTTTCGCAGCACGACTGCACCGGTTTCAGCATCGACCTCGACTTCCGCCACCGCCGTGCCGTTGGCGTAAGACATGGCGTCGATGACGACATGCTCGGTCGCCTCCATACCGACGATGCCGCCAGGCAAGTAAAAGCCTGGCGTGCCCATCGTCGCACGCGCGAGCGCGGCAAACGTCACCTTGAGCTGCGGCGCGCCTTTGACGCGGACTTCAGCGCCTTCGATGTCGAGGTCGCCGGGCTGCGGCTTCAAGGATATGGCTGGCGACCGCCAACGCCTGTTCGCGG
Organism: uncultured Alphaproteobacteria bacterium; assembly: GCA_963841575.1. GTDB lineage: Bacteria > Pseudomonadota > Alphaproteobacteria > Rhizobiales > Xanthobacteraceae > BOG-931. The sequence continues at coordinate 45,423 of CAWJDC010000014.1, forward strand.
ACCGCGAGCGCGGCGCGGTGCGCCGAGGAACCCGCCAGCACCGCCTGGCGTGAATTAAATCCGCCGAGGCCGAGTGCCGTTGCGGCGCTGTCGCCGGTGGTGACGGTGATTTGCGTCATGTCGCCGCCGAGCAAATCGGCAACGACCTGCGCCAGCATCGTCTTCGTGCTCTGGCCCATGTGCACCGCGCCGGAGAAAACGTGGATTTTACCCGAGGGCGCAATCCGCACCGTCACCGGCTCGAACGGGCCGCGCCCCGTTCCTTCGACGAAATTCGCGACACCAATGCCGATGTAGCGGCCGGCATCGCGGGCGATCCGCTGCCGCGCGGAAAATTCGTCCCAGCCGGCGCGCGCCAGCGCTGCCTGCTGGCAGGCCGGATAGTCACCGCTGTCGAGCACCACCTGCATGCCGCCGCGCGTCGCGAACGGTGTTGTGCACGGCATCTTTCCGCCGGAACGAGGTTGCGCCGGCGGACCTCGGCGCGGTCGAGCGCCAGTTCGCGCGCGACGCGGTCGAGCAGCCGTTCCATCGCGAACACGCCCTGCGGCTGGCCGGCGCCGCGCACCGGCGTGACCGGTACCTTGTTGGTCAGCGCAAGCTTGATGTCGATGCGATAGGCCGGGACCTCGTACGCCAGCGGCATGGCCGCCGCCGATCCGTAAGGCACATTGACGCCACGCGCCGTATAGGCGCCGTGGTCGTGAACCAGCGTGCCGCGCACGCCGCGAATCCGCCCATCGCCTTCGACCGCGATCTCGACGTCCCAGAATTGATCGCGCTCCTGCGTTGTCGAGACGAAATGTTCGCGGCGATCCTCGATCCATTTCACCGGACGGCCGATGCAGCAACGCGGCAAGCGCGACGACGATCTCCTCCTGATAGAATACCAGCTTGGGGCCGAACCCGCCGCCGACATCCGGCGCCACGACGCGAACTTCGTTTTCGTCGCGACCGAGAAGATCGCAAAGCAGGCGCATCGCCACGTGCGGCGTCTGCGTCGAGCTGTAAAGGGTCAACCGATCTTCGATCTTATCGTGCGCGGCGACAACTCCACGGCATTCGATGGAATGGCTGCCGCCGCGGTGCGGCCAGAGTTTTTCGCGGAACACATGCGCGGCGCTCGCGAAGGCGGCATCGACATTACCGTAGGCCAAGTCAAATTCTGCAACGAGATTGTGCGGGGCATTATGGTGCGCTGTCGGCGCACCGCGCTCCAGCGCAGCCCGGCAATCCGCAACCGCCGGCAGCGGCTCGAAATCGACATTGAGCAGCGCTGCCGCGTCCTCGGCAATCGTAGCGGTCGTCGGCGATCACGATGGCAATCGGCTCGCCGACGTGGACGACCTCATCGATCGCAAGCACCGGCCGGTCGACCTGCTGGCGAAATGCCCGCGACGGCAACGCGACACAAATCCGGTCGGATTTCAGGTGCGGCTTGAGGTCCGCATGAGCGAACACCGCATGCACACCAGGCAACGCCAGCGCCGCCTGACCGTCGATGCCGCGGATGAAGGCGTGGGCATGCGGGCTGCGCACAAAGGCCGCCTGCAGCATGCCGGGAAGATGAATGTCGTCGACGAAACGGCCATGGCCGCGAAGGAGATCGGGGTCTTCCAGGCGGCGAACGTTTTCGCCGAACGTCTTTGCGCTCAAGACGCGCGTCCCTCGGCTCTCAACCGCTTTGCCGCGTCGAGCGCGGCGATGACGATGTTCTGATAGCCGGTGCAGCGGCAGAGATTGCCGGAAATGCCGATGCGCACGTCCTCTTCGGTCGGGTCAGGATTGTCGCGCAACAGCTCGATCAGCGTCGTCAGAATGCCCGGCGTGCAGAAGCCGCATTGCAGGCCGTGATTGTCGCGGAACGCCTCCTGCAGCGGATGCAGCGTCTCGTCGCTCGGCGCGATGCCTTCGACGGTCATGATCTCGTGGCCGTCGGCCTGCACCGCGAGCATCAGGCATGAGCGCGCCGAATGGCCGTCGAGCAGGATCGTGCAGGCGCCGCACACGCCGTGCTCGCAGCCGAGATGCGTGCCGGTGAGGCCGAGCTGATGGCGCAAAAAATCGGCAAGCGTCACGCGCACCGGCACGGTCTTCTTCGTAGCGCTTGCCGTTCACGGTGACGGCGATGTTCCGCGTCTCGCTCACGATGCGCTCCTCTCGCGCGATGCGCTCGTGCGCTTTGATCAGCGCGCGGCGCGGCAGCACCGTCGCCAGTTGCTGGCGATAGGACGCCGGCGCGTGGATGTCCTCGATCGCGTCGAGCTTGCGCAGCGTTTCGCAGATCTCGCGCAGCCGCTTTTCCTCGATCGTCTCGCCGATCAGCGCGCGCTCGACGTCGTGGGCGCGCACCGGCGCCGGTCCCATGCCGCCGAGCGTCACCGACGCGCGCGTTACCTTGCCGTTGGTGTCCTCCTCGATCAGCACCGCCGCCGAGACGATGGCGAAATCGCCATGCCGGCGCGCGAACTCGACGAAGGCGTAGCCGTGTCCGGCCGGCCAGCATGGAAAGGTGGCGCCGGTGAGCAATTCGTCGAGCTCGATCGACGGCGTCATGTAGGCGACGGGAAAAGCGGCGAAATCGATGCTGCGCGCGCCGTTCTTGCCGGTGACCGCGACTTTGGCGTCAAGCGCCGCCGCGCATCGAGACCAGCTCGGCCGACGGATCGAGATGGCACAGCGAGCCGCCGAGCGTGCCGCGATTGCGGGTCTGCCGATGCCCGACCTGCCGGATCGCCTCGTGCATCAGCGGACAGCGCTTGCGCACCAGATCGGAGAACTCGATGTCGCGCTGCCGCGTCATGGCGCCGATCTCGAGCGCGCCGTCGCGCTCGCGGATATAGCTCAGGCCGTCGACCCGGTTGAGATCGATGACGTGGTCCGGCAGCACGAAGCGCATGTTGAGCATCGGCATCAGCGACTGGCCGCCGGCGAGCAGCTTGGCGTTGTCGAGGCTGCCGAGCAGGCCGACCACATCGGCCGTCGTGCGCGGATCGTGATAGGAAAAGGGCGGTGGTTTCATTCCGGCTTGTCGGCTTGCGTACTTTGACTCTGTGCCAAAAACCGTGCATCAGTTCAAAAAACATACGTCAATCCCAAAGTTGAAACCAGCCGATGAAGCCTGCGGCGTTTCGCTACCACGCGCCGAAAACCATCGATGAGGCCGTCGCGCTGCTCGCCGAGGTCGCGCCGGAGGACGGCCGCGTGCTGGCCGGCGGCCAGAGCCTGGTGCCGACCATGGCGTTCCGGCTCGCCAAGCCGGCGCATCTGGTCGACATCAACGGCGTCGCGGCGCTCAACCGGCTCGCGGTCGCGGACGGCAAGCTCGTCATCGGCGCCTGCGTGCGCCATGCCGCGTTCCACCGGCCGGTCTGCGACGGGCCGCTCGGCAAGCTGCTCGCCGACGTGGTGCGCCACATCGCCCATTATCCGATCCGCAACCGCGGCACGTTCTGCGGCAGCCTGGCGCACGCCGATCCGGCCTCCGAATGGTGCCTGGTGCTGGCGGCGCTCGACGGCGAAGTGGTTGCGCAGAAGCGCGCGCGGCGAGCGCATCATCGCGGCGCGCGATTTCTTCCAGGGCATCATGACCACGGCGCTGCACGACGACGAGCTGCTGGTCGAGGCGCGGCTGCCGCTGCTGCCTGCGGACACGCGCTGCGGCTTCTACGAGTTCAGCCGCCGCGCCGGCGATTTCGCCATGGCGGCGGCGCTCGGCGACCTATCGCCTCGAAGGCGGCAAGATCGTCGAGCCGCGTCTTGCCGTCGGCGGCGCCGAGCCCAATCCGCGGCGCATTGCCGAAGCCGAACGCGCGCTCGCCGGCGCTGCGCCGGGCGACAAGGCGTTCCGCGCCGCCGCCGACGCCGCCACCGCCGCCGTCGATCCGATGGAGGACATCACCACCAGCGCCGAATTCCGGCGCGACCTCGTGCTCGCCGTGACGCGCCGGGCGCTGGAACGCGCGGCGGCCTGACGCCGCGGATGACATCGACCCAAAAAAGCCGTGGATCGGCCAATCGGTCGAGCGGCTGGAAGACCCGCCGCTGGTCGCCGGCCGCGGCCAGTTCGCCGGCGACATCAATTTTCCGCACCAGCTGCACATGCGCATCGTGCGCTCGGCTCATGCGCATGGCCGCATCGTGTCGATCGATACGGCCGCGGCGCGCGCGCTGCCGGGCGTCTATGCGGTGTGGACCGGCAGCCGACATCGCCGACGTGCCGCCGATCGATTTCCGCGAAGGCAGCATCCCGGCGCTCGATCCGTATCGCCAGCCGGTGCTGGCGAACGGCCGCGTGCGCTATGTCGGCGAGCCGGTCGCCGCGGTGTTCGCCGCCGATCCCTACGTCGCCGAGGACGCCGCCGATCTCGTCGACGATGGAGATCGAGGAACTGCCGCGCAGTCTCGATGCGCAGGCGCCGCCGGTCGAGTTCTCGCCGGGCCACGACAGCGAGGCGGCGATCATCCGCCAGGGCTATGGCGACGTCGATGCGGTGTTCCGCACGGCGCCGCACGTCGTCGAGCTCGAGCTCGCCATCGGCCGCCATTCCGGCGTGCCGCTGGAGACGCGCGGCGCCATCGGCCGCTACGACGCCGCGCGCGGCATTCTCGAACTGCACGGCGCCGCCAAGGTGCCGCACCGCAATCAGGAACTGCTGTCGCGCATGCTCGGCTTGCCGCCGAGCTCGATCCATGTCTACGAATCCCATGTCGGCGGCGGCTTCGGCATCCGCGGCGAGATTTATCCCGAGGACGTGCTGGTCTGCGTCGCCGCCAAGCGATTCAAGCGTCCGGTGAAATGGATCGAGGACCGGCGCGAGCATCTGATCGCCGCCAATCATTCGCGCCAGCAGCTGCACAAGATCCGCGCCGCGGTCGACAACGACGGCGTCATCCTCGCCATCGACGACGTCTATTTCCACGACCAGGGCGCTTATGTGCGCACCCACGCGACGCGCGTCGTGCACATGACGGCCGGCATCCTGCCGGGCCCGTATCGCGTGCCGGCCTATCGCTCGATCGGCCATTTCCGCCTGACCAACAAGACGCCGGCCGCGACCTATCGCGCGCCCGGCCGCTACGAGACGACTTTCGTGCGCGAGCGGCTGGTCGACGCCATCGCCGCACAAGCTCGGCATCGACCGCATCGAGGTGCGGCGGCGCAACGCCATCAGCCCGGCGGAAATGCCCTATCCGCGCCCGCTCGAAGCGCTCGGCGAGGAAATCCACATCGACACCGGCGACTATATCGGCCTGCTCGACAAGCTGTTCGCCAAGATCGACTGGGACAAGCTCAACGCCGACGTGAAGAAGCGCAAGGCCGCCGGCGAGCTGGTCGGCATCGGCGTCGCCATGTTCGTCGAAAAGAGCGGCCTCGGCCCGACCGACGGCGTGAAGATCTCGGTCGACACATCCGGCGTGGTCGAGGTCGTCACCGGCGGCGCTTCGATCGGCCAGGGCTTCGAGACGGTGATGGCGCAGGTCGCCGCCGACGCGCTCGGCGTCGATTACCGGCGCTGCCGCGTCATCCACGGCCAGACCGACCGCATCGCCTTCGGCATCGGCGCGCATGCCTCGCGCGCCACGGTGATGACGGCGTCGGCGACGCATATCGCGGCGCTGAACTTCGCGCACAAGGCGCTCGACGCCGCCGCCGAATTGCTGCAGACGCACGCCCGACGCGCTCGACATCGTCGACGGCGAAGTGGTGCGCAAGGACCGCAGCGGCGGCCCCTCGATCAGCCTCGGCAAGATCGCGCAGCATCTCGCACCCGGCGCGAAGACCTTGGCAGGACGCGAGCCCGGCCTCGCCGCCGAAGGCTGGTTCAAGACCTCGCATCAGGTCTATCCGTACGGCAGCAATATCGCCGTGGTGCGCGTCGATCGCGAGACCGGCGGCGTCGAGGTCGAGCGCTATTTCATCGCCTACGACATCGGCCGCGCCATCAATCCGGCGCTGGTCGAGGCGCAGATCGTCGGCGGCTTCGCGCAGGGCCTCGGCGGCGCGCTGTTCGAGGAGTTCACCTACAGCGAGCGCGGCGATCCGCTCGCCGTCACCTTCGCCGATTATCTGATGCCGGCGGTGCACGAGACGCCGGCGCCCGAAGTCCTGCTGCGCGAGGACTACACCACGCCGCTCAATCCGCTCGGCATCAAGGGCGCCGGCGAAAGCGGCATCACCGGCGTCGGCGCCGCCATCGCCTCGGCCATCGACGACGCCATCGGCATTCCCGGCGCGGTGACGCAACTTCCGGTCACGCCGCAGCGGCTCAAGGAGCTAATGGGCAAAAGCGACACGCCGCCTCCTACGAAGAGACGCGGCGTCACTCGGCTTTAATGCCCGCGGCTTTGATAACCTTTCCCCATTTCTCCGTTTCGTCGACGGAAAACTGACCGAACTCGGCGGGAGTCATCGCCGTTGCCACGAAGCCAAGTTCGACGAGCCGTGCCTTGATGTCGGGATCGGCAAGGCTCGCCTTGATCGCCTTGTTGAGAGTGCCGACGATCCCGGCGGGCGTGCCCTTCGGGGCGCCGACGCCCAACCAGCCATTCACTTCGTAGCCTGGTACGAATTCACTCACTGTCGGCACGTCCGGCAACATCGCCAAGCGGGTCGTGCTCGTAACACCCAAGGCCCGCAGCTGGCCCGCCCTGATGTAGCCAAGCGAAGAAATAATCGGGTCGAACATGACTTCGACCCGGCCGGACAACAGGTCGCTCTGCGCTTGCATCTCGCCGCGAGACGGCACGTGGAACAGGTCGACACCTGCCATCATCTTGAACAGCTCGCCGGCGACATGGGTCAAGTTTCCGGTGCCTGTCGAGGTCATGTTGACCTTGCCCGGATTGACTTTGGCATAGGAGATGAACTCCGCGAGGGTCTTGGCCGGAAATGATCGGATTCGACCTCCATGACAAACGGATTTCGACCGATGCTCGCAACCGGTGCGATATCGCGGAGGAAATCAAATTTGAGATTTGTGTAGAGCGTCGCGTTGATGAAATTCGGCGAGCCGACCAGCAGAAGCGTATAGCCGTCGGCTGGCGCCCGCACGACCGCTTCTGCGGCGATATTGCCGCCGGCGCCGGGCCGGTTTTCGACGAGAAAGTTCTGGCCGACATGTTCCGACAGCCACTGAGCCAAGCAGGCGCGCGACGACGTCGGGCGCACCGCCGGCATTAAAGCCGATGAGGATCCGCACCGGCCGCGTCGGATAGGCTTGCGCGCTCGCGCTGCGCGAGACCATCTGCAGCGCCGCAGCACCCGCAGTCAAACGCAGAAATCGTCGACGCAGAACCTTCATGATGACATGGGGTAATTGCGGGCGCTGCTAGTCTGTGCCTGGCGATGATTTTCCTGGAGGCAAACATATAGTACTTTATCGGGTTGATGTGTCACAGGGAGTGACCCATCTCTGCGTCATCGGCGGCGACGGTGCAGCGGCTTTCTTCCGAGAGCAGATTGCGTTGCTGACATTGGGAACCGCAGCGTCCAATGCCGCGCGGTGGCAAGCGTCGGTCTCGACCCCGAAGAGCGCTGAAACCGGCAAGCAAGCTATCTAATGTTACGCGTCCCCCGCGCGAAGTCCGCTTGCATCCCATAGCGGACCTGAGCCCCATGCTGCGTCAGGTCCGAAAAGTGCCAATAGCCGACATGCGCAAATGTTGGCGAAAGGGTTTGGCGCTTTCAGCTTGGATTATTAGCCGCACCACTTTCCCTTTCGAGCGTCACCCGCCAGTTCACAAGCGCAATTGATCACGAGTTGTGCGACAGGACTAATCGTACGCTGTCTTAAGGTGGCGATTGCGACCGGCCACGGTTGTGCATGCAGATCGACAGGCAGCGCGCGGACGTGCAGATGTTTGGCGCCAAATTGCAGCACCGAACCGGGCCAGACCGCCAAATACCGGCCGGTTGCCAGGAGATGTGAGTACATTTGCAGGGAAACCGTTGTGATGCGGGTCTGCGGCAACTCTAGTCCGCTGGCGCCGAAAGCTTCTTCCATGAGCGCACCTTGGATCGTGTCGAGGGGCGGCAGACACCATGGGTATTCCGTCAGATCGGCCAACGCCAGCTTGCGTCGACGCAGGAGCGTGCTTCGCGATCCGGTGACAACGAAAAGCCTTTCTTCGAACAGGGAGCGACTTTCAACATCACGGATCGGAATTCGACTTGGCGTGCGGCCGACGATGAGCTCAACAGCTCTATTCCGCAACGCTTCGTACTGCATCAAGGTGGCTGGCATCGGGACGACGTGAAAAGATATTCGCGGGTGTCGGCGCCAAATTCTGTCGACGATCGTCGGCAGAAGTCCGCCTGCCATCGGCTCCGTAGCGCCGATCCGCAATTCACCTCGGGTCGGATCCGCGAGAAATTCGATTTCTTTCACGCTCTGCTGCAAGTCGTCGAACGCCAGGGTTGCCCATTTTGCTAAAGCGCGGCCGTAGAGCGTCGGTTCGATACAGCGCCCGGTGCGATCGAGAACGCGGACTTGAAGCGTGTGCTCGATGTCGGCAATAGCCTTTGAAACAACGGGTTGAGAGACAGCGATTGCTGCTGCCGCTTTCACCATGCTTTTGTGCTGTAAGACCGCGAGAAAGATGTGCAGGTCGCGCAGTTTCAGCCGACGTCCGATGCGATCAGGCCACTTCATAGCGGGTCCACCCTATAGACAATCAGCTAAGTATAGTTCGAAACATAGAATAATTTGCCTAAGACGCCACGTGCTAAGAATCCACCAGCTTCTCGCGATGGAGGAAGTGGAAATGTCGCCCATGCCGATGCGCCGACCGCCCTTTGGAGGTAAATGCGCAGGCCTTGCTGCGCTGAAAATCCTTGCCGCCTTCACTGCTACCTTATGCGCAAGCGCGGCCGGTTCGGCCGCACCGTACCCGGAACGATCGATCGAAATCATTACTCAAGCGGCGACCGGCAGCGGCCCCGACGTTGTCGGCCGGATCGTCGCAGAACAGCTTAGTCAACTCTGGCGGCAGCAGGTCGTGATCATCAACCGGCCTGGGGCGGATGGCATCATAGCGGCTCAAGCCGCAATTGATGCAGCCCCGGATGGGTATACGCTTTATCTTCCCAATGGCTCGACGTTCTTTTCGCTCCCAGCCACGCACGAGGGACTTCCGTTCGACCTGCAACGAGACCTCACGCCGATAGGCATGATCGGGGTCCTGCCGATGGTCATCGCAGTCTCCCGAACGCTTGGCGTCAAGAATCTGGACGATCTCTTGATTTATGCGAAGGCCCAAAAAAATGAACTGTTCTACGCCGGCGGTCTCCGTGGCGGTCTGCCTGATCTCGTGGGCGCGATGTTGAACGCCCGCCTCGGAACAAACCTCACATACGTCCACTACGTGGGGACCGCGAAGGCTCTTCCTGACGTAATTGCGGGACGCGTCCCGCTGGTTGTGGACGGCATCGCAGCCTTGTCGAGCGCCGTTGGCGATGGCTCGATTGTGCCGCTTGCCGTGGCTTCTCCAGGCCGCCTGCCGGATTATCCGAATTTGGCTACGGTCGCGGAGACGATCCCGGACTTTGAAGCCGTCGGCTGGTTTCCTTTGATGGCTCCGGCAGGTCTTGCCGCGGACATTCAGGCAAAACTGAACCGCGATTTGAACAACGTGCTGGGTCAACCGGAGTTGCAAGCGCGGTTGGCGAAGCTCGGCACCTACGTCCGACAGATGTCGCCCGCTGAACTTGCCACGTACATTCGCGCGCAACGGGAGCTTTGGGAGCCCGTCGCACGCAGTGCCGATCCCAATACTCGCTAGCCACGACCGCGCAAACTCAATCAATACGTCAAAGAGGCTCGACAGTGCCCTACCTTCAACTCGACGTTCCCACTACCTTTCCGATTGACTTCAAGCAACAATTGACGCGCCGTCTGGCTGACGTATTTGCCGAGATCATGCAGACGACCCAGGACAAAGTTGTCGTCGCCTTCAACGAACTCTCCGAGGGCAGTTTATGGCGCTGCATGGATGACGGGCTGCATCCCGGCGCGGTCCTAAGGTGTGACATTCGCCAGGGTCGGCCACCGCATCAGAGAGCGCGATTGGCCGATGCTCTCCTTGGCGCTTGCGCCGAGGTGCTTGGACTAGACCAGAAAAGAATGAGCGTCATGTTCACGCAACACGCGGGGGATGAGATATTTCGCAGCGAAAGCGGATTGGAACATGACTGGACGCCGGATGAGGTGGTCAGGGAAAAGAGCGGCTGCGATAATAAAGTATAGTTTTCGCACGTCCATTATGGGTCATGAGCAACAAATTGGCGTATACACGCTGAAGTCTCTTCTTGCCCAAATAGCCGACGTCATTCCAACGGCAGCCCTCCAGGCATCGACAGCCAAAACAAGGGTTGACGTTCCGTCCGCAATTCGAGAACGCTCCAGTCACCGCGGGCTCACTGCGGCTTGATGCCGGCGAACTTGATGACTTTGCCCCACTTGTCGATTTCGGACGCGATGAACTTGCCGAAATCGGCAGGCGAGCCTGTCATCACGGTCGCTCCAAGGTTCGCGAGTTGTGCCTTAAGTTTGGGCTCGGCGAGGGCGGCGTTGGTTTCCCGGTTAAGCTTATCGATGATCGCGACCGGCGTGCCGGCGGGCGCCCCAAAGCCTGCCCAGGAGGTCGCTTCATAAGTCGGCAAGGTTTCGGCAAGCGCCGGCACGTCGGGCAGGACGTCCATCCGCGTGGCGCTGGTAACGGCGAGCGCCCGCAGTGTCCCGGACCGGACATACGATATCGCCGAGCCGGCAGTGGCGAACACGACCTGCACTTGCCCGGCGAGCAGATCGGTCATTGCCGGCGCCTCGCCGCGATAGGGCACGTGGGCAATTTTGACGCCCGCCATCATGTTGAATAGCTCTCCCGCAACATGGCCGGTGGAACCGATACCGCCAGAACCCATGTTGACTTTGCCGGCGTTGGCTTTGGCATAACTAATGAATTGCGGAACCGTCTTGGCCGGCAGCGTGGGATTGACGACCATGATGAGCGGCGCGTGCTCGATGCTTGCGACCGGCGCGATGTCACGCGCGAAGCTGAAATCAAGATTGTCGTAGAGCGTCGCATTGATCGCACCCGGCGATCCGGCCAGGAGAAGCGTATAGCCGTCAGGGGTCGCATGAGCGACAAAACCAGTGCCGATATTCGTGCCGGCACCCGCGCGATTCTCGACAACGATCTGCTGGCCGAGGAGTCCGGACACCGGTTGGGCAACGAGACGCGCGACAATATCGAATGTGCCCGCTGGCGGAACAGCGACCACAAGGCGCACCGGCTTCGTCGGATAGGCTTGCGCATTTGCAAGCTGCGATGACGCGGGCAACACAGCAGCGCCCACTGCCAGATGCAAGAGTTCACGACGGCGAAGTTTCATGGCGAATTCCTCCCCTGGAAGCTAAGCGGAAGCCAAGCTGTTCAATCAGCCCTGGCACCCGAGAACTTGATAACCCTGGCCCATTTCTCAGTTTCGCCGGCGACGAACTTGCCAAATTCCACGGACGTCATCGGCATCGGCTCAGCGCCCAGACCATCAAGCCGCTCCTTGATTTGCGGATCGGCGAGGCCGGCGCCGATTGTCTTGTCGAGCTTGTCGATAATGTCAGTCGGCGTGTTCTTGGGCGCACCGATGCCGTCCCATGCGGTCGCCTCGTAACCCGGCGCGAACTCGCCCACAGTCGGTGTGTCGGGCAACACCAAGAGCCGTTTCGCGCTCGCAACCGCCAATGCGCGTAACTTGCCTGTCCTAACGAATCCCATTGCGGCCGGTACGGTGATGATAAACGCCTGCACTTGTCCGGCGAGCAGGTCGGTGAACGCCGGCGCCGGGCCGTGGTAAGGCACCTCGACGATATCGATGCCGGTCATCATTTTCATCAGATCGGCCGCAACATGCATGGGAGTGCCGAGACCGGGCGTCGCCATGTTGATCTTGCCCGGATTGGCCTTCGCGTAGGCGATGAATTCGGGAAAAGTCCGCGCCGGGAACGACGGGTTCACGAGCAAGACAAGCGGCACACGGATCAGCCCGGCGACTGGCGCAATATCGCGGATGAAATTGAAATTCAGCCTGTGGTAGAGCGCCGCGTTGATTGCATTCGCCGACGCGCAGGTCAAAAGCGTATAGCCGTCCGCGGGCGCCGTCACGACCGCCTCAGTCGCGATATTGCCGCTGGCGCCGTTGCGATTCTCAACGATGAAAGGTTGACCCAACCGCTCCGATAGCCACTGTCCGATCAGACGCGAGACGAGGTCGGGCGTGCCACCGCTGCCATACCCTTCAATCAGGCGCACCGGCCGCGTCGGATAATCGAGCGCCGAGGCGCGTCGTGCAAAGGCCGTGGCAGCAACGGCGGCCCCGGCAACTTGTAGAAATCGGCGGCGCTGAAATCTCATGATTGCCCTTCAATCGACCCTGTGCCGCAGGCTTGATCATTCCGCTTTGATACCGGCAAATTTAATCACCTTGGCCCATTTATCGGTCTCGTCTGCGATAAGCTTGCCGAAGTCGGCCGGCGAACCGGAGAGCACCGCGCCGCCGAGGTCGGCGAATTGGGCCATTAATTTTTGATTGGCGAGACCCGCATTCACTTCTTTGTTGAGCGTGTCCACGATCTTAACCGGCGTGTTCTTGGGCGCGCCGAGGCCTTGCCAGCCGCTGGCCTCGTAGCCCGGCACAAAGTCGCCGATCGGCGGGACGTCTGGCAACGCTTCGTAGCGCGCGGCTGTCGTCACCCCTAAGGGCCGCAGTTTCCCGGCCCTGATGAGGTCCAACACGGCCGAACCGGCAAACATGACTTGAACCCGTCCACCGACAAGATCGGTGAGCGCCGGCGCATCGCCATGATACTGCACATACACAATATCGACACCGGTCATCATCTTGAACAACTCGCCGATGAGATGGATCGCCGTACCGTAGCCACCCGCCGCGATATTGATCTTGCCCGGATTTGCCTTGGCGTAAGCAATGAACTCGGGAATGGTACGAGCTGGAACCGAAGGGTTCACCACCATAATGAACGTCGTGCGGACGATTGCCGCAACCGGCGCGATGTCGCGGATGAAATTGAAGCTCAGGTTGTCGTAGGCCGTCGCGCTGGTGGCGTTTGCGCCCGTGACCCAAAGCAGCGTCTGGCCGTCCGGAGGCGCCGCCACGACCGCGGCGGCGGCGAGATTGCTGCCGGCGCCCGGCCGGTTATCGATGATGAACGGCTGGCCGAGCCGCTCCGAGAGCCATTGGCCCATCACGCGCGAGAAGATGTCGGCTGTGGCTCCTGCGGGAAAGCCATTGAGAATACGCACCGGCCGCGCCGGATAGGTCTGTGCGTGCGCGGGCCGTGAAACCGCCGGGAGGGCGGCGGCGCCCGCGGCCAGATGGAGAAATCGACGGCGCGGAAGGATCATCGCGCTTCACTTGCGGAGCGTCGGTCCATCGCGGCGACGGTCACACCACGTCGCCTCATAGATATTTTTTCTCCAGCATCACATGAATGCCCTTGCTGCCATTCACCACTTGCGTGACGCGCAAATCGGCCGCCAGGCTGCAGAGCGTGTAAGCGTCCTCGCGGGAAATCCCGGCGCGGGCGCAAATCAGCTTGATCATATCGCGCAACGCGATCACCACCGCATCGTCGAGATCGGGATCGAACGCCATGGTGATGACATGCGTCGGCGTCTCCGCCATCGGCCATACGAGAGTCATGTCGTCGCGCACATGCAATTCGAAGGTGCCGATCAGGCCGGTCTCGATCGCGGTGACGCAGACTTCGCCGTCGCCCTGCGCACCATGGCCGTCGCCGGCCGAGAACAGCGCGCCGTCGGCATGGATCGGCAGATAGAGCGTCGTCCCGGCGACAAGTTCTTTGTTGTCCAAGTTGCCGCCGTTGCGCCGCGGCGGCGGCGAGGCGACCGGCCCCCACGCCGCCGGCGGCGCTACCGCCATGATGCCGAAAAAGGGCTTGAGCGGCAGTTCGAGGCCCCACGGCAGGCGACCAACCATGCGCGCTCGATCGAGCGGAATATGGATGAGGCGCGGCTTTTCAAAGTCGTCGGGCAACGCTCCGACCAATGGCCGGATCAGGTTGTAGCCCCAGTCGCAGTGGAGATCGATGGCCTTGATATGGACCTCGAGCACCTGCCCGGCCTTTGCGCCGCGCACCGCAACCGGTCCAGTGAGGATATGAGGGCCGCCGAGTTTCGGCAGAACCTTGGCGTGAATCTCACGCAAGGCCGCCGGTATGGCAAAGCCAGACTCCGCACCAGGAACTTCCTTGGGGCCACCCGACACTGTCGAGATGACAACAACATCACCCGACTCGACGGTGATGAGCGGTTTGAGCGAAGCGTCAAAATAGCCCCAGTGCACCGTGTCGGCCGCCGCATCCAAACGATGTGTCGTCATTCGAGACCTCGTCACATTGCCTATAGCCAAGCTTCACTTCGCCTCATTGCCGCAGTGGTGGGCTTTTGCCGTCGAGCGCCGAGCGCACGGCGGCGACAAGTTCGCCGGGCTGAAAAGGTTTTCGCAAAACCGGCGTCGCGCCGACTGCTGTTTCAAGCACTTCGGACTCGGCAAATCCACTGAGAAAGAGCACCTTCAATCTGGCATTGACCTGGCGGGCGGCCATGACCACCTCGGCGTCGTTCACGCCCGCCACCGCAAGATCGACAACCAAGAGGTCGGGATCAAATTCGCCAAGGATGGCGAGCGCCGCGTCGCCGCTCGCCGCTTGGCGCACATCGTAGCCAAGGTCCAAGAGTATCCGGCCGACGATCTCGCGGGCATCCGGATCGTCGCCGACCAACAAAAGCTTTTCAGCACCGAGCGACTGATTGAGCAGGTCGCGCATACCATCGACCAGAGCATTCACGTCGACTGAAGCGGTGTCGAGTTTCTGCGTGCGAGAAAAGCTCAGCAACTGCGAGGTCAACTTCGCGCCGCGCTCCGCCGCTTGAAGCGCATTGTCGGCCCAGTGCCGGATGTTCGACTCCGCGCTGCGCAAGCGGATCAGTTCGAGATTACCAACGACTGCGGTCAAGAGATTATTGAAATCGTGCGCGAGGCCGCCGGCGAGTTGCTCGATCGCTTCCATCTTCAGGGACTGTCGGAGCGCCCGTTCCGTCTTCACCTGCGCTTCGAGCGATTTGTTGCGCTTGCGCAGTTCATCTTCCGAGCGGCAAATCCTCAATAACGCATTGACGGCCGCGACGAGCTCGAACAGGTCGGCCGTTTGCGCCAAGTAGCTATCCGCACCCGCATCGAGGCCCTGCGCACGACTCTCCGGTGTGGTGAAGGTAGCCGAAATCATGAGGACCATGATTTCCGGCAATTTCTTTTTGATGGAGCGACAGACATCGTACCCGCTGATGTCCGGAAGCTGGACGTCGAGCAGGACGACCGCCGGCCGATGCTGTTCGCTCAAACGCAGCGCCTCGGCACCGGTCGTCGTATCGATGACGGTAAATCCGGCCGCCTTCAAGGCGCGCGTTTTGGCAGAACGTTGGGTCTCTTTGTCGTCGACGTTGAGAACAGTAGTTCGGTCGGATGTCATCGTGAACGCTATGGCGTTGCGAAGGAACAGTAAAACTAACCCATCAGCTCGAGAGCACCTCAAGCTAAGTCCTTCAAACTACGATTAATCCGCCTCCGAGGCAAAGAATTGGGCCGAAATGCGTTTCGCGCGATGCCGCGTTGTCCTGGTCCTCGGGGGGCGTGGTCCGTAACGGAACTTTCCGACTGGTCTCGCGTTTTTTCTCCACGACATAAATTGATGAAAGGCGAGCGATATGGATAAGGACCGCATCGAAGGATCGGCACAGCAGGCAAAAGGGAAGATAAAGGAAGTGGCCGGGAAAGTTACTGGCGACTCCAAGCTTCAAGGCGAAGGCAAAGCCGATCAGGCCGCCGGCAAGATTTAAAACGCAGTGGGCGGCCTCAAGGATGCCGTGCGCGGCAAGTAATAATCACCTCGACGTCAGCGATGAAAAACCTCGGCTCACGCCGGGGTTTTTCGTGTCTCATCGGCAGCACGGATAAGCCCGCACGCCGCGGCGGTAAACGCATCAGCGGCCCTCGGTCTTCCAGGGAATGACCACGCGCTCGATCTCCTGCAGCACTGCCGAGGTGACGAGGCCAACGAGACCGATCACGACGATGCCGACGAACATGGTATCGACCTGAAGCAGCTCCCAGGAATTCCAGATCATGTAGCCGATGCCAACCTTGGTCGAAACGAATTCGGCCGCGACGAGAACGATGAACGCCACCGCGACCGCGATGCGCAGCCCGGCGAAGATCATCGGCAGCGCGCCGAAGAATACGACGCGCGTAAACATCACCCACGTGCTTGCGCCGTAATTGCGCGCCACGTCCCAATAGATCTTCTCGATGTTGGAGGCGCCCGCGTAGGTATTGACGATAACCGGAAAGAACACGCCGATCGCGACGAGCGCGATCTTCGACGCATCGCCGAAACCGAATGCCAGCAGCAGCAGCGGCATCAGCGCAACCTTCGGGATCGGAAATAATGCGGCGATCAGCGGATCGAAGAAAATGCGCACCGGGCGCGACATCGCCATGACAAGGCCCACCGCGATCGCCGGTACGACACCGATCACGAAGCCGATGACGACTCGCCGGAGCGTAGCCAGGAGATTTATCGCGAGTTCCCCGCTCGCCGTGAGCTGCCAGAACCGCAGCGCGATGTCGCTCGGCGTCGGGATGAAGCGTCGGTCGCCGAAGCCGAGCGTGATCAGAATTTGCCAGATCAGCAGCAGCCCGATTGGCGAGATCAAGTAGAGCATGCGCTCGCGCCACTTGGCGGACGTTCCGCTCACCGTTCGATCTCCGCCCGCGCACGGTTGACCTCGTCCTCGAGCAGCCGCCAGATGTCGAGCTTGAGCCGACCGAATTCCGCACTCGCCGAAAGCGCCATCAGGTCGCGTGGATGCGCGAACGGAACGTCAATGATCTCCTTGATGCGGCCCGGCTGCGCCGTCATGACCACGGTGCGGTCACCCATCAGCAGTGCTTCCTCGATCGAATGGGTGACGTACACAATCGTCTTTCCCGTCTCTTCCCAAATACGCACCAATTCGGTCTGCAGAATGGCGCGGTTTTGAGCGTCAAGCGCGGCAAACGGCTCGTCCATCAAGAGCATGGCCGGATCGGTGACAAAGGCGCGTGCGATGGCGCCGCGCTGGCGCATACCACCGGAGAGTTGATGCGGAAAGTGAAGACGAAATTTCGTGAGTCCGACCAGCTTGAGTGCGCCTTCGACGCGAGCCGCCCGTTCGGTCGGCGGCACGCCGCGAGTCAACAGACCGAAACCGACATTGCCCTCGACGTTCATCCAAGGGAAAAGACCACTTTCCTGGAACACCATTGCGTTCTGCACCGCCCAGCCGCCCGCCTCGACCGCAATGCTGCCGCTCGACTGGCGATCAAGCCCGGCGAGGATACGCAGCAGAGTCGACTTGCCGCAGCCACTGGGGCCGACGATGCATAGGAATTCACCGGGGCTGACGTGCAGATTGATATCGTCGAGTGCGACGACGGCTTCGGAGCCATCGCCATAGTGGCGGCGCAGATGCGCGATTTCGATCGCGGCGCCACGCCGCTCGACATTCATCGGCATGTAGTCCTTCCCGCCGCCACCATAGCATACCGGCGCGGTTATGCCGCTGCGCGTCGCTTTCGCAGATCGCCGCCGTCCTGAACGACATTATCGCGGTGCGGAATGGCAAGCGCTGGGGGCGCTCCTGGAGCAACGCTCGGATGCGGCCGTCATGAGAGACGAGCCGTCAGCGCAAATAGCAGGAATGAACGCCCGGTCACAGCGTAGACGTGCCCGAAAGCGAACTCTCGATCTCCCGTTTCTTCGATCGAGAGGTTGGTATCGAGCATGAGCGCCCAGGCCTGACCGTCGTCACCATGCTGCGGCAGCGTGAATTCCACCACATCGTGCCAGGCATTGTAGACCAGCAAGAGAGTCGCATCATCGCTACGCCTTTTGATGCCGCTCGGTTGAGCGCGGCCATCCAGCATGAGCCCGACGCATTGACCGTTCGCATCCCAATCCTCTTGCTTCATTTCGTTGCCGCTGGCATTGACCCAGGTCAGCTCCTTGACGTCGAGCTCCTCATTGTACGCCTCGGTCAAGAAGCGGCCGCGGCGCAGGATCGGAAAGCGCCGCCGCAGCTCGGTGGCGCGCGTGACGAAATCGATCAGCGATTGACCCTTCTCGCCGATGTCCCAATTGATCCACGAGATATCGCTGTCCTGGCAATACGCGTTGTTGTTGCCATTCTGGGTGCGGCCGAACTCGTCGCCCGCCAGACAGCATCGGCGTGCCCTGCGAAAGCAGTAGCGTCGCCAGCAAATTGCGCATCTGCCGATCGCGCAATGCATTGATCTGCTCGGGTCGTCGGTTGGCGCCTTCGACGCCGCAATTCCAGGATCGATTATCGCGATGTGCCGTCGCTGATTGTCCTCGCCATTGGCCTCGTTATGTTTTTCGTTGTAGGTGACAAGATCATTGAGCGTAAATCCGTCGTGCGCGGTGATGAAATTGACGCAGGCCCAAGGGCGCGGCCCTGATGATTGAATACGTCCCCGCGATGCGCAGAGCCGCGGAGCGAATGTGCTGGCCCCCGCAGATCCCTTCCAGAAGTCGCGTACCGTGTCGCGAAAGCGGTCGTTCCATTCGGCCCAGCCAGGCGGAAAACCCCCTACTTGATAACCGCCCGGGCCGCAATCCCACGGCTCGGCAATCAGCTTGACGCTGCTGAAAACCGGATCTTGATTGCAAGCCTTTAGAAATCCGCTTTGATTATCAAAGCCGTCAGGCTCCCGCGCCAAGATCGTGCCTAAATCGAAGCGGAAGCCATCAACATGCATTTCGCTTGACCCAATAGCGCAGGCTGTCGGTCACCATTTGGATGACACGCGGATGCGACTGAGATTGACGGTGTTGCCGGTGCCGGTATCGTTGATGTAAAACCGCTTCTCGTCCGGTAGCAGGCGATAATAGGAGGCGTTATCAATGCCTTTGAAAGACAGCGTAGGGCCTAGTTCATTGCCTTCGGCGGTGTGGTTGTAAACAACATCCAGGATGACTTCCAGACCGGCGTCGTGGAATCTCGCCACCATTTCCTTGAATTCGCGCAGGAACTGCTCGAACGTCGGAAGCATAGCGCGGATCGGGAGCGAAGAACCCGATGGTGTTGTAGCCCCAATAATTGGTGAGGCCGCTGCTCGAGCAGATGGCTGTCATTGATGAAAGTGTGAATCGGCAACAACTCGACCGATGTGACGCCCAATGACTTGATATAATCAATGACGTCGCGTCCCAAGCCGGCATAGGTGCCCGCTTTGCTTGGTGGAACGCCGGGATGCAGTTTGGTAAATCCTTTCACATGGGTTTCATAAATAATGGTCTGGTCCCACGGAACCTGCGAGAGCGCTGGTTGGCCGCGCCAATCGAAATTCGGATCGACGACAACACATTTCGGCACAAAGGGAGCGCTGTCGCGCTCATCAAAGCTCAAATCCGCATCCGCGCGAGCCAATGGTGTAACCGAACACGCGGGGTCCCAAACGAGCTGCCCCGTATGCGCACGAGCATAGGGATCGAGGAGCAATTTGTTTGGGTTGAAGCGATGCCCGGCCATCGGCTCGTAAGGGCCGTGGACGCGAAGCCGTAGACTGTTCCGGGCCCGACATCCGGCAGATAGCCGTGCAAAATCTGATCGGTATATTCGGGCAGCGCGATGCGCTCTATCTCGTTGCTGCCGGCTTCGTCGAACAGGCAGACCTCGACCTTGGTGGCATTCGCGGAGAACAGCGAGAAATTGACCCCATTGCCATCCCACTGCGCGCCCCGCGGAAACGGAACGCCTTCGCGGATGCAATTCGACAACACATTCGCCACGACGTTTGCTCCTAAAGGACTGCCCCATTGTCGGCCGGCGTTACGGCCTAATCGCCAGGTGCGGACTTGAGAGAGTGCAATGCGCCTGACAAATCACAATTGAGCGGGCGGTCGAAAAGTTCCGGCGCGGAAGTTTGATGTTTGTCCTGAGCCGAGCGATCCAGCCTTCGAGGCCCGGCTGCGTGGCTGGATAGTGCGCCGCGGCCGGTCGCATAGGCCATCTCGGAATCCTGTAGGTGATAACGCGCCTGCGGAAACAGACGTCGCCGCAATGATCGTGGCGCAGATGGCTGATGATAACGGTCTCGACCGCATCCAGTGCAATGCGATGACGCCGGACGGCGCCTACGATTGCCCAGACCAAAGAGTCGAGCGGCTGCAAAACATCGAGCAGATCGCCATCGATGAAATTCGACGGCGAGCGGCACGCATGATGGCCGTAGCGATTCGTCCATGTCATCGTCCGTGGCATCGTCTACGTGGCATCGTCTCGATGATCCACCAAGAACCATACAGATGCCCGTGCGATGCACCGCCGCGTTGGCGTCAGCTTGAAACAAACTCCGGCGCAGGCCGGGGTATAAAGTCCACAATCAGGGGAAGTCGCTATGAGAATACTATCCGGAACAGTGGAAGCCGGATTCCGCCAGGACCCGGATTCCGCCAGGACCATGAGCGATCGCGCTCTACCGGGCGGGCTGCCTACAGCTGGCCGTACTTCTTGAGTACCGCTCGACAACCTTCGCCGACGCGCCAGCTATGTGCGGCAAGCGTTGCACCACAATGAAGCAGATTGCCCCAGGTCATGCCGCCGGCACGGCTGCAAAGCCTGGCGGCGGCCGGCTTACACGGCGCAAGTTCGGCAAGATCGACTGCATTTGC
Organism: uncultured Alphaproteobacteria bacterium; assembly: GCA_963841575.1. Lineage (GTDB taxonomy): Bacteria > Pseudomonadota > Alphaproteobacteria > Rhizobiales > Xanthobacteraceae > BOG-931. Next base: position 66,257 of record CAWJDC010000014.1, read on the forward strand.
GGCGGTGGCGGAAAGGCCAAGAAGCAAACACGCGGCGAGCACTATCTTCATGCTGAGGCGTCCCATCCTGTGGTTGGAAACGCTTTCCTTACCCTGTTCGTTCCCGAAAATCCAGCGCTTTGTGCATCGCAATAAGCCTGATAAACTATTGATAATACAGCGTTCCTTTTGATCGACTGCTTTTGCGACACGTAATCTGTCGGCTTAGCGCGAGATTCCGACCGATAATGCCGGCGGTGATTGAGCGCCGGAGGCTTGGTGACCCCGACCCATGCAGCAACGAAACACCACGAAACGCCTCGGCTATTCATTTGAGCGGCGTGTAAATCAGCGCCTGCTTCGCGCGCGTGACGATCGTCGGCGGCAGCGCATAGAGCTTCGTCACCAGCGCCTGCAGATCGTCGCCCGACATGTAGTCGATATCGAGCTGCATCTTTCTGCGCGTCGGCCAGCAGCGCCTCGTCGTGGAGCGTGTCCATGAAGGCCTTGCGCAGTGCGGCGACGCGCTCGGCCGGCACGCCGGGCGGCAGCACGAAAGGCCGGCCGAAGACGCCCTGGCTATACGATCAGCTCCATCACCTGGCGATCCTCGTCGTTCTTGGCGAATTGCGCGGCGAGCGGCACGCCCATCTTGTTGAGCTCGGGATGGCCCTTCATGCTGAGCTGCACGAGGACGTTGACCAGCTTTTTGGCGAACCAGTCGGGATGCATGGTCGGCAGCCCGGTCCAGCCGAAGCCGCAGGCGCCATTGACCTCGTTGCGCTCGATCGCGAGCGTGATCTCCTTGCTGCCCGGCATAGCCGGTGACGATGCGGAATTTGGTGCCGAGCAGGTTGTTCAGCATCGCCGGCAGATCGCGCGTGGTGCCGCCTCGGCATTGCTGGCGCCGAGGATGACCTCATGGCTGAACGTATCCGCGAAGGTCTTGGCCGGCGCATCGCTGCGCACGAAGCAAATGTAGGCGTCGCGTTGGCGCTGCCGAGATAGTTGAGCTTGCTCGGGATCGTGCTGGCCCGGTCATGTCGCCGATCAGCGGCTCGAGCAACGACGCCGGGAAACACCGCGCCGATAGCGGTGCCGTCCTTCGGCGCTACCGAATAGATGTAGCCGGCCGCTTTGTTGCTGCCGGCGCCCGGCATGTTCTGCACCACGACCTCGGGATTGCCGGGAATGTGAGTGCCGAGATGCCGCGCGATCAGCCGCGCATAAGTGTCGTAGCCGCCGCCGGCCGACGAGCCGACGATGAGGTTGATCTGCTTGCCGCGATAGAAATCGGCGACGGCGTCCTCGGCGCTGGCCGGCGCGCGCAGCGAACGCGCCGCCAGCAAGCGGCCAGCTAGGCACATCGGAGTCGACAGAGCGCCGCAAGCCGCCATGAGACCTCGCCTGGCGGGGCGGATAAAGAATGCCCGGCACGAGGCCGGGCATCAGCATTTCAAAATCGTTCGACCGACAAGACCGGTTGCCGCGGCATCGTCCAGGCCGCGAGCGGCGGTGAGATTGCCGAACTTCTTGAGGTTCTCTTTCTGCTTGTCGTTGCGCGGCGGCAGCTTGAACAGGCGCGCCGCGGTGCCGCCGAGGATGTTGTGCTTGGCCTTCTCCGACAGGAACGGCAGGTCGTAGATCGTCGACGGCAGGTCGAAATCCCAGTGCGGATAGTCGGAGGAGTACAGCAGCTGGGTCTCCGCATTCATCATGCGGAACGTGCACTCCATCGCGCCGTAGTCCTGAATCTCCATCGGCTGCGACGAGTAGTACATGTCGCGCATGTAGTCCGACGGCTTCTTCTTCAGCAGCGGCGCTTCCGACGGCCGCAGCATGTATTCGTGGTCGAGCCGCTGCATCAGGAACGGCACCCAGGCGAGGCCGGATTCGATCCAGATCACCGGCAGCTTCGGGAAGCGCTCGCCCATGCCGTTGATCACCCAGTTGGTGCAATGCAGCGACGTTGTACCAGGTGAAGCCGAGCGCATGCGCCGAGAGGAAGCGGTTGCAGCTCTTGTAGATCGGCTCGCCCCAGTTCGGGCCGGAATGGAACGACAGCACCAGGCCGCGCTCCTCGATGGCCCGATAGACCTTCATGTAGGCGTTGTCGTGCACGCGCCATGTCGGAGCGCACGGTGGTCACCATGAAGCCGCCGACATGCTTGCGGTCGCCGAACGTCTCGACCTGGCGCAGCGCCGCCTCGGGATCGTTGAACGGCAGGCACAGCATCGAAAAGAAGCGGCCGCCGGCTTCCGGCATGACCTTTTCGGTGAGCCAGCGGTTGTAGGCCCAGCACAGCTCGACTTCCATTTCCTTCTGCGGATGCATGCCGATGTTGAGCATGCCGGTCGGGAACAGGCAGGAATAATCGACGCTCATCGCGTCCATCCAGCGATGGCCGAGCTGGACGTCGCGCTGCGCGCCCTTGGTCGTGTCGGTCTTCTCCGAGCCGCGCATCGGATAGCGCGTGACGCGGCCGCCCATGTCCTGATAGCCGACCTGGCTCGGCATGATGCCGGCGCGGTTGCGTCTTGCTGCCGGCCGACATGCTGAGCTGGCGCAGCACGTCGTTTTCCATGTACGGCAGGAATTCGTCGTAGTTCTCGTTCTCGTAGTGGTGCGCGTCGACGTCGACGATCACCATGTCGTCGAAGTTGCGCTGGTGCGCCTGCTTGCGCGCGTGCGCCAGCAGCCGGCTGGTGTTGAGTTCCTCGATCGTTACGCGGCGACCGCGATCAGCGATGAGATCCATGGCGTTTCTCCTGCGTCTGCATTCCAATTTCTCGTCATTGCGAGCGAGCGAAGCAATCCAGGCTGCTTCGCGCTCTCGCAATGACGAACTCAGCGTCCCGTCCAACTCTGCCACATGCCGAGCTCGAAGACCGCGAGATCGGCGGCTTTCAGCAATCCGCTCGCCGTGACCATGACGTCGGTGGCGGAAATCGAATTTTTCGGCACCGGCGTGAACTGCTCGCCGGCCTCGGTGCGCGCGGTATAGACCCGGCAGGCGGCGGCGATCAGCTTCTGCAGCGCTTCGGCCGACACCATGTCGAGCTTGCCGTCGACGATGCCGCGCTCGAGCACGGCGGCGAGGCGCGTCGGCCTCGGCCGAGGCGCCGTCCACGACTTCGACGGCGCGGCTTTGCCGCGCGGCGTGCCGGCAGCGAGCCGGCGGCGCCGGCGCTTGGCCGCCGTCTTCGGCGCGGCCTTTGCCGCGCGCTTAGGCGACGACATAAAGGTCATCTCCCTTTTGCACGGTCTTGTATTTCTTCAGCTTCATCTTGCGGTCGCTGACGCACTCGCCGGTCTTCATGTCGTATTCCATGCCGTGCCAGGGGCAGACGAAGTGCATCTCGTCTTCGGAGAAGAACAGGCCCATCGAGGTCTTGTCCGGCCGCAGCCGCTCCTCGACCTTGGCGATGGTCAGCCCTTCGCAGGCCGGGCCGCCCTGGTGCAGGCAGAAATTGCTGTAGGCGTAGAATTCGCCTTCGTGCCGGAACACGCCGATCTCGTTGTCGCCGACGAACACGATGCGGCGGTCGCCGTCCTTGAACTCCGAAAGCTTTGCGACGAATTTTTCCGCCATTGCGTCACACCCTCGCGTTTCACCCTGCGGCCACCGCTTTGGGGCTGTTCCTTGTTGGCTGCGCCGGCTCGGGCGGCGCGGACTCGGCGCGCTGCACAGCCATGCTTCTAGCACAGACCGCGGCGCCGCGCGACCGCAGTTCGGCACGTCAAATTTCTAGTCGCATTCTAGGTCCGGACAAGGGAAATGTCATCGGCCGGCGCAAGCCCAGCGGGCCGGCATAACTGCGGTCGCCAGCCATGCCGCCGCGCGCCGGGCCGTCGCCGGCGGCGCCTACGCCATCCGGTTCTCGATCTCGCCGATCTTCTCGATCCAGAGCTTCACGACGTCGCCGGCCTTGAGGAACTCGCCGCGGCCGGCGCCGACGCCGGCCGGCGTGCCGGTCAGGATCAGGTCGCCGGGATGCAGCGTCATGTTGACCGACAATTGCTCGATCTGCTCGGCGAGCGTGAAGATCATGTCGCTGGTGTTGGAATCCTGCTTGAGCTCGCCGTTGACCCACAGCTTCAGCCCGAGCTTCTGCGGGTCGCCGATGTCGCTCGCCGGCACGATCCACGGCCCGAGCGGGCAGGAGCCGTCGAAGGTCTTGTGCTTGGTCCAGTCCACTTGAACGGCGAGGCGTCGGGCACGTCGGCGCGGCGGCCGCGGTCGCGCGCCGAAAGGTCGTTGGCGACCGTGTAGCCGGCGACATAGGACAGCGCCTTGTCCTGCGGCACGTCCTTGGCCGGTGCGGCCGATCACGGCGGCGAGTTCGATCTCCCAGTCCATCTGCTTGGCATAAGCCGGAAATCTTCACCGTCGCGCCCGGATCGGTGATGGCACCGCGCGGCCTTGATGAAGTGCCAGGCCTTGAGCCCCTGGGTATGCGGATCGGGCGGCGGCGGATTGCCCTCCTTGCGCCGCCATTTCGGCGGCATGGTCGGCGTAATTGGCGCCGGCGCAGTAGATCGCCGACGGGAAGCGCACCGGCGCCAGCAGCTTGGTCTTGCGCGAGCGGCTGGCGCTTGGCCCGGCTCTTGGCGGCGCCGGCGGCGGCCTTCTTCAGCGCGCCTTCGGCCGCCTTCCAGTCGGCGAGAATGCCCATCACCGTGGCGTAGGCGGCCTTGCCGGTGAGCTTGGCGGCGTCGAACACCTCGTCGCCGACCACGAGCCCGGCGCGCGGCCCGTCGCTCGATTGATACGTCGCGAGCTTGTAGCCAGCCGCTTTAGCCCCAGCCATGTGCGTCCACTCCCTTGATGCCAATACTTCGCCGCGACCAAACCCCGATCCCGCGCGATTGGCAAGGCCGCCTTGCGGCGCACGCCGCGTGGCATGCGCTGGTCTTGAGTTCGCGCCGGCGCGTAGTGATTGATTGCCGCCCAGCGACCCGGGCAACGCGCAGCAGGTCGGAGAAAACCATGATCAAGCCCAGACGCATCGGACACGCCACATTCGAGACCCCCGACCTGCAGAAGATGATCGACTACTACACGAGGTGATGGGCCTCGTGCTCGCCGAGCGCGAGAAGGACCGCGCCTTCCTCGCCACCCAGGTCGGCCTGCTCGCCATCCAGCTCAACAAGGGCGACGCCGAACGCTGCACCACGCTGTCGTTCGAAGTGGCGCCCGAATTCCGATTTCGGCGCGCTGGCGCGCGAGCTCGAGAAGGAGGGCATCAAGAGCGAGCTGCGCAACGATTCGGTTCCCGGCATCGGCCCGGTGCTGACGTTCAAGGACAACAAGGGCACCACGATCGCGCTGTTCAAGGAATGGAGCTATCTCGGCAAGCACCTGCCGCATCTCGGCGTCGGCCCGCTCAAGCTCGGCCACATCGCCTGGGTGGTCGAGGACCCGCAGAAGACCGCGGAGTTCTACCAGAAGGTGATGGGCTTTCGGGTTTCGGACTGGATCGACGACTTCTTCGTCTTCATGCGCTGCAACACCGATCATCACACGGTGAATTTCATCCGCGGCAGCGGCAGCGTCAAGATGCATCACATGGCGTTCGAGCTGAAGGATTTCATCCACCTGCAGAATTCGTGCGACCTGTTCGGGCAGAAGAAAATCCCGATCATCTGGGGACCGCTGCGCCACGGCCCGGGCCACAACATCGCCACCTATCACCGCAATCCGGACGATCAGGTGATCGAGTTCTTCTGCGAGCTCGACCAGATGGTGGACGAGGAGCTCGGCTATTTCGAGCCGCGGCCCTGGCATCAGGACACGCCGCAGCGGCCGAAGACCTGGCAAGGCGGCAAGACCAATATCTGGGGCCCGCCGCCACTGCCCGATTTCCATCGGGCGCGGGATTGAGCACGGCAGAGCCGCAATTCCCTCCCCCTTTGGGGAGGACGACGACAGGCCATGACTAAATCCCACTACCCAATTCCGCCGCGCAGCGATGAACGCCGCGTGCTCGGCCGCGCGGTGCCGCGCATCGAGGACCCGCCGCTGGTCACCGGGCACGGGCTGTTCGCCGGTGACGTTTCGTTTGCGCATCAGCTTCACATGCGCATGGTGCGCTCGAACCACGCCAACGCGCGCATCGTCTCGATCGACGCGGCGGCGGCGCGGGCGCTGCCCGGCGTCGTTGCGGTGTGGACCGCGGACGACGTCGCCGACCTGCCGCCGATCGATTTCCGCGATCCGACCTCTGACGCGCTGAAGCCTTATCGGCAGCCGGTGCTGGCGCGCGGGCGCGTCCGCTATGTCGGCGATCCGCTCGCGGCGGTGTTCGCCGAAGACCCTTACATCGCCGAGGACGCCGCCGATCTCGTTGACGGTCACGGTCGAGGAACTGCCGGTCGTGCTCAATGCCGACGATCCGCTCGGCGAGTTCGCGCCAGGGCACAACACCGAAGCCGACCATCATCCGCTACAGCTTCGGCGACATCGACGCCGCCTTCGCCGAGCGCATTGCGTCGTCGAACTCGACCTGCGCACCGGCCGGCACTCCGGCGTGCCGATGGAAACGCGCGGCGCCATCGGCCGCTACGACGCCGCCCGCGACATCTCGAGCTGCACGGCGCCGCCAAGGTGCCGCATCGCAACAAGGACACGCTGATGCGCATGCTCCAGCGCACCAGCGGCACGTTGCACCTGCACGAAGGCCATACCGGCGGCGGCTTCGGCATCCGCGGCGAGCTTTATCCCGAAGATGTGCTGGTGCTGGTCGCCGCGCTGCGACTCGGCCGGCCGGTGAAATGGATCGAGGATCGGCGCGAACATCTCATCGCCGCCAATCACTCGCGCCAGCAGCGCCACTGCGTGCGCGCCGCGGTCGACGCTCAGGGCCGGTTGCTCGGCCTCGACGACGAGATTCTATCACGACCAGGGCGCCTATGTGCGCACCCACGGCTCGCGCGTGATGGGACGCACCATGAGCATGCTCACGGGCCCTTATCGCGTCGCCGCCTTGCGCGCGGTCGGCCATTTCCGTCTCACCAACAAAACGCCCGGCCGCGACTTATCGCGCGCCGGGCCGCTTCGAAGGCACCTTCGTGCGCGAGCGCGTGATGGACGCCATCGCGGCGAAGCTCGGCATCGACCGCATCGAACTGCGCCGCCGCAATCTCATCGCCGGCGCCGACATGCCCTACACGATCGAATTCGCCGAGGAGCACATCGAGGAGCTGCCGCTCGATTCCGGCGACTATCCGGCGTTGTTCGAAAAGGCGCTGGCGCATTTCGGCTGGGACGAACATGCAGCACGAGGTGCGCCGCCGCGCGCGGCCGGCGAAACAGTAGGCACCGGCGTCGCACTGTTCGTCGAAGAAGGCGGCCGCGGACCGACCGACGGCGCGCGGATTGCGGTCGACACCAGCGGCGCCGTCGAGGTCGTCACCGGCGGCGCCTCGATCGGCCAGGGCTTCGAGACGACGATGGCGCAAATCTGCGCCGAGGCGCTTGGCGTCGATTATCGGCGCGTCCGCGTCGTGCACGGCCAGACCGACCGCATTCCCTACGGCATCGGCGCGCATGCCGCGCGCGCGACCGTGATGACCGGCGGCGCCGTCAAGCGACGGCGCTCAAGGTGCGCGAAAAAGCGCTCGCCGCCGCCGCGCGCTTGTTGCAGGCGCCGGCTGAGGCGCTCGACATTGTCGACGGCGTCGTGGTGCGGCGCGACCGGAACGGCGCGCAAGGACCGTACAATTTCGCTCGGCGAGATCGCGCATCGCCTCGCGCCCGCCTCGGAGTTGCTCGACGGCGCGACTGCCCGGCCTGTCCGCCGAAGCCTTCTTCAACAGCGACCACACCGATGTTTCCCTATGGCGGCCAATTCGCGCTGGTACGGGTCGATGCCGAGACCGGCAAGCGTAACGGTCGGAACGTCTCATGATCGCTTACGACGTCGGGCGCGCCGTCAATCCGATGATGCTCGACGGCCAGCTTGTCGGTGGCGGCATCCAGGGTCTCGGCGGCGCGCTGCTGGAAGAGTTCACTTACGACGACAACGGCGCGCCGCTTGCCGTCACGTTTGCCGATTATCTGATGCCGACGCTCGGTGAAACGCCGCCGGTCGACGTGCTCATCACCGAGGATGCGCCGAGCCCGAACAACCCGCTCGGCCTCAAAGGCGGTGGCGAAGGCGGCATCAACGCCGTCGGCGCGGTCATCGCCAGCGCCATCGACGATGCGCTCGGAATGCCCGGCGCGGTGACACAGCTTCCGGTGACCCCGCAACGGTTGAAAAAGATGTTGCGACGTTGAACGTCCTAAGGTGCCTCCGGCGGTCATCTCTCGCACATTGGCTCGACCCATTGTGCGCGTGATGGCCCCGGCTCGAACGCATCACCGAAGTATTGGGTTTCATGGGCCACTTGCCCGCCACGAAATTCCATAATGCTGACCACGTACGACGGCTGGCCGTCATACGTAAGCACAAGTTCTGTGATCCAAAGATCACCTGTGCCCAGGATGCGTTTTACGTTGAACCGCTTTTTGTTCGGTTGCGCGGCCCGTGAAAACTGGATGTGCCGCCTGCCACGGATTCGTTCTCCTGACTGCGGATAATCGAGTATTGCGTCATCGCAAAAGATGTCATGTTCCGTTTCGAAGTCGTTCGCATCGGATGCGGCCCAGTGACGTTCGAGAGCAGTGCGAATATCTGGACTTGTCATCACAATCACCTGGAGCGCACGTGCTACGAGGCCGCATACTCGGCCGCGGCACGCGTCAATCCCGGCTGCTTGCCGTAGAGCCATTCCATCCCGGCCATGGCGTCTTCGGGCGAGCGCGAACCGAGCATCATGTTGCGCAACTCCTTCGCCACGCCCGCGGCGTGATAGAATTCGCCGTAAACCCGCGCCATGATCTGGACGCGGGCGGTGCGCAGATAGCGGGTCTGCTGGTAGGCGAGAAATGCCGCCGGATAATCGCCCTCTTTCGCGACCACACACTCGGCGAGGCACACCGCGTCCTCGATCGACATGCCGGCGCCTTGCGCGAGATATTGCAGCATCGGATGGGCGGCATCGCCGATCAGCGTGATGCGGCCGCGGCTCCACTCCTTGATCGGCGGCCGATCGCACAAAACCCACATGCGCCAGCTTTCGATCTTGTTGAGCAGCGTGCGCACCGGCTCGCAGGTCTTGGCGAAGCGCTCGTGCAGTTCGGCCGGATCGCCGTAGCTGTCCCAGCCCTCCTCGTAGCGGTTCGAATGGAATACCGCGACGAGATTGAACAATTCGCCGGTGCGCAGCGGATAGTGTACGAGGTGCACCTTCTCGCCGGCCCACAGCACCATGTCGCGCCAGCGGAATTTTTCCGGCATTTCCGACGTCGGCAGCACCGCCCGATAGGTGATGTGGCCGGCCACATTGGGCTTGCCGTCGCCGACCAGCATTTGCCGAATGGCCGACCACAGCCCGTCGGCGCCGATCAGCGCCGCGCCGCGATACGTTTTGCCGCTTTCGGTCTGCACCGTGATGCCGTCGCCTGTTTCGTCCACCTTGACGACCTTCTGGGAGGCGTCGAGGCGGATGAGATCGGATTTTTGGCACGCCGCGAGCAGCACCTTGTGCAGATCGGCGCGATGGATGAGCGCATAGGGATGATGGAATCTCTTGCGAAACGCATCGCCGAGCGGAATGCGCGTAACTTCCTCGCCGGTGACCGAATCCATCATGATCAGATTGTTGGGAAACACCGCGAGCGCGCTGATCGGTTCGATGAGATCGAGCGCCTCGAACATCCAGAATACATTCGGCCCAAGCTGGATGCCGGCGCCGATTTCCTTGAACTCGGCCGCCTGCTCGATGACTTGCGAGGCAACTCCCTTGCGCGCCAGAGCCAGCGCCGCCGCAAGCCCGCCGATGCCGCCGCCGACAATGAGGACCGGCTGGTCTTTCCAATTGTTCATTTCCACGTCTCCTGCGCGCACATTGTAGAAGGCGGCAAGCGGCCGACAAGAGCGCCACTTCCCCTCTCCCCAGCGGGGAGAGGGTAGACCGCGCGAAGCGCGGTCGGGTGAGGGCCGACGGAGCCAAATTGATAGGCCGGAGCCCCCTCACCCCGACCCTCTCCCCTGTGGGGCGAGGGAGTTCGCTGTGCGCGCCGCACTGCTTCCACTTCCCTGTTGCGGCAGACCTCGACTGGACAGCGACGCTGTCACCGTGCGCTACTGACATGGCCAATTCAGAGTGAGACGCGCGGCATGATGGCCAACAAAATCGACGTGCATCTGCACCTCATTCCGAAATTCTACAGCAACGCGGTTTACGAGGCCGGCAAGGGACCCGCAATCGGACGTTACCCCGCATGGTCGCCGCAGATTGCGCTCGACCTCATGGACCAGCACGGCATCGCGCTTGCGATCGGTTCGATCGCGCAGCCCGGCGTCGCCTTCATGCCGGACGCCAAAGCCGCCGACTTCGCGCGGCGCTGCAACGATGACGCCGCCGCATTGATCGCGCAGCATCCGCAGCGCTTCGGCTGCTTCGGCCTCATTCCCATGCACGACATGAATGCCGCGATCGCGGAGGCGCGCGATTGCCTCGAGACGCGGCATTTCGCCGGCATTTCGCTGTTCGCAAGCTACGGCGAAAAATTCCTCGGCGACACGGCGTTCGATCCGTTGCTGGCTTATCTCGACGCCGCCAAGGCTGTCGTCCACATTCATCCCGGCCTCCATCCGTCGAGCCGATCGCTTGATCTGCCGTGGCCCGGCTTCATGATCGAGTACGTGTTCGACACCACGCGGGCCGCGGTGAACCTGGTATTCTCCGGCACGCTCGAACGCTTTCCCAACATCCGCTTCATCCTTTCGCACGCCGGCGGCACGCTGCCGTTCATCGCTTGGCGCCTTTCGGTCGCCCCGATGATCGACGCGCGGCTCAAGCAGCGGACGCGCGAGGAGATTTTCGCCGCCCTGAAAACCTTCTGGTACGACACCGCGCTCGCCTGCGGTCCGCAGCCGATGGGCGCGCTGTCGCGCATCGCCGCGAAGGACCGTATTCTGTTCGGCAGCGACTGGCCGTTCTGCAACGATCGCGTGGTGGCGGAAGAAGTCGCCGACTTCACCGCGCCCGGCTTTCTCGCGCGGGACGCGGTGGCGATGATCGCACGCGACAACGCGCTGAAACTTTTTCGCAAAGCGTCTGATTGAATCGACTGGCCGGATGATAAGCGACCGCGTTCTCGCGACGCCTGCGCGCCCGAGCTATGCCACGCCATTCCCAAGAACGCGTAGAAGAACGCGTAGCCTGGGTTGAGCGGAGCGAAACCCAGGAACGATCGCGCAACCTTCAATGCCGCTCCCGGGTTTCGCTCCGCTCAACCCGGGCTACAAAGCTAAGAAAGGAAGGAAGCGGAACGCCGACAGACGCGGACTCAACCGCCGCGCCCCAGCGGGGGTGCGGCGCGCGCTCAGCGGAGCGCGCTCGCCTGTCGGCGTTCCACCACGGCACTTGCGGCAGCGAACGAACGCCACCGCTCAGCTCCAGTCACGCACTTCCTGGGGCGGTACTAGGGAGGAGCGGGCGTTACCCGCTCCCGGCCGCCATCCAGTGCAGCGAGGTCACCCTCGCGGACCAGTCATCATGCTGGCCGGGCGTATCACCCGAAGCCGCCCGGGAGCGGAGGTGACGAGCCCCTGCCCGCGGGAACCGTCCTTGCCCCCTCCAGCCGGAGTCACCGACTGGCGTCCTTTACGAGGACAAAATTCGTCAAAAATAATGTAAACGGAGACTTTTGTCAAGAAAATAGCGACGAGAATATCTATGGCTTTTGTCCCGCCGCGAGCCGGATGTCCTTGATCAGAAGGAACAGATGACGCGCATCCGAGGGCGAGGGCTCGAAGCCGAAGTGCCGGTAGAACGCGACGGCCCGATCGTCTTTGGCGTGGACAGCGAGCGCCCGTATGCCGATCACGTCCGCGACTTGCAGCGTGCGCCCCAGCGCATCGAGCAACAGTCCGGACCCGATGCCGCGGCCTTTTGCCTTGGCGTGGACGGCGAGGCGCGCGAGCAACAGTAGCGGGATCGGATGGCGCGGCATGCCTTTGACGACGCGCTCGGGCGCTTGCGCGTGCGCAACCTCGCCGGCAACAATGGTGTAGAAACCAACGATTTCATCATCGCTTACAGCGACGTAAGTCTGAGACGCGTTGGCCTGTTGGGCTTGCAGCGCGTGACGGATGAGGAAGCGGTCAAGCTCCGGCTGGCCGCAAGTGAAGGTCTCGACGACGTGCGTGCGATGCAATTTGTCGATATGAAGCGAAGGCGTCACGGCTCGCGTTTGCGATCGAACACCGAAGGTTCGCGGAACAGCCGCTCAAGGCGCGGGTGATGGCGCGGCGGTGCATCGAGCGCGGTGATGAAAGCGCTCCACCCCTTGCCGTCCAGCGTGAAGATGCGCCTATCGGCAAGCCGCTCTTCCGCCTTGCTCAGTGCGGTGTCGAGCACAAATTCACTCAGCGACTTGCGTTCGGCGGTCGCGGCGGCCTGCAAGGTCTGCTTGGCGGCCCGGCTCAGCCGAAGATCGAGCTTTTCCGTCCGATTGGTGCGTTGGGCCATGATATCTCCCGGATTGTCGATATCACAATTTGCCAGACAATGTCACGACAATAGACGCGACCACGTCAAGTTCGCCGCAGCGCGCCCAACACCCGCTCGGGCGTGATCGGCATCGTTGTAATCGGCGCCGCGCCGAGCGGGCGTAGCGCGTCGTTCACGGCGTTCATGATGCAGGCCGGGGCACCGGCGGTGCCGGCTTCGCCCGCGCCCTTGGCGCCGAGCTCGGAGTCCGCGGTCGGCGTCACGACATGGCCGATGTCGATGTCGGGCATCTCGGTCGCCATCGGCACCAGATAATCCATCATCGTGGCGTTGAGGAACTGGCCGTCAGCGTCATAGAGGCAATGTTCGAACAGCGCGCCGCCGATGCCTTGCACGATGCCGCCGCGAATTTGCTCGTCGACGAGTTGCGGATTGATCACGGTGCCGCAATCCTCGACGCACCAATGTTTCAAGAGCGTCACCGCGCCGGTCCTGATATCGACCTCGAGATGGGACGCCTGCACGCCGTTGGTGAAGGCGAACGGCCAGCCACGCGGCACATAGTGGCGCGTCACCACAAACTCGGGCTGGAAGCCCGGCGGCAAAGTGTCGGGCCGGAAATAGACGATGCGCGCCACTTCATCGAGCGGCAGCCGCTCGCGGCCGTTCTCGGCATCGACCACGAGGCCGTCGCGGATGTCGAGCGCCTTGGGGTCGGCCTGCAGGATCGAGGCGGCGGCCGCGAGCACGTTGGCGCGCAACGCTTTGCCGGCCTGCCACGCAGCTTCGCCGCCGATGCCGGCGGCGCGCGACGCCCAGGTGCCGCCGCCATAGGGCACGTTGTCGGTATCCCCGGTGATGACGCGCACGCGCTTGATCGGCACGCCGAACGATGTCGCAACACATTGCGCCAGCACGGACTCGGCGCCCTGCCCTTGCTCGGTGACACCGGAATGGCAGAACACCGCACCGGTGGCGTCAAGCCGCAGCGTCGCGCCGTCCTGCGAGGAGATGCGCGCGCCGCCGACGCCATAGAACGCGGCGGACGGATTGGTGACTTCGATGAAGGAGGCAAAGCCGATGCCGCGGTGGATGCCGCGCGCGCGCAATCGCCCCTGCTCTTCGCGCAGCTTGGCGTAATCCATCATCTTCAAAATCTTGTCGAGCGAAGCGTGGTGCGACAGTCCTTCGAATTTCAGCCCGGCGGCGCTGGTCGCCGGATAGGCGTCGTCGGCATAAAGATTGCGTCGTCGCAACTCGACCGAGTCCATGCCGATCTTCGCGGCGGCCAGTTCGACCAAGCCCTCCGTCACCGCGGTCGCGATCGGATGGCCGACGGCGCGGTATTGGCACATGACGTTCTTGTTCTGGAACACGACACGGGCGCGGGCGCGATAGTTGGCGCAGGTGTAAGGGCCGCCGACCAGACTGACGACCTGATTGGCCTCGATGCCGCTGGTGCGCGGATAGACCGAATAAGGGCCGATGCCGGTCAGATCGTCGATCTCGAAGGCGGTGATCGCACCGTCGTTTTTGACGCCGATCCGCGCCTTGATCCGATGGTCGCGGGCGTGGATGTCGGTGACGAAGCTCTCGAAGCGGTCGGCGACGAACTTCACCGGCCGCTTCAGCAATTTCGACAGCGCCGCCGTCGCCATCTCGTCGGCGTAGATATGCACTTTGATGCCGAACGAACCGCCGACATCTTTGGTGAGCACGCGGACCTGGTGCTCCTCGAGACCGAGGTGCTTGGCAAACAGGTTCTGCGTCATATGCGGCGCCTGGGTGCCTTGATAGACGGTGAGGCGCTGCTCGCCCGGATTCCAGTCGGCCACGATGGCGCGGGCTTCGTTGGTCACGCCGGTATGGCGGCCAAATACGAATGTGGTCTCGACGACCGCATCGGCGTTGCCAAAGCCCTGATCGGCATCACCGGCGTTGAGCGTGCGTTCGAACGTGAGATTGTCGCCGAGTTCGGCATGGATCACGGGCGTTACCGCATCGAGCGCCGTTTCGGCATCGGTTACGCTGGCGAGCACGTCGTAGTTCACGTCGATCAGCGCGCAGGCATCCTCCGCCTCGGCGCGCGTCCGGGCGACCACCGCGCACACGGCCTCGCCCTGCCAGCAGGCGCGGTCGACCGCGATGGCGTGCTGCGGCGCCGATTTGATGCCCTTCAAATGCGTAAGCACGCCGACCCAAGGCGTGATCACTGCGGCAAGCTCGGCGCCGGTGACCACCGCGACCACGCCGGCGGCCTGTTTCGCAGCCGCCGTCGCAATCGTTTTGATGCGCGCATGGGCGTGCGGCGAACGCACGAAGGCGACGTGCGCCATGCGCGGCAACACCACGTCGCTGACATACTGGCCGCGGCCTTGCGTCAGCCGTCCCAAATTCGGCCGCGGCACCGAGCGGCCGATATAGGAGTTCGGCCGGTCGAGCGCGGTGAGGCCGGAGGGCTGGTCGTCGGCGATTTTCACTGTTGCACGCTATAGTCCGCTCGTCCCCGCGAAAGCGGGGACCCAGAGAACTGGGCCATGAGCTTCTTTGTGTATATCTTGGCAAGCCGCAGAAACGGCACCTTGTACGTCGGCATGACCGATAACCTCGCGCGCCGTATTTGGGAACATCGCACAGGCGCCGTTCCTGGCTTCACAAGAAAGTATGGGGTCAAGACACCTGTTTGGTACGAACTGCACGAATCACGTGAAACCGCATTCCAGCGCGAACGACAGATCAAAAATTGGAATCGGGCATGGAAACTTGAGTTGATCGAGCGGCTAAATCCTGCCTGGCGCGATCTCACTGACGAACTGATGTGACGAACTGGGTCCCCGCTTTCGCGGGGACGAGCGGAGCGAGGACCCGACATCATCGTCGAACGTCACAAAAACCGGGTCGGCCACATCAGCGTGCGCCACATGTGCGCCGAGGGGCTGTCGTCGAAGCCGAGGCCTTCTTTTGGCTGCTTGAAGTTGCGGCCGACGAGATCGACGAAATCATCGAGATCGACCTTGGCGTTGGGATCGAACGAATAGATATCATTCACGGTGATCATGCGCGACGTCATGTACCACTTGTGGTTTTTCGCGCGCTCGTATTCGGCGACGATGTAAGGCTCGGGCTTATAGTCGGCGCCGAAATAATTGATGTACATCTGCGGATATTCGTAGCCGACCGACGGATCGGGGAAAAAGCGCAGCGCCTGATGGGTGCGCACCGCCCAGCTCACCTCCTCGTCCACATAAGGCTCGATCATCTGCGCGCCCCAATAGCCGTGGTCGCAGCGGATGAAGCTCGCGACACCGATGTCATGGAGCAGGCAGGCGAGTACGACCTTCTCGCTATGGCCGCCCTTGAGCGCGTGCGACGCGCTTTGCAGCAGGTGATTGAGGGATGCGAACCGGCACTTGAAGAAATCGATCAGCGTCGGCTTCTCGGGCATCTTCGGCAGCCGGGAGTCGGCGCCCATCAGAAAATACTTGTCCGGATTGGCGGCCTTGAGCGCCGGTCCGCTCACCATTTCCACCTTGCCGTCGGCCATGCCGAACAGCACCGATTTGGTGGCGATGCGCTCGCCCAACTCGTGCATCATCTCTTCTTCAAGCTCGTCGGCCCGCGCCGACAGGGTCGCCGGTTGTGCGTGTTCATTCATGGTGCGCCTGCCTTTTCCGCCCGCGTTTGGGCAATGGATTCGATCGCGTCGACGATGGCCTGGTAGCCGGTACAGCGGCAGTAATTTCCTGAAAGATGATCGCGGATCGTATCACGGCTCGGGATGCCGCCGCGACCGAGTAAATCCTGCGCGCCGATCAGCATACCGGGTGTGCAGAACCCGCATTGCAGCGCGTTGCGCTCCTGAAACGCCATCTGCAGGTCGGCGATGACGCCGGAATCAGAAATGCCCTCGATGGTTTGCACCGCGGCGCCGTCGCACTGCACCGCGAGCGTCAGGCAGCCGCGCACGACCTCTTCGTCGATCAGCACCGTGCAGGCGCCGCAGACGCCCTGTTCGCAGCCGATATGCGTGCCGGTCAGGCCGAGATCGTCGCGCAGGAAATCGACCAGCGTCTTGCGGGCCTCGACGCGCGCGCGCACATCCTCGCCGTTGACGCGAATCTGCACCTCGCAAAAGCGATCGGCCACGACGGCTCCCACGACAGCTCCTTGGGCATCCCTTGAGCGTCTTTTGGCCGATTTTCGCAGGCGCGCGCCGAACGTCAATGGCGGGTGTCATTGCGAGGCGCCAGCCGCTGCCGAGATGCCGCTCAGTCGTCGTTGTTTCGATTGGTGAAACAGGCGTTGCCGAGGCCGGTGCCGATGGTGAAAATGCCCCAGTGCGCGACGTCGCGCATATACGGCAATTCGCTCAAGCCCTGCACCACCGCGTCGTTATGCATGACGATGGCGGTTTCGGCATCGCCGATGCGCGGGAATTTCCTGGTGCACCACGGCCGGCAGGTTGAATTTGCTGCTTTCCCAGTTGCCCGGGAGGTTTTGCGCGCCGCGGTCGATCGAGCCGTCTTCCTCGATCACGCCCGGGCAGCCGATCCCGATGAAGGGCGCGACCTTCAGATTTTTCTTTTTGGCCGCGGCGATCAGGCCCTTGAGCATGTCGATCAGGTTGTCGATGGCGTGCTCGCGCTTGACATCTTCTTCGTCGCCATGGCGCCAGAGCGCGAATTTCCAAACATTGGCCTTGGACAGGTCCGGCGCTTTTTTGATGTTGAGGCGGACCACGCCGGCACGAATATTGGTGCCGCCGATGTCCACCGCGAGGATCGAATCGTAGCCTTTGAACAGCCAGGCCGGCGCGAGATGCGCGGCGCCGATCAGGCCCGCCTCGTCGGGATCGTTGTGAATCGGCACGAGGTCGATTTTGATATCATCCGCTTTCAGGATGAGGGCGGCGCGGCTGACCACCAGTTCGCCGACGCGGCTGGCGCGAAAGCCGCCGCCGATTGCGAGCCGTTCGGTGTCACGCCACGCCTTGAGCTTGAGAAAGCGGCGGATCACAATGGCAAAATTTTGCGAAAAATCCTCGATGGCGGCCTGGACAACGCCGGCCGCCTCCGTGCCGCCCTGGGTCAGCAGCTCATCGAGCTGCTTTTTGGTCAAATCCTCACTCGCGGCGTCGCCGAGCGGATCTTCGCCGGTCTTGCGCAGGAGTTTGCGCCAATTCTCAACTAACTCGCGAAACGCCCCTTTGCTGGCGCGATCGCCTAAAAAACCCTCATCGTCCTCGATCTCGACGTTATAGCTGTCCAGTTCGACCGACGGCAGTCGTTTGGCGCCGTGCGCCGCTATCGCTGGCAGAGTCATGAGTTGTTCAGCCATTTAAGGTCGCCCCCTCAATTCAGATTCAGCAATAACGGAACCGGGCACAAAAGGTTTCATCGGGCCGTGCCGGCGCGGATATCGCGCACGATGTCGATGGCGCGGCGCAGCAGCGTCATCGACGCTTCCAGCGTCCGAAAGCCCGCATGGGCCGTGAGCGTGACATTCTCCAGCGCCGCCAGCGGATGATCGGGCTGCAGCGGCTCGGCGTCGAACACATCGAGGCCGGCATGGCGGATGTGGCCGCTGCGCAGCCCGTCAACGAGTGCGCGTTCGTCGATCAACGCGCCGCGTGCCGTGTTCACGAGTATCACGCCCGGCTTCATGCGCGCGATCTGCGCGGCGCCGAGAAAGCCGCGGGTCTCGTCGTTCAGCGCAAGATGCACGGTGATCATATCAGCGCGCGCCAATAGCGCGTCGAGCGGGACCAGCGGCGCATCTGCACACGGCGTGCGATTCCAGGCGATGACGTCCATGCCGAGACCGCGGCCGATGCGCACAACCTCGCTGCCGATACCGCCGAGCCCGATCACACCAAGCGTCCTGCCAACGAGCTGAATCCCTTCGCGCGTTACCCAGGTACCAGCCCGGACCTGCCGGTCCATGCGCGCGACATCGCGGCCGGCGGCGAGCATCAGCGCGATCGTGTGTTCGGCGACCGCGGTATCACCGTAGCCCTTGATGGTGTGGACGCGAATGCCGCGCTGCGCGAGCGCGGCAAGATTCATGTAGCTCGCGGCTCCCGTGCCGAGAAACACGATATGCTTGAGCGTATCGCATTGCTCAACCATGTCGGTGGGCATGTACGAGTGATCGTCGATGCAAATATCGTAGCTGCTGAGGAGGCGGGGCAATTCGGCAGCCGCGAACGGCTTGCGGTTGACGTCGATCGGCGGATCGTCGGCGCGTGCGACCCGCTGCCACACCGGCGCGAGTTGATCATTGCAATCGATGAACAGGGATTTCACTGCTGCTGCCTGGCGTGCTCGCATGTGTCGAAAGACATAGTGCAATCGTAGCCATAAATCGGCAGTTCGGCGATGACTTAAACGGGAAACCAATCGCGAGCCCACGCATTGCCAATCTGTAACCCTTGCTCAAGGGGTCAATGCCATGAACCAGACAGACCAAACCTGCAAGAAATGTGGCCGCACGATGCTGGAGGTAACGAACGTTCCACCCGCCGGCAGCCAAGTCGGACTTCGCGCTTTTATATGTGATAGTTGCGGCGCCACGGACAGCTTTCTCGTCTTCTCTCAAGGCACGAAGCAAGGTTGGGGCAGCAATTGGGGAACAGGATCGTTCGCCAAACGACGGCGCTAAAGCCCCAATTCTGTGGCGACGTTGTCCTGCGATGATATTTTGGAGATTTGGCAAGCCGCCTTTTTCAACGTATTTCATCATCCATCACTGCAAAATATTCTCGCCGGATTTCAGGAATTGCAATGGAAGAATTCACCTGGTGGATGCGCGGTATCATCTATGAGCTTTACCCACGCTCGTTTCAAGATTCCAACGACGACGGCGTCGGCGACTTGCAGGGCATTTGCCGACGGCTCGATTATCTGACCTGGCTGGGACTGGACGCAATCTGGATCGCGCCAATCTATCCGTCGCCGATGGCCGACTTCGGCTATGACGTCAGCGACTATTGCGGCGTCGATCCGATTTACGGGTCGCTTGCCGATTTCGACCAGCTCTTGCAGGAGGCCCATGCGAGAGGCCTGAAAGTCATCCTTGATTTCGTTCCCAATCATACCTCGGACCAGCACCCCTGGTTCAAAGAGAGCCGATCGTCGCGGCTCAATCCGAAAAGAGACTGGTACATCTGGCGCGACGGCAAGCCGGGCGGCGCGCCTCCGAACAACTGGGTTTCGCAATTCGGCGGCCCCGCTTGGACATTCGATGCCGGCACCCAACAATATTATCTGCACAGCTTTCTGCCCGAGCAGCCCGATCTGAATTGGCGCAATCCCGCGGTGCGCGATGCCATGTACGACGCGTTGCGGTTCTGGCTCGACCGCGGCGTCGACGGCTTTCGCGTCGACGTGCTTTGGCTGCTCATCAAAGATGCGGGCTTCCGCGACAACCCGCCCAATCCCAACTATCGGCCCGGCGACGCCGAGATCAACCGCTACCTGAACATCAACAACGGCGATCAGCCGGAGGTGCACAAAATCGTCGCGGAAATGCGCGCCATCCTTGATCGGTACGGCGACCGCGTCCTGATCGGCGAGATTTATCTGCCGCTCGAGCGCCTGGTCAGCTACTACGGGAACGGCTTGGAGGCCCAGCTGCCGTTTAATTTTCAGTTGATCAATGCGCCCTGGAACGCCACAAAGATCGCGCAGTTCGTGAGCGATTACGAAAAAGCTCTGCCCCCGAAAGGCTGGCCGAACTGGGTGCTCGGCAATCACGATCAGCCGCGGATCGCCGCGCGCGTGGGCGAGGCGCAAGCCCGCATCGCCGCCATGCTGCTGCTGACGCTGCGTGGAACGCCGACCCTGTATTACGGCGACGAACTCGGCATCGGACGGGTCGAGATTCCGCCCGGGATGGTTCAAGACCCGTGGGAAAAACGGGAGCCCGGCTTGGGCCTCGGTCGCGATCCTTCGCGCACGCCGTTGCCATGGGACGGCTCCCGAAATGCCGGCTTCACCAAGGGACAGCCATGGCTGCCGCTCGATCCGGATCACAGCCGCCGCAACGTCGAGGAACTGAAAAAGAATCCGACGTCCATCCTATCGCTCTATAAAAGATTGATTGAATTGCGCCGGCGCTGTCGCGCGCTCAACGTGGGCGCCTTCAGGTCAATTGCCGTCCGCGAAAATGCCTTTGTGTACGAGCGTCTTGACGGGGCAGAGCGAATACATGTCGCGCTCAATTTTAGCAATGAAAGTTATACCTTTGCGGCGGCGGACGCCGTTGCCGGCGGCTCGATTCTCTTGTCGACTTATCTCGATCGTGAAGGTCCGGCGGCGGAATTGACATTGCGCCCCAACGAAGGCGTCGTCATGCGCGCCGCCGCTTCATCAGACAGCGCGGCACGTTAGAGCGGCGGCACCGTATTCAGAATTCCCGTCTTTTCAAAAGATAATCCAGACCACCGATGCGGTACCAGCGATAGCCATATCCTTCGAGACAGACGCAATGCTTTTCACCGTTCTGTGCGCAACTGTTTTCCGTGCTCAAAAGATTGATCAGCGCATCGCCTTCTTCGCCCTTCAGGCCCGTCGAAAAACGCACTTCTCGAGGATCGTCCGCAAGATTATGCAGGAACAGAACCGAATTATTCCGCCAATCGTACCGCAATGCCAGAACCGACCGGTCGCCGACATCGATGATCGTGAAATCGCCCCAGCCCACTTCGGGCACTTCCTTGCGCATGCGAATGATGCGTTCGGTCCAATTCAGGAGCGAATTGGGGTCGCGTCGCTGCTCCGCGGCATTGACGTGCTGATAGCCGAACGGTCCGTCGCTGATCACGGGCACGACCGGCTTCTTGCTTTTCGTGAAGCCGCCGTTCGGCTCCGTCGACCATTGCATGGGCGTCCGGCCGCATGTCCGTTCGGGCAGCGAGAGATCGTCGCCCATCCCGAGTTCGTCGCCGTAGCGCACCACCGGCGTGCCCGGCAGCGTGAACATCAAGCTATATGCCAGTTCCAGCCGCCGGCGGTCGCCGCCCAGCATCGGCGCCAGCCGGCGCCGGATTCCGCGATCGTAGAGCTGATCGTCGGGATTGGGACCGAAGGCCTGGAAAACAGTTTGGCGCTGTTTGGCGCTCAACCGTCCCAGATCGAGCTCATCGTTGTTGCGCAAAAACATTCCCCACTGCGCGGTCGGCGGACGCTGCTGCGTTTTGACCAACGCGTTCGCCAACGGGCGCACGTCCTTCGCCGCGAGAGCGTAGAATAAATTTTGATTGACCTGAAAATTGAACATCATCTGCAGGCGATCGCCCTCGTCGCCGAAATATTGGCCGTCGGTGCCGGGCAGCACGTTGGCTTCAGCCAGGATGATGGAATCGCCGGCGCGCCATTGCAGGAACTCGCGAAACGAGCGGAGCATTTCGTATTGCTCGCGCGGCTTTTTGACATCGGCGCCTTTGGTGCTGATCACAAATGGCACCGCGTCCATGCGGAAGCCGGACACGCCAAGTTGAATCCAAAATCCCATAATCTTGAGGATTTCGGCCTGAACTTCCGGATTGGACGTATTGAGATCGGGCTGAAAGTCGTAAAAGCGATGAAAGTACCATTGCCTGGCGACACTGTCGTAGCTCCAGGTGCTTTTCTGCACGCCGGGGAAGACCATGCCCTTGTCGAATTGCGCCGGCCGCTTTTTCGACCAGAGATACCACTGCCGATATTTTGATTTCGGATCGCGGCGCGCCTCTTGGAACCAAGGGTGCTTGTCGGATGTGTGGTTGACGACCAAATCGATGAGAACGCGGATGCCGCGCTGTTTTGCACCCTCGGTAAATTCGACAAAATCACCCAACGAGCCGAAAGCCGGATTGACGCTGTAATAGTCGGAAACGTCGTAGCCGTCGTCGCGGCCCGGTGAACTTTGAAACGGCATCAACCATATGGCGGTGGCGCCGAGGCCCTGGAGGTAATCGAGCCGCCGCATCAAGCCGCGGAAGTCGCCGATGCCGTCGCCATTCGCATCCATGAATGTGCCGACGGACAGGCAGTAGATAATGGCGTTCTTGTACCAAAGATCTTTGATCATCGGCCGCTCGAGGAAGGCAGCTTTCGCGCCTGTTTGTTTGCTGATTTGGCCGGTTGACAGTGAAAAGGCCGGCGGACGCTTAAACAATACGGGTAATGCTCACAAGTTCCCGAGGCGCTCTATCGTGCCACGATCGGTTGTGCGGCCAACACCGGCTCCCGTGGCGCGACGCCGCTGAATGCCGAACCCTCTTCGAACCACGAGGCCGGCGCCGGCTGGCCCCATAACGTCTGGCGTTGCGGATCGGTCAGCGACCAGCGGATCGGCGCATGGTCGGGATCGACGGTGAGGTAATCGGAGGTGAACAGCTCCACGCGGTGGCCATCCGGATCGCGGACATAGAGGAAGAAAGCGTTGGAAATGCCGTGGCGGCCGGGACCGCGCTCCATGTTGGCGAGATAGCCGCAAGTCGCCATCACGTCGCAGATGTGGATGATGTCGAGGACGCCCGGCGTCCAAAAGCCGACGTGATGCAGCCGCGGGCCGACGCCGTTCGTGAACGCGAGGTCGTGCACGTTGCCCTTGCGGTGCAGCCACACCGCCCACAGCTTCGGATCGTTGCCGTCGGTCTCGGAATATTCGGTGAGGCGGAAGCCGAGCTCGGCATAAAAATCGTAACTCGCCTGCACGTCCGGCGTGAAGCAATTGAGATGGTCGATACGCTGAATGCGCGCGCCCTGATGCGCGGCGTATTTCTGCAGCATGGACGGCGCTTGCTCCATCTGCGCGTAGAACTCGATGGGAGTGCCGAAAACATCCGCGGTGCGCAGGGTGCGGCCCTGGTGCGGCAACTCCGGAAACGCAGTCGGCAGGTTGCGGCGACGAAACCAGGACGCGGCGCGGTCGATATCGTCCTCGCCGGCGAGCTTGAAACCAAGCGTGGTCACCTCACCGGCGCGCACCTCGCGCAAGACTAGCGAGTGGTGGTTGCGCTCCTCGACACCGCGCAGATTGAGCACATCCTTTGCTTCGTCGCTGACCAGCAGACCGAGGCAATCGACATAAAACGCTCGCGCGCGCTGGAGATCGCTTACGCCAAGCTCGACGTGGCTCGCGCGCACGACATTGAACGGAGGGTCGAAGACAGGCGGGCGGATGGGCATAATAGGCCGTTATTTCTTGGCCGTTGACGGTTTGGACGATGACTTCTAACACATCGACCGGAAGGCGGAAGGTCTCGGGCCGGACGCTCATTGGCCGCTCAGGGCGGCAATTCGGGAGAGATGCGACATGCGCCTTGCAAGCTACAATCTGCGCGGCCGGCCGAGCTTCGGCGCGGTCGTCGGCGAGGGCATCGTCGATCTGCGCGGCCGGTTGAGCCGGTTCACGAACCTCCTCGAAGTCTTCCGCGCCCAGGCGCTCGGAGAAGCCAAGGCCGCGGCCGACGGCGTCCGTCCCGATGTCCCGCTGTCGGAAGTCGAACTGTTGCCGCCGTTGTCGGCGCCGGAAAAGATCCTCTGCATCGGCATCAACTACGCCAATCGCGGCAAGGACTATAATGTCACCAACAATCCAAAATACCCGAGCATGTTCTACCGGGCGCCGAATTCGATGGTCGGGTCCGGCCAAAAGCTCATTCGGCCGAAAATCTCCGAACAGCTCGACTACGAGGGCGAGATCGCCATCGTGATCGGGCGCGAGTGCAAGCACGTACCGAAGGAGCGCGCCCTCGACACGATCGCCGGCGTGACGCTGGCCAACGAGGGCACGATCCGCGACTGGACGCGCCACGGCCAGTTCAACGTCACCCAGGGCAAGAATTTCGACGCTACCGGCGCGATCGGTCCCTGGATCGACACCGGCGTCGATGTCACCAAGCCCTTGCACCTCGTCTGCCGCAAGAACGGCGAGGTCATCCAGGACGACACCACCGCAAGCATGATTTTCACGTTCGCCGATATCATTTCCTACACGACGAGCTTCATGACGCTGAAAG
The DNA here is from genome assembly GCA_963841575.1 of uncultured Alphaproteobacteria bacterium. Lineage (GTDB taxonomy): Bacteria > Pseudomonadota > Alphaproteobacteria > Rhizobiales > Xanthobacteraceae > BOG-931. The sequence goes on from CAWJDC010000014.1 coordinate 90,811, forward strand.
CCGGCGACGTGATTTGCACCGGCACACCGACCAAGAATGTCGCGAAGACCGAAACGCCGGTTTGGCTCAAGCCCGGCGATACGATCGAGGTCGAGTGCCCGGAAATCGGCGTGCTGCGCAACGCCGTGGCGGACGAGGCGTGACGACGAAGACGCCCGCAGCCTGCGTCATCGGTTGGCCGGTCGACCACTCGCGCTCGCCGCTGATCCACAACTATTGGCTTAAAACCTACGGCATCGCCGGCGAATACCGGCGCGAACCCGTAGCGCCGGACCAGTTCGGCGAATTCGCGCGCGCGCTCGCCGCGCGTGGCTATGTCGGCGCCAATGTGACCGTGCCGCACAAGGAGGCGGCGCTGGCGCTGTCGCAACCGGACGATCGCGCCCGCGCGGTCGGCGCCGCCAATACGCTGTGGCTCGACGGCGTGCTGCGCTCGACCAATACCGATGTCGAAGGATTTTTGGATAATCTCGACGCCTGCGCGCCCGGATGGGATCGCGGCCTGTCCAAAGCGGTCGTGCTCGGCGCCGGCGGCGCGGCCCGCGCGGTGGTCTATGGCCTCATCGCCCGTGGCGTCGAGCGCATCGTCATCGCCAACCGCACTCCGAGCCGGGCCGAAATGCTGCGCGAGCGGTTCGGGGACCGCGTGCGGCCCGCACAATGGGATGAGCGCAACGCCTTGCTGGCTGATGCAGCATTGCTGGTGAACACCACGACCCTCGGGATGGAGCGGCAGCCTGAACTCATGATCGATGTTGGGCTCCTGCCGGCGGGTGCCGTTGTCGCCGATCTCGTCTATGTGCCACTGGTCACGCCGCTGCTAAGCACGGCGAAGGCCCGGAACCTAAGCACGGCGGATGGACTTGGCATGCTGCTGCATCAGGCCGTGCGCGGCTTTACGCTGTGGTTCGGCACTAAACCCGCGGTAACGGCGGAACTGCGGGCCCTGGTCGAAGCCGATCTCGGCCGGTCGCACGTCGGCAACGCGGAATAACGTAGCCGGCACGGGGTTTCAAAACTGGTCCGCCAAGGCGATCCCGCCGGCGAGTTGGGAGGATATCGATGACGATCATGACCCGCAGGGCGCTCGGCGCAACCGCCGTTGCCCTGCTGTTCGCCGCTTCCATAGCGGCAGCACAAGCTCCCGCCATGGTGCGCGTGCGTGCCACGATCGAGAAAGTCGACGGCCAGACGTTGGACGTTAAGGCGCGCGATGGCGCCATGATGAAGGTCAAGCTCGCCGACAATGCGCCGGTCAACGAAGTCGTCAAGGCGACGCTCTCCGACATCAAGGAGGGCGACTACATCGCGGTCACCGCCATGCCGCAGCCGGACGGCACCCAAAAAGCCGTCGCGATCCTCATCTTCCCGGAGGCTATGCGCGGCGTCGGAGAAGGCTTCAGGCCATGGGACCTCGAGCCGAACAGCACCATGACGAATGCCACGGTGGCCAACGAGGTGACCGCCAACGACGGCAAGACATTGACCGTGAAGTACAAGGACGGCGAGAAGAAAGTCGCCGTGGCGGACAACTCCGTCATCGTTGAGTACAAAAAAGCGAGCGCCAGCGACCTCAAGTCCGGCCAAAAAATCTTCGTTGCCGGTGCGAAGAAGCTTGCAGACGGAACGTTGGAGGCGCCCAACGTCTCGTTCGGCGATTATGGCGTATGGCGGTGACGTCTATTTGAAATCCTAAGATTCGGAGCGTGAGATGAAAACAACGGGTTTGGCGGCAGGCATCGCCCTGCTCGTCGCCTTTGGCGGAGGATCGGCGGCTGCGCAGCAGCCGCCGCAACGCGTGCGCGGCACGATCGAAAGCGTCGATGGCGCGACGTTGTCCGTGAAGTCGCGCGACGGCGCGATGCTAAAGGTAAAGCTCGATGACAACGCAGTCGTCCGCACCGTCGTCAAGAAGACGCTCGCCGACGTCAAGCAAGGCCTGTTTGTTGGCATCACCGCCATGCCACAGCCGGACGGCACGCAGAAGGCCGTGGAAATCCACATCTTTCCCGAGGCGTTGCGCGGCACCGGCGAAGGCCATCAGCCATGGGACCTCATGCCCAACAGCACAATGACGAACGCCAATATCGAGAGCGAAGTTAAGAGTTCGGACGGCGACGTGCTGGTCCTGAAATACAAAGACGGTGAGAAGAAGTTCATCGTGCCGGCGAACACCGAGATTGTGATGTTTGCTCCTGGGAGCGCGGCCGATCTCAAACCGGGCGAAAAGATCTTCATTGTTGGCGCGAAAAAGCTGCCCGATGGCACGCTTGATGCACGGGGCGTCACGGTCGGCCGCGATGGCGTCAATCCACCGATGTGAGTCCTTGCAGTGCGGACCGCATAGGGGCCAAATGGAGCGTGACATGAGAACGAAAAGCTTGCTTGCGGGAATCGCATTCCTCGTTGCCTTTGCGGCGGGGTCGGCGATCGCCCAGCAGCCGCAACGCGTGAGCGGCACGATCGAAAGCGTCAACGGCGCGACCCTCGTTATCAAACCGGCCGCAGGGCCGGACGCGACCGTGAAGCTCGCCGATAATGCGCAGGTGTTCGGCGTTGTGCCGGCGACGCTCGCCGACGTGAAGTCGGGCGACTATATCGGCGTCGGCGCCATGCCGCAGCCGGACGGCAGCCAGAAAGCGATCCAGGTCATGATCTTCGCGCCATCGCAGCGCGGACTGGCCGAAGGCTTCAGGCCATGGGACCGCCCCGGCTCGACCATGACCAACGCTACGGTCGACACGACAGTCTCGAGCGTCAACGGCCAGGTGGTCACGGTCAAATACAAGGACGGCGAGAAGAAGATCGTCATCGGGCCGGATGCCGTGATCCGTGCCTACGTCGTCGGCAACCGCGACGAGCTCAAACCCGGCGCGCACATCGCCATCGTGCGCGCCGACAAAAAGCCGGACGGCACGCTGCAAACCGCACGCATCAACGTCGGCCGCGACGGCATCGTGCCGTAATCAAGACGGCCGTCGTCTATTCCTGGTTGCGTACCGGAGTGCGCGTACCAGCACGCGCGTAGCGCGGGACAGTACGCGGCGCGAAGAGCGCTTCCTGAATGACCACCCTGCCCTGTGATGTGGCACGGCAATTGCTCGTTCTTCGGGCATTGCCATGCCACAGCGAACGAAGGGGGCGTCCATGACACGAGCCGAACTCACCGAGAAAATGCTCGACATCAAGCGCGACAAGGGCTGGAGCTGGAAATACATCTGCGGCGAGATCGGCGGCATGTCGCCGATGCTGATCACCGGAGCCGTGCTCGGCCAGATGAAGCTGACGAAGCCGCAGGTATCGAAGGCCGCCGAAATGTTCGGTCTGAGCAAGAGCGAACAGGCGCTGCTCAACGAAACGCCATATCGCGGCACGGCCGATGCCGCCGACCGATCCGCTGATCTATCGTTTCTACGAGCTGGTAATGGTCAACGGACCGGCGCTGAAAGCGCTGATCGAAGAAGAATTCGGCGACGGCATCATGTCGGCGATCGACTTCGACCTGCAACTGGAGCGGCAGCCAGACCCGAAGGGCGACCGCATCAAGATCGCCATGTCGGGAAAATTCCTGCCGTACAAATATTACGGCGCGACCGGCAACGCCCTGGCCTACGGCTATAAGGAAGAATAGGCGGCGCGTTGAGGTCGCACGCCGCTTTACCCTTCCTCGCACGTTTGCGCGTACGAGGCGCGATCGGGTATTCTTACCGCCGGCAGTGACGATGGAAGTGATTGTCCACCCAGCAAGCCCTGCGACCGATGGGCGGCCCCCAGAATGGCCGGCCGAAAACGCCACCGATGACACCGCCGACGATGGCACCCGGAGGGCCCGCAACCACGAGGCCCGCGCCCGCACCCGCTGCTGCGCCGACCATATCGGCTTGCGCACTCAAAGGCGCAGCGGCCACGGCGGCGAGGACAGTCATTCCAAATAAAAGCTTCCGCATCGTTTCCTCCATTTGCTCGCGCGACGCCGAATCCCTGATGCGGGGCGCACCTTCCGATTGAGAGTTGGATTTTATGGTATCGCGGTAGAGCATCCCCGCCGCGACAACACGCGAGCGCCCAGTCGGTTCCGCACACCTGACGACAGAACATTATCGCGGCAGGCGTTTACGTCTCGTAAACCATTATGGCGCGGCACGGCGTCAACGATTCGGCTTCGCCGCATGAGAACGGTGGCGCCGCGCTACATGGCGGCGATCACCCGGCGATCGATGTCGCCGACGCTGTTGACGCCGGTCAGCGCCATGGTGACGTCGAGCTCGTTGCGCATGATCTCGATGGCGCGCGCGACGCCGGCTTCGCCGCCGGCGCCGAGCCCGTAGATGTAGGCGCGGCCGCTCATGCAGGACCGCGCGCCGAGCGCGAGCGCGCGCATGATGTCCTGCCCGGAGCGGATGCCGCCGTCGAACATGACCTCGATCTCGGAGCCGACCGCGTCGACGATCGGCGGCAGCATCGAGATCGACGACGGCGCGCCGTCGAGCTGACGGCCGCCGTGATTGGACACGACGATCGCCGCCGCGCCGGTCTTGGCCGCGATGCGGGCGTCCTCGACATCGAGGATGCCTTTGAGGATGAGCTTGCCGGGCCACAGGCTCGCGATCCACTCGACGTCCTTCCAGCTCAGCGTCGGATCGAACTGGCCGGAAATCCACTGTCGACAGCGACGTGACGTTCTCCATGCCGCGGACGTGGCCGGCGATGTTGCCGAAGGTCTTGCGCTTGCCGCGCAGCACGCTCGAGCGCCCAGGCCGGCTTGGTGGCGATATCGATGAAGTTCTTGATGCGCAGCTCCGGCGGCACGGTCATGCCGTTCTTGATGTCGCGGTGGCGCTGGCCGAGCACCTGCAGGTCGACGGTGAGCACCAGCGCGCTGCATTTCGCCGCCGCCGCGCGCTCGATCAGCGAGCGGATGAAGCCGCGGTCCTTCATCACGTAGAGCTGGAACCAGAACGGCTTGTCGACCGCCGCCGCGACATCCTCGATCGAGCAGATCGACATGGTCGACAGCGTGAACGGAATGCCGGCCGCCTGCGCGGCGCGGCAGGCCAGAATCTCGCCGTCGCCATGCTGCATGCCGCAAAGCCCGATCGGCGCGAGCGCCAGCGGCAGCGCCACCGGCTCGCCGAGAATCGTGGTCTTGGTGCTGCGATTGGACGACGTCGACCAGAATGCGCTGGCGCAGCTTGATGCGCTCGAGATCGGCGCGGTTGGCGTGCAGCGTCTGCTCGGCATAGGAGCCGCCCTCGGCATACTCGAAGAACGCGCGCGGCACCTTGCGGCGGGCGGTCTGCCGCAAGTCCTCGATGCAGGTCATGGTTTTCATGGCGTACCGTTCCCCCGCTCTCACACGCCCTTTGATAGCACAAAGTTTGTGCACCCTGCCGGCTCCGCGCCGGAGTGGGAACGCATGCCCAAAGCGAGAGTTATCTTCGAGGCGACGGAAGGCCGCAGTCGTGCATGCCTTCGATCGGTGATCCCGGCCCAGGAGGACGACAAATGGATGAACTTGACAGGAATCGCTCGCCGCAGGCCGATCACGACAGTTCGGAGCGTGACGCCAGGGCGCGGGAGGACGCATGCAAGAACGGCAAAAGAAGCTCGACGATGCGCTGGAGCAGGGCCTGGAGGACACTCTTTCCGGGCTCCGATCCCGTTTCGGTCACCCAACCGCCAGCCAGCGCGTACGACAAGCACGGGAAATAAAGCAACAAGCCAGTAAAGGGCGCAGTTCGACCCGTGCCCGCTCGACGCTGCGCCTGCTCGGTCCGTTTATCTTATTGAAATCGTCAGGTTTCTCTGGCTAATTCCAGCTCAGCCGTGAACGAAGCGCGTTGCCACGACGGTAAGATTGCAGAACATTTTTTGAAGCAGACCGCTCCGCGTAAACGGCTAATATCCCGACCGGACAGGGTAGGCGGCGGCGGGGACTCTCGCGATGGTTCGCAAGTATTTCGGCACCGACGGCATTCGCGGCCGCGCCAACGGCGTGATCACGCCGGAACTGGCGCTGAAGGTCGGGCAGGCGGCCGGGCTCGTGTTCCGGCGCGGCGAGCACCGCCACCGCGTGGTCATCGGCAAGGACACCCGGCTCTCCGGCTACATGATCGAGACCGCGCTGGTCGCGGGCTTCACCTCGGTCGGCATGGACGTGCTGCTGCTCGGCCCGATGCCGACGCCCGCGGTCGCCATGCTGACCCGCTCGATGCGCGCCGATCTCGGCGTCATGATCTCGGCCTCGCACAATCCGTTCGACGACAACGGCATCAAGCTGTTCGGGCCGGACGGCTACAAGCTGTCCGACGAGGTCGAGCACGAGATCGAAGCGCTGATCGACGGCGACATGACCAAGCGCCTGGCCAAGAGCACGCGATCTCGGCCGCGCCAAGCGCATCGACGGCGTCCACGACCGCTACATCGAATTCGCCAAGCGCACGCTGCCGCGCAATCTGTCGCTCGACGGCCTGCGCGTCGTCATCGATTGCGCCAACGGCGCCGCCTACCAGGTCGCGCCCGACGCGCTGTGGGAGCTCGGCGCCGACGTCGTCTCGATCGGCGTCGAGCCGGACGGCTTCAACATCAACCACGATTGCGGCTCGACCGCGCCCGAAGCGCTCTGCCGCAAGGTGCGCGAGATGCGCGCCGACATCGGCATCGCGCTCGACGGCGACGCCGACCGCGTGCTGATCGCCGACGAGCACGGCCATCTCATCGACGGCGACCAGCTCCTGGCGGTGATCGCCGAAAGCTGGCGCGAGGACGGCCGGCTCGCCAAGCCCGGCGTCGTCGCCACGGTGATGTCGAATCTCGGCCTCGAGCGCCATCTGCAATCGCTCGGGCTGTCGCTGGTGCGCACGCCGGTCGGCGACCGCTACGTGCTCGAGCACATGCGCGAGCACGGCTACAATGTCGGCGGCGAGCAGTCCGGCCACATCATCCTGTCCGACTACACGACCACCGGCGACGGCTTCGTCGCCGCGCTGCAGGTGCTCGCGGTGGTGAAGAAGCAGGACAAGCCGGTGTCGCAGGTCTGCCACCGCTTCGAGGCGCTGCCGCAGGTGCTCAAGAACGTGCGCTACCGCAGCGGCAAGCCGCTCGAACACTCGAAGGTGCGCTCGGCCATCGCCGAGGCCGAGAAACGCCTCAACGGCCACGGCCGGCTGGTGATCCGGCCGTCCGGCACCGAGCCGGTGATCCGCGTCATGGGCGAAGGCGACGACAAGGCGCTGGTCGAGGAAGTCGTCGACGGCATCGTCGACGCGCTCACCGATCACGCCGCCTGACCGCTTCCCAGGCTCCTTGCAGGCGGCGACATTCGGCCGGCCAGCTCCCTCCTCGCGTCTCCGACCGGCGGTCTGCTCGGCGCAATCGCGTGAACGCACTCATATTTTGTAAATGTAGCAATAGCTACATTTATAGCCATTGACGAACGACGCGCGCTTCCTTATCTCGTAACCTATGCTACATTTTAGTGTAAGTGCTGTAAGCATAACGGCAAGTAGCAATACGGCCGGGAAATGACGCAAGGGCAATGATCGACACGTTCGTTCGCGCTGCATCATTGACCGAGCGGACATTGGCTTCGGCGCGCCAAGTTCTGGCAGGACAGCGCCGCGGCTGGCGCGGCGCTCTGGCTTTCGTCGGCCCCGCGGTCATCGCCTCGATCGCCTACATCGATCCCGGCAATTTCGCGACCAACATCCAGGCCGGCGCCAAATACGGCTACGGCCTGCTCTGGGTGGTGCTGCTCGCCAACTTGATCGCGATGCTGTTCCAGGCGCTTGTCGGCCAAGCTCGGCATCGTGACCGGCCGCAACCTCGCCGAGCTGTGCCGCGATCATTTCTCGCGGCCCGTCGTTTGGGCGATGTGGGTCGTCAGCGAGATCGCCGCGATGGCGACCGATCTCGCCGAGTTTCTCGGCGGCGCCATCGGCTTGTCACTGCTGTTCCGGATGCCGCTGATGGCCGGCATGGCCGTTACCGCGATCGTCACCTACGGCCTCCTGATGCTCGAACGCTATGGCTTTCGGCCGCTCGAGCTGATCATCGGCGCCATCGTCGGCGCTGATCGGCCTTTGCTATCTGGTCGAGATGTTCATCGCGCCGGTCGATTGGGCGCGCGGCGGCCTACCACACCGTCGACGCCGCAATCGCCGACGCCGAGGCGCTGCTGCTCGCCGTCGGCATCATCGGCGCGACCGTCATGCCGCACGCGATCTATCTGCATTCCGGCCTGACGCAGTCGCGCATTCCGGTTCGCGACGACAACGAGCGGCGCAAGGTGCTGCGCTTCTCCAACCGGGAGGTCGTCGTCGCGCTCGCGCGTCGCCGGCCTCGTCAACATGGCGATGGTGATCATGGCGTCGAGCGCGTTCCATGCCGGCCATCCCGACGTGGCGGAGATCGAGACCGCCTATCACACGCTGACGCCGCTGCTTGGCGCCGCCGCGGCGGGCGTCTTCCTGCTGTCGCTGATCGCTTCGGGGATTTCGAGCTCCACGGTCGGCACCATGGCCGGCCAGATGATCATGCAGGGATTTGTCGGCTTGCGGATTCCGATCTGGCTTCGCCGGCTGGTCACGATGGTGCCGGCCTTCGTCGTGGTCGCGCTCGGCGTCAATGCGACGCAATGCGCTGGTCGTCAGCCAGGTGGTGCTCAGCATCGCGCTGCCGCTGCCGATGATCGCGCTCCTGATCTTCACCGGCCGGCCCGATATCATGGGGGCGTTCGCCAACGGCCGGCTGACCCAGATCATCGCCGTGACCGGGGCCGCCGTCGTGCTGGCTCTCAATGTCGTTTTGATCGTGCAGACTCTCGCGCCGTGATCCCGAAAAGGTATCGCGCTCGCTTCCGATTCCATCAGACACCAGCCGCCAGCCGCCGCTCATCCGTCACGCGCCGCCACAACCGTGTTCCGCATCAGGAGCGGTCCAATACTTGCCGCTGCGCAGGTTGGTCGCGCGATAGACGCGGCCGCGCACATCCCCGGCCGGACAATCGTGTGGGATCGAAACCAGGCACAGCTTGACCTGGTCTCCGGCACGAGAGGACTGGATCCCCGGGATGGTATCATACGAGACTTGATAGCCGCCGTTGACATAGCTGATGGCGCTGCCGCTCCCTGGCATGCCGTCGAGCCGAGATTCGATTTGCTTGACCGTGGTCACGCTGCACCGGCCAACCTGGGTCGGCAGAGCGGCGGCGCCGGCTGCCGTCATGCCGAGGAAAAGTCCCGACAGCGCAACGCCGATAGTCGTTGAAATCTTGTCGCCCTTCATTGTCATCGATTTCCCCCTGACGCCCCCAAACCTCAATGCGCAACGGTGACGATGGCGCCGCTGTCCGCCGATTGTATGACGGCGTCGAACACCGCCATGCCATGCAGCACGTCGTCGATGGGCACCGGATAGGGTGTGCCGTCGCGGATCGCGCGCGCAAAGGCCGTCATCTCGGCGTTCAACATGTTGAAGCCGGAATGCTCGACGATCTCGTCGGGCGGGGCCGGCACCTGTCCGGTGGGCGGTGTCGTCGCCACCGGCGCGAAACGAAAACGCGACAGGTCGGGACGCGAAATCTCGGCGAGACCCTGGCTGCCATAAACAATGAACTCGAAGTTTGTCGCGGTCGCAACCGAGCAGAAGATGAGGCCGGTCGCTCCGCTTTCAAACCGCAGCATGATTGTCGTCGTGTCGTCCGACGGGCCGGGATAAGTCCGCGCCGTGACGCAACGCACATCGCGCACGCGGCCGGCGAACTCGATCATGTGGTCAAGTGCGTGCACGCCGACGGCAGTAAATGCGCCGCCCGGCGCTTCCTCGACCGCCGCGCGCCAATTGTCCGGCGCAACGAACTGCGCGGTCGACGTCGTGTGCTGCGCCACCATGGCGACAATGCTGCCGAGACGGCCGTCGTGAACTCTGCGGCGAACCTCGGCAACGCTGGGGTGAAAGCGGCGCGTCAATCCGACGGCCAGCACCAGGCCGGCTTCGCGCGCCGCGCCGGCAACGAGCCGCGCGCTCGCAAGATCGAGCGTCAGCGGCTTTTCGACGAAAATGTGCTTGCGCGCGGCAACAGCGGCCAACGCCTGCGCCTGATGCTGGCTGTGCGGCGTGGCGAGCACCACGGCGTCGATATTAGGATCGCGCAGGATCTCTTCGTAGCCATCGACCAGCGCGATCGCGTGGTCTCGGCAGAAGTCTTCGGCCGCCGCGCGGGTGCGTGTGAAGCCCGTCACAAATCGGATGTCGTCACTCTTGCCCGCAACGGACGCGACCAGCGAGCGTCCCCAGCGGCCCAGCCCGACGATGGCGGAACGGATCATGATTTACTCCTCCATGATAGCCGCCGCCGCGGCAAGTCAGCGGTCGCGCGCCGGCGTTCCACCTCTACTCACGCGCGAGCCTCACCCGCCTGGGCATGCTCGCGAAACCAGCGCTCCGCGCCGGGATGGAGCGGCACGTCGATCGGCGTCTCGTCGGTGTCGCGGACCATGTGCTGGGCGATGCCGTTGTAATCGCCGCTCCCACGGAATCTCGGCATCGCGCGCGGCGATCGCGCCGCAGACGTCGTAGACGGTCTATCCGTCAGAGACGCGCTGCAATAGATCGGCCAGCCGCTGAAATCGATGCGTGTCGACTTCCGCCGGCCAAGCCCGGGAAGCGCGACTTCGGCAGCGTCACTGCGCCAGCCGAGCTGCCCAGGTGCGTCGAATTCGGCCTCGTCAAGCGAAGCGGCACCATGCCCGCCGCCAGCGACTCGGCAGCCACGCCTTGATGCCTTCGTCGAAGACCACGTCGATCTCGCCCGCGCGCACGGCTCGAGCCGGCGCACATCGCACGGCCCGCCGCAGAGCACGAGCTTGCCGCCCCAGGATTCGACGTCCTTGAGCGTAAAGCCGTGGAGCGCGAACGCCTGCTCGATCAGCACAAGGGTCGAATGGGTCGGATCCTCGCGCACCGAGACGCGCAGCGGATAGCGCTTCGCCTTCATGTCGGCGAGCGAGCGGATGCCGCATCGCGGATGGACGGTGAACACGAAGCGATCCCAGCTCGGATAGATGGCGACGATGCGCAGCGGCAGCGGCTGCTTGAAGAAGCCGACGCCGCGATAGGCCTGCGTCAGCATCGCCGAAGGATTGACGAAAGCCATATCGACGACCGCCGCCGGCGACTTCCTCGGCCATGATCGCCGAGCCGGTGCCGAGCCGCAGCCAGGGGCGAAATGCGCGCCGGACGCCGCTGCCGACGGTGATGCACCATGTCGCGATTGCCGCCATAAGGCGTCGCCGGATTGCCGGCGATATGCAGGCCGATTTCCCACAGCATTTTTGCGCGAACGAAGTTTGCGCCCTTCGGCAAGGGTTCCATGTCGATGTCTCCGCGGATGATGTACCGGCAGCATAGTCGGCGCCAAGCCGTGCGTCTCAAGGCTTGCCGGAGGTCGGCAACGATGCAACAACGCGGCCTGCCGCGGGAGAAAATTTGCAATGCGTACGGTGACGATTGAAGAGCACTTCTCGGTTCCAGCCCTGGTCCGCCGGATCGATCCGGAAACGATCAGCCGCCGCGGATTTGGGCCAAGAAAGCTGCCCGCGAGCGGCCCGAATCCCTTCGAGCTGCTGCCCGAAATCGGCGAGCGACGCCTGCAGGCGATGGATGAGGCGGGGATCACCGTCCAGGTGCTTTCGAACAGCGGTCCAGGACCCGATCTCTTGCCCGGCTCCGACGGCATCGCCTTGGCCCGCGAGATGAACGATCATCTTGCGGCGGCCGTTGCGCGCCATCCGGATCGTTTCGCCGGTTTCGCCGCGCTGCCGATGCAGAGTCCGGACGCCGCCGCGGCCGAACTCGGACGCGCCGTGAAAGACCTCCACTTCGTTGGCGCGTTGGTCAATGGCACCACCGAGGGCCGCTTCCTCGATCACCCGAGTTATGACGGCGTGCTCGCGACGGCCGTCGAACTCGATGTCCCGATCTACATCCATCCTCACCTTCCGCCGCACGCGGTGCGGCAGGCCTATTTTTCGGATTTGCCGCAGGGCGCTGGGCGCGTGCTCGAAACCGCCGGCTGGGGTTGGCATTCGGAAACGGCGGTTCATCTGTTACGCATGGTGGTTGCTGGAACGCTCGACCGCCATCCGCGGCTCAAACTGATCATCGGCCACATGGGCGAAATGCTGCCGATGATGATGGCGCGCGCCGACCACGTTTTCGCGCACGACATCGATCATCTGAAACGGCCGGTCAGCCGCGCCATCCTCGACCAGGTCTGGATCACGACCAGCGGCATTTTCGACGAGCCGCCGCTGCTCGCCGCACTGCTGACGTTCGGGATCGACCGCATCCTGTTCTCGATCGACTATCCGTATTCGGCGAACGCGCTGGGTCGCACGTTCCTCGATCACCTTTCACTCGCCCCGGCCGACATGGCCAAGTTCACCCACGGCAATGCGGATCGGCTGTTGAAGCTGAAGGTCAAGCCGGCGTGAGGCAGTAACCGAGCACCATAAGGACGGTACCGGAGCGTATCGAAATCCCAGCCCGACATCCGATTTGTGCAACACATCGTATAAAGATGTAATGCGCGTCTTGATGCTGTGAATTTCCTCTTGACCAATCGCCGCCATTCCGTTGCCATGGGCATGGCGGCGGGCGGCAGCAATATTTACTATTTTACCATCGTTTGCGGCTCCGTTGGCCACGGCAACCGAACGACGGAATTGATTTGAAAACGTTTTTCTCGACCGCTTCCACCAAGCGCGTTGCCGGCGTTCTCGCGCCTATGCTTTGGCTCGCGATTTTGACTGGTACGAGCGCCGCGCAAACAACCTCCGATCTTGCCAGAGACATCGACCCGCTGTTCCAGCGCTTGCTCGCGGCTCCGCAAGACCTTGCCAACACGCTGCGGTATGCCGCCGGCACGGCGCAAAGCGCCGACATCGAATCCGCGATCAGCGCCCATGAACAGCTTCTGTTCTACAATCCGAATTTCTCCCGCGTCCGCTTTGAACTCGGCGTTCTGTATTACCGTCTTGGGTCTTACGAGATGGCGCGGGGCTATTTCCAATCCGCGCTGGAGATGCGCGATGCTTCCGCCGAACTGCGGCAGGAGGCCGAAGAGTTCATCACCACCATCAATAAGAAATTGCAGCCGGACCAGTTCAGCGGTTTCGCGCAGACGGGCGTGCGGTATCAGACCAATGCGAGCGCGGGGCCGGGCCAGCAGGCCGTCCTCGCCTCAGGCCGAACATTCGACAGCCGCTTTCTTGCCAGGCCGGATTGGAACGCGTTCGGCGCGTTCGGCGTGAACTACGTCCATGACTTCGAAAACCAGCGCGGCGACACGTTCGAGGCATCGGTTCTCGGCTACGATGCGCAACAATTTACCCAGCACCAATTCGATACCGGCTTGCTTGAACTGCGGGCAGGCCCGCGCTTCAACATCTTTTCTGACAATTCCACCAGTGCGTCATTCAAGCCTTACGGGATCGCCACCGGCGCATTGCTGGCCGACTCGCCCTACAGTGCCGGCATCGGCGGCGGCGCCACGGTCCATGTGGGCTTGGGCAGCTTGGCGCTCGATCCATTTGTCGAGATCGTACAGCAGAGCTTTCGCAGTTCCGGCCTCTATCCACTTGCGGGTCAGTTGGCCGGCACGCTTTACACCTACGCATTTCAGGCGTCGGCACCGGTCTTTGGCGGCTTGAGCTGGCAAGCGCGCGTGGCCTACGTGCAGTCGAATGATATTTTTCAACCCTACAGCTATAACCGCTACTCCGCCGACGTCTGGTTGCCGTGGAATTTTTCGCTGCCCGGGGATAGCCGCACCTGGACCGTAACGCCGAATTTCGGCGTGAGCCATTGGCTCTACAAGGCGCCGGATCCGACGATCGATCCCACCATCGCGCAGCGCGACCTCGAGTGGCGCGTTGGCCTGGGCTTGGATGTTCCGGTCTGGAACCAGATCAGCCTTGGGCTCCTCGTGCAATATCGTACGATGTCGTCGAATTTGCCGATCTTCTCGATGCGAGACTTGGCGATTTCAGCCGGGCCTACATTCAAATTCTGAAGGCGTTCCATGCGACCGCGAAAGAGCATTGCTGTTCTGCTGGCCGGCACCGCGCTGGCGACGCTGCCTGCAGCGGCGCAGGAAGTGGGAACCGCAACGGCCGTCAATCCGCTCTCCCATGGCACGGCGCCGGGCGCCAACCTGGTGGCGCTGACGGTTGGAGCGCGCATCGTTCATAAGGAGCGCATTCAAACCACCGCGTCCGGCACGGTGCAACTGCTGTTCCTGGACAAGAGTTCGCTGAGTATTGGACCGAACGCGAATCTCCTGATCGACGAGTTTGTCTTCAATCCCAATACCGGCACCGGCCGCATGGTGACCACCCTTGCCAAGGGGGCTTTTCGTTTCGTCGGCGGCCTGCTGAGCCATCAGGGCGAGGCCACGGTCACGACCACCGCGGCCGTGATCGGCATCCGCGGCGGAACAACGACCATCAGCCAGGGCCCGCAAGGCACGAGGGTGATCAACCATTTCGGCGTGATCACGATTCGCAATGGCTGCGGCACGGTGGTGATCAGACGATCCGGTTTTGCTGTGACGGTTCTGGATTGGAATACCTGCCCGAGCGAACCACAACGGGTCACCGAGGCCGAGATCGCCGAATATTTGCGGCTACTGACGAGCCAACCGGGGCAAAACGCCGGCGTCCCAGGTCTCACCAATGCAACGATCAGCGAATTCGGTATCGGCGCGCTGCAAGGCACGATCGGGCCCAACACACCGCCCGTTCCGACCGGCAACGGCGAGTCCAACGCGTTCCAGATCATCATCCAGGCGACCCAGCACGGCACCGGCCGCGGCCAGCCGCCGCTGTCGCCGCCACCGCCCCCGCCGCCGCAATCACCACCGCCACCGCCGCCGCCACCGCCGCCCCCTCCGCCTCCGCCGCCTCCGCCTCCGCCCCCTCCGCCACCGCCACGATGATTTGCGGAGGGATTGATGACAGACGCATCGAGTCCGATGCCGCCGCGTGGGCCCGCATCAAGCCCTGAGATGAAGCTGGTCGCTTATGCGATCGGCGGCCATCACGTGGAGATTCGCCCGGCCCCCGCCGAGCGCGACTGGATGGATCGAACCAATCAACGCTTCGCCTATCGATGCCTGCCGCTCAGCATCGCCAACGGCTATGGCTGGGAGATTATGTGCCCGTCCGGTTTTCTCGCGGTGTGGAATGGCAAAGATGATCTCTCATCCCTTACAATCATGTCCGACACGGATGCTGCGGCTCCGGCGGTCAGCCACTTCGGCCATGGTGTTCTGACTTTCCACATACCGTGTCTGTTCCGCACCGAACCGGGATTCGATCTGATGGTTCAGGGTCCGATCAATCGGCCGAAGGATGCAATTGCCGCGCTGAGCGGCGTTGTCGAAACGGACTGGTCGCCCTATTCCTTCACGATGAATTGGATTTTCACGCGCCCGGGCACACCGATTTCGATTCGAAAAGGGCGAACCCTTTTGTCATATCTTTCCAGTCCGGCGCAGCGACATCGACGCCGTCGTGCCGGAAATCCGCGCGCTATCCGGCAATCCCACTTTGCACGCGCAACATGACGCCTGGACCGCGAGCCGTAAACATTTCAATACTGAGTTGATGCGGCCGGGATCAGACGCCGAGGCTGAGAAGTGGCAGAAGATGTATCATCGCGGCATTGTCCCAGGATCGGAGGACGTGGCGACGGAGAGTCATCGCACCCGGTTGCGGCTCAAATCGTTTGAAAAGCGTGACGGCTGATATCGTCTTCCTTGCCCGAGGCACCTTCCATGCGGATCATCGATCTTTCGGTTGCGCTCAAGAGCGGCATTGCTTCGGACCCGCCCTATATGTTGCCGCGCATCGATTATCTGGACCATCGCGAAGGCGCCAAGGACTTCATGATGATGTTCCCGGGGCTCGAGGCGGCGCAGTTGCCGGCCGGCGAAGGGCCTGCCATGGAGCGCATCACCTTCACGACGCACAACGGCACCCACCTCGATGCGCCATGGCATTTCGCGAGCACGATGGACGGCGGCAAGCCGGCGCTGAAGATCGATGAAGTGCCCCTGGAGTGGTTCTTCTCCGCAGGCGTCAAGCTCGACTTTCGCGACAAGCCGGACGGCACTGTTTGCAAGGCCGATGACGTCAAACGCGAACTTGACCGCATCGGCTACACGATCAAGCCGCTCGACATCGTGCTCGTCAACACGGGCGCGGCGACGGCCTATGGCGAGGCGAATTATCTCGACAAAGGCTGCGGCATGGGCCGCGAGGCCACACTGTATTTGTTGGAGCAAGGTGTCCGCGTCACGGGCATCGACGGCTGGAGCTGGGACGCCCCGTTTTCCTTCACGCGCAAACGCTTTACCGAAACCGGCGACGCCAGCCTGATCTGGGAAGGCCACAAGGCCGGCCGCGACATCGGCTATTGCCACATGGAAAAGCTCACAAACCTCGATAAGCTGCCGCCGTTCGGCTTCAAGGTTTGCTGCTTCCCGGTCAAGATCGAAGCCGCCTCGGCCGGCTGGACGCGCTGCGTGGCGATGCTGGATGGCTGAGCGGCGGTCGCCCATTACGGGTTGAAAATACTCTCCCACTCCTCGCGATATTTTTTCAGCGTTTCGGTGGTCATCGCCCGCCAATCGATCTTGATGACTTTCAGCGAACCGATATCCGGGGCGACGTCAGGCACCGGGCTCTTGAAGTTTGCACGGCCCGAAATCAGCGCCTCCTGACGGGCGAGGATTTCCTGGCCCTGCTGCGAAAGAATGAAATCGACCCACAGCTTCGCCGCGTTCGGATGCGGCGCTCCCTGCAAAATGAACATCGACTGCGGCAGGAACGTAAAGCCTTCCTGCGGGTAGAGAATTCTCAGCTTGGCGCCCTTGGCATCGGCCTGGAGCACGCGCGATGGATTGCCGCCGAACGCCATCATGTCCTGGCCGGTAACGACACGCTGGGCGGAAAGCTCCGAACGCCCGATGAAAGTCGGGTGCTTTGCGGCAATTTGCTTGAAGAAATCGACATCGAAGACCTGCCGTAGTCCGGCATAGGTCGTCAAATGCGACTCCGATTGCACGACATTGCCGATACTGAAGCGCCCAGGCACCGCGGCCGCCACCGCATCTTTGTACGATTTGCCTTTGAAATCGGTTACGTCGGCATTCCAGATCGGAATCTGCGCGTAGCCGCCATTGAAAATAAAATACCCATCTACGCCCAGGCCCGAGTTGAAATCGGCTTGGTAGTATTTGTATTGCGGTGAGTGATATTCCATGAAGGCGCCGGATTTTTGTTTCTCGAAAACCCAGGTCGGCGAGCCGACAGCAGCCACATCGAAGCTGATTTTGCCGGCGTCGATCTCCTGCTCGATGCGCGTCACCATCGTGGCGCTCGTCAGAAGCGTGTAATTGACGCGGAACGCGGTCGGCAATCCGTAGTAATCGCGGAATGCCTTGACCAGAATATCACTCGTGGTCGGCTGGATGATCGTATCGGCGTACGTCAGCGAGCCTTCCTGCTGCGCTGCGGCAACGAGTTGGGTCACCGCCGCCTTCGATGAGGTATCGAGCCCGCTGACGGCGGGAATGTCCTGCGCCATCGCAGCCCCACCGAAAACCCAAATAGCCGCCGCCAATACGATCCGTGGAATCATGACCGTTTCCTCCTATTGATCCGATTACGTCGCCTCGTCTTTCCAGACGAAGACATGATCCGTCGCTATTTGCAGTTCGACGCCCGCACCGCGCTCCAGCCCCAACGGCTGGTGCAGCGAGCGGACGGATAAGCCATGACCGATGTCGATCACATATTCGTTGAAAAGGCCCTGAAACGACGCCGTGACGATCGATCCCAAGATCCGGCTGTCGTCGTGCGCCGTCGCGGGCCCAGGCCCGGCGGCGCGTAGCGCGACATGCTCGCGCCGAAAGCCAGCCACAACGCGATCGCCGGCTGCCAGCGCGCCGCTCCGACGCCCTGTCAGGCGTCGTCCTCCGACATTCAATACTGCGATCTTGCCGTCCGGATGGACTTCCGTCACTTGCGCGGGCATCACGTTCAAGCCGAAGAAACGCGCCGAAAACGGTGAAGCAAGATTGTTGAACACGTCGCGCGCCGGACCACTCGACTTGATCTTGCCGGCATTCATGAGAACCAGCGTCTCGGCCAGACCCAGCGCTTCGTCCTGATCGTGGGTCACGTAGATTGCCGTAAAGCCGAGGCGATCCTGCAGCGCCTTGAGCTCCAGCCGCATCTGCTCGCGCAACTGCTTGTCGAGATTGGACAGCGCCTCATCGAACAGGACCACGCTCGGCTCGTGCACCAGTGCGCGCGCCAACGCCACCCGTTGTTGCTGCCCGCCGCTCAATTAAGTCGCCGGCCGGTCGGCAAATCCCGACAGGCCGACGGTGTCCAGGGTGCGCTCTGCGACGGCACGGCGTTGCCGCGCATCCACTTTCCGCACGCGCAACGGAAACGCGACGTTTTCCGCAACCGTCATGTGCGGCCAGACCGCATAAGACTGGAACACGATGCCCAAGCCGCGCCGCTCCGGCGGCAGATTGATGCCGGCGGCGCGGTCGAACACGATGCGCCCCGCGATCGCGATCGATCCTTCATCGGGCGCCTCGAGACCCGCAATGCAACGCAAGATCGTGGTCTTGCCGCAGCCGCTCGGTCCCAGCAGCGCCAACGTGCTGCTCGTGGCGATCGAGAAGGATACGTCGTCGACCACCGTCAGCCCGGCGAAGCGCTTGCACAACCCGGAAACGATCAGAGCGGACTCGGACTTTTCTTGCACGTCACGTTCCATTCATTGCCAGCCATCCTTCGCCGGGGTTACAGCCATCGTCACATCAATTGAGCCCGTGTCATCCTGAACGCGGCAAATCCTGCCAGCAGCAGCAAAAGCTGAATGATCGCCAGCGCGGCGACATAGCCGGCGCTGTTTTCACTCAACAGAACCATGGCAACGCTCACCGTCTCCGTTCCGCTGACATAGAGCAGAATGCTGGCGCCGAGTTCACGAATGAAGATGATGAACAGCATGATCCACGCCGCGATCAACGCCGGCCGCAAGAGCGGCAGCACGATGAACCGCATGGTCTGCACCCAGTTCGCGCCGCTCGCTCTCGCGCTTTCTTCCAGTTCGGGATGCAGCGCGGCCATCATGGCGCCAAGCGTGCGGGTCGAAAACGGGAAAAACCGCGCAACGTACGCTATCAGCAAGATCGTGAGCGTACCGTAGAGCGGCGTCCTGATCGCCAGGATCAGAAAGAACAACGACAGCACGATCCCGGGAATGCCGAGCGGCAGCGACAGCAGAGCGTCGGCAAACGTCCGCGACGGCGAACGTCCTCTTTCGAGGAAATAAGCCTGCAGCGTACTGAGCGCGACACCAAGCGTGGCGCCGACCACGGCGAGCAACAGGCTGTTGAGCAGCGCTTGCTGCGTGAGCGAATATTCGAACAAAACGTAGTGGAAATTGGACAGCGTCGCCGACGAGAGGCGGAGTTGGCCGGTCCATAACGGCGATATGGCGACGGCGATCAGCGCGCCGACCGGCAATACGATACTGGTCGCGATATAAAAACACTCCACCGCAAGCGCGATGATGCGACCACGCAGCGACAATTGGATTTGCCGCGCGCGGTAGCCCTTGCCGGTGACGATCTCATAGCGCCGGCGGCTGAGGTAGCGCCGTTGCAGCAACGTCAGTCCAATCGTGAGGGTGACGATCATCATGCCGTAGGCGGATGCGCGGCCGAGGTCGCTCGGATAGTTGACCAGGGCGAAGATCTCGGTCGGGATGGTTCGGATGCCTTTTGTCGCGGTCAATGCGAGCGGCACGTCGAACAGCCCGGCGCTGGTGATGAATACGATCAAGGCGGCCGAAAGCATGGCCGGCTGCATCAGCGGAACGGTGATGATTCGTACCGTCGTCCAGAGCGAGGCGCCGTGAACACGAGCGGCGTCTTCCAATGCGCCGTCCATCTGCCGCAGCGGCGAGATCACCAGCAAATACACGTAGGGCGTATAGAACAGCGAGAGCACCCAGATGACGCCGCCGATGCTGTAAATATCCAACGCGTCCGCGGACACTCCGAACATGTCCTTCAACGTCGTTTGCAGCAGGCCGCTGTAGGGCGCCGCCAGAAAAATCCACCCGATCGCCCCGACATAGGGCGACATGAAGAACGGAACCACGTTGAGCGTTTCGAACCAGCTACGGCCCGGCACGTCGGTGCGGCCGACGATCCAGGCCAGGCTTACGCCCAGGGTCATGCTGATCGCCGTGGTGCCGACGCCGCACATTAGCGTGTTGGCAGCGGCGCCGTAGAACCGCGCGTCGGAGAGCAGGCCGAGGAAGTTGCCGGCGGACAGATGCGGACCATCGGCTTGCCAGACCAACAGGCTGCGCACCAAGCCGGACAGAAATGGTCCGATGATGAGGACGATGCCGATGACGACACCAGCCACCGGCAACCAGCGCTGCAAATTCAATCTTGAACGCCGTCCGGCATACGCAGCATCGGATGCCGCGCCGGGCAGACTATGGGAATGTCGTCCAGTCGCGACGCTCGCCATTCGTCAATCCCCGTATGGTTCCCAAACGGACAGCAAGAACCCTCAGCTTCCGGTAGTCGTCGGCATGTCCGGGTAATCCCGCGTCGGGGCACGCGGGGCGGCGGACCAGTTCGGCGTCGCCTGACAATGCGCCAGCCAACGCCGGACACCCGGATAAGCATCGAGCGGCAGATCGGCCTCAGGCGCGTGCAGCACGTAGGGAAAGCACGCGATGTCGGCGATGGTGATGTGGTCCAACGCCGCCCAGTCGTGATCCCGCAGCCGCTGCTCCAATGTGCTCAAAGCCATCGTGCCAAACGCCTTGAACTGCTCTTTGTTCTGGGCTGTGCCGATGACCCAACGATCCCGCATCACGCCGCGGCGTGCGTATTGCAGCCCGAATTGTATCTCCGTCGACGCCATCGACACCCATTGCATGACTTCCGCCATTGCGGCGGCATCGATCGGCAGCCAATCGGTGCGATCATATTTGCGCGCGAGATAAATCAGACAGGCGGCCGAGTCCCAGAATTGCTTTCCCGCGTCTTCCAGAACCGGCACCTGTCCGCGCGGATTGATGGTGGCGATGAATTCCGTCTCCTTGTGCTCCCACTTCAGAAGATCGACCACGACCGTCTCATAGGGAACGGCCAGTTGATCCAGCAGGATTTGAATCTTCCACGAATTTCCGGATTCGGCGCCCGTATAAAGCTTCATGCACTTCGCGCTCCAACTGATATTGCGATCCTGATATTGCCATGTCTCGCCTGTCTGCATGCGCACCGATCACGTTCAGGCCGCCGTGAGGCCTCCATCAACGACGATGGTCTGTCCGGTGATCGAAGCAGCGGCCCGACTGGCGAGAAACGCCACCGCGCCCGCCACTTCTTGCGCAGTCGCAAAACGCCGCAACGGGATACGCTTGAGCATCGCATCCATGTAAGCCGGGTCGGAGCCGGTGCCCGCACGTGACGGCGACGGTGTATCGAGCCGTCCCGGCGCCACGGCATTGACAGTGATGCCGTGCTCCGCCCACTCGATCGCCAGCATCCGCGTCATCTGAAGAAGACCAGCCTTGGTGATGCCGTAGGCGGAGCGCTCGACCGCGCCCACCAGGGCGTGCGACGAGGCCACCGTGATGATACGGCCCGGCGCCTGCCGCGCAATGAAGTGGCGCCCGATCTGCTGGGTGAGGAAGAATGTGCCGGTGAGATTGACGTCGAGTAGCCCGTCCCATTCCTCGCGCGTGACCTCAATGGCCTTGCGGCGGAGATTGGCGCCGGCATTGTTGACGAGCACGTCGACGCGGCCGAAACGCTCGACCGCCTTTGCAACCGCGGCCTCGACGCTTGTCTGCGAGCGCAAGTCCAAGGCGACCGCCAGGCATTGGCGCCCGAGTTGCGATGCGTGCGCGCACGTCTCGGCCAGGTTCTCTTCGCGCGTTGCCGTCAGCACCAGATCGAAACCGTCACGGCCGAGCGTAACCGCGGTGGCGGCACCGATGCCATACGAAGCGCCGGTGACGAAAGCGACCTTGATGTTCAAACCGTCATGCGCTGAATCTTGGTGCGCCATGCCTGCGCCTCCCGAGCCTTCGCGGTTAAGACCAGCCGCGCGGCTCCGTCTTGATGGCCTGCGCGCGCGACATCGCCGCGGTCAAAGCGTGCGTTCTTGCTTCATCGAGCCCCCGCAACGGTGCACGCGGAATTCCGCAATCGCGCCCCATGACACGCGCGGCGGCCTTGAGACCCGCGGCGTCCGTATCATGAAAGACTCGAAAAAGAATTGCCGCATCCTCCTGCGCGCCAAACGCATCCTTGTACTTTTCGGCGCGGCACAGATCGTACAGCTTGCGCACGAGGCGCGGCGATACCGTTGCGAGCGGCGACAGCATTCCGGTGGCGCCGACCGCACCGGCGGAAATCATATATTCGGTACCGGACACGAATTGAAAATCAGGCCGCGCGGCGCGGGCCACGGTGACGACCTCGATCATGTATTGCCAGTCGAGGCTGGCATCGATGAGACCGGCGAAATTCGGCAAGCGGCCGAGCAGCTCGACCACCGATTTGGCGCCAAATTCCATATTTCCCATTTCACCAGGCGAATTGAAAACGAAGAACGGCAAAGCGCCGGCCGCTCCGATTGCGGCGAAATGCTCGACCAGCATGGACTGCGGCGGCGTCCAGTAGTACGGCACCAATGCGACGATTGCCGCGGCGCCGGCCTGCCGCGCATGCGCCGCCAGCGCGGCGGCGATGGTGGTACCAGCCTCGCTGACATTGGCGATGAGCGGCGCCCGGCCGCCGATGTGTTTGACGGCGAATTCCAGCAGCGCCTTGCGCTCGTCAACGGTTAGACTCACCGATTTGCCGGCATGCATCGGCAACGCCAAGCCTTCCGCGCCATTGCGAAGATGAAAGTCGAGCAGCTTGCCGTAGGCATCGTAATCGATGCCGGCGCCGGTGAAGGGCGTCACCGGAGCGTGAGACAGACCGAAGTTGAAATCCGCCATGGTGTTGTTCCTGCGATTACCAGCCGTGCGGCTCGGTCTGCACGATGTCGAGCTCGACCAGGCGCTTTTCGATGAATTTGATGCGTTCCGGCGAGGCGGTCGGCAACGGCGGCCGCGTCGGCCCTACCGGACGCCCCATGATCACGCAGCCCCCCTTGAGCGAAGACGGGTACTGGTCGCGGAACAACTGCCAAAGCTGCGACAGCTTGTATTGCAGCTCGCGCGCACGCGCCCAATTTCCGCTGGCGCAGGATTTCGTAAAGTTCGACACAAAGATTGGGACAGATTGCGCCTGCGGAAGAATAAGAGCCGGCGCCGCCGAGCGAGACCGACGGCAAGAGATATTCCACGCCGGCAATCATCGCAAAGCTCGGCCGCAGCGGCAGCGCCGCCCGCAGGATTTCGAAAAACTTCTCGCTGTTGAAGCTGGCTTCCTTCATGCCGATAAAATTCGGCAGCCTTTCAATCAGCCGCGCCGTCAATTCGCCGGTGAACTCGATGCCGTCGAGATAGCTCGGCGAATTGTACGCGATCAGCGGCAGATCGATGGCGGTGCCGAGACGAACGAAATGATCGTAAATCTCCTCGGAGCGGTATTTCCAGAAATAGGGCGTGATCGCGATAATGGCGTCGGCACCGGATGTCTGCGCATGACGGGCCAGGTCGAACGTATCCTCGAGCGCCAGAGCGCTGACGTGGATCGAGACCGGGACCCGCTTGGCGACGGCCTTGATCGCAATCTCGGCCAGCGCCTTGCGTTCGGCGATGGTGAGATTGTGCGATTCGGCTTTGTGGTGCGGCCACGAGATGGCCGTCGCCCCGGTGCGCACATGAAAGTCCACCAGCCGCTCGAACGTCTCGTAATCGGGGCTGAAGTCTTCCTTGAGTGGCGTCACCGGGCTTTGCATGACGCCCTTGAGGACGAGGGTCATTTCCGCTCCCGCGTTGCTTTATTGGCTCCGGCCAGCCTAGTGGATTTTTCGACAGCGGCGTGGTTCATTGAGTTTCAATGCCAGAGTTGACAATGAGGATCGTGCCATCGACCGGCTGCATGGCATCCTGGTGTTTCTGAGCGTGGTCGAGACCCGCAATTTCAGCGAGACGGCGCGCGCGCTGGGCGTCACCACGTCGGCGGTCAGCGCCGCGGTGTTGCGGCTCGAGCAGAAACTCGCCGTGCGTCTCTTGAACCGCACGACACGGCGCGTCAGCCCGACACCCGAGGGCCTCGAATTCTATCAGCGCTGCAAGCAGATTATCGCCGACTTGGAGCAGGCCGAGACCAGCGTCAGCCGCTCCGGGCGCTTGCCGAGCGGACGGCTGCGCATCGGCGTGCCGTCGGCCCTGGGACGTATGTGGTTGATCCCCCGCCTGACCGACTTCGCCAGGACATATCCGGCGGTATCGCTGGAGATCGTCACCGGCGACTTCCTGGCGGCATCGAGCCGGGAGAACCTCGACGCCGCCATTCAGGTCGGCGAACTGCCGTCGTCGCGCATGATGGTGCGGAAGCTGGCCGCGGTCGACTATCTGGTCTGCGCCGCGCCGAAATATCTGCTGGAATTCGGCACGCCGCAAAAGCCGGGCGACCTTGAGGACCACGCTTGCCTCAGCTATCGCCGGCCGCGCAACGGACAAATCCGGCAATGGCGCTTCGCTCGCGGCCGCTCCATCGAGACACTGACGATCGGCGGCTCCAAGATCTTGAACGGTGGCATGATCTTGAACAGCGGCGAAGCTTTGATCGCGGCGGCCGCCGCCGGCCTCGGCCTGATCCAGGTGGCGGAATATTATGCCCGGCCGGAACTCGAAGCCGGCACTCTCGTTGAGGTTCTCGCCACCTACAAAACCCGCGCGCACGACATCTCGGTGGTCTTTCAGCAGCGCAAACGCACGGCGCCGCGGCTGCGGGTGTTCATCGATTTTCTCGCCGAAATATTCGACACGCCGCCGTGGCGGGCGAAGGTCTAGCGGGCCGACAGCGAACGGATGTGTGGACGACGTTTATGACAAACACTTCCTCATTGATCAGCCACTTCGGCCGCACCGCGGACGGACATGAAGCCGCGCTCTATACCTTGCGAAACGATCGATTGCAGGTCCGAATGACTGATTTTGGTGGACGCATGGTATCGATCGAAGCGCCGGACAGGAACGGCCGGCGGCAACATATTCTGCTCGGTTTCGACGACGTTGCTGAGTATGCAAGCGCCGGAGGATCGTTCGGTGCGTTGCTCGGCCGCAGCGCCAATCGCATCGCGGGAGGCCGCTTCACATTAGACGGGCACACCTATGAGCTTTCCAGGAACGATGGCGACTCCACCCTGCATGGAGGAGCAGTCGGCTTCGACAAGGTGTTTTGGCAGGTCGACGCATTTGACGCTGCGAAACTCGTCCTGAAGCATGTCAGCCCGGACGGCGACCAAGGTTTCCCTGGGCAACTCTCGGTTCATGCCACGTATCGTTTGGACGATCATAGCCTGTCGCTCACGCTGGAGGCCGAAACCACAAAGGCCACACCTGTCAGTCTCAGCGCCCATCCCTACTTCAACCTTGCGGGGCTCCCGGCAAGCGACATCCTCGGCCATGAGATCATGATCGAGGCGGATGCGTTTCTTCCGACGGATGCCAAGCAGATACCGACGGGCGAAATCCGTCAGGTTCATGGAACGCCATTCGATTTTCGCCGATCCGTGCCTGCGGGAGCGCGCATTCGCGAAGCGGATCCCCAACTGTTGTACGGGAAGGGATACGATCACTGTTTCGTTCTGAAAATAAGCGACCAAAGAACGCCACGCCTTGCGGCCCGCGCCCGACATTCCGAAAGCGGCCGCGTGCTGGAGATATTCACCACCCAGCCCGGAACTCAATTCTACACCGGCAACAATCTGAATGGCTCGGTTGCCGGACGGGACGGCGCCTATCGTCAGTCCGCCGGGTTTGCATTTGAGCCGCAGGGTTTCCCCAATGCGCCCAACCAGCCGACATTTCCGACAACCGTGCTGCGTCCCGGCTCGACCTATCGCGAAGTGATTCGATATCAGTTCACGACGGACTGATTTATGGCATGAGCTTGCGGTTAGCGGGTACCCC
The DNA here is from genome assembly GCA_963841575.1 of uncultured Alphaproteobacteria bacterium. Classification (GTDB taxonomy): domain Bacteria; phylum Pseudomonadota; class Alphaproteobacteria; order Rhizobiales; family Xanthobacteraceae; genus BOG-931. The sequence goes on from CAWJDC010000014.1 coordinate 117,031, forward strand.
GGTCAGGATAAACTGCGACGACGTATGCGATTGAAACTGCTTTACAATTTTAAGCCAACCTGCGAGCACTTTTCGAACAGGTGGCCCTTGACCGTGATGGTCGAAGTGATATTTTCGGGCCTTCAGAGATCGTGGTCTGGCGGTTAACAAGCAGCCAGTCTGCACCAGATAAGGACGGCGCTCCGGCGCCGTCTTTTTTGTTGTGCCGAGAGCGATGACGGCGACGCGGGAGGAATTGAACCTCCTCCCCGTGAGGCAGGCGGACGGCTCTGTTGCCGCTGTTTCGCCTTCGAAAAACGAAACTCACGCGTGCGACCATAACACCAGCCTCGATACAGTACCGACCCGCCGTTGGCGGGTCGGTAGAATCAGAGATCGCGGTCCAGCCGCAACTACGCGCGCTTGGGGGTAAGCAAACGCTGGCTCCCATAGGGCGTAAGAGATCGCCAAGTCACGAACTGAAGGTCTGAGTTTGGACCCCAGCCCCGGCGAGTTTGGACCCCGCCATCCATTCGGCGTTCTAGGAAAACTGATTCGGGGAGCATTTGCAATAATGCCTTACGCGCGCTTAATTTGGGGCAGGCTACGCCGATGATTTGAGGGTTCGACTTGCCTGCAACTTTCGATAGCATTATGGCTGGGAAAAAAAGTCGGGGTTGAACATGCTTTGGCGGCTCGGGGTTGATCTTGGCACAAACTCGCTCGGATGGGCGGTTGTTGAACTCGACATCAATGGACGACCTTGTGGCCTCCCTGCCGCAGGATCGCGCATTTTCAGCGATGGCCGCGATCCGAAATCAGGCGCATCGCTCGCGGTCGAGCGGCGCGCGGCGCGCGCGATGCGGCGGCGGCGGGACCGCTTCAAGCGGCGGCAGGCGGCGCTTCTCAAACATCTGATACTCGCCGGTCTGTTTCCTGGAGACGACACCGAACGCGAGGCTCTGGCTGGGCTCGATCCCTTTGCCTTGCGCGCACGCGCGCTGCACGAGGCGTTGCCGTTACATCATATCGGCCGCGCGCTTTTTCACCTCAATCAGAGGCGCGGGTTCAAGAGCAACCGCAAAACGGATCGCGGCAAGAACGAGGAGTCCGGCAAAATCAGGATCGGCGTCTCCCGACTTTATGACAAGATGCGCGACGCCGGCGCCGAAACACTGGGTGAATTCCTGCACGGACGCAGGGCCAGCGCGACGAGCCCAAATGCAATTCCGAATGTCCGCACGCGCTTGCGCCCCGAAACCGGCGAGGGCGCGAAAGGCGACGGCTATGATTTCTATCCCGACCGTCAGATGCTGGAGGACGAATTCGAAGCCATCTGGGAAAAGCAAGCCCAGTATCACCCCGTGGCGCTTACACCCGAAAATGGGAAACACCTGTTCGAGGTCATCTTTTACCAGCGTCCACTGAAAAAGCCAAAGATTGGCAAATGCACCTTGCTTGGAAACGAGGCGCGTTTGCCAAAAGCTCATCCTCTGTTTCAGCAGCGGCGGCTGCTCGAGGAACTGAATGCGCTCAGAATAGTCCGTGCCGGACAGGTCGCCGCACCATTGACCCTTGAGCACCGCAATACACTGTATCTCGACCTCAAGAACAGGCGTACCGCGACATTCGAGCGCTTGCGCGAGAAGGTGCTCAAGCTTGATCCCGACGCGCGCTTCAACAAGGAGAGCGAGAACCGCAAGGAAATCAAGGGCGATGAAGTGGCTGCCGAACTCGGGGCCAAGAGCCGCTTTGGAAATCAGTGGGGACATTTCGACACCGACACGCAGTGGGACATCGTCTCGCGCATCCGCGAGCAGGAAAGCGACCAGGATGAAGCGAAGCTCTTGGCTTGGCTGCAAGAGGTCCACGGCCTCACCGAAGAGCGGGCGAAAGCCACGGTGGGCGCGCGGCTTCCCGAAGGCTACGGCCGTTTCGGCCTCACCGCGACCACCGGCCTCATCGAAGCCCTCCGCGAAGATGTGATCGTCTATAGCGAGGCTGTGCAAATAGCCGGCCTTGGCCACCATTCGGACCGCCGCACCGGCGAGATATTTACCGACGACAGCGGCCGGCCGGCTCTGCCCTATTATGGCATCGCGCTGGAGCGCCACATCATGCCCGGCACCGGCGAGACGAGCGACCCGGAAGAAATGCGCGTCGGCCGGCTCACCAATCCGACAGTGCATGTCGGGCTGAACCAGCTTCGCAGAGTCGTCAATGCGCTGATTTGGGCTTACGGGCCGCCGCAGGAAATCGCCATCGAGCTGGCGCGCGAATTGAAGCTCGACGACGACCGCAAGAAGGAAATCAACACACGGAACCGGCAGAACCACGAAGCGGCCGAGCAGCGCTCGAAAAAGCTCGGCGAGATCGGCATAGCCGACAAAGGCGGCAACAGGGCGCTTCTAAAACTATGGGAGGAGTTGAACCCGCAGAACGTGCTCGATCGGCGATGCGTCTACACCGGAACGCTGATTTCAATCGAGATGCTGTTCTCGGGCGCCATCGAAGTCGACCACATCCTTCCCTTCAGCGCCACGTGGGACGACTCTAACGGCAACAAGATTCTGTGCACGCGTGAGGCTAATCGCGAGAAGCGCAAACGCTCGCCTTACGAAGCCTTCGGCAGTCGCGGCGACTGGGACGATATTGCCGCCCGCGCATCGCGGCTGCCGCGCGAGAAACGCTGGCGGTTCGAGCCGGATGCGATGACGCGCTTCGACGAGCAAGGCGGATTTCTCGCCCGCCAGCTCACCGATACGCAGCATCTGTCGCGTCTTGCGCGCGAGTACGTGAGCACCCTTTATCCCGACAGCGGCGAAGGCAGCAGTCACGTCTGGGTCTCGCCGGGACGCCTGACCGAAATGGTTCGGCGCAAGCTGGGACTGAATGATTTGCTGCCGGATCACAACTTCAGCGGCGGCGGCGATCAGAAGAAAAACCGTCTCGATCATCGGCACCACCCTATCGATGCGATCGTCATCGCGATCGTCGATCGTGCGATGTTGCAATCCATTGCGCGCGCCTCCGCACAGGCGGGCTATGAAGGGCAGGAACGGATCATCATTCCCGAGCCGTGGTCGGACTTTCGCAACGAAGTACGCAAGGTCATCAACGCGGTCATCGTCAGTCATCGCCCCGATCACGGCACCGCTTTCAAGAAGGGGTCAAAGAAAGGCTTCGATGCAACGGCTGGCCGGCTTCACAATGATACGGCCTACGGCCTCACCGCCCTAAAGGATGCGAAGGGCAACGATATCGTCGTCCACCGTGTGGCGCTCGCGGCACTGCAGAAGATTTCGGACATCCAGGGCGTCCGCGATCCTGACCTGCGCGCTGCGCTCCTGGCCTGGACCAAGGGCCTGGACGGCAAGGATTTCGAGGCCCGGTTACGAAAGTTTCCCGAACTCGGCCCCCAACAATTTCGCAATATCCGCCGGCTGCGCATGGTCGAGCCGCTTTCGGTCATTCCCATTCACGACAAGAATGGCCGTGCCTACAAAGGTTACAAGGGCGACTCGAACTACCGTTACGATGTGTGGGAGCTAAAAGACGGCAGGTGGGTCCCGGAGATCGTGTCCATGTTCGATGCCCATCAACCCGGCTGGACATCGAGTATCCGGTGCGACAATCCGACGGCGCGAAAAGTTTTCTCGTTGCACCAGGATGACGTGTTGGCCATCCAGCAGACCGAACAAGACCGCAAGCTCATGCGCGTCGTCAAATTCGGCCGGAATGGTCAGATCACATTGGCCGAGCCTCATGAGGCCGGCGACCTCAAGCGCCGGGACGCCACGCCGAACGATCTGGATCCCTTCAAATATATTGCGCCGACCGCCGGCGGGCTGAAGAGAATAAAGGCGCGCCAGGTGCGGATCGACGAACTCGGGCGCGTTTTCGACCCGGGATCGCGCGACCGCCGAGAGGTCGAAGGCTAATGGAGCGCATCGTCGATATCGCCACCGACGGACGCCACCTCTCGGCACATCGCGGGTTCCTTCTGGTCAGCCAAGAGCGGGAGGAAGTTGGCCGTATTCCTCTCGACGATGTTGCCGCCATCATTGTCCATGCCCATGGTGTGACCTGGACGACCAGCCTTGCCGTGGCGCTCGCGGAGCGTGGTGCTCTGATGGTCTTGTGCGGCGCTAACCATGCGCCGGTCGCCGTCTGCACGCCCCTTGATGGGCATTATGGACAGAACGCGCGCATGCGGGCGCAGTGGGACGCGGGCAAACCACTAACCAAACAGCTTTGGCGTGAAATTGTGATAGCGAAGATTTGCTGGCAAGCTGCCGTACTGGAAGCGCGCGGCATCCCCGCCGACGCGTTCAACATGCTGGCACGTCGCGTACGCTCGGGCGATCCGGACAATATCGAGGCTCAGGCGGCTCGGCGCTATTGGCCGCTGCTGATGGGCGAAGATTTTCGGCGTGATCGCGCGGCCGGGGGCATCAATGGTCTCCTGAATTATGGCTATACGATCTTGCGATCGATGATTGCCCGCTCAGTCATCGCAGCAGGTCTGCACCCCTCCATTGGCATTCACCACGCCAATCGCGGCAACGCTTTCGCGCTAGCCGACGATCTCGTTGAACCTTTCCGACCACTGGTCGATGCCATGACCGTGCAACTGATAGCTCAAGGGTGTGCGGAGGTGACTCCCAAGGCAAAGCGCGCCTTCGCCGGGTTGATTGCACTCGACCTGCCAAGCGAGAATGGCGTGACGACTGTGACCATTGCTGCAACCAGGCTTGCCCAATCCCTCTCGCGCTGCTTCGGCACGGGAAATTCATCGGAACTCTTTTTGCCGTCGCCTCCATCGGCGATCGAACTGGCTGGCATTGGAGCACTGGTGGCGTGACTGTGACACAGCTCAACGGCTATCGGCTGATGTGGATATTCGTGATGTTCGATTTGCCGGTGGGCACCAGAGCCCAAAGCCGGGCCGCGACCAATTTCAGGAAATATCTACTTGATGAAGGGTTCGAGAAAAGCCAGTTTTCGGTGTATGCTCGCTTTTGCAATGGCAAGGAGCAGTTCGAAGCCTATATGCGGCGGATAGAGACAAACCTGCCGGATCGCGGCGACGTTCACATCCTGACCTTTACGGATAAGCAATATGAAAACATCGTTCGCTTTTCCGGCCAGCGTCGAAGGCGTCAACGAAAAAATCCCGACCAGCTTGCACTTTTTTAGGGATCACAGCGATTTTGCGCGTCTCCAAAAAGCGGGTATCCTATTTATATTCAATAGGATACCCGCTCATCTAGAATAGCGCTTCAGAGATCGTGGTCCAGCGGCAACATCGCATTCGACGCCATGGCTTGTACGGCAGAGAATAGCGCTTCAGAGATCGTGGTCCAGCGGCAACCAATATCGAGCTCTAAAGCTGCTGCCGGCAGAATAGCGCTTCAGAGATCGTGGTCCAGCGGCAACGCAAGGGACTGATTGCCGTTGGCTTGCTGGAGAATAGCGCTTCAGAGATCGTGGTCCAGCGGCAACGAACGTTGTCAGGACATTCGGGTTATAGATAGAATAGCGCTTCAGAGATCGTGGTCCAGCGGCAACCCGGCGCCGGACAGCACCGCGCCCGAGGTGAGAATAGCGCTTCAGAGATCGTGGTCCAGCGGCAACTATCGGGTCACCGAGCCTGCGATGGCGCTCAGAATAGCGCTTCAGAGATCGTGGTCCAGCGGCAACTGCACCGGACGTGGCTGCGGCATGACTTCAAGAATAGCGCTTCAGAGATCGTGGTCCAGCGGCAACGGCGCAGACAGCCATCACGTCAACGAAGCGAGAATAGCGCTTCAGAGATCGTGGTCCAGCGGCAACTATTGGAGACGACGGCCCAGCCCCGGATGCAGAATAGCGCTTCAGAGATCGTGGTCCAGCGGCAACTGACGCCACCGCGCGGTCTCCAAAAGATATAGAATAGCGCTTCAGAGATCGTGGTCCAGCGGCAACTCAAAACCGCCATGGTAATTTCGATCGTCGAGAATAGCGCTTCAGAGATCGTGGTCCAGCGGCAACCGAGTTCGGCACATGACCGCCGCGCGCAAAAGAATAGCGCTTCAGAGATCGTGGTCCAGCGGCAACAGTGATGATCGATTTGCGCGGTGCGACAATAGAATAGCGCTTCAGAGATCGTGGTCCAGCGGCAACTGCGCGCGATAACGCCTGCTCGGCCGGCAGAATAGCGCTTCAGAGATCGTGGTCCAGCGGCAACGCGCCGGTCACCGTGTAAGGATAGGCCGGGAGAATAGCGCTTCAGAGATCGTGGTCCAGCGGCAACCGCACAACCGCCATCGTCGGATCGGCCGGAAGAATAGCGCTTCAGAGATCGTGGTCCAGCGGCAACCCGATCAGCCGCGCCAGAATTTTGCGGCCGGAGAATAGCGCTTCAGAGATCGTGGTCCAGCGGCAACAGTGATCAGCGTCTTGCCGATATCCTCGCCAGAATAGCGCTTCAGAGATCGTGGTCCAGCGGCAACTCGCCGCGACTGTTGCCGCGAAAGAAGCGGTAGAATAGCGCTTCAGAGATCGTGGTCCAGCGGCAACAGTGCCTGAGAGTTCAATTGATAGGCTTCAAGAATAGCGCTTCAGAGATCGTGGTCCAGCGGCAACTTCGTCCGATCGTTTCAGGTCCGCCAGCTAGAATAGCGCTTCAGAGATCGTGGTCCAGCGGCAACCGGGCACGCGGCCGGCGGTTGGTCAGGAGCAGAATAGCGCTTCAGAGATCGTGGTCCAGCGGCAACAGCCCGCGGATCAAGCCAGCGAGCGCCACCAGAATAGCGCTTCAGAGATCGTGGTCCAGCGGCAACCGTGTCCCGAACCTCTGTCATCACAGCGCGAGAATAGCGCTTCAGAGATCGTGGTCCAGCGGCAACTTGCCACGCTTCGGCATTTCCATCTTCACGAGAATAGCGCTTCAGAGATCGTGGTCCAGCGGCAACCTGGAGCGCGTGATTTATGAGGAAGCTGGTAGAATAGCGCTTCAGAGATCGTGGTCCAGCGGCAACGCCGGAGAATTCGTTGTCTGCGCTGCCTGAAGAATAGCGCTTCAGAGATCGTGGTCCAGCGGCAACGGTCGCCGTGATTGCAACTGTCAGTGCCGGAGAATAGCGCTTCAGAGATCGTGGTCCAGCGGCAACAATCTTCCGCCTTACACGCCAGCCGTCAGCAGAATAGCGCTTCAGAGATCGTGGTCCAGCGGCAACGATTCGACAGTAGCGAACTGCGTAAGGGCTAGAATAGCGCTTCAGAGATCGTGGTCCAGCGGCAACAGATCGACGATGCTTCTAGGATTGACGCATAGAATAGCGCTTCAGAGATCGTGGTCCAGCGGCAACCCATAGGCCAGCGTATCGGTCTGCACCGTGAGAATAGCGCTTCAGAGATCGTGGTCCAGCGGCAACGCAGGCACGCTTGAGATAAGCGACAAGGATAGAATAGCGCTTCAGAGATCGTGGTCCAGCGGCAACCAAACGGCCGTTGATGCTTTGCGCAAAAAAGAATAGCGCTTCAGAGATCGTGGTCCAGCGGCAACTTGGGCTCTCGCTCGGTCCGGTACGGCTGGAGAATAGCGCTTCAGAGATCGTGGTCCAGCGGCAACCCGACAAGTCGGACAAACCGCGCACAGCGGACAGAATAGCGCTTCAGAGATCGTGGTCCAGCGGCAACGCGCGCTCGAGACGAGAAGCGAACCCGCAAAGAATAGCGCTTCAGAGATCGTGGTCCAGCGGCAACGATGTCATCCTCGATACGCAGGACGATCCGAAGAATAGCGCTTCAGAGATCGTGGTCCAGCGGCAACCTTTACCCTCAATTCAAAGAGGATGCGCGCAGAATAGCGCTTCAGAGATCGTGGTCCAGCGGCAACTGGCCATTGAGATAGGGACCAACCGGCCAGAGAATAGCGCTTCAGAGATCGCGGTCCAGCGGCAACATGTACTGAAAGCCGTGCGCCCGGTAGTGCAGAATAGCGCTTCAGAGATCGTGGTCCAGCGGCAACCCGGGAGCCGTGGTGCCGCCGAGCACGAGCAGAATAGCGCTTCAGAGATCGTGGTCCAGCGGCAACTCTTGACGTTGACCCCGGCGTTGTCCCGCGAGAATAGCGCTTCAGAGATCGTGGTCCAGCGGCAACTGGAGCAATCACGATGAGCGACTTGACGGAAGAATAGCGCTTCAGAGATCGTGGTCCAGCGGCAACTCGCCAACGGGCTCTCGTGACAATCCAGTGAGAATAGCGCTTCAGAGATCGTGGTCCAGCGGCAACCGCTCCTTCATCGTCGCGTACGTGTCGGCCAGAATAGCGCTTCAGAGATCGTGGTCCAGCGGCAACTCAACACTAACGCGGTGAAATCGGCGATCGAGAATAGCGCTTCAGAGATCGTGGTCCAGCGGCAACGAGCCAAAGCATTTAGCAGAGGCGGAGATCAGAATAGCGCTTCAGAGATCGTGGTCCAGCGGCAACTCACCGACGAACAATCAACACTTTCTGCCAAGAATAGCGCTTCAGAGATCGTGGTCCAGCGGCAACCTGGGACCTGACAAAGTTGATCCGGTGAAAAGAATAGCGCTTCAGAGATCGTGGTCCAGCGGCAACCCAATCGGGCTATGGAATGACGCGACCCGAAGAATAGCGCTTCAGAGATCGTGGTCCAACGGCAACTTGATGAACATCGGCTGATCAGCGAGCGGCAGAATAGCGCTTCAGAGATCGTCGGTCTAGCGGAAACTCGCCGGCATCGATCCAGATCGACGGGCCCGCTCCCTCTCGTGGAATCCTAGCGCTCGATGCTGAACGCCGAACGTCCGAAGAAATGCCGCACCAGAACGATAACGGTCAGCGACACCGCGACGAGCGTCAGGGAGAGCACCGCGACGGACGAGAAGTCCGCTTCCTCCCATCTTTCGACGAGGCTGACCGCCGCAGTTTGCGTGCCCGGAACGAAAAGAAAGATCGATGCCGACAATTCGCGCACCATCGAAACGAACATGAGCATCCAGCCGGCCAGTGTCCCGGACCTGACCAACGGCAATACCACGTCGCGAAAGCTGCCGGTTTGCGAGGCGCCAGCAAACCGCCGCCGCTTGCTCGAGTTCGACACCGACTTGCCGCAGCGAACCGGTAATCGTGCGCACACCATAAGGAATGTAGTGAGTAATGTAGGCCACGAGCAGGATCCATAGCGTGCCATAGAGGGCGAAGGGCGGGTCGAACATAAGCCCACAGCACCGCAACAGCCATGACCGGTCCCGGCATCATGAGCGGAATGGCGGTGAGGATTTCCAGAACCTGCCCCGCCAGGCCGCGCCGCTTCACGATGACATAGCTGACGATGAGTGTGAGCAGGATAGCAATAGTGGCGCCACTCAGCGCCAGGATGATGCTGTTCATGAAGCCGGTGCCCGCATCGAGATCCGGCGAGAAGGTCGCGGTGACGTGAGAGAAGGTCAAATTGCCGATCGTGGGCGCCCTGCCCCATGTTTTGATGAAGGCGGCGTAGATCAGCACCGCATAAGGCAATATCACGGCCAAAAGGATGTATCCCATTGCATAGGCGAGCGTCGCAAAGCGCCAGCCGCCCAGCTTGATCCGTCGCGGCGGCTGCGCCTTGCCTGATACGGTGGTGAAACGTTGCCGCCCACTGAGCAATCTCGCCTGCAGGCCGAGCCCGAGACCTGTCGCAGCCATGATGAAACTCGCCAAGAGTGCCGCGATCTCGTAGCGCGGCGGCGTATAGCTGATGGCTTGATAGAAAATGTAAGTGGTTATCGTATAGATGCCGGACGGCGTTCCGAGGATTCCCGGAATGGCAAATTCCTCTATTGTCAGCGTGAAGACCAATATGGCCGCAGAAAGAATTCCGGGCAGGCATATCGGCAGGAGGATGTGGCGCATGGTTCGCCACAGCCCGGCCCCGGCGATCGAGGAAGCGTCTTCCAGCCTAGCGTCCATTTGGTCCATGACCGCCTTCACGGTCAGGAAAACATATGGGCTCATGTAGAGACCCATGACAAAAATCAGCCCAGGCATGGAGTAGATGTTCGTGATCGAGCCGTGGACGCCGAGGTGCTTGGCGACGACGTTGAGCACTCCCGTCCGCGGCGCGGCTAGCAGAGACCACGCGACTGCGCCGATGAGCGGCGGCGTGATGAAGGGCAAAAGCGCTGCCAATTCGACGACGCCCCGCAGTGGCGTGTCGGTGCGCGAGGTGATCCAGACCAGCGGAATGGCAATAAGAAACGAAATCGGCACCGTTCCCAGAACAACGAGAATCGTGTTCTCGAAGGCTCGCCACAGGCCTGGCAGTTGCCAGAACGCGACCAGAGCTTGCGCAAAGCCCCCGTCGCCGTAGACAAAGGCACCATAAAACAACCAGACGAGCGGGTAGAGGATCAGAAAGCTCGTCGTGAGCAACGCCGCTATGACGATTGCATGAACGGGATCGCGGAGTACGTTCACGCGCCGCGTCAGCCAGGATTGGGATCCGGACGGCTGTTGCGCGGGAAGCGCGGCGCTTGCGGAACCACTCATGGCTCCGACTCTCGGCCGGCGATAAAATAACAATTATCCGGATCGAATTCGATCAAGACCGCATCCCCGGCCAAAAAAGGATTGGCGGCAGTTTGCTGCGCTTCGAGCCGTCGGCTGTCGCCGAACGCAACGTCGTAGCGACATATGTCGCCGAGATAGGTCGCCGATGCCACCCTCCCCTCGATGCCGCCAATGCCGGCGGCCGCCGGTTTCAGCTTGACGCCTTCCGGCCGGATCGACAACGCACCTGCGACGTTCGCCGCGTATTCGGCCGACCGGCAAAGAACCGGTTCGGCAATACCGCCGACACGCACGCGCGCATGAGGTTGATCGAGCGCGATGAGCGAAGCGGCGAACAGGTTCGTCTTGCCGATGAATGTTGCCACGCGCACGTCGGCCGGCTCCTCGTAAAGCTGCCGTGGCGTGCCGCGCTGCAGGATTTCGCCATTGCCCATCACGATGATCGTATCGGAGAGAGTCATCGCTTCGGACTGATCATGCGTGACATAGACAGCCGTCACCCCGATCTCGCTGTGCAGCGCCTTCAGTTCATCGCGCATCTCTTCGCGCAATTGGGCGTCCAGATTCGACAATGGCTCGTCGAACAGGAGGATTTGCGGCGCATACGCAATGGCTCGCGCCAGCGCCACACGCTGCTGCTGCCCGCCGGACAATTCATGTGGATACCGATCGATGAAGGCATCGAGCCGCACGCGCCCGAGCGAACGCCGCACGATCCGCTCGCGCTCGGCACGGCCGACGCCCCGCATCTTGAGACCGTAGCCGACATTCCCCGCGATCGTCAGATGGGGCCACAACGCATAGCTCTGGAACACCATGCCGAGATCGCGTTTGTTCGACGGCACGGCGATATGGCGCGCCGGATCGGCAACGACGCGCTCCCCGAAGAGAATCGATCCCGCATCGGGCGCAATGAAGCCTGCGATCATGTTGAGCGTCGTGGACTTGCCACAGCCGGAAGGCCCAAGGACGGAAGTCATCTTGCCATCCTCGAAAGTCACGGAAATATCGCGCACCGCCGCCACCGGCCCAAACTGCTTGCGCAATCTATTCAATGTTATGGGTGCCATGGGCGGAGTTCCCGGAACAATCGATTAACGGACAGCCGACCTGTTGATCATTGCTTATCCGGGCAGCGGCACGCTCCGCATCATCTTGAGCCGAAGCTCCAAAGTGCGGCGCCGGTTGGCTCTGGCGATACGCTCGGCTGCATCGGGATTACGGGTCTCGATGGCGCCCAGCAAGTCGCGACAGAATATGACGACCTCCTCGTCACGCCCCGGAATGCTCATCGTGGTGATGCGATGGTTGCGGACTTTCTCACGCAGCGTCTTTAGCAGGTCGAACAGGACATCATTGTGCGCGGCCTTGAACACGACAAGCTGAAATTCGCCGGTGAAGGTGCGCACCTCTGCAATGTTCGAGCGGCTTAGTGCGGCTTCGATGTCGTGCAGGACGGCGCGCAAACTGGCCAGATCGAGTTGCCCGGCGTTCTCCGCGGCCAGCCGCGCTGCCATGCCTTCGAGCGCCTCGCGCGTATAGTAGATCTCAAGGAGCTGCTTCTCGGACAGGACTTTGACCGTGAGTCCGTTGCCGGCGCTGACGACGATGAGATCTTCGGCCTGGAGCTTGCGCAAGGCCTCCCGAACCGGGGTCTTGCTCACGCCAAGCTGCTTCGCCAGATCGTCAGCCCGCAATCGCGCTCCCGGAGTCAAAATATTTCTCAAGATAGCTTCACGCAGAACCGCGTAAGCTGTTTCCGCGGCCGTTCCGGCATTCGCATAACGGTCGATCAACTGTCCGAAACTGCTCATAGTTAAGGTATCGGGCTCTGTTTTTGCGTCTGTTTTTGCGTCTGTTTTCGCGATGAACCGCAGCAATTGCCGAGAAACCACTGACCCTGCCTCTGCACCGTCATATCGCGCGTCTTCGGTCTACGCAGGTATAACATAACGCTACATTTTTATGAGGCCATCACCCGATCACGTGATGACCTTGACCAATTGCCTCATGTCTTTCAGCGATAAAAGGCGGCGCGACATTTCGACGATCTCGTCGCAGCGGGCGGGCCGCCATCTGCGCTCCAATTCGCGACGAAAGCGTGCAACATGATCGGCCCGCGTGAACGGGCGTGACGGGCTACCCTTGGGCGCCGACACGAAGGTCGTATGCGAGGCACCCGAGGTCAGCTTTAAGACAACACGGGCGGGAACCGATTCCGCCGTCGTTGCAGTCTCGACCTCCGGGTCGACCTTACAGCGCACCCGACGCTCGACCGCTTTCACTGCCGAATTTGCCAAACTGTCCTCGTAGTCGCGAACGCTGAGCGCAAAGCCGTCCACGGCCTTGGGTGCCAGAACCGCGGCAAGCGCAACACTATGAGGCAAGCTCATCTGGGCGGCCTGAACATCGATTGGGCGCGGGATTGTCAGCCGACCAACGATGACGGAAGGAATGCCGACATAGAGTTCTTCGATCGCGTCACTTGTTACACCATGCTCACGGCACAATGCGACAACGCCTTCGACGGCGGCCTGAACGCGCGCACTGCAGGCATGTCCTTTCACGGTGACACTGTTGAGAAGGAAATTGCTGCCCAATGCATTCGTGATGATTTCGGGATCGAAAGCGTCGGCATAGGCACGGGCAAAACCATTCGATCCCTCCAGGATATCCGTCGGACCGGAAAAGCCCTTGTCGACCATGAGGGCGGCGGCGACGCCGTTCTCAGCAGCGCGGGCCGCATGGATGCGCTTCACCGTCGAACCCGACTGGTAAAATTGGGTCAGCCCCCCGGAAAACGAGGCAACCAACCCGATGGTCTCGGCGATGCGTCGGCCAACGGCAGGATCGCGGCCAAACAGCAGGCGCGATGCTGCGACCGCGGCGCCGAAACCGCCGCAGGTCGCCGTGCTCTGGAAGCCGCGACCGAAGTGGGTCGGCTGGATCGACAGGCCGATGCGAATCATCGCCTCGTAGCCCGCCGGCAACGGCAGCGAGGAAATCGCCGCCCGACGCGTTGCCGCACACCGCAAGCGCCGCAGAGAATACGATCGACCCAGGATGCAACATCGAGCCGACATGGGTATCGTCGGCATCGATGCTGCCGGCATATGTCGTGTTCAAAAAGGCGGCGCTGACGGGATCGTAGCCGTTGGCGTCAAACAGTACCGGCGCATCGCCGCGCCGACCCAGTGTCGCCAGATAGTCGCGCGCCCATCCGCTCCATGTCATGTCCGCCCCAATCGACGCGACGCGGAGATAGTCGAGGAAGAGATCGCCCAACGTGTCGACGACGGTCGGCGGTAAGTCTTCGCCGCGCAGCGACGCGGCAAAGTCGGCGAGAATTACGGTCGGCGATTGTGCGGACGCTTGCGCGACCGCCGGAGAACGCGCGGCGGTCATGCCCCGCGCTCGATGACCTTGCTGACGCTCAGGCTTTGGGCGCCTGCGGTCGGGCACCACATCGACTTGCCGCCCGCGCCGCCGGCCACCATCACCACAAGATCTTTCGGCTCATTGACGATCGGAACCATGGCATTGTCGTCGTTTTTGTCGACCCAAACCGGGAAGAACGGTCCCTTCGACTTGCCGCGGTTCTTGGCAATGCCCCAGGGTCGGCGGGCCATTTCGAAAAGCGCCATCTGGATGTCTTTCTTGCGCCAGCCAGCAGCGGCGATGTGCTGCGCATGTTCCGGACCGAGCACGACAACGGGATGGCCTTGTGAATAAAGATTATTAACGCCGTACGTCGCCATCGAGTCGGCGAAGGTCCGCATGATCTCAATCGGTGCGGTCTGGACATTCTCCGTCATACTGTGCGGCGCCTCGGCATTGATGACCGTGACGACGCTGTCCTCGGCCTTAAAGCCGCGCTCGACATGCAGAGGCTCCCAGGGATTGGCCGCCTGATGCTCGGCGATGCAGTAGGTGTATTTACCGGGATGGCCGTGCTGGCAGAAATCAGTTTCAGCCGGAATGGCGCCGCCGACATTGACCAGGGTGAGCCTGAGCGCCCGGCCGATGGTCGCATTGGCACGCCAGCCCGGACCAAATACGCCATTGCCGTAGTTGAGCCCGACGGCCTTGACGATCGGACCATTGACGATCACCAGCGGGGCGCCAGCATGCGTCGTGGTCTGGCGATGCGCGAGCCCATACTGCTTTTCCAGCACGGCCTCGACCGCGGCGACGATGACCGGCAGATAGATCCGGCACACAGCCCGCCATCACGGCATTGGTGGCGATGGTGCGCAACGTCGCGAGCCCCATGCCCGGCGGGATCAGCCCGATGACGGCATCCGGCTCACGCCAACTCATGCCGGTCAGCATGTGCTCGACGCGCTCGGGCGTCGGCGGAATGATTGGCAGTCCGTCGGTCCAGCCGCGCTCGTAGAAGTAATCGTTGACCGCCTCAAGAGAGTCCGGAAGCTCCATCACGTTGAGTGCCGGCTTTTGAATTCTTTCGAGCATGGTCTGTTCCGTGCGCGGCGAATTGACGCCCATCCTGAAAGTCAGTATTCGCGCTCAGCTCCGAGCGACCGCGTGTTCCGGCAGCGGAAATTTCTTGGCCGCATATTCCGCGCCGACGGTCTCGGCCGGCGTCGTCAGCAGCCGGACGCATTCCGCCGCGGCGTCGATGCCCTTCTGGGCGATGCGGCTTTCATCGGCTTCGCCGATCGGATGCGGCAGCATGACAATCGGCAGTGCCTGTATGGCCGACGCCGCGGCCGACGATCTGGCCCAGCGGACAGAACGAGCGGCTGATAAGCGCGACCGTCGGAATTCCGGCCTTCTCCAGATTGACCGCGTCGATGACGCTCCACGGCGAGGACGAGCCGCAATGGCCAACGCCGGAGATCGCCACATCGGATTCGGCCGCCATCTCATCGATGAACGGCGCGCCCTTGGCCGGGAAGCCTTTGCGCCAGAACTTGATATTGGTGACGCCGTAATCCCGCTTGAGCGTTTCGGCCAGCGCCGTCCAGCACCACGTCGGAGAATTCCTTGCCGTTATCCAGCAGCGCGACGCGAAGCCCCTTGAGCGATTTCGGTCGGGGGGCTGTCGGAATCGAGCCGGTTTCGGGTGCGCCCGTCGGTATCAACACAGTCAAACTGTCAATCATGGTGAACTCCCATCAATAGTTAGAATTGGTATACCATGGTATACCATAAATGCAATGTCCTTGTCCGAACTCGATGAAGCGGCGCGAATTCGGGTCATTTGACCTGAAAATCCTGGAAGTAGAGATTGAGGACAGTCCCCTTCTCGGCGGCGACCTTGGTCCAGTCGAAACTGATTGTCTTGATTGAAGTCGAGCGGCGGCTTGCCGTCCGGAGCTTGAACGTCGCGCCGTGGCGACCAGGTCAACGTGGTGTCGACAATGAGTTGCTGACCTTCTTTGGACAGCATGTATGCGGCAAGTGCCTTGGCGTTGACCGCATTCTTACTGCCCTTTGCGAGCGCCAGCGGAGCCGGCAAGCAGAACGGTGCCGTCCTGCGGCCAAACGATGTCGACAGGCTTGCCTTCTTTCTTGAATTCGAACGCGTCGTATTCCGAGACCGGCGCGATATCCCGCTCGCCGGTGGCGACGGCTTCGCGCGTCGCCGAACCATCGCCCGCCACCATCACGTCATTCGCAGCGAAGGCTTTGAGATAACCGGGTCCGTACATTTTCCACATCGCATAAAGATGAGAAAATGACGAGCCGGCTCGATTCGGATCAGAAATAGCAACACGCCCCTTCCATTTCGGATCGGCCAGTTCTTTCCAAGTCTTCGGCACATCGGCTCTTTTTGACATTGTCGGTGTTGTACATGATCGCGATGCCGGTGGCGCGCAACGCGACCCAGCCGCCGCTTCTTGTCGTAAAAGCCGTCGCGATAGTCCTTGAGGAGCGGCAGCTCAGTCAGGCTGGTATCGAGCCAGCCCTTCTCGGCGAAATAGTCAAAGCCGCCGGGATCAGCACTATGAATAATATCGGGCCCAATCAGGCCGGCTTGACGCTCGGCAACAAAGCGCTTGACGATTTCGACCGAGCCGGCGCGCACGAATTCGATCTTGAGATTGGGAAAATGCTTATTCAGTCCTTTAACAAGCTTTTGTCATGGCACTGGTTGCGATCGAGGTGTCGATCCGGACACTGCCAGTGCGCGGATCGACCGGCTCGCTCAGCGTCTGCGGCATGAGGACCGATGCAGCGGTAGAAGCGGGAACGGAGCGCATAGCTGCAGACGGTGCGCCGCGAGCCGGTCGAGGAATGTGACTGGTTCATCGAATCCTCCGCCGGATTTGCTTTCTTGTTTGGCACTTCCGCAAGACGTATAATAAGGTATATTTATGTTATACGTCTGCAAGCGACATGGTCGAAAGCATCGATGAACATCTTGATCCTCGAAGGTGACGGCATAGGCCCGGAGATATCAGCGGCGACGCGCGCGGGTGCTGGACGCACGTCAATGACGCACTTCGGCCTCGGCCTGAAATTCAGCTACCATGCCGATAGGCTTGGCGACGCTCAAAGAAGTTCGGGACCACATTTCCGCCAGCAAACGCTCGAAGCCGCACGCGAGGCCGACGGCACGGTTCTTGGGCCGGTATCGCACAACGATTATCCGCCGTCGGCCCAGGGCGGCATCAATCCGTCCGGTGCGCTTTGCGCAAGGGCTCGACCTTTACGCCAATATCCGGCCGGCGCGAACACGGCCGGTTTTCCCGCCGCCTTGCGGCAAGCCGCTCGATCTCGTCATCGTGCGCGAGAACACCGAAGGCTTTTACTCCGACCGTTCGATGTTTCTCGGACCCGGCGAGATGATGCCGACGCCGGATCTCGCTCTTTCGCTCCGTAAGATCACGCGCCTCGGCTCGACCCGCATCGTCGAAGCGGCCTTTGCTCTGGCCCGCCGGGAAGGCCGCACGAAAGGTCACCGCGGTGCACAAGGCCAATGTGCTGAGGGTCTCGGACGGCTTGTTCCTGGAATGCGCCCGCCAGGTCGCGGCCAAATTTCCGGACATCGCCTACGAAGAAAAAATCGTCGACGCCATGGCGGCGCTGCTGATGCGGGACGCAGCCAATTCGATGTCATCGTCACAACCAATATGTTCGGCGACATTCTCTCCGACCAAGCCTCTGAACTATCCGGCAGCCTTGGGCTCGCCGCATCGCTCAATGCCGGCGACGCACACGGCGTGGCGCAGGCGCAGCACGGGTCGGCGCCCGACATCGCCGGCAAGGATATCGCCAATCCGTCTTCGCTGATCGGTTCGGCCGCCATGCTGCTCGGCTGGCTCGGTCAACGACATGCTACGGAAGAAGCTGGCCACAGCTGCCGCGGCTATCGAAAAGGCGCTCGATGACGCCATCGCGTCGCCGGCCTTGCCGCACCCGCGATCTCGGCGGCACGCTCGGCACCATTGCCTTCACCGAAGCCGTAATCGCGCGATTGCCGGTGCGGCCGACACCCTGAGAATTTTTCGCAGAACGTCGCGCGGGCTCTATTGCGCATTCTTGAGCAAGTCGGCGAGCTTGCCGTACTTGGCGTAATCGCTGGCCACCACCTGGCGAAATTCCGCCGGCGTGGTAGCAGCGATCTCGGAGCCTTCCTGGGACAGTACGTCCTTGACGTTCTGCTCTTGCATCGCGCTTTTCGCTGCGCGGGCGAGCTTATCGACGATTGCGTCGTCCGTGCCCCGCGGCGCAAACATGCCGATCCACGACACAGCTTCGTAACCGGGCACGCCGGACTCCTCAAAAGTTGGCACATCAGGCAACGCGGGCGACCGCGCGTGCCCGCCGCTGGCGAGCGCCTTCAAAGTTCCGGCACGAATATGAGGAACAAGTCCGGCCATGAAGCCCCACATCGCGGCAACTTGATTGGAGATCACGCCTTGCAGCGCAGCGCCAGTGCCCTGAAACGGTACGTGCACAATGTTGACGCCTGTCATTTTCTTAAAAATCTCGCCGGCGAGATAGTTCGGGCCGCCCACACCTGACGAACCGAATGTGATCTGGCCGGGTTTCGCACGGGCCAAAGCAACGAATTCCTGGACTGTATTGGCCGGTACGGAAGGATGCACGACCAGAATGATCGTATTGCGCGTGAGCAGCGATACCGGAACCAGATCCTTGAGCGGATCGTAATCCATCGCCAAACCGGTGTGCGGCGCGATGACAATTGAAGATTCCGTCGTGACCAGCAGGGTCTGGCCATCTGGATCTGCCTTGGCGACAATACGTGTGCCGATACGGCCGGCCGCGCCGGAGCGGTTTTCGATGAAAAAGGACTGGCCGAATGTTTGCTGCAAATGCGGGGCGAGAAGCCGCGAGATCAGGTCGGCGCCCCCTCCAGGCGGAAACGGCACAACAATACGAACTGGCCGGCCAGGCCAATCCGCCAATGACAAGACACGGCGTAAGGGTGGCGCCGGCAACGCCGCCCAACAGCCCACTGAGAAAACCACGCCGTGTGCTTGATGATGTCATGAGTCGTTCCTGAAATGCCTCGCAGAAAGTGCAGCAAGTGACCTGCGCACAGGTCGGCTCTGCCGCGGCAATATGATAACTGTCGCCCGGGAATTACGATCACGCGCGCATCGGGCATGCGCCGTGCATAAGCTTCTACTGCCGCCACCGACTGAAGGCCACTCTCCTTCGTCGTCACGATCAGCGTCGGACAAGCAATACGCGAAAGCCGATGCTCGAGCTCCATATCGATTCGCGCCGCGGAAGCACTGAATGCGGCGCGTGGATCGGTTTTGGCCATCAGTTCGTCGGTCCACCAGGCGATCTGTGCATCGGAGGCGTTGCTGCCAAGCCGGGCGCGCTGGGTGTGCGCGGCCCATTCTCGAACGCCGAGCGTGCGTATCTTGTCGGCGTTACCGCTCCCACTGCCGCGCACCGGCGACCCGAACAACGCCAGCGAGAAGAGCTGATCGGAATGATCGATCGCGAATTCCATCGTGACCGATCCACCATACTTAGCGGCAATCAGATGACATTTCTCAATGTGCAATGCTTCGAGGAAACGGCCGAGATCGGCGGCGAGTTCAGTAACGCTCCAGCGGTAACCCGGCGGCTCGCGAGACGCACCGAAGCCCGGCATATCCGGGCGCACCACGCGATACTTGCCTGCAAGATGCGGTACCCAACAAGTCCAGGCGCGCGACGATTCAGCGTTGCCGTGCACCATCACGACGGTTTGCGGCTTGGTCCACGGCTCGACAAAGCAATGATCTTGATAGGCAATCGAGACACCGGGCCGGATCTCGACGTTATTCATTGCGCCACGCCTCCTGCGTTCCGTCCGGTTTGTAAAATCCAGGCAGATCGATTGGAAAGCATGAAACGGATCTCCGCGGCGGATGCAATCTCCCGACCGTAGGCACGGCCAGGATTCGCGAAGAATTCCACAATGGAATCCTCCAAAACGTCAAATGGGGCTTTACGCCCGCAGTGTGCATCCGATCCGCCAAGAACATGCAGGTCTTAATCGTGTTGATGAAAGTCCGTCCGTGGTCAGGAGCTATCTGCGCTCTCGATCATACGGGGGCCTTTTTCCCCTTCCAGCGTTTCCCGGAGAAGTTCGGCCGCCTCATGGTCGATCTTCTCAGCCCAAGCGATGAGGTTCCGTAGCGCGACAGCTCGTAATGCTCAACGGCCTGTGCCGCTACGAGTAATCCAGCGTCAAGCGCGGGCAAGCCCTTTCATTCATGATTTCGTCGCCCTCTTCCACAATGCCCATAATGGTCTCGTAGATCTTCGTTTGGGGCTTTGTACCGATGATCTTAATACCGCATGACTTAGCTCTAAGGCCGCAGTGTTACGCGCTATCGGACTTCGCGTTCTGCGCGACCCAGGCGGCGTACTCTTCGCGCGTTTGGGCATTCACGGGATAAAGACCGGCCAACTTCTCGCCGCCGACGACCCGGCGCATGATGAAAGCTTCAAGTTCCTCTTGCTGCGCCGCGTCGCGGGCGACCTCATCGACGATGTGGCGCGGTATCGCGATCACGCCGTCGGCGTCGCCAACCATGATGTCGCCCGGGTAGACCGCGACATCGCCACAACCGACGGGCAAATTGTAGTCGGCGGCGTGATGCACGATGCGGTTGGTCGGGGCGCTCGGGCAGGCGCAAAACACCGGAAAGTCCATGTTGGAGATCGGGCCGCTGTCTCGAATACCGCCGTCGGACACGAGTCCGGCAACACCGCGCACCTTCAGGCGTGTCACATAGACGTCGCCGGCCGAGGCTGCGCGGCTATTGCCGCGACAATCCATCACCAGCACGTGGCCAGGGGGGACCGTCTCAATGGCTTCACGCTGCAGGGCGTTGGGGTCGCGCCTGGAGTACCGTAGGAATCGAGATCCTCGCGCGCCGGAACGTAGCGCAACGTGAAGGCCGGCCCGATCATATTGATGCCGTAGCGGCCGAGCGGCCGTGGGCCCTGCAGGAATGCGTTGCGAAAGCCGCGGCGGTAGAGCTGCGTCGTCAATGTCGCCGTGCTCGTCGTCGACAGCTTGGTCATTGTTTCGGGGTCAAGTTCGGCCATGGGGTCACCGTTCTCTGAAATCCGAGGCGTGCGCCGCGGGCGCGCCACACTTGTCAACCGTGCGTCGTTTTAGCCGCCGTATTCCGGCCTCTTCGGCGTGAAGACGTCGAGTTCTAGAACGGCCTCGTTCCCGGTGACCTCGATGTAATGCGTCATGTTCGACGGAATGACGATCAGGCTGCCGACGCTGAGCCGATGATGCTCGTCGCCGACGTGGAAAATCGCCGAACCCTGGAGCAGGTAGACAATCTGCTCGTAGTGATGAGCGTGCGGCAGCAACTCATGACCGGGCTCGATGCGGTGCAGCGCAAGTGTTGCGCCATCGCCGGCGAACGTTTTGCGAACCATACCCTTGCGGACGGGCGTCCATTCGATGCTGTCCCAATCGACCGTATGCACCGGCATTATCTTTCCTCCTTGCCCGACTTCCTCACTGTTCGTCTGCTCGCTGCGGACGGACGCTATAGTTATTGCCCTCGCTGTGCGGAGGGCAGCCAAAATGCTAAAATTCCGTATTGTGGAACTTGAATAAGCGCAGCGGTTTACAGAAAACGGGCGCGGTCCTACTATCCCTCATCTCGCGCGGGTCGCGAAGCAGAGCTGACAGGTCGAAGGTGAGCCGCCCGTTGCGGCATGACCGCAGATGGACACCGGGCGGCGCATAGAAAATGGGGCGCGCACAATCACATTCGATACGTCGTCAGCTCGCGATCCCGCCGTCGCGGTCCGGGGGACCGATCGGTTCGGTTGTCAAAGCGGTCAATGTCCTGAAAGTTCTCAGCGACAACGAGATAGCGTCCGTCGAGCGCTTGAGCCGTGACACAGGCATCCCCAAGCCGTCGGTGCTTCGCATCATCGGCACGCTGATGCAATGCGGCCTTGTCAGCCAGATTTCCCGGCGAGCCGGCTACTGTCTTACATCCCAGGCTCTCAACCTGAGTGCGGGCTATCACGGCTTGCCGGCAGTAATCGAAGCCGGGGCACCGGTTGCGGAAATGCTGACGCGAGAGTTGCTGTGGCCAGCGGCGATCACCGGTTTCGATGGCGACGCGATGGTCGTACGCTACAGCACGATGCCACATAGTCCGCATGCTCACGTCAAGTCGACCATCAACAAGCGGCTGTCGCTGACGGAGCGCGCGCACGGCCGCGCCTACCTCGCCTTCTGCGGACCGACCGAGCGCGAGACGCTGCTGAATATTATCGCCATCCGTGAAGGCCGCTCGACGCCGGCCGTGAGCGATCACGGCAAGCTGTTGTGGGCCTTGAACTCGGCGCGACGCGCCGGCTACGCCAAGCGTGCCACCGATCTCGATCCGAAAACGAGCAGCATCGCGGCGCCGATCATGGTGGGGACGACCGTGCGCGCGACGCTTGGCCTTACCTTCTTCAGCATCGCTGTCGACAGGAAAACCGAAGCTGCGCTCGGCCGGCGGCTGATCGAAGCCGCCACAACGGTCGCGGATGCACTCGGGGAAATCGACAATCGCAACTGTGTCCTATAGCGCTGCGTAACGCTCATCGCAGGGCGGCGATGGCGCGGTCGTAATACGTCGGATCATAATATCGGTCGATGTTCGGGTTGGCCGTGCCGCCCACGGCATCGACGCAATTCTGCTGCGTATTTCTGAAGCTGGCAGGATCAAGCTTCAGGTCCGGCGTGAGGCCACCCTTGGGTCCGATGCCCGAACCAATGGCCCGGGCCGCGAGATCGTGATCGATCTTGAGGGCCTCGGTGAGGATGTCGACGGCCTCGTCGTGATTGGCCGTCTTTGCTGCCCAGCGATAGCCCTCGATTAGCCCTTCCAGATATCCGACAAGGATGTCGCGGTGTGCGCTGGACCATTTGCGCATCACGAACGTTCCGTCACCCTGATAGGGACCGATAACGTCGGTTACCCGACCCCAGCTCTTGAACCCGGATCGCTCAAGTAGTCGGTTGCAAGGTGCATTGAAAAGTGCGGCCGAGCGATTGACAGGATATTGTTGCATCGCGGCCAGCCGTTCGGTGCAGGCGCCGATTGGCAGAGTACGATAGTCATTGCGTTGCAAACCTTTCAGCGCCAACAGGCGGTAGAGCACGAACACATATGCCGAAATCGGGCGCGTCAATGACGAAAGTCTTGCCGCGCAGATCGTCGTAGGTCTTCAGCTCGGGCCGCACCATCAGCTCATTCAGGCTGTCGCTGCCGCCGGCAACAATGATGACGTCCTGGTGGCGCACGTCGATCATGTCGATTGCATTGTCGACGGAGGATTGCACGATGTCGAAGGTGCCGTTTGCCAGCCCTTCCCTCTGGACGGTCGAATTTGGCGTACGTATCGGTTCGACCGTGATACCGCGCTTGGCAAAGAAGCCTTTTGCCTGAGCGGCATAGAGCGGGAGATTCTGAACGCCGACGAAAAGGTTCACCTTGAGCAGCGTTTCCGCCGTGGCGGCCTGATATGCAATCGCGTTCCACACCAGCGCGAACGTAGCGACAGTGGCAAACCGCCTGAGTTTCATGGTGTTTCCCTTGCTCGGCTTCGCGGCGGCGGCAGCCGTCGTCCCTGTCCGGTTGAATTGTCAATAAAGCGGAATGCCGGCGCGCTTGACGATGTCGGTCCAACGCACGACGTCATGGCGGAGTAGCTCGCCGAATTCGGCAGGGCTGCCGCCAATGGGCTCGAAGCCCAGCACCGCGAAGCGTTGGCGCGTGTCAGGCGTGTCGAGCATCGTCAGCACGGCATCGTGCAGCATGGCGACGACCTTGGGATCAAGCTTTGCAGGGCCCAATAGTCCGGTCCAGTTGCCGATGTCGAAGCCCGGTAAACCTTCTTCTGAGATGGTGGGCGTGTCGGGACTGAGTGATGATCGCTTCTTTTCTGCAACTGCGATGAGGCGCACCTTACCGTCGCGTTGTTCCGAGATCGCGGCTGGCAGACCAGCGAAGAGTGCCTGCACGTTGCCGCTCACCAGATCCATGATCGCCGGATTCATGCCGCGGTTCGGCACGATCACGGCCTTGATGCCGGTCATGGTCTTGAATAGTTGCGTCGCCATATCGGCTGGGGTGCCGTTTCCGGATGAGCTGAAAGTCACGCCATCCGAGGAGGCTCTTGCGAAGGCGATGAGCTGAGGCACGGTCTTGGCCGGAACCGAAGGGTGGACCATCAGCGCATTAGGTCCGATAGCGACGTTAATGATCGGCGTCAGGTCCGTGGTAACGTCGTATGGCATCTTCTTGTGCAAACTCGTCGTCATCGCGAGGCTGCTTTGGCCCATCAACAGCGTGTAGCCATCGGGCGGCGCGTGAACCGCGTCGAGCACGCCCAAAATCGTCCCGCCGCCCGGTCAATTCTCAACCACGAATTGCTGCTTGAAGTGGTCGCTCAGCTTGGCGGCGATAAACCGCGCCAGCGTATCAGCGCCGCCGCCCGGCGCCAGTGGCACTATGATCTTGACGACGTGATCGGGATAACCGGCCCGCGCCTGCACTGCGCTGGAGCACCAGGTATTCAACGCGGCGAGGAGAGCGAGGCCATACGTTGTCGGCAATGCAGCGATCCGAACTTTTGCCATTTTCCCCCGTAGACTCTTCCCTCATTATTAGATGCATGCGCCGCAGCCAGGCTGTCGAAACATTCTGGCGGATCGAGACTAAGATCGTAGCATGGATGGTAGGCAAGCCGTTCTTGCCGCGCAAAGTACATTTGATTATGCCAACATGACCTAAGCTCATGAGGCTCCCATGCGCCAACTCCCGCCTCTAAATCCGCTGGTTGCATTCGAAGCATCGTCTCGATGCGGCAGTTTTACCAAGGCCGCACATGAACTAAGCGTAACCCAGGGCGCCGTCAGCCGTCAGGTTGCCGTGCTGGAGGAGTTCTTCGGGCGGCAGATGTTTGAGCGCCGCAACAAGGAGCTCGTGCCCACCGCCGGCGCCGCGGCCTACGCGGAAGCGATCCGCCATGCGTTCGAACAGCTTCGCGCCGCGACCGATGCCTATGTTTTGGCGACGCCGACCCTGACGATCAAGGGCTACAATCTGTGCCTTAACCGGTGGCTGATACCGCGGCTGCACAACTTTTCACTGCGGCACCCGCGCGTTGATGTTCGTCTTGTCGCAACGTCAGGCGCAGTGCCGGCTGATTTCGCTGGCGGTTGCATCGACGTCGAGGATCCGTCGTGGCGCCGGCTCGTGGTCCGGGCTCGAAGCCCATTTTCTGTTCGGCGAGGAGCTAGTTCCGGTCTGTACACCTACATTTGCGCGCAAGACGCAGCTTTTCAATGCGGTGGACCTTATCGGCAAGGAAGTGCTGCGCACGCGCTCACGCGAGGACGATTGGTGCGAATGGGCGCGGCAAGCCGACCTCAACGTGGCGCGGCTGCTATCGAAGGCACGATCTTTGGAGTCTGTGCAGGCTATCTACCAGGCAGCGATGGAGGGCGAAGGCATCGCACTCATCCAGCGGACTTATTTGGAGGAGGACCTCGCTGCCGGCCGGTTGATCATGCCGTTCGGGCCGGTCGTCCGCCGCCGCGCGGCCGGCCATTACCTGGTCTATCCGTCGGAGCGGGCGCACGTGCCGCAGATCAAGGCATTTCGCGACTGGATTCTCGGAGTTGGCGGCGCTGCGGCAGGCGCGACCTTGTCGCGGCCGACCGCCTGTGGCGCTGCTGTTGGCGCGCGCGACTAATGCTTGCAACGGCTTACTTGAAGCCGAACAAGGTTGCCGGGTTATCGACCAGAATGCGCCGCCGGTTTGCTTCATCGGGCGCGAAGTCCGGCAGCATGTTCATGAGATCGCCATCGTTTGCCATCTTGCCTGCTTCCCACACAAAAGAATGTGGCCAATCGGTACCCCAGATCAGGCGGTCCGGCCGGTGTGCGATCAGCCGGCGCGCCATGGCGACCACTTCCTCATATTTCGAACCGCGCACCATCTGCCGATCGGCACTGGAAATCTTGAGCCAGACATTGCCCGTGCTGAGAAGTTGCAGCAGCACGACAAACGCCGGCTGCTGCAGGCCCTTATAGGCGTCGATCAGGCCGAAATGATCAATGATCACTGGCAAGGGCAAGCTGCGGATGAGGTCGGCGCGCTCTTCGATGACATGCGGCTCGGTATGAAGGTCGATAGCCCATGGCAGGGAGTCCATGCACGACACCACACCTAGGAACCTCTCCTTGTCGAATTCGCCTTTGAGACGGCGGATGAAATTGAAACGGACGCCGCGCACGCCGCACGCATGCAGGTCCTTGTTGTCTTGCGCGGTCAGGTCGGGATTTGCACGGATCATGCCGAACAGCCGCCCATCCGCCTTGGCAATGGCGTCGTGCATGACCGAATTGTCGTAACCATGCACGGTCGGTGTGACCAGGATACCGCGCTGCAGTCCGATCTTTTCGGCGATCGAGAAATAATGCTCGATCGGCGCCGCGGGCGGCGTGTACAGACGCGTTTCCGCGTAAGGAAAAATGTGAGGAGGCCCGAATACGTGGAAGTGGGTATCGCAGGCGCCAGGAGGTGGGGTGAAGCGCAAGGACCGCGGGTTTGGATCGGGCGGAAAATTGACCCGCAGCTTATCGTAAACCGGCGCGGCTTGAGTTGTTGCGTCCATGGTGCCTGCCTCCGCACTTCAATTAGCATGTGCGGCCTGACCCTTGCGCAGACCCCGCGGTGGATCAACGGATTTTTGCTCATGCAAGTATGACGGGACGTCATGCGCAACTCCCGCCATTGCCGTAGCGCCCCATTGGGCCTAGTTACGGCTGGCCATGACGTTGATCCAACTGCGATATCTCTGCGAGATCGTGCGGCAAGGACTGCATTTGTCGCGTGCCGCCGCAGTTCTTCATACCTCGCAGCCGGGGGTTAGCAAACAGGTCCAGCTCTTAGAGCGCGAGCTTGGCTGCCGAATCTTCGAGCGGCGGCGCAACCGGCTACTCGGTCTCACGCCGGTGGGACAAGACATCCATCATTATGCGCAGCAGGCGCTACTCGAGATCGAGAATATTCAGACTGTCAGCCGTAATTTCAATGAGAAGGCGCGCAAGACGATCATCATCGCCTGTACGTCGACGCAGGCGCGCTATGTCCTGCCACGGACCATCGACCGTTTCCTGAAAAAATTTCCCGATACGCAGATGGAGTTCTTCCAGGGCTCGCGCCAGGACATCTTCGCCAAGGTTGATGCCGGCGACGCCGATATCGCGATCGGCGGCGATCGTGGCGTCAACGTTCAGAATGTCGCGATGCTCGACTATGGCACCTTGCATTATTGCATCGTTATGCGCCCGGGCCACGCACTGCTCGACAAGGCAAAGCCGTTGCTGCGCGACGTCACAGCTTATCCGATTATTACCCACATGTTCGAACCAGACGGAAAGTGGAAGTTGATCGACGTATTCAGGAAGAAGGGACTGAGCCCCAATATCGTGTTCCGCGCCGCCGACGCTGAGATCGCCAAGGCCTACGTCGAGCTCGGCATCGGTATCGCCATTCTCGCCAAAATTTCATTCGATAAGCAGCGCGACCGCCTGTTGCGCGCGATCGACGCCGATCATCTGTTTGCGCCGGAGCCACTCTATATCGGGTTTCACCGCAAGATGCACATGGCGCGCCATCTGACGGATCTTCTGAAAATGTTGGCACCGGCGCTCAGCCTACAGGATATTGAAAGGGCAAGGCTCAGTCAGTAAGCACGGCCGCAACAGTTCGTGGCTTCGGTCGTGCTGGCCGCTCTTCCGGCGTGCATTTGACCCGCTGAACTGGTGATGGTGGGGTCCGTTAGTATTGCCTGAAGATATACTAGCGTGACAAACCATTCTTCTCCTCTGCGGCGCCGGCCCCCTAATATCCGCTGCGGTGACGCCCCGCCCTATATACTGCACTCCCACCGGAGGATTCACGTGGCCGGCCATATCGACGTTCATCATCACATTCTGCCCCCGAAGTATCTCTCCACATTAGGCGACCGCATTGGGCGTCAGACCCTGAAGGGTCCGCCACCGCAGTGGAGCCCGCAGATTTCGCTTGATGTGATGGATCGCAACGGCATCGAGTTCGCCATAACCTCATTTGGGCCTCCTGGCTTTTGGTTCGGCGATATCGAGGAAAGCAAGAAACTGTGCCGCGATTGCAACGAGTATTCGGCTGAGCTTCGCCGTGACCATCCGACGCGGTTTGGCATGTTCGCCGTCCTGCCGTTCCCAAACGTCGAGGCGAGCCTGAAGGAAATCGAATACGCCTTCGACGTGCTCCATGCCGACGGCATCGAGCTGATGACGAACTGTGCCAATGAATACCCGGGCGACGCCAAATATGCGCCGGTGTTCGATGAACTCAACCGGCGCCAGGCGGTCGTGTATTATCACCCAATTCCGGCGAACTACGGCACGCTGATCCTCAACAACTTTCCTCCCGCGACGCTCGAATTTCCATTCGACACCACACGCGCGATCATGAGCCTCGTCTTCGGTGGTACCATCGCGCGCTTCCCCAAGGTCCGCCACATCTTCTCGCATGCCGGAGGCACCGTGCCGTTTTTGGCTGAGCGACTCGCGCGCCTCACCGCCCGCGACGACTTGAAGAAGATGGTGCCGAATGGCGTCATTCAAGAACTTGGTAAGCTATATTTCGACACCGCGCTGTCCACCAACAAGTTCTGCTTTGGTCCGTTGCAGTTGCTGGTCGAGCCGGACCACATCCTGTTTGGCAGCGACTTCCCGCAGGCACCGGAGTCGACCACCATCTCCTCGCTGCGCGATCTCAAAGGGCTTGCGCTCGGAGAGCCGGCGTTACGCGGCATCCTCCGCGACCACACGGCCAAGCTGTTCCCCCGGCTCGGCCAGATGGCGCGCGCTACGTGAGCGGCCGCGCCGATTGCGCGCCACATTGTAGGACTTGTGAGTGCGATGGACTTTGAGCTTCCCACCGAATTGCGGATGATCAAGGAGCAGTTACGGCGCTTTGTCGACAAGGAAGTGATTCCGATCGAGCGCGAAGCCTATGATGGCCCGAGCCTACGGCCCGAGATCAAGAAGCATCTCGAAGCCAAGGCCAAGGAAATGGGATTCTGGCATATCGGCACGCCGGTCGAGTATGGCGGCCTCGGGCTTGGGCTGCTCGCGCGCACGGTGATCTGGGAAGAAATGGGGCGCAGCATCGCCTTTCCGGCGCGCAAGGCGCTGATCTTCGGGCCGGAAGTAAGCCCGCTGCTGTTCCATCTCAAAGATGAGCAGAAGAAGAAATATCTGTTCCCAATTATCGCCGGCGAGAAGCAGACCTGCTTCGCACTGACGGAGCCGGACGCCGGCAGCGATCCATCGGCGATCCGCAGCACCGCGGTGCGCGAGGGCGATTACTACATCGTCAACGGCTACAAACGCTTCATTACCAATGCGCAGGACTCCGCCTTCGTCCAGCTCATGGTGTCGACCGACCGCGCCAAGGGCGGCAAGGGCATCACCGCGTTCCTGGTCGACATGGATTCGCCCGGCGTCTCTATTACACGCGTTCAGAAGACCATCATGGACGACGAGCCGTGCGAACTCGCCTTCGACAACGTCAAGGTGCCTCTCGCCAACCGTGTCGGCGAGGAAGGCGAAGGCTTTGCGCTGGCGCAGGATTGGCTGACAGTCGGCCGCATCCGTCACGGCGCGCGCGCCCTCGGCGTAATGGAACGCTGCATCGAGATGAGCGTCGCTTATGCCAAACAACGCGTCACCTTCGGGCAACCGCTCGCCGCCCGGCAAGCCATCCAATGGATGCTGGTCGATTCATATACCGATCTGCATCAGCTTCGTCTGCTGGTCCGCCACGCCGCATGGAAATACGACAACGGCGAGGACCCGCGTTACGAAGCCTATATGGCCAAATTCCTAGGTAACCGTTTGTCGTTCCAGACCGCGGATCGCGCCATGCAGATTCATGGCGCCATCGCGTTTACGCCCGATCTGCCGCTGGAGAAGTTCTGGCGCGACCAACGGAGCATGATGATCAGCGACGGGCCAGAGGAGGTGCTGCGCAGCGCGCTCGCGCGCCACATTCTCGATCGTTATTCGTGAGGTTGGGGTTCGCCGCCCCGACCGGTTTCGCGTGGTAAAAATGAAGATCACCGCAGTCGAGTCGTTTCAGATCAGTGTTCCCTACGACTTCGGCAATACGCCGGGCAACACCGCGGCGACGCCGTGGCGCAAGATGGAGACGTTGTTCGTCAAAGTGACGACTGACGACGGCGCGATCGGCTGGGGCGAAGGATTCGGCCTGCCGTCCACCGACATCACACGCTTCGCGATGGAGAAGGTGGTGGCGCCACTCGCAATTGGGCGCGATGCAACCGACATCGCGGCACTCATGAAAGGCCTTGCCTATCAACTTCGCAATTCCGCGCGCAACGGACCGGTTGCCTATGCGCTCTCGGCGCTCGATATCGGTCTCTGGGACATTGTCGGCAAGCGTTCCGGCAAGCCGCTCTATCGCGTTCTTGGTGCGACGGATACCGTCGAGCAGATGCCCGCTTATGCGAGCCTCTTGCGCTACGGTAATGTCGATCTGGTACGGCGCAATAGCGCCCACGCGGTCGAGCGCGGCTACAAGACCGTTAAGCTACACGAGATGAGCGTTCCGGAGATCGTCGCCGCGCGCGAGGCAATCGGTCCCGACATTGCCCTGACGGTTGACGCGAGTTGCCCGTGGACGGTGCCAGAGGCCATCGCGATCGCGAAACAGCTCCGCGACTGTAATCTTGTCTGGCTCGAAGAGCCGCTTTGGCCGCCGGAGGATTATGCCGGCATGGCGCGGCTGCGGGCCGAAGGCGGAATTCCTATCGCGGCTGGCGAGAATGCCGGCACGCTTGCCGACTTCGCGCAGCTCATCGACACCGCCCAGGTCGACTACGTGCAACCCAGCATCATCAAGATGGGCGGCATCAGCGGCATGCGCGAGGTCGCCGCGATGGCGCATCGTAGCGCGACAACCAAGCTCGCGCCGCATTCGCCGTATTTCGGGCCGGGACTGATCGCCACAATCCACTTTGCCGCGAGCCTGCCCGAGAAGCCGCCCATCGAGCGCTTCTACGTCGATCTCGAAGCAAGCCCCCTCGGGGACCTCATCGAAGCACCGGGCGGCGTCATGCATGTACCCAACGGACCAGGCCTCGGCGTCGAGATCGATACCGTTGTTCTCAACAAATACCGCATCAACTGAGCAATCGGAGTAGCTGTTTGATCTGTTATCGGCGCCTGATCGATCTATGAGGGAGTACATCACAATGGCATATCTAAGAATGTGTGCAGCCGGGCTTACCGTTGCAGCCTGCATCTCCGGCGCGCAATTGGCGGCGGCCGACAATTGGCCGACGCGGGCAATCACTCTCGTAGTGCCGTTTTCGCCAGGCGGTCCAGCCGATGCGCCCGGCCGCATTCTAATCGCCCGCATGGGCGAGCTGCTCGGCGAGCCGGTGATCATGGAGACCATCGATGGCGCCGGTGGAATGACCGGATCGGCGCGGGTGATGCGCGCGCCGCCCGACGGCTATGAGATGGTGTACGGCAATATCGGCACGCACGCTCAGAACCAGTCGCTCTATAAGAAGCCGCTGTACAATGCCGAGACGGACTTCACGCCTATCAGCCTAGTCTGGACCTCTATCCGCCTTCTTGTCGTGCGCAGGGATCTGCCAGCGAAAAATCTGAAAGAGTTCATCGCGCTCGCCCGCGAAAAGGGCAAGGATCTGAAGTTCGGAGCTTCGGGTGTGGGCGGCTCGACGCACGTCGCCTGTCTCCTGCTCAATGAGGCCATGGGCGCGCAGACGACGCATGTGCCTTATCGCGGCACCGCGCCGGCGTTGCAGGATCTAATCGCTGGACGCATCGATTACATTTGCGACTCGGTGCAGACGGCGCTGCCGTTCCTGAAGAATGGCTCGCTGCGCGCACTGGCACTGCTCTCACCGACCCGCTCGCCGCTATTGCCCAACCTTCCGACTGCCGAAGAGCAGGGTCTGCCGGACGTCGATGCCGGCGCCTGGGGCGGCTTTTTCTATCCGCGCGGCGTGCCGGATCACATCGTGCAGCGCATGGCGAAGGCCGTAAGCGACTCGCTCGATACGCCGAGCGTCCACGACCGCATCGAGGCGATGGGCGTTGAGATCACGCCGGCCAATCATCGCGGCCCACAATACCTCGCCTCCTTCGTCCACAGCGAAATCCAGAAATGGGCGGTTCCCATCAAGGAAAGCGGCGTCTCCATCCAGTAACGCCGCCAACTGCACCCACCGGATTCGGTACAAACAGAGACTGCAACAATGTTGAAAGAAAGCTACGAGGCGGTGATTGTTGAACGCCGTGATGGCATTGCCTGGGTGACCTTGAACCGCCCAGACAAGCGCAATGCGATGACGCCGCAGATGCACTACGAGATGGTCGAGATTCTCAACGCCTTGGAATATGATGGCGAAACCAAAGTACTGGTGCTCACCGGCGCGGGCGATTCATGGTGTGCCGGCCAGGACATCAAGTTGTTCTTTCGCGACCTCGACGGCAAGATCGAAGAGACTGCGCGTGTCCAGGAAGCGAGCCACAGCTGGCGCTGGAACAAGCTGTTCACATTCCGTAAACCAACCATCGCAATGGTGAATGGCCACTGCTATGGCGGTGCCTTCACCCAATTGATCGCCTGCGATTTCGCCATTGCCGACGAGGACGCTTCATTCTGCCTCTCGGAAGTCAATTGGGGTGTCTTGCCGGCGGGCTATGTGGCACGCGCACTCACCGAGGTGCTCTCGCTGCGCTCGGCGCTGTGGTATGCGATGACCGGAGAGGCGTTCGATGGCCGCATGGCTGAGAAGATGGAACTCGTCAATCGCGCCGTGCCGCGCGACCGCTTGAAGGAGGAAACGCTGGCGCTCGCGGCCCGGCTGATGAAGCTCAGCCCCGACGCAGTGCTCGCCACCAAGCTGGCGATCAAGCACGCCCGTGGTATGGCGCCGGAAGCAGCCGGCGATTATCTGCTCGCCAAAGCGGCGGAGCTACGCTTCAACGACCAGGATGCCGGCCGCAGCAAAGGTATGCGGCAGTTCCTCGAAGAGAAGACACTGCGACCGGGCTTGGGCAATGTCGGCTGAGGCAGGAGGGCAGAGCGAAGTTTTGCAGACGGTTGACAGCAATGATTCTCGGCGACATCGTCAAGCGTAATGCCCAATTGCGCGGCGATCATCTTGGCATCGTCTGCGACGATGTCCGCCTCACGCATCGACAATTCGCCGCGCGGGTCTATCGCGCCGCCAATGCGCTGTTGGCACAGGGTGTACAACCGCAGGAGCGCATCGCCATCCTCGCTCGCAACAGCCATCAGGTGCTGGAAGTGTTTGGCGCGGGCGAGGTCACCGGCTTCATCGTCGTCAATATCAACCACCGGCTCACGATACGCGAGATCGAAGACATTTGTGCGGATGCGCAGCCGTCCGTGATGATATTCGAGCCGGATTTCGCCGAGGCCGCGCTCGCAGTGCAAAACAGCATTCCCGGCGTCCGGCGGCTCATCTGCTTCGGCGCAAATTTCGATGGCGCTCAGGACTATGAGGCAATGCTCGAGGCGGCCTCGGCGGAAGAGCCCGGTGTCCACGCTGCTCCCGACGACGTGGCACATCTGATCTACACCAGTGGCAGCACCGGGCGGCCCAAGGGCGTAATGTTTCAGCACAAGGCTATGCTGGACGGCGCGCTGAAGATCACACTTGAAGGCGGTGCCACGGAGCCGGTGCGTGGCCTGATCGTGATGCCGC
Organism: uncultured Alphaproteobacteria bacterium; assembly: GCA_963841575.1. Lineage (GTDB taxonomy): Bacteria > Pseudomonadota > Alphaproteobacteria > Rhizobiales > Xanthobacteraceae > BOG-931. The sequence goes on from CAWJDC010000014.1 coordinate 150,897, forward strand.
TGTTTCATATCGGCGCACGGGTGCAGTCGCTCGCTTTTCTGCTGCTCGGCGGCATGATCGTCATCCATCGCGCGTTCGATCCGGTCGCGGTGCTGAAAACCATTCAGGATGAGAAAATCACCGCGACGCATCTAGCGCCGGTTATGATCCAACGCGTCCTTGAGGTGAAGGACCGCGAGAGGTTCGATACGCGAACGTTGCATTGCATTCGCTATGCTTCTGCGCCGATGCCGGTGCCGCTGCTGCGCCGCGCCATTGAGGCGTTCGGCCCGATCTTCAGCCAGATTTACGGCATGACGGAATGCCTCGGCATCACGACACTGAAGCCGTTCGATCATGTGCTCGATGGGAAACCGCAGCAGGTGCGCCGGCTGTCGTCGGCCGGCCAAGCCTCGCTCGGCGTCGCGCTTCGCGTCGCTCGCGACGACGGCAGCGACGCCGTGCCGGGCGAAATCGGCGAGATCCTCATCAAGTCCGACGCCATGATGCTCGGCTACTGGAACAATAATATCGCCACGCTCGACGCCAAGCGCCAGGGCTGGCTGCATTCGCAGGATCTCGGCGTCGTCGACGATGACGGCTTTCTTTTCATCTTGGACCGCAAGAAGGACATGATCGTGTCGGGCGGCGAGAACATTTATTCCTGGGAAGTCGAGGAGGCGTTGCGCCATCACCCGGCCGTCGCCGAAGCCGCCGTCATCGCGGTGCCGGATCCACAATGGGGAGAAGCCGTCAAGGCCTGCATCGTGTTGCGCGAAGGGCAGCGCGCGGAAGCCGATGAGCTCATCGAGTTCTGCCGCAGCCGCATCGCCAGCTACAAGAAGCCGAGCAGCGTGGATTTCATGGGAACGCTACCGCGGCTCTTCAACGGCAAGATCGACAAGAAAGCGCTGCGGGCGCCCTATTGGGCGAGCCGCGACCGCCAAGTATCATAACAGCAAGCTTAGGTGACAGCTGGACAAAGTAGCCACCTACACCGCAGGCCTCATTGCGGTTCGAGGCCGACCAGCTTCACCTGCTCACCGGTCCGCTTGTAATCAAGCGCAAGATATTTTCCGAACTCCTGGGGCGTATCGAAGATGGGCTCAAGAGCGGCGTTGATCAGCGCCCGCTGCCGGATGTCGGGCTGGCTGTAGACATCGACGATGGACTCGTGGAGGAACTGGATGATGTCCTCCGGTGTGCCGGCCGGCGCCACAAAGCCGTACCATGCCTTGACGCGGAACGACTCGTAGCCGAGTTCGCGCAGCGTGGGCGCGCCGGGCAGTTGTGGAAGCCGCTCATTGGAGTCAACCGACAGCGCCCGCATGGCGCCGGATTGCAGATAAGACATCATGTTGCCGAGGCCCAATTCGGCCACCTGCACGGAGTTGGTCAGAAGGCCGTTGGTGACCTCGGCGCCGCTTTTGTAGGGAATGACGTGAAAGTTGGCACCGACCTCCTTGTTGAAGGCCTGGATGAAGATCGCGGTCGAGGTTGCTGGCGATCCGATATTGATGCCTCCCGGCGTGGATTTGGAGAGCGCGATCAATTCGTTGAGGCCGTGCACTTTCATCATCGAGCCCGACACCACGAAGCCGCTGACGATGTAATAACCGTTGGTGATCGGCGCAAAATCCTTCTGCGTGTTATAGCCAACATCCTTGAACAAGAAATCCGGATTGCTGATCACCTCGTTGTCAACGTTACAAATGGTGTAGCCGTCAGGCGCCGCGTGCGCGCAAGCGCGGCCCTCAACCATGCCGCCGGCGCCCGGACGGTTCTCGACGATCACCGGGACGCCAAATTGTTGAGTCAATGCCTGCGTCAACGGCCTGAGTGCAATATCGCTCAGGCCGCCGGCTGGCACCAACGACAGCACACGCACCATTTTAGTAGGATAGTTTGACAGCTTCGCCGATTGCCCGGAGGAGACGGTCCAGCCCACACCGAGCGCCATCGTGAGCGCAACAGGCGTCGCCAGGACTTTCGCTATGATACGGACCTTTGTGGGTGAATGGCGCACGTCGCGTCTTGCGTCGCGCATCTTGGTCTCCCGTTGTATTATCGGATTGACTTATGCACATAGCAGTGCGTGGGCCAAATACCGGATCTTTCTACCTTAATTCCGCGATGCGGAACCAAAGATGTCCGGTCATGACAGCAGTTGTGGCGTTGCTTAGAGTTACTTTCCTCGGGCGCTGCGGGAACTCGCGCAGCGCGCGTCTAAATTCCCGAACCCATAGAACGCACCGGCATCTTGGAGGACAAGGATGGGCATCGTTCGGTGCGTAAGCGGCGCCATCTCCGGATCGGCGAGCGCCGACGGCGTGGTACAGGCTTTCAAGGGCGTACCCTATGCGCGGCCGCCGGTCGGCGATTTGCGCTGGCGTCCACCGCAGCCACCGGAAAAGTGGGACGGTGTTCGCCCAGCGATGGCCTTCGGCCCCCGCTGCGTGCAGCCGGACCGCGTGCACAATGCGATCGGCTATTTCGGGCCCGAGACTCAGAGCGAGGACTGCCTCTATCTTAATGTCTGGACCGCTGGCGTGCCGGGCGACAAACGGCCGGTGATGGTGTGGTTTCACGGCGGCGGCTTCCTAGTCGGCTCCGGCGCGCTGCCGTTTTCAAACGGCGACCGGCTGGCGCGCGCCGGCGTGGTCGTGGTCACGGTGAATTATCGTCTCGGTCGGCTCGGCTTTCTGGCCCATGCACAGCTTAGCGCTGAGCAGCCCCATCGCACGTCGGGCAATTACGGCATCCTCGATCAAATAGCTTCGCTGCGCTGGGTGCGCGACAACATTGCGGCGTTTGGCGGCGACCCGGAGCGGGTGACCATCTTCGGTCAGTCCGCTGGTTCCTCAAGCGTCAGCACCCTGATGGCCTCACCGCTCGCCAAGGGGCTATTCCATCGCGCCATCGGCCAAAGCGGCGGCGCGTTCTTTGCAAGTATCCTGCGCACGATGCCGCAAGCGGAAGCCGCTGGCGCGGACTTTGCCCGCGCGATCGGCGCCTCCGGCATCGAGGAACTGCGACAGCGGCCCGCACGTGAGATCCAGTTCGTCATTCCGGAAGATAACTGCGCGCTGAACGAGTTTTACGATTCATCGCATCCGAAGGGTATCGATCGCGCTAATGGCTGGTCGATCGTCGACGGTCACGTGCTGAAGGACTTCCCGTTGGACGTATTCACGCGGCGTGAGCATAACGATGTGCCGCTCGTGACCGGTGCAACAGCCGATGAAGGCTCGACGCAGCCACCGGCCGCAACCATTGCCGAATTCCAGAGCCGCGCCCGCGCCAATTATGGCCCGTTAGCGGAGACCTTCTTGAAGCTCTTTCCGGCGGAAAATCCTGAGCAACTGGAACAGTCAAGCCGACGTTCCGTGGGCACGCGGGTGTTTAATTGGGAAAATTGGACATGGGCCAATCTCCAGTTCCAATTCGGCCGCGCCCCTGTCTACTTCTATCATTTCGCGCACGTGCCTCCGAAGCCGATAATGCCCGGCGATGGCGACCTGTCGCGCGACATCGGCGCGTTCCACACTGCGGAAATTCCTTACGTCTTTCAGACGCTCGAATGCCGCCCCTGGCCGTGGCGCGACATCGACCGTGAGGTGTCGCGCGTTCTCAGCGCTTATTGGGTCAACTTCGCCGGCACGGGCGATCCGAACGCCGTCGGGCTGCCATCATGGCCGCGCTACGACAAGGACGGCTCAACCACGTTGATCGTCGATAACGGCTTCACACTCGGCCCGGTGCCGGACAAAGCCGTGCTCGATTGCTGGCGGGCCATCGACTACCGGTTCCGCGCGGCGCTCGCGGTGTAGGTCCTAATCGAGCGGCGGGATGTGGCTGTCGATGATAACCTGCCGGTAACTGTCGCGATCCTTGGCGAGAAAGCCAGCGAACTCTGCCTCCGTTCCTCCGATGACGTTCCAGCCAAAACGCGGCGCCATGACGTCGCGCAACTCCTTGGACTGCAGGAACTTGTTTGTCTCGGTCCCGAGCCGATCGACAATATTCTGCGGCGTGCCCTTTCGCACCATCAGGCCGTACCAGATTTTGAAATTGAATTGCGGAAACCCGGCTTCGGCGAACGTCGGTACATCGGGCAATTCAGCCATTCGTTTCTGACCAGAAACGGCGAGCGCCTTGATGGATCTGCTCTGAAGGAAAGCGATCGCGCCGCTATAGGTGATGATCGTCGCCTGGACCTGCCCCTCAGCTAGCGCCGGCAGCAGGTCTTGACTGCCCTTGAAGTGGATCGGCACCATGTCGATGCCGGCCGCGTGCGTGAAGCGCTCGACGGCGAGATGTGTGGTGCTGCCGATACCGAGTGTTCCGTAGTCCAGCTTGTCGGGATTACTCTTGGCATAATCGATGAACTGGGCGACTGAATGCGCCGGCACATGCGCACCGACGTAGAGTTGTTGCGCGATGGTCACCATCAGCGTGATCGGCACGAAGTCATCGGCCTTATACGACAGGTGGGTATGGAGCAGCGGATTGATCGAATTGGTTGCGTCGGAGCCAAGGAACAAAGTGTAGCCATCGGCCGGCGCTCCAACGACGTCCTGCGCCGCGATGATGGTGTTGGCGCCTGGCCTATTCTCGACGATCACCGGCTTACCCAGCGATTGCGCCAGCCATTTCGCTAGTAGGCGCGACAGCGTATCCTGAGGACCGCCAGCCGGCGTCGCGCAGACGATGCGGATGGTATGGACCGGATAATCCAAGGCCGCGTGGAGCGGCAACCGCGACGCCATGACCGCAAAAATCCCGACGAACACGGCAACCTTGAGCGACAGCCGCATCTCCCGACTCCCTGATGATATTTATGCGTTCGCAGCGGCGGCTTCTCAGCGCTCGGCGCTAGCTTCGCGCAAAACGCGGCCGGGCTTCGCCGGGGACCACAACCTCTCGCTTGCAATGCGCGCTCCCTCGGCAAGCGACTCGATCTTACGGTAGACAATCTTGGAGTTGACGTTGGGATCGCCGGCAAATGTCTCAAAACCGCAATCGACTCCAGCGATCACGCGCTCGCGGCCGACAACGTCGGCATATTGGCAGATGCGCTGCGCGACGAGCTGCGGGTGCTCGACGAAATTCGTCGTCGAGTCGATGACGCCGGGCATCAACACCTTGTCGTCGGGAAGCTTAATGCGGCGCCAGACTTCCCATTCATGGGCGTGGCGCGGATTTGCGCCTTCTATCGACAGCACCCGCACGTTGGCCTGCAACACCGCCGGAAGGATCGTCTCCAGCGCGATATCGTGTAGATGCGGGCCTTCGAAATTTCCCCAGCATATATGCATCCGCACCTGCTCGGCCGGAACGTTACGCAAAGCCTGGTTGAGCACGGCGATACTCTGCTCGCACTCTTTCACGAATTCTGCGTCGCTGAGCTCTGAGAACACGCTGCAACGCGCTGCGGCAAGATCCGGGCAGTCGATCTGCAGCTGCAGGCCGGCTTTGACGATGGTTTCGTACTCGACCTGCATCACCGCGCCGATTGCCTCGCGATAGGCGGCGTGGGTGTCGTAGTAGAGGTTCGGGTGAAAGCGCGCGACGACGCCGGGCGACGCCGCCGTCATGAAGGTGCCAGTTGGTCGTGCCGCCAAGGACGCGGCGCCAAGATTCCCGATGTCCCGCAACAAAGGCTGCGGATCGGCGACCGCGACGGGACCAGTGCAGGCCAGAAGCCGCCGCGTCGCCAGTCCGCGCCTCGAACGCGTGCGCTGGTAGTATTCGGGAAATTCCTCGAAATCTAGATTGCGCTCCGGCGGCTTGCGCGAGCGCTCGACCTCGGAAAAACCCGACAACCGTTGCTGAATATAGGTCGCATAAGACGACTTGCCGTACTCGCCGTCATTAACGAGATCAAGCCCTGCCCTCACCTGCCGCTCGACCACCCCCATCACCGAGCGGAGTAATAGCGGCTCGAATTTCGCCGCGCTGACGGTCTCGCCGCGTTCCTCGTGCTGCAGCAAATCGATTAGGCCGGCGGGGCGCGGAAGACTGCCCGTGTGACTTGTCAGGATGCGCTTGAATTCCGCCTTCACGTTCCGCTCCCATGCCCTGTTGCAGGTTCATTTGAACGGAGTGATGCTATCATGCCCCTTGCAAGGCCAAAACAGACTCCCCGCCGCGGTAGTATATCAAGTCGTTATGATAGCGTAACAAATTGTTCTTTTGATTCGATGACGTATGTCTCTACCTTCGTAATGTGCGTGCGTTCTTGCCGCGTCGCACATCGTCGCCAGCTTCTCCCTGCCATCATTATCGCGAACGCCGTGCCGGACATTCAGACAAAGGACGGATTCTCTCTGCACGTCGAGGTCGCGGGACCCGAAGCCGCACCTGTGCTGATGCTGTCGAACTCGCTATGCACTGATCTGCGTATGTGGGACGATCAGGTGCCGGCGTTCACCGAGTGTTTCCGGCTCGTGCGTTACGACCGCCGCGGTCACGGAAAATCTGGCGTACCGAAAGGGCCTTACACTGTCGATGATTTCGGCCACGACGCGCTCGCCATCATGGACGCGCTTGGGCTCAAGAAGGTCAACTGGTGCGGCCTCTCAATGGGCGGCATGGTTGGGCAATGGCTCGGCGCCAATGCGCCGGAGCGCATCGAGAAGCTCGTAATGTCGAACACCCACAGCTACTACGCCAACAAAACTGTGTGGGACGAGCGAATGAAGCTCGCCACCGACAAGGGCATGTCCTTCGCTGCCGGCCCGGCGATGACGCGCTGGTTCACGCAGGAGTATATCGCGGCTCATCCTGACAGGGTCGCGCTGATTCAGAAGATGTTCGTCGAGACGAGCCTTGAAGCCTATCTGGCCTGCTGCACGGCTATCCGCAACATGGACATGCGGCCGACGCATCCTGGCATCAAGGCCCCAACTCTGGTGATCGTCGGTCTCCAGGATCCAGCGACCCCGGCGGCGGCCGGAATTGAAATTCAGCGACGAATTTCGGGTGCCAAACTTGCGACTATCGACGCCTCGCATATTTCCAATATGGGCCAACCCAAGGTCTATGCTGACTTGGTGTTGAATTTTCTGCACGGTTAGTGTGGTCGCGTCTTCCGGCCATCGTTCTCGCGCAAAGGGGATGTCCCCAATCACCGATGAGGCAAAACCCCGGGACCTGCTTCACGGGAATGACGATGATTGGTTCGTTAGTTCGTTAGATCACGGCCTGAGCGCTGCCGCCCCCTATTCGATGCTTAGCCCGAACTCGCGCACATCGTGCTTCCACTCGGGCGCTTCCTTGTTGATCTTGTCCTGGAATTGCTCTGGCGTCATGGTAACCGGCTGGAAGTAGATGGCGGTGAGCTGCTTACGATAGCCTTCATCGTGTGACATCTTGGCGACCCAGCCGTTGATCTTGTCGACGATGGGCTTCGGCGTGCCGCGCGGCGCAAACAGTCCAAACCAGACCGAGGTGAGATAGCCGGGAAGGCCCGCCTCAGCACTGGTCGGAACGTCGGGTAGCAGCGGCGAGCGCGTCGGCTGCGCGATAGCGAGAATGCGCACGAGACCCGCCTTGGCCGCCCCGATGACAGGCAGCGGTGTGATGTGAATCATCTGCACCCGCCCCGCAATCAAATCTTCGACGGCAAGCGCAGAGCCGCGATAGGGCACATGGGTGATCTTGACACCGGCAAGCTTTGCAAAGCGCAGCGCGCCGAGATGCGGCGTTCCGCCGGTGCCCGACGACGCGAAGTTGACCTCGTTGGGGTGCGCCTTGCAGTAATCGATGAATTCGCGCAGCGTCGTCATCGGCAGCTTGGCGGTGATGGCGAGAACCTGCGGCGCTTCCGCGGCGAGCGCCACCGGGATAACGTCCTTCAGCGGATCGTACGGCAGGTTCTTGTAGAGGAACGGATGAATGACGACTTCACCCGCCGCGGCGAAGCTCAGTGTATAGCCGTCCGGATCAGCCTTTGCGGTCGCGCCGAGTGCGGCCGTGCCGCCGCCGCCGCTCTTATTTTCAACGATCACCGGTTGGCCGCTATATTGATTGATATATTTTCCAATCAACCGCGCAGTGAGATCGGTGGGCCCGCCCGCCGCGGTCGCCACCTCGAAGTGAATAGGCTTCGACGGAAAGTCGTCCGATTTCGCGGCGACGGTCGAACCCATCACCATGGCGACGCAGAGCGCAAGCCTAGCGGGGACATTGAATTGGTAGAGGCCCTGACTGGTCACACATGTCTCCTGTTGGTGAAGCTTCGGTCTGCAACGACGGTCATATCCGATATTGGGCAACGGCCTCTTCGATCAGATCGACGCCCAATCCCGGGCCGGTGGGAACGGCGATGCGTCCGTTCACAGGTTGGATCGGATCGCTCACGATTCTGTCGCGTAGTGGATTGTCGGCGCAGTCGAATTCGACCATCAACGGGTAAGGTGGCTTGTCGGTGTGCGGCCACGGCGCGAGGCTAGCCGCGTAATGGACGGCGGCGTGCAGCGCGACGGCGCCACCCCAGCACGACACTGCCATGCGCAAATTATGGCTCGAGGCCAGCATGGCGACGCCCTTCATCTCCTCGAAGCCGCCGCCGCCTGTCAACGACGGCTCGACGATGTCGACCGCGCCGCCTTCGATCAGCCGCTTGAAGTCGTGAATGCCGTAATGGGCTTCGCCGGCGGCAACGCGGATGGGCGATTGCCGGCGCAGCGCGGCGTAACCGACGATATCCGCTGGCGGCAGCGGCTCTTCACAGAAGTGGATGTTGAATGCTGCGATTTTGTGTAGGCTTTCCAGCGCCACGTCCGACGTGTAATTGCCGTTGTAGTCAACCATCAAGAGCTTGTGGTCACCGACGCATTCACGCGCGGTGCGTACGCGTGCGATGTCGGAGGCGATACCGGCGCCGATCTTGATCTTGACGCCGACGAAATTGTCCATCGCAATTGTGGATAGTTGCTCGGCGACACCGATCTTCGGGTTTTCGGTGAAATAGCCGGTGGTGGCGTAGCAGGCGACATCTGGCATGGCGCGGCCGCCGAGCACATCGCAGCAGGGAATGTCGTGGGTTCTCCCGATGGCATCGACCACCGCGATATTGAGTGCGCCGAGCGACGAGATGAAATGGCCCTGTGCGCCGAAATGATAGAACCGGTTGCGGATGCCAGCGGTGACGATGTTGAAATCGTACAGACTCTTGCCGATGTATTGCGGGGTGACAAGCTTGACGTATTCGCGAATGACGCCGGGCGGTCCTTGGGCCTCTCCGATGCCGATGACGCCATAGCTCGTCGTCACGCTGACGATGGAGCTGGCGCGGCGATGATTGATGCCGCGCGCATTGCCGTAACCGGTACCGCGAGGCAGCACGTATTCGAGCGCTGTGAATTCGATGCGATCGATCGTTGGCATGCGCCACCTTCGTTGCCGGCCATCCAGCCGGGCTGTGAGCGACCTTCCCTCTGCGCAGTCCGGCGCGCGCGGGATGGCTTGTTCGGGTCCTTCCTTTGCGCGGGAATCCTATCGAGAATACGAATCCAACAAAAATAGCCCGTTACTCATATAGTATGCGATTTGGCGATACTGGCGCCTCGTCACCAGCCTGGGCGGGAATTAGAGCGCGGGCGGAGTGGTAAAACCCTTGGTCGCGATGATAGCGGCTGCGGCGCGGCCGCAGAGCGCCTGGATGAGCATCCTGCCAACTTTCGGCTGAGCGGCGGCGTGCGAAAGGCCCGCCGAAAACACTGTCTCGCGTTGGATATCCGGCGGTAGCGGTCCGACCACCTGGATGTCGGGAACGGCGCACAGTTCCGCCATCTGTTGCAGCCCGACATCGACCTCGCCACGCGCGAGAAAATGCCCGATCAGTCCGGCGGGACCACCCGGCCCATAAATCGCCTTGGCCTTGACGGTGTCGGCGATGCCGAGTTGCTCGAAGATTTTGACCAGATAGCGGCCGCTTTGGCCGCCGCCGACCGGATTGCTCATGCCAATCGCGCGCGCTTCGAGCAGCACTGTCTTGAATTTGCCCGCTGATGAGATGTCGGGCGTCGGAGCGTCGCGCCGGACCGCAAGGCCGATCTGAGAACGCGCGAGCGCTGCGTCGCTACCGGCGACAATTTTGCCAAGAGCAATTAGATCGGCGACGACCTCCGCGGTGGCGATGATAATATCGCTCGTGTCGCCATTGACGACACGGTGCAAAATCTGTGCCGACGGCGTGTAGGTGAAAACGACGCTGTGACCGGTGTCTTGCTCGAACAGCGGCATAATGTTGTCGAGCGAGCTTTTCATCGCCGTGGTGCTGAGCACCCTGATTTGCCCCGGCAAGTTGCACTCCTTTTTCGCATCCATCCTTTTGGTGACGGCAGCACAATGCTAAGTGCGACTTCGATCCCCGTCATGACCGACGGCGCCATATTTCGCATTGTGGAACTTGGCCCGAAACGCCTCCCCTTCTCCGGAATGGGCTGCTAATTTTTTCCAAACAGAAGTATCCAAGAGGGAGGGTGTAAAGTGGTTTCCTCAAATCACAGCCCCGGCATGATTCCGCGCGTCATGCAGCACTTACAGAATTGTCGCGGTCGACCAGGATTTTTTGTAAAGCTGTTGTCGGGCCAGGCAGCTTTGGTCGTCACTCTTTTCTTTTGGTCGTCATCATTCGCGCAGCAGAGCACGCTGCCGAATTATCCGACCAAGTTGATGCGTTTCCTTTCGCTCGTACCGGCCGGAGGCCTAAGCGACATTACGCTGCGTCCGCTGGCACAAGAACTTGCCAAACAGGTCGGTCAGTCCGTCATAGTGGAAGAATCGTCCTGGCGGCGGTGGATTAGTGGCCGGACGTGCGTGCGCCCGTGCGGCACCGGACGGCTACACTGTCTGCAATGTTGATAACGAGATTATTAGCAACCCTGATTTCCTATTCAAGGACGTAGGTTACAATTCTCAGAAGGACTTCGCTCCAATAACCAACGGTTATTTTATCATTAATGGCTTTGTCGCGGCGCGGTCTTTGAATGTAAAAACATTGACCGAATTAATTGCATTTTCGAAATCGCGTCCCGAGGGGATCAATGTCGGCTCGCCGGCGACGTCGCTGACAATGTTCATCGATCCGTTTGCCAAGCATACTGGTGCCAACTTTCACGTCATACCGTTCAAGAGTGGCGGAGAAGTTGCGGCAGCACTCTTGACCAACACGATCCAGTCAGCCGCCATTGGGCTTGGCAACCTGATGCCCTATTTCAAGGATGGCTCCATCAAGCCGCTTTCGGTCGACTCGGCAAAGAGATTCTCCCTGCTCCCCGATGTGCCGACCCTGAAAGAGCTCGGTTACGACTCGCTGCGAATTAAATCCTGGTACGGATTTGTCGTTCCTACCGGCACACCGGAAGACATCATCAAATTCCTTCATGACTCATCGTCCGGATCTACAATCGCCCGGATATTCACCAGAAGTTCATCGTCAATTCAGCGCTCGAGCCGATACTCGACACTCCAGAAGAGTTCGCGAAGTTTTTGGTCATCGATCGCCAGCGTACTGCGGCACAGGCGAAGGAACTCGGCATTGAACCACAGTGATGGCGCCAAGGGCCTGGAAAGAACCCCGCGGAAGCGTTTGTGTTCGAAGCGCCAATCTTATCAATTAGCGCGACACTTTCGCCGGACGTTCGCATCTGCGTAGACGCATCCTCAAGAAATTCCTGGAACACGCCCCCGCTTTGGTCTACCGCGCCACCACCGCGGCGGCCTCAGCGTTCCTCGACAATGTCATCACCGGGCGGCTCTTGCCAAACTTGACCGATAAGTACTCTCATTCTCCTTTGACCCCGGCTCGCTTGATCACTGTACTCCAATATTCCGTTTGCTCTTTGAGATAAGAGGCAAGAGCATCAGGCGATGCGCGATCGGGAGACATCGGAACTGTGGCGAAAGCCTTGAGACGCGTTTTGAATGCGGGCTCGGCAACGACGCCCTGAAGAAGCTTCGCTAAATAATCGACGATCGATTGAGGCGTCCTTTTTGGCGCGTAGAGCGCGGTCCAGTTGATGACCTCGAAATTGTCAAGTCCCTGCTCAGCGATAGTCGGCACGTCGGGCATTAGCTCCGACCGGGTTTTGCTTGTGACACCGATGGCTTTTATCTCGCCCGCCTTCACGTGAGGTGCTGCAATGCCGACCGAGTCTGCAAAGTAAGTCCACTTGCTTGCCGAGGAGTGCGGTCATCGCGGTAGCTGTGCCATGATAAGGCACCGAGGTAGACGACGTGTTGGTTTTAATCATGAACGAGGTGGCGCAGAGGTTAGATGTCGAACCAGGCCCGCTATTGGCGAACGTTACGCGGCTCCCACGTGCTTTCAGGTACTGTAGGAATTCCGGAAAGGTCGTGTAAGGAAAATCTCCGCGCGCGAGGATGACGAGCGGATTATATGAGATGAGGCCGATATAGGCGAAGTCCTTAAGCGGATTGTAATCCAGATTTGGATAGAGGGCGTTGGCGACCGCCATACCCATACCGTTGAACAACAGTGTATAGCCGTCGGGTCGCGCATTGACGACCCGACGGGTGCCGACGCTTCCTCCGCCTCCGCCAAAATTCTCGACGATAAAAGTTTTGTCCTTGCTCATCGCGCTTGCCAGCGCGCGCGCGACAAAATCAGCAGGGCCGCCTGGCGCGAGCGGTACCACAATGCTCACAGGCCGGGTCGGATAATTATCGGCCGCGCTGACTCCGGTCATCGCCGTCGCCAGCGTCAGTACGATCGCGATTATCAACCTTCCCAGCATTTCCGTCCCTCCACGTGCTGCGCGCGAGCCGCTGCAAAAAAGGCGGGCGAGCTGCTTCTATTTTGCCGAGCGTTTCGGCGTTCCTTCTAAGCGCCGCTATGACGCAGTCGGTGAAGGCCTTTGTTCCTAAGGAGCCGCCCAGATCGGGCGTACGGTTTGACGCGACCTCAAGCGTGTCGTCGAGAGATTTCTCTAGTGCGCGTCCCGCCGCGGCAAACGACCGACCCCGCCGCCGTGCCTCAAGCCAAATCAGAAGCATTGCCGCCGAACCAATGAGGGACGTCGGATTGGCGATGCCGCGGCCGGCGATATCCGGGGCCGATCCGTGCTGCGCTTGCGCGACGGCATGTTGTGCTCCCGCATTGAGCGAGGCTGCCATGCCGAGGCTGCCAGCAATTTCTGAAGCTTCGTCGGAGAGGATATCGCCGAACATGTTGGTCGTCACGATCACGTCGAATTGAACTCGGATCCGAATCAACAGCGCTGCCATCGCATCGACGATGCGCTCGCCGTACGCGATGCGAGGGTGGCGCTTGGCGACCTCACGCGTGCATTCGAGGAATAGTCCGTCCGAGACGCGAAGCACATTCGCCTTATGCACCGCTGTAACTTGTCGCCGCCGCTGCTCCGCAAGCGCGAATGCCGTTTCGGCGATACGCGTTGAACCAGATCGGGTGATCTTGCGAACCGCTAAGGCAATATCGGGCGTGGGCATGAATTCGCCGGGTCCGACGCGCATCGAACGATCGGCATAAAAGCCTTCAGTGTTTTCACGGACGATAATGAGGTCAAATTTACATGAACTGCGGCTCGGCAATCCGCCGCGTGTGCGGGCGGGCCTGATATTGGCATAAAGATCGAGGCGTCTACGTAACTCGCCTGAGGGATTGAGTCGCCCTGATCGGTCGGTGGGTAGTCATTGTGTGACACCGGTCCGAGGATGACGCCATCAGCCGCTTTGGCTTTTTTGAATACAGCTTCAGGGAAAGTGGTCCCTGCGCTCTTGAGCGCTTTGAAGCCGATCTGAGCCTCCTCGAAGCGGAGGTTCAGATCAAAGCACCGGTCGGTTTCCTTAAGAATGTCGATCGTTGCGGAAGCTAATTCCGGTCCGATGCCATCACCGGGCAAAACAAGCAGGCCAGTTTGTTCATCGCTCACCGCGCCGGTCATCGCTGCCTCAGCAACCAGTCAGGAAAATCCCAAGCTCTGGATTGTCTAGCGATCGCGGCGCCGCGGGAAAAAGAACTTCTGATGGAGACAGTATAAGGAACAGTTATAGTAATTGCCGATAGTCGGCCAGTTCACGCTTCAGCCGCGGCGATAGCATTTCGATGAAATCGAAGACATAAGCTCGCTGGAACCGCTGCCGGTTGAAACCGACGTAAAGCGGTTCTGGCGCGAACAAGTAGTCCGCCGGTAATGCACGCAACCCTTTGTCCTTCGTCTTGTCGAAGGCCACACTCGCGAGTATGGCGATGCCGATGCCGAGCTGGACATAAGCCTTGCACACGCTCGCGTCGGTGGCGCGAAAGACGATGTTGGGGGAGAGACCATGATCCTCGAAAACATCTGCGAGCTTCCAGCGCCGGTCCGCATCGAATGCATGAGTGATGATCGGAAATTCGGTCACATCCTTGAGAGTAGGCTTACGGCGTTTGAAGATTAGGTGGTCGGATAAGGCGACAATGCTGTGATCGAGCACTCCATATTGCATGAGGGTAAGGTTTTCGAACTGCCGCCCGCTATGCGTGCCAAGACCGAGGTCGGCTTCGCCGACATTGACCTTGTGAAAGACGTCTTCTCGGTTGCCCTGCCAGAATTCAAGGCGGACGGTCGGAAAGCGCTTGGCGAATGCAGCGACAACGTCCGGCAATACGTAGAGTGCCTGGGTCTGAACGGCGGCGATGATCAGTGTTCCGCTGGTGCTGTTTTCCAACTCGTTGACGACATTGCGGATGTTTTCCGTCTCTAATAAGGCTCGCTCGGCATATTTGTAAATCGCGCGACCGGCCGGCGTAAGCTCGATGAGCCGGTTTTTCTTGCGGCTGAAAATGGTTACGCCAAGCTCTTCTTCGAGGAGCTGGATTTGCTTGCTAACGCCGGGCTGAGACGTGTGCACGCGATCGGCCGCCCGCGAGACATGCAGGCCCTGACGGACAATTTCACAGAGATAGCGCAACTGCGTCAGCGTCATAACGCGAACCGGGTCTCGGTCACTATAACCTTATCGCATGATGGGCGCAGCAATAATTCTTTTGGCTTCAGTGAATCGGCCTCTACCGTGCTCTCGCAAGGGATCGCGGCAACTACGAAAAAACGCACCAGGCGAGGCAAAACGTATGAACTGCGCGCAAGTCATCGCCAAATTCATCAAAGCCGCAGGGATCACCCGCGTCTTCGGCTACCCCGGCGATCCGAATGTCGAATTTATGGAGGCGGTGCGCCGGGAGGATATGCAATTTGTCCTGGGCCGGCGCGAAGGCACTGCCGGCTTCATGGCTGAAGCCTATGGTTTTATTACGGGCCAGCCGGGCGTCTGCATGTCGACGCTGGGGCCGGGGTCGTCGAGCCTCGTGGCTCCCGTCGCTAGCGCCTATGTTGATCGTGTGCCTATGATCGCGATCTCGGGCCAGATTGAAACGGCGCGCGACGGTCTCTTCACGCATCAAGTACTCAATCACAACGCGCTTTTTTCTTCGATCAGCAAATGGGCGGTTCAGATCCAGCCCAGTAACGCGGGTTCGATCATGCGCAAGGCGTTGCGCACCGCCGCCGCGGAGCGCCCGGGTCCGGTCCATATCACCACGCCGGCCGACATTATCGTTGCCGAATGCTCGGATGCAGAGATTTTGCTGCCCCCGACCGCGTTGCAAAGCGGCGGATTCCAGATTTTCGGATCGCACGGAGAAACCGACATCGCGGCTCGCGTGGGCGCCGCGCGTCACCCTGTCGTCGTCACGGGCATCGGTGCGGTACGGGCGAACACAGCCACGGAGCTCGCGCAATTTGCTGAAACATTCGGTTGTCCGGTCGTTGTCACGCCCATGGCTAAGGGCATCATTGCCGAGGATCATCCCTATTATGCTGGCACCATCGACATGGCCTGCAACGGATTTATTTGGGACTTTCTCAAGAACTCCGATTTAATCATCGCTGCCGGCTTTGATGCTGTTGAGCTGATCAAGCCGTGGCGGGTCTCCGCGCCGGTCATTCATATCGATAGTACGCCCAACACCGACCAAATCTATCCGGCCGACATCGAAGTGGTCGGCTGTATCCGAAGCGCCCTGCGCTCGGCCACCGAGGATTATCGGGGTGAGCCGCGGTGGAGCGAGGCACAAGTCGCCGTGCACCGCAAGAAACTGTTTGAGCTCTATTATACAGGCCGTATCACCGGCAGCCTCAATCCGAGTGATGTGGTCGATACAGTACGCCGCGCCACACCGAGGGAAACAGTCGTTTCGTGCGATGTCGGATCTCACAAGCACCTCATCGGACAGGGCTGGGCCGCCTACAATCCGCGTGGTGTGCTGACGACGAACGGACTTTCGGCAATGGGATATTCGCTTCCGGCGACCATTGTGTCGAGCATGCTGGCGCCGAAAGGCGCCGCCGCCGGTTTGCTTCATCGGCGACGGCAGTCTCGCAATGGTGCAGAGTGAATTGGCATTGGCATCATCTCTGAGACTTGCGATGACAGTCGTCGTGTTCTGCGACAATTCCCTCAATCGAATTCGAGCTCAAGCAGGTGGCCCGGCAATATCCGGGATGGGGCACGCTGATCGATCCCATCGATGTCGCACGTCTTGCGGAGTCGATGGGTTGCGAAGGCCATGAGGTGAATACAGCGAGGGAACTCGATCGCACACTTGCCATGGCCCGTCCCAACGGAGCGCCGGTGGTCATCGGAGCGAAGATTGATCCAGCTCAATACCTTTCGCATGTCTGAAGGACGAACACGTGAAAGCTTTGCATGAGCGAGACGATTGAACTGCCATGGACCTGCGAGGTCCGTCCGAGAAGTATCCGGGCGATCTCTCTAGACGTGCGCCTGCTTTTGGAAAAGCCCGACAGCGTCGAGAACATCACCGACGGCTTTAGAAGCCTCGGAACTCGATGCATACGTTGAATTTCCCGGCAGCGCCAAGGCGACTCCCGATTTCGGCGTCAGAGTCGGGTCAGCGCTCACTTTGCGGTATGTTCCGCGGCAAATGCGCGCCGAAGATAACCGCCTCGGACACGATGTCATCGTCAAGGCAATTAGATCGGGCGATATCGTTATCGCGGACGAGCACGATTGCCGCGGATCGATCGTCGGTGGCAATTCGGCTGGGAAGCTGAAAAACGCAGGCGCCGCAGCTCTCGTGATCGATGGGAGAGGGCGGGACTATGCGGACATTCATGCCGGCGGCCTGCCAACGGTCGCGATGGAATGGGGATTGGCGAGCGGCCGCACCTCGATCGAGCTTGTCGGGATCGGCGAGCCCATCAATTTTCGCGGTGTCGCCGTCAATCCTTCTGATGTGATCGTTGTCAACCAATGGGGCATGGTGATCATTCCGCCATCGCTGTCTTGGGAAAGCCTGATAAAGATCGGCAAGCTCAAATGAGCTTGAGAGGGAATTGGCGAGTTTGAAAAGGGAATAGCTTATGCCCGGCCTGCACGCGCTCCACAAAATCCTGATCGAGCACGCTCATCCCAAACCGGCTTCGGTGACGCCCGGCGAATTCCTTGAATTGGAGCCAGATGTCTTCGCCATCGGGATCGCCACGACGCCTGAGTTCGAACGGATCGAGTCCGATCTGAAAGAGCTCGGCGTGACGGAGCTTCCGATCAAGGACAAGATGTTTGTCTTTCTCGATCATGGCTCGCCGGCGCCGACGGCGGCGATCGCCACAGGCAACAAGCGCTGGCGGGAATTCTTCCGCTCGCACTGCGTGTCCATGGCCGATGGCGGCGCCGGGATATCGCATCTGATCATGACGGAACAGGGCATTGTCGGGCCGGGCTCGATCGTTGCGCTACGGGACTCCCATACCCAAACCATGGGGGCAGTCGGCTGCTTCGCTTCTTCGATCGCCGGCGGTGTCTTGTCGCTGTTCGCGCTCGGCCGTTACTGGATGGACGTACCCAAGGTCGGCCTGTTCAGGATCGACGGCGTGCCGGGAAAAGGTGTGCTTGGCCGCGACGTCTCTCTGCACATCAACGGCCGCATGGGACAGCGCGGCGCGCTCGGCATGGCCGTGGAGTTTGGCGGCTCCTTTGTCAATCAGCTTGGCATGGATTTGCGCTTCACGCTCTGCAACATGGGCACCGAAATGGGGGCAACTGCGTCTTACATCCAGCCCGACAGGATCACGCTGGATTGGTGTGGCCCTCGTGCCAAGAAGCCGTTTCGTGTGTTCGAAACCGATTCCGATTATAAATACGATGTCGTACATGAATTCGACATAGCGGGGCTCGAACCGCAGGTGGCCGCGCCGCATGCGCCTGACAACGTGAAACCGCTGGGTGAGGTCGAGGGCCGACACATTGATCAGGCCTATCTCGGCTCCTGCGCCAGCGGGCGGCTTGAGGACATCGCCGTTGCCGCGACGGTGATGAAGGGCCGCAAGGTTCATCCCGACGTGCGTTTTGTGATCACGCCAGGATCGCGTGAGGTACTAATGGCCGCGACCAAGCTTGGTTATGTCGACATCCTGCACGAAGCGAATGCCATTATCACCAACGCGAACTGCGGCGCCTGTCCGGGGCTGCACGGCGGCATTCTGGCGCCCGGAGAAGTCGCGATTGCTTGCAACACACGCAATTTCGAGGGCCGCATGGGTGCTGATGCGCAGATATATCTCGGCTCGCCCGCCACTGTCGCAGCTTCAGCGATCGAAGGGCGCATCGCCGATCCACGCAATTACATGTAATCCCTGCCGGCAATAAAGCGATCCACAGAAAGCGAAATAAGAGGCTGTCATGAAAGTCACGGGCCGCGCGTGGAAGCTCGCGCGAGACGATATCAACACCGATCAAATTCGCCGTTCGATCTATGCGAACCTCCCGCTTCCGGATCAAGCCAAACACTGTTTGGAAACGATCGATCCGACTTTTGCATCAAAGGTAACACGCGGCGACATCCTCGTCGCGGGCAAGAACTTTGGCGCCGGCTCGTCGCGCCCCGCGCACGCGACTTTGATGGAACTTGGCCTTGCGGCGATCGTCGCGGAATCATTTTCCCGCGTGTTCTTCCGCAATAGCATAAGCGGCGGTTTGCTAGTGACGCCATGCCCGGGTATCTGCGACGTCGTCGAAACGGGCGATGAGATCGAAGTCGACACTGCGCTAGGTTATATCCGCAATCTCAGGAGCGGCGCCAACGTTGTCTGTCCACCTCTTCCGGCCTTCCTCCGCGGAATGGTCGAATACGGCGGCGAGAAGGCCTACATCAAGGCCCGTATGGCAGGGCAGCTCTAACGTGGTTTCAGCCATGCCGCATGCGGTCGTTGTCGGCGCCGGAACGATGGGCAGTGGCATTGCGATGGTTTTCGCCGCGGAAGGCTGGCGCGTATCCGTCGTTGATCCGGCGAATGAGGCGCGCGAAACGCTTCTTGAGCGCATGACGGCGAGCATGGGACGCCTCGGCCTCTCGTTTTCGCCCGCGCAAGTCATTACAGCCGAAAGGCTTGAGGACGTCGTCTGGAGTGATGTGGCTGCGATAATGGAAAGTGCAGCCGAAGACCTTCGTCTCAAGCAAGAACTCTTTCGCACAATCGACTCGCTGGCGCCGGCGGCGATCCCGGTCTCGACGAACTCAACCGGCTTTACGATCGACGAGATTGCTGAAGGCCTAAATTCGGCGGAGCGAATGTTGGGCGTGCATTTCCTGATGCCAGCCCAATTCGTGCCGCTTGTGGAGATCATTCCAGGCAAGCGCACCGATCCCAAGATCGTCGACTCTACCACGAAGTCTCATGCAGCGGCTCGGAAAGCGACCCGTGATTATCAACGCGCCTCTGATCGGTTTCCTTGCTAATCGCATGCAGGCCGCGCTGATGCGGGAAGCCTGCTCCTTGATTGATCGTGGCTTCGCCACGCCAGAGGACGTCGACGCCGCTGTGCGTTTTAGCTTTGGCTTTCGCTACGCCGCTGCTGGGCCGATCCTCCAAAAGGAACATGGTGGGTGGGATATCAGTTACAGCCTTTACGAAAAGGTTTTCCCCGATCTTTGCAACGATGCAGTTCCTTGCCCGACGTTACAGCGCATGATGGCAGAGCGCCGGTACGGCATGAAGACTGGTGCAGGTTTTTTCCGTTGGGACGAGAACGCGACGGCGAAGGAAAAGGCGCGCTTCGAAATCGCGCTGAAGGCGGCGTCTGAAATTCTGTCAATATAACAAAACCGATCGACGTTATTGATGCGCGAGACTTCAACAACGACGGGGCCAACTTGACGTCCAAGTGTTCAATGATCTCTACACGACGACTTTTTCTACGGCTAGCACTCGGGACGAGCCTGGTGCCCGTTGGTTCAGCAGCTTGGGCGGACCGCTACCCGATACATCCCGTACGTCTTGTCGTGGGTTTCCCGCCCGGATTAACTCCCGACATCGTCGGTCGTATCATCGCACAGGGGATGTCGGCAGAAACCGGCGAGCAGTTCTTCGTCGACAATCGACCGGGCGCTGCCAGCAATATAGGCGCGGAAGTTGCGCTCCACTCGCTACCCGATGGCTATACGCTCTTCATCGCGACGATCGCCAACGCGATTAACGCCACCCTGTATTCTCGGCTGAATTTCGATATCCGCCGAGATATGGAGCCGGTAGTTGCGACTTTCCAGGCGCCGAATCTGTTGGTCGTGACGCCCTCCTTCCCCGCAAGCACCGTTCCGGAATTCATCGCCTATGCCAAGGCGAAGCCCGGTCAGGTCAACTACGCTTCGCCCGGTTATGGATCGGCAGCCAACGTTGCTGCTGAGCTCTTTAAGATCATGGCGCACATCGATCTTGTGCACGTTCCGTATCGAGGAAGCTACGTTCCGGACGTTCTGGCGGGACAAGTCCCGGTAACGTTCGCGCCGATACCAACTGTTATTGAATTCGTGCGCGCCGGCAAGCTGCGCGCGCTCGCGGTGACAAGCGTGAAGCGCTCCGACACGATGCCGCAAATCCCGGCGGTGAGTGAATTTTGCCCGGTTACAACGCCAGCGTCTGGCACGGAATTGGCGCGCCCAAGGGCACGCCATCTGAAATTGTCGATAGGCTCAACCGCGATGTTAATAGCGTCATCGCCGAGCCATCGATAAGGTCGCGTTTCGCCGATGTCGGCGGTACGGCGCTTGGGGGAACGCCCGCGGACTTTGGCAATTTCATTGTCGCCGAGACCGAGAAATGGGCAAAGGTTATCAGTGCTGCCAACATCAAAGTGGAATGACCTGCACCCCCAACTATGCGTTACCCGGCTGAGCCGCTCAATCGAGCGGCGTAAGAGGATTGAAACGTGGATAGTACGACAACCGCAATCGCCCGCTTTGCGGCGGGGCTTCGTTTCGAACAAATGCCGTCGCAGGTTACGCATGCTGCCAAGCAGCGCCTCGTGGATAGCCTCGCGTGCTCTATCGGTGGCTACAATTGCGACGCCGCACGCATTGGCCGGCGGGTCGCAAAAACTACGCAGCCAGGATCCTATTGCGGCCGTGTTCTCGGATTCGGCGAGTTGGCAAACGCCGAAAGTGCGGCGTTCATCAATACTGCGATGGTGCGCTATCTCGATTTCAATGACGCCGTTCATGGCGGTCATCCCAGCGACGCCCTAGGCGGCATCCTAGCAGTGGCTCCGGCCATGAACAAAAGCGGCAAGCAAGTATTAACTGCTCTGGTGGTCGCCTACGAAATTGTCACCAGGCTGATTGTCGCGACCGGGTTTCGCGAGCGCGGATGGGATCAAGGATTCGCTGTCGGCGTTGGCAGCGCAGCCGCCCACGGCAATCTCTTGGCCTTGTCTCCGGAGGCTATCGCAAATGCGGTGGCGATCGCAGCGATCAATGTACCGTTGCGCGTTGCGCGAGCCGGCAATCTCTCAATATGGAAAGGTGCGGCCACGGCCCATGCGTGCCGCGACGGCGTATTTGCCGCCGAGTTAGCGGCTGAGGGAATGACCGGGCCTGAGGCGACCTTTGAAGGCCGTCACGGACTGTTCGAGCAGATCACTGGCAAGTTTACGCTTGAACCGTTTGGCGGACATTTTCGGACGCCGATCGTTGGCATGAAATTCTGGCCAGTTGAGAATACGGCTCAAGGTGGCGTATGGGCCGCTCTCGAAATAAGAAAACGGTTTCCAATCGAGGACATCGAAACGATCGACATCGCTACATCGTGGGCAGCATGGCACGAAATCGGGAGTGAGCCCGCAAAATCGGGACCCATTGACCCGTGAGACCGCGGATCACAGCCTTCCCTATATCTTTGCGCGGGCCCTGGTTGATGGAACCGTCAATGTTGAAAGCTTTGAAGCGAAAAAATACCTGGATCCTGAGCTTCGACCCATCATGGCAAAGATCCAGGTTCGAGAAATTCGGAAATTACGAAGGTCAATCCCAGTACGGTCATAAATGTCGTGACCGTCACCCTCCACTCCGGCGCACGGGAAACCATAAAAATTGTTAATCCCCGCGGTCACATGAAAAACCTGATGGACGATAACGACATCTGGTCGAAATTCCTCAGGCTTGCTGAACCAGTACTCGGCAAGCCCAGAGCGACGCAGGCGCTCGAGACCTTGTGGTCATTGGAGTCGGCAGATGATGTGCTGCCGGTCTTCAAGCTCCTCGACCTTGAGGCTTCGTCGTCGACCATTCAACAGAGCGCTTTGGCAGGCTGCTGAAGAAGTCGCGAGCTTAGTGGGTAAGTCGTAAAGCCGCAATTGACGGCACACTACCGCATGGCATGGGCATTGTTCGCCTCGCTGATTTGCCGGCAAAATGGTCTCAGCAGCGCGCGGTGCTCAGTCTTAGTTGGCATTAGCGCATCTGGTTTTCAGGAAGCGCAAATTCTAGGTCCAGTGCCCCCCAAATCATCCTGAGACCCTGTCCCGCTCTCGCAGAGACTTTCGCCGCTTCAGGAAGCCCGTGTCCCGCAATCAGATTAACTTCCGGGCGGGATTCGCCGAGCCCATGCGGCCACATAGAAATCGCTGCGCTCAGACGGGATCGCGACCAACTATGGCCCGAAGCAATCGCCGTCGAAGCTACGGGTTGTCATCGCTCTCGCCGGATTGTGGGAAGCCGCAGCGTCGAACAGAGAGCGGACCACTCCCGATTATCTATCCTCGGACTGATGGGTCCGGTGCGGCAGAGAAGGCTGAACACATGACGGAAGGCAGCAGCACCATCGTTCTGAATGATTGACAGACCAGCCCTAAAAGCTGTCCCTCATCGTCCCTGACGTGCCAGCTAAGCCTCTGATTCTATTAGCTGGCGCTCCCTACCGGACTCGAACCGGTGTTTTCGCCGTGAGAGGGCGACGTCCTGGGCCGCTAGACGAAGGGAGCGTTGCTTGGAAATAACCGTGTTGGCGCGGTCGCGCAAGCGCGTTCCTGTTACTGTTCGGTGCCGAAGCGTAGCTGGCCGGTTTGTTGCAACGTCTTGAGGTCGAAAATGCGAACCTGGCTCGCGCCGGCCACGTCGAACGTGACGACGATACGGCCGTCCGCTACGGTGGTCGAATTCACATGCGCGCCCGGCGGCAGAAAGACCGTGCCGCTGGTAATGGCCCCGGCGCCGTTTTCGCGAGCGTTGAAAACGCGATAGCCGATGACGCCGACCACGGCGGCGATGGCGACCGCCGTGGTCGCGGCGGAGATCAGCATCAGCCATCGCGCGCGGGTGACGGTAGCGGCAGAAATTTCGGCTGGAGCGGCTTTCGACGACCCGGTTTCGGACAAGTTTTCAGGTACTTTGGACATGACTCTCACCGTGACGCAGAAATCGATCGTCGTCCCAGATCATGAGCCCGCCGGCCGCCTCGACCGGGTGCTCGCCGCCCACGTCACCGAGCTTTCGCGCAGCCGGCTCAAGGCGCTGATCGAGGCCGGCGCCGTCACCGTCGACGGCGGCACGATCCGCGATCCCAGCCACCGCGTCAATTCCGGCGCCGCAATCGTCGTCGACGTGCCGCCGCCGCAGCCAGCCAAGCCCGCACCTGAGCCCATTCCGCTTCGCGTCGTCTACGAAGACGCCGACATCATCGTGATCGACAAACCGCGAAACCTGGTCGTTCATCCCGCCGCCGGCCATTGGACCGGGACGCTGGTCAATGCGCTCATCGCCCATTGCGGCGACAGTCTGTCCGGCATCGGCGGCGAGCGGCGTCCCGGCATCGTGCACCGGCTCGACAAGGACACCACCGGCCTTATGGTGGTGGCGAAGAACGACAAGGCCCACCGCCTGCTGGCGGCCCAATTCGCCGATCACGGCCGCAGCGGCGAGCCGTTCGAGCGCGGCT
Organism: uncultured Alphaproteobacteria bacterium; assembly: GCA_963841575.1. Classification (GTDB taxonomy): domain Bacteria; phylum Pseudomonadota; class Alphaproteobacteria; order Rhizobiales; family Xanthobacteraceae; genus BOG-931. The sequence goes on from CAWJDC010000014.1 coordinate 175,136, forward strand.
ACCTCGCCTTTGTGTGGGGCGCTCCGGAGCGCTCACACGGCACCATCGATCGGCCGATCGACCGCCACCCCAAGGCACGCGACAAGATGGCGGTTCGCGAGGGCGGCCGCGAGGCGGTGACGCACTGGCAGGTGATCGAGCGCTATGCCGGCGCTGCCGCCGAGCGCCCCGGCAAAGCCGGCCGCACGACGGAGCCGGTCGCGAGCCTCCTGCTCTGCCGGCTCGAGACCGGCCGAACGCATCAGATTCGGGTCCATATGGCCTCGTTCGGCCATCCAATCATGGGCGATCAGGTCTACGGCACCGGATTCCGCACCAAAACCGCACTTTTATCGCCTGACGCGCAAGCAATCCTGGCACCCCTTGGCAGACAGGCCCTCCATGCCCACATATTGTCAGTTAAACACCCGTCGAGCGGCGAATTCCTTGAGTTCCGGTCGGAACTGCCGCCCGACCTTGCTCGTTTACGTGGAGCATTGATGGACAATGTTCCGGCAGTTAGCCGGACAAAGTCCGGCGACAGGTAACGAAATACCGAAAAATACACGGTTTTCATCGATAGACGAGGATCACGGCTGCGTCGCGCCGATGTGACGCCGCCCTTACTTCCACTCGTCCGATTCGACCGTGTATGTTGCGGGTGCGAGATATGGAACTGGCGCCGTTGGCTCGGGGAGCGGCGGCACCGTATGCCCGCCGCGCCGCGGGGGCGTGAAGAATGGAGGGCGCTAACAATGGCCCAGACTGCAGCGTTGCCCGTCTTGTCGGGCGAAACCGGGCTGACCCGGTACCTGGAAGAGATCAGGCGGTTCCCAATGCTGGAACCGCAGGAAGAATTCATGCTGGCGAAAAGCTGGCGCGAGCACGGCGACCGCGAAGCGGCACACCGGCTCGTTACTAGCCATTTGCGACTCGTGGCCAAGATCGCCATGGGCTATCGCGGCTACGGCTTGCCGATTTCGGAGGTGATCTCCGAGGGCAATGTCGGCCTGATGCAGGCGGTGAAGCGCTTCGAGCCCGACAAGGGCTTTAGATTGGCGACTTATGCCATGTGGTGGATCAAGGCAGCGATCCAGGAATACATCCTGCGCTCTTGGTCGCTGGTGAAAATGGGCACCACCGCCAATCAGAAGAAGCTGTTCTTCAATCTGCGCAAGGCCAAGAGCCGGATTTCCGCTCTCGAAGAGGGCGATATGCGGCCCGATCAGGTCAAGCTCATCGCCAAGCGGCTCGGCGTCACCGAGCAGGATGTGATCGACATGAACCGCCGGCTCGGCGGCGACGCTTCGCTGAATGCGCCGATCCGTGAGGACGGCGACTCCGGCGAATGGATGGATTGGCTGGTCGACGACAGCACCAGCCAGGAAAGCCGGCTTGCGGAATCCGAGCAATCGGACAACCGGCACAAAGCTCTGGGCGAGGCGCTCAGCGTCCTCAACGATCGCGAGCGCCGCATCTTCGAGGCCCGCCGCCTTGCCGACGAACCGATCACGCTGGAAGAACTGGCCGACGAGTTCGGCGTCTCGCGCGAGCGCGTGCGGCAAATCGAGGTGCGTGCTTTCGAGAAGGTGCAGAAGGCGGTCAAGATCAATATCGCGACGATGGAGAGTCCCGAGCCCCGCGTCGCGATGCACTAAGTTCGTTCATAGCCGGGGCAGCAAACTCTGGCTCATGATACCCACACGGCCACGTCATGCCCGCGCTTGTCGCGGGCGTCCACGTCTTAGAGACCCAGCCGAATAAGAAAAACGTGGATGGCCGGAACAAGTCCGGCCATGACGACGTGCCAAGCGTATTGCGTGAAGACGGAAAGCGGGGCATTTCGTTATCGGTAAAAACCAAGAGCGTTATTGAATGCCTCGCTACCGGGTTGCGGTCGATACGGGTGGGACGTTCTCGGATTTCGTTTATCTCAACGAAGACACCAGTGCGGTCACCATTGGCAAAGTCCCCTCGACGCCGGATGATCCTTCGTGCGCGATCCTGCAAGGTGTCGAGGCGCTGATCGCCGCCGACGTCAGCTATTTCTGTCACGGCACCACGGTGGGGACCAACGCGCTGCTCGAAGGCAAGGGTGTCAGGACCGGCTTGCTGGTCACGGCAGGATTTCGCGGCATCTACGAAGTAGCGGAGCAGGCGCGGCCCTACGGCACCGCGATCTTCGACGTCATGTACGACAAGCCTGTTCCGCTGGTGCCGCAAAGCCTGACCGGCGAGGTGACGGAACGCGTGGATTTCCGCGGCAACGTGTTACTGCCGCTTGATGAAGCCGCACTGCGCGAGACCCTCCGTAGCCTGGAGGCGAAGGAGATCGAGGCCCTCGCCGTGTGCCTTCTGTTTTCCTTCCTCCATCCGGAGCACGAGGCGCGCGTGCGCGAGATCGCACGCGAGGAAATGCCGAACTGCGACGTTTCGCTGTCATCGGAAATCTTGCCGCAGATCCGCGAGTACTATCGGCTGAGCACGACGGTCATCAACGCCACCCTGCAGCCGATCCTGGCGCGCTATATCGAAAACCTCGATCGCCGCCTCGCCGGCGCCGGCGTCGTGACGCGCCAGAAATACATCATGCAATCGAACGGCGGCATGGCGACGTTTGCGCAAGCCGCGCGCACCGCGGTGACCACGGTGCTGTCGGGCCCGGCCGGCGGCGTCACCGCCGGCGCCTTTGCGTGCCGCATGACCGGCTTCGGCAACATCATCACCTTCGACATGGGCGGCACCTCATGCGACGTCGCGCTGATCAAAGACGGCGAGCCGGTGTTGGCGGGCCGCGGCAAGATCGAAGGCCGCGACCTCGCGGTGCCGATGATGGACATCAACACGGTGAGCGCCGGCGGCGGCACCATCGCACGCGCCGACCGCTTCAAAGTGCTCGAAGTCGGCCCGCACAGCGCCGGTGCGATGCCGGGACCGGCCTGCTACGGCCGCGGCGGCACGGCGGCGACCATTACCGACTGCAACCTTTTGCTCGGCACTCTCAGCGTCGATAACTTCCTGGGCGGCCGGATGACGCTCGATCGCGCCGCGGCCGAGCGAGCTGTCGCGCGCGTCGCTAAAACATTGTCGCTGGGTATCGTCGAAACGGCCGAAGGCATCGTCCGCATCATCGATGTCAAAATGGAAGAGGCCATCAAGGCCATCTCCACCATGCGCGGCCACGATTTGCGCGACTTCATGCTGCTCGCCTTCGGCGGCGCTGGCCCGCTGCACGCCGCGCGCATGGCGCGCGATCTCGGCATGGCCGGAGTGATCGTGCCGCTCTATCCTGGCGTGTTCTCGGCGATCGGCCTGCTCATATCCGACGTCAAGCACGATTATATCCGCTCGCGCATGGCGCCGATCAGCGCGCTGTCACCGGCCGACGTGAGTGCCGCTTTCGCACCCTTGGAAGCGCAAGCGCGCGAGGACTTGCGCCGCGACGGTTTCGCGGCAACCGAAATCCGCATCGAACGGGCGCTCGACATGCGCTATGCCGGCCAAGGCTACGAGATCACCCTGTCCTCGCCGCCGCAAGCGACCGCTTCACTCGCGGCGCTCCGCGCGGCGTTCGATGCCGAACACAAGAGCCAATTCGGCCACATGGCGCCCGAGCAAATGGTCGAAGTCGTCTCCTATCGGGTCCGCGGCATCGGTCTCGTGCCCGCCGTTTCGATGCCTAAATTCAAATCGGAGGGCGGCAAGCTCGGCGACGCGTTGCGCGAAACCCGGCAAGCCCGCGTCGACGGCAAAACGGTTTCCTGCCCGGTTTATCAGCGCGAGAAACTCGAAGTCGGGGCGACCGTCCATGGACCGGCCATCCTCGATCAGTTCGATTGCACCACGGTGATCTGCGCGGGTCAGGTCGCGCGGGTCGATGAATGGAAGAACCTTATTGTGACCCAGGAGAAGTGATGAACCTCAGGCACCCCTTCGGCGTCATTGCCGGGCTTGAGCCGGCAATCCCGATTGATTCGCGGGAATGTGCACGCCTAAGCGGGGTGCCCGGGACAAACCCGGGCATGGCGGAGTGAGGGCTGAGCAAATGCCCATCGATGCCGTCGACCTCGAAGTGGCGAAGGCAAGCCTTTCCGGCATCGTGCAGGAGATGCAGAATTCGCTGTTCCGCACCGGCTTCTCGACCATCGTACGCGAATCGCAGGACGCTTCCTGCGCGCTGATGAACGAAAAGGGCGAGGTCGTCGCCCAGCATGTCGTGCTGCCGCTGCATATCGGCGCATTTCCGGCGTGCTGTAGCGCAGTGCTCGCCGAGTTCGGCGCCGCGATCGCCGAGGGAGACGCTTTCCTGATCAATCATCCGTATGACGGCGGCAGCCCGCATGCTCCCGACATGGCGGTGATCACGCCGGTGTTTGTCGCCGGTGCGTTGTTCGGCTTCTGCGGCTCGATCGCGCACAAGAGCGATATCGGCGGCCCGGTGCCGGGGAGTTGCTCCGGCCAGGCGCGCGAGATTTTTAACGAAGGGCTGCATCTGCCCGCGGTGCGCTATCAGCGCAATTTCGAACCGAACACTGACATCGAGCGCATCATCGCCGCCAACAGCCGGACGCCCGAACTGGTACTCGGCGATATCCGCGGCCAGCTCGGCGCCGACCGTTTGGGCGAGCGGCGGCTCAAAGAACTCGTCGCCAAATACACCAAAGATAAAATCCTCGCTGCCTATGCACGCCTGTTCGAGATCGGCGAATTACGGGTCCGCGATGCCGTCGCGCAATGGGCCGACGGCCGCTACGAAGCCGAGCGCTTCGTCGACGATGACGGCATCACGCTCGAACAGCCAGTGCGCATTCATGTCGTCGTCGAGAAAACCGGCGACAAGCTCGTTTTCGATTTCAGCGGCTCGGCCGACCAGACGCGGGGGCCGGCGAACATCCGGCCGCCGCTGGTGCAGGCGGCCTGCGCCTATGCGCTGATCGCGCTGATCGACCCGCACATGTACGTGTCGAGCGGGCTCATCCGCGCTTTCACCGTGATCGCGCGCGAAGGCAGCGTGCTCAATCCGCGGTTTCCGGCCCCGGTCAACACCTACAACCCCACGATCCATGCGCTGGTCGATGCGATCTATGCTGCGCTCGGCCCGATCGTGCCGGGAAAAGTGCGCGCCGACGGCAGCGGCAGCCGCTCGATCATCATCGGCGGCCACAGCACCAACACCGGCAAAGGCTACGTGCAATACGAGATTATCGCCGGGGGCGCCGGCGCACGCGCCACAAAGGACGGCGCGTCGGGCATCACGGTCAATCAGAGCAATGCCCGCATCGCGCCGGTCGAGATCATCGAGAGCGAATTTCCAACTCGCGTTATCCGTTTCGAACTCATTCGCGACGCCGGCGGCGCTGGCGAATTCCGCGGCGGCCTCGGCATCAGGCGCGAATACCTCAATCTTGCCGACGCGCGCTTCTCGATCCGCTCGATGAAACACATTATTCCGCCGAACGGTTTGGCCGGCGGCAAGACCGGCCGGCCCGGCGACATCTGGATCAATCCCGACACGGACCAGGCCAAGCGCCTGCCGACGCGCTATGCCGACTATCCGCTCAAGGCCGGCGACACCTTCCGCCTCGATACGCCCGGCGGCGGCGGCCATGGTGACCCATTGGCACGGCCGGCCGAGCGCGTACTCGCCGACGTACACGAGGGTTATGTGTCGGTGGAGGCTGCGGAACGCGATTACGGCGTCGTGCTGACGGCGGACCGGCAAGCGGTGGATGAGGAAGCGACTGAGCGCAAGCGCGGAAGCCTCACGTCTGAGAAGATGGAAAAGTAGTCGTCATTGCCGGGCTTGACCCGGCAATCGATGGGACCTCCAAGCTGCATGGATGCCCGGGTCAAGCCCGGGCATGACGGATGAGAATAAAACACGATGCGTGAGGGAGGGAAAAATGGACCAAACAGATCCGGTGAAACGCACGGGCATGATCGGCCTCGGCGCCATGGGCTTGCAATTTGCCCGGCACATGGCGCGGAAGGGCGTTGATGTCGCCGGCTACGACGTCAATGCCGACGCTATGCGCCGCGCCGAGAATGACGGCATCAAGACGAAAGCGTCGGCCGCCGCGATCGGCAAGCACGCCGAGGTCGTCGTCATCATGGTGGCGACCGACGCGCAGGTCGAGACCGTGGTCGAAGGCTCCGGCCTGCTCGATGCGCTGGCGCCTGGCTCGGTCATCTGCATCGCGAGCTCGATTGCGCCGGAAACCTGCCGGCGCCTCGCCGCGCTGGCCGCGGCCAAAAACATCGGCGTGCTCGATACACCGGTGGTGCTCGGCCAGGAAGCCGCCGACAACGGCACCTGTACCATCTACGTCGGCGGCGAGGTGCGCTGGCTCGAGCGCGCACGTCCGGTGCTGCAAACATTCGGTCGCGACGTGCATCCATCTCGGCGAGAGCGGCACCGGCCAGATCGCTAAGATGATCAACAACATGCTGCTGTGGGCAACCATGGTGGCGAATTTCGAATTGCTGACCCTGGCGAAATCGCTCGGCATGGACATCGGCGAGCTCGCCGCAGCGCTCGGCCACGGCAGCGGCGCCAATTGGTCGCTCTCGCGCTGGGGCAAGAGCACTGGTAAATGGTCGGAGAAGGATATGGATACCGCGCTCGAGCTGGCGCAAGCGGCGAAAGTGCAGATGCCGCTCGGCGGCCTGGTCGATCAATTGGTGAAAGCGATCAATCAGGAGAAGATGAGAGCGCTGTTGGCGTGACGACGTACCAAGCCGTCATTGCCGGGCTCGACCCGGCAATCCCGAAAGTGTGCGCGTGCCCGCCGAGCGAGATGCCCGGGACAAGCCCGGGCATGACAAAGAATGGAGGAACGCGGCTATGAAACGCTTTTTTCTCGCGCTGACGCTGGCTCTCCTCGCCACTCCAGCACTCGCGCAAGCAACCCTCACCAAGCTGAGCGTCGCCTATGACGGGTTTTCCATGACCTCAGGGCCGATGATCTATGCCGAGAAGGAAGGCATCTTCAAAGAGTTCGGCCTCGACACCACGCCGGTCTTCGTTGCCGGCGGCTCCGCGTTGACCCAAGCCGTCGTCGGCGGCTCGATGGATATCGCGCAGAACGGCTACACGCCGGCCCTGTCGGCGGCGGTGCAGGGCGCCGATATCGTGATCATCGGCGGTATTTCCAACAAGCTGCCGTTCCAGCTTGTGGTCAAGGACGCGATCACCGACGCCGCGCAACTCAAGGGGCAGAGCATCGCCATCAGCCGCTTCGGCTCGTCGACCGACACCGCCGCCCAGCTGGCGCTCGACCACCTCAAGCTCAACCGCGACGATGTCAAAATTCTTCAGCTCGGCGGCGAGTTCGAACCGGCTCGCGGCGGCGCTGAGCGGACAGATCGCCGGCACGATGGAGCAGCAGCCCGAATCGGCCGAGCTCACCCAACACGGCTTTCACATCCTGGTCGATCTCACCGATCTTGCGGGCGAATATCCGAACACGTCGTACGTCACCAACCGCACGTTTCTGAAAGCTCATCCCGACGTCGTCAGAAAGTTCATGATGGCAATGGCGACGGCCGTTCACGCCTATAAGACGCATCCGCAAATCGCGATCCCGTTGACGCAGAAATTCCTCGGCGTGAAGGACGAAGCGGCGACCCGCGCCGCCTACGAATCCTGACCTGAAGATCTATCCCGACGATCTCCATCCCTCACTGCCAGGCATCGCGCTGGTGCTGAAATCGCTCGCCGCAAAAGACCCCAAAGTCGCCGCCATGAAGCCGGAGCAGTTCGTCGACACTTCAGTGCTGGACGCGCTCAAGCGCGACGGTTTCTTCGAAAAGCTCGCGGCATCGCACTGAGGTGATCATGGACGCGATAGCGCCGCCAAAGCTTTCCGTGCGAGGCCTGTCGCTGTCGTTCTACAACGAACGCTTGAAACGGCGGCTCGACGTGCTGCGTGATATCGCTCTCGACGTGCATGAGGGCGAGCTCGTCTGCATCGTCGGGCCGAGCGGTTGCGGCAAGTCGACCTTTCTCAGCGCGGTCGACGGGCTAATCAGGACTAACGCCGGCGAGATCAAAGTGGACGGCTACCGCGTCGATCGACCCGGGCCGGACCGCGCCATGGTGTTCCAGCACGACAGTCTCTTTCCGTGGCGCACGGTGCGGCAGAACGTCGTTTACGGCCTCGAACTGCAAGGCAAGCTCTCACGCGGCGACATCGCCGAGCGAGGCGATACGTTGATCGATCTGGTCGGGCTCGACGGCTTCGCCGATCACTATCCGCACGAGCTGTCCGGCGGCATGCGCCAGCGCGTCAACATCGCTCGCGCTCTGGTGATGAATCCCGCACTGCTGCTGCTCGACGAGCCATTCGCGGCGCTTGATGCCCAGACGCGGGAATTCATGCAGCTCGAGCTGCTGAAGATCCTGGCGCGGGCAAAAACGACAGCGCTGTTCATCACCCACCAGATCAACGAAGCCGTCTTCCTGGCGCAACGCGTCGTCGTGTTCTCGGCGCGGCCCGCCCGCATCAAAGCCGTGATCGATATCGATCTGCCGCAAGCGCGAAGCCTCGACCTCAAGCACCAGCCGCCGTTCGTCGCGCTCGAGGGGCGCATTTGGCGGCTGATCGAGGAAGAAGCGCGCAGCACCGGCATGACGGCGGTGCAGTGATCAGATGACCGCAATCCCATTTCCCGTCGTCCTGAGGTGGCCGCGAAGCCGCCCTCGAAGGATGTCGGCCGAGGCGCTGGGGCCGTTGCCCTTCGAGGCTCGCTTCGCTCGCACCTCAGGGTGACGGAACAGAGTATGGGCGCAACCGTTTCACAGCAAGACATCCAAACAACCGCCGCCATCGACGTCGGCGCGGAAATCATCGTTCTGGCGGCGCCACGAACACACGCTGTTGGGCACGATCTCGATGCTCGTGTTTCTGGCGTTCTGGGAGCTCGCGGTCGACCTCAATTGGGTCAATCCGCTGTTCACCTCGTCGCCGAGCCGCATTATCCGCGCCGGCTACGAGATGTTTGCCGACGGCAGCATCTACTATGACCTTGAAGTCAGCGGTTATGAGTTCATCGTCGGCTACGGCGGCGCCATCGTCATCGGCGTGCCGCTCGGGATCGTGATGGGCTGGTACGGCAGGGTCGACGCGGTGCTCGACCCGTTCGTCACCGCGCTTTACGCGACGCCGCGCATAGCGCTGTTGCCGCTGGTCATGATCTGGTTCGGCATCGGCGTCGCCTCGAAAGTCGCGATCGTGTTTCTCGGCGCAATCTTTCCCATTCTGGTGAGCACGATCACCGGCGTGCGCACCATGAACGCGGATTTCATCAAAGTGGCGCGCTCATTCGGCTCCAACGACCGGCAATTGTTCCTCACCGTCGCGCTGCCCTCCGCAGTGCCGATGCTGCTGACCGGATTGCGGCTCGGACTCGCCCACGCACTGGTCGGCATCGTGGTCGGCGAGATGTACGGCGCCACCCACGGTATCGGCTATCTGATCGCGGTCGCGGGCGCGCGCTTTCAGACCGACAAGGTGATGGTCGGCATCATCATCATCGCATCCGCCGGCATCGTGCTCACCACACTGCTGCGCCGCATCGAGCGGCGGTTCGAACGCTGGCGGCCGAGCATTGGCGGGTAGTTGCTCGAGCCCACCCGGCTCGCGTCGCCAACTCAATTCGGATATCGTATTGCGTTCCGCCGACGGAGCGGTCTATTGGAAGCGAGAATGCGATCTGCAGCAGAAGATATTGCGGCAAAAGTCGAGAATTGGCTTTCACAGTTCGAAAGGGCGCTCGCGGACCCTGCCGACGGCGCGCTGAGGGATCTGTTTCACACCGACAGCTATTGGCGCGATGTGCTGGCGCTGACCTGGCATATCAGGACTGTCAGCGGCGCGGACGCCATACGGCGGGAGCTCAAGGCGCAGGTTGCCCGGGCGCGGCCCTCCGGTTTCACGATCGACTCCGGCCGCACGGCGCCGCGCCGCGTGACGCGTGCAAGCACCGACACGATTGAAGCGATCTTCAAGTTTGAGACGGCCGACGGCCGCGGCAGCGGGATTGTGCGGCTCGTTCCCGACGCCAACAATGGCGGGACGTTCAAAGCTTGGACGCTGCTCACGACGCTCGACGACATGGCTGGGCACGAGCGGCTCGGACGATCACGGCCCGAAGACAAAGCTTACTCGCGCGATTTCCGGGGGCCCAACTGGCTCGACGTGAGAAAGACAGCCGCGGCTTATGCCGATCGCGATCCGGTCGTGCTGGTCGTCGGCGGCGGACACGCCGGGCTTTGCACCGCGGCTCGCTTGGTTCAGTCGCAGATCGATACGCTGATCGTGGATCGCGGACAGCGCATTGGCGACAACTGGCGCAATCGCTATCACGCGCTGGTCCTGCACAACCAGGCGCACGTCAATCACCTTCCCTACATGTCGTTTCCACCGAACTGGCCGGCCTACATCCCCAAAGACAAGCTGGCCGGCTGGTTCGAGGCCTATGTGGAAAGTATGGAGCTCAACTACTGGACATCTACGGAATTCGAAGGCGGCACATACGACGAAAAGCAGGGCCGCTGGTCGGTCGTGCTCCGAGGTGCCGACGGCACGAAGCGCGACATGCACCCGCGGCACGTCGTCATGGCCACGGGGGTAAGCGGTATCCCAAGTCTTCCGGATATTCCGACCTTGCAGAATTTCGCCGGCTCAATTCTGCACTCCAGCCAATACGACGAGGGCGACCGATGGAAGGACAGGAATGTCCTTGTCATCGGCTCCGGCAACAGCGGCCATGACATTGCGCAAGACCTGCACGCCAGTGGCGCACAGGTCACGCTCGTCCAGCGCAGTCCGACCATGATCGTCAATGTCGAACCGAGCGCGCAATTGCCTTACGCGCTCTATGACGAAGGGCCGTCACTCGAAGACTGCGATCTTATTACGACGTCGCTCCCGCTGCCGCTGGCCAGAAAAAGTCACATCCTTCTCACCCAACAAGCCAAAAATCTCGACCAGAAGCTGCTCGAAGGGCTTGAGCGCGTCGGATTCAAGCTCGATTTCGGCGAAGACGGAACGGGATGGCAGTTCAAGTATCTCACGAGAGGCGGCGGCTACTACTTCAACGTTGGCTGTTCCGATCTGATCGTGAAACGCGAAATAGGATTGGTGCAGTTTTCCGATATCGCGGGCTTTGTCGCCGGAGGAGCGCGGATGCGGACCGGCGACACGCTCGCCGCCGACCTGATCGTGCTGGCGACCGGCTACAAGGGCCAGGACCATCAGGTTCGCAAAATGTTCGGCGCCGATGTTGCCGCCCGCGTCGGTCCCATCTGGGGGTTCGGCGACGGATTGGAGTTGCGCAACATGTTTACGCGCACGGCCCAACCCGGCCTGTGGTTTATCGCGGGAAGCTTCGCCCAGTGCCGCATTTATTCCAAGTATCTCGGCCTGCAGATAAAAGCCTGCGAGCTGGGCCTGCTACCGCAAGGTCGCGCCGCTTCCGACGCGCACGGCAAGCATCGGCCGCTGCCCCTCGAAACGACCGGCGCGCGGAATTCCTAAGTACGGTCGTCACCCAATGCGCCGCGCAGCGGACGATGGCAGGCCCAGATCGCGACCGCGGCGAGCGCCGCAATGCCGGCGATCATCAGAAAGAACTCCGGCTTCGCCATGCCGCTCCAAAAGCTGCCGAGCCAGCCGGACAGGAAGCCGCCGATAAAACTGGCCGCCAGCCATATGCCCATCATCATCGACAGGATGCGCACCGGCGTGATCTTGGTCACCAGCGAAAGCCCAACCGGAGATAAATAAAGCTCGCCAATGGTGATGACGACGAAATAACCGAGAAGCCACAGCCAACTTGCCCGGCCGGCACCCGCGTGCATCGCGGCCGCGACCATAATCAGGTTTGCGATCGTCACGCCGAAACAGCCGAGCGTCATTTTCGTCAGAGTCGAGGGTTCCGTCCCGCGCGCCGCCTGCCAACGCCATAGCGCGACGACGAATGGCGTGAAGGCGAAGATCATGAAGGGATCGAAGGCCAGAAACCACGTCGTGGGGATTTGCGGCGCTGAGGCCGAACAAGACGATGGTGCGGTCGGTATTGGCATCGGCCCATAAAATGATCGTGTTCCCCATCTGCTCGAAGGTCGCCCAGAATAATGTGTTGGGCACTAACAGCACCAGGAGCGCAATGACGGCGCGCCATTCGTTGCGATCGAGCGGCTTGCGTTCGACACGGGCCGCATTGGCCTTCTGCAGCTCATCGGGCGGCAACAGCGGCAGGGCGTAAAGATAAATCGCGAGCCCGATGCAGCATGCCGACGCCGGCGGCGGCAAAACCGTAGTGCCATCCAGCCTCCTCGCCGAGCGAGCCGCAGACAAGCGGCGCGAGGAACGCGCCGACATTGATGCCGACATAGAAGATCGAATAAGCGCGGTCGCGGCGGCGATCGCCGGGCGCATAAAGTCCGCCGACCTGGGTCGAAATATTCGGCTTGAACGCACCGTTGCCGAGGATCAGCACCAACAGCGCGAACAGAAAAAGCTGCTCGACCGCCATCATGAAATGCCCGATCGCCATTAGCGACCGCACCGATGATGACGGTGCGACGCTGGCCCAACACGCGGTCGGCCAACAGGCCGCCGAAGATCGGCGTGAAATAGACCAGCGCGGTATAGAAGCCATAGATCTGGGACGACAGCGGCTGCACGCCAAGCGGACCGAAAACGGATTCGAGCGCGCGCTTCACTGTACCGAGGCCCGCCACATTGCCGGCGTGTCCGTCGATCAGCAGATATTTCGTCATGTAGAGCACGAGCAGCGAACGCATCCCGTAATACGAGAAGCGCTCCCACATTTCGGTCGTGAACAGGAAGGTAAGCCCGCGCGGGTGGCCGAAGATTTCGGATCCAGCCCTGCCATGTTCGGCAACAAGAGGAGAAACGCGATCCGCCACGATGGCCTACCTTGTATTGTCATGCTCCGCGAATGCGGGGCATCCAGTCATCGCCGACGGGGCTTGAATATTCTCGGTCGCTCGTGATTACTGGATCATCCGCCTTCGCGGATGATGACAATAAAACACGTTGGACGCCGCGGAGGAACCATGCTCTCTCGTACGATTTTCCTGTTGTCAGGGGTGTGGACCTTCACCGCCTTTGCCCAAGCGACCGAACCGACCGTGCTGCACGTCAACACATTTCCGACCACCCGGTCGCTGCCGTTCTACGTCGGCGTGGATCGCGGCTTCTTTGCCAGGCATGGACTGAAGGTCGAACTCGAGTTCACCAAAAGCTCCGCGCGCCAGCGCCAAGAGCTTGCGAGCGGCGCCGTCGATATCGTGCATTCGGCCGTCGACAACGCGGTGGCGATGATCGATGTCGCCAAGGTCGATATCGTGATCGTCAGCGGCGGCGACAGCGGCACCAACGAGTTTTACGTCCAGGACACCATCAAGGATTTTCCCGACATCCGCGGCCACGCCATCGTGGTCGATGCGACCAACACCGCCTATGCGCTGCAAGCCAAAAAAATCCTGCTGCTGCATGGCCTCAAAGACGGCGCCGACTATACGCTCAATGCCGTCGGCAATGGCTCGCTGCGGCTCAAGGCGCTGGCCGGGGACAAGAACAACGCCGGCGCCATTCTCAACCTGCCCTACTCGCTCGAAGCGGCGGCGAAGGGTTTGCACAGTTTGGGCCGCACCACGGATATCCTCGGTCCCTACCAGGCCGGCGGGGCTTTCGTGCAGCGCGGCTGGGCGCGCGACCATGCGGCGACGCTCGAACAATACCTTGCGGCATTCGTGGAGGCGCTGCGCTGGTCGCTCGATCCGAAGAACCGCGCCGATGCCGTCGCCATCCTGGTCGACAAACTCAAGGTGTCACAAGACATCGCGGAAAAAAGCCTTGCGCTGATGGCCGAACCCGGATTCGGTTTCGCCCGCGACGCCAAGTTCGATCTTGCTGGCTTTAAGAACGTGCTGGCGCTGCGTGCCGAAGTCGAGGGCGGCAAGGCCGCCGATCCGCAGCGCTACATTGATCTCAGTTACTACGATCAAGCGATGAAGCTGGTGAAGTGAATTTCTTTCCTCCCCCGCTTGCGGGGGAGGAGCCGAGCGAAGCGAAGGCGGAGGGGGCAAGTGTTGACGCTTGCGCAAGCGTCGCCGCCGCAAGCCCCCACCCCACCCTCCCGCGCAAGCGGGAGAGGGAAACCACGGCCGTGCAATCTTAAGGAGCCTTTATGCCCGCCACTTACCCCGAAGAAGCAAAAAACTTTCGCCTGCTTGGCCACGACGCATCGGCGGCCTGGGGCGGCGGCAGCCTGGTGCAGGTGCACAAGGGGCACGCCTATGTGGGCGCGGTCGGTGGCTCGAGTTTCAACGGCCCAGAGGGTTTTACGGTGCACGATGTGCGCGATCCCCGCAAACCGAAGAAAGTCGGCGAATTCCGCGCGCCGCCCGGCGTGCATTGCCACAAGCTGCGCATCGTCGGCGACAATCTCCTCTACGTGAATTCGGAACGACTCGCCGGCGACAAGGGCAAGAACGCGCGCGCCGGCTTTTTCATCTTCGACATTTCGATACCGGCAACGCCGAAGGCGATCGGCTTTTACGACATGCCGGGCTCCGGTCCGCACCGCTTCGGCGTCGACCTCGAGCGCCAGCTTGCCTTCATGCCGAGCGACGCGCCGGGCTGGAACAAGCGCGTCATCTGGACGCTCGACATCCGCGATCCGCTCAAGCCCGAGGTGATCAGCATCTGGGGCCTGCCGTGGATGAAAACAGACTCGGACGAGGTCGGCAACGATCCGATGCCGAGCGAGGATGCCGTCACCCTGCACGGGCCGCCGATGATCCGCGGCAACCGCATGTACTGCGCATGGTGGGGCGGCGGCATGTCGATCATCGATTGCAGCGATCTACGCGACATGAAGCTGGTCGGCCACATCAAATGGTCCCCGCCGTTTCCCGGCTCGAACCACACCTGCTGGCCGATCGGCGACCGGCCCTATCTCATTGTCACCGACGAGGCGCGCGGCAAGGAAAAATATTGGGACGCACAGTTCATGTGGATCATCGACGCGCGCGAGGAAACCAATCCGCTGCCGGTTGCGACCTTCATGCCGGAGCGCGAAAAATATTACGACCGCCCCGGCCGCTTCGGTGCGCACAACATCCTGGAAGATTTGCCGGCCGACGGACCGTGGAAAGACATCGTGTTCCTCACCTATTTCAATGCCGGCCTGCGCGCGGTCAACGTCAGCGATCCGCTGCACCCCAAGGAAGTCGGCTGCTACGTGCCGGAAACACCCGAGGGCACGCCCGGCATCCAGTCCAACGACATCGGCGCAGACGACGAGGGCCGGCTTTATCTGATCGACCGTTGGGGCCAGGGCATGCACATTTTGGAGTATACGGGCTAACTCCCTCTCCCCGCACGCGGGGAGAGGGTTGGGTGAGGGGGCCTCTCCGCTGGGCTCAGAGAAACAGCGCTCAAACTCGCTGAGAGGCCCCCTCACCCTCCTCGCTTCGCTCGTCGACCTCTCCCCGCATGCGGGGAGAGGTAATTTGCGCCCGTCGCTGCACCCGCGTTTCCAACCAGCGCAACCCGGCGACAATCACAAGCAGCGGCAGGATCTGCAGCACGCCAAGCGCCGCGACCGCACCGTAGCTGCCGCCCTCCTCCCACATGGTCAGGCTGACGGTGCCCAGCACGTTCGTGCCCGGCCCGACCAGGAACACCGACGCGCCGAGCTCGCGCACCGAGAGCACGAAGACGTAAATCCACGCCGCAAGCAGGAACGGCAGAATGAGCGGGAACAGCACCCGCAGGAAAATCTGCCCGACGCTGGCGCCGGACACTTGGGCCGCTTCCTCGAGCTCGCGGTGGATCTGCGTGATGCCGCTCGAGGCGAAACGCATCCCGTAGGGCAGGCAGAGCGTCACATAGGCGATGAGGAGAATCCAGATCGTATTATAGACCGGAATGGGAACGACCAGATAAGTGAAAAGAACGCTGGCTCCGACGATCACGCTCGGAACGGCGATGGGCGCGAACGCCAGCAGGTCGAGGAGCCAGGCAAAGCGGGAAGCGGAGCGCCGCGCCATCCAGGCCATCACCGCCGTCAGGCCGACCACGACGGTCGCCGCCATCGCGGAAACAACCACGCTGGTCCGCACGGCATCGAGGAAGACCGGATAGCGCAGGATGAAGCGGTAGTTTTCCAGCGTTGCGGGTCCGGGGGAATCCATGAACGGCTGCGACAGGTTGCGAAAGAACGATTGCCACGCCAGCGTGAACAGCGGCAGCCCGAGCGCCATGAAGAAGACAAATCCGATCGCGAGCGATACCGGCCAGCGCCAGCGGCGCAGCGCGATGCGGTTCGGCGTGTAGCCCTTGCCCGTAATGGTGGCGAACGCCTCGGCGTTGCGGGTAGCGCTGCGATAAAAATAAACCGCGACGATGCAGATCAAGAGTAACGTCAGGCTGAGCGCGCTGGCAACGCCGAATTCCGGCGGCGTATCGGTGGTGGCGCCCTGGATCTCGGTGGTGAAGACATCGATGCGCGCCGGCCGTCCGATCAGGCGCGGCACCTCGTAGGACGACAGCCCCATGACGAAGAGCAGCAGCAGGCCTGAGAGAATGGCGGGCCGCAAGAGCGGCAGCGTTATTTTCGGCAGCACCTGCCAGTAGCGGCCGCCGGAAACGAGCCCCGCTTCCTCCATGCGCACGTCGAGCGTGCGTAACGCCGGCCCTAGGGCGAGATAAGCCAGCGGAAAATAGTGACTCGACAGCGCCCAGATCATACCAGCCATCGAATAGATGTTGACCGGCGCGCTACTGAGATGGAATGCCGATTTCAGAACCGCGTTGAGCCAACCGATGTTGGGACTGAAAACGAAAATCCAGGCCATCGCCATGAGCAGTCCCGGGACTGCGAAGGATAAAAGCGCGAGATTGTGGAACAGCGTACCTCCCGGCGCGTCAGTGCGTTCGACCGCCCAGGCGACGAAGCCGCCGATGACGAAGGTGACGATGGCCGTGCCCAGAGCGTAGATCATGGAATTGGCAAACAGCCGCAGGATGCGCTCGTTGCCGTACGCCTCGACGAAATTGTCGAGCGTCCAGGCACCGAAACCCAGGCCGGTATCTTCGGTGAACGCGGTGAGCAGCAACGCCGCAATGGGCACGAGAACCAGCCACGCGACGATGATGACGCAGCCGATCAACAGGTAATTCGGCTGCCGCCAGCGCGATGCGGACAGGTTTATCGGTTCCAGTTCGGGCAGGATATGCGCCGGTTCATTGGCAACGGTCACGCACTCCGCTCCACTATTCCGTCGTCCTGAGGTGCCCGCGCGCAGCGCGGGCCTCGAAGGACGCGGCCCGCAGCGTTGGGGCCGTCGCCCTTCGAGGCTCGCTGCTCTCGCACCTCAGGGTGACGGATCACTGGCGCTCACCGTCCCTTGAACAATTCGTTGAATAGCCGCTGCCACTTCCCTTCTTCCTGAGGCGTCAAGAGCGTCGTGATGACCTTCTTCTTGTTGATCGCCGCGACGATGCCGGGCGGGTTGGACTCGACATCGGAACGCGTCGGAATGCGACCGAACTTCGCCAGGAAGGTTTCGCACTCCTGGCTGAGCATGAAATTCGCCGCCAGCAGCGCCGTATTCGGATGCGGTGCCTTGGCGCTGACGCCGACTTGACCAAAGAACAACGCGACCGGATCGAGCGGGAAATAATCGATCGGGCCGCCGGCAAGTTTCACATTCATCGTCAGATTGACGTAGTTGTTCAGCGACAGCCAATATTCGCCGGAGCCGACCGAACGCGCCTGCGCAAGATGGCCGTCGGTGATAACCGGCTGCAGCGCCGCCACGATGGCCTTGATCAACGCCGTGGCCTTGGCCTCGCCGTAGTACGCAAACATCGCCTTGAGCCATTCGTTATCGGTGCCGTCGATCGCCACATGGCCGGCCCACTCCTTGTGTTGCACGAGATCGTCGTAGGTCTTGGGCAGCTCGGCAGCCTTGATGTGATCGGTGTTGTAGGCCGGCGTGTTGTAGTTCGCATAGACGCCGTACCAGCGCCGGCCAGGATCGCGCGCCTCGGGCGCGATAGCCTTGGCTTCGGGCGGATCGAATTGCAGCAGAAGCTGCGGCAGCATCTTGTTGACGGTTGCGGTTTGCGCGATGTCCCATGACTTCTGATTGGCGCGATATTCGAGCGTCATGCGCGACATCAACATCGCATCGGCGCCGCGGACGTAGTTGACCTTGATGCCGGTCGCCTGCTCGAAGATCTTGAACAGCGGCAACCCCTCGCCCTCGTTGGTCGAGGAATAGATGGTCATCTCGCCGCCTTCGGCCTTGGCGGCAGCGAGCAGTTTTTGATCGAGCCACGGATGCGCATCCTGCGCGGACGCTTGCGCAAGGCACGTTACGAGCAACAGGCTGGCAACGCCGATCCTCTTGAGATGGACGAACAAAGGCGCCTCCCCGATCTTGTCATCTTGTCGCGCGATTACACCATATCCCCGGCAGCGCTTGAATATGTTGCGTCAGGGGGTCGCTCCCACTGCGCCTTGCAACTTACGCCGGCTGTGCGGGCGGCGACCGAGGCTGTTGCCGGAGCGCGCTGGTGAAATCGATAAACGCGCGAAGCGGAGCGGGAAGATAGCGACGACTCGGATAGTACAGAAACGGCCCCGAGAAGCGTTGCCACCACGGTTCCAGCACGGGCTCCAGGGCGCCGCTGTCGAGATACGGACGCAGCCAATCCTCGAACAACTGGATAACGCCGCCGCCGGCAACCGCTGCCGCGACGGCAAGATCGGTTGCGGTGCCGGCCCGAACGATGAGCGGACCGGTCGGATCGACCTTCACGATCTCGCCGTCGCGTTCAAATTCCCAGGCAGCCATCGCGCCGCTCGCGAAGCGGCTGCGCAGGCACGCGTGACCGAGGAGCGCGCGCGGATGGTCGGGCCGGCCGCGCCGGTCAAGATAGGCCGGGGATGCCGCGGTCGCGAAGCGCTGCTCGCGTGGCCCGATCGGAATGGCGATCATGTCCTGCTCGAGCCGCTCGTCGTAGCGGATCCCCGCGTCGCAGCCGGCCGCAAGCATGTCGACGAAGCCATCCTCCGCGATCACCTCGAGGCTGATGTCGGGATAGGCGGCGAGAAAGGGCGGCACGATCCGCGGCAGCACAAGGCGCGCGGCGCTGACCGGCACGTTCAGCCGGAGCCTGCCAACCGGCCGATCCCGAAAGCCGTTGACCACGTCCAGCGCCGCCTCGACTTCCCCCAATGCCGGAGCCAGCCGATCGAGGAGGCGCGCACCGGCTTCAGTCGGCGCGACGCTGCGCGTGGTGCGGTTGAGCAGCCGCACTCCGAGCCTGGCTTCAAGCCGACTCACCGCTTCGCTGAAGCTGGAAGCACTCCCGCTGCTCCCCCGCGCCGCCTCCCGGAATCCTCCGGAACGAGCCACTGCGACGAACGCGGTGAGATCACTCAGGTCTGTCGCCATTGTTCGATTTCCCGAACAACCCGTTTCCATTGAGGTCAATTATCGCACACATCCAGGCTTTCTATCTAGAACTCAATGCAAAGGAGACAGACCATGACCGATATCGATAAAGCCAGAACCCTGAAGCTTGGCGATCACGCCGTGAAGCGCCTTGGCTATGGCGCGATGCAACTCGCCGGACCGGGCGTGTTCGGGCCGCCGAAGGACCGCGACGGCGCCGTCAGGGTGCTGCGCGCAGCCGTGGCAAGTGGCGTCGATCATATCGACACCAGCGACTTTTACGGTCCGCACATTACCAACCAGCTCATCCGCGAGGCGCTTCACCCTTATCCCGAGGGTTTGGTGATCGTCACCAAGATCGGCGCCACGCGTGGCGAAGACGCCTCCTGGAACCCCGCTTTTTCAGCCGAGGACCTGACGAACGCGGTGCATGACAACCTGAGAAACCTCGGCCTCGATGCACTCGCTGTCGTCAACCTGCGCATTATGTTCAATGCCCATGAACCCACAGAAGGGTCGATCGAGGAGCCGCTCACGGCTTTGGCCGAACTTCAACGGCGTGGCTTGGTGCGTCACATCGGATTGAGCAACGTCACCGCCGCGCAGATCGCCGAAGGGCGCCGGATCTGCGAGATCGTCTGCGTGCAGAACTTATACAATCTGGCTCATCGGGCCGACGATGCCCTGATCGACGACCTCGCCGGCGATGGCATCGCCTATGTGCCGTTCTTCCCGCTCGGCGGTTTCACGCCGTTGCAGTCGACGGCGCTGTCCGATGTAGCGAGGAGGCTCGGCGCGACGCCGATGCAGGTCGCGCTTGCGTGGCTGCTTCGGCGCGCGCCCAATATCCTACTCATTCCCGGCACCTCGTCGATTGGGCATCTGCACGAAAACCTCGCGGCGGCCAATCTAAAACTACCGGAGGACGCCGCAGCCGTGCTGGATCAGATTGCAGCCGACCGTGCAGCCGCCTGACAGCTCGGAGCCAGCTGGAGCGAAAATCGATTCAATCCGAAACGATTTCGCTCCAGCCGCTACGTCTGCGGCGCGAAACCGAAGGTGCGCTCGAAGCGCCTGGCGTAATCCGGCCAAACCTGCGGGTTGACGATCCGCTTGACCGGCTTGCCGTCGAGCGCATCAAGCACCTGCTCGGCGGCGATCTTGCCCATATTGGCGCGCGCTTCCCGCGTGACACCGGCGGTGTGCGCCGTGACCATCACGTTATCGAATTTCATCAGCGGGTGATCGGCCGGCGGCGGTTCCTTGCCCCAGACGTCGAGACCGGCGCCGGCGATGGTCTTGTCGCGCAGCGCTTGCGCCAGCGCGTCCTCGTCGTGAATGAAGCCGCGGGCCGTCGTAATGAAATAGGCATGCGGTTGCATCAGCGCGTACTCGGGCGCGCCGATCATTTTGCGCGTCTCGTCGGTGAGCGGACAATTGATCGAGACGAAATCGGCGCGGCGGAGCAGTTCGTCGAGCTCGACCTTCGTTGCACCACGCGCACGCATCTCCTCGACACTGAGGTACGGGTCGTAAGCCAGAACCTCCATGCGCATGAGGCCGCCGCAAAGCTCCGCGATACGGCGGCCAACATTGCCGAGGCCGACGATGCCGATTGTTTTGCCGAATGCCTCACGGCCCATGAAATCGGCGCGGTTCGTCAGGGTGCCGCCACGCAGCGCGCGATCACACTCGCCGACGCGCTTGACCAGACACAGCATCATGCCGACCACATGCTCGGCGACCGCTTCGGCATTACCGCCCGATTGGTTGACGACCAGCACGCCATGTTCGGTGCAGGCCTTGACGTCGACCGTGTCGTAGCCGGCGCCGTTGGTCGACACGACCAGGAGATTGGGCGTTTGGCGCAACAAATCGGCGCCGGTATGATAGTGCCGTGCCAGTTCGTCACGCGTCGAACTGGTCTGATAGGCGTGAGCGGCGGCAAGGACGGGCGTGGCCACGGCGGCGGGACTCTCGTGCTCGAGCTTGTCGAGCCGCACGTCGTCGCGCTTGCCAAGCAACGCGACATAGCCGGCCGGCGTGTGCGGCGACACGTAAAATACGCGCTTATTGTTGACCACCGTGTTCATAAACGCTTTCCCCCGCTGCCGTAGAGTGTGCACGAAACGCGCAGCCTAGCGTGGCCGCATTGAAGTTCCTATCTGCCTACCAAGCGTGGAACTTCAATATCCGAAAGCCGCAGGGAACGGCTCTCCGTCCCAGGCGTTCCCGGTTCGGCGGCAGTAGATGGCATGCGCTCAGCATTTGGCCTGCCAGTGAGGTCGTGATGCGATCGAGCGGCAATTTTCATCCGGAATGGGGCTACCTCGCGCCCGCTCCGAGCTTTGTGCGTTCGCTGCGTACCGTGCTGGTGGCAGCAGCGGTGGGCGGCATTGCCAGCGCTGCGGTGGTGTTATCGCTGGTCGAACGGCCGACGGCGGCACCGGATCCCAACACGCCGGTCGTCGCACGGACGGTCGTGAGGCAAGCCGGTCCGCCCATGAAGAGCGCAGCTATCGCGCCGCAGCCGCAGATTCAAATACCGCCCGCAGCGCTTGATGTTTCCCCGGTTCCGTCGGAGCAACCGCAAGCACAAGCACCCGTCGCGGCAACGCATAACGCGAGCATCGTGCCGTCACCGGCACCGACCCGGCCCCTCGATACAAGCAAGGTCGATACAAGCAAGGTCGATACAAGTAAGAATGAAGAGAGCGCCCGGATCGCGGCAGCGCCGGCCGCAGTTGCAATCGAAGAGATGCAAGATAGTAAGTTGGCGGCAGAGCGGGTTCGCCTTGCGCGCAAGGCCAAAAAGCATAAACGAATTGAGGCGTGGCGGCGCCAAGCCTATTCGGCTCCCTTGTCCGCCCCGTTGGGGTATGCTTCCGAACGGCCGGCATTTTTCGGATCGTGGTAAGTTTTAACCCACGGCCTTTGGGGGAAACAATGCGAATTGCTCTCATCGTGTTAGCGGCGGCGTTGGTTGCTTCGCCGCTTGCCGCGAGTGCTTCAGATTTGCCGCTCGCGACAATGAAAAGACACACGACGATTATTCATCACCGGCATTTGGTCCGATGGGCCCGTCCCCGGGTCCATTTTGGCTACTACTGGTACCAATGGGGGTACCGCTGGGGCGGGTCGCGATCGAGCTGGTATGGCTCGTCCTTTGCGTTTATCGATCCGCCGCTTTGGTGACCGGCGGCAACTCCGCCCGTGAATTTGCCGCCGCTCGGTTGGCTATTTCAAGCGGGCTAAAATATCCGGCCGCGAAATGACAGAGCCGGTCGACACATACATGGCGTCGTTATTGCCAAGCTCCTTCCAAAGCGGATCGGCCTGGGTGATCTGGGTGAGCTTGTTCGCCGTAAGCGGCGAAATGATCGCAACGACCCGATCCAGAATGATCACCTGCTCGGCGGTGAGTGCGGAAATGTCGGGCTGCGCCAGGGAGATCATCTCTCGGCGGACATAACCGGCGGCTCTGACATTTTTTTCCGCTGCTTTTCCTTCTTTGGCCAGGAGAAGAACCTGCTGCGACACTTCTTTCGACATCGGGCCTTGGGGCGACCGCGTGTAGTGCTGTAATCCGCTAATCGATACACCGTGTCGACGATAGTACGCCAAATCCGCGTACCACATAATTTTATTGAGCTTCACGTAGCCAAGCTTGCCGGGCCTGGCTTTCGCAATAATATAATGCACAGCCGCCGCGATGCGCTGGATGTCGAGAGCCATAGTTCCCTTGAAAGTCTATTCGTCACTGCGGGAGTACGTGGCTTGGCCGTGCCCCGATTCGATTGGCGAGAGGAATAGCACACTCCCTTCGAAAATTATGCTGCGCATCGTACCGATGAAGCTGCTGACGACGCAATTGTTCTTGAAGGCCGCGGTCGCATAATTCGCAATCGCGGTTCAACTCAGTCGCGCGGCACGGTAAGCGCCGCGAGCTTCGCGACATCCCCACACTCGTCCAATTGCCAAATCGTATCGATCAATGGTTCGACGTCGTGGCGTGGATTCCAGCCCGTCGCCGCGGCCCGCAACTTATCTTCAAGCGCCGTATCCGTCATCGGATTGGCGTCGCTGCCGCGCGCCGCCGGCTGCGAGAGGTTGTGAATCTTGCCATCCGCGGCGACAATCGCGACGGCGGCCGCGGTGTTGGGAAGGCTGACATCCCGCACAACTTCGACTTTGCCACGCAGCGCCACGACTTCGGGATCGTTGACGCAGGCGTCTGTGAACTGGTCGAGTCCGGCCTTGCCGCTGATCAATGCGGCGGCAACCGCGTGCTGCACGCTGACTTGCGATTCGCGGCCGGTGGAAATATGTGGCCGGTCGGCGCGGGTGGCGAGCAGTGGATTTCCCGTCACAACGACCTTCACCACAATGGCTTGCGGATTGTCACGCCGCCAGTCCAGTGCACAATCGAGCACCGGATGAATCACGAAGCCGCATGGATAAGGCTTGTAGGCCGTCGCCATGATCTCCCAGCTTTCGCCAAGGCCGTCGGTGAGGCACGACAGTTTCGGGGTCTCGCCCATCGCGTTGTAAAATCCCTGCGCGCCGTTGAGCGGCTCCGGCGGCCCTTTTAAATTTTTCGCGGCCAGCAGCGCCGACAACAGGCCGTTGCGCGCGGCATTGCCGACACCGACGCTCTTTGCCGGCGTACCGAGGCACTCGCACAAGCCGGCTGACTGCGTCGACGCGATGCCGAGCGCCCACACCGTCGGCGCGACATCAAGCGCCAAAATCCTGCCGCTGGCGGCAGCGGCGCCGAACACGCCGCAAGACGCGGTAATGTGCCAGCCTTTGTTGTAATGGCTCGGCGACATCGCGAGGCCGATGCGGCACTCCACCTCCTGGCCCAGTATGAAAGCGAGCAGAAGCTCGCGGCCGCCCATGCGTTTGAGCTCCGCGAGCGCAAGCAGCGCCGGTGCAACCGGAGCGGTCGGATGGATCGCCGTGCGCACATGGGTATCGCAGAAGTCGAGCACATTGGCGCCGGCGGCATTAAGGAACGCCGCACTCGGCGCATCGATACGCTCGCGACGGCCAATCACCGTCGCCTGCCGGCCACCCGAGAACGTGGCGAGCAGTTGCAGCGCGGTCTCGATCGTCCCGTCGCGGCAGCCGGTCAGCGCGACGGCAAAGAAATTCATCATCGAGCGCTTGGCCTGATGCGTCACCTGCGGCGGCAGATCGCTCCACTGCGTAGTCACCACCCAGCGAGCCAGCCTCTCGGTCACGTCGGCATGATGCGGCACGTGCGCCCCTCTTCAATTGTACGTTGTCGCGCGCTCGAATAAGGCGAAGGCGGGGTTTCCGCAAGGCCGAGATTGGATCGGCCGCACCGGCCAAATTCTCGAAGTTCGCTTGGCGCAGCATTGGATGGTCATCTCCATTGACGCGGTCCACGGCTGTGGGTGCCAGCCAAAGCCGCAATCGTTCCAGCATGTGACGAATTGAAGGAACCGTAAGTTCCCACATCACAATGGAAATTCGCGGCGTACCCGCCGCTGGCACGATCAGCGGCCGGATTCCAGCCACAGTATGCGGCGCTTCGGTTCGCCGATCTGAAAAACCAACAAATTATTACTCGATTTTCGGCCGGTCCAAAGAGGCGAAAATTTGACGATCGCCGCCCACCTACCAAATACTTGCCATGCAAATCAGGACCTGATCATCGATGGCATTGATGATAAGACGCCCTCGCCATCGCTTGATAGCAAGGCAGTTCCATCTGTGATCCCGCTCAACCTAACAGTTCGGCGGGTTTTTTATTTGCAGATGGCCATAAGAGTTGAACTGATCGAGAGTAGGAGTATCGCATGAAGTTGACGACCATAATGCTTGCCATCGCCACTACGTTTATATTTGCGCAGGCCGCAGAGGCTCGCGTGCATCATCACCACGAAGCAGATCACCATGAAGCGAAGCGCCATGAGGCAAGGCGCCATGAGGCAACGCGCCATGAAACAACGCGCCATGAAGCAAGACGCCATTTCAGCGAGCGTCGCTATTCAGAGCGCGAACGGCACCGCTATTCGCACCGTTATTTTGCAGACAGACAAGCGTCTTCTTATTCGGCCGAAAGAGCTGCCTACCCCTATTCGGCGTGGACAATGGCCTCCCCTTATTCATCTGAGAGAGTGACGCGTCGTCCTTATGCGCAACGTCGAGCCGCGAACTCTTATTCATATGAAGGAGCAGCCTATCCCTTTTCGCAACAGACAATGCCGCGCTCCTATTCATCACAGAGAGTAGCGCGCCGCCATTCGGCGGAATGGGTCGGCTATCGTTCGTCGGCAAGAGAGAGCAGCTATTCGTCTCGGCATCGTTATCGTTACGCCGCCGAAAGTCGCGGACGCAGCCACCTTGGGGGACGTCCCGCAGCGTGGTGCGGTTGGGAAATGAGGCAGCTTGTTTCCCACGATCCCGGCACCTCGTTCAACCTCGCGCGTAACTGGGCGCACTGGGGGCACGCTGGACCGGCTGGCGTCGGCGCCGTCGTCGTATGGCCCCATCACGTCGGCAAGATCGTCGGCCAGGACCACGGTATGTGGGTGGTTGAATCGGGCAACGACGGCCACAGGATTCGCACCCGCCCGCGTTCAACGGCTGGAGCCATCGCCTACAGGTGGGGCTGAGCGTCGCTCTCCTGGCACGACGAACCACGCTCCGGGCCGCTCGAATATCGGGCGGCCCGGGTCTTTCATTACGCGCCGCGCGCCATGGACAGCGTCCATTCTCATCGCCGCCAATCGCAAGTATAAGGTGACTTGCGTAACGGCCGCGCGAATGCCCGCCATACCGGGCATCGCGTCCGGCCGTATCACGGCGAGGAGAAACGCGTGAACAAGTTCGGCATCGGTCAGCCCGTGCCCCGGGTCGAGGACCCGCGCTTCATCACCGGCCGCGGCCGCTATGTCGACGACATCGAGCTGCCGCACCAGTGCTACGCGGCCGTTGTCATGTCGCCGCATGCGCATGCGCGCATCAAAAGCGTCGACACCGCCAAGGCTAGGGCGGCCGAGGGCGTGCTCGCGGTGCTCACCGGCGCCGATGTCGTCGCCGACAAGCTCGGCGGCCTCGCGCCTCCGATGCCGGAGGATATGGGCGGCCCGAAGGGCTTCCGCACGCTGCGTGCGATCCTCGAAGCCGACAAGGTGCGCGCGGTCGGCGACCGCGTCGCCTTCGTGGTCGCGGAAACGCCGGTGCAGGCGCGCAACGCCGCCGAATTGATCGAGATCGACTACGAGCCGCTGCCGGCCGTCATCACCGTCGAAGATGCGGTGAAGCCGAGCGCGCCCGCGGTGTGGGACGAGGCGCCCAACAACGTTGCGTTCACGCTGATGATGGGCAACAAGGACGCGACCGACGCCGCGTTCGCCAGCGCCAAGCACGTGGTTTCGCTCAAGCTCAACAACAGCCGGATTACCGCCAACGCGATCGAGCCGCGCGCCGCGATCGGCCAGTATCATCCCGACAGCGACAGCTACACGCTGTACTCGACATCGCAGAACCCGCACGGCACCCGCACGTCGGTGGCGGCCCAGGTGTTGAAAATCCCCGAGACCAAGCTGCGCGTCATCTCGCCGGACGTCGGCGGCGGCTTCGGCATGAAGCACGGCGGCTATCCCGAGGATGCGCTGGTGGTGTGGGCGTCGCGCCGCGTCGGCGGCCGTCCGGTCAAATGGGTGGCGACGCGCTCGGAAGCGCTGCTGGGCGACTCGCAGGGCCGCGACCAGGTCGTCACCGGCGAACTGGCGCTCGACGAGCACGGCAAGATTTTGGGCCTGCGCGTCAATGCGCTGCACGCCATGGGCTCGCACGTGTTCGGCGCCTCGATGGTGGTGCCGTTGTTCGCGATGCGGCTGGCGCCCGGCGTCTATCAGATCCCGGCGGTGCTGGCAGTCGGCAAGGCCGTGTTCACCAACACCATTCCGCTGGCGCCCTATCGCGGCGCCGGCCGGCCGGAGGCGACCTATCTGATCGAACAGTTGCTCGACCGCGCGGCGCGCATCATCGGCCTCGACCCGATCGAGATCCGGCGGCGCAATTTCATTCCTGCAGTCCGCGATGCCGCACAAGCTGCAGACCGGCATCACCTACGACAGCGGCGATTTCGTCCATGTGATGGACGAATGCCTGAAGCTCGCCGACTGGGACGGCTTCGCCAAGCGCGCGGCGGCATCGAAGAAGAGCGGCAAGCTGCGCGGCCGCGGCATCGGCTATTTCCTCGAGGAGGCCGCGGTATTCAACGACCGCATGGTGCTGCGCTTCGATCCGAGCGGCATGATCACCATCGTGGCCGGCACCCATTCGCACGGCCAGGGCCACCACACCGTCTATGCGCAGATGGTGCACGAGTGGCTCGGCGTGCCGTTCGAGAACATTCGCTACGTGCAGGGCGACACCGACGAAGTGCCGATCGGGCGCGGCAGCTACGGCTCGCGCAGCATGCATGTCGGCGGCAATGCGCTCAAGCGCGCCGCCGACGGCATCATCGAAAAGGCCAAGCCGATGGCGGCCATGATGATGGAGGCCGCGGCGGGCGACATCGAATTCAAGGACGGCCACTTCCACATCGTCGGCACCGACCGTTCGATGGCGCTCACCGATGTCGCCAAGGCGTTCTACCGACCGGCGATGCTGCCGCCGCAATTCGACGTCGGCCTCGAAGCCTCCGGCACGTTCGCGGCCGAGCCGCCGAATTATCCCAACGGCTGCCACGTCTGCGAAGTCGAGATCGATCCCGAGACCGGCGTGGTCACCTTGGCGCGTTATGCCGCGGTCGACGATGTCGGCAGGATCATGAACAAGCTGCTCTGCGAGGGACAAATCCACGGCGGCGTCGCGCAAGGCGTCGGCCAGGCGCTGATGGAAGCGATCGTGTTCGACAGCGACGGCCAGCTCATCACCGGCAGCTTCCAGGATTACGCCATGCCGCGCGCCGAGGACTTTCCCGACCTGGTTTCCGAGCTGACCGAAATCCCTGCCAAAACCAACCCGCTCGGCGTCAAAGGCGCCGGCGAAGCCGGCGCCACCGGCGCACCGCCCGCCGTCATCGGCGCCATCCTCGACGCCCTCAAGCCGCTCGGCATCGAGCACATCGACATGCCGGCGACTTCGGGGCGCGTCTGGGCCGCGCTCAACGGGGCCGGAATGGCAAAAGCGGCGGCGGAGTGACTTCTTCCTCGCGCCCCAGCGGCCGCGTCTCGACGGTTAAACTTCCTCCTGATAGCTTTTCGTCAAACGCCAAAGGCGCGGCTTCGACCCCGGGGATCGACCATTGGAAAAAGGCGAAATGCTCGACAAGATGATCCGCTTGGCGGTCAAAGGCCACGCCGGTCAGTTCGACAAAGGTGGCAACCCGTACATCCTGCACGTGCTCAAAGTCATGGACAACCTGCACACGGATGACGAGGAGTTGCAGTGCATCGCGGTCGGCCACGACCTGATCGAAGATACCAAGATCACGGCGAAGGACATGCTTCGCCAAGGTATCTCCCCTCGCGTCGTCAAAGCCATCGAAAAACTGACCAAGAAAAAAGGGCAGAATGACGAGGAGTATCTCAACATCATTCTCTCAGATGTTGACTGTATGCGGGTCAAGAAGGCCGACCTGCAACACAACTCGGACATCCGTCGATTGAAGGGCGTCCGTCCGAAAGATATTACCCGCATCATCAAGTACCACGATATGTGGATCAAGATCGATGCAAAGCTGCAGTCAATCCATCCGGCTACTAATTTCCAGATCAGATAGGCCTCGGTCTTATCCTGTGGACCCCTTCCGGCTCTCCGGGGGCGGCCGACGCGGCCGCTTCGGCCACTCCTTTTGATTGCGCTATTAATGGTTCGTTAACCAACCCTGATTTCAAATCGCATCTGGGTGCAACGACAGTCATAAAAGTGGTGGCGGCCATGGATAGCCTGATTTTCAGATGTCCCCGTACGGGCGGCGTCATTGATCCCGGCATTCGAACCGATCAAAGTACGTTAACGACGGTTCGATCGCTCGAGCTTGAAATTTACTGCGCTCATTGCGACCGTGACCACAAGCTCTCCATTGAGTGCGCCAGCCTCGGCAACGCGGAATGCGACCCGCCGAAGGCTTCCGTGCTCACGATCGCGATTAACGCGCTCCGGATCTTTTCCCTTCGGCGCGGGCTGAATTAGCGGTGTAGTCGGGTGAGCGCAGCGACATCCGCCGCGCGACCTATCCGCCGGCCCATCGTTCCGAATTTTGGTTGCACTCTCCCTCTCCCCGGCGGGGAGAGGGTCGCGAGCATTGCGAGCAGGTGAGGCCTTTCGGAGAGAGGGGCCTTCAGTTCAGCTTCGGCATCGCGGGTTTGTGCACGAAGTCGATCGTCACTCGCATGCCCTTGCCGGCGCCGCTCTCGACCTTGAATTCGGTCTCGGCGTTCTCGCGCAAGGACTGGAGGATAAGCGCACCGAGCTTGCCGGAAACAGGCCACTGGACGTTATCGGGCAGACCAACGCCGTCGTCGGCCACGACGATCCGGTATTGATTGTCGTTCTCGTGCAGGCAGCGCACGGTGAGTGTGCCGCCGTCCCGGCCCTGGAAGGCGTACTTGAACGCGTTGGTCAGGAGTTCGTTGACGAGCAGGCCGACCGGCATGGCGACGTTGATCGAAATGGGGGCGTGGTCGACCTTGACGTCAAGCCTGATGCCGTCGACCGCATAGGTGTGCATGACGGCCGTCGCGATCTGGCTAACGTAGTGTCCGAGGTCGATCGCCTGTCCCAGTCCCTCGGCCGTAAGGTCCTGGTAGAGCAGACGCAACGAATCGATACGCCCCGCCAAACGATCCAGATTGACCCTGTCTTCCTTGCGCTGGTTGCGGGCGTCGAGGCGGATGAGCGCGGTGATAAGCTGCAGATTGTTCCTGACCCGATGCTGAATTTCCTTGAGCAGCAAGTCTTTGTCGCGGAGTTGTTGGGCGAATTCTTCGCGGTACGCCCGCTCTCGTTCGGTGACGTCGATCAGCGCGACGATGCGGTAGGTTTTTCCGGCGTCCTCGTTCTCGATGAGACCCGTGTAAACTTCTATGAGCGCGAGCTTCGGCTGCTCTTGTTTGAAGGTGCCGACGAAATCGTCGCTGTTCGAAAGCGCCTCACTGAAGCGTGTGTGCGGGTCGTCTTCGCGGATGAATGAATCGAGGACGGACCATCCCTTGCCTTTGATTGCCGCGTAAGTCTGCTGCGTCAGCGCCTCGAAGGCCTTGTTCGCATACACGATGCGCTGCTCGCCGCCCATGAGCTTGGAAATGACGATCGCGAATGGAATGTGATCTAAAAAGACCCGGAACTCTTCGGTCTCGACCGCCTGGCTCAAGTCCAGCAATTCGAACAGCTCGTTGACCTGCTTTCCAGTCTCCTCGGGCGTCTGCCCCTCGGACGGCGACGGTGACATCATGAACCCTTACGTGTTGGAACCATGCACACGGATCACGTCCCGATGCTGCCAAATTTTGGCCGCGGTAAGGCAACCGATCGCGATTTGCCGCAAAACCGCTCGTGCGGCTCGAGCGTTGCTGTTCCTGAACTACTGTTCACCTGTCAGGCACGTGGCTTGATCGTCCTCGTGTGGATAGAGCGAACCGTGCCCGGCGTCCGCCTCGTCGGCGACCGAGGCTGATCGCTCACTTAAAGGTCACGAGCGCATTTTCGGCCGGGTAATCGTTAGAGAACGGCCGTTGCGGTCCGATCGGGCCAAAGCTGATGGCCGTCGGTGAACTGACGTTGGCCTGAACGGGGTCACTTTCGCTGCCCTGCGTAAACTCATAAGGCACGCCATTGCCGGCGAGAAACGAAGGCTGATCGTCAATATGCATGTGCAGGTGTGGCTCGGTCGAACTGCCGGTATTGCCGACATGTCCCAGGATATCGCCGATTTTGACCGTATCTCCGACTTTAACTTGCAAGGTACCGGGCCGCATGTGTGCATACAGGACGTACCGACGAGGCGCGATTTGGATGACCGCGTGATTTCCGGCGGCGTTGTTGAAGTCGATCGCAATGGCGTATTTGCCAGAGTGCGGCACATTCTCCGGCAAGCCGTCGGCGATGCCGACCACTTTGCCGGCGGCGACACTGTAGATTGGCTGATCGTAGCAGAAATAGCTGTCGTTCTTGTCTTCCGGTCCCTTCCAGGTGGTACGCACGCCATCCACCGTTTGATACTGAACCCAGTCAATGGCGTAACGCTGTGACAGCCAGGCATGGCCGTCGTCGATCAGCACGGCTCGGCGATGGGCAGCGTCAGGTTTGTTGTTGACGGAATCTCCGGCGATCCAGTCGCCGCGCAGCGGCGGCGCGACAACGATCGGCGCTTCATTCGAAACTGACAGCGGCGCAAGCTGAATGGCGTGAGCTTCGTTCTTGTCGTCAAGGACGTGAAGCGTATGTTCGATCGTGCTCGGCGCGCTGCCGTTGCCGAGATCGAGCAGCAGGAAAACGATCACGCCACGGCCGCCATCGATCGTTCGATCCGTCGGGCTTCCCGGTTGGCCCCTCGCGCCGAGGCGAACGATCATGCTGGCGAGGTCCGAGGCGGCAAATGTGAATTGCGCCGCACCCGCTTTCGCTTCAACGGTGTCGAGAACGTACGCGTTGTTGGAAAAGTTGGTGATCACCATTTCGTAGACGAGACGCGTGGCGCCGTTTTGCACGATCGGTGCCGGCTGCGCCAGGAAGGACACGGTAAGTTGCGGCGGGTGCGGGTCGCTAGCGAACAGCGGAGCGGCAAACAGCGGAGTGGCAAACAGCACGAGAGAAATACAAGTAGCCAGAAAGCGCGCCGAGCTCATCGCGGTTCTCCCCGCCTATCCTGGCCATCAGTATAGGCAAAACCCGCGGCCGGTGCGACCGCTTCACCCCGTTCGCGTAACGGCGTGTTACGCACGCTACTGCACTTTCAACCCCATCAGATTGGCGATGAGGTTGCGCTGGATCTGCGAGGTGCCGGCCGCGATGGTCGCGGCGCGGGAGTCGCGGAAATGCCGCTCCATATCGAACTCCTCGTTGTAGCCGAAGCCGCCGAGCACCTGCATGCCCTGGTTCGCGATCTTGACATAGGTCTCCGACGTGAACAGCTTGGCCATGGTGATCTCGCGCAGCGCATCCTGACCCGACGAGACCATCCAGGCGGCGCGCCACATCAGCGTGCGCGCGGCTTCGACCTCGGTCTGCATGTCGGCCAGCATGTGCGCGATCGCCTGATTGGTGCCGATCGGGCGGCCGAACTGCTTGCGCTCCTTGGCGTATTGCACGGCGAGATCGACGACCGCCTGCGCCGCGCCGACATTGCCGGCGGCCGACGTGGCGCGCTCGACCTGCAGGCCGGACATGACGCAGTCCCAGCCTTTGTTCTCGCCGCCGACCAGGCGGTCGGGCGGCACCCGTACCTGGTCGAAGGTAAGCTCATAGGTGCCGGTGGCGCGCCGGCCGAGCATATCGAGCTTGCGCAACGTCAGGCCCGGCGTGTCGTTGTCGACCAGGAACAGCGACATGCCCTGGCGGTAATGCGCCTTGGGGTCGGTCTTCACATAGAGGTTGATGACATTGTTCTTGGCGCCCGCCGTCGAGGCCCAGATTTTCTGGCCGTCGATCACCCACTGCGTTGCCGTCGCGCACCGCGGTGGTCCGCATCGCGCCGATGTCGGACCCGGCGTCGGGCTCGGACATCGAGATCGAGAATTTGACTTCGCCGGCAAAAAGTTTTGGCAACCACGTGCGCTTCTGCTCTTCCGACGCTTTGCGCACGAGGTTGAGCCCGCAAAAGATATTGCCCGCGTAGGCCATCACCAGATCGGCGCTGGTGTGCGCGATTTCCTCGGC
The DNA here is from genome assembly GCA_963841575.1 of uncultured Alphaproteobacteria bacterium. Lineage (GTDB taxonomy): Bacteria > Pseudomonadota > Alphaproteobacteria > Rhizobiales > Xanthobacteraceae > BOG-931. The sequence goes on from CAWJDC010000014.1 coordinate 208,488, forward strand.
GACAATCGCCATATCGATGACGCTGCCGCCGGCGCCGCCGTAGTCCTCGGGGAACGGCAGCGCCAGCAGGCCGGCCTCGATCCAGGCCTGATAGAGCTCTTCGGGATAGCTGCGCTCGCGATCATGCCGGCGCACTGCGTCGGGCGTCGCATGCTTCGCCATCAGCTTGCGCACGCTGTCGCGCAGCAGCCGCTGTTCTTCGGTGAACCCGAAATCCATGAGCACTCCATCCCGAAACGCCCTCCGACCACCCGCCTGAGCGGCAACGAGGCACAGGCAGCAGAATACAATCCCGAAATCGAGGCAAGTGACCAGATATCGGCCGACCAACGGATCGCGCTTCTCCGAGGCGATCAGGAGCGGCGCGCAAACGCCGGCGGACATTTTATGGATTCGTTACGCGCGTGCTCCGCGCCGGCATTCTAACAAGACTTTAATTTGACAGTAATTTTGGAGTCATTTATTCGGCAATGTAGGGGGCGCGGCTTGATTCAAACAACGCTGCGCATGCGCCTCCTGCGGCCGATCGAAGTCAGCGCCAAACAGATTTATTGGGAGGCGGGCAGACGTATTGCCGACCATTTCGATCCTGCGGCGATGGCTTTTTATGACCAATTGAAAGCCGGCAGTTATGATCCCGACCACCTTCTCAAGACGCTTCCCGCGCACAATCTGATTTATGCCGTTGTGCCAAAGGCCGCATCAACGCGAATTCGCGCGACGCTGCTGCGGGTGGCCCGGCAGTATTCGCGCTCTCCCAAACCAAACAGATGGCTCAAATTTGGGATGCGCAGTCCGCGCAGCATGACGATCAGCTCGTTTTATCGTTTGGCGACAAGTCCGCGGACATTGAGATTTTCCTTTGTTCGCAATCCCTACGCACGCGCAGTATCCTGTTGGGCCGACAAGTTTCGCGGCAAGCCGCTTGTTGCCGGCGACCGGTTGGTGGACATGTATCTTGCAAAACGAATGGAGATTGATTCCCGCCTGCCGACAGGTCGGGACTGCACGATGTCATTCGCGGACTTCGTGGTCTTCGCGGCATCGACGGCGTCGAGCCGGTCCGACACCCACATCCAGGTTCAAGCTGACATTCTGTCAATGCCGGGAATCACGCTGGACCTTGTTGGCAAGGTGGAATCGTTTATTGAGGACTTCATTCAGGTGCTGGACCATCTGGGCGCCGACGACGCCGTTCGGCGCGACGCCATGCAGCCCCTCAATGCATCTTATCACGATCATTGGGCGGAGCATTACACGCCGGAGCTTGCGGAACGTATCTATCGTGCGTACGAATGCGATTTTGATCGGTTCGGCTATGCGCGTTCCGTGATCCGTTGAGTTTTCGCGCAATCGCAGCGAAAGTCCGCAATGTCCAAGGCCAAGACCAGCGACGGCATTCAGCTCCATTACGAGACGCACGGCGCAGGACCGCCGATCGTCCTGGTGCATGAGCTCGGCGGCTCACACGCCTCGTTTCATTTCCAGGTCGACGCTTGGTCGCCGCGCTTCAAGGTCGTCACCTTCAATGCCCGCGGCTATCCGCCTTCCGACGTGCCGCCGCATCAGGACGCCTATTCGCAGGATATCGCCGCGGCCGACATCGGCGCCGTGCTCGATGCCGCGGGTCTCGAAGACGCGCATCTCCTGGGTGTGTCGATGGGCGCGGCATCGGTCCTGCAATTTGCGCTGCGCCATCCGTCGCGCGCCCGTTCGATTGTTCTGTGCAGCATCGGCAGCGGCTCCGATCAGCCGCAGGGCGAATACAAAGCGAGCATGGAGGCGCAAGCCGATTTCGCCCAATCGGCCGGCGGCAAGGCGCTCGCCGAGCGCATGCTGGAATCCCCAGCCGGCACCGGCTCAAGGACAAGAACCCTGCCGAGTACAAAAAATTCATCGACCAGCTGGCGACGGTATCGCCGCTCGGTATTGCTAACACCATGCGCGGCGTACAGGCGCGCCGACCACCGATCTATGCGCACAAGGAACGCGCAGCGGCGCTGCAAGTCCCGACACTCATCGTCGCCGGCGACGAAGACGAGCCTTGCATCAAGCCGAGCCATTTTTTGCACCAGACAATCCCGGGGGCGCGGCTCGAGATCGTCCCGCAGTGCGGCCATCTGGTGAATATCGAGGAGCCGAAGATCTTCAACCCGATGGTGTTCGGCTTCATCACGGCGAGCGAGACGAAGCGCCGCTGAACGATTACGGCCATGCCGGCGTGTGGCTGCCGAGCGGAACAGTGGGCCGCAACCAATGCGGCGGCGTTTCGGCCATGACCGCGGCGTGGCGCACCGCCGTAAGCCGGCCGAAACCGGAGACCGTCTCCTCCAAGCGATCGCGCACATCATCGAATTGCGGATCGGGACAAGCCACGCCATCAATGCGGCCAAGCTTGCGCAGCCAGGTGCCCGTCTGCGCCAGCGACGCCCGCACATGCCAGCTACCGCCGCGCTCGGCGCGCCGTGCCAATGCCGTCGTCGCCCCGAGCGCCATGATGTAACCGGTGGCATGATCGAGCGCTTGGGCCGGCAGCGGCCTCGGTTCGCCAGCGCCAAAGGCCTCCGCTTCCGCCATATTGAAGCCGCTTGCCGTTTGCACCAGCGAATCGAAGCCGCGTCGCCCGGCCCAGGGGCCCTCATGTCCGTAAGCGCTTAGCGAAACATAGATGATACCGGGGCGTAGCCGCGCCACGTCTTCGGGTCCGAAGCCGAACGCCGCGATGGCCCCGGGCCGATAACCTTGCACGAAGATATCCGCTTCCCGCACCAGCGCAGTAAGCACTTCGCGGCCGGCGGCCGCGCGCAGATCGATCGATGTCGACAATTTCCCGCGGCCGGTATCGATGACGAGCGGGTAAAGCGATGCCAAATGCGGCGCCGTGACCAGGAGAACACCGGCGCCATGAGCGGCAAGCGTGCGGCTGCACACCGGACCGGCAATGATGCGGGTCAAGTCGAGCACTTTGATGCCGCCGAGCGGGCGCTCCGCGGCGCCCAGCAGTTGCGGCGGCGCGTCGCCGACCTGTTCGATCGTGAAGAGCGGAAGCCCGGCGACCGCACGGCCCTGCGGGTGCCGATCCCACTCGGCAAAGGTCCGACATGCCGTAACCGCAAGGCCCGCTTGCGCCGCTGCAGTCTCGAACGCCTCGCCCTGCCAATCGTCGAGAGCGCGCTGCACGGCATGCCGCTCGTCATTGCAACGCAGGAGCGCAAGGACGCCACGGCGATGATGGGGCAAATTGGTATGAAGCCGCACCCAGCGGCCGTCGCCGCAGCGAAACAAGCCTGCACTCGGCCCGCGATACGCGGCCGGTACCGTGCCGTCGACGCGCACATAACGCTCGCTGCGGAATTCGATGGCCGCGTTGCGCATATCGACGCCGACACGCTGGCGCCGGCCGGTCCGGCGCCGCCACACATCAGCCGCAGCGAGCGCCGCAGCCGCAATCGTCGCCTGCGCCGCCGTTCCCACCGCGAAGGAGGACGGCAGCGCGGGCTCTGAGCCGGTCAGTTCGACATCGCTCATAGCCGCGTCGCCGAGGCCCGATGCACGCATCACGCCGCTGAGCACAGCTTTGGGATCCGGAGTGGACATCGTGTTGGCCGCCATGCGAGATCGTATGGCACCGAAGTTCGACGAATTTCTAGTCGCAGGCGTCGCGAAGAGTCAGTTTGGATGACGAAGAACCCTGAAAATCATGCCCCCGTTGTGATCGTCGGTGGTGGACCGGTCGGCGTCGGTCTCGCAATCGATCTTGGTCTGCGGGGCATTCGTTCGATCCTGGTCGAGAGATATGAGAATCCGCAACCGATCCCCAAAGGTCAGAACCTGACCCAGCGTACCATGGAGCACTTCTACTTCTGGGGTGCAGAAAACGAATTACGTGCCGCCCGCACCATTCCGCCGGATTACGGCATCGGTGGCACGACAATCTACGGCAAGTTGCTCAGCGGCTACCGCTACGATTGGCTGCAGCGCGAACTCGTGCGTCCATTTTATTTCGCCGACAACGAGCGGCTGCCGCAATACGCCACCGAGGCTGTGCTGCGGCAAAGGGCGGCGCAAATCCCTGCCATCAGGACGATGTATGGCTGGACCTGCGAGGACGTTCACCAGGATGACGACGGCGTCGATGTCGCGATCGTCGACCACGATGGCAGCACGAGCGCCCTGCGCGCCGATTATGTTGTGGGCTGTGACGGCAGCCGCTCGATCGTTCGCCAGCAGACCGGCATCACACAGACACGGTCCGATCACGACCGCCTGATGGTGCTCCTGGTCTTTCGCTCCACCGGCCTGCATCGGCTGCTCGAGCAATACCCCGGGAAGTCGTTCTACTGCGTGCTGCATCCGGAACTGAGCGGCTACTGGAAATTCTTCGGCCGGGTTGATCTTGGCAGCACGTGGTTCTTCCATGCCCCGGTCCCGCCCGATACGAAACGCGACAATTTTGATTTTCGGGGCCTTCTCTACGAGGCGGCCGGCGCGGAATTTGATGTCGATTTTGAGCACATCGGTTTCTGGGACCTGCGCTTTGCGCTGGCCGACGGTTACCGCGCGGGGCGCATATTCATCGCCGGCGACGCGGCGCACAGCCATCCGCCGTACGGAGGTTACGGCGTCAACAGCGGCCTCGAAGACGCCGTCAATCTCTCCTGGAAGCTTGCAGCCACCTTGCAGGGCTGGGGCCAATCGAGTCTGCTCGACAGTTACGGCGCCGAACGGCGACCGGTGTTCGCCTCGACGGCGAACAACTTCATCGAAAAGGCGATCTTCAGCGACCGCGACTTCCTCGACGCGCATAATCCAGCCCGTGACCGCGCTGACTTCGAAGCCGCCTGGCGCGAGCGCCAGTCCGGTGCGCCCGATGAGGTCGATTCGTTCAATCCCAATTATCAAGGTTCGCCAATCGTGTTTGGTCCGCCCGGCGCTGTCAGCAGCGCCGTCGGCTCACACCAATATGCCGCGCAAGCAGGCTTTCATCTCACCCCGCAACCCTTGTCCTCGGGCAAGAACATATTCGAGGAGCTCGGCAAAGACTTCACGCTGATCGATCTCGGAAACAGCGGTGCGGCGGATGCTTTCGGGAAGGCTGCCGCTGAACTTCGCATTCCTTTGAAAGTCATCACGGACACTGCGGCAGGGGGACGAGAGAAATACCGATCGTCCGTCATTCTCGTGCGGCCCGACCAGTATGTTGCCTGGGCCGGCGAAAAGGCCGACGCTCCTCGCGTGTTGCGACGCGCCGCGGGTTTGTCTGTTTAGTTTCTCAATAAGATTTCGGGAATCGGATACCGCAACCATTTCCCGGCATCGGCACTTCAACAGGACGGAAAGCAATGGCCGGCGATTCGATGATGCGTGATCTGTTTGATCGGTGGGAGCTTGTGTGGCACGAAGATCACCACGAGCTGATCCCCGGTTGCGTAGCGCCGAGCTATATCCGGCACGAAGCCACTGGCGACAGGGTTGTCACGCCCGAAAGCTACGGCCCAGAACTTATGAAACTGAAGGCCGATCGGCCCGGCGTTCGGGTGGCTGTTTACGATCACCTTTTCCAAGGCAACCGTGCATGGTTTCGCTTCACTTTTCGATGGCGCGACCCAAAGACCGGTGCAACGCTCACCCAAGCAGGGATGCAATCGTATCGTACCGAGAACGGCAAGCTTGCCGAAACCTGGATCATGCTCCAGCCGATCGGATCGAAGTGGCCCGATCCCGCGGCCCAAGAGCGTTGGACCAGCCCGCCGCCACAGCCGAATTAGGCCACATCTCTTGAACTCAGGCCGCCGCTGATCCCGACTGCTCAACGGCCCGGCCATTGACCATCGCGGCCCTTGAAAAGAACATAAAGTGAACATATGCTCAAGAAATGCCCCTGTCCCTCGTCCAAAAGCTTGAAATTCTTGCCGACGCCGCGAAGTACGATGTGTCGTGCGCGTCGTCCGGCGCGGCGAAGCGGAACGCGCGGACCGGCGGCGGCACGATCGGCTCAACGGGCCAAGCCATCTGCCATGCCTACACGCCGGATGGCCGTTGCATTTCACTGCTCAAAATCCTGCTGACGAATTTTTGTATCTACGATTGCGCCTATTGTATCAGCCGGCGCTCCAGCAATGTGCCGCGCGCGCGTTTTACGGTCGATGAGGTGGTGCAGCTCACGCTCGATCTGTATCGCCGCAATTGCATCGAGGGACTGTTCCTGTCTTCCGGCATCGCGCGGGGCGAAGACGACACGATGGGCGATATCGTGCGCATCGCCAAGACGCTGCGCATCGATCACGGCTATCGCGGTTACCTTCATCTGAAGACCATTCCGGGCGCTGATGAAGCGCTGATTGCCGAAGCGGGCCGTTATGCCGACCGGCTTTCGATGAACATCGAACTGCCCACCGAGCTTTCATTGAAAACCTTCGCACCAGAAAAGAGCGTCACGACGATCAAGAAAGGCCTCGCCACCACCCGCATTCGGATCGACGAAGCGGCGAACGCCAAAAAGAACGCGTTCCGCGGACGCGCCGAACCACCGCGGTTTGCGCCGGCCGGCCAATCCACCCAGATGATCGTGGGCGCGGATGGCGCCGACGATTTGTCGATTCTCGGCGCCAGCGTTTCACTTTACGCCTCCTATGGGCTCAAGCGCGTTTATTATTCCGCGTTTAGTCCCACCGATCATCCCTCCGCGCAGCTTGCGCGCGTGGCGACGCCTCTCGTGCGCGAGCACCGGCTCTATCAAGCGGACTGGCTGCTCCGCTTCTACGGTTTTTCGCTGCCGGACGTTCAGGCGGCCGCGCCGTCCGGTATGCTGGATTTGGACGTTGATCCGAAACTTGCGTGGGCGCTGCGCCACCGCGAAATATTTCCAGTCGACGTCAACACCGCGGCCAAGGAGCAGTTGTTGCGGGTGCCCGGCTTCGGCACCCGAACCGTCGATCGCATCATTTCCTCGCGGCGGAGTGGGAGGTTGCGGCTCGACGACATCGCGCGGCTTCGTGGCGTCATCACCCGCGCGATGCCGTTCATCGTGACAGCCGATCATCAACCGGGGCGGCTGCTCGACGACGCCAAGCTGAAACGAAAACTAGCCCCAAAACCCGCGCAGCTTTTTCTTTTCGATGAGACGACATGTACGCTGCCGTAATTTCCGGTGATGCCGGCGAAGCGGAATTCCGCGACATAGCACGGGACGGCCTCGAGGCCGGCTTCGCGCCGCGGATGCTGACTTTTGTTGACCCCACCGAGCCATCATTGCTGCCACGGCTGCCGGCTTGCAGGCAGCCCGCCCCCATCACCGTACCGCGAAGCTACGCGACACTGCTCGGCAACGCCATTTGCAACCGCGCGTTCGACCGCTTCGCATTGCTGTACGACGTGCTGTGGCGCATCAAGCACGGCGAACGCCAGATCGCGAGCCGCGCGGCGGATCCCGTGGTCGCACGGCTGAGCGACTATGCGCATAACGTCAGGCGCGACATCCATAAGATGCATGCCTTCGTGCGCTTTCGCGAGCGCAAGGTCGGCGGTCAAACTCATTATGCTGCATGGTTTGAGCCACAGCACTTTATCCTTAAGCGCGCGATCCCGTTCTTTGTTGACCGCTTCCCCAACATGAACTGGCTTATCGCAACGCCGATTGGAACCGCGGTATGGCAGGACGGCGCACTGAGCTACGGGTCGCCCATGGCGCGACCTACCGGCAACGACGACACCGTGCTGGATGACGTATGGCTCACCTATTACCGGACCACGTTCAACCCATCGCGGGTCCGCATAAAGGCGATGACCAACGAGATGCCCAAGCGTTATTGGCGCAACATGCCGGAGACAACCCTGATTCGGGATATGGTTGCGGGCGCGCCATCGCGCGTTTCGGAGATGGAGCGACGCGCGGCGGACGACCCGCCGCTCTTCGCCGAACAACTCGGAGCACGTCGCGTGAGCACGACCAAACAGCCCACCGAACCGCTCGGACAGTTGAAGCAAGACGCGGCCACCTGCCAGCGCTGCCCGCTGTACGCCGCCGCAACCCAAACCGTATTCGGCGAGGGACCGGAGAATGCGCACCTCGTGTTCGTCGGCGAGCAGCCGGGCGACCAGGAAGACATCGCCGGCAGACCTTTCGTCGGTCCTGCCGGCGCAGTGTTCGACCGCGCGCTCGGCGAAGCGGGAATTGCGCGCAACGCCGTGTACGTGACGAACGCGGTCAAGCATTTCAAATACCAGCCGCGTGGCAAACGCCGCATCCATCAGCGGCCGAATGCGGGCGAAGTCCAAGCCTGCAAATGGTGGCTCGATCGCGAAATTGCGGCCATCAATCCCCGCATGATCGTCGCGTTGGGAGCGACAGCCGCACATGCGCTGGCGGGGCATGCGGTGTCAGTGCTGCGCGACCGCGGGCCAGCGGATTTTTCCGGCCGCACCGGTTTCATCAGCGTGCATCCGTCATATCTGCTGCGATTGCCGGATGCGAAGCAGAAGGCCGAAGCGTACGCCGCATTCGTCGGCGATCTCCGCCAGGTTCGCGAAACGTTGCGAAGCCTGACCGCGTGATGAGGCCGGATCAACAAAACGCATCGATCCAGCCCTAAAACTGAATGGCCGTTAGCGCGTGGCGTCCGGTACGATCGCCTGCCGGCCGAGTTGCTGCCAAGCCGCCGGCGCGCCGGCTTGCTTCGCCGCCTCGGCGGGCGGCAACGAACTGTCCCAGCGCATGGCGATGAAGCGCTGGCCGGTGATGCCGTCAGATGCGATCGAGCAGAGCCACACCAGCGGCGTCACCATCACCTCGGGCGCGATGAGTTTCGAGCGGTCGGGCTCCGAGGCGGGCGGGACCATGCGGGTGTCGGCGGCACCGCCGGGCACCAATACGTTGGCGGTCACGCCGGTGCCGTCAAGTTCCTGCGCCATGGCGAGCAGATGCGCCTCATTCGCGGCTTTCGATCCACCATAGGGCTGCATGCCGCCCCGCCACATCGTATCGAGGCTCGTCGTCACATTGATGATGCGGCCCCAGCGTTGCGCGAGCATCGGATGAAGCACGGCGCGCGTCATAAGGAAGGCGGCAACGACATTGACCTCGATGATGCGGCGGAATTCCTCCGGCTTTACGTCCCAGAATTTTCCCGCGTCCTTCACGTCCGGGCGGCGGAACAGGCTGATATTGATGCCGGCATTGTTGACGAGGATGTCGAGGCGCCCAAAACACTCGGTCGTCGCACGCACGATCTCGGGGCCGGCCTCGTCACGCGTGACATCGGCGGCAACATCGAGAATGCGCTCGCCAGCGCCGCGCTCGCGGGCAACGCGCACGGTTTCCGCAACAGCGGTTGCATCGAGGTCAATCGCCGCGACCCGGGCGCCGGCATCGAGTAGTCCGAGCGTCATGACCCGGCCAATGCCGCGTCCCGCCCCCGTGACCACGGCGACTTTCCCGTCAAGCGCTCCGGCCATGGCAAGATGTCCCAATCGTTTGATTGCCAAACATCTTAGCCGAACCAGCCGCATCGGCGCGAGACCACGCCACGTAGAAACCGCTGCGGATGTTGCGATTTGCCGCAACATTGGGCTGGCCGCCAGGCTGTCACCCTACAGCCACAACCCGTTGCACCGGCCGGACGGGCCGCCTATATTCAGGCTACTTTCCAGTCATCCCCGATGACGTGAGTGGCTTCGCCCGGAGGGCGGGCGGAGCGCAGAGGAGATTTATCCATGGCGACCGCGCCCTTGATGCCGAAAGCCACAGCCGTCTGGCTGGTCGAGAATACATCGTTGTCGTTCGACCAGATCGCGCAGCTCTGCAACCTGCATCCGCTCGAGGTGAAGGCGATTGCCGACGGCGATGCCGCGCAGGGAATCAAGGGGCTCGATCCGGTTCTGACCGGGCAATTGACGCGCGAGGAAATCGCCGCGGCCGAGGCCGATCCGAACCATCGGCTGCACATCGCCGAGCCGAAAGTGCGCCTGCCCGAAGCCAAGCCGAAGAAGGGTCCGCGCTATACGCCGGTGTCGCGCCGTCAGGACCGCCCGAACGCCATTCTCTGGCTGGTGCGCAATCATCCCGAGCTGAAGGACAGCCAGATCATGCGGCTCGTCGGCACCACGAAGTCGACCATCCAGGCGATCCGCGATCGCACCCACTGGAACTCCGCCAGCCTGACGCCGCTCGACCCGGTGACGCTCGGGCTGTGCTCGCAGATCGACCTCGATCTCGAAGTGCAGCGCGCGGCCAAAGAAAAGCCGGTGCCAGTCGAGGAACAGGGCGCGACGCTGCTGCCCGCCTCCGTCACGACCGCGCCGAAGGAGGAGCCGGAACCGGCGCCAGCCGATAAAAAGCAGGGCGACGATCTCAACGTCGAGGCGGTGTTCGCCAAGCTCAAGCAGCTCGGCGGCAAGGGCGAGTAATTCGTTCGGATTTCTGTATCTCTTCGTTACGGGAGCAGGTTTCTGCCCGCGCGCTCTTACGACCGTCCATTGCGCAGCACCACGCAGGCGCCGCCGGCGGCGATGAGCTTGTTGCACAATTTTTCCAGATAGCCCCGGTTGTCGTCGGCGATGCGGATATTGTAGCGCGTCGCGATGCCAAGTCCGATGCCGCGGCTGCGCAGCACGATCGGCTCGCGGTCGCCGATCAACGACGCATATTGCTTTTGCATCATGCGATAGATCGGCCCAGGCCTTGCTCTCCGACCAGTTGGCGGTGAGCTGCATGCCCCAGCGCGGCACATAGGCGGCGATGCGCTGCGCTTCGTCCTTCGGCGCCAGGATCAGATTGGCAAGCTGCGTGCAGGGCACGCCCTGCGGGATCGTGGTCTCGGCGCGTCTTCGGCGGCGACGGCGAGGCCCATTCGTCCGCGGTCCAGCCGGTGATGATGGCGACGTAGTTGCGCGTCTCCTCCGGCAGCGCGCGATGGCCGGCAAGCCATGCGCTCACCCGCCCGGGCCCGGCATTATAGCCGGCCGCGGCCAGCCCGAGATTGCCGAACTTGTTGCTGCAGATCGCTGCAGATAGCTTGCCGAATTGTGCAGCGCCTCGATCGGATCGAACGGATCGGCAAGGCCCGCGGAAACTCGCGGTCTGCGGCATGAATTGCGCAATGCCCTGCGCGCCCTTTGAGCTGACGGCCTGCGCATTGAAGCGGCTCTCCTGCCAGATCACGCGGGCGAAGAACTCGACCGGAAGCTCATTCTCCGCCGCGTCCTGCTCGAGGGCGCGGCAGATGTCGTCGGCTGTCGGAGGTTTTGCGCTTGAAGCGTGGTTGTCAGGAGGTTGAGCAGCGGGCGGCTGCAACGCAGCCGGCTTGCCGGCTGGCTTTTCGGTCGGCGCCGGCTCGCTTTGCGGCACCGGAGAAAGGCTTTGATCCGTTGGCGCACGCGCGCCCGACCGCGCGTCGGCGCAGCCGAGGGTGCCCATAAGCGCACCCAGAACCAGCAGAGAGTATGCCAGCCATCGTCCGGCAGAGCGTGTCATTCAGTTCAACTTATGACTTCCGTGCCGTCCCGACCACATGACAAGTGTGGCAAAGCGACTGCCAGATTACGGGGTTGCGCTCAAGACATCACCTAAGATGTGCCAATACCCTTTCCTTTCAACGCCGCCTCGATCTCATCCAGCACCGCCGGATCGTCGATCGTCGCCGGCATCGTCCAGCTCTCGCCGTCGGCGATCTTCTTGATGGTGCCGCGCAGGATTTTGCCGGAGCGCGTCTTCGGCAGCCGCGCCACGGTGATGGCGAGCTTGAACGCGGCGACCGGGCCGATCTTTTCGCGAATCAGCGCGACGCATTCCTTCTCGATCTCCGCCGGCGGCCGGTTGACGCCGGACTTTGAGCACGATGAAGCCGCACGGCACTTCGCCCTTGAGCTCGTCCTTGATGCCGAGCACGGCGCATTCGGCGACGTCGGGATGCGACGGCGAGCACCTCCTCCATGCCGCCGGTCGAGAGCCGGTGGCCGGCGACATTGATGATGTCGTCGGTGCGGCCCATGACGAAGATGTAGCCGTCCTCGTCCTTGTAGCCGGCGTCGGCGGTTTTGTAGTAGCCGGGAAATTCGTCGAGATAGCTTTCGCGCATGCGTGCGTCGGCCTGCCACAGCGTCGGCAGGCAGGCCGGCGGCAGCGGCAGCTTGATCACGATCGAGCCCATCGTGCCGGCGGCGACCTCGCTGGCAGGCCTCGTCGACGACGCGCACGTCATAGCCCGGCATCGCCACCGTCGGCGAGCCGTGCTTGACCGGCAGCATGCCGAGGCCGACCGGATTGCCGGCGATGGGCCAGCCGGTCTCGGTCTGCCACCAGTGATCGATCACCGGCACTTTCAGCAGCTGCTTCGGCCCATTCGCAGTGTCGGCGGATCGGCGCGCTCGCCGGCAAGAAACAGCGTGCGGAATTTCGACAGATCGTGCTGCGCCAAGAGCTTGCCCTGCGGGTCTTCCTTCTTGATGGCGCGGAACGCGGTCGGCGCGGTGAACATCGCGACGCAGCCGTGCTCGGCGATCACGCGCCAGAACGCGCCGGCGTCGGGCGTGCCGACCGGCTTGCCCTCGTAGAGGATCGTGGTGCAGCCGTGGAGCAGCGGCGCATAGACGATGTAGCTGTGGCCGACCACCCAGCCGATATCGGACGCCGTCCACCACACCTCGCCGGGCTCGACGCCGTAGAGATTCTGCATCGACCATTTGAGCGCGACCATGTGGCCGCCGTTGTCGCGCACCACGCCCTTCGGGCCGGCCGGTCGTGCCCGACGTGTAGAGGATGTAGAGCGGGTCGGTCGCCGCGACCGGCACGCAATCGTAGGCCGAGCGGGCGTGGATCAGCGCGTGATCGCGCATCGCCGCCCAGTCGTGGTCGCGGCCGGCGATCAGCGCCGCTTGCGCCTGCGGCCGCTGCAGGATCGAGGCAGGCGTCGGGCTTGTGCTGCGCCAGCGCGATCGCCTCGTCGAGCAGCGGCTTGTAGGCGACGATGCGGCCGGGCTCGATGCCGCAGCTTGCCGACAGGATGACCTTCGGCTTGGCATCGTCGATGCGGGTCGCAAGCTCGCGCGCGGCGAAGCCGCCGAACACCACCGAATGGACCGCGCCGATGCGCGCGCAGGCGAGCATGGCGATCACCGCCTCCGGCACCATCGGCATGTAGAGGATGACGCGGTCGCCTTTGCCGACGCCGAGATCGCGCAGCATGCCGCCGAGCACCTGCGTCTCGGTCAGCAGGCGGTGATAGGTGATGGTGCGCTTCGTGCCGGCGAGCGGCGAATCGTAGATGATCGCCGCCTGCTCGCCGCGCCCGGCATCGACATGGCGGTCGACCGCGTTGAAGCAGGTGTTGCAGACGCCGCCGACGAACCAGCGGCCATAGATGCCGGCCTTCGGATCGAACACGGTCTTGCGGCTTTTCGAACCAGTCGATGTCCGGCCGCCGCCTCGCGCCCAAAAGCCCTGCGGATCGCGCTGCCAGCGCGCGTAGACTTCGTGATAGCGGCTCGAACGGGCGTCCATGGCGCTGCCTCTTCTCGTCGATTATACTCTGCCGCCGCGATACGGCGAATAGCTGAACGACCGGCCGCATCGGCACGACGTACCGCCCTATTGCAAGCCGCGTCACGTCGCCTATTCGCATTGATCGCGACTACGTCCTTTCGCTAGGCTCGAAGCAATCGGCCGCGAGAGGACATGCCATGGCGACGCCCTACGACACCGGTCTCGACCGCAATCCGGCAAATTTCCAGCCGCTGACGCCGCTGTCGTTTCTGGCGCGCGCCGCCGCGGTCTATCCGGACCAGACCGCGATCATCCACGGCAAGCGTCGCTGGACCTACCGCGAGTATTTATGCGCGGGCGCGGCAGCTCGCGTCGGCGCTCGCCGAGCGCGGCATCGAGCGCGGCGACACGGTCGCTGTCGTGCTGCCCAACATGCCGGCGATGCTGGAGGCGCACTACGGCGTCGCCATGGCGGGCGCAGTGCTCAACACCATCAACACCCGGCTCGATGCCGCCATCATCGCCTTCACCCTCGACCACGGCGACGCCAAGGTGCTGATCACCGACCGCGAGTTTTCCAAGGTGGTGAAGGACGCGCTGGCCACCTGCCAGGCCAAGCCGCTCGTGATCGACTACGACGATCCGGAATTCACCGGCGCCGGCGAACGGCTCGGCAAACTCGAATACGAGGATTTCCTGCGCGAGGGCGACTCCGGATTTTGCCTGGCTGATGCCGCACGACGAATGGGACGCGATCGCGCTCAACTACACGTCCGGCACCACCGGCGATCCCAAGGGCGTGGTCTATCACCATCGCGGCGCCTATCTGCTGGCGCTCGCCAATGTCATCACCTGCGGCATGGGCAAGCATCCGGTCTATCTGTGGACGCTTGCCGATGTTCCACTGCAACGGCTGGTGCTTTCCGTGGACGCTGTCGATCGTCGCCGGCACGCATGTCTGCCTGCGCGCGGTGCGCGCGGCGCCGATCTACGACGCCATCGCGACCCACAAGGTGACGCATCTGTGCGGCGCGCCGATCGTGATGTCGACGCTGCTCAACGCGCCGCAGCAGGAGCGAAAGCCGCTGCCGCATGTCGTCGAGTTCGTCACCGCCGCGGCGCCGCCGCCGGAGTCGGTGCTGGCGGCGATGAAAGCCGCCGGCTTCAACGTCACCCACGTCTATGGCCTGACCGAAACCTACGGCCCGGCCAGCGTCAACGACTGGCATCGCGAGTGGGATGCGCTCGACGCTCCGGAACAGGCGGCCAAGAAGGCGCGCCAGGGCGTGCGCTATCCGGTGCTCGAAGCGCTCGACGTGCTCGACCCGGAAACCATGAAGGCCGGTGCCGCGCGACGGCGAGACGCTCGGCGAAGTGATGTTCCGCGGCAACGTGGTGATGAAAGGCTATCTGAAGAACAAGACCGTCGACCGACAACGGCGTTCGCCGGCGGCTGGTTTCATTCCGGCGATCTCGGCGTCATCCATCCCGACGGCTATATCCAGCTCAAGGACCGCTCCAAGGACATCATCATTTCCGGCGGCGAGAATATTTCCTCGATCGAGGTCGAGGACGCGCTCTACAAGCATCCGGCCGTGCAGGTGGTGGCCGTGGTCGCCAAGCCCGACGAGAAATGGGGCGAGACGCCCTGCGCCTTCGTCGAGCTAAAGCCCGGCACCACGGCGACGCGCCGAAGAACTGATCGCCTGGTGCCGCACGCATCTCGCCGCCTACAAATGCCCGCGCTACGTCGTGTTCGCCGAGATTCCGAAAACCAGCACCGGCAAGATTCAGAAATTCAAGCTGCGCGATATGGCGAGGGACGTGTAACTGAGTTTGCTTATTGAGGCGAATACTTCGATGGAGATAATCGTGCGCCAACTAGATATTCCACTCGAGAAACCGACGACCTGAAGATTAAATTCACGATGCGAAATCATCCGCGACATAATTGAAAGAAATAAAATTCCCTGAATTTGTCGAGCTCGTAACCATGACAGCTAAGGAGTCGGGCTCTCAATCCACTGTCCGACAGCGAAGGACGGCATCCAAGGATTTCCGGAAGGCGCCCACGCCATTTCTCGGCTCAAAATGCCAGACCCTTTCTGCGGGCTTGTCTTTCAATTCGGCGATGAATTTGTCGCGCTTATCAATCGCCAGTGACGATCAGATTGGCTGAAAGCAGCGCCGTTTTCGGAAATGACCGAACGTCAAGTGTCGCAATTGTCGGACCCTGGCGATTAGCATAACCTATTGCCGTTGCACTGAATCGGCGAGCAGGCAGTCGATGTCTCTCATCCAAACAATGCATCTTACTGTGGCGATAGCGCTCGGGCTGACGGCTCTGACAGCGACGCCCACTTCCGCCGCCGACTACTACGCCGGCAAGACCATCGACTTTCTGGTCGGCGCCGATGCCGGCGGCGGTTATGACATTTACGCACGGACAGTGGCGCGACACTGGGGCAAATACATTCCGGGCCATCCGAATTTCATCGTGCGCAATATGCCGGGCGCCGGATCGGGCCGCGCGGCGGTTTATATCTCTACGGTGGCGCCGAAAGACGGCACTGCGATCGGCGCCGTCATGCCGGGCGCGATTGTCGGCCCGCTGCTCGATGACAAGCCGCAAGCTGGCTTCGACCCGACCAAGGTGCAGTACCTCGGCACCGCGGATTGGGCGTGCGCGTCTGCGTCACCATGAAAACGTCGAAGATCAAGACTTTCGACGACGCGCTGGCGCATAAGACCGTCGTCGGCGCCACCGGCGGCAATGGTTCGTCCGGCGACTATGCTTATCTGCACAAGCACACGTCGGGCGCCAAGTTCAAGGTGGTGTCCGGCTATCAGGGCACCGTCGAGATCGGACTCGCCATGGAGCGCGGCGAGATCGACGGCGTGTGCGGCTGGGACTGGTCGAGCGTGAAGTCGCAGAAGGCCGACTGGCTCAAGAACGATAAGATCAACGTGCTCTTGCAGGACGGGCTCAACGCCGACCCGGAATTGACGACAATGGGCGTGCCGCCGATCTGGAATTATGTAAAGGACGAGGACGCGCGCAAAGTCGTCGAACTGGTGCTGAGCCAGCAGGTGTTCATGCGCTCCTATATCGCGCCGCCCGGGACGCCCGCCGACGACGTCGATATTCTGCGCTCGGCGTTCGATCAGACCCTCCACGACAAGGAATTTATCGACGATGCTGCGGGCATGCACATCGCGATCGATCCGCTCTCCGGCGCCACGGTGCAAGACCTCGTCGCGAAAATGTACGCGACCCCGAAAGTAATCGTCGAACAGGCGAAGACGGCCATCAGGCCTTGATGCGTATTCCGGCCATAAAAATGTCGGTGCCCGGCACAAGGCCGGGCATGACGAGACGCTGGCTGCTTCGGTGCGATGAAAAAATCCATGCCCCGCGTGTGCGGGAAGACGGATCGGAGGATCGCCGTAACTTGAGTTTTTTAATGAACGACCATGTCTTGTTTCAGACGAGCGATCTCGTCCTTAAGATGCAACTTTTGTCGCTTGAGCTCCGCGAGTTTCAAGTCATCTGTCGACGGGTGAGCAAGCGCTTCGTTGATCTCCAACTCCAGCGCGTGGTGCCGTCTCTCAAGTTCCGAAAGATGCGCTTCAATCGCCATGTGGCATTTCTCCTTGCGTGAGATGACTGCCTGAATCGCCTATCCAGCATAACGAACCCCTACTATACGCCGTTCGCGGCGCGTGGAAATCCCCGCTGTGCACCGCCTGCTCTGCGGGCTTGTCGAGGATTAACCAAAACGCGATAATCCGTAACCACTTACCGGCCTAGACGGCCTGCTGCGAAAATCGGTCACGACTTTACCGGATAAGAACTCGGTGACCGTGCCAAGGCGCGACCAAGGCGGCGATGACCAAAGAGGAAGAACGCGAGCTTCGAGCGCATCTGGCGCGTTTGCAGCAAGAACATCGTGACCTCGACGCCGCGATTGCGGCATTGCAGGTGTCGCCCAGCGCCGATGTCATCCAGGTCCAAAGGTTGAAGAAGCGCAAGCTGCAACTGCGGGATCGTATTACCTTCATCGACGACCAGCTCACGCCGGATATTATTGCGTAGCTTTTTCGGCGCTGCGCGAAGACAAGGGATTTGCGCCCTTTCGCTCGCTCTTGCGCACGTACATTGCGGCATCCGCCCGCGCCAGCACATCGCCCGGTGAGTCGAGGGCACCGAGCAGCGCCATCCCGGCTGACGCGCCGACAACGAGCGTCGAGCGTCCCCACGTCACAGGCGTCGAATAGACGGCGGTCTCCAGCGCGATCGCCTTTGCCGCTGCCGCGGGTGCACTGACGTTCCACAACAACACGACGAATTCGTCGCCGCCGATGCGCGCAACCACGTCGGAGGCGCGGACGTGGCGCACGAGAGCGGCGGTGGTGGCCTTGAGAACGGCGTCACCCGCGGCGTGGCCGTGGCGGTCGTTCACGGCCTTGAATCCATCGAAATCGATAAAAACCAGCGCCGCACTCGTACCATAGCGCTTGACGTAGGCGAGCGAGCGCTTGAGTTCGCGCTCGAAGCCGCGGCGATTGAGAGTTTCAGTGAGCGGATCGATATCGATTCGGGCCTCAAGGTCCATGATGCGCGCGCGCGATGCTTCGAGCTGCGAAGCGAGCGCATCGACCTCGGCCGCAAGCCGCATCGCTATGGCACGCGACGGCGCCCGGGGCTTCGGCTTCGACTCGGTAACAGCGACGCGCCGACCGTTCTGGGCTCGCGGCAACTTTGGTTGCGGACGCCGGGTCGGGCGCGCCGTGCCCCGGGTCCTCGCCGCCTTTCGTTTCATGACATCCCCGCCGCGCGAATCGCTCGACAGGATAGCGTGCGCGGCCGTTCCGTTCAGCGCCTGGACTTGCCATTGCAAGGCATCGGTCGCCGCAACATAGGGTGCGACGCATTGCCGCATGACGGTTCCTCGCTTGGCCTGCCGTCACCGGACATCGTCGATGGCATAAATCATACGGGCCACCCTACCGGGTTACTGGCGGCGCCCCTCGTGGTCCTAAAAATGGCGACATTCAGGCCTATCCGTTCAGCCCGGGTTCACCCCATAAATGGGAACTTAGGGCGATTGGGGGCTGTTGAAATACCTTGGAAAACTTACTCTGGTCGAGGTGATGTCATGAGGAAAATTCTGACTGTTCTTGTCGCTGCCGCAAGCATTGGTGCCGCGGCAATGGCAACGTCGAGCACGGCAGAAGCACGTTGGGGTCGCGGCTATGGCTGGGGTCCCGGACCGATCATCGGTGGCCTCGCTGCCGGCGCCATCATCGGCGGTGCGGTCGCTGCCGGACCCTATTATCCGTACGGTGGATACTACGGATATGGTCCATACCCCTATTACGCGCCCCGCTGCCGGCCGGTCTGGAATGGCTACGCCTGGGTGCGAGGCTGCTACTGAGGCGCGATCCGGAAACACCCGCCCCCGGTTGATCCGGTGGGCGGGAGCCGGCTTGGCGCAAAAGATAGCGCCCGATGAAAATGCTAGAGTGCGAATCGATTCTCTGAACATTCGGGCGCCGATTCCTGATTAAGGCGTCCCTGTCGGGGCGCCTTAAATTTGTTGTCCAAGGGCGTAAGAGGGCTCGGCACCAAACTTCCGCCAAAGAGTGGCCTTCTCAATGACGGGGGGTGTTACACCTCCTGGAGGAATTCGGGGGTTTCACGGGGACTTCCGCTCACAACGTTCCGGATCGGCACCCGACCGATCGCATGAGGAGAATACATGCACAAATCGCTCATCGGGCTTGCTGCCGCCGCCGGCATCGGCCTGGCCACAATGGCGGCCCCGGCACCGGCAAACGCTTATTGCTTTGGCTGCGCCGTAGGCGCTGGGGTCCTTGGCGGCGTCGTCGCGGGCGCGGTCGTGGGTAGTGCGATCGCGAACAGCCCGCCTCCCCCGCCGGCTTATTATGCGCCTCCGCCGCCGCCGCCGGGATATTACGGGCCGCCCCCTCCGGCAGCCTACGCGGCCCCGCCGCCCGCTTACGCTCAGCTGGCACCGGGGTGCCATTGGGCAAAACGCAGGGTTTGGGTCGAGGGTTATGGCTACAGGGTGCGCGCCGTACAGGTCTGCCCCTGATCACGTCACTTGACGCAGAATTCAACCGGCCGGCTTGCAACAGCCGGCCGGTTTCTTTTTGTGGTCATCTGAATCCGTCAAGTGACTGCGCGAATTCAACTCCATCCATGCAACACTACGAAAAGCGACAGATCGAGGCGTGATCGTGCGATCCCTCTCGGCACGCGACGAGGCCAGGATTAGCGATGCCAACAAAGGCGGTGGCGCAACGCGCCACGTCGCCGAGAAAGCGCAGCAGGTCGCTTGGCGCGCCCTCGCCTTCATGCGCAATCTGGTCGCGCTCGCGTCGTCCAAAATGCCACGCCGGCACGGTACGCGCGGAAAATGGGGCTCGCGCGCCATGACGGTGTTGCCGTGGATCGCCGTCATTGTGTTCTGCCTTTACGCCGGCGCCACCGCAACGATCTATTTTGCGCAGCGTTCGCTGATGTATTTCCCGGAGACAATCCACACCACACCGGCGCAGGCCGGACTGCCCGAAGCTCAAGAAGTCTCGCTCACGGCATCAGATGGCGTGCACATCACGGCCTGGCATGTGCCGCCGCAAGACGGCAAGCCGGTCATCCTTTATTTTCACGGCAACGGCGGTGCGTTGCGCTATCGCGTTGATCGCTTTCAGAAACTCGTCGACGACGGCATCGGGCTGGTCGCGCTCGAATATCGCGGTTACGGCGGCTCAGGCGGCAGCCCGAGCGAAGCCGGTTTAATCGCCGATGCGGAGGCGGCCTACGCTTTCGCTGCCGCACGCTATGCGGTGCCGCAGATCGTCGTCTGGGGCAAATCGCTCGGCTCCGGCGTTGCCGTCGCGCTTGCCGCCGAGAAGCCGGTCGGCCGCGTGATTCTGGAAGCGCCCTTCACGTCGGCGGCTGCGGTCGGCGCGGAACGCTACTGGTATATGCCGGTGCGGCTTCTCATGAAGGATCAATTCCGCTCCGACGAGCGCATCGGCAAGGTTACGGCGCCGTTGTTGATCCTGCACGGCATGCACGATCAAGTCGTGCCCTTTGCGATGGGAGAACGGCTTTTCGAGCTCGCCAACAAACCCAAGCACATCGTGCGTTTCCTCGACGGCGGCCACGATGATCTCGATGCCAATGGCGCGCTGCACGCCGTCGGCCGCTTTCTCGCGGGTGATTTAGATTAAGGCTCAGGCGACCGCCGTTCTTCGGTGGGCCGCTCAAAACGTCTGATACGAATGCCCGACCTGGCCGCCGACGCGGGCAAAGCCGACTTTTGCCGGCCCGTATTTGTCATTGATGTTGAGCGCCTTCGCATAAGAGCCTGCGGCCTTGTCTTTTTGCCCGAGGCGTTCGTAGGCCAGGCCACGGCTGGTCCAGGCCTTCACATCCTGCGGGTCCGACAGCACGGCTTCATCAAGATCGCTCGCCGCCGACTTGGCGTCACCGACTGCGAGATAGCTGAGCGCGCGCGCGATGAATGAAGGAGCCTTCTGCGTGGTGAGCGTGAGCGCGGTCGAGAAATCGTCGATGGCGAATTGCTGCTGATTCTGGCTTTGGTAAAGGAGGCCGCGATTGTAATAGGCTTCCGCATTATCGGGTCGCAGCGCCATCGCTTTGTTGAAATCGGCCAGCGCCTGCGCAGCATGGCCTTGCAGCCGGTAGATGATGCCGCGGCCGACATAGGCCGGCGCGTATGAAGCGTCGATCGACAGCGCCCTGTTGTCGTCGGCGAGCGCGAGATCGAGCTTGTTGGTCTTGCGGTAGATGAGAGCGCGATTGGCGTAAGCTTGCGCGTAATTCGGATCGAGGCTGATCGCTTTATTGAAATCGGCGAGCGCCTGCTCGTCATGGCCGGCTTCGCCATAGGCCGAACCGCGCATGTTGTACGCTTGCGGATCCTCGGGATGCTTTTGAATGGTCTCGCTGAGCGACGCCAGATTGGATTGCGCCGTCGCATAGAGCGGGTTGTCCTGGTCCGACGGTGACGGATTGCCGATCGACGCGCAGCCGGCCAATACACACGCGGCAAACGCCATGGCGGCGAGCGCCATAGGCAAACCGCACCTCCGTCTGGGCCTGACGATCGCTGGTTCCGTCATCCGATGTCTCGCGGCATCCCGCACAGCGGCATTTCCCTCCCGCGCTCGCACGGCAGACAAGACGATAGCGCCCCCAAACCCGCTAAAACAATGGCGCGGGCCAAGCGAGCCCACACGCGTGCGCCTGTTGCAGTCGGTTCGCGGGATTGGATGGCGGCGCGGGCACATGCCTGCGCTACCTTGCCGCCGCAAGTAGCAGAACAACCCAAAAAAGTCCACTGGACCAGGCTTTCCCGGCCTAAAGCGCGTCACGCTGTCAGTCCGCGAAGATCCGCGTCACATGCCCCATTTTGCGGCCCGGGCGTACCGCGGCCTTGCCGTAAAGGTGCACCGCGGCGCCGGGAACAGTGAGCCAGCGGCGATAGTCCTCGACCTCGCTGCCGATAAGGTTTGTCATTTCCACACGGCCATGACGGATCGGCTTGGCCAGCGGCCAGCCGGCCACCGCCCGGATATGCTGCTCGAATTGCGATATCGAGGCGCCGTCGAGCGTCCAGTGGCCGGAATTGTGCACCCGCGGGGCGATCTCATTGACCAGAAGGCCTCCGCCCTCCCGCAGGACGAACATCTCGACGGCCAGCACGCCCACATAGCCGAATTTCTGCGCAATCGTCTCGGCAATCCGTCTGCGCTTGGCGCGCAGCAGTCTCGGGCAACGCAGCCGGAACCCGCGATGTCTTCAAAATATGGTCGCGGTGCTCGTTCTCGGTCACATCGAAGCACTCGACGGTGCCGTCACGCGCCCGCGCGGCCACCACCGAGACCTCCCGCTCGAATGGCACGAAGGCTTCGAGGATGCAGGGCTGGCCGCCGACCTCGCGCCAGGCGGCATCGGATCGCTGCCGTTACGGATCGTCGCCTGACCCTTGCCGTCGTAGCCGAAACGCCGCGTCTTCAGCACGGCCGGCCGCCCGATCCTTTCAAGCGCCGCCTTGAGGTCGGCCGGCTGATCGACCGCCGCAAATGCCGCAGTAGGAATGCCGAGACCGGTGACGAAGTTCTTTTCCGCCAGCCGATCTTGCGTGGTCGCCAGAACCTGCGGGTCCGGCAGCACCGGAACGCGGGCAGCCAGAAACGTCGCGGTCTCCGCCGGTATGTTCTCGAACTCATAGGTGACGACATCGACATCGGCCGCGAAGCGGTCGAGTGCCTGGGTGTCGTTGTAGTCGGCGTGGGTGACCCGGTGCACGACATCGAAGGCGGGCAAATCCGGGCTGGGCGAGAAGACGTGGCACTTGAAGCCGAGCCGAGCCGCCGCGAGCGCCAGCATACGGCCGAGCTGGCCGCCGCCGAGAATGCCGATTGTGGCTTGGGCTTCGAGAACTTGAGCTTCGAGACGGCGCCACACTGCTCACCCGACGGAATCCTTCGGGCACTTCGGCGACGGCGGCGGTCTGCCGCTGCCGCCAGGCTTCAAGGCGGTTGCTCAAGCGTCGGATCGCTCAGCGCCAGAACGCTGGCGGCCAACAGCGCGGCATTGATCGCGCCGGCGCGGCCGATCGCGAGCGTGCCGACCGGGACGCCGGGCGGCATCTGCACGATGGAATAAAGCGAATCCAGGCCCGACAGCGCCTTCGATTCGACCGGCACGCCGAACACCGGCAGGCTGGTCAGCGAAGCCGTCATGCCGGGCAGATGCGCCGCGCCGCCGGCACCGGCGATGATCACCTTGAAGCCGGCCGCCTTCGCGCCTTTGGCAAAGGCATAGAGCCGCTCAGGCGTGCGGTGCGCCGAGACGATGCGCGCCTCGTAGCGGCACGCCGAGCGCGTCGAGCGTTTCGGCGGCATGCTTCATGGTCGGCCAGTCGGACTGGCTGCCCATGATAATGGCTACGGATTTCGCTTCCGGCGACGCCACGAAAAATCTCCTGCGCGAAGGAAGCGCCGGATTATAGGCGCGCCCGTTGCGGTAGCAAGACGGAGCGGCGGATTTTGCCCCCTTACTCCGGCTATGGTTGCTGCGATTGCTCGGTCATCAGATTGGCATCCCGTGCCAACGCCCATCGTCCGTCCGGTTGTTTGTGCAGGATCGAGAGGACATAGCCGGCGCGCCGCGTGCTCCTGCCGCCAGGCAGCGGGATCGTCACTTCGAGGTGGTTGCGCAGATAGGCCCACTCGCCGAGCACTTTGATCTCGCGGATATGGCTCTTGCCTTCCAGGCGAACGTGCTTCATCGCTGCCGCGGCGGCGCGGTAAGCATCCTTGCCGAACGGCTCCTGGCCCGGCACCATGAAGATGACGTCCTCCGTCATCAGGCCGAGCACCGTCTCGATATCGCCTGCTCGGCTCGCCGCCAGCCAAGTCGCAACCAGATCGCGTATGGCGCGTTCGTCGTCGGTCATGCGATACCCTCGAACTCCGCAGCTTCGACCGCGTTGGATTGACATTGAACGCAAGAAACTGCTGGGAAGCAAGAAACTGCCGGTGTTTCCCTATTGACCCGGTGCTGCGAGGATCGCGGAGTATCATCGATGCAGATGAGCCCACTTCATTACCTGCCGCTGACGCCGGGTTTCTTTTCCATTCTCGTCGGCATACTTGAAATCGTCTTTGTCCTTCTGGAACTGGGCTTGCTGCGCTACGCCTATCTCAGCCTCGGCGTGAATTCGCGCACCGCGCTGCTGCTGCTGGTCGGCTCACTGATCGGCAGCTATTTCAACATCCCGATTGCGCAGTTGACCCCGGAACGGGTCATGTCGAATCAGGTGATTGATTTCTTTGGCATGCAATACGCCGTGCCTGTCGTCACCAATTGGCCGGGCACGGTGATCGCGGTCAATATCGGCGGCGCAGTGATCCCGACGCTGATGTCGATCTATCTCCTCACGGTCCGCCAAATATGGATCAAGGGCGCGATAGCGACCGCCATCGTCGCACTGGTTCTGCACTGGCTCGCTAATCCGGTACCCGGTCTCGGCATCGCGGTGCCGATATTCGTCCCCGCGGTGACCACAGCCATTGTTGCGCTGGTGCTCTCGCGCGAGCACGCCGCGCCGCTCGCTTACGTCGCCGGCAGCCTCGGCACGCTGATCGGCGCCGACCTCACCAATCTCGACAAAGTCCGCGGCCTCGGCGCGCCGGTCGCTTCGATCGGCGGCGCCGGCACATTCGACGGAATCTTTTTGACCGGCATTCTCGCCGTGCTCTTGGCGAGCCTATACACGTGGCGACAACACCCGCAGACGCAGCAGCAGACATGACGGATGCAGTTTTGCCGGTGCTCCATCTGGGCTAAGCTCCGCGACCCGCCCAGCGAGGCCGATCTGCGATGGCAAGACAATCTGCTGATGGATCGACGGAACCGGAAAAGGATCCGCGCGCGATCGCGGCTTATCACGTGCACATCTATTACGATCCAGCACAGAGCCGCGGCACGGCCGAGCGGTTGCGGGAGCGCGTTGCCGCGGAATTTCCGCAGGCAAGGTTGGGGCGCTGGCACGATGAATTGGTCGGCCCGCACCCGCAATCGATGTATCAGATCGCATTTCCGACCGAGATGCTGGCCGCATTCGTGCCGTGGCTGATGCTCAACCGCGACGGCTTGACCATTTTGCTGCATCCCGAGACCGGCGATGATTACATCGATCACACCGCTCACGCGGCCTGGTTCGGCACCGTACTGCCGCTACGGGTCGAAGTTTTCCAAAGATCGTAATCGGCGCCTTGTCGAACCGAAATCAAAAGGGATAACTTGTGCGGTATCACGAGCGGAGGAAACCATGCGTCCGACGTTAATTGCCCTGGGCTTTGCCGCCGGCATCGGTCTCATTTGCTGTCAAGGCGCAGGCGCCATGCCGGCCGGCGAAGGCGCCTTGCAGGAGGCGGCGACAGCCGCTTCGACGGTACAACAGGCGCAGTATCGCGAGTACCGCGGCCGTCATCACATCACCAAGTGCTACCGCGAATTTATCGTCGGTTCCTACGGCTGCCATCGCTATCGCACCTGGTAGAGAATGCTCAGGTCCGGCTTGGTGCGTCGCGCCAGGCCGGATGTGGCATTTCCTTAGGCAGCGCGGCATTGAAAGCAGGCATTGCTGAAATGCCATGCGCCCGTTTGAGACGATCGATATAATCCAGAACCTCGGGCGGCAGGGACTGCAAACCCATTCGCCCGGCCGCAGACAGGTACGGCCGTAACCGTGATTGCGCCAGGAATGGCGGCTGGCGGTCGGCAGGAATGATGCGGTCGAAGACAACGACGATCAGGACAGCCACCAGGCCGATACGCACGGCGCCCAGCAGTGCGCCGGCGCAGCGGTCGAACAGACCGATGTCGGGGCCAATGAATTCGTTGATCACCGCCCGGATGAGCGCGCTGACGAGAATACCGGCTGCAATGAATACGCCGCAGATGGTCAGCCACATCTGATCCGGCGACAACGTGACTGAGCCGAATACAAGCGCGGTCAGCTTGGGTGTGATCGCGACGGCCATCGGCGCAGCGATCAAGTAACCGAGAAGTGATCGCCAAACTCCGCAACAGTCCGGCGTTGAAGCCCAGCACGATGGCGATGATCGCGACGGCGACAACAACGGCATCGAAAGGATTCATGCGTTACTCGGAATTGGGAACACACGATCCCGGAATTGCACGGGGCCCTCCAGAGTGCGTTGGCGCGATTCGCATGATGTTGGCTCGTTTACGTGTTATTGAGAAGCCATGAAGATTACCGGATCGACGGCGCTGGTGACGGGTGCCAATCGCGGGCTTGGTCGCGCCTTGGTCGAGGCTCTGCAAGAGGCAGGTTGCACCAAGATTTACGCCGCAGCCCGGGCGATCGAAAGCATTGCACCTGGCGCTGTCGTAACGCCGTTGCAACTCGACATCACCAATGAAGAGCAGGTGTCCGCCGCAGCGGCGCGGTGTCAAGACGTCGATCTCCTGATCAACAATGCTGGCGTTGCGCGATTTACCTCGGCGCTCGGAGCAACGACGACAAGTAACGCGCGGGTCGAGATGGAGACGAATTATTTCGGCACACTTGCCATGTGCCGCGCGTTCGCTTCCATTCTCAAGCGCAACGGCGGCGGCGCGCTCGTCAACATGCTTTCCGTCACAAGCTTCTTCAATGCGCCGATGCAGGGCTCTTATTGCGCCTCCAAGGCGGCGGCCTGGTCGCTCACCAAAGACGTGCGTTTTGAACTGCGCGCACAGGGCACGTTGGTGATCGGTGTCTACGCCGGATATATCGATACCGACATGGCCACGGACATCACCGCCCCGAAGTCGAGCCCCCCAGACATCGCCGCCGCTGTGCTTGCCGGCATCGAGAACGGCACCGAAGATATTCTCGCCGACGAACGCTCCCGCACCGTTTTTGCCGAACTGCGCAAGGACGACCGCCCGTTCGATGCGAACATGCAGAAGATTTGGAATAGCCGGCCATCGCGATAAGGCAGCGCGTCAAAGCATCGGCGCGAACCGCATCGGCTCGAGAGCAACCCCGGCGCGCGATTGGCAACAGGCAGGGACTGGAGATTGGATCGCAGCGCTCCTGTCAAGCCGATGTAACTTCTACGTAAATAAGCGTCGCCGAGAGGCGAGATTATGCTGTTCGTTGGGCACAATTTTGTGAACGAACGTAAACGGCCACTGATGGATTGAGATGCAGCAAATGATGGACTTATTGGAGACCAGATCAATGACTGCGAAAAAGCTTATTCTGACACTGGCGCTGCTTTTGAGCGCGACGTCGGCGACATTGGCGCAGAGCCAACGCAATTACGGTCCCAACGCCCCCGCGCACGGCGATAGTTTTGGCGAACCCTACAGCGGCACCTTGGCCGCGCATCGCCATGGCTGGCGGCGCCATCACAGCTACCACCATCGCAGCTACCGTTAGCGGAACTGCGTGACCGGTTCCGGTAGAGGACAGCACGCGGTTTCGATGTGCGCCGCACAATTTCGTGAGCGAACCAACCTGCTTATGGGCGATTATCCTAGGTGCACCGCACGATAGACGGTGCACCGCGAAGAAGAATCCAAAAAGAGAATGGAGATTGACCTTATGACGAAGACTCTCATCGTGGCGGCTGCGGTTCTATTAGGTGCGACATCGGCATCGCTGGCGCAGGGCTACGGCTATGGCGCGCCCTACGGCTCTGAAGCCAATGGCTACGCTCCCGCACCGGCATACGGTTTCAGCTCGAGCGCCCCGCAGTACGGCAACGGGCTCTATGATTTCGCACCGGGCTACGGATCGAATGTCCGCGTCGAGCGCGGCGGCCCCGGCCCGCGTGTCGGCAACGGGGTTGGCGAAGGAATTGGCGGGCAACGCTAGTTGCAGTCGGATTGAAACGTCACATGGAAAACCCGGCCTGACCCAGGCCGGGTTTTTTGCATTCATGGTGCACTCAACCAATCGCCGATAAGCCGGTATTTCAGCGCGCCTCGATCCGCGCCGCATAGCAGCCGATCTCACCCGATTCCTGGCGGCTTGCTCGAATTTTCCGGATTATGCCTCGCCAACACGGCCTGCGGGCTGATATGTCAAAGAACATTCCGGTGATGCGTGGAAAAGGGTGAGGTATGGCGGATAAGGACAAAAAGCACGAGGCGAACGCTCAATTCGCCAAATTGCAGCGGGCGGAAGATGCCAAAAGAGCCACATCCGATTACGAATCCGCGGCCATCGCCCTGCGAGCGAAGACCGAGCAGTTGAGGGCGCTCCGGCTGGCAAGAGATGCCGCCGCTCCCAAACCGGCGCCAGCTGCCCCAAAGCGCCGGCCTGCTGGCAAGAAAAAGGGCAAATCCGGCTCCTTATCGGATTGGTTGGACGGCGAAGCAAAGGAAGGCCGCCGCGGTTGAGTTGGCAAGCCGCGCCACGCTCGAAGCGTGGATCACCCGGGATTTTGACGCCGGCGCCACGGCCAGTCGATGACGCCGCCGCAGAACAGCGCCCACCACACGATGACGGGCTGAAACGCCAGCCTTGGTCCGTGGTACCACCAACTGTCGGCAATGTGCGGGATATGGATGCCGTCGATGGCTTGTTTGAAATTCGCCGGCCAGACGCAGATCGCGTAAACCGCCATCGCAATGGCGGCCCAGGTCCGTAACGGCCGCGTCACCAACGCCGCTGAAGCGGCGAATTCAAAAATCCCCGTCAAAAAGATCACCTGCGGCGCGAAGGGCACCCAGTCCGGCGTTATCGACAGCAAGATTTTAGGAACTGCAAGGTGAGCCACGCCGGCCGCCACGAAAAATGCCGCCAAATCCATCGCATGATGGCCCGCGCCGTGGCGAATGGCGGTTGCGGCGTGCGGGTGCTGGCGGAATCGATCATGGGCTCCTTACCGCGGCTGGCCGTCTTCGAACGGCCGCTCAAAAATTTCGCCGAGCGTAGAATAGAAGAAGCCATTGAGACGCCCGATCGGATCGAGCTTCCTCATGTCGATATATTTGTCGGTCATGCAGGCAAAATCTATATGCATGTAGATCACCTCGCCGATGACCAACGGGTGCCGGTTGGGACCGAGCTCGATCACCTGATGAAGTCTGCACTCGAATTAAATCGGCACCTCTTTGACACGAGGCGGCTTGATCTTGACGCTCGGGATCGGCGTCAGCCCGGTTTTCTCGAATTCCCAAATCTTCCTCGGGGAAACCGTTGGCAAAGTCCACCATCTCCTTCCACACCGGCTGCGTCACCACGTTGAAACAAAACTCGCCGGTCTCGCGCGCGTTCTTAAGCGTGTGTTTCTCGCTACCGTCCGGGTTGCGCGCGATCGTCAGCGAGATCATGGGCGGCACGACGCATACCACGGTGAAGAAGCTGAACGGAGCCAGATTGGTGACGCCCTTGGCACTGACGGTCGAGGCCCAACCTATCGGGCGCGGCACCACCGAACCCGTGAGCAGACGGTAGACTTGACGCTTGTCGGTGACGGCGGGATCGAATTCGAGATAATCGGGCATCGGGCCAAGCCTTTGCAAAGGGAGCGTAACGTAGCCCGGAATCTGGCGCCGGCGAAGTCCCGAAGAGCGCCGCGCGACCGGCGTGCTCAAATGTTTTCGAACGCTACTGAAAGTGGATTCGAAGCGTCATCCGCCGATCGGCTATGACCCGTGTTGCGACCCCACAATATCCAAGGACACCGGCACGAGCCCTGAAAACTGCAATTGTCGCGCGGCGGCTTGTGAAATGTCGATAATTCGATTTTTGGTGAAAGGGCCGCGATCATTGATGCGGACGGTAACTGTCCGACCGTTGCGCAAGTTGGTGACGCGAACCAAAGTGCCGAAAGGCAGTGAGCGATGCGCCGCCGTCAGCTTGCCGGGAGAAAATCTTCGCCGCTCGCCGTCGCGCCCCCTCTCTCGGAGTAGACCGACGCCAAGGACGGCTTGCCGGCGGCGTGAGCATGCGCGCTCGCCGCCAGTAACAACGCCAATGGAAATGCCCATTTGATCATGCGCTGCGTTCCGAACTTGATCGGTCGGCTAACTCAGGGCGTGACAAATGGTTCCGCGCCGCCACGAAGCCCGTGGCGTGCGCTGCCGCAACTGCGGCAGCGCATCGTCGCATCTAGCCGTTGTGCCGGTAGTGGCGAACGTGGCGATACGAATGTCTCACATAGTGCCGGTGATAGCGGTGATACACGCGCGGCGCGAACTCCCGGATAGCCGGGGTAGACCGGATAAGCGGCGTAGGTGGGTCCGAATTCCCAGCAACCCTTGGACGCCGCCGATGACACCGCCGACTGCCCCGCCGACGACCGCCCCGACTGGCCCGGCCGTCTGATTTCCCACGTAAGCGCCATGCGCGACGCCGTCGGGAATACCCTGGGCTTGGGCGGCGAACGGCGAAGCGAGCGATGCGCCGACAATCGCTGCAAACAAGATGTGAACCTTCACGCTACAACCCTTTCCTTGTGGTGCGATGCCGCCGAATGCCTGTCAATGAAGGCGATTACGCGGCGACGGCGTGGCGGCGCGGCGTGAGGGCAACGATTATGAAAGGAGTGGGGCAAATCAATCACACATGGACGACAAGTCGCAGGCGGACGCAGCCTCGAGCGCGACAGGAACCGCGGTCGACACGGTCCTGGTGGTTTAATTCGTGGCCGCGTTCATGCGCTGGAATGGCGGCGCGTATTGGCTCGCGAAACTCCGAGACAGGGGAGCCGTTGCCGAGCGTTCTCAAATCTGGTTTCACATAGGGCGAGCGGCATCTGCTATAAGCCCAGCATGGCACGACGACCGACATACGACCCGCGAACCGCGGCCGAAAAGGCCTTCAAGACGGCGACGACCAAGCCGGCCGACCTGCCGCCAAAAGCGCCATCGGTTCCCGGTGCCAGGGAAATGGTGTCGCTGCGGATCGACTGCGATGTGCTCGATTTCTTCCAGGAAGATGGGCCCGGGTGGCAAGACCGCATCAACGCGGCTTTAAGGCGAGCGGCCGGAAAATAATCTTCCGGTCCCGGCACCCACCCGCTTGCTTGTTGCAAAGGCGACCCCGGCGGAAACGTGCCCACCTTTTGGCTTGTCGTCGTCGCGATTGTCCTTGAAGAATGAAGTATCGGTTTTCTCCTCGCGCAATCCGCACTAAGCTCGGCAATGGGATGGGGTCGATGATGTTCGCGCGCGTGCTTTTGATGGCGGCAGCGCTCATCGCGCCGGTTGCGGCAACGGCGCAGGACGCAACGACTTACGCGCAGTTCCTGGCCCGCTATCGCTGTCCGGTGATGGACCGCCTGGAGCGCATTTATGCGGCCGGCGATCCGGCAACGCATCCCGACGAATACCTTATCGTCGAAACTCCCCCCTACGCGGAGGCCTACGTGCAGTGCATTTTTCGCAAGACAGAAATCACGTGCGAGGCGGCATCTGGCTTTTACCGCGCCGCGCCAGGGCAGTCGCGAAGCTTTCACCTGCCTGCACCCGCCATCGCGGCGCTCGGGCGCCTCGGATTTTCTACCGACGATTCGAATGGAAATTTTCGTATCGATCTCGATCTTGCGGATCCGCCGAACTTCAATGCCGTCGCCGAGCTTATGCTGCAGGCGCTGTATGACGCGTATGGCGCCCGGGCCAAAACGATATTGCGCTTCAAGGCGCCATATGCCCCGGCCGCACCCAAATGCGCTATGGCGACCTAGCGCCTGGACACCGTTGCGAGGCGCAGGCCGAATTGAGCGTCGACGAAATCCAGACTGCCCGCAAATAAACGCGGATTTCGTTTCACTCAATCGGCGCTACGTCTGCTAGGCTTGCTGCGTCGGGGAATAGTGATGGTTTCGCAATTGAGCCGGCGCTTGGCTAAATCCATTGGCTGTTCTCATCCCGCAGGCTGTTGGTACGGAGAAAAAAATGAGGACGCTTGTTCTGGCTCTTGGCTTTGCCGTGGCGGCGGCGTCAGCCCACGCACAGACGATCCAGCCTGCCGATGCGAAAGCGCATGTCGGCCAGACCGTGACGGTTGAAGGCGCCGTCGCCAACGTCCACACAATCGCAACCGGCATAACGTTCATCGACATCGGTGGCCGTTATCCCGATAACGTCTTCACCGCGGTGATCTTGCCCGCCAACTCCGGCAAGTTTCCCAACGTAAGCGCGCTGAACGGCAAGACCGTGTACATCACGGGCCCGGTGCGCCTCTACGCGGGAAAGCCCGAGATTCTCCTAAACGACGCGGCCCAGATCAAAGCCAAATAGCGCGGCCAAGCTGTCTTGATGGCTGTCGTCGGCCGACCGCCACTTTCGGGCTGACCCGAAATTGGCGGTCAATCCGACAGCGTCGAGGTGGTATCTATTTCCAGCCAGCCTCCGCGTCGCAAGCCTTGCGCTCGGCGACGTGCGTTTTTTCCCATTGGGTGATTGACTGGGTTTCGTTATCACTCATCTTATTGTTCATGCAGGTGCAGTATTTGAGGACGATGGAAGCCGACGCATCGCCCTTGTTGTCCTGCGTGCACTGATTGATCCATTTCACGTCATCGGTCGTGGCCGCGCCTGCGCTTGTTATAGTCAAGGCGCAGCCTGCGGCGATCAATATGGCTGCTGTCAGCTTCATGTTCGTCCCCCGTACTCTTCTCCGCCGTTCCCAATTGAGCGACGGCATCGCCGGCATTTTGAGCCATGCGACTGCGCATGACAAGCAACGAAACGGATCAAGTCTGAAGACGAGCCGCCAAATCAACGAGCAGTCACCTCGGCATAGACGAAGGTATCCTTGACGATCTCGTTGAAGAACGTGCCTTTTAAGTCGGCATCGAGAAAAGCGACATAGATGTCCAGCGGGACGTCAAAATACCGATACGTCTTGCCGCTCGTGAATATGATATCCAATTCGGCAGCGTCTTCATCGTATTCGATAGACGTCATCATGGACGATTGAACACGCGGCATGACGCGGACCAGTATAGACGATAAAGCGCGGCTGAACCTGCCATTCTCATCAAGAGAGGAACTTCCCCCTCTCAATCGATGCCCGTACCGGGCGCACAAAGAAAAAGCCGCTGGTTGCCGGTCAGGCACCCCCCGCTCTTCCAGGTGGTAACGCTCTGTTTACGACGGGACTCCATTTCGCCCGACAGCGGCCCTCCGTCTTGACGCAAGGCCATCTCAATTTCGCCCGATACTGGCCGTTTGTAGCTGTCTTGGACGAAGCGATTTGACGAAGCGCGCCTTGGGGATGTTCGTGCCGGGTGAGGGTTCCTATTTCTCGCGTTTGACGCTGAAGTTTGTCGAGATCGTGGCTGCCGGCGTCGCGACCGCGGTCAGCGGCTATCTCGTCGCGCACCTCAGCGGATATTTGTCGTCTCCAACGCCGGCAGCGGCCGTCCTGTCCGCTCCGAACGCCGGCGCGGCGTATGGGAGCCTGCGCGCGCCGCCGGCCCCGGCCGTGTCTGCCGACGCGCAAGGACCGGCACCGCAACGCAATGCCAATCCTCCCGCCGGGGCACCCGCCGCGGCGGGTGCGAGCGGTGCCCGCACGACGCCTGTGCGCAAAGCAGCGAAGACCGAGGCCCGCACGACCGAGACCAAGTCGCGCGACGCCGCCGAAACCAAGCCGCACGACATGAAATCAATCGAAGCCGAGGTTCGCGCCGCGCTTGCGGATGCGAACGCCAATCATGGGTCGCCATCTCATCACACCGATGGAGTATCCGGACCGCCTGCGGTCGGCGCGCCGCCACGGCCGGTCGACGACGCTGCTCTCGGTGGTGTCGCCGCGATGCCGCGCCCCACTGATGTGGCGCCCCAACCGGCGCAGCAAGCACCGGTTGCACTCGCTCCGCCCGCCGCTGTCGACATCAAATCGTTGCCGGTTGCCGGCGTTGATCCATCGCAGCCGCAGCAGCAGCCGGCGGCTCCGGCCCAAGAGGCATCCCGAAGTGAGAACAAGGCGGCGGCCAACGGCCTGTTCTCCGTCTTCGCGAATCTCCCTAACCTGCTGCGCTCCGACACGCCCCGGCCCGACAGCGAAGCGCCGCGTCCGCCGATGCCGATTGGCCAGTAGGACGCCAAGACCTAAGTTCGCCTGGCGAATGACGAGATTTGCGGCGCGTTTGGACAGCGTGACGATCGCGTTCGGGTGCGAATTTTCTCAACGTCGTTCCGCTTCAGTCCCACGCGGCCGGCAACATCCGGCTCAACACGCCGCCCCTGCCAACGGCCACATGATAGCAGACAGCGGCCACATGCAGGCCGATGAGCGACAGCAAGACGTATGTTGAAATAAAGACGTGGACATCGCCGGTCCAGGCAAAGCCCGGCGACTGCGTTGCGAGCAGCCTCGGCAGCGTGACAAGGCCGAACGGTTTCACGTCGTAGCCGCGAAACGATGCGTTGGCCCAGCCGAGCAGTGGAATAATCAACAACAACACATACAAGAGATTATGCACCAACCATGCGGCCGCGACCTGCCAGGGCGGCAGTCCATCGACCGGACGTGGCTCGGCATGGGTCCAACGCCAGATAAGCCTGGCGACGACAACCAGCATAATGACGACGCCGAGAGAGAAGTGAAGATTGTTCCGATCGTTCGGCACGGTGTTGCGGCCGATGTGCGGCATGGTCCAGGCGATGCTGTATTGAATGACGAGGAGCGCGACCACCAGCCAATGGAGCAGCTTGGCGGTGGGCGTGTAACTCGCGCTCGAACCGGTTGGCGCCATAGCGAGACCTCGAATGCGTCAGGCACCCGCCGACGCCGCATCGAGCCGGGCCTTGATCAAGAGCAAGGTGCGGCATGTAACATCGATTATGCCATTATGTGGCCGCGGGCTTGAGCCGGCAATCCATGGGGCGGCGACGCTTATCCTTGAAAACTGCTGGCTGGCGAGTTCGAGAGAGAGGTGTTGAAAGGATTCTACCTGCTCTTCGGGCTTTCGATTCTCAGACTGATTGTCTATGGTTGGTGACGCGGGCAGCAAGTCTGCACCAAAACCAGAGGGATTATCACTATGCGGTTCGGACTTCGTTCAGCTCTCGTTGGTCTCATTGCCATCGTCGGCGCGGCTGTGTCGTCGTCGGCCTATGCCGACAGCGGCAGCATCAGCCTGCGCATCGTGAAGGCCGGTTTCGTCATCGGCGGCTCGGCCGGCAGCGGCGTATTGCGCTTTCATGGTCGCGACTATCCGCTTTCCATCGGCGGCTTGAGCTATGGTTTCACGTTCGGCGCCTCGGAGATACACTTCCAAGGCCGCGTCACCCACATCCGGGGGCCGCAGGACGTCGCGGGCGTGTATGGGGCAGCCGGAGCGGGCGTTGCCATCGGTGGCGGCACGGGAGCCATCGTGCTGACCAACCAGAACGGCGCAATACTGCAACTCAGCGGCCGACAGGTCGGATTGATTGCCAGTGCGGACCTGAGTGGGCTCGCGATTACGGTGAAGTAGCGCGGGGTCCGTCTTGCATAAGCAGCCCGGATGGCGTGGTGCGAAATCCGGGCTGCGCTTTGCTCTGTATACCTGGGCTCCCGCCGGCCTGCCGAAGCAGCAGAGTTCTTTCGACAATTTGGGCAACTGCGTCGTCCGTTACGGCCGTTGGGTGCTTTGCTGCGTAGCGCTGCTGGCCGCGCTCACCACGCCGACATGGGCGGCCACCCGCGCCTATGTGATGAACGGGCTGTTTGTTGGCACAGGGCTTGCGACGGTCGCCGCCCGGCTGCGCGAGCAGGGCTACATCGTCTTTTACGGCAGCTATACGCAGGATCGCAGCTTCGCGGCCGACGCCTGCGCGCATCCCGACGACCGCATCGTCATTATCGGCCATTCTTTCGGCGCTGAGCGCGCGGCCCGGATGGCGACGCAGGCCGCGGGCTGCGGCGCCCGCGACGTCACCCTGATCGGCATCGATCCAGCAGCACCGGTTGCCGTCAGCGGCGTCGCGCATGCAGTGAATTTTGTCGGCGAGTACCACGGCACCATCGCGGGCGCGCAGAACATTTCGGTCCCCGGCTACACCCACATGAGCATCCTGGAAAGTCCCGAAATGCAGCAGCGCATCTTGCAGGAAGCGGAAGCGGGCGGGCCTTAGGCTGGGGACGTTGCACCCCTTGAATCGATCCGAGAGAAGCCGGAGTCTGGCGAAGCGCGCTCTGAGAGCTACCTAACAGTCCGCACGTGGAAATGCGCGACATTGTGCGCAACCCTGTGCGATGTCTCGCAAAGAGCAATTCTCTCCAGGCGTCATGATTACGGAATTGCGTCCAATACGGCCTGAACATGCACTAAAAATGCTCCTATACCTTCTGCAACTTTTTGACGATCTAGTTCATCCTCCGATTCGTCATACGCTTCATATCGATATTGGACCGCAAATATCGTGTAATCTTCCAAGTCCTCAAATTTACTTAGGTCTTCGCCACTTGTCTCGAGAATTTTAATTAGCGCGCTCACATCGTGTGATTTTGGATATGTCAGACCCCTGGCTGATATCCACGCTTTTAGGGCTTTTTCGATTGCTTGTTGCGCGTGAAATCCAAATATCTCTTCTGAGAAGCTTTCACCATCAAACATATAAGTCAGCGCTTGATGGTCCCTTTTAGCCATCTCAAGCATTTGAAAGGCATGATCTTTATCAGATTTCGCCATAGAGAACGCGTCCCTCTCTCGAGGCAATCGAGACCATATGGTTGGTAGTGTCCTTCCAGTTCAAAAATTCATTCCTTGTGAACAAGACGACATCCTTTGGGGAGTCACAGGTCTCGGTAATTGCTCTATAGAGTGAGCCTAACTCCTTGCGCCAACTCTCGCCGGGCTTGAAGTCGTTTTCGCGAATGATCAGCAAGTCCACATCAGAGCGTTCGTGAGCGTCACCCCGCGCATGTGATCCAAACAAAATGACAGCGGTAGGCCGCGTTACTGAAAGAACGGCCTGAATAATGTCTTTAAACGGCTCGTTTACACGGGTCATGGATTTCAAACCCAGGAACTTGAGGCTAGCATAATATCATGCGCATGCTTGGGCAGCGTTTCGTTGTGGCAATTGAGTGCCGCGCCAGGAACTTATACGCCTCCGATCTCGGTGAAAGCGAAAGCACCTTTGATGTTGTCGTAAAAATACGCGCCTTTCGACCGTGCGTTGAGCAGGCCGACATAGATTTCCGATGGAACGGTCGCATAGCGATAGGTTTTGCCACCCGTGAATGTAATTTCCAACGCAGATTCGTTCTCATCATATTTAGCCGACGTTATCATCGACGACCGCACCGGAAGGAAGCGCCCTGATCGATCGTCGCGCGTTCCGTAAGTCGCCCTGATCGCAGCCTCCTTTAGGGCGGTTTCGACTTTTGTTAGGTCCAGGACACGGCCCATTGTTGTCCCACATTTCGTTAGCCGATGCTCAACATGGATGCCCGGGTCAAGCTCGGGTATGACGACAGACGACGTGGCGCGCTCCTGATCCTTCGAGGCCCGCGCTGTGCGCGGGCACCTCAGGATGACGATTACAACGCCTTATTGCTCTCCTTCACCGCCGCCGCCTGATCGACATACACCTCCGCGCCCATGTCCATGAACTTCTTCGACATGTCGGCCATGCCCTGCTTCGCGGCGTCCGGATAAAGCGCCGCCTTCTCGTTATCGGTGAGGCCCGCGGCGTATTCCCGAACGTCGGCGGTGATCTTCATCGAGCAGAATTTCGGCCCGCACATCGAGCAGAAATGCGCCACCTTGTGGGCTTCCTTGGGCAGCGTCTCGTCGTGGTATTTGAGCGCGGTGTCGGGGTCGAGCGAGAGGTTGAACTGGTCGTTCCAGCGGAAGTCGAAGCGCGCGCGGGAGAGCGCGTCGTCGCGCAATTGCGCGGCGGGGTGGCCCTTGGCGAGATCGGCGGCGTGGGCGGCGATCTTGTAGGCGATGACGCCGTCCTTCACGTCGTTGCGGTCCGGCAGGCCGAGATGCTCCTTCGGCGTGACGTAGCAGAGCATGGCGGTGCCGAACCAGCCGATCATGGCGGCGCCGATCGCCGAGGTGATGTGGTCGTAGGCCGGCGCGATGTCGGTGACGAGCGGGCCGAGCGTATAGAACGGCGCCTCGCCGCATTCCTTGAGCTGCTTGTCGACATTGATCTTGATCTTGTGCAGCGGCACGTGGCCGGGGCCTTCGATCATCACCTGGCAGCCTTTGGCCCAGGCCACCTTGGTGAGTTCGCCAAGCGTTTCGAGCTCGGCGAACTGCGCGCGGTCGTTGGCGTCGCGGATCGAGCCGGGGCGCAGGCCATCGCCGAGCGAGAACGACACGTCGTATTTGCGCATGAGGTCGCAAATCTCGTCGAAGCGCTCGTAGAGGAAACTTTCCTTGTGATGCGCCAGGCACCACTTCGCCATGATCGAGCCGCCGCGCGAGACAATGCCGGTGACGCGATTGGCGGTGAGGTGGATGTAGCCGAGCCGCACGCCGGCATGGATGGTGAAATAATCGACGCCCTGCTCGCACTGCTCGATCAGCGTGTCCTTGTAGCACTCCCAGTCGAGCTTGACCGGATCGCCGTCGACCTTCTCCAGCGCCTGATAGATCGGCACGGTGCCGATCGGCACCGGCGAATTGCGAATGATCCATTCGCGGGTGTTGTGGATGTTGCGGCCGG
The DNA here is from genome assembly GCA_963841575.1 of uncultured Alphaproteobacteria bacterium. Classification (GTDB taxonomy): domain Bacteria; phylum Pseudomonadota; class Alphaproteobacteria; order Rhizobiales; family Xanthobacteraceae; genus BOG-931. The sequence goes on from CAWJDC010000014.1 coordinate 247,178, forward strand.
TGGAGAGGTCCATCACCGTGTCGGCGCCCCAGCGGATCGCCCACACCATCTTCTCGACTTCCTCCTCGACCGAGGAGGTGACGGCGGAGTTGCCGATATTGGCGTTGATCTTGGTGAGGAAGTTGCGGCCGATCGCCATCGGCTCGAGCTCGGCGTGGTTGATGTTCGACGGGAATGATGGCGCGGCCGCGCGCGACCTCCTCGCGCACGAATTCCGGCGTGACGAACAGCGGCACCGAGGCGCCGAAACTCTCGCCGTCGTCATGCGCGCTCCTGCGCGACGTCGAGCATCTTCTTGCGGCCGAGATTTTCGCGCTCGGCGACGTAGATCATTTCCTTGGTGATGACGCCCTTGCGCGCCCATTCGAGCTGGGTGATCGGGTGGCCGTCGAGACCGCGCAGCGGGCGCGGCGTGTTGGGGAAATTGCGCGCGAGATGCTTGCCGGTGACGTTGCCGTTGTCGACCGGCTTGATCGGGCGGCCGTCGTATTCCTCGACGCCGCCGCGCTCCTTCACCCATTCGATGCGGGTGCGCTTGAGGCCCTTCTCGACGTCGATCGCGGCATCGTTGTCGGTGTAGGGGCCGGACGGATCGTAGACCGGCAGCGGCGGCTCGCCCGAGGAGGCATCGAGCACGATCTCGCGCAGCGGCACGCGCAGGTCCGGCGCCGCCTCGGGCACCGAGAAAATCTTGCGCGAGCCGGCGATCGGGCCGGTCGTGACCTTCGGCGTGGCGAGATCGGAGTCGGAGAGAGGCTTGTTCATCGGGGTCGCTCCAGTGTTCGTTGGGCATGATCTTATCCGAAAACCGGAAGACCACTTTTCGGGATCATGCCCTTGAGCGATCCGGGCTAGGCAGCTTGGGGGCGGACTGTGGAAGAGAAGTTTCCGTCCCTTCGCCGGCATGACCCGGATCAGGTTCAAAGGGTCACCGCTTCACGTCTCTCAGCTCCTGCCGGAGCTCCCCTCGGAACACCCCTAATCTAGGCCCCCGTTCCATCGTGTCAATGTGACGCCGGCCGTTCTGCCAAGCGCCGACGCAGCCCTCTGTTGCCGAAATTGGATGACTCGGCCCGATGGCCGGAACACGCTTGGCCCCAATGGCATCGACAAAGCGGTGCGCTCAGTAATCCTTCAGCAGCCGCTCGATGTAGTCGAGCTCTTCCTGCGGCCGGGCGAAGTCGCCGAAGCGCTTGCGCAATTCCTCGATGATGCGGCGGGCGCGCTGCACGTCGATCTCGCCCGGCACCTTCACGGTGGAGTCGTCGCCGTAGTCGCGGCCGCGCAGCGGCCGGCCGAGCGGGTCGGTGTCCTGCTCGGCGCGCGGCTGGCCGAGCCGGCCGGGCGGCCGGGCCGGGGCCTTGTCCCATCTGCTGCTGCATCGATTGCGCCAGACTCTGCGCGCCCTTGCGCAGCGCATCGAGCGCGCGGCCCTGCGAGTCCACCGCGCTGTCGGCGTTGCCCTCGCCGAGCTCGCCTTCGGCCTCGCCCATGGCCTCGCCGGCGTGGCCGAGCTGGTCCATATCGCCTTGCCCCTGGCCCTGAGCTTGTCCCTCGCCCTGCCCTTGCTGGCCCTGTTGGCCTTGCTGGCCTTGCTGGCCCTGTTGGCCTTGCTGACCCTGCTGCCCGAAACCGCGGTTCTTCAGATCCTCGAGCAGCTTGTTGAGCCGGTCGCGCAGCGCCTGCTGGTTCTGCCGCAACTCGCCCATCGAGTCGCCTTGGCTTGCTGGCCCTGCTGATTGCCGCCTGCCCTGCTGGCCGCGCTGGCCATTCTGCTGGCGCTGGTCCTGGCCCTGGCGGAAGGTGCGGTCGCGCAAATTCTGCTGCTGGCGGATCATGTCGCCGAGCTCGTCGAGCTCCGACATCATGTCGTCGGAGTCGTCGCCGTTCATGTCCGGCGACGCCATCTGCAGATTTTCCATCATCTGCTGCAGCTGCTGCAGAAGCTGGCGGGCGGCGTCCTTGGCGCCGTTGCGCGCCAAGTTCTCCAGCCGGTCGAGCATGCTCTGCAAATCGTGCTGGCTGCAGCACGCGCGCATATTGCGGTCGAGCGGGCGGGACGGCTGCTGGCTTTTGTTCAGCTGCTCCCGCATCGCCTGCATGAAGCGATCCATCGCCGCGCGCAGCTGATCCATCAGCTGCTTGATCTCCTGGTCGCTGGCGCCGCGTTCGAGCGCCTGGCGCAGCGCCTCCTCGGCGTTGCGCAGAGCGGCCTGCGCGTCGGCAACGTCGCCGTCCTCGATGTCGACCGCCATCGACCACAGCCGCGCCACCACGTCGCGCAGATCGTCGTCGGTCTTGGCGCGCACCAGCGACCAGAAGATGGTGCGCAGGCCGAGATAGACGCCGGCGTCTGCGGCTGAATTTTTCCGGCGCCAAGGCCAGCGCATCGAGCGCGGTGATGACCAGCGGCCGCGCATTGGCGTCGAGCGCCAGATTGCGCCGCTGCTCGACCAGCGCCCGCGCCAGCGGCTTGGTGAAGACGCGCTCGGGCAGGCGGAACGCGAACGGCTCGCTCTTGCCCTCGTTGCCGCCCTCGTCATGGGCGATCAGCGTCATCGCCACTTCGGCGCCGGCCCAGGGATGATCGGTGAGATCCTTGATGGTCTGGCCGACGCCGTTCCTGGTGCGCGCCTGCGGCAGGACCAGCGCGAAATCCGGCGGCCCGTAGAGCGGATGCGGCCCTTCGCTTGGCGCCGGTGCCGTCATCCTTGCGCGCGAACGTCGCCTGCGCCTCGGTCACGCCGTAATCGTCTTCGAGCCGGTAGGACAACAGCAGCGAGCCGCGGCTCTGCTGCTCGGGATCCTTGGTCAGCTCGATGGTCGGCGGCTTGTCGGGAATGGCGTTGAACGGCCAGGTGAGATCGTCGCCGGCGCCGCGCAAGCGTCGCGGTGCCGGTCGCCGTGATCTTGAAGCGATGCTCCTCGGTGCCGGCCGGCGCATGCACCTCTTCCTTGGCAGGCGGTCACGCCGCCGGAGCCGGTGACGTCGAGATTGACCTTGCCGGTGGCGCGCACGACCAGCGTCGAATTCGACCGGCACCGCGACCGGCGCCTTCGAGGCTGCGCGGCGGTCTCGCCGGGATGAATGCCGGGCAGGATCATCGGCGGCTTGCCGGTATAGGCCGGCGGCATCACCCAGGCGTCGACGCGGAAATTCGCCGGCAGCACCACGCCCTGCCAGTCGAACGCGGCGGCGATGCGCTTCCAGCGCTCGCCGCCGGCGGCGAAGAAGGTGGCGACGCAGGCGACCAGCACCAGGGCGCGCAACGCATAAGGATCGCGCCTGGCGACCCGCGGCGACGGCAAGCCGGTCTTGAGCGTGCGCGCGGCCGCGAGCGCGCGCTCGACGTGCGCGTTCCACAGCGCCAGCGAATACGGATCCTTGGGCGTAACGGCGAGCTCGTCGGCGATCGCGGTCGCCGGGCGATGGCGCAGGCCGCTGTCGCGATCGAGCCGGCGCAAGCCATCGCGCGCGCCGGGCATGCGCAGCAACGACGAACGGAAACGCCGCCGCAGACGGCGAGCGCCGCAAACGCGATCAGACACCGCGGCGCGGCCAAGCGGCGGCAGCCACAGCCACAGCCCGAGCCACGACAGCGCCAGGAACAGCCCGATGGCGGTCGGCGAGCGTCGCCAGCGCCGGCCACAGCCGCTCCCAGAAAATCGTCCAGCGCGCGCGCTTGAGCGCCGCCGCGAGCAGCGGTCGCGCCGCCGCCGGATCGGCGCCGCGCTGCTCGGGCGCAGGACGGCTGGGCAAAGTGGCTTCCGTCACAAAGGTCTCCGACATGCGGCAATTTGCGCATGACAACACGCTAACATGAGGGCGGGTTCAAGGCACCCGCGCGCCGCGAACTCTAGCCATGCACAGCGAGCAAGCAAGATCACAGCCACGCCGGCAGGCGGTCGAGCGCGATCAGCTCCTCGGCCGTCGACGCGCGGCCGCACCAGCGCCCATTCGCTTGCGCGGACAAGCACTTCGGGCACCAGCGCGCGGGTGTTGTAGGTGCCGGACTGGACCGCGCCATAGGCGCCGGCCGTCATCACCGCGAGAAGGTCGCCGGGCTGCGGCGCGACCAGCGAGCGATCGAGCGCGAGGAAATCGCCGGATTCGCAGACCGGCCCGACCACGTCGGCGATGATTCGCGGCGCGCCGACCGCGGCTCCTTGCACCGGGCGGATATCGTGATGCGCCTCGTAGAGCGTCGGGCGGATCAGGTCGTTCATGCCGGCGTCGACGATGACGAAGGTCTTGGCCTCGCCGTGCTTCACGTAGAGCACGCGCGTGACCAGGATGCCGGCATTGCCGACGATGAGCCGGCCCGGCTCGAAGATCAGCCTGCAGCCGAGATCGTGCGTCGCGCGCTTGACGACGGCCGCATAGGCGTCGGGATCGGGCGGCGGCTCGTTGTCGTCGCGATAGGGAATGCCGAGGCCGCCGCCGAGATCGACGTGGCTGATGGTGTGGCCGTCGGCGCGCAGCACGCGCACGAAATCCGCCAGCAGCGCGAACGCATCGCCGAACGGATCGAGGTCGATGATCTGGCTGCCGATATGCATGTCGACGCCGACGACGCGCACGCCCTTGAGCTTGGCGGCGCGGGCATAGACCTCGCGGGCGCGGCTGATCGGAATGCCGAATTTGTTCTCGGCTTTGCCGGTGGCGATCTTGGCGTGGGTCTTCGGATCGACGTCGGGATTGACGCGGATCGAAATATCGGCGCGGCGGCCCTTGCCGGCGGCGATCGCGGCGAGCAGTTCAAGCTCCGGCTCGGATTCGACATTGACGCAGAGGATGCCCTGATCGACCGCGAGCGCCAGTTCGCGCGCGGTCTTGCCGACGCCGGAGAACATGATCTTGTCCGGCGGAATGCCGGCGGCGCGGGCGCGCAACAATTCGCCTTCGGAGACGACGTCGGCGCCGGCGCCGAGCCGCGCCAGGGTCGCGATCACCGCCTGGTTGGAGTTCGCCTTCATCGCGTAGCAGACCAGCGCATCGACGTCGGCGAACGCGCCGGCGAACACCTTGTAGTGCCGCTCGAGCGTCGCGGTCGAATAGCAATAGAACGGCGTGCCGACGGCTTCCGCCAGCGCGACGAGGTTGACCGCTTCGGCGTGCAGCACGCCGTCGCGATAGGCGAAGTGATGCATGGAAGCGTGTTTAGAGCATGCTTCGGAAAAGCGGAAATCGGTTTTCCGAAACGATCGCGCTCTAGCCGTCGCGTCGGACTGCTCCAGGTCGGTGACGCGCCGCAGCGGCGCGCTGCTACTGCAGCAGCGGATCGAGGAAAAACGATTTTTTCTGGCCCGGCGGCCGCAACGGATTGCCTTGGCGAATCGAAGCCGGTTTTTGCGGCGGCTTCCTGCTGCTGCTGGCGGCGGCGGCCTGGCAGGACCGCGTCGCGCCGGGCGGCGGCTGCGACAATGCGGCGGTTGAGCGGCCGGCCGCGGCACTCGGCGGCAATTCGAGCGCGACCGTTGCGACCGCAGCCGCAGAGCCGCAAGCGACAGCCACCAGCGAGCGCGGCGCACGCAAGCCGGACAGTTCGGACGATCAGAGGCCAAAGGACGCTCCCCGTGCGCTACGCGGACCCTCGCGCACCGCTATCGAGCATAGCAGATCAGGCTGCGACGGCGACATTGTGTCGGCAACCTCTTGCCAGCGCGTTTACGCCTTGCCTTTTTGCAGCCGTTTGAGCCAGCGTTTGGCCTGGGCCCGCACGTTTTTCGGCGCCGTGCCGCCAAAAACGGCGCGGCTCGTCACCGAATTGCTCCACCGAAAGCACGCCAAAGACCGCCTTGGTGATCCGGGGCTCGATCGCCTGCATGGCCTCGAGCGGCAGCTTGTCGAGCGGCACGCCGGCCTCGGCGGCCTTGGCGACGATCCGGCCGGTCACGTGATGGGCCTCGCGGAACGGCAGTTTGAGCGCGCGCACCAGCCAGTCGGCGAGATCGGTCGCGGTGGAATAGCCCTCGCCCGCCGCCTGCTGCCATGCGCGCGACATCGGGCTCCATGTCGCGCACCATGCCGGTCATCGCGGTGAGCGACAGCGTCAGCGCGCCGATGGCGTCGATCGCGCCTTCCTTGTCCTCCTGCATGTCCTTCTGATAGGCGAGCGGCAATCCCTTCATCACCATCATAAGCCCCGTCAGCGCGCCGACGATGCGGCCGGTCTTGGCGCGGACCAGTTCGGCGGCGTCCGGATTGCGCTTCTGCGGCATGATCGAGGAGCCGGTGGTGAAGCTGTCGGACAGCCGGATGAAGCCGACCAGCGGCGACGACCAGATCACGATCTCTTCGGCGAACCGCGACAGATGCACGGCCGCAATGGCGCAAGCCGACAGCGTCTCCAGCACGAAATCGCGGTCGGCGACGGCATCGAGCGAGTTCGCCATCGGCCGCGTAAAACCGAGCGCCTTCGCCGTCATGGCGCGGTCGATCGGGAACGATGTGCCGGCCAGCGCGCGCGGCGCCGAGCGGGCTTTCGTTGAGCCGCGCGCGCGCATCGGCAAACCGGCCGCGGTCGCGCGCCGCCATCTCCACATAGGCGAGCAGATGATGGCCGAACGTCACCGGCTGCGCCGGCTGCAGATGGGTGAAGCCCGGCATCACGGTGGCGGCGTGCTCGAGCGCCTTCTCGGCGAGCGCGCGCTGATAGGCGGCGAGCGCGGCATCGATCTCGTCGATCGCGTCGCGCACCCACAGCCGGAAATCGGTCGCGACCTGGTCGTTGCGCGAGCGCGCGGTATGCAGCCGGCCGGCCGCCGGCCCGATCAGCTCGGCGAGCCGGCTCTCGACATTCATGTGGATGTCCTCGAGCGCGCGCTTGAAGGCGAACTTGCCGCGTCTCGATCTCTGACAGGATCGTGTCTAGACCGTGAGCGATCTGCTTTGCATCTTGCGCCGTGATGATGCCCTGTTTGGCGAGCATCGCCGCATGGGCCTTGCTTGCGGCGATATCCTGCCGGTAGAGGTGGCGGTCGAAATCGATCGAGGCGTTGATGTCCTCCATGATCGGAGCGGGCTTGGACCCGAAGCGTCCGCCCCACATTTTGTTGCTCATGACACCTTGCTCGTTAAGCTTTGCGCCGAAGTTTGCTGCCCGATGTTTTATCGCCCGAGGTTTAGCGCCCGAGGTTATCGCCAATGACGGAGCCACCTGCCGAGCCGCATAATAAGGTCCGCCGTCGCCGTATGGTCTCCATCGTGGCGCTGTGCGGAACCGTGGCCGTGCTGGCGGGGGTATACGGGATTGGCCGTCTGCGAAGCAATCCGGGCGATGCGGCCTGCGAGCCGGCGGTCAAGACCGCCGCGCAGATCGCTCCCCTGGTGCACGGCGAGGTGGCGGCGCTCGCCGTGGCGCAGACGCCATTCCGCGTCCCCGATCTGGCCTTCAAGGATGCCGCCGGCAAAGAGCGAACGCTGGCCGACTGGCGCGGCCGCACCGTTCTTCTCAACCTCTGGGCGACCTGGTGCGTGCCATGCCGCAAGGAGATGCCGGCGCTCGATGCGCTTCGAAGGCGACGTCGGCGGCTCAAATTTCCAGGTCGTCGCCGTCAATATCGACACCCGCGATCCGGAAAAGCCGCTTAATTTCCTCAAGGAGGTCGGCGTCAAGCGGCTGGCCTATTTCTCCGACCCGAGCGCGAAAGTGTTTCAGGACCTGAAAGTGGCCGGCAAGGCTTTTGGCATGCCGACCACGCTGCTGGTCGACCGCGCCGGCTGCGAGATCGGCGACATGGCCGGTCCCGCGGAATGGGCGAGCCCCGACGGCGTGAAGCTCGTGACCGCCGCCATCAGCAGCCCGGATTGAGCGAGTGCCGGGCTGCTGGCCGGCCCTCTGACTGGCTCTTCAACCCAGCAGACATTTCAACGAATAGGCCGGTCCCGGCTTTCGCTCCGTTTCATCCGGCCTACCCCCCGATCGTTATGACACGCACCCGCCGCAGCAATTTTCTGATCATTCTCATTCTCGGTGCGCTGAGCACCGTGAGCCCGTTTTCCATCGACATGTATCTGCCGGCATTTCCACAGATCGCGCATGATCTCGGCACGACCGCGGCGGAGATTTCGCTGTCTGTATCGGGCTATTTCATCGGTCTCGCGCTGGGACAGCTCTTTTACGGTCCGCTGCTCGATCGCTTCGGCCGGAAAAGGCCCCTCTATGCCGGGCTGAGCCTGTTCATCGTTGCCTCGCTCGGTTGTATGACGGCTCGTTCGCCTGGTCTGTTCATCGCCTTCCGCCTGCTGCAGGCACTGGGCGGCTGCGTCGCGCAGGTCGGCGCTATTGCGATGGTGCGCGATTTCTTTCCGATCGAGGAAAGCGCGAAGATTCTATCGCTGCTGATCCTGGTGCTGAGCGTCTCGCCGCTGTTTGCGCCGACGGTCGGCAGCTTTGTCGCGACGACGGCGGGTTGGCCGTGGATCTTTGCCATTCTCGCCGGGTTTGCCCTGATCGTGATGGTGGTCATTGGCGCCTGCCTTCCCGAGGGCCACAAGCCTGATCGCGATATTTCGCTGCGGCCTGGCGCCATTCTTGCCGGGTTTCGGAACGTCATCACGCAGCCGCAGTTTTATACCTACGCGATTGGCGGCGCCTTTTCGTTCGCCGGCTTGTTTGTCTATGTGACGGGATCGCCGATCATTTTTATCGGCATGTTTCATCTCGATCCGCGCGCTTATGGGCTGGTCTTTGCGGCGCTGGCCGTAAGCTTTATCGGTGGCAGCCAAATCAACATCTGGCTGTCGCGGCAGCACCAGGATCAAAAGATCTTCCGCACCGCGCTGATCTGTCAGAACATCATCGTGTTCATCATATTGCTGGGCACTGCGTTCGGTTGGTACGGCTTGGCAGCGAACATCTTTCTGCTGGTGCTCTATCTGCCATTCTGCGGCGTCGCCTATCCGAACGCAGCCGCGATTGCGCTCGCGCCATTTAGCAAGAACGTCGGCAGCGCCTCCGCGATGCTCGGCTTTATACAAATGGGAATCGGCGCGTTCGCCTCGACCGGCGTCGGCCTGCTGCATTCATCGAGCAGCCTGCCGATTTTCGCCGTGATGGCCGCGACGGCGATCGTGGGCCTCACGATCCTGCTTCTCAACCAAAAGCGCGTGCAGAAGCCGGCGAATGGCGATTTGATTGACGAACCATGATGCCGTCGCGCTATCTCCCGCCCGAAACATTGAGCACGGCGCCGGTAATGTACGATGCCGCATCCGACAGCAGGAAGAGGATCGCCTCGGCGATCTCATCGGGCCTGCCCGGCCGGCCCATCGGGAGGAGCGGCGCAATCCGCTCCAAACGGCCCGGCTCGTGAATCTCGGTGTCGGTCGGCCCAGGCCGGATGGCGTTGACCCGGATACCCTCTTTCACCACTTCGCGCGCCAGTCCATTCGTCAGCGCATCGATCCCGCCCTTGGCGGCGGCATAGAACACGTATTCGCCGGCGCCGCCGGTCAGGCTGGCGATCGAAGACAACAGCACGATCGACCCGCCCGGCCCACCATTGGCGGTGGACATACAGCGGACGGCCGCCCGCGCGCAGAGCAGTCCGCCATAAAGATTGACGTCGATCACCTCGCGCAGCGTCGCGGCGCTCGCGGCATCGAGCCGCGAATTCTTGCCGCCGATACCTGCGCTATGCACAAAATGCGTAAGAGGCCCGAGCTGCGCAACAGCGGCGGCAAAAACGCGCTCGACATCCTGCTCGATCGCCATGTTGCCGCAAAGCGCGACCGCCTTGCCGCCGGCGGCCTGCACCGCGGCGACGACGCCGGCCGCGGCCTTGGCATTGGTCTTGTAGTTGACCGCCACATCGTAACCGCGCGCACCGGCAAGTCTGGCGGTCGCGGCGCCGATGCCCCGACTGCCGCCGGCGATCAGAAGCACGGGTCGTGGCATGGCGGACTTCCGAAAATTCGATACTCAACGAATCGTATGAAAGTTCGACTGCGAACACAAACCGATGGATGGGAAGCTATCGCGGGCGGCAACAATGAAAGCGCGACATCGCGCTACGCGCTGACGTCGAGGTTGGTTCCAATGCCAGCCGGAACATTGGCTAGCGGCGCGAAGCTTTGCTGCGCGGCGTCGATCAATTTCGCGACCGAGGCACCATTGTCTGCGTTCATGCGGGCGAGCCGTGCCGCGACGGCAAGCTGCAGCATCCCGGTCTGGGCGCTCATGAAAGCTGAGATGAGGCTTGTCGTGTCCATGAACGGCTTCGACTCGTCTGTAGCATCCGACCTTTCATTTTATGCTCAACCGTGTTGCCGGACCGCGCCGACCATGGGTCTGCTTACGAACACGGTTGACGAGAGCTTAACGCGCCACCTCGACGACGCCTCGCATGCCGTGAAAGAATGGCGGCGACCTCGTTCGGGACCCTGTTGGATGCGCCGGTTTCCGTTTCATTTTGCCGCCGATGTGTTTTGCGCCGCAGCGTTTACCGTGACGGTCCTTACGGCGCCGGCGCGGAGCGAAGAAAATTGCGCCGAGATCGCGCGCAGTTACGCGCTGGTCGAGGCCGCCATCACATCCGTGCAGACGAACGCCGCGCTGTTCGCGGCGACCGACAGCGATTGCGACGCCTTGGCGCGCCAGCTGATCGACGCCGGCGCCTCGCTCGAGGCGCGCGATCGCTTCGGCGCGATGCCGCTCGCCCACGCGGCGCGCGGCGGTTACGTCAGGCTTGTCGAGTTCTTTCTCGCCAAAAACGCGTCGATCAATGCGCGTAATCTTGCCGGTTCAACTGCCTTGTTCGCCGCCGCCGAGGGCGAGAAGTCGTCGACCGTAGCATTGTTGCTCGCCAAGGGCGCCGATCCAAATCTTCCCGGACGCTCCGGCGTCACGCCGCTTATCGCGGCCGCTTTCAAGGGCAACGATCGGATCGTCGAGGCATTGATTGCGCATGACGCCGACCCGAAAGCGCGCGACAGCACCGGCAAGGCCGCGATGGTCTATGCGGCCGCACGCGGGTTCGACGACATCGTGCGTCGTTTGTTCAATGCCGGGGTCGATGCGCGAGAACGCTACGGCAATGACCTGACCGCGCTGATGTGGGCAGCCGGGCACGACGAGGGCGTCGGCGACGCGGCGGTCGAGCGCGTCATCGATCTTTTGCTCGCGCATGGCGCGGCGCTCGACGATGCCGACAATCGTGGCCGCACCGCGCTGATGATGGCCGCCGAGCTCCGGTGACGCCGCCGTCGTCGACATTCTCATCCGCCGCGGCGCCGACCCCGCGCGCAAAGATAAGTTGGGCCGAACCGCACTCGACCTCGCGGCCAACGCCGCAGTGCGCGAGAAGCTCGCGGCGCCATGAGATCGGATCATTGCAATCCGGCGAGGTAGGTCGCCATCGCGGCAAGATCGGCCTCCGGCGTCGCCTTCATGAGATCGGTCATGCCGGGATTGTTGCCGCGCGCACCGGAACGGAAATCCGCCATGGTCTTCGCCAGGTAGTCGTGATGCTGGCCGGCAAGCCGCGGCTGCGTGCTGTCGCCTTTGTAACCTTCCTGATGGCAGCCGGTGCAGCCGATCGATGTATTGGCGCGCTGCGCCTGCGCCACGACTTCGCCGGCGCCGGCGCCTGCTGGAGATCGGGCCATGCTTTCTGCGAAAAATACTGAGCCAGCGGCATCAGGTCCGCCCGATCGAGCCCTTGGGCGATCGGCGACATCAATTCGTTCTTGCGCGCGCCGGATTTAAAGTCGCGCAGTTCGATAAAAAGATAGCCAAGCTGCTGGCCCCATATGACAGGCATAGCGGACTGCTGCGGAATGCCATTCTCGCCATGGCAGGTGGCGCAGACCTGGGCCTTGTCCGCGATGCTCTGTGCCCGCGCGGCGCCCGGGAGAAATGCCGGCAATATCAGCAAGACCGTCAGCGACCACATGCACGCGTCTTGCCTCAAATTAGCGCGGGGCCATTTCGGGTCCCGCGCGTCGATTTGCACGATCGAGCTCCGCTTCACTGATCGAGCGTGAAAGCGATGATGCTGTTGCCGCGCTTGGAGTTGATCTGCACGTTGCCGCCGGCCGCCGACCACGACATATTGCTTGCCGCTCACCGCATAGGACGACGGCGGTGCGTTGACGCCGGCGCCGGCCTGGAATTTCCAGAGGATGTTGCCGTTGTTCGCGTCATAGGCCTTGAACCAGCCGTTGGCTCTCGCCGGCGAACACGACGCCGCCGGCGGTCGCGAGGATGCCGCCGATCATCGGCTGCGGCGTCTTCACCTGCCACTTGATCTTGCCGGTGTTGTAGTCGACCGCAGTGACGTTGCCGGACTGGGTGCCGCCTGGAATGATCGTAAAGGCGCCGCCCAGCCACAGCTTGCCTTGCGGATAGGGCGAGCTGTTCGACGGTGTAGGTCATCGGCTGGCTGAGGTTGATCGCATAGGCGAGGTGGAGACCGGGATCGGTCGCCATCGGCGACCACTCGACGCCGCCATTGGCGCCTGGAAACATGCGAGCTGCCCTGGTCGGGGGCGACAGCCGTCGGCAGCGTCCACATCCTCTCCTGCGACACCATCGCCTCGGAGAAGCGGATCAGGCTGCAGTCCTTGCGATCGTGCACATAGATGTGGCCGGTCTTGCCGGCGTGCATGACGCCGGGAATGGTCTTGCCGTTCTTGTCCTTGACGTCGACCAGGACCGTCGGGCTCGTCGCGTCGAGGTCCCAGACGTCATGGGGGATGTATTGGAAATAACAGACAAACTTGCCGGTATCGAGATCGAGCGAGACCAGCGAGTCGGTATAAAGATTGTCGCCGGGACGCATGCGAGCCGTCGAGGTCGGGCGACGGATTGCCGACCACGAAATAGATGCGCTTGGTCGCCAGATCGACCGACGGATTCTGCCACACGCCGCCGCCGAGCGTCTTGTAGGGATCGCCGGTCTTGGCGAGCTGATCTTTTTCAGCGGCGATATCGCGGTGCAGATCGCGCCCGGTGGCGTCCTTGGTCGCCCAGGAGCCAACCGAGTTCTCCGGGATCGTGTCGAAGGTCCACAACAGATCGCCGCTATTGGCGTCGAATGCTTTCACGAAGCCGCGGATGCCGTATTCGCCGCCGTTGGTGCCGATCAGAATTTTGCCGTCGACGGCCGTCGGCGCCATGGTCTCGCTGTAGCCAAGCGTCGGATCGGCAATGTCCTTCGACCAGACCGGATTGCCGGTCTTGGCGTCGAGCGCCACCAGCTTGGCGTCGAGCGTGGCGAGATAGACCTTGTCGTTATAGACCGCGACGCCGCGATTGTTGGGGCCGCAGCAATAGGTCGTGATCGGCCCCATGTTGTGTTTGTAGTGCCAGAGTTGCTCGCCGGTTTGCGCATTGATCGCGTAGACATGGTCGAACGAGGTGGTGACGTACATCACCCCGTTCACCACGATCGGCGATGTTTCCATCGATTCGCGGACGTCGGTCTGGAATATCCAGGCCACATGCAGCTTCTTCACATTCGAGCGGTTGATCTCACTGGCCGGATAGAAGCGCTGCTGGTTGTAATCGCCGTTGGTATGCAGAAAATTTTTTCTGTCTTTGGCGGCGCCGCTGAGCATCGCCTGGGTGACGGACGGAGCGGGCGACGAACCCGCCGCGGCGCCTCCTGTCTGCTTGACTTCCTGCGCGCTCGCCGCGCCGAGACCTGACAGCGAGAGCGCGAATGCAGATGCGAACACGATCCTCTTGCCAATTCGCGTCATGGGGTGCCTCCCGGCGGCTTTTGCGGGCCGCCCTGTGATCGTCGCTCCGCCTTGCCGACGGCGCATTGCCTAAAGTTCCCATTGAGGGTGACAATGGTCCCGGAGGCTGTCAAGCGAACTCGCCGCGTGGGACGCGCCGCCGGATCGCGAAAACATCCTATCGGCGACTTTGCAACGATGCGTCCAACGCTCGGCCGCCCCGCTATCGGCGCATCGCAGTTGACAAGCGCACGCAGCCGCCTATACTTAACCATATGGTTAAGGTTTCAAGCTCCGCGCTCGACCGCACGTTCGCCGCGCTTGCCGATCCGACGCGGCGCGCGTTAGTGATGCGGCTGGCCGAGGCGCCTGACTTGTCGGTCAGCGAATTGGCGGCGCCGTTCGCGGTGTCGTTACCGGCGATCATGAAGCATCTCGACGTGCTGTCAGATGCCGGTCTGGTCGCGCGCGCGAAAACCGGACGCGTTGTCGCCTGCCGTCTCGACGCCGAACCGATGCGCGACGCCTTCGAGTGGCTCAACCGTTACGAAAAGTTCTGGTCCGAGCGGCTGTCCAGTCTGGCCGCGTTTTTGGAGGAAGAAATCATGTCCACCCAAACCAGCCACCAAACCGAGCCTCACCCTCAAGCGCCGCGTCAAAGCGCCACCCGCCAAAGTCTTTGCGGCGTGGACCGACCCGGAAAAAGTGAAACGTTGGATGGGCCCCGGGGAGGTCAAGGCGCTGCGAGCCGAAAGCGATGTGCGCGTCGGCGGCCGCTACCGTTGGGTGATGCAAGCCCCGGACGGTGAGGAGCACGATGTCAGCGGCGTCTATCGCGAAGTGGTCCCCGACGAGAAGCTGGTTTTCACATGGGCGTGGAAGTCGACGCCGGAACGGGAGTCGCTGGTGACAGTGCTGCTCAAACCGGACGGCGACGGCACCTTGCTGACCCTGACGCATGAACAGTTTTTTGACGACGATGCGCGCGACCGCCACCAGGGCGGCTGGAACGGCGCGCTCGACAAGATGGAAAAGCTGTTCGCCTGAAGGCCGCCAACATTTAACCAGAAAGGCAAAACTCATGCGCGGAACGCACGGTACATTTTACTGGAACGAACTGATGACGCGCGACGTCGAAGGCGCGAAGAAATTCTATGCCGACACCCTGGGCTGGAGCTTCGATGCCATGCCGATGGGACCCGGCGGCACCTATTGGGTCGCCAAGATGGGCGACGAGCCGGTCGGCGGACTGTTCGACATCAGCAGTTCCGAATTCGCCGGCGTGCCTGAAAGCTGGATGTCCTATATCGCGGTCGACGATGTCGACGCGCGCGTCAAGAAGGCCGTCAAGGCCGGCGCCGACGGTGATGAAGCCCGCGTTCGACGTGCCCGGCGTCGGCCGCATCGCGATCCTGACGGAGCCGGGCGGCGCCGGCATCGGCTGGATGACGCCGGCCGATTAATTGCCGCGACGAGGGCGCACCCGTCGATACAAAAGCGTCCTATCAGCAACTAAGATCCGCCTCATGCTGCGATTAGACAGCAATCTTCACCCGTAGGAGTTGATCATGAAGCTCTATGGATTTCCGGCGTCGCCAAACACCTGGAAAGTGCGAGCGCTTGCGTCGTATCTCAAGATGCCGATCGAGTTTGAATTTATCGACTTGACCAAGGGCGCGCAGTACGCCCCGCCCTATCTCGCGCTCAATCCCACCGGTCGCACGCCGACGCTGGTCAACGGCGATTTCGCACTGTGGGAATCAAATGCCATCCTGCAGTACATCGCCGGCAAGAACGCTACGCCGCTGTGGCCGAACGATGCGCGGACTCGCGCCGACATCACCCGGTGGCAATGCTGGGAGCTCGGCCATTGGGGCGCCCAGGCCTGTGGGCCGCTGACGTTCGAGCGCCTCGTGAAGAAGTTCGTCAATCTCGGCGCACCTGACGAGATCGCTGTCGCCAAAGCGACCGAGGCCTTCAACAAAGAAGCCAAAATGCTCGATGCACACCTGAGTAAGCAAAAATATCTGGTCGGCAACGCGCTCACGATCGCCGATTTCACGGTGGCCGCGCCGCTGTTCCATGCGCCAGGAGCGGGAATGCCGGTCGCGCCGTATGGCAATGTGCAAAGCTGGTTTGAGCACGTCTCGGCACTGCCGTGCTGGAACGAGACGGCGCCGCAATTGCCCGCGGCGGCTTAATCGCCGCAGTAGCCCGGATGGAGCGAGAAAGCGTAATCAGGGTTCAGCGCATCGGGAATCGCTGAATTCCGTATTGCGCTTCGCTCCATACGGCTACTTTATTGATTATCTGGTCGGCACCGGCTTCTCGCCGCGGTAATCGTAGAAGCCGCGCTGCGTCTTGCGGCCGAGCCAGCCGGCCTCGACGTATTTCACCAGCAGCGGGCACGGCCGGTATTTCGAAGTCCGCGAGCCCCTCGTGCAGCACCTGCATCACCGACAGGCAGGTATCGAGGCCGATGAAATCGGCAAGCTCGAGCGGCCCCATCGGATGATGCGCGCCGAGCCGCATCGCGGTGTCGATCGCTTCGACATTGCCGACGCCTTCATAGAGCGTGTAGATCGCCTCGTTGATCATCGGCAGCAGGATGCGGTTGACGATGAAGGCGGGGAAATCCTCCGACACCGCGATCTGTCTTGCCGAGCTTGCCGATGAACTGCTTGGTGGACTCGAACGTGGCGTCGTCGGTGGCGATGCCGCGGATCACCTCGACCAGCTCCATCAGCGGCACCGGATTCATGAAATGAATGCCGATGAAACGTTCCGGCCGGTCGGTCGAGGCGGCGAGCCGCGTGATGGAGATCGAGGAGGTGTTGGTGCCGACGATCGTTTCGGGCTTGAGCGCCGGACACAGCGCATTGAAGATCTTGCGCTTGACGTCCTCCTTCTCGGTCGCAGCCTCGATCACCAGATCGCATCGCCGAGGTCCTCGAGCGTCTTGGCGGGCGCGATGCGCTTGATGGCCGCCTGCCGCTGCTCGTCGCTGATGCGCTGCCGGCTGACCTGACGTGCCAGATTGCCGTTGATAGTGGCGAGGCCCTGCCGTGATGCGGTCGGCGACGACGTCGTTGAGCAGCACATGAAAGCCGGAGAGCGCGCAGACATGGGCGATGCCGCTGCCCATCTGGCCCGGCGCCGACGACGCCGATCTTGCGAATGGTGTGCGCCATACCGTCTGTCCGTTCGCCGCGCGCTTTCGGCCGCTCCTTGACCTCGACCATGTTCCTTCACCTTCTACGACGATACCAACCCGCGCGCCACCTTCGGTCAACGCTTGAGCTTGTCGAGCTCCTTGGCGAGCTCCGGCAGGGCCTGATAGAGGTCCGCCACCAGACCGTAATCGGCGACCTGGAAGATCGGCGCTTCCTCGTCCTTGTTGATGGCGACGATGACTTTCGAATCCTTCATACCGGCCAGATGCTGAATGGCGCCTGAAATGCCGACCGCGATGTAGAGGTCGGGCGCCACCACCTTGCCGGTCTGGCCGACCTGCCAGTCGTTCGGCGCGTAGCCGGCATCGACCGCGGCGCGCGAAGCGCCGACCGCGGCGCCGAGCTTGTCGGCCACCGGCTCTATATATTTGGTGAAGTTCTCGCGGCTTTGCATCGCCCGGCCGCCGGAAATGATGATTTTTGCCGAGGTCAGTTCCGGCCGCTCCGACTTGGACAGCTCCTCGCCGACGAAGCCGGAAATGCCGGGATCGGCCGCGGCGGCCGCGGTCTCGACCGGCGCCGAGCCGCCCTCGCCCGTGGCCTGGAATGCCGCGGTGCGGACCGTGATCACTTTCTTGGCATCGTGCGAGCGCACCGTCTGGATCGCGTTGCCGGCATAGATCGGCCGCTCGAACGTATCCGGCGCCACGACCTTGATGACGTCGGAAATCTGCATGACGTCGAGCAGCGCCGCGACCCGCGGCATGATGTTCTTTCCCGCCGTGGTCGCCGCCGCCATGATGGTTTCGTACGGGCCGGCGAGCGCGACGATCAGCGCCGCGGTCGGCTCGGCCAGCATGTGCTCGTAGGCCGGCGCGTCGGCGAGCAGCACCTTGTTGACGCCGTCGAGCTTGGCGGCGGCTTCCGCCACCGGCTTGCAGCCCTGGCCCGCGACCAGCACATGCACTTCGGCGCCGAGCGCCTTGGCGGCGGTCAGCGCCTTGTTGGTCGCGTCCTTGAGCGATTTGTTGTCGTGCTCGGCGAGAGGAGCGTCGGCATTCGATTCCCCGTCGTCTCCGCGCGAGCGAACGGATCCGCGTACGGCATCAACGCTCGACGGCATCAGATCGCCCCGGCTTCGTTCTTGAGCTTGTCGATCAGTTCGGCGACGGTCTTGACCTTGACGCCGGCCTTGCGCACCGGCGGCTCGGCGGTCTTGACCACTTCGAGCCGCGGCTTGATGTCGACGCCGTAATCGGCGGCCGTCTTCTCCTCGATCGGCTTCTTCTTCGCCTTCATGATGTTGGGCAGCGAGGCGTAGCGCGGCTCGTTCAGGCGCAGATCGGTGGTGACGATCGCCGGCAGCTTGAGCTTCACGGTCTGCAGGCCGCCGTCGACCTCGCGCGTGACCATGAGCGCGTCGCCCTCGATCGCCACCTTGGAGGCGAAGGTGCCCTGCGGCCAACCGAGCAGCGCGGCCAGCATCTGGCCGGTCTGATTGCAATCGTCGTCGATCGCCTGCTTGCCCATGATGATCGAGGCCGGGCTGTTCCGCCGCGGCGATGGCCTTTGAGGATTTTCGCGACCGCGAGCGGCTCGACGGGGCCTTCGGTCTTGACCAGGATGCCGCGGTCGGCGCCCATGGCCAGCGCGGTGCGGATCGTCTCGGCCGGCCTGCTGCGGCCCGATCGAGGCGCACATGATCTCGGTCGCCTTGCCGGCTTCCTTGAGCCGGATCGCCTCCTCGACGGCGATCTCGTCGAACGGATTCATCGACATTTTGACGTTGGCGAGCTCGACGCCGGAGCCGTCTGCCTTGACGCGGATTTTCACATCCTTGTCGACCGCCCGCTTCACGGGCACGAGAATTTTCATGGCTGTGTTTTTGGCTGTGTTTGGCTGCTTTTAGTTATTCAGGCCGCTATGGGCCAGTCTCGATCCCGGCAATGCTGCGGTGCGGCAACCTACCGGCCGTTGCGCTCGCGGTCAACGCCGCCGTCAATTTGGCGGCTCGGCCTCGCCGCTGACAAGGATCGAGTTCCGGCCTGCACGCATTCGAACAGTTGGACATCCGGCCGGCCGCATCAGCACGAACAGGATGGCGCCGATCGTGCAGGCCGCCGACATGCGCCCAGTAGGCGGTGCCATCCTGCGCGCGGCTCGACGACTTCGAAGAATTGCCAGATCGCCCAGCCGCCGATGACCCAAAAAGCCCTGACCCGCAGCGGTAGCAAGACGAGCAGCACCGTGACCTTGGCGCAGGGCCGGAACATCAGATAGGCCACCATCACCCCGGCGATGGCGCCTGACGCGCCGATCAGTTCGGCCTTGGAGCGCCGGGTCGCTGAGGATGAAAGCGACACCGGCGCCGATACCGCAGGCAACGATAGAAGACCGAGAAACCGCCACGGCCCGATCGCCTCCTCGATGTCATCGCCGAACACCCAAAGGAAAATCATGTTGCCGAAGATGTGCCAGAAATTGCCATGCAGAAACATGTAGGTGAAAAGCGTGAGCGGCGCCGGCAACGCGCCGCCCGACATCCCGCCGCCGGCAAACGCCGCCGGCACCAGAGCCGCCGCTTGATCGATCTCGTCCGATCGGCCGGTTGCGGTCGCGATCTGCAGCAGAAAGACGATGACGTTGATGGCGATCAGAAGCCAGGTGACGTAAGGTGGCGTCGCCCACTTGAAGCGGACTGTGGTCATAGAGCGGCATCACCATGGCGCGCCCTTCCCGTCAGCGATTCTGACCCGGCGCCCAGAGCACGTCGCGTGCGCCCTTGCCATTGGCATGACGGCTGGCGACGAACAGGAAATCGGAAAGACGGTTGATGTATTGCAGGGCTTCCGGCGTGACGCTCTCGCCGGCCTGGTCTTTGAGTTCGGCGACAAGCCGCTCGCCGCGCCGGCAAACAGTGCGGGCCAGATGCAGATAAGCCGCCGCTGCGCTGCCGCCCGGCAGCACGAACGACTTCAGCGGTGCAAGCGCGGCATTGAGCCGGTCGATCTCGCCTTCGAGCCAACTCACCTGTGCGGCGGTGACCGTCAACCGCGCGCCGCCGGGTCCTTTGCCTTGGTCCGGCGTGCACAGGTCGGCGCCGACGTCGAACAGATCGTTCTGGATGCGCGCCAGCGTTGCATCGAGCGCGGCGTCGGCGGCTGTATGAAGCCGGGCGATCCCGATCGCGGCATTGACCTCGTCGATCGTCCCGTAGGCGGCAATGCGTAAATCGTATTTCTTGCGTCGTTCGCCGGTGCCGAGCCCCGTCGTGCCGTCGTCGCCGGTGCGGGTGTAGATCTTGTTGAGCTTGACCATAGGTCACTTCGACATCACCCAGACCGTGAACATGATGATAACGATAGCGATGAATTGCAGCATCACGCGCAGCCGCATCAGCTTCTGCGAGGTGTTGCCCGAGCCGCCACGCATCATGTTGACCAGGCCGAGCAGGAGCACCACCGCGACCGCGCCGATGGCGATCGGAACCGCGATATGGGACATGAAATTGGCCATAAACGATACTTAGACCGCATTCCGCCTCGGTTCAATCCGAATGAGGGCTTGCACTTTTGACTATGCGGTTGATTTGCGCTCGTCCTGTCCCGACGAATCCGATGTCCACGGGCGAAAAACGCTTTAAAAGCTCGCGTAATTCGCTAAATCGCTTTTCTTCCCGTTCCGAAATCATATCTTTCCTGAGGAAGCGCATTTCGCGCATCTGCAAAGGCTCAAACATCATGGCAGCTAAAGCGACGAAACCGACCGCTTCGAAGAAGGCCTCTCGCCCCGTCACGCTCAAGCATCTCGCGGCCACTTTGGCCGAACAACATCAATTAACGAAACGCGCCGGCGAAGCCCTCCTCGGCGATCTTGTCAGCCTGATCACCAAGCATCTCAAGAAGGGCGAACGCATCCGAATTTCGGGTTTTGGTATCCTGCAGGTCAGGAAACGCGCTGCACGCATGGGTCGCAATCCTGCCACCGGAGAGGCGATTAAAATCAAAGCCAGCAAAAAAGTTGCCTTCCGGGCATCCAAGGAATTGAAGCTAGCTGTTTAGGATTTCGACCCAAATTTCTCCGTTCGATGCCATTGACGGGCATCTATTTTCCGATCGGGGCTGCCTTCCGGTATCGGTCCGCGATCGAAGCTGATGTTTGAACGTCCTAATCAGCATCCGTGTTCTATTAAGAATAAAGCTCCGCGCATTCGATGCGCGGAGCTTTTTATTTGTGACGTGAGGAGTATTCTTGATGCCACCATGTCCGAACCGCGCATTTTCGTCCGCGCGTCGCGGCGACGCGGACAAGATTAGAAACGGGAAGACACCAATGCGCCGATTCGCGTTGCTGATCGGCACCGCCGCGCTGCTGTCGCCGCGCCCAGCACTGATGGCTGCAGCCCAGCCGCAGCAACCCAATTACCACGTCGCCAAGGCCGTCCCGTTGGGCGCACCGGATCGCTGGGACTACGTCGTGTTCGATCCCGATTCACAAAGAGTCTACGTCGCGCACGGCGACCGGATTACTGTTGTCGATGGCCGCAGCGGCGCGGTGATCGGCACTGTCGAGGGGATGCCGGGCGGCACCCATGGCATCGCCACATCTCAGGCCACCGGCGAGGGTTATACCGACGACGGCAAGGCCGGGATGGTCGTCGCGTTCAACCTCAAAACACTCGAGGTGGTCAAACGGATCAAAGCGGAGCCCGACGCGGATGGCATCGTTTTCGATCCGGCAAGCGGCCATATTTTCGTCATTGACGGTGATTCCGCGAAGCTGACGGTGATCGACCCGAAGTCCGATACGGTGGTCGCGACCATCGACGGCGGCGGCGGACTGGAATTCGGCGCCAGCGGCAACAACGGGAAATTCTACGTGGATAGCGTCGCGAAGAATGAGATTGTGCGGATCGACACCAGTACGAACCGGGCAGATGCCCATTGGCCGATGCCGACCTGCGTGAAGCCGCATGGTCTTGCGATCGACCAGGCGCATCATCGTCTTTTCGCAAGCTGCTCGAACAAGGTCATGATCGTCATGAATGCCGACGACGGCGCCGTGATCGCGACCTTGCCCATCGGAGAGGGCACCGACTTCGCAGCTTTCGATCCCGACCGCAGCTTGGCGTATAGTTCCAATCGCGACGGAACGCTCTCGGTCATCGCCGAAATCGCCCCCGACAAATTCGTATCGTTGCCGGCAATCCCCACCGAAGCTGGCGCGCGCACCATGGCGATCGACCCGAACAGTGGGCGCATCTACCTGGTGACGGCGGACATGACGGTCAACACCGCGGCGGCGCCGGGCGATACCAGGCGTCGTCTCAGCATCAAACCCGGCACGGTCAGACTGTTGTTCCTGGACCTCACGCCTTGAACGGCCGGTTGTTGGATCCTCGGGCCATGTTTTCACCGACGCGGGACATGCGCTAAGAAAGCGCCCGATGTCGCCGGAGGACGCCAGCAATGATCATTGATTTCCAGCACCACTTCACGCCCCGCGAGCTGATCAAGGAGGACCCGGGCGGCCGCTTGGTGCTCAACTACGACGCGTCGGGCGCGCCAAGCTACACGGTGCATTCGCTGCTTTACGATCTCGACGAGCATGTGCGGATGATGGACGTTGCGGGCATCGACGCCGCCTGGCTCACCAGCGCGGCCGGCATGTGCGCCGACCTCGAGACTTCGCGGGTCGTCAACGACAAAGCCAAACAGGCCGAGCGCGATTATCCAGGCCGCTTCATCGGCGCCGCGCACGCGCATCCGCTGGGCGGCGCCGCGGCTCTGAAAGAGCTGGCGCGCTGCCGGCACGAGCTCGGCTTCCAGGGCGTCACCATCACGTCGGAGTTCGACGGCAAATGGATCGATGCGCCGGAGATCGAGCCGTTCTGGAACGAGGTGTGCAAGCTCGGGATGTTCGTGTTCGTGCACCCTGCCCTCAAGCTCAATCACGCCCAGCAATTCGACAGCTACGACACGGCGCGCGCGGTCGGGCGCGAGTTCTCGCTGATCATGGCGACCATTCGCCTGGTCAATTCCGGCCTATTCGACCGCCATCCCGAATTGACCGTGCACATGGCGCATCTCTCAGGCGGCATCGCCGCGATGCTCGCGCGCATCCGCAGTTTTCAGGACAAGAATTTTTGGGGCACCGCGGGCAATCCACGCCACGGGGTGACGCCTAAACAGGATTTCGATTATTACATCGCGCATAATCTTGTCTTTGACACCGCCGGATTTGCCGGCGGCATCGGCTCGGTCAAAGCCGGACTCTGTGAAATTCCGGCCTCGCGCGTGGTGTTCGCCACCGACTATCCGCAGGAAATACGCAAGCGCGAGATCGTGCGCGATTTTGTCAACGACATTCGCGCGCTCGGCCCCGACGGCGAGCGGATTTTATCCGGCAATGTCGGGCTTTTGATGAAATAACCACAAATCAGTTCGATCCATCCAGCAAGCGCCGCGCGATCACTTGCGCCTGGATTTCCGCCGCGCCCTCGAAGATGTTGAGGATGCGGGCGTCGCAGAGAATGCGCGAAATCGGAAATTCCACCGCAAAACCGTTGCCGCCGTGGATTTGTACCGCGTTGTCGGCCGCGGCCCACGCGACTCGCGCCGCGAGCAGCTTCGCCATGCCGGCCTCAAGGTCGCAACGCCGCCCGGAGTCCTTTTGCCGCGCTGCATAATAGGTGAGCTGCCGTGCCATCATGATCTCGACCGCCATCATGGCGAGCTTGTCGGCAACGCGCGGAAAGTTGGCGATCGGCTCGCCGAATTGCACGCGCGTCGTGGCATAGCCGAGCGCGTGCTCCATGGCGGCCTGCGCAACGCCGATGGCGCGCGCCGCGGTCTGGATACGCGCCGCCTCGAATGTTGCCATCAGTTGCTTGAAGCCAAGGCCTTCGACGCCGCCCAGGAGATTCTCCGCTTGCACCACGAAGCCGTCGTACGAAATCTCGTATTCTTTCATCCCGCGATAGCCCAGGACCTCGATCTCGCTGCCGGACATGCCGGGCGCGGGAAATGGTTTGTCGTCGCTGCCGCGCGGTTTCTCGGCGAGCAGCATCGAGAGGCCGCGATAACCCTTCTCCGCCGGATTGGTGCGCACCAGGAGCGTCATCAGGTCGGCGCGCACCGGGTGCGTAATCCACGTCTTGCTGCCATGGACCTTGTAGGTGTCGCCCTGGCGCACGGCGCGCGTCTTCAGCGCAGCAAGATCGGAACCGGTGTTCGGCTCGGTGAAAACCGCGGTCGGCAGGACTTCACCCGAAGCGATCTTCGGCAGCCACTTTCGTTTCTGCTCCTCGGTGCCGCTGCCCAGGATCAGCTCGGCCGCAATTTCGGAGCGAGTGCCGAGGCTGCCGACACCGATATAGCCGCGCGACAACTCCTCGGAGACGACGCACATCAATTCCTTGCCGAGCCCCATGCCGCCGTAATCCTCGGGGACGGTCAGGCTGAACACGCCGAGTTCGGACATCTGCGCGATGATGTCGAGTGGAATGTATCGGTTATGCAGATGCCATTGCTGTGCGTAAGGCGCGACTTTGTCGTCGGCGAATTTGCGCATCTCCTCGCGGATCGAATCGAGCGTCTCGTCGAGACCGCAGGTACCGACCGTTGTTTCCCGCCGCTCCCGCATCAACGCGGCAAGCCGCGCGCGGCGCGGCGCCGTGTTGCCCGAGGCAACGAGGTAGTCGATTGCCGGCGTCACGCGCGCCGCCACCGCGGCGGCAGTGAGGCCAAGGTCGGAGAGCCGCACGATTTCGCCCTGGCTCATGGCAATGCCGCCGAGGATCTGGGCCAAATATTCGCCGGCGCCGATGCGCACCACGAGTTCCTCGACCTCGCCAAAACCGCCGGCAGCAACCAGCCGAGCCGCATAGTCCGTGAGCTGCCGGATCGCCTCGACATAGGTCGCAAGCCACGCGAGCCCATGGGTGGCGCGTTGTTCGCGCTCGAAAGCGCGCGACACCGAGCGGCCCTCGACCGTCACCCGCGCTGCCACCTCGCGGCGCGCATCGCTAAAGAGGACCTCGACGACAGCGACGGCGTCGCGCAACGCTGCGATCAGTTCGCGTCCGACAGGCACAGCGGACGAGGAGGCGGCAAGCGGCATGTCTAGCTCCTTGCCTCATTGTCCTCCGCCGCGAGCGGGAAAAGCACAAGGAGGGGGTACCGTCCGACACCGCAAGATTACGCGTGCACTGCACAAAAGCCAACGCGGATGCCCGAGACCATCGGTAAAAGCCGGTCATCCGGCCTGACCGCTGTACCGGGTTCTTGGCAAATCTTAACCATTTTCCGCTTTTCTAGCGCCGGAACCGCGACAACACATTGCTCGGCACGGACATGGTCATCACGCAGATCTTTTCCCAGCTATCGGTCCGCGCCCGTATCATTGCGCTCGGCGTCATCCCGGTCTTGGGCTTTCTGGCCAGCGGCATCGCCTTCAAGGTCGGCGACAGCGAGGTCGGCCGTGCGTTCGACAGCGTCCATCGTAACACGGCGGTCGCCAGCGCATCCGGCGATCTCAAGGCCGGCCTTTTGATGATGCGGGTCGCAACGACGGATTTCGTCGCGCATCCGTCAGACGCGGAGGTCAAGAGTTTCGAGGACGGGCAAGCGCTTGCAATGCATTCTCTCGACCAGATCGAAGCCTCGCTATCCTCTTCGGCGCGACAAGACGTGATCACGCCGCTGCGCATCACCGTGCGCGACCTCAAGGCCAGCTTCAGCAGTCTGGTAAAGGAGCAGAAATCGCTGGGTTTCAACGAGTCCGAGGGTACGACGGCCGATCTCATTGAGGCGAGCAACGCAGTCGAGAAGATTATTCACAACGATCTGTCGTGGGTCGCCGATCTCGACTCCAACAAGCTCATGATGTCGCTCCTGATCATGCGGCGCTACGAGATGGAGTATCGGCTGACCCGCGCGCCCGCCAGCGAGCAGCACTTCCTCGACGAGGTCAAGAATTTCAACCACCTCTTCGAGTCGGTCGACGGGGCGCCGTCGATGAAGCAGAGCTTGAACCAACAGGTCCAGAGTTACAGCTATACGTTTGCGCAATGGGTCGCGAGTACGGACAACATCAACCCGCTGCTCGATCTTATCAACCACGACACCGAAAGCGTGCTGCCGGAGGCCGACAAGATCATCGCGACTGCGCAGGAGAGCGCCAGCACGGCGGCCAGCGCGCTCGCTGCATCGCGGATGCGGACGCGGTGGATCATCGCATGCGTGGGAATTGGCGCCGCACTGATCGGCCTCGTCTGCTCCTGGGGCATCGGCCGCTCGATCACCCGGCCGCTCGAAGAGCTTGCCGCGGCCATGAAGCGGCTTGCCGATGGCGACACCTCGGCACGCATTCCCGCGACCCATACGCGCGACGAAATCGGCGCCATGGCGCGCACGGTTATCGTGTTCCGCGATAACATGATCGAGCGCGAGCGCCTCTCCGAGGTCGAGACCGAAACCAACACGGCGCGCGAGCATCGCGGCGAAGCGGTCGCCGCGATGATCCAACACTTCCGCACGGCGATGGAGCAGGCTCTGGCGCGGCTGCGCGAATCGGCCGGGCGGCTCGAGGACGCGTCGAGCGGGCTCAACGACGCCGCCGATGCCGTTTCATCCGAGGCGCGCGCGGCGGAGAACAGCGTCGGCGCCGCATCCGTCAATGTCGCGACCGTTGCAAGCTCGATCGAGGAACTCGCGGCTTCGATCGGCGAGATCGCTTCGCAGGCCACCAAATCGACCGAGGTCGCCAGCCGCGCCGTCGCCGAATCCAAGCGCACCGTCAACACCATGTCCGACCTGGGCAATGCCGCCAACCGCATCGGCGAGGTGATTGGGCTCATCCAGGCAATTGCCGGTCAGACCAATCTTCTGGCGCTCAACGCCACGATCGAAGCGGCGCGCGCCGGCGAAGCCGGCCGCGGTTTCGCCGTCGTCGCCTCCGAGGTGAAATCGCTGGCCTCGCAGACCGCTCGTGCTACCGAAGACATCGCCGCCCAGATCGGCTCGATGCAATCGGCAACCGCGGACGCGGCGCAGGCGATCGAGCAGGTCGTCTTCGATCATCGACGACATGTCGGAGATCGCCGCCACGGTGGCCTGCACGGTCGAGGAGCAGAACAATGCGGTGGCGTCGATCGCCGAAGGCGTCAACCGCGCTTCGGTCGAGGCCAGGACCGGCGCCGACAGCCATGAGCCGCGTCGCCGGCGCCTCAAGCGGCGCCCGCGCGACCGCCGCCGACGTCAAGGCGCTGGCCGACGCGCTCGCCGTCGAGGCGGAGAGCCTGCAAGGCGAAGTCCGCCGCTTCCTCGCCGACGTGCAGGCGGCATAGCTCTTGTCACCCGAAGCTTCAGCCCGGATTGAGCGCCCGCGAGGCCCCGGGCGGCGCCGACGTGGGCGAGCGCGGAGCGGATGAACTAAGCCACACGCTTCATCGTCTCTCCCGCACAAGGCAGAGTGAGAGCCTGCGCTGCGGTATGAGTGATGCTGCGCTCGCCGCGGAGGCCGCTTGCGTTGACGATGGTCCGCCTTTGCTACCGCGTCGCCATCGACGCCTTCTATCGCTTCAACGCCGATGACGGCTGGGCGATCGCGAGCCACATCGCGCTCTCGATGCTGATGTCGATGTTCCCGTTTCTGATCCTGGTGACGGCGATCGCCGGCTTTGTCGGCTCGACCGATCTCGCCGACGAGGTGGCCAGGCTGATCGTCGCCGCGTGGCCGCGCGAAGTGTCCGGCGGCATCGCCGGCGAGATCCACAGCGTGCTGACCACGGCGCGCGGCGACGTGCTCACCGTCGGCGCCGTGTTCGCGATCTATTTCTTCCTCGAGCGGCGTCGAGAGCCTGCGCATCGGGCTCAATCGCGCCTACGGGCTCGATCGAGCCGCGGCCGTGGTGGCTGCTGCGGCTGGAATCGATCGGCTACGTGCTGGTCGGCGCCGTCGGCATGCTGGCGCTGTCGTTCCTGGTCGTGCTCGGGCCGCTGGTGTTCCGGCCGCGCTCGCTCTACGCTGCCGTGGCTCGATCCGCTCGAAAGCCACTACGACATCGGCCGCTTTGCGGTGGCGACCGTCCTGCTGACGCCTCGCTGCTGATCCTGCACATGTGGCTGCCGGCCGGACGGCGGCGGCTGCGCGAGGTCTGGCCCGGCATCGTCGCCACGCTGGTGCTGTGGCTGGTGTGCGGCTTCCTTTCGGCCGCTATCTGGCCGACTTCTCCTACGCCTACGTGACCTATTACGCCGGTCTCGCTTCGGCGATGACCGCGCTGGTGTTTCTGTATTTCACCGCCACGATCTTCATCTATGGCGGCGAACTCAACGCCGCGCATCGCGCGCGCGCGCAGCGAGCGAGCAAATAAGATCGAACACCGCAGGCGATTCTACGTCCGCGTGCGATTGCCGGCTCAGTCTCCGGCAGCGACGCCGCCTCCAGCGCGTCGTCGAAATTGCGCAAGCCCGGGCGCGGCGCGTTGACCAGCACCGCCATGTTGCCGGGCTTGTGCCGGTTGGTGCGCATCAGTTCGTGCGCGTAGGGAATTTTCTCCCACGGGAACACGTCGCTCATGCACGGATCGATGCGCTGGTCGATGACGAACTGATTGGCGGCGCTGGCTTGCTTCAGATGGGCGAAATGCGAGCCCTGGATGCGCTTCTGCCGCATCCAGACGTAGCGCGCATCGAAGGTGATGTTGTAGCCCGAGGTGCCGGCGCAGAACACCACCATGCCGCCGCGCTTGACCACCAGGCACGAGACCGGAAACGTCGCCTCGCCGGGATGCTCGAACACGATGTCGACGTCGCGCTTGCCGGTGATGTCCCAGATCGCCTTGCCGAAACGGCGCGCTTCTTTGACCCAGGCGTCGTATTCCGGCGTGCCGACTTTCGGCATCGCGCCCCAGCATTTGAATTCGCTGCGGTTGATGACGCCCTTGGCGCCGAGATTGAACACGTATTCGGATTTCGACGTCGTCGGACACGATGCCGATGGCATTGGCGCCGGACGCGGCGACAAGCTGCACGCCGAACACGCCAAGGCCGCCGGACGCGCCCCAGACCAGCACATTGTCGCCGGGCTTGAGCATGTGCGGCGCATGGCCGAACAGCATGCGATAGGCGGTCGCCAGCGTCAGCGTGTAGCAGGCCGATTCTTCCCAGGTCAGATGCGGCGGCTTGCGCATCAGCTGGCGCGACTGCACGCGGCAGAATTGCGCGAACGAGCCGTCCGGCGTCTCGTAGCCCCAGATGCGCTGCGACGGCGACAACAGCGGATCGCCGCCGTTGCATTCCTCGTCGTCGCCGTCGTCCTGATTGCAATGAACGATGACTTCGTCGCCGACCTTCCAGCGCTTCACTTTCGAGCCGACCGCCCAGACGATGCCGGACGCGTCGGAGCCGGCGATGTGAAACGGATGCTTGTGTCCGTCGAGCGGCGAGACCGGAATGCCGAGCCCGGCCCAGACGCCGTTGTAATTGACGCCGCCGGCCATGACGTAGACCAGCACCTCGTCCTCGGCGATCGGCCAGGTCGGCACCACTTCGCATCTGCATCGCCTGTCTCCGGCGGCCCGTGACGCTCCTTGCGGATCGCCCAGGCATGCATGTTTGCCGGCACGTGGCCGAGCGGCGGAATTTCGCCGATGTCGTAGAGGTCTTTGAGCGGCGCGGCTGACGGTTTTCTTTGCGCGACGGCCATGATGGGCTCCCGGCTCAACCGATAATCGCGATATGCACTCGAAGTACTCGCTGCCGGAGTCTGCCGCACTTTATGTTGCAGTGCAATAAATAAGTTCAGAGGTACGCGGGCAATCCGCGGGGCGGCTGCGCGACACTGCCTACGTGCTGACACGACTCGCGGGGCAAAGCTTATGGAAGCGTGCATTGTCACTGCGCTAAGGGCACCAGTCCGTGCCGGGCAAAGCGAATAAGGGGGAAGTTCATGGATCTACAAGTCATAATTATTTGGCTGATTGTCGGCGCCATTGCCGGCTGGCTGGCCGGTATGGTCGTCAAGGGCGGCGGCTTCGGGCTGATCGGCGACATTATCGTCGGCATCATCGGCGCCTTGATCGCCGGTTGGTTGCTGCCGCGCATCGGCATCGTTCTCGGCACGGGCATTATTGCCGCGATCATCGATGCCTTCATCGGCGCGGTGATCCTTCTGATCATCCTCCGGCTGGTCAAGACGATAGCGCAGCGCACGGAATGCGCGGTAATGCAGGCGCGGCTAGCCGCTTGCCGCGTCAGCTTGGCGCCGGCGGAGATCGCGCGCCGTCGAAATGCTGATGCGCGATGTCAGATTCGACCGAAACGATCGCTTCAGCCTCGACCGCCTCGTCGTCATCCGCGGCAGTCGCCGTGCAATCGGCGTAGCGTCCGACGCTGACCAGATCGCCGGGCGATGATCGATCAGCGACCTGTCGTACTGCCACGATTGCCAACGCCGCGATGGCCATGCCGCGATCGACGACAAGATAATGGCCGCCAATGATCGGCGTCGCCGCCAGCATCGACGCCGTTCGCCGACAAGCGCGATCGGCCGCATCCAGCGCGCCGGCCACAGCGCCCAGACGATAGAGCACGGCCGGACAGCCGCGTGAAAGCTCGGAAACGTCACGATGCCGCTGAGACTCAGCAGTATGCGAGATGACGCAGCAAGCTACCCTCGCGGGTCGGCGTCAGGTCGCGCAGCTGCGTCGAGATATGCGCTCGGGATCGAGATTCTTCGAGACTGCGCCGGATCGAGGCCGATCTGCTGAAAGACGCCGATCGCCGGCACGAGAGCGGAACAGGATCGTGGTCACGATCAAGGCCGACGCCGAACGCGAAGGTGAATTCCTCGACGCCGCCGAGAAGCGCGCCTATCGCTGCCAGCACGACCGGAATGGCGAAGAGCGGCCAGCGGATCATCGTATAGCCGTAGCTCAGCCAAGCGGCGAGCGCCGGATGCCCGTCGACGAAGCGCACATAGCGCGCGCCAATCGAAGCCGAGCGCGCGGTCAATCGGCGAGAGATTGGCATCTTGCATGCGGCAAATTGTCGCGGCCGCGACGTAGGTCAGCGGCGTCATCACCGCGGTGATCAGGATGAGCTGCGCGGTAGCGCCAAGCACGAACATGACCTGCGGATCGCGCCGCGCGCGGCGAGCGGGCATTGGCATGCGCAAAGCCGGCTGTAAATTCCGACGTAACCGCACCGCGATTGCCAGACCGGACAGCTCGATGCGAGAAGGCCGTGAACGACGAGGCTGAGCGCGAGCGCCGCGCCCATGGCTGCCGATACATGATCCAGTTGCGAAGGAAAAACCGCCAGGCGGCTCTCGACCTCCGTGCCGCCAATTGTCGCCGGCTGTCGGTTCTGGCATGCGCGCATCTGTGGCCGATGGCCGTTAATGCACGCCCGAACAATCGCCACGGTTAACGTCTGCGTATTTGCGCTAGCTGACAGCGTCATGCCGAACCGCGCGCCGCAGCTTAGTGCGATGTTGCGTTGCAGCAAAATTCGGCGTCACACTGTCGCCGATCAGTGATCGTGCAACAGCGATGCGCGACGAACCGATGCGCGACAAGCCCACGACGCGACAAACCTTGGATTTTCCGCACCTATGCGGGACATTCCACCGCGGCGGCGTCGAACGCGCTCTATCGCAACAACCTGAGCAAGGGGCAGACCGGGCTTTCGGTCGCCTTCGATCTGCCGACCCAGACCGGCTACGACAGCGATCATCCGCTGGCCAAGGGCGAGGTCGGCAAGGTCGGCGTGCCGATCTCGCATATCGGCGACATGCGCGCGCTGTTCGAGGGCATCCCGCTCGGCGAGATGAACACCTCGATGACGATCAACGCCACCGCGGCGTGGCTGCTGGCGCTCTATGTCGCGCTCGCCGACGAGCAAGGCGTGCCGCGCGCAACGCTGCAAGGCACGACGCAGAACGACATCATCAAGGAATATCTGTCGCGCGGCACCTACGTGTTTCCGCCGGCGCCGTCGATGCGGCTGACCAAGGACGTGATTCTGTTCACGACCAAGGAAATGCCGAAATGGAATCCGATGAACGTCTGCTCCTATCACCTGCAGGAAGCCGGCGCGACGCCGGTGCAGGAGCTCGCGTTCGCGCTCGCCACCGCGATCGGCGTGCTCGATGCGGTGAAGGCGTCGGGCCAATGCGCGCCGGAGGAATTCGGCGAAGTGGTCGGGCGCATCTCGTTCTTCGTCAATGCCGGGCTGCGCTTCGTCACCGAAATCTGCAAGATGCGCGCCTTCACCGAGCTGTGGGACGAGATCACGCGCGAGCGCTACGGCGTGACCGATGCCAAGCAGCGGCTGTTCCGCTACGGCGTGCAGGTCAATTCGCTCGGGCTCACCGAGCAGCAGCCGGAGAACAACGTCGCCCGCATCCTGATCGAAATGCTGGCGGTGACGCTGTCGAAGGACGCGCGCGCGCGCGCGGTGCAGCTGCCGGCCTGGAACGAGGCGCTCGGCCTGCCGCGGCCGTGGGACCAGCAATGGTCGCTGCGCATGCAGCAAATTCTCGCCTACGAGACCGATCTTCTGGAATACGGCGACGTGTTCGACGGCTCGCCGGTGATCGCCGCCAAGGTCGCCGAGCTCAAAGCGCGCGGCGAAGGACGAGCTCGCGCAGATCGAGGCGATGGGCGGCACGGTCGCCGCCGTCGAGCCCGGCTATCTCAAGCAGCAGCTCGTCGAATCCAATTCGCGCCGCGTCGAGGCGATCGAGCGCGGCGAGCAGACCGTCGTCGGCGTCAACCGCTTCGTCGAAACCGAGCCGTCGCCGCTCGCGGAAGCGGCCGAAGCGGTCGTCACCGTGTCGGCCGGAGGCCGAGGCCGATCAGATCGCGCGGCTGGATGCCTGGCGCGCCGCGCGCGATGCGCAGGCGGTCGCCGCGGCGCTCGATGGGCTGCGCAAGGCGGCGCGCGAGCGGCGCCAACATCATGCCGGCCTCGATCGCCTGCGCCAAAGCCGGCGTCACCACCGGCGAATGGGGTTTTGCGCTGCGCGCCGCGTTCGGCGAATACCGCGCGCCGACCGGCGTCGGCACCGCCATGCGCAACGACGCCGAAGGTCTCGACGACATCCGCGCCGAGGTCGACCGCGTGTCGAAGAAACTCGGCCGGCGCTTGAAGTTTCTGGTCGGCAAGCCCGGCCTCGACGGCCATTCCAACGGCGCCGAGCAGATCGCCGCCCGCGCCCGCGACGCCGGCATGGAGGTGGTCTATGACGGCATCCGCCTGACCGCCGAGGCGATCGCCGCGGCGGCGGCGGAAAAGCGCGTGCACGTCGTCGGCCTGTCGATCCTGTCCGGCTCGCACCTGCCGCTGGTGCACGACGTCATGGCGCGCATGAAGGACGGCCGGCCTCGACGACGTGCCGGTCGTGGTCGGCGGCATCATCCCGCCGCAGGACGCGAGCGCTCTGAAAAGCGCCGGCGTCGCCGCGGTCTACACGCCGAAGGATTTCGAGCTGAACCGCATCATGGGCGATCTGGTGCGGATCGTGGAAGCGCGGCCGAAGCGAATAGTGCGAGCGTGAATGAGACGCATCCGCTTAAGGCGTGTTCGACGTGGCATCACCGCCGCAATCGCCTCGCTGAGCGCGCTCGGACTGATCGGCTTGCGCAGATAGGCGTCCATGCCGGCCGCGCGCGCCGCCTGCTTCGTCGCCGGCTTCGGTGCGGCCGGAAATGCCGACGATCGGCGTGCGGCCGGCGGCGCCGGCGAGCGCGCGGATGCGCCGCGTCGCTTCGAGGCCGTCGATGCCGGGCAGCGTCACGTCCATCAGCACCACGTCGTAGCCGCGCGCCACCGCCGCGACCGCTTCCTCGCCCGAGCCGACGAAATCGGCGCGATGGCCGAGCTCGGTGAGGATGGTGTTGAGGATGACGCGGCCGTAGGGATTGTCCTCGGCGCACAGAACTGCGAGCGCGCGCGCGCCGGCGCGACGGCATGCGCGTGCCGCATGCTCCGCGGCAGTCGCCGCGGGCGCGATCGGCAGCACGGCGGTGAAGACGGAAACGCGAGCCGCGGCCCGGCGTGCTGGTGACGGTCAGATCGCCGCCCATCAGCCTGGCCAGATACTTGACGATGGCGAGGCCGAGCCCGGCGCCGCCATAGCGGCGCGCGATGTCGGCGCTCGCCTGCGCGAACGGCCGGAACAGCCGCTTGATCTCGGCGCGGGTCAGGCCGATGCCGCTGTCGGTGACGGTGACGGTCGAGCTTCCGGCGCGCCCCGCGCGGCGCGGCGTCGCCTGCGCGTCGAGCCGAACCACGCCGTGCTCGGTGAATTTCACCGCGTTGTCGATGAGGTTTTCCAGCGCGGCGCGCAGCCGCACCGCATCGCCGACCAGCAATTCGGGCAGATCGTCCGGCGACTGTCACCTCCGCCCGCAGGCCTTTGGTCTCGGCGCGCGCACGGCGAGCGAATCGGCCAACGCTTCGATCAGGCGCCGCGGCCGGAACGCCTCCTGCTGCAGCGTCAGCCGACCGCTTCGGCTTTGGCGGCGTCGATCACCAGCGTCGTCAGCGCGGCCAGATGCTCGGCGCTGGTCTTGATGCCGGCCGCCCAGCGCCGTTCGCGCTCGCCGAGATTGGAGCTCGCCAGCAATTCGCCGAGCGCCAGGATGCCGGTGAGCGCGGTGCGGATGTCGTGCGCGAACGCCGCGAGCGCAGCCTCGGTCGCGCCGGCTGCCGACGCGCTCGCGCCGCCGGCGTCCGGCGTTGCAGCCGGCCTCGCGGCTGTTTTTTTGGACCTCGATCGCGCCATGGCAGCCCCCCGGCGCCGCGCCCAGCATGCCATGGCGGCGGCTCGAACAAAACAAGCTCAACACATTTATTGAGTGCGATCTCCCCAACCTTCGCCGTACGCCGCGGCTGGTGAAGCGACCAGCTTCTCCTTTTCGGATCGCGGTTCAGCGGCCAAGCCCGACCATGCGCCTGATATCCGCGGCGGTGGCGCCGGCGGCGCGCAGTTCGCGCAGGCTTGTCGCTTGCGTCGATTTGACAGCTTGCGGCCGTCGGCATCGAGAATGAGCCGGTGGTGATGATAGGTCGGCTCCGGCAGGCCGAGCAGCGCCTGCAGCAGGCGATGGATGCTGGTCGACCAGAACAGATCCTGGCCGCGCACCACGTCGGTCACGCCCTTGCAGGGCGTCGTCGATGACGACGGCAAGGTGATAGCTCGTCGGCACCTCCTTGCGCGCGAGCACGACATCGCCCCACGTCTGCGGCGCGGCGGTGACGAGGCCGGTCTGGCCCTGCGGCCCGACGCCGGTCTCCGTCCAGGTCAGCACGCCGGCGCGCGCCACTGCCGCGTCCATGGCGAGCCGCAGCGCGAACGGCTCGCCGGCGCTGCGGCGGCGCTCGCGCTCGGCCGCCGGCATTTTGCGGGCGCGGCCGGGATAAAGCGGCACGCCGTCGGGATCGCGCGGCCAACGACCCTCGCCGGTCGCGCTCGGCGACCAGCGCGCCGATCTCGCTGCGGCTCTCGAAGCTCGGATAGAGCAGGCCCTGCGCTTCGAGCTTGGCGATGGCGGCTTCGTAGTCGTCGAAATGCTCGCTCTGCCGCCGCACCGGCTCCTGCCAGGAGATGCCGAGCCAGCGCAGATCCTCGTAGATCGCCGCCTCGTATTCCGGCCGGCAGCGCTGCGGTGTCGATATCCTCGATGCGCAGCAACAGCCGGCCGCCGAATTCGCGCGCCATGTCGTAGTTGAGCAACGCCGAATAGGCATGGCCCAGATGCAGATAGCCGTTCGGGCTCGGCGCAAAACGCAGGATACGGGTGTACATCGACGCTACGCTCTTCGACACTGTCGAGCTTGACCGCTCGTTCGCCGTCGATCAATTCAATAGCGCGATGATCTAAAGGTGCATCAATGCGGCGGTGACAGTCGATGCAGTCTCACATCCACACCGAGGCCGATCTCGATACCGCGCTCGCCGCGCTCGGCAAGGCCGATCCGCGCTTTGCCGCGCTCATGGCGACAGCCGGACGGCCGCCGCTGCGGCGGCGACCGGACGGCTTTGCCGGGCTCGCCGCCACCATCGTGTCGCAGCAACTTTCGACCGCCAGCGCCGGCGCGATCTGGGGCCGGCTCGCCGCCGCATTCGATCCGTTCGACCCGGCCGCGATCATACGCGCGCGCGCACCGCGCGGCTCGCGCGGCTCGGGCTGTCGGCGCCGAAAATCCGCGCGCTCAAGGCAATCGCCCGCGCGGTCACGCGCGGCGAGCTTGCCGCTCGCGGCGCTCGGCGAGCTTGCCGCCGAGGAGGCGCATGCGGCGCTGACCGCGATCCACGGCATCGGGCCGTGGACCGCCGACATCTATCTGCTGTCCTGTCTCGGCCATGCCGATGCCTGGCCGGCGGGCGATCTGGCGCTGCAGGAGGCGGCGCGCGCTTGCCTTCGGGCTGCGGGCGCGGCCGACGGCGAAGGAGATGGTGGCGCTCGCCGAGCCGTGGCGGCCGTGGCGTGCCGTGGCGGCGCGCGTGCTGTGGACTTATTATCGCGCCGTCAAAGGGCGCGAAGGCGCGCCGTCGTGCCAGTCCGCCGACGAGGCGAGAAGAGCCGACAAGAGGATACAAGAATGGCCGCTGAGCTCGACGGTCCGCGGCTTGCGCCGCGCTCCGGCAGCCGCGCAACAGCTCGTCGTGTTCCTGCACGGCTACGGCGCCGACGGCAACGATCTCATCGAGATCGGCCGCGCCTGGCAGCAGATCTTGCCGCACGCCGCGTTCGTCTCGCCGCATGCGCCGGAGCCGTGCGGGCAGGCGCCGGTCGGGCGGCAATGGTTTCCGCTGACCTTCCGCGATCCGAACGAGCGCTGGGTCGGCGTCAACAAGGCGGCGCCGATGCTCGAGCGCTTTCTCGACGCCGAGCTCGCCCGCCACAAGCTGCCGCCGTCCGCGCTGGCGCTGGTCGGCTTCAGCCAGGGCACCATGATGGCGCTGCATGTCGGACTGCGCCGCGCCGTGCGCGCCGGCGGCGATCGTCGGCTATTCGGGAGTGCTGGTGACGCCGCCGCGACGTCGATGCCGAAGCCTTCGCCGCCGAGATCAAATCCCGCCCGCCGGTGCTGCTGGTCCACGGCGACCGCGACGACGCTCATTCCGCCGCAGGCGCTGTTCCAGGCGACGCAAGGCCTGGCCGCGCTCGAGGTGCCGGTCGAATGGCATCTGTCCGCCGGCGTCGGCCATGGCATCGACGCCGAGGGCTTGCGCCACGGCGGCGAATTTCTGGCGCGGCGGTTCGGCAAAGCTTTGCCGCACCGGCGTTTAACCGCAAGTATTTGTATTCAGTAACGATTTCCTAGCAAATTCGGCCTAGAAGCGCACTGTCGGAGCAGGTGCGCAATGTTCAAGGCAATGATGACGAAACTGGCCCAGGGCGCTCAATGCGCGTCAATCGGGCGCAGATATCCAATTTCCGATTCAATACCCGCGGCAACGTGGCGATCATTACCGCCCTGGCATGCTGCCGATGATCACCGCGGTCGGTTGCGTCATCGATTATTCGAAAGCGGCATGATCAAGACCAAGCTGCAGGCGGCCGCCGATGCGGCAGCCTTGCAACCGTCTCCGTCAATTCGTCGGTCATCACCACCGCCAAGGCGATGTCGGGCAACGGCACCGTTACGGGCGGGCTCGACCTTCGTGACCAACTTTTTCAATGCAAATCTGGCAACGTCGCCGGAGAACACCGGCTACACCGGTCTCTGCTCCAGCACCGACAGTCACCAAGAGCGGCACGACGATGACCGCAAACGTATCCTTCACGGCCCAAGTCCCGACCTATTTCATGGGAATCATGGGTTACAGCAACGTCGCGGTAATCGGCTCTTCGACTGCGAGCTACACGCTGCCCGACCTATATCGATTTCTATCTGATGCTCGACGTCTCCGGCTCGATGAGCTTTCCGTCGACAGCTGCCGAGCACGACGGTTGAGGCGGTCAATCCCGACAACCTCGGTAACTATCCCACCGGTTGCACGTTTGCTTGTCATTTCACCTCGCAAGGGGCTTGCGCTCAATCAGAGCAAGGACGCAATCCCCGCCATAGGTAGGCCAAGAAACCTACTACGAACCCATCCCCGGGCGGCTATTGTCAGGGATTTCTCATTTCGCGCCTGGGCACAACGACGACATCGTATCCAGCCAACTCAAACAATACGACCAACGGAAACAATGTAAATTGGAGCAATACGCCAGTCACCTCCTGTCCAAACCCGGGAACCACCTCTTGCATCCAATTGCGCGCCGATGCCGTCGGTTATGCGGTGAACGCATTGCTGCAAACAGCTTACGGCACGGAACAGACCACAAATATCACAAATCAATATCATGTCGGACTTTTCCCTTTCATTACGGAACTCCCGACGTCTTGTTCTACTTTTCCTCCCTGCTTTCCGCTCACTACCAATATTAACGCATCACCCACCAACTCCAGCACGATCAACTATGCGGCCGCAAACCTCGCGTCGGTGCTGGACACCGGCAACAATTCATCCCTGGGATCCGGCGGCACGCATTTCGAGAATGCTTTCCCACCATGAACAGCCTCATCAGGACTGTCGGAACTGGAAGCAGTCCATCCCAACCCTCTGCCCTATGTATTTCTGATCACCGACGGCTCCCAGGACAACCAAACGTATTGGAACGGAACCTGGTCGGCGAACCTCACTGGTCCCGGGCCCCTATTACAATTCGTCGACGTCAATCGATGACGTCGCTTTGCACCACACTCAAGAACCGCGGAATAACGATCGCAGTTCTCTATATTCCTTACGAAGAGATCAATCCTTCAAATCCCAACTTTGCCAACAACGAAGACGGCTATGCCAACGCGAACATTCCGCCGGCTTCCACTAACCTTGCGACAGCTCTCCAGACTTGTGCCTCGCCCAATTTCTACTACACAGCGGACACGCCTGCCGACATCACGACGGCGCTGAATACGATGTTCGAACAGGCCGTCAACACAGCGCACGTTACAAATTAGGTTTTCCACCCATCAATCGATGGCGAACTTCGCAAGCCGGCCACAGTCCTCGACGCATCATCGTCGCGCTTAACTCGGCAATCCGTATTTGCGCTGATTTTGATTGAAGCAAGTCTGCGCTAATGCGCAGGTCAATACCGAGAACGAAAAGCGACGACCCTTGTTTGGTACGAGCGAAATACGCGCTGAGGTCTGATACGTTCAAGTTGAAATGCTCGCAATGGGGCCGCCCTCGGCGTCACCTGCGGGCGAAGCGAAGCAAATCCAGTGCTGCGGCAAGGGCTGGATTGATTCGTCGCTTCACTCGCCGCAATAACGGCCGCCAATTCAGCGACAACGCATCATGCTCTAGACTGGGTGTGAGCTTCAATGAGCTATCCATCCGGTCCGGAGCAGATACACTCCCCGAAGGGCACCCTCTCGAAGCACTCAGCTTGAGCATGTCACGTCAGTGAACTTCCCAGACGCAGCACAGCACTAAGTGGTGTGCAGCAGGGCCAGGATCGTCACCAGCACGGCATCTGAAACGATCCCCAGAATCAGCGCAATACCGCCCCACGCAAGCGTAAACGAGCCAAATGCGCCGCACCGCATCCGGGAAACGCGAATAGACTTTGATTCGAGCAAAATTGAAAGCATCTTGAAGGCTGCGTCCAAGGCGGAAGGGATTTCGTTGTTCGGACCGCGCCGTTTTGTAGCGTCACGGCCCATCGGCCACACTCGCGCAGTGCCGCGGCGCCTTCAGCGTGATCTTCGCATTCAGCCCCGTTCAACGAAATCCGCCCGGTTCCGAGCCCTTCAAAGACGCGGCTGCTTCTCAACAAGAGGTGACATTTTCTCGGGGCGTACTGTATGCAGGCATTGCTTCGCGGAGTAACGTACAGATTATCCGAAAGAGCGATCGCGCCGCTGCCAAAATAACCGAAGAGCGGCGTATAGTTGTAGCTTACTTCACTGAAAATCAAATAACTAATTACGTTTGGCGGGGCGATATTCGCCGGAATGGTTATGGACGAACCCTGCGCGCGGCCGGAACCGCCGGTCGAGTAGCTCCAGCTGACCGTAGCTTGACCCTTAGCATTGATGACTATTTGCGAAATTGTAACGACAGCAGGCGCGCTCGGATAGGGAGCAAGCACCTTGGACGTCGCCCCCACTATGGTTTGCATGTCCGAAGATTGGATCGGAGTTTTATATTGATTGGTAATTGCAGCCAGCGTGTAGGTCGCCGACCGCACTTTCATGTAAATGACAATGGCTCGTCCGCCGTCAAACGACGCAAGCAACAAGATCAAAAGCACCGGCATGATCATCGCAAATTCAATCGCAGCGACGCCGCAAGTCGATGCAACGAAGCGCCGGCAAATGTATGCTGGCCTCGACATAATCCCTGTCATGGTTGATAGGGCTCTACCCGAAAGGCAGCGACGCCCATCATCTCCGCGCTGCCGTTGGCAAGATTGGCAAGGTTGAACCCTAATGGGCCGCTTATGACCGGCCACTGATAAATGAAGCGGACGATCATGACTTCGCCGGGGGCGCCGTCACTATAGGCCCAGCTATTGCTGACTTGCCCTTGGGCATTGTAGGTCAGCGTCGGCGTCGATGTATCGGCAGCCGAAAATGACGCATAGGATTCCACATCAACCATGACATTGCTGCAATTGAACAAGGCCTGAAGGTTGGGACAAATCTTATTTTGAAATGCGGTTTGAAACTGGGCTTGGGTCTGCACTTGGCCGGTCATAAACAGACGACCCGCCTGCATCGCCGCGGTCTGCAGATTCTGCTGAGCAAACAAATAAATCGTTGTTTCGAAGACCGCAATCAGCGTCGCCAAAAAGGCCGGCGCGATCAGGGCGAATTCCACGGCCGTCGCGCCTTGCTGCGCAAGGCCGAAGCGATAAAGATCTCGCGCGCGGCGCCGGGAATATTTCGCCAAAATTCGAAGCATCGCCTGTGGCCCATTCCACCGCGGGTCGGCCCGTTGTGACATCCGACCTGCAGCTTACGCTCATAGGCGGGACACATTGATTTTCCGTTGCGGGACAGTTCGAAAAACGCGGCAATGGACGTTCGGTGAGACCTGGTTAAGGTTACTGCTCACGCTTCAAACCGGCGCCGTTATTTTAGCGGCCGCAATTGCGAACGCGGTGTGAAGTCGAGCTGATTTCGCCAGGGCTATCAAATTATCCGTGAGCGAAAAGGTCCCGACGACTAAGTCACCGTGGGACTTTCCGGCTGCGCCGCCGGTGGCTCGGCGACACTTTCTCGTCGGAGGAAATAGCTCTGCAGAGCCGGCACGACCACAAGCAACAGGATCGGTCCCGACCAGCATTCCGCCGACGATCACCGTAGCGAGCGGCCGTTGCACCTGACTGCCGATACCGGTCGAAACCGCCGCCGGCAACAGGCCAATGCAAGCCGAAAGCGTCATCATCAGAATCGGCCGCATCTGTTCTTCCACGGCCAGAAACATGGCCTCGATCGGGTCCATGCCGCGCGCCGCCACCCGATAATAGCCGTTGATGATCAGGATGCCGCTCATCACCGAGACGCCAAACAGCGAGATGAACCCAATCGCAGCCGAAATGCTGAGATCGAGCCCAGTTACATACAGCGCCAATAAGCCACCGCCGATCGCGAACGGCAACCCGAGCAACGCCAAGAGGCTATCACGGAACGAATTGAACATTCCGTAGAGCAACACCACGATCAGCACGAGCGTAATGGGCATAATGATGGCGAGTCGCGTTTTGGCCTGTTGCAGCCACTCGAATTCCCCCGACCATTCGATGCGGTAGCCGGTCGGCAGTTTCACATTGCGGCTGATCCGCTGCTGCGCCTCTTCCACGGCGCCGGCGAGGTCGCGGCCGCGCACACTGAACTTGATCGGCACAAAGCGCTGGTTGCGCTCGCGAAAAATATAGGACGCGCCGGTCTCGAGGGTCATGGAGGCAAGCTCGCTCAGCGGGATGTAAGCATTGCCGGATGATGTTTGAACGCCGACCTTGATGTTACGGACCGCGTCGATGTCGTTGCGAAACTTCGGCGCGAGCCGCACGGCCACGTTGAATTGCCGGTCGGCCTCCAACAGGGTGGTGGCGACGGTGCCGCCCAACGCGGCTTGAACGACGTTATTGATGTCGGTGACGCTTAGGCCATATCGCGCCGCCTTGGCGCGGTCGATCCTGATATTCAGATTGGGCTGGCCGAGCACCCAAAAGGCGCCGAGGTCGGTGATGCCTTTGACTTGCGCCATTTCATGCGATCGCCGCCCGCGCGATCGTTTCCAGGGTCGCGAGATCAGGACCGATGATCTTAGCCGAGTTGGCGCCTTTAACCCCCGACAATCCCTCCTCGACATTGTCCTGGATGTATTGCGAGAAATTGAAGTCGATGCCGACGAATTCCTTCGAAAAATCGGCCTGCAACTGGTTGATCAACTTGTCTTTGGTCATATTCGCCGGCCACGTGTCGAATGGCTTCAGCGGCACGAAAAACTCTGCATTGAAAAAGCCCGCCGCGTCGCTGCCGTCATCGGGGCGGCCATGCTGCGACACTACGGTGATGACTTCGGGGTAGCGCAGCAGAATTTCCCGGATCTTGTTGACGATCGGCATCGCCCGCTTCCAGCGAGATCGT
Organism: uncultured Alphaproteobacteria bacterium; assembly: GCA_963841575.1. Lineage (GTDB taxonomy): Bacteria > Pseudomonadota > Alphaproteobacteria > Rhizobiales > Xanthobacteraceae > BOG-931. The sequence continues at coordinate 289,711 of CAWJDC010000014.1, forward strand.
GGGCGGCATCGAGGCGCGGATCCAGAGATTGCCTTCCTCGAGCGTCGGCAGGAATTCGCTGCCGAGCCGCGAGCCGATGAAGCCGCTGATCAGCGAGAAAAACCAAGCCGATGGCGACGGTGATCCCCCTGTTCGCCAGCGACCACCGCAGTACCGGCGTGTAGATCGAACGCAGCCCCCGCACGGCGAAGGTCTCGACCTCGGCGACACGCTCCGGCAGCAGCAGCGACGCGAGGCAGGGCGTCACCGTAAACGTCGCAATCAGCGCGCCGACCAGCGCGTAGGCATAGGTTCGCGCCATCGGACCGAAAATCTGGCCTTCGACGCCTTGCATCGTGAACAGCGGGATGAAGGCCGCGACGATGATCGCCGTGGAGAAGAACACCGCCCGGTCGACTTGCAGCGCGCTCGCCAGGATAAGCCGCAGCCGGTCGGTCCATAGATTCGCGCCGACGCATCGTTGCCGCGCGTCGGATCGGCGCCCCACTTTTGCTCCGCCAATTGCGCGAGCAGCGCCTGTCGCGCTTCCGGCCTCGCCTGGAAATTCCGGTAGACGTTCTCGACGAGGATCACCGCGGCATCGACGATGATGCCGAAGTCCACCGCGCCGACCGACAGCAGATTGGCATCCTCGCCGCAGCAGCACCAGGATGATGATGCTGAAGAACAGCGCGAACGGAATGTTGACGCCGACGATGATGGCGCTGCGCAGGTCGCCGAGGAAAAGCCATTGAATGAAGAAGATCAGCAGGCAGCCGCTGACGAGATTATGCAGCACCGTCGCGGTGGTGACCGCGACCAGCGAGGTGCGGTCGTAGAACGGGACAAGCTTCACGCCAGGCGGCAGGCTGCCGTCGCTGTTGATCTTCTGGATCTCGGCGCGAACCCGCGCCACGACGTCATTGGTGTGCAGCGTCCGGTTCATGATGACGATCGCCGCGACCACGTCGTCTTCATGGTCGCGGCCGGCCTTGCCGAGCCGCGGCACGTAGCCGACCGAGACCTTGGCGACGTCCTTGACGAAAACCGGCACGCCGTTGGTTTGCGACAGCAGGACGTTCTCGATGTCCTGGACCTTGTAGCCCTGCGTCAGATCGGCGGCGCCGCCGGCATCCATCAGTCCGACGCCGCGGATATTCACCGACTGCTGGCCCATATTGATGGTGCGGCCGCCGACATTGACGTTGGCGTTGCCGAGCGCGGTGATCACTTGCGGCAGCGTGACGTTATAGGCGTCGAGTTTATGCAGATCGACGTCGACGTCGTATTCCTTGGTCGTGCCGCCCCAGGTATTGACCTGCACGACGCCGGGAACGGTCAGCAGCCGCCGCTGCAATATCCAATCCTGGACGGTGCGCAGATTGGTCAGGCCGAAATGCGGCGGTCCGACCACCTGATAGCGGTAGATTTCGCCGACCAGGCTGGTGCCTTGGATTTGCGGCGTGACATTGTTCGGCAGGCTGACGTTCTGCTGCAGGTTGATCGCGGTCTGCGTCAGCGCGAAATAATAGTCGACGCCGTACTGGAACGTGACGCGGACAAAGGACAGACCGTAGAACGACGTCGAGCGGATGACATCGACGCCCGGCGTGGCGGCAAGGCCGACCTCGATCGGGATCGTGAAGTAGCGCTCCATCTCCTCGGCCGACTGGCCGGGCGATTGCGCGGTGATCTCCAGGATGACCGGCGCCGGATTGGGATAGGCCTCGATATTCGAGCCTGGAAAAGGCGAACAGGCCGGCGATGACGAACAGCAGCAGGCCGAGCAGGACCAGCGGCCGCCGGGTCAACCCGAATGTGAGCAGCCCCTTCAGCACAAACCGCCTCCGGATTTGAGGCTATGCCCGCGAATCGACGCTGTCATATCTGCGTGCAGGAGCCGAGCGAGATGGCGGCAGTTGGGCCGAGCGCAATAACAAGTCTCAGCCGGCCGCGATGCTGTGATAAATACCAGTCGCGGCGGCGCTGCAATAATGGCCTGGAGCGCGGCAAGGCCGTCGGTCAGGGCGGCCGGCCCCGGCTGCAGGATCAGCGGCGATTTGATCTCATGGACGGCGCCGCGCTGCACCGCCGGTATGCGGTCGAAGCCGGGCCGGCTCGCGACTTTCTCCGGGCGAAATTTTTTGCCGCACCATGAGCCGATGATGATATCCGGCGCGCGCGCCGATGACCTCTTCTGCGCGTGACGATGCGGTCCTTGGCCGATTTGCAGGACGCGCGATCGGCGAAGATATCAATGCCGCCGGCGACCTCGATCAGTTCCGAAACCCAGCCGATGCCCGAGATCATCGGATCGTCCCATTCCTCGAAATAGACCTTGGGCCGCCGCGGCAATCGCGCCGCGCGCTCGCGCGCGCGCCGTCGATGCCGGCCGCAAGGTCGTCGGCCAGCCGCTCGGCGCGATCGCGGCGCCGACCAGCGCGCCCAGCGTGCGGATCATGTCGAGAATTTCGGATACGCTGCGCTGGTTGAAGGCATGGACGTCGACGCCGTGCCGGATCAGCGCGGCGGCGATATCCGCCTGCAGATCGGAGAACGTCAGAACAAGATCCGGCTTGAGGTCGAGAATTTTCGGAATATCGGCGGAGGTGAAAGCGGAGACCCGCGGCTTCTCGCGCCGCGCCCGCGGCGGCCGCACCACGTAGCCCGAGATGCCGACGATGCGGCACTCTTCGCCGAGGAGATAGAGCGTCTCGACGGTTTCCTCGGTCAGGCAGACGATCCGCTGCGGCGGGAACATTGACGTCCAACTCCCTGTCCGTTCATGCCCGGCGCTTCGGTCGCCGAAACCAGACAATAGTCCGCGCCATCCTACGCCAACACCGGCCAGGCTGAATACAAACCGCCGCCGGACAAGACGACAATCAACGCCGTGCGCAGCGCGGGTTTTTTGGAATTTCCGTTGGTTTGACGGTTTCGGCATGAGCTGTGAATCTAAGTATGCACTTTTCTTGACTTCGTCATACTCAAGGCAGACAGTGGCGGCAGTCGCCGGCCAGCGTCGAAGGCATCCCGGCGGAGGCACGGGGAGTTTCTGCAGCGGCTCCGCAGCATCGGAGTGTGTACGGCGTCGGCTCGTACAGGCGTTGTTGGGTCAACTCCCCTGACGACAGGGGTAGCCATGGGGCGGCGTCAACGTTCGTTGCTTCCCAGCGCGGCGGTCGTTTTCGCTCTTCATTCCGGTTTGACGGTCGCTTCGGCAGCGGCTCAGACGGCAAACCAGCGGGCATCTTCACCGACCGATCAAGCTGCAACACAGTCGACAAAAAGTACGCTCCCAGCAGTTCATGTCGAAGGAGCAGTTCCGAAAAAGCGTGCAGCAGCACGCCACGCTCCGACCGGGACGGCGACTGCTCCTGCGCGACCGCGAATCACGCGTGCAAGGACCACGCCACCGGCTCAGGTAACGCAATCGGCGCAATCGGCGCAGGAAACGACTAAAGTCGGTATGGGTGACCTCTCCACCGCCGCGGCCGCCCTGCCCGCCGCCAGCACGACGCTTGACGCCCAGGCCATCGCGCGCGCGCCGATCGCCAGCTACGGCGACATTTTCCGTGCGTTGCCGGGTTTCGAGGTCGCCAATTACGGCCAAGGCGGCATCGGTTATGGTCTCTCGTTGCGCGGCTACACCAACGCCGAGCACGGTCGCGACATCGCCTATTACATCGACGGCGTGCCGGTGAACGACATATCGTCGATCCACACGCCGAACTACGCCGATCTCAATATCCTGCTGCCCGAGACGGTCCAGACCATTCAAGTGGTGCGCGGACCGTTCGACGTCGAGTGTGGCGATTCCAATCTCGGCGGCTGCGTGACCATCACGACCAAGCAATCCGAGCCGTTCGCGAGCTTGGGAGCCTCAGGCGGCTCCCAAGGCACCGGACGGGCGGTCGCCACCTACAGCAGCCAGGGCGGCGACTACCAGCCGTTCTTCGTCGAGCGAGGTTATCACACTGACGGTTATCGCGATAACAGCGACGTCAACGATTACAATTCATTCAACAAAATATCGACGCAACTTGGCGACGGCACGCTGTCGATCCGTGGCCAAGCCTACGGCACGACATTTGGTGCGCCGGGCTACATCAATCGTGACGCGGTCACATCGGGTGCGCTTTCCCCGCGCGCGGCCGTCGACTCCAGCGATGGCGGCAACAAATATTACGAGAACCTGACGGCGAATTACACGTCCGGACCCGACGATCAGAACTTCACCGCCATGGTGTTTACCAACCATGACGTCTTCAATCGCTTCGCGGATTTCGGCACGTCGTCGGGGCAGCGCTGGCAGCAAGACGAACGCTCGACTGTGGGCGGACGGATTCGCAAGGTCTGGACCGCCGAGACGCAAGATGGCGCCGGCTGGCAACTTCTGGTCGGCACGCAGTGGCGCACCGACTTCATCAACGACTTCCAGCTTCCCACCACGGCACGACAGCCGAACGGCCCGTTCGCCGAAAAGGTCGGCGACACCGAGACGGACGTCGGCCCTTACGCCCAGATCCAATGGAAGCCGGTTTCTTGGCTGAAATTGACCGGTGCCGAACGCTACGATCAGTTCTATTACAACGTGACCGACAGCATCACGCCGAGCAACTCGACCAGCATTAATCCGGGCATATGGAGTCCAAAAGCCGGCGTCACGCTAATCCCATTCAAGTGGTTGGACGTTTACGCCAATTACGGCGAAGGCTTCCGCAGCATCGACGCGGCGACCGAACTGCTCGGTAATACCACGATTCAGCCTTTCAAGATCGCAAGCAAAGAAGTCGGCGCCCATTTCAACTTCGATCGTGTCGTCTTCCATGGCGACGTCTACACGACGAATTCACAAAACGAGGCGTTCCAGGCCGCACCCGGATTGCCCGAAACATTCCTCGGCGCGGCGCAACGACAAGGTTACGATCTCGATGCGCGCTATTACCTTTTCAAAGACCTGGCGAAAAACATCTCGCTGTTCGCCAATTATGGCCAGGTCGTTGCGCGACTGCTCGACAGCGCGCCGTCGTTCTACGTTCCTAACGTTCCGCTCTACACCGCCAATGTTGGCATCGACTACAGTGTGGAGACGCGAAATGCGGAGCGACTGTCCGGATCGGCATTTGTTTCGTTCATCGGTCACCAGAACCTGACGCAAGACGGCGCTTTGACTGCTTCATCGTATCAGCGTGTGACCGGCCGACTAAATTATGCGTGGCCGAACGGATGGAGCGTGTTCACGGAGGCGATCTGGTATCCCGGCAGCCTGTTGAGCGAATTCGCCATCAATCTGACCGGCCCGGTGGTGGGCGCCGCATCGTCGGATATCTACACCGCGCCGGTGGCGCGATGGACGGTGCTCGGCGGCTTCACATACCGCTTCCCGACCTCGGGCGTCGCACTCGCCGCCAATACGGGCACCGGGTTGCTCACTAGCGAGGGAGTACCACAATGAAATCACCACGCGTTACCGCCTGTTTGCTCGCTGTCGTGGTTTCGGCGGCCGGCTTCGGCGCTGCATCAGCGCATGACATCTGGATCACCACAACAGGTCCCGCCGATGCTCGCCGCGCCGTGGTCAATTACGGCCACCCTTTCGATCGTCCGCCGACGGTCGCCGACAAGATCATCGACATCTTCGCGATTACCGCGAACGGGCAGCAATCCCTGATCAAGGGACTGACGACCGAGCGTGACGGCCAATGGCTCGTAGCCGAGACCACTCCGTTCCAAGACGATGGCCGCACGCTGCTCGCGGTGCGCTACGACAACGGCTACTGGATCAAGGACGCCGACGGCTATCGCAATGCCACCAATCGCGAGGTGCCCGACGCGCTTGAGTCGCTTTGGTCGGTGAAATTCGGCAAGGCGCTCACCGGGCCCGGCGCGCCGTGGGGCAAGATCCTGGGTCACGAACTGGAGATCGTCCCGCTGTCCGATCCGCTCACGGTGAAACCCGGACAGACCCTGCGGCTGCGCGTGCTGTTCCGCGGCAAACCGCTGGCCGGCGGCAAGATCGAGCGCGGCGACGGCATCACTTCAGTTCCGGAAGACGATATCCCCCGCTTCGCGACAGACAGCGATGGGGTGGCCGCGATCCCAATCGTGAAGACGGGACCGATGCAGCTTGTCATCGATCACGAGGTATCGCCGTCGGCGACGCCACGGCTCGCCGGCAAGGACATGTTCAACGCAACACTGTGGTACAAGATACCCAAGGCCACGACATCTCCTTGATGTCGCGGCAGATTCGATTTCGATCGGTTGCCGGCGTACAACGCCGACGGCCCTTGTGCACCGGCTGTGTCAATCGTATTGTTGTACCGTTGTTGTCCTCACGAAGCGAGGAAGCCGGTGTGAATCCGGCACGGTCGCGCCGCTGTATTCGACTATGGTGCGGGCCTCGAGGCACGCTCATCGTCGAGAGTCAGACCCTCTTCGTGATCGGCACCACCTCGAGCGGGACGCGTAATCCCAGGAGAATGAGATGACAAACGCAACATTCGCCCCGGCATTCCCAGCGGGCACCATACCGCTTCGTGAATTGCTGCCGTGGGTCATCTTCGCCGGACTGATCTTTTTGCTGGCGATCTATTTCGTCGGCGCCGAGGAAGGCGCCACGTCCCTCATCAGCGGCATGTATGTGCACGAATTCGTGCATGATGGGCGGCACCTGCTCGGCTTCCCCTGCCACTAAGGGGCCTTCCCACATGGTGAGGACGCTTCTCGTCCGCGGGATGCTGGTCGGCATTCTCGCGGGCCTGCTCTCTTTTGGCTTTTTGAAAGTCTACGGCGAACCGCAGGTCGACCATGCCATTGCGTTCGAGACGCAGTTGGACCAAGCCAAGGCCGCAGCCGACAAAGCGAAGGGTATGGACGAGCCGGAGGAGCAGCCCGAGCTTGTCAGCCGTTCCGTCCAGGCGGGCATCGGCTTGTTTACCGCCGTCATGGTGTACTGCACGGCTTTTGGTGGGCTGTTCGGTCTGGCTTTCGCTTTCGCCTATGGGCGGGTGGACAGCGCGATCACGCCACAAGGCGTCTCTTTGCTGTTGGCGGCCACGGGCTTCGTCGCGGTCTATCTTGTGCCGAACCTGAAATACCCGGCCAATCCACCCTCGGTCGGAGATCCTGAGACAATCGGAATACGCACGGCGCTCTATTTCATCATGATCGCAATCTCGATTGCGGCCATGATCGGATCGGCTTCGCTCAAACGCTTGTTCGTTCCGCGATTCGGAGAATGGAATGCCACTCTTCTCGTGGCTGCCGGCTACCTTGCTCTGGTGGCCATAGCGGGACTTCTGCTCCCTGCGATCAACGAAGTACCGGAGCAGTTCCCGGCCGTGGTGCTTTGGAAATTCCGCGTCGCATCCATCGGCGCCCAATTCATCATGTGGGCAACGCTCGGCCTGCTCTTTGGGGCATTGACCCAGCGGGCCTCCGCGGGTGACAGGCTACGGGCGTAACGAAATCCACCGGATGCTGTAATCCTGACAGCATCGCGCCATGCCGGTACCGCACGATGACCGCGCGCCTGATCCTGATCTGTCACGCGTCGACTGACGCCGTGCGTCAGCCCGCCTTTCCGGCCGACGAGCCGCTGGACGATCGCGGCAGGGCGCGTGCCGCGGCGCTCGCCGAGCATCTTCCGCGCGCCGACGGCCACTGGACGAGTCCGGAACTGCGGACCCGCGAGACCGCCGCAGCACTGCGCCTGCAGGCGACCACGCTCCCGATGTTGCGCGATTGCGACTACGGCGCGTGGCGCGGGCGCCCGTTCGAAGAGATCTTGGCGCAAGACCCTGACGGCGTTTCCGGCTGGTTGCGCGACCCGATGGCAACGCCTCACGGGGGTGAATCGATCGGCAGTCTCATCGGGCGGGTAGCGGAATGGCTCGCCGGGGAGACTGCGCCTCACCGGCAGTCGATTGTCGTGACCCATGCGAGCATCATCCGCGCGGCGATCGTGCATGCGATCGCCGCTATGCCGCAATCGTTCTGGCGCATCGACATAGCCCCGTTATCGATGACCCGTATCAGTGCCGCCAACGGACGCTGGAATCTCACGAGCGCCGGATGCACGATGCCAAATATGATGTAACGGATGTCACGTGATAACATTACAGAGCCAACAATAGTCAGTCGGTAGCATGCGAATTCTCCTACCGATTTCCGAGAACGGCGAATCGTCCCGCCTTCGCGCGGCGTACGTGCGCGCCGTGATTCTGGTGGGCATGAGTCTGCCAATGGCTTGCGGCTTTGACGCGCCTGGCGAGGCAGCGGACTTAACCGCTCAACAGCAAAGCGTTCCATTGCCGTTGAAGGCTCCCTTCGCCGGTGCGGTACCCTCCATGTGGACCGGCATCTACGTCGGCGGTCATATCGGCTATATCGACGCCGGTTCGGCCTGGACGAGCGCTCCGGGAATAGGAGTCCCAGCCATTGCGGGCTCCAAAGATGTCTATGACAACGATGGCCCAGTTGGACCGATGTTTGGTGGCCTTCAGGCCGGCTACAATTATGTCTTCCCATCGCAATTGATGCTGGGCATCGAGACCGACGTCTCGTTTCCCAACCACGTGTCGGGAACGCAGCCATTATCGCCCACTCCTGCGAGTCAATTCAGCGTTGAAGACAAAGTCGAATTTTTCGGCACCGCGCGGGCCCGCGTTGGCTGGGCTTCGGACAACTGGCTGATTTACGCAACTGGCGGTCTCGCCTTCGATCGTGATCTCATTACCCGCACCCAACTCGCCGGGACAGCGCTTGCGGGAACCGCAACGCCAGGAGATGAAGACTCGCAATACGTCACGCGGCTAGGCTGGACGATCGGGCTCGGAACAGAGTTCAAGGTTGCGCAGAATTGGAGCCTGAAGCTCGAATATCTGTTTATGGACTTTGACTCGAAAAGCGTATCGTTCCCGCTGGGCGGCGACCGCTACATTCCGATCTAATGACCCAGACGGTGCGCGCTGGGCTCAATTACCATTTTGGCGGCGCCTCCGATCCGTCGGTGCCGCTCGCCGAGACGGCACCCGACGTGACCGATTGGAGCGTTCATGGACAAACGACATCGATCGTGCAGGGCTACCCGGCGTTTCGCGCTCCCTATAGCGGACCAAACAGCCTGACCCCCAGCGGGGAGGTCCGCGACACCGTCAGCGCCACCGGATTCGTCGGATTGGGTTTGTGGAACGGCGCAGCGCTGTATTACGACCCGGAGCTGTTTCAAGGCTTGGGTCTCAGCGACACCAAGGGGCTTGCCGGTTTTCCGAACGGCGAGGCGCAGAAAGCCGGATTTCTTTATCCGCGCTACAACACCGCACGGCTCTACTTCCAACAGGTCTTTGGCCTTGGCGGCGAACAAGAAAAGATCGACGATGGCCCCAACCAGATCGGCGAAAAAGTCGATGTGTCGCGCTTCACCTTTACGATCGGCAAAATGGCGGTCAACGATTTTTTCGATAACAACGCTTACGCGCACGATCCGCGCGGCGATTTCATGAACTGGTCGATCTACGAGTCCGGCGCGTTCGATTACGTCGCCGATCAAGTCGGCTACGACATTGGGATGGTCGGCGAGCTGAATCAAAAAACGTGGGCGTTGCGCGGCGGCTATTTTCTCACTCCGACAGTCCCCAACGGCAACGAATACGACACGGATTTTTTCCACCGCGGGCAATACCTCGTCGAACTGGAGGAGCGCTATTCGCTGTTTTCTCAGCCGGGAAAACTTCGGCTTGGCGGCTGGGTCACGTCGGCGTTCGCCGGCAGCTTCGCGGCGACGCTGGCCGATCCATCGCTCAACCTGGACATCGCTCAGACACGGCAGACGCGGATCGAATACGGCACCTACGTCAATCTCGAACAGGCGGTGACCGACGATTCGGCGTCTTTTCGCGCTATAGCTGGCGTAACGGGCAGAGCGAAGTCATCGCCTTCACCGACATCGATCGCAGCTTCTCGGTCGGCAGCGTATGTGAAGGGAACGTCGTGGGGGCGGCCGGATGACAGGATCGGGATTGCCGGCGTCATCAACGGTCTCTCCGGCGAATATCGGGCATTCCTCGCGGCCGGCGGCCTCGGCATCAATATCGGCGACGGCCAGCTCAACTACACACAGGAGAAAATCCTGGAAACCTACTATGCCTACAGCTTCAACAAAGCCTCGACTTTCACCGTCGACTACCAGTTCATCACTCGATCCGGCATACAACGCCGATCGAGGACCGGTTTCGGTCTTTTCGGGCCGCTACCATGCCCAATTCTGATCGTCCCATCTGATTCGGATGTCGGTGTCGCGAATCCGCCGGCCGGGGGTCCCGGTCCCTGGCGAGTAGGGTTCCGGCGGTAACGGCCATACACATTAACCGACATACAATTGACACGCCCGATCCCTCCTGCTCATGTTACACGATGGATTGGGCGTCCGGCGATTTGACCGGCTCGCGGCGAGGGTAAGCGCGATCTGATGCGCTGGTTCCGTTCGAACATCCGTTTCGGCAGGCGATTGGCGTTTTTCGCGCTCGCCGTTCAAATCGTGCTGACGTTCGGCCACATCCATGGCCTCACCCCGGCAGCGGCGAAGACAGCGCCATTAGCTTTGGCAAACGGGCCCAGTGCGGTTCAGGCGTTCGCCGCTCATCCGTTCGGCACATCGAACGGCACAGCCGACTACGATTGCCCGATCTGCGCGTTGATCCAATTGGCCAGCACATCTGCGCCCTCGGTCGCTCCGGTGTTGCCGGTTCCCGCGACGTTTGTCTTCGTTCAGACCGGAAACGCCCAACGAATTGGAATTGGCCACTTCGTCACATTTTCTATTTCAAGCCCGCGCTCCGCCCTCATTTGAGGCGGTCGCCCGCGGCGTTCACGCCGCTTGACGCGATCCCAAAGCTGCAAGCACCGGCACGCGTCGAACGAATTCCGTTCGCGCGCGCTTTCTCATGAAAATTCATTCGGACGAGAGTCCCTATGCTCGTCGATCCGAAGTCCGAGACCAACAAACTCGACGCCTCGCCGGGTCGGGCTGAGGACCATAGCGCCATGCCGAGCCGCTGCTCGGACGCGTCGCCGATACGCCAAACTCGTGGTGCTCATTCTCGTCGCCGGCGCGATTGGCGCCGGCGCGTATTGGCTGTTCGCCGGCCCGGCGGCCATTACCGTGGCCGGCGGAGGTCGTCGAGAAGGCGGCCCCGGTCATCCGGTCGGGCGACACGCGTGACGGTGCCGGAGGGCTCGCCGGTGCGAAACAAGCTCGCGATCGCAGCCGGTCGCCGCCAAGGACATCAAGCGCGATCTCGTGTCTGCCGGCGGTCGTGGAGGCCGACCCCGCCCACCTCATCAAAGTGTGCGCCGCCGCTCGGCCGGCCTCGTGACGCAGCTCAAGGTCCAACTCGGCGAGCGGGTCAAGGCGGGCCAGCCGCTCGTCGTGATCGATTCGCCCGATCTCGGCACGCGCCTATTCCGATTATGATCGCGCCAAGGTGCTGCTGGCGCTGGCGCTCAAGAGCCGCGACCGCGAGCGCGGGCTGCAGAAGATCGGCGGCGCGGCCGACAAAGGACCTGCAGCAGGCCGAAACCGACTATGTCACGGCCGAGGTGGAGTACCAGCGGGCCACCGCGCATCTGAAGCAGATCGGCGTCGATCCCGACGCGGCCAACAAGTCGCACGACCGTGACGGTGGCCGCGCCGATGGATGGCAGCGTGATCGATCTCGGCGTCGCGCCCGGCGAGTACTGGAACGATCCGACGGCCGCGCTGATGACCGTCGCCGACCTCAAGACCATCTGGGTCACGGCCAGCGTTCCGGAAAAGGACACCTCGCTGGTCGCGAAGGGGCAACCGGTCGACGTCGTTTTCGCCGCTTATCCGGGCGAGGTGTTCAAGGGACAAGTCCTGTTCGTCAGCGACGTCCTCGATCCCGACACCCGCCGCACCAAGGTCCGCATCGCCTTCAATAACCCCGATACGCGGCTGCGGCCCGGCATGTTCGCCAACGTCAGCTTCTACGCGCCGACGCAAAGCGTGCCGGTGGTGCCGACCAGCGCGCTGGTGCTCAAGGACGACGACAATCAGGTCTTCGTCGAAACGGCGCCATGGACTTTCGAGGCGCGCACCGTCGACATCGGCTTCCAGCAAGGCGAGCAGGCGGTTCTGACGAGCGGCGTCAAGGCCGGCGATCGCGTCGTCGTCAAGGGCGGAGTGCTGCTCGGTGATTGATTGGCTCGTCAGCTTCGCGCTGCGCAAGCGCCTGGTCGTGGCGATGATCTGCGTCTTCGCCGCGGTCTACGGCTACTATTCCTGGACGCAGCTCGCGGTCGAGGCCTATCCGGACGTTGCCGACACCGAATCTCAGGTCGTCACCGCAGGCGCCGGGACTCGCGGCCGAAGAGGTCGAGCAGCAGGTCACCATTCCGCTCGAGCGCGAGCTCAACGGCACGCCGGGCATGGCGATGATGCGCTCGCGCAGCACCTTCGGGCTGTCGCTGATCACGCTCGTGTTCCGCGACGGCATCGAAGACTACTGGTCGCGCCAGCGCATCCTGGAGCGGATCGCAGAACGTCGACGCTGCCGCCCGGGCTCACGCCCGGCCTCGATCCGCTGTCGTCGCCGACCGGCCAGATCCTCTATTACACGCTGGAGTCCGACACGAAGAACCTGCGCGAACTGTCGGAAATCGAGCAATGGACGGTGATCCCGACGCTTGAAGCAGGTGCCGGGCGTCGCCGACGTCTCGAACTTCGGCGGCCTGACGACGCAGTACGAGCTCGAGCTCGATCCGCAGCAGCTCATGCGCTTCAATATTTCGCTCAGCAACATCACCGACGCGATCAGCGCCAACAACGCCAACGCCGGCGGCAGCGTGCTCAATCGCGGCGAGCTCGGCTACGTGATCCGCGGCATCGGCCTGGTGCAGACGCTCGACGATCTCGGCAACATCGTCGTCACCCAGCACAACGGCACGCCGATCCTGGTGCGCGATCTCGGCAAGCTCAAGCTCAGCAACCAGGAGCGCCACGGCATCGTCGGCAAGGACGACAAGAACGATGTCGTCGAGGGAACCGTGCTGCTGCTGCGCCACGAAAATCCGTCACGGGTCCTTGCCGGCGTGCACGCCAAGATCGACGAGCTCAACGACCGCCTGAAAGCCGAGAACGTGCAGATCGTGCCCTATCTCGACCGCACGAACCTGGTCGACGCAACGATCGACAAGGTCGGGCACACGGTGTTCGCGGGCATCGGCCTGGTGCTCATCGTTCTCATCCTCTTCCTCGGCAGTCCGCGCAGCGCGTTGATCGTCGGCATCACGGTTCCGTTTGCGATGGTGGTGGCCTTCATCCTGATGTACCACACCGGCATTTCCGCCAACCTGCTGTCGCTCGGCGCCATCGACTTCGGCATCATCGTCGACGGCGCCATCGTGATGACGGAAGCGATCCTGCGCCGCCGCGAGGCCAAGCCGAACGAGCCGCTGACCGAAACCGACGTCGCGCGAGGCGGCTCGCCAGGTGGCGCGGCCGATCTTCTTCGCCACCGCGATCATCATCACGACTTATCTGCCGCTGTTTGCCTTCCAGCGCATCGAGGCGAAGCTGTTCTATCCGATGGTCTATGCGGTCGGTTACGCGCAGTTCGGCGCGCTGGCGTTCGCGTTGCTGGTGGTCCCGGGCTTGGCCTACGCGGCCTATCGCAGGCCGCGCCGCGTCTTTCACAATCCGGTGCTGGGCTGGCTCGAGGCGGGTTATCAGCGAACGCCTTGCGGGTTCGCTGCGCCGCCCGAGCATCGCCTACGCTGCTGAGCGTTGCCGCGGCGATCGCCGTGGTCGTCCTCGGCGCCACGGTGTGGCGCGAATTCCTGCCGGATCTCGACGAAGGCTCGATCTGGCTTCATGCCGAGATGCCGCCCGGAATTTCGCTGCAGAAGGCGACCGACATGGTCGCCGAGCTGCGCCGGGCGCTCAACGAATTCCCGGAAGTGTCATCCGTCGTCAGCCATATCGGCCGCAACGACGACGGCACCGATCCGTGGACGCCCTCGCACATGGAAGCGGCCGTCAGGCTGACACCCGTACAGCACCTGGCCGGCCGGCGAGACCAAGCAGGATCTGGCAGCAGCGCATGTCGGCGCGGCTCGACCAACTGCCGGGCTTCGAGATCGCGTTCAGCCAGCCGATCATGGACAGCGTGCTCGACTACGTGTTCGATCCGCACAGCGCGCTCGCCATCAAGGTCTTCGGCGACGACTTCAACGAGTTGCGGCGCATCGGCAATGCCATCATCGGCGTCCTGAACGCCATTCCGGGCGTCACCGATGCGGCGATCGATCAATATACGCCGCTGCCGCAGATTTCGATCAAGGTCGATCGCGCGGCAACGGCGCGCTACGGCATCAACGTCGCCGACGTGGTCAATCTGATCTCGACCGGGATCGGCGGCAGCGCCGTCAGCCAGCTGTTCATCGGCGAGCGGCACTACGACATCACGGTCCGCTTCCCGGCGGAGGACCGCAACAATCCCGAGGCGATCAAGAACCTTGTGCTGACCTCGAGCGACGGCGCGCTCATTCCGCTGTCGCAGGTCGCCGAGGTCAAGTTGCAGACCGGCGAGAGCATGATCAATCGCGAGATGAATCACCGCTATCTGCTGGTCAAGCTCAACTATCACGATCGCGATCCGCTTTCCGTGGTGGCGCGAAGTCATCCAAAGCCATCGCCCAGAAGGTCTCGTTCGACAGAGCGAAATATCACATCGAATGGGGCGGCCAGCTCGAAGGGCAAGCAGCGCGCCGAGGCGCGCTTCAGGCTGATCATCGGCATGGTGCTGGCGGCGATGATGGTGCTGCTCTATGCCGAGTTCGGCGATGCTGCGCCAGGTGTTTCTGATCCTCGGCGTCGTGCCGTTGGCGACGCTCGGCGGGCTGATCGCGCTGCACGCCACCGGGACAACGCTCAATGTCGCATCGGGCGTCGGCTTCATCGCGCTGTTCGGCGTCGCCGTGATGAACGGCGTCATCATGGTGGCGAACCTCAATCGCGTTCGCGAGCAGGGCATGCCGCTGCTCGAGGCGGTCTTGGCGGGCGCCGGCGAGCGATTGCGGCCGGTGCTGATGACGGCGGCGGTGGCGACCGTCGGCATGCTGCCGGCGGCGCTGGCGACCGGCGTCGGCAGCGACGTGCAGCGCAATCTCGCAACCGTGGTTGCCGGCGGTCTGATTCCAGCTACTCTGCTGACGCTGTTCATCATCCCGACGTTCTATTTCGCATTGGAACGCTGGGCGGCGCGGCGCGCGCCGGAGGCGGCGCCCGCAGTCGAGTACGGCGTAGCAAGAGCAGTAAGGCGTAAGGTAATGGCCGGGGGGGTATCGCACGGAGCCACTGTTTGCTCGTTGCTGCCGTGCTGCTGGCGGGCTGCGCGGTTGGCCCGGATTTCGCGCCGCCGGCCGCGCCGGACGTCAGCGGCTATACGCCGGAGCCGCTCGACGACGGCGACCGCGGCCGCCGCCACGCCAGGCGGCGACAGCGCAGCGCTTCGTCCGCGATCTCGACCTGCCCGGGCAATGGTGGACGCTGTTTCATTCCGAAGCCCTCACCAGCCTGATCGAGCAAGGCGCTCGCCGCCAATCCAGATCTGCAAGGCGGCGCAGGCCGCGCTGACCGTCGCGAAGGAAAACGTCTACGCTGCAGCAAGGCGCGCTGTTTCCTTCCGTCGACGGCAATTTCGCCGGCAGCCGGCAGAAGTACCAGATCAGCCAGCCGTCCGACGTCGGCGCCGGATCGCCGATCTATAATCTGTTCACCACGCAATTGAACATTTCCTACACGCCCGACGTGTTCGGCGGCACCCGGCGCGCGATCGAGTCTTTGGCGGCGCAGGCCGATGCGCAGCGCTTCGCGCTCGAGGCGACCTATCTGACCTTGACCTCCAATCTCGCCGGCGCGGCCGTGCAGGAGGCTTCGATCCGCGGCCAGATCGCCGCGACGCTCGAGCATCATCAAGATCGAGACCGACGTGCTCAATCTGATGCGGCAACAGTTCAAGCTCGGCGACATCGCCGAAGGCGACGTGGTGGCGCAGGAAGCGGCGCTGGCGCAGGTGGAGCAGACTTTGCCGCCGCTGCAAAAGCAATTGGCGCAGCAGCGCGATTTGCTGGCGGCGCTGACCGGCGGCTTCCCCAGCGAACGACTGAGCCAGCGATTTGTGCTCGCCGCGACTGCGGCTGCCGCGCGATCTGCCGCTCAGTTTGCCGTCTCAGCTGGTCGAGCAGCGTCCGGACGTGCGCGCCGCGGAGGCGAACTTGCAGTCCGCCAGCGCCCAGATCGGCGTCGCGATCGCCAACCGGCTGCCGAACATCACGCTTTCGGGAGCGATCGGCAGCACAGCGCTCTGCAGGTCAACCAATTGTTCACGCCCGGCTTCGGGTTCTGGCAGGCGGCCGGCGAGTGTCACCCAGCCGATCTTCCACGGCGGCACGCTTGTTGCATCAGGAGCTTGCCGCGAAGGCCGCCTACAAACAGGCGGAGGCGCAATATCGCAGCACGGTGCATCACCGCTTTTCAAAATGTCGCCGACGCGCTGCGCGCAATTCAAACCGACGCCGTGGCGTTGCAGAAGGCCGTCGCCTCCGAACGCGGCCGCCGGCAAAAGCCTCGACATCACGCGCAAGCGCATGCAGCTCGGCGATATCAACTATCTCGGGCTCCTCAACGCCGAGCAGACCTATCAGCAGGCCCTGCTCAGCCTCGCCCAGGCCAAGGCCGCCCGCTATGCCGATACGGTTGCGCTGTTCCAGGCGCTCGGCGGCGGCTGGTGGAACCGCACGGACGTGGAGCCGGAACGGCCGCTATCGATCGTCGATGTCTTCCAGTGACGCATCGCGACGCCGACTGGCGGTGTTTGTACCGACGCTTGCGCGGTAAGAGCCGGGGCTGACGCAGTGCCGGCTCTTCAGTCACATCATTTGGCAACGGTAACCCGGCCTGTCATGTTCGGGTGAAACTTGCAATAATAGTCCACCGTGCCGTCCGTCCTGAGAACGATGCTCTTCTTGGCGTTTGCCGGAATCATGACATCCCAGGCACCATTGCGCGCCGTCGCGGTGTGCGCGACGAAGTCGGCGTTCACCCACTCGATGGTGTCGCCGACATGCGCCGAGACTTGCGACGGCGCAAAGGCGAGTTTCTCGATCCTGATCTGAATAGTCTCGGTGCGCGCCGATCCCACCGTGATGGCCAGGAAAAGCGCGCCGAGCATCCAACCGGACATGCCGATACGCATCGCGTGAAACTCTATTTGAACTCTGCCGCGACGTGCTCAGCGTGCTGCTCATGCCCTTGAAAGATTTTCAAGCCTGTCGTGAGCAAGGACTTTAGATCCGCGTTGGTCGCCGAGGGGATCAGCGTGTTCTCCAGCGCGTTGTCGACGGCTTTGTGATAGGCGACCTCGTTGTCGATGTAAGCCTTGTCGAACGCCGCGCCATTGAGCTTGGCAAGCTCGGCACGTTTGTCGGCCGCCTGCTGGCTGAGCGCCTTGCTGGTGTCGTTGTCTTCCGGCGTGACGTTGAGCTTCTTAACCAGCGCCAGCGCCTGATCGTTCACTGCCTTATGATCGCGTTCCATGTTTTTGGCGAAGGCCACGACGTCCTTGTTCTTGCTTTTTTGCACTGCCTGCTCCGCAGCCTGAATGTCGATCTGGCCGGCCGTATAAGCGATGTGCGCGATCTGCGGATCGGTCGGCTTGGCGCCCTGCGCCGATGCGATGCCGGATGCGAGCAACAAGGCCGCAAACCCGCCGACGAACTTGGCGAATGCCATGATGAATCTCCCTTTGGCGGCCACAACGGCCGAACCTTTGCTGCAATTGGATGCGGCAGCGGAGCAAAGGTTCCCGAGATTTCATGCGCAGGTGCGCAGTCGAGCGATAACGGAATCCGCGATACGTTCGCAACGATATCCCGCGAACGGGAAGACGGCCGTCAGCATGGGCCCAACCTTGCGTTCAAGATCTTTGCGCAACAGGAGCCGGGCGCGATGCAGCCGCGTCTTCACCGTCTCGGGCCGGACGCCGATGAGGTCTGCGGTTTCCTCGATGCTCATCTCCTCAACCAACCGCGCGACCAGAACAATGCGAAACGGTTCGGGTAGCCCGTCGATGGCTCGTTCGAGAATTTGGTTGATTTCGTGCTGGGCCATGGTGCGTTCGGGATCGGGTTGAGATGACCAGGAAGAGAACGGAATGATCTGGGCCTCTACCTTCTGCGTCGCCTCGGCGCTCTCCCAATCGACCATGATCCGCCGGCGGCGCAGGCGTCCATAGGCTTCGTTGGCGACGATACGGGTCAGCCAGGTGCTGAGGCTTGATTCAGCACGAAACTCGTCGAGCCGCGTAAACGCACGCACATAGCTTTCCTGAACGACATCTTCCGCCTCGTTATCGTCCTTCATGATGGCGCGGGCCACACGGAAGAGCCTTCGGTTGTTCTGACGGATTATAGTTCTGACCGCCGCCTCATCGCGGTTACGGGCGCGGGCAACGAGTTCATCCTCGGCAGGAAGTAGGGTTTTGACCTTCACGTTTGGCATGGCTGACTCTCGATCAAAGGGGTCACGTTTAGATGCCGGTCGACCGCAAAGGTTCCGGCAAAACCGGAACATGGCCGGATGAAGACGGATGCTATCGCCGCCGACGGCCTATAAACCCCGGAGCGGACTTCACAATCCTGTCACGTCTGCCTATAAACTAGGGCCAACGCCGCACTGCGGCACGAACTCGAGGGTGGAGCGTCGTCTTGAACGCTCATGTATCGCCATCTGGCTGGCCGGCCCTGGTCCTCAACGCGGACTTCCGCCCGTTGAGCTATTATCCGCTGTCGCTGTGGTCGTGGCAGGATGCGATCAAAGCGGTCTTCCTGGAGCGGGTGAATATCGTCGCCAATTACGACCGCGCGGTGCGCAGCCCGAGCTTCGAAATGAAGCTGCCGAGCGTGGTGTCGCTCAAGACCTACGTCAAACCCTCGACGCACCCGGCCTTCACCCGCTTCAACGTCTTTCTCCGCGACCGCTTCGCCTGCCAGTATTGCGGCGCTCGCGACGACCTTACCTTCGACCACCTGATTCCGCGTTCGCGCGGCGGCCACACCACCTGGGGCAACGTTGTCGCTGCCTGCTCGCCTTGCAATCTGCGCAAGGGCAATCTGACGCCGGACGAGTCGAAGATGTGGCCTTCGCAACGACCCTTCCAGCCCACGGTGCAACATCTGCACCGCAACGGCCGGCATTTCCCGCCGAATTACCTGCACGATAGCTGGCTCGACTATCTGTACTGGGATACGGAACTCGATCCGTGAGCGATCCACGGCTGTAGCCGCTTTCTGCGCACCCTTGAGGGTTGTCTCAGTCGGCGCATGGGCCTACATGCGAAAATGGCGCTTCGGCGCCGAGCAACAACGCTCGACTGAGAACGCGGAGCCTTTGATGCAATGGGAACGCTGGTTCTGCTTGACCTGATGGGTGGCGTTGCGCTGCTGCTGTGGGGCCTGCATATGGTCCTCAGCGGCGTGTTGCGCGCCTTCGGACCCGATCTGCGCCGCTTTCTGGCAAAGGCGCTCGGCAATCGCTTCTCGGCGTTCGGGGCCGGTCTCATGCTGACGGCGCTGATGCAGAGCAGCACCGCGACCGGCCTCATGACCACGTCGCTTGCCGCCGACGGCCTGGTCGGCCTCGTCCCCGCGCTCGGGATCATGCTCGGAGCCAACGTCGGCACCACGCTGATCGTGCAAGTATTCTCCTTCAACATTTCGGCCGTCGCGCCGGTGTTGTTCGTCATCGGCCTGGTCACCTTCCGGGTCGGCGGCAGCAGTCTCACCCGCGCGCTCGGCCGCATCGCCATCGGGCTCGGCCTGACGCTGTTGGCCCTGCATATCCTGCTCGACACCCTGGCGCCGGCCGAGCAGGCACCGGCCGCGCATGCGTTGCTGGCCGCGGTGACCGGCGACCTCACCCTCTGCGTCGTGATCGCGGCAGCGCTGACCTGGGCCGCCCATTCAAGCGTCGCGGTCGTGCTGCTGGTGATGTCGCTCGCCTACTCGCAGTTCGTTACGCCCGCGGCGGCGCTCGCTCTGGTGCTCGGCGCCAATCTCGGCAGCGCGATCAATCCGCTGCTCGAGGCCGGAATCCGCGGCGATCCGGCGAGCCGTCGCGTGCCGTTGGGCAATCTGATCAACCGTCTTATCGGCGTTGTCGTCGTGCTGCCGTTCCTGCGGCCGCTGGCGCAGGAATTGATGTCGCTGCAGCCTGACGCGGCGAAGATGACGGCCGAGTTCCACATGCTGTTCAACGTCGTGCTCGCCGCGATCTTCATCGGACCGCTCGACGCCATGGCCGCGCTGCTGACGCGTATCCTGCCGGAGAAGAAGCAGACGGCCGACCCTTCAACGCCGCGTTATCTCGACGACTCGGCGTTGGCAACACCACCGCTCGCGCTCTCCAACGCCGCGCGCGAGACGCTGCGCATGGGTGATACGATCGAGGCCATGCTGCGCGAGGTCATGACCGCGCTGATGAGCAACGACCGCAAACTCGTCAGCGACGTGTCACGCATGGATAACGTTGTCGACCGGCTGGACGAGGCGATCAAGCTCTATATCACCAAGCTCACCCGCGACAGCCTCGACGAGCGCGAAGGCCGGCGCGCCATGGAGATCGTGTCGTTCACCATCAATCTCGAGCACATCGGCGACATCATCGACAAGAATTTATGCGAGCTCGCCGCCAAGAAGACCAAGCGGCGCTACCAATTCTCCTCGGAAGGCGCCGCCGAGCTTGAAACCTTCCACAAACGCATCGTCGCCAGCCTGCAAGTCGCGTTCGGTATCTTCATGACCGGCGACATCGAAGCCGCGCGCAAATTGCTGCTGGAGAAGGCCGAGTTGCGCAAAGCCGAGCTTGAAGCGGCCGACCGGCACTTCGATCGGCTGCGCGAAGGCCGGCCGGAAAGCCTGGAGACGACGTCGCTGCATCTCGATATCCTCAGCGACCTCAAGCGCATCCACTCGCACATCTGCTCTGTTGCCTATCCGGTGCTGGAGGCCGCCGGCGAACTGCCGGCCCGCCATAGCGCCGAAACCGAGGCAGCAACTGCCGCGCTGGTTTATCGCCCCAGGCTGCCGTGATTGTCGGACTTCTGCATTGGCGTGGGCCGCAAGGCGTGCGACCATTGACGCAACGTCTCTGCAATGGAGCCAATCGCTGATGTCGACGAACCCAATGGGGGGCGGCCAGATCGGCCGCTCGGTACCGCGCCTCGAAGCGCGTGAGAAGGTCACCGGTCGAGCCGAATATACCCACCTGATGCGGCTTCACGGCATGCTGCATGGAAAAATCTTCCGCAGCACCGTGGCTCACGGCCGTATCAAATCAATCGACACCAGCGCGGCGAAAAAAATCCCCGGCGTCCATCGCGTGATCACCATCGAGGACGTCCGCAAGGTGATTCCCGATCCCTACTACGGACCGGCGTTCCACGACCAGCCGATCCTCGCCATGGACAAGGTGCGTTTCGTCGGCGAGCCGGTGGCGGTGGTGCTCGCCACCGATCCTCAAGTCGCGGAGGCCGCGACCCAGGCGATCGTCGCCGAATACGAAGAGTTACCCGCGGTCTACGACGAGGTCGAGGCGATGACCGCGCCCACCTTCGTCCACGATGAGCTCAAACCGGCCGGATCGTTCGCCGACCTCAAACATCTCAAGGGGCAAAGAGACACCAATCTCGCGCTCAATGCCAAACTGCGGCTCGGCAACATCGACAAGGCGTTTGCCGAAGCTGCCCACGTCTTCGACCACACCTTCCACACCCAGAAATGCTTGCACCTCGCCTTCGAGCCTTTCGCTTCGATTGCCGACGCCAAGGATACCAGCGTCACGATCTACACCGGCTCGCAGGGCCCCTCCTTCGTGCGCACCGAGATCGCGCGGCTGCTTGGCTGGCCGGAGAACCGCGTCCGCATCAAGGTGCCGTATCTCGGCGGCGGCTACGGCTCGAAGCTCTACATCAAGCTCGAAGCACTGGTGACAGCCTGCTCGCTTCTGGTCCGCCGCCCGGTCAAGATCGCGCTGACCATGGAGGAGCAGTTCTATCAGATCACCAAACATCCGAGCACGGTCCGTATCAAAAGCGCGACCGACAAGGACGGTCGCCTCACGGCGCGCAAATGCGAGGTGTTCTGGAACGGCGGCGCCTATGCGGACGTTGGCCCGCGCGTTACGCACAAATCCGGATTCACCGCGGCTGGACCCTACGACATCGACAATATCTGGATCGATTCCTACGCGCTCTACACCAACATGACGCCGGCCGGCGCGCTTCGCGGCTTCGGCATCCCGCAACTCGCCTGGGCCTATGAGAGCCACACCGACATGATGGCGCGTGCGCTGAAAATCGACCCCGTGGAGTTCCGCCGCAAGAACATCCTGCGCGACGGCCGCCCGCAAGCGACCGGTACTATTCTCAAAGACGCACCAATCGAGGCCATCCTCGACCATGTCGCCGACCGGCTGCGCTGGAAGTCTCCGTTCGACCGCGGCAGCGGCACGGTCAGGCGCGGCCGCGGCCTCGCCATCGCGCTGAAGGCGGCGATCTCGCCGACGGCGTCGGTTGCGATCATCAATGTCGGCGCCGACGGCAGCGCTATTCTCTACATCTCGACCGTCGACATGGGCCAGGGCTCCGATACCGCAATGGCGCAGATCGTCGGCGAGGTGCTCAACATGCCGGCTGAGACGGTCAGGATCGTCGCCCGCGATACCGACGTGACGCCCTACGACATGGGCACGCTCGGCTCGCGCTCGCTGTTCCATATGGGGCACGCCGTGCGGCTTGCCGCCGAAGACGCGCGGAGCAAGATCGATGCGCTGCGCCGCGAGGTCGGCGAGCCCGAGGGCAGCAACGCCCCGGTCTCGGCCCTGTTCAAGAAGAAATACGGCATGCAGGCCGGCAACATCGTCGGCACTGGCGGCTATAAGCCAGACTACATTGCGCCTGACCACGACAACGGCCTCTCGACTCAAGTAACGCCGTTCTGGATGGTCGCGGGCGCGGGGGCCGAGGTCGAAGTCGACACCGAGACCGGACGGGTCCGCATTGCCAAGCTCGTCAACGTTGTCGACTGCGGCAAGCCGGTAAATCCGCGTATTGTCGAGACCCAGATTTCCGGCGCTGCGCTGATGCAGCTCGGCTTCACGATGTTCGAGAAAATGAATCTCGACAGCGGCCAGGTGACCAATGCGTCGCTTGCCGACTACAAGATTCCTGGGATCGCCGACGTACCGTCGGTGATGGTGAACGAAGCGATCGATGCCTATCAGCATAATGCGCCGTTCGGCGCCAAGGGCGTCGGCGAATCCGCAACACTGTGCTTGTCACCCGCCATTGCCAACGCCATCGACGACGCTGTCGGCGTGCGCCTGACCGAGTTGCCGCTGACGCCCGAAGCCGTATTCCGCGCGTTGCGGGCGCGAGAGGGCGCGCCGCTCGACGAGGCGTGATTCATCATACCGGCGTGATGGATAAGACCGCGCACGGGCGAGCGCCCATCGCCCGCTCTGCGCGCGAATGCCGCTTTTCTTCACGCGGCAAGTGCCTTACGTTTTCGACGCGAGGGCGCAGTGCTCTCGCCAAAATTAGAAATCTCAGCGGGGGAAGCGATGGCCGGCGAACCAGAGGTTCACGTTTCGCATTTTCTGGACGAGCACGGGCTCGGCTCATTCCAAATCAAGCTGATCATCTGGTCTGTTTTGCTGGCGATGATTGACGGCTATGACATCGGCGCCATCGCCTTCGCCGCGCCGCACCTCATCACCGACTGGCATATCGCGCCAAAGGCCCTCGGCTTGGTGCTGAGCGCCAGTAATATCGGCGTCCTGTTCGGATCGCAGATATTCGGCTGGATCGGCGATCGCTACGGCCGCAAGGCGGCCCTGATTTCGGCCAACCTGTTATTCGGCGTTTTCACATTTATCGCCGCGTACTCGACCAATCTCACCGAATTGTCCTGGCTTCGCCTTATCGCCGGCCTTGGCATCGGCGGTGTCATCCCGAACCTTGTGGCCATCAATGCCGAATCGGCGCCACGCAATTTGCGCGCGACGCTTGCGATCATCGCAGTCGGGCTGGTTCCGCTCGGCGGCGCGGTTGCCGGCTTCGTCGGCGCGGCATTCATTCCAAAACATGGCTGGCAGATTCTGTTCGAGGTCGGCGGCGTCGTGCCGATCGTGCTGGCGCTCGCCGCCATATTCACATTGCCGGAGTCGATCAAATTCATGACGTTGCATGAAAGTCAGCGTCCGAAACTGAAAGCGCTCATTGCGGCGATCCGCCCCGATTACCAGGTGCCGCCAAACGCCCGCTTCGTGATCGAAGACGAGAAGCAATCGCCGAGCTCCAGTCCGATCCACCTGTTCGGTAACGGCTTGGCCGCAATCACGCCGCTGACCTGGCTGATGTTCGCCTGCAACCTGATGGGCTACTTCTTTCTGATCAGTTGGACGCCGACTCTCATGGGTGCCGCCCACGTATCGCCGGCGACCGCGGCGCTCGCCGGCGCGGCGTTGCAGGTCGGCGGCACGGTCGGAGCGCTGGTGCTGTGCTGGTGGCTGCAGCGAGCGCGCTTCCTCGCCATCGCGATCCTGTTCGTGATCGCCGTCCCGGTCGTGGGTTCGATCGGCTATGCGGGATTGAGTTCGACCAGCGCCCTGATCACCGCGACCTTCTTTGCTGGCGTGATCGTGCTTGGCATCCAGTCCGGCATCAATGTGGTGGGCGCGATGATCTATCCGACCTCGCTGCGCGCCAACGGATCGGGGTGGCAACTCGGCATCGGCCGGCTCGGGGCGATCGTCGGCCCGCTGCTGGGAGCACTGTTTATCGGTCTCCCCGTCGGGCAGCTCTACATGTGGTCGGCACTGCCGTTCGCCGCAGGCGCGCTGGTATGTTTCCTCATTTATACGCTCAATAACGCACGCATCAAGACAAACCCGGAATTACAGAAGGCGCAATAGCGCAGCTTTGCTCAAAGACGGTCATACCGGGTAGCGTCGGCATCACCACGAGCGAGGCCAACAATGCAAACGCGGATTCTATGCGCTTTGATCAAAGCGATCGGCATCAAGATCGACTGAGGCTCACATGAAAGTGCTGATCACCGGCGGCATGGGCGTCATCGGCGCCGAAACCAGCCGCAAGTTCGTCAAGGAAGGCCATCGTCCCGTCATCTTCGCCCGCCATCGCGACGACAGCCTGATCGGCGATATCCTCGACAAGTTCGACTTCGAGCAGGGCGACGTGCTCGACATGCCGCGCATCCTGCAGGCGATCAAGAAATACAAGGTCACGCACGTGGTGCATGCCGCGGCCTTTGTCGGCGCGGTTTCGGCGGGCAATCCGGCGCTCAGCATCCAGGTCAACGTGATGGGTCTGGTCAACATCCTCGAGGCGGCCCGCGCGCTGAGCGTCAGCGCGTCGTTTTCACCAGCGCCAAGGGCGTCTACGGCCCGGTCACTCGGCGAATACGGCTCGCCGACCTGGAAGCCGATGTCCGAGGATCTGCCGGCCAAACCCAAGCGCATCTACGATTCGGCGAAGTTCATGGGCGAGAACGTCTGCGCCTACTACAACGACAACATGGGCATCGAGACGGTGTCACTGCGCTTTGCCTCGACTTATGGGCCCGGCAAGACCGCGCGTCACGGACCGATGGCGGTGATGAGCCGCATCGTCGAGAATCCGGCGCGCGGCTTGCCGTTCGAGATCGAAGCAGGGCGGCGATGACAAGGACGACTTCATCTACAACAAGGATTCGGCGCTCGGCATATATCTCGCCACCACCGCCGAAAAGATCAAAAGCCGCGTCTACAACATCGGCACCGGCGTCGGCGTCACGCTGCAAGTGACTTCGCGCGCGTGATCAAGACACATATTCCGGACGCGCAGATGGAGGTCGGCGGCGGGCTCAACTTCTACGGCTTTCCTTACCCGGCCACCGGCGTCTACGACATTTCGCGCGCGCGCGAAGAGTTGGGCTACAAGCCGGGATACGATCTGGAGCGCGGGATCGCCGACTATCTCGCCGCGCTCAAGCAGATGAAGCCGGCCGCCTGAGTTCGAAGCGATGTCGCCCGCGCAAGAGCACTACGGCGACTTTGCCGATTGAGGCCAATTCAGGCATTCGGCGAGGCCGCGGCCCATGATCCATTCCTTGTCTGAAGCGGACAGGAAATCCATGTGCTCGGTGAACAACTTCACGCAGTCAGAGTAGCTGCAACTGGTGCGCTCGAGCATCGCCGACGCGTCCGTGCCCCAAAAGCAGCGCTTCGGCCCAAAGGCCTCCACCAGCCGGCGGATATAAGGCTGGATATTCTTGTAGGGGTACGGCGCAGTCGAAAATACCGGCACCAAGGTCAGCTTGACGGAAACATTCGGATGTTTGGCCAAAGCCGCCGTACTCTCCGACGCGGCTTTAAGCAAATCATCCTTCTGCGTGGTACGCGCGCCAAGATGGTCCATGATGATGCGCAGCTGCGGGTGCCGCTCCGCGACATCGCCGATTTCCTTGTGCGTGTAGGGCGCGTTCAGCATCACGGGGATGCCGAGCCGCTCCGCCGCCGGCCAGAACCAATCGGCAGTGCCGTCCTTCATCCAGCCGCGATCCCATTCGTGATGCAGCGTCAGCCGAACGCCGAGCATGCCCTTCTGGTCGCGCCACGTTTCAAGGTTGGCGCGCTCTGCCGGCTTATCGATAGGAAAGCGCCCCATCACGGCGAAGCGGTTGGGATATTTCTGGGCCGCTTCGAGGCTGTAATCGACGCGGTCACCTTCCCAAGACGGTGGCACCAGGATGGCGTGCTCGACGCCGGCCAGCGCCATGATGGCGCTGAATTTTTCGTAGGTCAGAGGCTCCGGCAGATGCGCCTTGCGACCGGGCATCCACGGGCGGTCCGGCGTTTGCGGCCGCCAGATGTGAACGCCCGCATCCATGATCATCATCACGTCCTCCGGCTGCTATTTCGTTCAACTTGATTCCAGGATCGCTTCATACGCCGATCTTAAGCGCGCGGGTGTTGTCATCGAACAATTCATCGACCGCAATGCGGCGCGGGATAAGCTTCTGCTGATGGCAGAAGTCGATGATGATTTCCAATATCGGCCGGCAGGCCTCGACGCCGAAACGATAGGGATCGAGTGCGCCGCCGTCAGGCAAGCCAGCGGCTTGTTTGCTTTCGTGCAACTGCCGGAAAATGTCCTTGACCACATCGGGCCGCGAACGGGACAGCTCCTGCCTGACCACAATCATGTGATTGATCGGGACGCCGTGGTGGCGCTCGGCCCATTTCTGAGCGGCCGCGTCGGCGTCGGGAATGAGATGCTTGAACTTCGGATCGGGCAGCTTGTCGCCGACAATACCGGCGGCGACTTCGCCGTCGAGCAGCATCTGCGTCAAATCCTTGCCCTCGGGAGCGCGCTTGACGATGGCGGGATCGTGATATTCGGCGACATGAGGGTCCTCGAACGTGATCCACTCCACCTTGTTGATGTCGACGCCGTAATCGCTGGCCAGGATGCCCCGCACCCACGTTCCCGTCGTCACCGTATAGGCGCGCACGCCGACCCGTTTGCCGTTAAGGTCGGACGGCTTGAGCGGGCCGCGATCGGGATTATAGGCGATGGTGTGATGCTGGCCGCGGCTCACCACCACGGCGGGCACCAGCACATAGGGCTTGCCGTAGGCGTTGGCCTGCAGATAGGTCACGATGGCGAGTTCGGCGACGTCGTATTTGGCGTCGCGCACCACCGACTTGAACAGATTGTTGGCGACCTTGACTTCGGCAAAATCGAAATCAACCAGCTCCGAATGAACCGCGCCGCTCTTGAGCGCTTTGGTGATCGGATAGTTGCCCAGCATCGTGTGCAGCTTGAGCTTTGTCGCAGTCGCCATGAGCTTGATTCCTTTGTCACTTAGCCAGAGCGGGATAGAGCGTGAGCGCGGTCTTGCCGAAAATCCAGTCCTGATCTGATGCCTTGGCGAATGAGAACGTCTTGCGCGCGGCGCCGAGTATTTCCGCCAGCGTGCCCGGCGAATTCGGGAAATTGGAGCCCCACGCCATCCGCGAGGCGCCGAAGGTATCAACCACCTTGCCGAAGAACGTCTCGGGCGTGCCCTTGCCCCAGCTCTTGGTGCCCCAATTCGACGGCGTGATCTTGAGAAAGACCTGCTTGTATTTGGCCAGTTCGAAGAATGCCTCAGCCGCGGCGTAGGGCGGGCCGTCCTCGAACGGCGCGCGGGCCAGGTGATCGAGGATCATCGTGACCTTGGGGAAGCGATCCATGATCTGGCGCAGCAGCGGCAGGCCTTCCTGCTTCATCTGCATGCAGACCGGAATGTTCTTTGCCGCCGCATGTTCCCAGAACGGATAGCTCTTCGGGTCGGCGAAAAAACGTCGCCTGGTCCGGCAACGTCGAGCCAGTGGTGAACAGCCGCATGCCGGTGCAGCCGCGGCCGAGCCAGTAGTCGAACGTCTTGACCGCGTCGGGCGCCAGCACGTCGATCGAATAGACGCCGGTGAAGCGCGACGGCACGGCTGCGACCGCATCAGCCACATAGCTGTTGTCGTAGCCATAGGCAGTGGAGGAATGCACGATCGCCGACTTGTCAACGCCGGCCTCGTCCATGGACCTGATCATATCCTGATAAGTGGTCGGCCGCTCGCTCGACCAAGTCGATTGCGTGCCGCCGAGCGGATCGAGCGGATATTTCTTTGTGTCGGGCGAAACAATGTGCGGATGGATATCGATGACAGGCATTGGGATGCACTCGCGTTCTGTTGCGGATGGGTTAGGGATCGATATCGACAAAGACCTGATCGAGCTGCGGGCGCGAAGGTATCAGTTCCTGCTGCAGACTGTAGGTGACCAACGCCTCGATGCTGGGGCGGTTCGCCGCCATGCCATATGGCAGGGGATCGCTCATCAGCGACAGGAAGCCGCGATAGCGCTTGTCCTCCGGCTTATCGCCATGGCCGCACCCAAGCTCCTCGAGGTAGGGCTTCTTCGCCGTCACGAAGGCGTTCATCAGCGAGCGCGCCAGCCACGGATAGCGTTTGATGTGCTCGTCCTTCACCACGATGAGGCCGTGGATCGGATAGATGCCGGTGCGGCGAAACCAGTCGGCTTCGACCTGTTCGACATTGGCGATCAATTCCGGATAGGTATCGGCGGCAGCCGCAGCCTCGCTCGCCTTATCCCAGCCGCTGATCGGCGGGCCGGCGCGGCCGACGCCGGCAGGCCCGGTAAACCCGGCCTGAATCTCGCCGGACTTCATCATGCTCTGCAGCGATTTACCCTCCGGCGCATGCACCACGTTCGGCGGCAGTTTCAGCGTCGAGACGTGCTCTTCGTCGTCGACCACCCACGTTACCTTGGAGGAATCGAGATCGTACTCGTTGACGAAGATGCCGCGGGTCCAGACGCCGGTCGTAACCGAATAGGCCCGCACGCCGACTTTCTTGCCTTCAAGGTCCTTCGGCTTGCCGATCCCGGCGTCCGGCCGCACCACAAAGCCGCCGTGATGGAAGCGGCGCATCAGAAAGATCGGCAGCGCGATGTAGGGCGCGCCGCGGGCGCGCGCGATCATGTAGGTGGTCGGCGCCATCTCGCAGATGTCGAACTCGAGGTCGCGCACCATGCGCCGGAAAGCGCCGATGATCGGCACGACCTGAACGAAGTCCGGCTCGATGCCTTCGATCGGCGTCTCTTTCGATTTCACGGCTCGCGTATGACCGTAGTCTCCGATCGCGATCTTCAGCCGCGTCTGGCTCGCCATTTGTCCTCCTGTCCTGCCGGATGATCTTCTGCACCGCTTGGCCGCGACGTCGGTGCGTCTGAGGCAGCTCCCGATCCACGGACTGTCCTACTCCTTCGGGATATGATCCTTCTCGATGACATCACGCCATTTGGCAACGTCTTGCGCCATGCGGTCATGCATCTGTTGCGGAGTGGTACCGTGCGCATCTATGCCGAGCTCCCGCGACTTCTCCTGAATCTCCGGCGCAGCAAGACCGCGATTGATAGCCGCGCTGAGAATATTGACGATGTCGGTCGGCGTGCCGGCACGCGCGGCGACACCATTCCAGCTCGTAACGATGTAATTCGGAAAGCCGCTTTCCTTCGCGGTAGGGACGTCTTTGAGCAGCGGATCGCGCTCCTCTCCAGAGGTCGCGATGATGCGGACTTTGCCGGGGCCGATCACAGGCCGCAGCGCGGCGTAAAAATCAAAACCGAGATCGACATCGCCGCGCAGCAGCGCGGTCACTAGATCGGGCGTGGTGCGATAAGGTACGATCGTATATTCAGCACCGGTGACCTGCTGAAAAAGATGCGCCGAGAGATTTTGCGTGCTGCCGGGATTGATGGCGCCGATGTTGAGCTTCCCTGGGTTCTTTCGCGCGGCGGCGACAAGATCCTGGAGCGTCTTGTAGGGCCACTTATCGGGAACCGCGAGCAGCATCTCGAAGCTTGCCGGCTACTGAAATCTGGGTGAAATCTTTGAGCATGTCGTAAGAGAGGTGGTTGAACAACGACATGCTGATCGCCTGTCCGTTACCCATCTCGCCGAGCGTATATCCATCCGCGGGCGCCTTGAGCACCTCCGTCATGGCGATGATGCCGCCCGCGCCGGGTCGATTCTCGATCACGAATTGCTGCCTCAGCTCCTTACTGAGCTGATCGGCAAGCAACCGCATGGTGAGATCGCCGACACCGCCAGGGCCATAAGGCACGAAAACGCGGACCGGTTTGGTCGGGTAGTCGGTCGCGGCTTGGCTCGGCGTCGCCGCAGCGGCAAGCATTACCGCGCATGCAACCGCCGCCATAAGCGAGTGCCGAAGAATCCGAAAAGCAGACTTGTAATTCTTGGGGAGCTTCGAATGCATCCGGTTTCTCCCTGCAACGTTCTCTTTAGGTTGCCGGTTCTCTTGACCGCCGGCTTGGCGCGCTTTGCCGATCCTGGAGGACAGCGCGCCGGACAATCCGCGTCGCCGCGGTCAATTGCCAATTGAATTGCTGCGCGCGATCATAAGTTTTTGCTATACTGTCGCGTTGAATTGGCCTCGTTCGAGCGCGGCCGGGGACCCGCACGCTATCGGGAAAATTGATGATCAAGCTTGATGTCCCTTCACTTCGGCAGTTGCGCGGCTTCGAGGCGGTTGCCAGATTGAAAAGCTTCAGCGGCGCGGCTCGCGAGGTCAATCTGTCGCAGCCGGCATTGACCCAATCGGTCCACGCACTCGAGGCACGGTTCGCGGCGCGCTTGTTCGAGCGCCGGCATTCCGGATGCTTCGTAACCGAGGCCGGGGCAATTCTCCTTCCTCGTGTCCAGCGCTTCTTCGACCATATCCGCGCGGCATTGTCCGAGCTGACGCTCGCCAACGCGTCGAGCGGGCGACTGGGCGTAGATGCGATCCTCAATAAGATCACCCGGCCGCAATTGCGCGGCCTCATTGCGATCACCGAGAATCATTCCTTGGACGCCGCGGCACGCTGGTTGGGAATCTCGGAGCCCTCGCTGCATCGATCGGCGCGGCAACTCGAGCGCGAGCTGCGACGCAGCCTGTTTCAGCGCACCGCCCGCGGCGTGACGACCACATCGCAAGGCTCGGAGCTCGCAAGGCGGTTCCAGGTTGCCAGGCGCGAGATCGAATACGGTCTGGAGGAAGTGCAAGCAGCGCGCGGCGTGATCGTTTCGCGCATCGCCATCGGAAATATCCCGCACTCGGCGGCTCACGTCTTGTCGAACGCCATTCAGAAATTGCTGGCGACCTATCCCGACACCCGCGTCCAGGTCATTGATGATCATTACGAAGCGCTGCTCGGTAACTTGCGGGCCGGCAAGCTGGATGTCCTGTTTGGCGTGCTGCGGCGTCCGGCATGGGCAACCGACACCAACGAAGAGTTTCTGTTTGCCAACCCCTATACGGTGGTGGCTCATAGGGATCACCCGCTGGCAAAGTTGCGCCGCATAACACTGCGCGACCTCGCCAGTTACGATTGGGTGTTGCCGGATCGCGGCACGCCGCGAAGGGAAGCCTTCGAGCGCCTATTTGCCAAATCGGGACTGTCACCGCGAGTCAGCATCGAGACCACTTCGCCAGCGGTTTACCGCTCTGTTCTGGCCTCGAGCGACCGCATTTCGCTTTTTTCAAAACTTGAAAGCGAACAAACCGATCTTCAGGTTCGTTCGTTGGCGAAGTTACCTTTTAATTCAAGCATTTTGTCGCGGGCCGACGGCATCGCCACCCGAGCGGATTGGCGGCCGACGCGTGTTCACCGGGAATTTCTGGACTTGCTGCGCAAAGAAACCCTGACTTTGCGAACCGGCGTGTCGGCGCGGCACGGTCGAAACCATGGACGACCCGCATTGCTGCCGCACAAGCGCACAACGAATTAGCTTGGACGAGATCGCAGCGCGGCGTTAAACAACTCGCGAAGAGCGTCGCAAGACGCTCGATCAATCAATGGCGCGTGCTGCGGCTTTCCGGGATCGACACGATGAAAGTACAGAAACGGTCATATCCAACCGTCATTGCCCTGCTGGCGGCGCTATTATGCTTTTTCTCCGCCAAATCTTCCCGTCCCGTTATGGCTCAAGCCGCATACCCGTCCCACTCCATCCGGATCGTGACGCCGCTCGCTGTCGGATCGGCGTCCGATATTGTGCTGCGCTTTCTCGCCGAGAGGTTGTCCGATCACTTCAAGGTGCCTGTCGTCGTGCAAAACCAGCCCGGCGGCGGCAACGTGATTGCGGATCGCATGGTCGCCGCGCCGCCGCCGGACGGCTACACGTTGGGTTGGATCGGCAATAACAATGCCATTGCCGTCAGCCTGTTCCACGAAGTGGTCGACCCGCGCAAGGATTTACGGCCGATCGTCGGCGTCAGCGAATTTGCTTACCTGGTCGTCACCAACGCAAACTCCCCATACAAGACCCTGCAAGAGTGGATCGACGCTGCGCGCACCAAGCCCGATACACTGACAATCGGAACATCGGTCGTGGGCAGCAGCAATTATCTGGCGGCGCTGTTGCTCAAGTCGATGCAGAAGCTCGATGTCAACGTCGTCCCCTATCGCGGCCCGTCCGAGCTCACGGTCGGGTTGCTACGCGGCGATCTCGATCTCGTCATCAACGCCTATGGCGGCCTGCGCCCGCAAATCGATGCGGGCAAAATCCGAGCGCTCGCCGTCACCTCGGCAAGCCGTATTCCGGAACTGCCGAATGTGCCGACCATGGCGGAAGCCGGCGTGCCTGACTACGTAGTGACGTCGTGGAATTCGCTCTATGGGCCGAAGGACATGCCGGATCAGGCGGTGAACACCGTGGCCACCGCCGCAACTCAAATCCTCCGTGCTCCGGACGTGAAGGCGAAATTCAAGGAGGTCGGTTTCGACGCCCACGCTCTGCCGGCGGATAGTCTCGATCAGCGCATGCGTTCAGAGATTGATCGATGGGCCCGCGTGATTGCGGACGCGGGTATTCCCAAGCAATAAATGTTTGGGGTTGTGCCGGGCTGCCGAGGCGCGCAGCGACGGACGGGGGTCCATTGATGGGATTAAGCACACCGGTGTTGGTCGTTGAAGACGATGTTTGGGCTCGCTTGATAGCGGTGGTCCTCGATCCCACCACCAGCCAAGAGAGATGGAACGCTTTCGCGGATTTTATGTCGCCCGACCTGCCAGATTTCAGCGGCTGGTGCGACAAGGTTAGAGAGGCGACCCCATCGCTGTTCCCAAGCGACGTCAGGCTGGTCTCTTCCAAATCGGAATTGCACAAAAACCTCCCACCGGCCGAAGCGATTGTCACCGAGTCGTTGAGGGTTGGAGAGGAAGAACTCACCCTGGCCCCACGCCTCAAAGTCGTTCACAAATATGGCGCGGTCCTTCGCAATATCGATGTGACCGCGTGCGACGCACATGGAGTCAAAGTTTTAGGCATACGCCGCCGCGCCAACGTCTCGTGCGCCGAACACGCCTTTGCGCTGATGCTCATGTTGGCTAGGCGAACGAAAGAACTGAACGGGCTGATCAGTATCGACCAGCTTGCCGCCATTGGACGTCAATACACAGCCTTTGACAGGCGCCACACTCCAAGCGCCAATTGGGGACGCTTCTCAAAGCTGCGTGCGCTCAACGGCAGTACAATCGGCATCATCGGGCTCGGCGAGATTGGCCGTGAAATCGCACTGCGCGCTGCCGCCTTCGGCATGACAGTTTTGTACTTCCAGCGCACCAGACTTCCCAAGGCGGATGAGGAAAGCATGAAGGTGTCCTATCGAACACTGGAGGCACTCCTGGCGGCCAGCGATTGGATTATCCCTCAGTTGCCACTTGATGTATCAACATCAAACTTCCTCGACCGCGAGCGGCTGGCGCTCATGAAATCGGATGCCTGCATCGTGAACGTATCGCGCGCCGAAATCATCAACCGCGAAGCGCTGCTGGAGGCGCTGCGATCTGGTCGTCTCGGCGGCTTCGCGCTCGATTCATTATACGAGGAGCCCGGCCGGTCTGACGACGAGCTGCTGTCGTTCGCGAACGTCGTTCTGACACCTCACATGGCAGGATCGCCACGGACGAACGGGCTCAAAGATATTGAAGAGGTGATCACGGGCATCGCCCATGCCCTTGCGGCATAACTTGCTTCGATGACCTGGAAGGCATGATGGCAAGGCTGCACGCTTCATCGTCCGTCCCGCCAATAAGGCCCCGACTCTAATTTTCCCCGGACTCCATCTTCATGGCAATTAGCGGGAAGAAGCCGACATCGAGTGAATGAGACGGGAGAGGTCTTGGCTCCGGTTTCGCGCCTTCGGCGCGCGCGCCCGAAATGACCACCCCAAAGTAGCTGATTACTGCTCGAGCTTGATGTTTGCGTCCTGAATGACCTTGGCCCATTTCTCGACATCACTTTTCATGAGCAGGCCAAAGTCGGCGCTTGTCCTCGGCGCCACAGTGTCGCCGAGGCTGTTGAGGTGCACCTTCACGGCAGGGTCCGCCAGCGTGTTGTTGATTTCCTTGTTGAGACGCGCAATCACGTCGGTCGGCGTGCCCTTGGGGACGCCGATGCCGAGCCAGCCGCTCGCCTCGTAGCCCTTTACGACATCGGCGACCGGCGCGACATCCGGCAGACCGTCAGACCTCTGCGCCGTCGTGACGCCGAGTGCGCGCAGCTTGCCGGTGCGGATGAATTCCAGCGCCGACTGCATCGGGCCGATAAAAAAATCCACTTGGCCGCTGATGACATCGGGTATCGGATTGCCGCGATACGGCACGTGCACCAGTTGAATCCCGGCCATTCTCTGGAACATTTCGCCGAAAATGTGCGGCGCACTGCCTATGCCGGCGGACGCCATGGTGACCTTGCCCGGATTGGCTTTGGCATAAGCGATGAACTCCGACAGTGTCTTTGCCGGAAACGACGGCGCCAGTTCGAAGACGAAAGGCTCATTATCGATGCTGGCGACCGGCGCAATATCGCGCAGCAAGGCGTAGTTCAGGTTCTTGTAGAGCGTGGCGTTGATGACGTTTGCCGTCGTGAGCAGCATCAGCATGTAGCCGTCCGGGGGCGCATGCGCGACGTCACTGGTCGCCAGATTGCTGCCGGCGCCCGGCCGTTCCTCGACGACGACAGACTGCCCGAGGTTCACGGACATGCCTTGGCCGATGATGCGGGCCACGATGGCCGGTCCGCTGCCAGCCGGGAAGCCGACGATCAGCCGGATCGGGCGCGTCGGATAATTATCCGCCCAGGCCGGCGCGCCCGCCAATGGAAGCGCTACCATTCCGAGCACCGCTCGCTGAAAATCTCTGCGCGAGAACTTCATCGAGGTCTTCTCCTCAGCTCATTTCTCGCGATCATAGGTCAGCACGAGCAGGCCCGGCAACCCTTACGACAATGCCAAAGCCGAGAGCTTCATGAAGACCCTCAAACCGAAGAAGTCGACGGCCGAAGCTTCAAGGACATCAAAGCCGCCAGACGCTCCATCGCCGTCTTCACCGACATCGTCTATAACACCGAGCGCCTCCACTCCGCCCTCTGTTACCGCCCGCCGCTTGAATTCGAAACCAACTTCGCGACAGTCCAAAACTCCTGAACCAAAAAATGCAAAACAACCTGTCACAGAAATTACCGTGTCTCACTTACCGGGTGGTCCAGTGCACTTATTTCGCGGATTACGTCAACGAAGTTGAATTGCTGAAGGATATCCCGCGCGAGCACAGATGCGACGGCCACCGCGACAGGACCATGCTTTTCGCCAATGAGGTGGTGTCGAGATGGGTGATGAAAGTGAGTTCCCGGGAACGGCGGACGCTGATTTCAATCGACGACATCGCGAGCGCAAGCGCGGCGTCGTGATCCGACGGCTGTTGCCACGGGTCGTCAGTGACGAGCACGATGTGTTGGCCCAGCGCAAAGCGGCCGGTGCCGGCGGCGCGGCGATAGATGGTCTGGTGGTTGTAGCCGTAGCGTCACTTATAGTCGGGTCGTAGCAGTATCTTGCTGGTGGCAGGCAGTCCTTCCGACTCGTGAAAGAGCTGCTTGAGACGGGGGAGCGTATGAACGCTGCTAGGCGGCAAGTGATGTATTGAGTTGTAAAGGGCGACGAGCTGGCAGGTCAGCAATTCGCCATAGCGTTCAAGCGCTCGACAATCCCGCTCGCGTCATTGACCGTCTTGACGATGACGCCGGTGGTCTTCTTTGCGCGATTGCGCGGCCGGCGCTGGCGAATGTCAGCTTGGATTTCCATGCAGATTGAATTTAACAAAACGGGAGAAAAGCAAACGGTCAGAGATTGTCACTATGAAAACGAAAGCGTCGACATGTAATACGATGCTGACCCTCAAATATTTTATCACATCGTGAAATTTTCTCGAGCTCGACCCTGAGGAATCGCAGCAGGGAGCGCTGAGCGCGCACGACAACTTGCCAGTGTGTATCATGGGGGGCCTGCTCGGCATGCTACTGCGTTGCATAGCCGCGCGATCACGTTAATCCTTGCGATTTCCGCAAAACTGGCGTCGTATCCGCGTCCCGCATTCCCGCTGAGAATCCTCACAAGGCATTAGTTCATGTACCGAACGAACACCTTCGGAAGAATTGGATCAGAGTTTACGAAGGTGGTTACAACTTTGGGAGCTATTGGAATTGGGGTGATTGGACTGATGTGGTCCTCGGCTCCAGTTGTCGCGCAGTCTTACCCTAATCGATTGATCCACATCATTGTTGGAGCTGCTCCGGGTGGCTTGATCGATCAATTCGCTCGCGTCTATGCGCAAAATTTGCAGGAGCGTAGCGGCAAACCCGTCGTGGTGGAGAATAATTCGACTGCTACCGGAACGATCGGCGCCAACGAGGTCGCGAAGGCGGCGCCGGATGGATACACGCTGCTGATGGGGCATCCGGCCTCCATGGTCGTCCTGCCGCTCCTTAATCCCCAATTGCCTTACAATCCGGATAAAGACTTCGCACCGATTGCACTCGTCGGGGAGGCGGCGAACCTATTGCTGGTGAGGTCGGCCTCGCCGATTAAGTCGGTGCAGGAGTTGATTGCGCTGGCAAAGGCGCAGCCCGGTGTCTTGACCTATGCGTCGCAGGGCCTTGGCAGCTCCGCGCACATGGCCACCGAACTATTCAGACTTGAGGCTGGGATTGACCTTATTCACGTGCCGTACCGCGGTTCTATGCCTGCGGTCGCCGACCTGATGGGCGGACAGGTAACGATGATGATCGATACTGTTCCGTTCAACTTGGGATACGTGCGATCAGGTGCATTGCGCGCTCTCGCCGTTGCCTCGCCGAAGCGCGCTGCGGTGTTGCCGGACGTGCCGACGATGGCTGAGTCAGGACTTCCCGATGTCCAGGGCGGTCTGTGGCTTGCGCTATTCGCGCCAGCGCACACGCCGCCGGCCGTCATCGCGTACCTCAACGAGCAGGCGCGGGAAATCTTCGCGTTGCCCAAAGTCCGCGACCGGATGGAGGCGCAAGGGTTGACGCTGCCGGTCGGTTCGCCCGAAGACCTCGCGCGTTTCGTCGCAGTCGATAAGGCGCGCTGGGCTGACGTCATCAAGCGCGCGCATATCCATCTCGATCCGTGACACACGATTAGCGTCAGATGGCGGCAAATGTTCTGTGCGAAGCTGCCAACTGATATGCCCCACATACAAAGGAGCTATGACATGAATCGGCGAAACCCGATTGGTTGGCCGGAAGGAGCCAAGATAGCGCTCCTGTTTTGCGTCAGCTGGGAAACCTGGCCGGACGATCTCGGTACGAACGCCTCGCATCAGCGGTCAAATCGCGGGCGGCTCCCGGAAAACGCTATCTACAAGCAGGATATGGGCGTGGTGATGGACCGCCAATTCGGCGAGAAGGTCGGCATCTGGAGGATCCTGGACCTTTTCGATCGCGAAGGCGTCAAAGCGACATTTTTTCTCAATGGCAAGACTGCCGAGCAAAACATCGATGCGGTGAAAGAGCTCGTCGCCAAAGGACATGAACTCGCCGCTCAACCATATATCCATGAATACACCGTGACTCTGGACAAGGAGGGCGAGAGAAAGCTCATCCAAGCCTCAATCGATGCGTTCCAGAAGGTCGCCGGTGTTAAACCGCTCGGCTATCTGTCTCCAGGTGTCAGACCGACACCGAACACCATCGATTTGATCGCGGACATGGGTTTCACCTGGAGCAGCGATTGTATCGATGAAGACGTGCCATACACCGTGGGTCCAAGAAACAAGCCAATCGTTATGATGCCCAAGGACTTTCACCCCAACGACTATACGACATATGAAACCGGTTCGCGTAGCCCGCGTGAATTATTCAGTCTTCTCATCGACCAATTCGATTATCTTTATGCCGAAGGGGCGACTAGTCCGAAGGTGATGGGCGTCACTATGCATCCGTTTCTCGCAGGCCGTGGATACCGTGCCAAGATATTTCAGGATTTCATACGGCACGCCCGTTCGCATCCGAACGTCTGGTTTGCCCGTGGGATCGACATCGCGAAGTGGTTCCGCGAGCATTATGCTTGAAACTGCCGATCGTCGGAAATCGGCTTCGGATCCGAACCAATCAATGGACTGGCGCAGAGATTGCAATGGCGAGCGAGAAGGCTAAAGAGCTGCATCACAAGACCATCATTGTCGAAGGCCACCGCGACCTCTTCGAGATGGTTCGCCTCAGGGGCGAGAACGTGACCTATCCGCTTCTGAACGTCACGCTGCCGCGTCTCAAGCGCGCGAACATCTCGACGACATTTTATTCGATTTCCGGCGATAGCGTCACTCATAGCCGGGGGACGCGGCAATTCCTGGTCTCGGCTCTCGAAAACATCGATATGCTGCGGGAAGAAGTCCAGGCATCGCGGGGAAAGATCAAGATCATCTTGCACAAAGACGATCTGCCGACCGCGCCGTCGCCTGATGTCCTGAACATTGTGATGAGCTTTGAGGGCGGCAAGCCGTTGCAAGGGCGTATCGAGAATTTGCGCAATTTCTATTGCCTCGGTCTGCGCGCGATGCAGATCACCTGGAATCTGCGAAACGAGCTCGCCGATGGCGTCAAGGAAGAGCGAACCGGCGGCGGGCTGACGAGTTTCGGCAAAGCCGTGGTGCAGGAAATGGACAGACTCGGCGTGGTCATCGATCTCGCACATATTTCCCGGGCTGGATGGTTTGGAGTTTTGGAAGCCGCTACCGGTCCGGTCTGTTGCAGCCATTCCAACTGCAGCAAAATCTTTCATCATTTCCGAACCGTCGACGACGACCAAATCAAGGCTTTGGCTAAGACCGGTGGGGTGATGGGCGTGAACGCGATTGCGACGATGGTCGGCAAGCAGCCGACGCTGGATACACTCGTCGATCACATAAGCCATATCGCCGACCTTGTCGGTATCGACCATGTCGGGCTTGGGCTCGATTTCGTCAAAGACGACGGCCCGCTCTACCCCGAAGATGAAATTTTCGGTGTCGGCGAAAATCGGCTGATACCCGGGTTCGAGAATGAAGATGATCTGCCCAACATGACCGAATGTCTGGTCAAGCGCGGATTTCATGAGGATGAGATCGCGAAGGTATTGGGCGGCAATTTACTGCGTCTGCTCAAGGCCGTGCTGAGGCCGCGCGCCGCTATGGACAATTTAGGCTTGCCGACGGTCGATATTCTCAATGCGTAATGCTGCGTGCCCTATTGAACGGGGACGATCCCAATGAAAGTCGATAGAGCACTCTCAACGGTGCCTCTGATACGTTCCCACGAGTGTACGGAGCCAATGTGCCCAATCTTCGTCTCAGTATCGCGATAAGCGACTATGTCCATACACGCGACGTGGCGGATGGCCGGATCAGTCCCGTCGGCATCGAATTGACCGTAAACAACCTGTCGTTTGAGCAGGCGGCGTTCCGGTTTGGCGCGAATTTAGAATTTGATATCTCGGAATATTCGCTGGCCAATTATGCCGCCCGCATTTCTGCGCCGGAACCGGCGCCGATGGTGGCGTTACCGATTTTTCCTTCTCGCGTATTTCGGCACAGTTCGATCTACATCAACGAGTCGTCTGGCATCCAATCGCCGAGTGGCCTCGCCGGACGCAGGATAGGGATTCCGCAATGGTCGCAGACCGCTACCATCTATGTGCGTGGTTATCTGATGCACGATCTCGGCATTCCGTTGAGCTCGATCCGGTGGGTTCAGGCGGGCGTCGACCAGCCGGGGCGCCAGGATCCTGTGCGGTCATTGCTGCCTGAAGGCGTGCAGATCGATGTAAGGCCCGATGCGACCCTGACCGACATGTTGATGTCCGGCGAAATCGACGCCGCGATCACCGCCCGACCTCCACGCTGCTTCCGGGAGCAGCGACCCGGCGTACGGCGCCTGTTTTCCGATTACCGCGCGGAAGAAGAGCGATATTTTGTCAAGACCCATATCTTTCCGATTATGCATGTGATTGCGATTCGGCGTTCGGTATATGAGGCGAATCCATGGATCGCCCGCAATTTGTTCGACGCGTTTGATACGGCGAAACGCGAATCTATCAATCGCCTTCGCGATATCCAGACGTCGAAGTTGCCGACGGCTTGGGCGCCGGAAGAGATAGATCGCGTTCATCGCCTGCTGTTTCAGGAGGGCGACCCCTGGCCCTACGGTCTGGAGCCCAACCGCTCGACTCTTGAGCCTTTCTTGGCCTATTGCCACGAGCAAGGCGTGACCCAGCGCAGGCTTCGCAGCGAAGAATTGTTTCCAAAGGAGGTCTTGTTCGAGGTTCTGATTTAAGTGAATGAGCTTGACGATCCCGCATATGAACGATCGAAACCGATAAGGAGTGTTACCGCTTCGCGGTAACGCGCGTTTCGGTGGCGCGTTTCGGTTACAGTGCACTTATTTTCGCGGATTACGCTAACGAAGTGAATTGCTGAAGGATATCCCGCGCGAGCACGGATGCGACGGCACCGCGACCGGACCACGCTTTTCGCCAATGAGTTGGTGCCCGTGGAGGGAATCGAACCCCCACTCCTTGCGGAACACGATTTTGAGTCGTGCGCGTCTACCAGTTCCGCCACACGGGCACAGGGCGTCTTCTATATATTCCGCCGCCGCTCCCGGCAAAAAGAAAATTGCCGGCCGGTCCTAACGGCGCCAGCACGGCCGCCGGTCACGGTGACGGGCTTGCTTCCGCCATCAGGATCGGCAAATTGCTGCGAGCCAACGGGGGCGCGACACGGCGGGCGCGGCGGCGAGGACGGTATGAAGACGACTTGGATTGATCGGCTTCGCGGCAATCCGGCGGCGATTGCGGCCCTGGCTATCTTCGTGGCCGGCGTGGCCACCATCGCCGGCGCGTACTATTTCGAATACGTCCTCAAGCTTCCACCCTGTCCGCTCTGTCTCGAGGAGCGCCTGCCCTACCATATCGTCATCCCGCTTTCGCTGTTGACGGCGATCGCCGCGATCGTTCATGCGCCGCCCAAGCTTCTGGCCGTCGGCTTTGTCGCCATCATCATTGCGATGCTATGCGGCGCCGCGCTCGGGACCTATCACGCCGGCGTGGAATGGCACTGGTGGGCCGGCCCAACCGATTGCTCGGGACCGATCACCGATCTCAAGGCGAATGGCTCGCTGCTCAATCAGTTGCAATCGATCAACGTGGTTCGCTGTGACCAAGCAGCCTGGCGCCTTCTCGGCATCTCGCTCGCCGGCTACAACGTCCTGATCTCGCTCGCGCTGGCGGCCATCGCGGCCTTTGGTCTGATGGCACAGAAGCGCGCGGCTTGACCGGCCGCCTCAAATCGCCCTGATCGCCAGCGCGCGGCCGCAATCTCCATCAATCAAGGCCGCGCACTCAGGTCGGGGCCGGCTGCCGGCTGGCCGATCCCCGGCGGCCTCCCGGACGCGGTAGTCCGTCACACGAATGAAATCAGCCACTTCTCCCGCCAAATTTCCATTATCCTGTGGCGAACAATCATGGCGCGGCAACGAGCGTGACGGCGCCAGCAGGGAGGGTGGCATGCGCTTCACTAAACGTGGCGACTTCACCGGACGTGGAAAAGGCGCGACGGCGGTCGTCGCCGCCGGTGCATTTATCTTGTCCATGGCGCTCACGCTCGGCGCGGCACGTGCCCAGGACAAGACTTATGTGATGAAGATAACGCTCGCCACGCTCAACGATTCGCTGCACGAATTCTCCAAAAGATACGCAGCCGCCGTGGAAAAGGATTCCGGCGGCCGCATCAAGGCCGAGGTCTTTCCCGCGAGCCAACTGGGCTCGATCCCGCGCCAAGCGGAAGGCGTGCAGTTCGGCGCGATCCAATGCGAAGTCGTTCCACCGGAATTCCTGGTCGGCATCGACGAGCGGTTCGAACTGCTATCGGCTCCCGGTCTCATCAGCTCGATGGAACACGGCGAGCGGCTCGCGGCCGATCCGGCTGTGCGCAAGCTGATGCTCGGGATCGGAGCCGACAAGGGATTCCACGGCGTCGGGCTTTTCATGGCGACGCCGAACGACGTTGCCTCGCGAACGCCGATCAATCATCTCGCGGACTTCAAAGGAAAGAAGCTGCGGGTCTTCGCCTCGCAATTTCAAACCGTACCGTTCTCACGTCTGGGTGTAACGCCGGTGGCGATGACTTTGGGCGACGTGGTGCCGGCGCTGCAACAGGGCGCTATCGACGGCACGCTGGCCGGCATTCCCGTTCTTGCCGCAATGCACTTCAAGGACGCGGCGAAATACGTCACCGAGATCGGCCAGCCCGCGGTGTTCGCGGTCGTCGAGCTGAGCAAGAAGTGGTACGACTCATTGCCGCCGGACCTGCAGCAGATCCTCGAGAAGGATGCGACCCGGGAATCGGTCGCGATCAATCAGTGGTCGATCGATCTCAACGCAAGGTCGTATAAGGCCTGGACCGATAGCGGCGGAGAACTGATCAAACTGCCGCCCGATGAGCTCGCGTCATTGCTCAATACCCTGTCGGCCGCCGGCGAAGAGGTGGCGAAGGGCAAACCGGCGATCAGCGCCGACTATGAAGTCGTAAAGGAAGCGGCGCAGCGAACCAAATAAAACATGAGGCTCTCCTGCGCCTTTGCGTGGAGAAATCGTGGCCGCCTGACGGGGAGGATGACATGCGCTTCAACAGACACCGCGGGAGCGCGCTGGCGATAGAGGCTGCCGGCGCGGTCGTCTTGTCCCTGGCGTTCGTGCTCGGCGCGGCACAGGCGCAAGACAAGACTTATGTGATGAAGATTTCGCTACCGGCGCTGAACGACCCGTTGCATCAATTCGCCAAGGATTACGGCGCCATGGTCGAGAAGGATAGCGGCGGCCGCATCAAGGCCGAGGTCTATCCGGCAAGCCAGTTAGGCCCGATTCCACGGCAGATCGAAGGCGCGCAGTTCGGCGCGATCCAATGCGTGGTCATTCCGCCGGAATTCTTCGTCGGCGTCGACGAACGGTTCGAGGTGTTGGCGACGCCCGGCCTGCTCAACTCGATGGAGCACGGCCAGCG
This sequence comes from uncultured Alphaproteobacteria bacterium, assembly GCA_963841575.1. Classification (GTDB taxonomy): domain Bacteria; phylum Pseudomonadota; class Alphaproteobacteria; order Rhizobiales; family Xanthobacteraceae; genus BOG-931. Next base: position 333,792 of record CAWJDC010000014.1, read on the forward strand.
CCTCGTCGCCGACCCGGAAGTGCGCAAGCTGATGTTGGGCCTTGGCGCCGACAAGGGGCTGCTTGGCGTTGGACTTCTCATGTCGTCACAGTCCAACGTCATCGCCAAAACCGCGATCCGGCATCTCGACGACTTCAAGGGCAAAAAGCTGCGGGTCTTCGCTTCCCAGTTCCAGACCGTGGCATTTCAACGGCTCGGTGTGACGCCGGTGGCAATGAGCCTGGGTGACGTGCTGCCGGCATTGCAGCAGGGCACGATCGACGGCTCGGTGTCCGGCACCATCATCTACACGGCCATGCACTACCAGGATGCGGCGAAATACGTCACCCTGACCGGCCAGCCCGCCATCTACGGCATCGTTGAACTCAGCAAGAAATGGTACGAATCATTGCCCGCAGACTTGCAGCACATCCTCGACAAAGACGCTGCCGCGGAATCCGTCGCGGTCAATCCGAAAGCAGTCGCGATCAACGCCAATGCGGACAAAAACTGGCTAGCCAGCGGCGGCGAATTCATCAAGCTGCCACCCGACGAGCAAGCGGCGATGATGAAGACCCTTGCGAGTGTCGGCGAAGATGTATCGAAGACGAAGCCGCAGCTTCACGCCGCCTATGAGGTGGTGATGGAGGCGGCACAGCGAACGCGGTAAGACATTTAAGCTGGGCGGCAAACTGGGGTCCGCGACGGGCGGCGTCGAGGATCAACCGCAAGTGGTACGATTCGCCACCCCCGACTTGCGGCAAGTCAAACGGACGGCCAAAGTATCCCTGGCGATCATCAGCCCGCAAGCGATCGATAGTCTCAATCGGACGGCTGCCTATAAGATAGCCACCGACGTGGCGGCGAGAGCAAAGTAAAGAAGGCAAAGCGACAGTAGACGTTCTTGTCGCGGTAGCCGCTGCCAGATTTCCGTTGTTGGGGGATCGGTGATCATCTAACCTCAATCATGGACGCCCGCATGGGGCCCGGGCATGCGTCTCGGGTGCGGCCGTCCGATAAAAAGCGATCGTCTGCGCCGGAATTGGTGACCGTCCGTTCGGCTTTCACACAAAGAATCCGACGGCCCAAGATATGCGCACCAAGCGATCCAGTGCCGGAGGAGAGGAGCGAATGCAGCACGTGGAACGCAAGATCTGCGTCCTGCCGCGCTTTGCGGCGGGGGCGTTTGTTTTTCTACAGGTCGCGACACACGAGGCCGCAACAAACGGCGCGGCGCGGGCGACCGACAAGACCTCCGTCACGAAGATCAGCACCTCGACCCTCGACGATCACCGATGACCGAGACAATCCTCAAAGGCGTACGATATCTGCTGGCGTTGACGCGCACAGCAGCGGGAATTTTCTTGTTGAGCAGCGTCGCGATCAATTTCGCCAATATCGTCGGCCGCTACTTTTTCAGTGTATCGATCCCGTGGGCGGAAGAGATCATGCTATTCCTCATGGTCGGATGCGTCTTCACGGGCTGTTGCGCCGTCGCCTGGGAGGGACGTCAGATTCGCATGGATGTCGTCATCGGGATGTTGCCTGCAAGAGCGCGCGATGTCCTCAACGTGCTGTCGGAGCTCGTGCTGATCGCGACCGCGGTCGCGGTCACCGTGTTCGCCTGGCCTGTCATCACGCAGCTTGCGGCGTTCGACGAGCGCAGTCAGGCGGCGAACTTTCCTCTCGTCATCCCGCAGGCGATGATTTCGATCGGATACACCTTGATGGCGCTGCTCGTTGCTGTACGGCTCCTCACCGGCCGCCGAAGAATGGGCGACGGACGCCCTGACGCTTCGCATTCGTGACCCGGCGACGATAATGGCCTATCTCATCTTTTTCGGGCTGCCGATCGCCCTGCTCATCCTCGGTTTTCCGATTTTTCTCATTTTGCTCGTGACGTCGATCGTCGCGGTGCTCACCGTCGCCGACGTGCCGACCGAGGCAATCCAAACCTACATGTTCGGCAGCCTGGATAATTTTCCGCTGCTGGCCGTACCGTTCTTCGTGCTCGCCGGCGAGATCATGGCGCAAGGCGGCATCGCGCGGCGCATCATCGCGATGGTCATGGCCATCGTGGGTGGCGTGCGCGGCTCGCTCGCCGTGACGACGGTCGCGGCCAGCGAGCTGTTCGGCGCGATGTCGCACACCGCGGTCGGCACCGTTGTCGCCATGGGCCGGATGATCTATCCGGCGCTGAAGGAAGGCGGTTACAACGAGCGCTTTTCCGTAGGCCTCATCGCCTCGTCGGGTGCAATCGCGGTTGTCATCCCGCCGTCGATCGCCATGATCCTCTACGCGGTGTCCGCCGAACAGTCCGCCATCCAGTTGTTCACCGCGGGCATCCTGCCGAGCATTCTGATCGGCATTATCGATGCCGCCTACGTCATGGGGTATGCGTCCGTGAAACGCGTTCCGCTTGGCGTGCGCGCGCGCTGGGAGACGATCTGGAAAACGAGCAAGGATGCCAGCTGGGCGCTCGGCTCGTTGCTGGTGATCTTCGGCGGAATCTATGGCGGCGTGTTTACACCAACCGAAGCCGCCGGCGTCGCTGTGGTCTACTCGCTGTTCGTGACCATGGCGATCTATCGCGAGGTCGACATGGTCGGCTTGTGGCGAATCGTCACGAGCGCATCGTTTCTGATTTCTCAATTCTGCTCATCGTTACCTCGGCCGGGATCTATTCGTGGCTGCTGACGACCAGCGGCATCCCACAGCAGATCGTTTCGGCGATCGACGCGTTGCACATGCCGGCTTGGGAGTTGCTGCTGATCCTCAATATCGGCCTGCTCATCGCCGGCAGCTTTCTCGAGCCGCCCGCGGCGATCCTTATCCTGACACCTCTGCTGCTGCCGATCGTGAAGGCGGCCGGCGTCGACCCCATCCACTTCGGCATCATTTTGGCGGTCAATCTCAGCCTCGGCATGTACACGCCGCCATTTGGCTTGAACCTGTTTTCATCGCAAGCGATCTTTGATGCGCCGCTTAGCCGGATTTATCTCGGCGTGCTGCCGTTCCTGCTTCTGAATTTCGCCGCCCTGATGATCATCACCTATGTTCCGGCAATCTCGATGGTCCTTATCCATCATTGATTTTCTACATTCTCCGGTTGTACCTGGCGCTGTCGCATTGCTAGACTATATCCAATAGCGAGCGCGCAGCGGCGCATTCTGCAAGGCGCATCAGGAGGATGGTATGAGCGTATTTGGAAATATCATGTCGGCGATTTTCGGCCACGCCAACGCCGCGCCCGCGCCCGCGCCGTCATCGCCTGGCGCACCGTCGTCGTCCGCCACACCGCCGTCTTCTCCCGCGCCCTCTGCTTCGAAGCCGGCGAGCCCGCAAGCGCCATCGCAACCGTCACCCGCCCCCGCGGCGCAGGTCGATGTCGCCGACGTCCTGACCAAGCTTGCGGCAAAGAACAAGGAAAAGCTCGATTGGCGCCGCTCGATCGTCGATCTGATGAAGCTCTTGAATTTGGATAGCAGCCTCGCGGCGCGCCAGGAGCTGGCCACGGAGTTGCACTACACCGGCAACAAGAACGATTCCGCCACGATGAACGTTTGGCTGCATAAACAAGTCATGCAGAAGCTCGCTGAGAATGGCGGCAAGGTGCCCGAAGAATTGCGAAAATAGTTACAACGCGGACTGATCTCTCGATCAATCTGGTCTGTTTCCGGCAGGCGGTTCTGGTAGGGCCGGAGAAATTTGACTAAGCTGCCGTCGTGGTTCTGACACCAGTACGGCGTAATTCTTCAGTTCTGCAGATGGAGGACCATCATGGGTTTATTGGACGAGCTCGGACTTGGAAGCACGCTCAAGGGTGCCTTGGGCGAAGTGGAAGGGGCGGCGGCCCCGGCACTGATCAACGCCGTGCTGGCGAAGACGCAATACCATGATCTCAACGGCCTTGTTGCCGCTCTGCAACAAGGCGGCCTGGGCACGCAGGTCAGTTCATGGCTTGGCAACGGCACCAACCTGCCGATAACGGCCGACCAGTTGAAGGCCGTGCTCGGCGACTCTCAGGTTCAGGAGTTCGCCCGCCACCTCGGTTTGCCCGTGGACGCCACCCTCAAGATGCTCGCCCAATATCTGCCGAACATCGTCGATCAGGCGAGCCCGAACGGCAAGGTGCAGCCGTCGTAATGTGACTGGCGCGATCCATTGACCCATGACGCATTGTTCAACCCAGGGAGGGAAAAATGAAGACGATTGCAATTATTCTCACGTCACTTTGCGTTGCGACCAGCGCGATGGCGGCTGATTCCTGCAAAGATCAAGCAACCGCCAAAAAGCTCGCCGGCGCGGCGAAGACGAGCTTCATGACGAAGTGCCAGAAAGACGCGCAGACGACCTGCGACACTCAGGCCGCCGATAAGAAACTCGCGGGCGCGGCGAAGACGAGCTTCACAAAGAAGTGCGTGACAGACGCCACGGGCATGTGAGCCTTACAAGGTGGGGCGTTCGTAAAGGGCGCCTCCGGCTTCCGCAATCGGCGTGCGCAGATATGGAATCCGGGCTTCTCGCGGAGCCCGTCGTCGGACCCGCTAAAGGTCGGACATCGTTGGCTCGGCTTAGCTCGCCTCGGGGTAAGCGGCGATGGTGGGCGGTAGAGGGATCGAACCTCTGACCCCTTCCATGTCAAGGAAGTGCTCTTCCGCTGAGCTAACCGCCCGATCCGTGGCGACGGTTTAGCGTCGCGCCGCCCGCGGGGTCAAGCCCGCGCGTCGCCGGCGCCGCTGGGCGGCCCCATCGGGGGCATTGTGGCGGATCGAGCAGCCGCAGGGGCCGGGATCAATAGGTGGCGCGGCCACCCGATATGTCGAACACTGCGCCGGTCGAGAACGAGCAATCCTCCGACGACAGCCACGCGACCATCGCGGCCAGCTCTTCAACCAGGACGAACCGGTTCATCGGAATCCTGGACAGCATGTAGTCGATGTGCTGCTGCGTCATCTGGCTGAACATTTCGGTTTTCGCCGCCGCCGGGGTAATGCAATTCACCAGGATGCCTTTGATCGCAAGCTCCTTGCCGAGCGACTTGGTCAGGGCAATCAAGCCCGCTTTCGAGGCCGAATAGTGTGACGCATTCGGATTGCCTTCCTTGCCGGCAATCGAGGCAACGTTCACGATCCGGCCGTAACCTGCCTTCATCATATGCGGCACGATCACGTGGCAAGTCAGGTACGGCGCCACGAGATTGACCTCGATAACCCGCCGCCAGACCTCCGGCGTAAGCTCCCACGTCGGAGCATTACCGCCGGTGATGCCGGCGTTGTTGACGAGGATGTCGATCTTGCCGGCGTCCCGAACCAGCGCGTCGGCGGCTGTTCTGATCTCCGCCTCATCGGTCAGCTCGACGACGGCGGTCGAAACAGGACCGCTGCCGGCAAGCGCCGCGGCGGCCTTGGCGAGCGCCGCCGCATCGATATCCCATAGCGCCACCGCGGCGCCGGAGGCTAGCAGCCGTTGCGCGACTGCAAAGCCGATGCCTCTGGCGCCGCCGGTCACGACAGCGGTACGACCCTTGAGATCAATCACGTTCATCGGGCGGCCTGCGGCTGCGGCTCGTCAGAACTTCACCCGGTCGCCACCTTTGAGGCCGAGCATCGCCCGCGCCTCCGTGGGTGTCGCAATCTCGTGGCCGAGATCCTCGACGATGCGGCGGATTTTGGCGACCTGCTCGGCGTTGCTCTTGGCGAGCTTACCCGGGCCGATATAAAGCGAGTCTTCGAGGCCGACCCGGACGTTGCCGCCCATCATCGCCGCGGCCGTGCAGAAATTCATCTGATGGCGGCCGCCCGCGAGCACCGACCACAGATAATCCTTGCCGAACAGCTTGTCGGCGGTGCGCTTCATGAAAAACAGATTGTCGAGATCGGGACCGATGCCGCCGAGAATGCCGAAGATCAACTGCAGGAAAATCGGCGGCTTGAACATACCGCGGTCGACCAGATGGGCGAGATTATAAAGGTGTCCGGTATCGTAGCATTCGTGCTCGAACTTCACGCCATGGCCTTGGCCGAGCGTCTGGTAGACTTTTTCGATGTCACGGAACGTGTTCGGAAAGATGTAAGCGTCGGAGTTGGTGAGATAGCTTTCTTCCCAATCGTACTTCCAGGTCTTGTAACGCCGCGCCATCGGGTAAAGCGCGAAATTCATCGAGCCCATGTTCATCGAGCACATTTCCGGCGACAACGTATTGGCGGCCGAAATGCGCTGATCGACCGTCATGGTCACCGCGCCGCCGGTGGTGATGTTCACGACCGCGTCCGTGGCCTGCTTGATCCGCGGCAGGAACTGCATGAACACCGAAGCGTCGGACGACGGCCGGCCGTCCTTCGGATCACGCGCGTGCAGGTGCAGGATCGCGGCGCCGGCCTTGGCGGCGTCGATCGCTTGGGTGGCGATCTGATCGGGGGTGATCGGCAGCGCGTCCGACATCGTCGGCGTATGGATCGAGCCGGTGATCGCGCAACTGATGATGATCTTGTTCGCCACTGTTCGTTTCTCCCTTTGCCTTTAGTCCACAATGCAGTTACCGGCTATCCGGCCGCGGGTTCGATGCCCGCGCGGCGCTAACTTCGCCAAGGATGACCTTTCGTTCAAGCGGAAAAACCTGCCAGCCGAACCGCTCGACAATAAGCCCCCAGAGGCCCTTGGGCGCGGCGAGCATGACCACGATCGCCACCAGGCCCAACATGAGGAGATAGATCGTCCCGTAATCCGCAAGCGTCTGCCGCAGTACGAAAAAGACCACGGTGCCGATGATCGGCCCTTCGATGCGCCCGATGCCGCCGATCACCGTGATGAAGATCACGAACGCCGTCCAATCGTTGACGCTGAATGCGGCATCCGGCGAGATACGCAGCTTCTGCAAGAAGATAAGTCCGCCCACCATGGCGGTGCCGAACGCCGTCACGATATAGACCAAAACCTTGGTGCGCAGCACGTCGATGCCATTGCATCGCGCCGCAAGCTCGCTGTCGCGGATCGCCTTGAGCGCTAAGCCGTAGCGTGACCGTAACAGCACGACGATGAGCGCAAGGATCGCCACCACAAGCGCGAGCGCGATCCAGTATTCGACGAAGTCGCGCATCTGCCGCGATGGCGCGATGCCAAGGATGACGGACGCCGGAAGGCTGGTGCCGGAACCACCGCCGAGCACCGAAACCTGCGACGCCAGCAGGCGAAACACCTCCGCCACGATCCAGGTGCCGATCGCGAAGTAGTGGCCGCGCAGCCGGAACACCAGGATGGCGACCGGGATCGCCACGACGGCGGCAATGACGCCGGCGAGCGGAATGGCCAACAGCGGCGACATTCCGGCAAGGATCGCGAAGGCAAACAGCAGATAGGCGCCGAGGCCGACATAGGCCTGCTGGCCGACCGAAACGAGCCCGGCATAACCGGCAAGCAAATTCCACAAGCTCGCCAGTGCGACGTAGGCGTAAATTTCCGACAGCAGCGCGAGATCGTCGCGGCCGCCCCAGAACGGCGCCGCGGCAAGCGCAACCAGACCGGCCGCGCAGAACGCCATGCCGACCCGGCTCGACCGGCTGGCGAACGCGACCCGCACGGTCATGTGCGCACCTTGGGAAACAGACCCTCGGGCCGCACCGCCAGGATAGCCAGAAAGGCCAGATGGCCGGCCAGGATTTGCCAGCCAGGATCGATATGCGCGCCGATCGCCTGGGCGACGCCGAGAATGAGCCCGCCGGCGAGCGTGCCCCACAGGCTGCCGAGGCCGCCGATGATCACGGCCTCGAAGCCGAAGATGAGCCGGGCGGGGCCTTGCGCCGGATCGAAATTGGCGCGCACCGCGAGGAACACGCCGGCGATGGCAACGACCGCCAGCGACAGCGCCATCGCCAGCGCGAACACATGGTTTTTATTGAGTCCCATGAGCTGCGCCACCGTCGGATCGTCCGCCGTCGCGCGAAAGGCGCGGCCGAGCGCGGTGCGGTAGAATACGAATTGCAGCGCCGCGATCACGGCAACCGCGACGACGAATTGGAGGAGCGGCAACGCGCCCACATAGACCCCGTCGGCGAGGCGCAGCGTCGCGACCTCGAGATGTCCGGCTTGCAGTTTTTGGCTGTCGGCGGTGAACACCGCCAGCAATCCGTTCTGGATGATCACCGACAAGCCGAACGTCACCAGGAGCGGCGGCAGGAGATCGTCACCGAGCGTGCGGTTGAGCACGAACCATTGCAGCGCATAGCCGATCAACGCCATCAGCGGCACCACCACGATCAGCGACGTCAGCGGGCCAATGCCCAGCGTTTCGGTCGCGACCAGCGCCAGATAGGCGGCGAGCACGATGAGATCGCCGTGCGCGATGTTGACGAGCCGCATCACGCCGAAGATCAGCGACAGTCCCGCGGCGAACATGGCATAGAGGCCGCCGACCAGCACGCCCTGGAGGATAATGTTGATCCACTCCATCATGGCGACACTTCACCTCTCCCCGCGTGCGGGGAGAGGTCGTCGCGCGAAGCGCGGCGGGTGAGGGGGCCTCTCCGCTAGTCTGAGTGCATGAGTCTGAGCCCAGCGGAGAGGCCCCCTCACCCCACCCTCTCCCAGCATACGGGGCGAGGGAGACCACAGCCCTACCCTCATCACTTCACACTCCGAAGTATGCCGCAGCGATCGCCTCGCGCGTGAGATCCTTGGCTGCGCCGGCCAACGCTACACGACCCTCTTGCAGGCAATAGACGCGCTGCGCGACCTTGAGCGCCTGCACAATGTCCTGCTCGACCAGCATCACGGCGATCCCTGCGGAGAGAATCTCCGGCAACCGTGCATAGATGTCGCGTACCACGATCGGCGCCAAGCCGAGGCTGATCTCGTCGCAAAGCAGGAGCTTCGGATTGGCCATCAGCGCGCGGCCGAGCGCCACCATCTGCTGCTGGCCGCCCGAGAGCGCCGTGCTTGGCAGCCGGCGGCGTTCCGCAAGCACTGGAAAAATCTCATAAACGCGCGCCAGATTCCATGGTCCCGGCCGTTTGAGCTGGCCGCCGATCAGGAGATTTTCCTCAACGCTGAGCGAAGCAAAGAGTTCCCTGCCCTCGGGTACCAGCGCGATGCCGCGGGCGGCGATGGCGTGCGCCGGCAACCCGCCGATCGGCGCGCCGGCAAAAACGATGGCGTCCGGCCGCGTCCGCAACAGGCCGGCAATGCTTTTCAACAGCGCGCTCTTGCCGGCACCGTTAGCGCCGATCACGGCGACAGCCTCGCCGGTCATGACTTCCATCGATACGCCGAACAAGGCCTGGATATCGCCATAGCGCGCGTCGAGGTCCCGCACCGCGAGCAACGGTTCAGGCATCGGCTGCGATCCCCATGTAGATTTCGGCGACGGCCGGGCTGCGGATCACCGCATGCGGGTCGCCTTCGGCAATGAACGTGCCGCCGTGCAACACGAGAAGGCGATCGACGCTCGCGATCAAAGCATGCACGACGTGCTCGATCCAAATGATCGAGACGCCTTGACGCTGCACCGCCCGGACGAGATCGATCAACGCCCGACATTCGGGCTCGGTCAGCCCGCCCGCGACTTCGTCGAGCAACAGCACCGCGGGGTCTGTCGCGAGCGCCCGCGCCAGCTCCAGGCGCTTGCGATCGAGCAAGGTGAGACTGCCGGACGGGCGATTGGCTTTGTCGGCGAGCCCACACTGCTCGAGGATTTCCATGCACTTTTGGTAAGCGTCGCGCTCGCGCCGGCCGCCGCCGAACGCCGCGGCAACGACCAGATTCTCGAACACGCTCATGCCACCGAACGGCAGCGGAATCTGAAACGAGCGCCCGACGCCGAGCGCGCAGCGCTGCGCCGGCGGCATCCGGGTCACGTCGCGGCCGGCATAAATGACGTGGCCGGAATCCGGCGCCACCGTGCCGCTGATGATGCCGAACAACGTCGTCTTGCCGGCACCGTTAGGCCCGATGATACCGAGCGCTTCACCCTCAGCGAGGGCGAGATCAATCGCGTCCGCAATTACGATCGCCCCGAACCGCTTCGAGATTTTGTCGAGCGCGAGCACGGGCGTGGACATTATTTATCCTCCCCCGCGTGCGAGAGCGGATGCTTTGGCCTCCTGGATCGCCGCCCATATCGCGTATGGGGTCGCCGGCATCTTCATGTCGCGCACGCCCACGGCGTGCAAAGCATCGAGGACGGCGCTGATGACGGCGGCCGGTGCAGCCGTGGTGCCGCCTTCACCGCCGGCCTTGATGCCCAACGGGTTGGTGGGCGAGAGCACCTCGGCGATCTCGGTGCGGAACGACGGCAAGTTGTCGGAATGCGGCATGCCGTAATCCATCAGCGAACCGGTCAGCGGCTGGCCGGTGTCCGGCTCGAGATAAACCTGCTCGCACACCGCCTGGCCGACGCCTTGCGCGATCGCGCCATGGGTCTGTCCATGCACGATCAGCGGGTTGATGCAGCGGCCGACATCGTCGACCGAGGCGTAGCGCGTGATCGCCATCCCGCCGGTGTCTGGATCGATCTCGACCTCGCAGATGGCGGTGCCGTTCGGAAACACCGGCTCGTGCATCTCGTTGTCGGTCACGACCGAGAGACCATCCTTGTACGCATCGGGCAGTCGATGACGGCCCGCTTCCTGGGCCAGCTCGAAGAAATCAAACGTACGATTGGTCTCGCGCGACACAAACCGGCCGTCGGTGAATGAAACGCTCTCGGGTACCGAGCCTGTCACGATCGCGGCAATGGCTCTTCCCTTGTCGATCAGCTCCACCGCAGCCTTGGAAAACACCGTCGCGGCGTGACGCATCGAGCGGCCGGAATGCGAGCCGCCGCCGACACGCACGACGTCGGTATCGCCGAGAATGATGCGCACACTCTCGTCGGGCACGTGCAAGAGGTCCGAGACCACTTGGGAAAAACTCGTTTCATGGCCCTGCCCGGCCGGCTGCGTACCGATGACGACATCGACGCGGCCCTCGGGCTGCACCTTGATGCGCGCCTGCTCGCGCGGCGCGCCGATCGAGGATTCGACGTAGTTTGCGAGCCCCAGGCCGAGCAGCTTGCCGCGTCGCGCGGCTTCGCGCCGGCGCGCTTTGAACCCCTTCCAGTCGGCGATATCCATCGCCCAGTCCATATTCTCCTCGTAGCGGCCGCTGTCGTACAGCATACCGACGGAATTGCGGTACGGCATCGCTTTCGGCGGCACGAGGTTCTTGCGTCGCAACGCGATGCGATCGACGCCGAGCTGGTCGGCGGCGGCATCGACCAGTTGCTCGATCGCGTAGGTCACCTCCGGGCGCCCCGAGCTGCGGTAGGCCTGGGTCGGCATCGTGTTGGTGAACACCGCCATGGCGCGCAGCGTCGTCGCCGGAATGGCGTAGGAGCCGGGAATGAGCCCGGAGCCTTTGCTCAGCGGCGACAGCGACACACAGCGCGCGCCGATGTTGCTGATGTTGGTGGCACGCATGGCGGTAAAGCGGTGCTTGTCGTCGAGCGCCAATTCGACCTTGGTGACGAGATCGCGGCCCTGGTAGTCGCTCAGGAAGGCTTCCGAGCGCGTCGCCAGGTATTTCACCGGGCGACCGAGCTTGCGCGATGCCCACAGCACCAAACCGAATTCGACGAACACGCGATTGCGCGTGCCGAAATTGCCGCCGACGTCGTGCGAAAGGACGCGCAGGTTTTCGGGTGGAATACCGAGCACCGTCGAAAGCTCGTGCTTCTGACGTACCGCGCCGCCGGAGCCGGCGTAGAGCGTGTAGCGGCCGGTCGCAGCGTCGTAGTGGCCGAGCGCCGCGCGCGGCTCGAGCGGCACGCCAGTGACGCGGCCGACATGGAAATTTCTGGTCACCACATGGGCGGCGCTGGCAAAGGCCTGGTCGGTCGCCTCGGCGTTGCCGAATATCGTCTCAACGGTGACGTTGTTGGGCACTTCGTCCCAAACCGCGGGCGCGCCGGGCTGCATCGCGTCTTCGGAATGCAGCACGAAGGGCAATTCCTCGTATTGCACCTCGACCGCCTCGGCGGCGTCCATCGCCTGCGCCTTGGTCTCGGCCACCACCATCGCCACGGCTTCGCCGACATGCCGCGCCTTGTCGGCCGGCAGCAACATGTGGGGACCGATGAATACGGCGGTGCCACCGGGCCCGGTGAGCTTCATGTCGAACTTGGTCTTCGGCAACGGATCGTGCGGAATGGCGGTGAGCTTGTCGGCCGCGCAATCGACGCCGGTGAAGACGCCCAGCACACCGGGCATTTTCATCGCCGGCGCGCGCTCGATGGCAACAATCCGGGCGTGCGGATAAGGCGAACGCACCATCACCGCATGGGCTTGGCCGTCGATGCTGAAATCGTCGGTGAAACGGCCCTTGCCGGTGGTGAGCCGCGCGTCTTCTTTGCGCGGCAAGGGCTTGCCGATGAAGCGGTAGCCGGTTTCATCCGGTCTTATGGTGTCGTCCATTAGGCCTCGCTGGTTCGGGATCGGCTACGCCTATGCCGCGCGCGTCCTCTTTACATCCAATCGGCGAACCTAGCCCGGATTTCGCGCCTGCGAAATGCGGGAACCGACGTTCGAACCGACCGGTCGTCTGCGCGAAAACGCGCCGCAAGCGTCGAACCCGAGGGCCCCCGGAGCGTTGTTTCCGCACGGCCAATATGCAACCAAGGAGGCGACCAATGCGCACCAGACATGCCCTTTTGGCAGTCCTGGCCACTGCAACTTTACTGTCTGATTTACCCGCATTCGCTCAGACGGCAAACAGCGACAGCAACACTCAATTTGTCAGTCAAGAAACTGACGGCCAGTGGCGGGCCTCGAAGATCATCGGCCTCAACGTCTACGATCCCAATAACGAGAAGATCGGCAGCATCGCCGAAATCCTTGTCAATAAGGACGGCACTCCCGAGGTCGCGGTGATCGGCGTGGGCGGCTTTCTCGGCCTCGGAGCGAAGGACGTGGGGTTACCGTTCAAGGCGCTGAAATGGTCCACCGAGAGCCCACCGCCGCCCGCCGCACCCGCAGGCACGCCGGGCGGTGGCTCGACATCCAGCGCACCTCCAACCGCGGCTCCGGGCGTGTCGCGACGAGCAAACGCCAAAGAGGACTATCCGGATCACGCCGTGCTGGACATGACGAAGGATCAGTTGAAGAACGCGCCGGATTTCAAATTCGCCGGCAGCACCACGCAGACGAACACAAACCGGTAGAGCTACGCCAGAAGCGGCGCCGGTTCGCCGTGCGGAATTCATCCTCCCCCGGAAGCGGGGGGAGGATGTTTTTTGCGGCGGACTGCATGGCGCGTCGACCGGTCTCACGAAAGTTGTGATCCGCAGATTGGTTGTGCTCGGCGGTGAATCACGACGTCCCAGCATTGGCGCTCGATCCACCGCCTTTCGGGGGTGGATACATCGAACTCTGGCCGCTGCCGTGGCCGCCGTAAAGATATGCTCCGACGGCCAGAAGATAAATGAGAACGTTCCCTACCACGCTTCCGATAACATCGCCGATATCAGAATATGCGGTGAGGACAAATGTGGCGCCTCCCGCAAGAATCTGATCCCATTGATCGCTGATCCTTTGATCGGAGCCGGTCACATCGAAAGGCGTCGTGTTGCTGGCGCTGACGGCAAGGAACGCGTTTTTCTGATCCTTGACGGTCGAGAACTCCGGCAAATGAATAGGACGAATTGTTGACGCTCCCTTGGAAGGAGTATTTGCCATCCTGGTGGAACGTCCACGTTGCCGAACCTGACAGCCCATAACTCGGTGTCGATAGTTCGCCAGTCGCGAGGATTTTGATACCAGGCAAAACTTGCAATTGGATTGTCAGGTTTGATTTGGACAGGCCGTCATTTGCCGACCACGGAATGTCGATCGTGACGGATTTGCCGCCGTCTTGCTGTCGTCGGCGGAGACCGAAATCTGGAGCGTGAGGTCTGTTTCACCTGTGCCAATTGAATTCGATGTGTTCTGGATGGTGATGTTGGGGTGGCCGGCGGGCTGCTCAAACACCAGATTGGTCGCATATCCGTCGTAGGAGATTGCGATCGGGACATTAACCGATCGGCCCCGGATAATATCTATCGGCTGGGCTTCGGGAATCGAAATGGAAATCGGCAACGGCGGAATGTTGAACACGACCTTGCAGACCCTTGGGCTGCCGACTTGTTGCGGCAGCGAGGGATCACTGAATTGGATATAGGCCGTCTGATTGTTGCCGGGTTTGATAGTCTTGGACGCCTTGACCGAAAGACTGGAATTGACGACGCGATGCGGGTCCAGAGTTTGCTTCACGCTTCCGCCGATGCCGACGGGGCCTGTCGAAGGAGAACCCTTGACGCCCGGTGCGGCGATAAAAGTGGGTGGCATCGGGACAGTTTTTGAAGTGATCGTCAGGCCGGTGGGCTCAATATAATCTGGTATTTGGGAAGGGCCGACATTGACGTTGATCGCAGCGGAATCCAAAGAGTCGTATTCGAGCTGCAGCGGCAGCCCGATCGTTTGGCCTGGCGTCAACGTAATCGGTTGAGCACCCGTAACCGTCGTGTCGAGCTGCGCGGTCGTTCCGGTCACCACGAGCGACGCCAGCAGCACCGGTTGTGACGCCGAGGGATCGTTCCAGAAGACGCTGACCACGCCGCTCCAGAGTTCTGGCACGGGCGTGCCGGGCGGCCAAAAGTCAATGCGTATGTAACTGGAGTTATTTGTACGCGGAGGTTGCCAAGTCTCCGTGTTCGTCGTTCCAGAAGCGCCGCTGGTGGTAGCGCCATCCAAGTAAGGCTGGGGTTTGCCGTCAAAGAGCGGTTGTGAGTTGGTGAATGTCGCCACAAAACTGGAATTGGACAAGGTCGCCATTTCGATCGTGCAGGTGAATGGCTCGGCGGGCACAACATTATAAGAGACGAGGATCGGTACTTGGAAACCCGGTGAGCAAGTACCAAAATCGACCGATTGCGTTGCAAGCGTCATTGTCGGCATTGGGTCGCTCCAATATTGAAATGTGAAACCTCATTGCTATTGACGCGCGCATGTTCGCGCCTCGCCGGCGGTCATTCAAGCGACGCGCGGTCCGTATCTGCAAAAAGATGAACGCTTTGTTGCTCTGGCGCCTTCGATTTTCGCCAGCACGCAGTTGTCAGTACCCCTGTACCGCAAGGACGAGCGCCGAAATCGCCGCGGTGACGGAGAGGAAGAGAACTGGATCGTGGGGCCTCAGGCCACCGCACAGAAATCCGTAGGTGATTAAAAAGCGGCCGGTGAGCCCACCGATCAACGCAGGCTTCTCGAGCAAGTGGAAGACCCACGCCCGGCGACAAGCGCTTGGAAGCCATTCGCGGTCTAGGTCTTGGCGAAGCGCACGATTCCGACGCAGGCGCGGAAGCCTGCTCATCGCGCCTGTGTAACCAAAAAATAAAACTTACTCGCGCTCCTTCGTCCGAAGAGCGACGATAGAGCACCGAAGCTGGACAAGTCACCGCGACGCTGCCAATAAGACAGCCGAATTTCCCTTTGCGCGTTGAGAACCGCGGCTGAAACTATTTCGTGATGGATATTGCGACAGACGCCGATACCCGTTCTCAAACGACTCCAGCTTCGCGTCCTGACGATCGCAGAGCAAATACCGGACCGACGCCGCATCGCCCGATGGTGTTCGTGGCTGCGCTGTCGACAATCTTCATGGCAGCCGTTGAGGGAACCATTGTCGCAACCGCCATGCCGACAATTGTCGGCGCGTTGGGCGGCATCGATCTCTTTAGCTGGATTTTCGGCGCTTACTTGCTGACGCAAGCAGTGCTGATTCCGATTTACGGGCGCCTGTCCGACCTCTACGGCAGAAAGCCGGTTCTGCTGTTCGGGATCGCTGTCTTTCTCGTCGGCTCCGCATTGTGCGGACTGGCGTGGAATATGATTTCGCTGATCGTATTTCGCATCATCCAGGGCATCGGCGCCGGCGCGCTGATCCCGGTCTCACAAACCGTGGTTGCTGACATCTATAGCGGCGAGGCTCGCGCCAGAATGCAGGGCTACATTTCCAGCACGTTCGGCAGCGCCGCCATCGTCGGGCCGATGATCGGAGGGCTCATCGCAACTCACGTGAGCTGGAGAGCGATTTTCTGGATCAATATCCCGCTTGGCATCATTGCGGCTTCACTGCTGATTTTCGCCCTCAAGGAAGAGGTGAAGAAGCGGCGCCACCATATCGATTACATCGGCCCGGTGCTGCTGGCGCTGGCGACCGCGATCATCATGATCGCATTGACCCACGCCGACACATTCAGCATCGCGGCACTGGCCGGAGCGTTCGGCGTATCCGCGACGCTGATCGCCGCGCTGATTTTCTACGAGAGCCGCACGTCCGAACCCATGATCCCGGTACGATTGTATCGCGACCGCCTAATTGCCGGCGGCAACTGGGTCGGCGCCGCCAATGGCGCGATTTCAATGGCGATTATCGGATTCCTGCCGGTGTACATGCAGGGCCTGATGGGATCCAGCACGTTGATCTCAGGCGTGGCGCTTGGAACCATATCGGTGTTCTGGCCGTTTGGCGGGTTCGTCGGCAGCCGCCTCGTGCTTCGCATGCCTTATCGTCTTTCGTCCACGATTGGCGGCGTCATTCTGGTGATGGGAAGCACATCACTCATATTGCTTTATCCCGGCGCCAATCCGTTGCAGCCGATCATTGCGGTAGGAGTGATGGGTCTGGGCATGGGCATTACGAACATTTCCTTCGTGGTCGCGATCCAATCCAATGTCGACTGGTCCCAGCGCGGCGCGGCGATGTCGAGCGTGTTCTTCTCCCGCATTATCGGACAGTCGTTCGGCAGTGCCATATTCGGCGGCATATTCAATGCGGGACTGGCCAGCCGAAGTTCGCTCAACGGCAACGAGTTCGTTCACCTGCTCCAGGACGGGCGTCAGCAAATTGCCAATATGCCGGGGATTCAGGACGTTCTCGACGCGCTGGCTCACTCGCTGCACAGCATCTATCTCCTCACCGGCCTGATCGCCGTCCTGGTGCTGGCGGCTGTTCTGACTTTCCCGGCGGGCCTGAGATTGCTCAAAGAGCGCTGAGATCTCCGCTCTCGAGAAGCCTCAGCCATCGACTCGCGGCGCGGATGTCAGCAAAGGGGTCGCGAGCGGGCTTTGTGACTTGAAGCCTAATCCAGCCGCACCACCTGCCCGGTCGCCACCGCGCGCTCGATCGCGAGGGTGGTTTTGAGGTTGATCAGCGCCTCCTCGGGTGTGGCGTGCACGCTCGGCCGGCCGGTCGAAAGGAAATCGAGCCAGGCGCGGGTTTCGTTGCCGAGCGGACCCCAGAAATCGCCGGCTGCCCAATCGCCCGCGGTGTTGCTGCCGAGGAACGCCATGTTGAGGGAATGGCCGGGCACGTACGGGTGCGGGATGCCCTTTTCGGTATAGAGAATCTGCTCCATGTGATCGTCGTCGATGATCATGGTGCCGTCAGTGCCGAGCAGCTCGACTCGGTCTGATTGGCCCTGCGTCGGATAGTTGGCCGGCAACGCGTAACTGATGCCGAAATTGAGGACGGCGCCGTCGGCCATCGTGACCAGCGCCCAGGTTACGTCGTGTGCGCTGTAGCCGGCATCGCGGAAAATGCCGGACTGGCCGCGCGCCACCACCTCGACCGGCCGGTTGCCGGCGAGCAGCCAGCACATCAGATCGACGTAATAGGTCAGCACGTCGAGCACCGGCGTGGCATGCGGATCGCGCTTGAGAATGGCGAAGGCCTGGGCGCGCGAATTGTAGACCCGCGCCAGGCCGCCGTTCACCCTGCCGAGACGGCCGTGAATCATCTGCTCCTTGGCACGCAAAAAACATTCCTTGAAGCGGCGGCTATAGCCGACACGCAACGTACCGGAGGTCCGCCCGATGGTGTTGAGAATGGCCTCGGCGTCGTTGAGCGACAGCGCGAGCGGCTTCTCCACCAGCACCGGCAAGCCGCGCTCTAACGCCTTACAGACCGGCGCAGCATGCTCGCCCTCCGGTGTCGAGACGAACACGGCCGTCACTTCCGGCCGCCCGATCACCGCATCGTTATCGGCGGAGTGAAAGTCGGCGCCGGTTTGCTCGGCAAGCGCCGCCGCACGCGCAGGGTCTTTGTCGGAGACGGCGAGGAAACGCACCGCAGGATGTTTTGCAGCGAGCCGCGCTCGCAGCGTACCGATTCGCCCTGCGCCGACGACCGCCACGCCGATGTCGTTTCCCTTCACATTCCCCTCCCCCTTGCTAATCGTCCGACTCCTACCGCAAGGTGGGTCCCTTGCAGTCCGCAGGAAGCTGGAGATCATACATGAGTGCGCGCGCTCTCGAGTTTGTCGAGACCTGGGTTTCGGAGAAAATCGAGGAGATCGAGCTGCCCGCCGACGGTGATGACGCGCAAGCAAAAGCATTGGCTGCGCAGTGTGTTCAAGCCGCCCAAGAAGAAGGCATCCCCGCATCCGAAATCCAAGAGGCCTTTGACGATCTTCCCGCATTCATAGCCGGCGAGATTGAAGAAGCCAAAGACCGAGCACACGACGAAGAAGATGAAGATGAAGATGAAGATGACGACGACGGGGACGAGGACGCTCAGGATACAACGGACGAACACTAAAGGGTGTTCGGCGGATAGGCTCGCATTCATGAGAAACCCTCATAAGCCCGTGCCGATTTAGAGAGCTAATCGCGAGACGCCGCGCACATAAAATACATGGCTCATTGGTCGCAACCGGCAGCGCATGGCGGTTGGACGCAAGGAGCCATGGATATGGACAGATCAAAAACTCACCAAACGACCAACCGCCCGCAATCGGACCACTGCCCGTCTGCCGCGGCGCTGACACCCGTTATGGCGGCGGTGTTCGTTGCGTTCCTGGTCATCGGGATCGCATTGCCGGTTTTGCCGCTGCATGTGCATCGGGGGCTTGGCCTTGGCACATTCGTCGTCGGGCTGGTCGCCGGCAGCCAGTTTGCCGCGGCCATTGCCTCGCGGGTGTGGGCCGGCCGGCATTCCGACGCGAGCGGCCCGAAGCAGGCCGTCATCGTCGGCTTGATCGTCGCGGCGGCGGCGGGACTGCTCTATCTCCTGTCTTTAGGTTTCGTCGCCACACCGGCGGCCTCCGTGACGATTTTGCTCCTCGGCCGCGCGCTGCTTGGCGTCGGTGAAAGCTTCATCATCGTGGGTGCGCAGAGTTGGGGTCTCGCAATCCTTGGCATTCAAAACACCAGCAAGACGCTGGCCTGGATCGGAAGCGCCATGTTCGGTGCTTTTGCTGTCGGTGCGCCGATCGGCACGGCTCTCTATGGGCGTTATGGATTCACCGCTATCGCGCTCGCGACGACGCTGCTGCCACCCGCAACGCTCTTATTCGTCGCCCCATTGCGGCGCGTTCCGACTGCGGCGCCCATGCAGGCCGGCCTGCTCAGGATCGTGGCGGCGGTCTGGCTACCGGGTGTCGCGTCGGCCCTGAGCAGCATCGGCTTCGGCGCGATCACGGCGTTCAGTGCGCTGCTGTTCGCCGCGCGCGGATGGGCGGCGTGGCCCGCATTCACGATCTTTGCGCTGACTTTCATCCTGACGCGCCTCTTACTCGGTCATCTCGCGGACAAGTTCCGCGGCGCGAAAGTTGCGCTCGTGTGCGTGCTCGTCGAAGCCGTCGGCTTGGCATTCATCTGGCTTGCTCCCTGGTTTTCGCTGGCGTTGACCGGAGCGGCTTTGACCGGTCTGGGTTACTCGCTCGTCTATCCCGCGCTTGGCGTCGAGGCTGTCCGCCTCGCGCCGGCGCAGAGCCGAGGATTGGCGATGGGTGCCTACACGGCATTTCTCGACGTCGCGCTCGGATTTGGTACGCCGGTTCTCGGCTTGCTGGGCGATCGCGCCGGCCTCGGCGCGGTGTTCGGCGCCAGCGCTTTCGCTGCGCTCTGCTCCGGTGCGATCGCCGCAGTTCTTCTGTCCAGGGCTGAAATGAAGCGCATTGGCGGCGCGGTGGCGTGTTCGTGAGGGCTTCGACGCTCTCGCGTCAGGAGCGTTGGCGTAGCGCATCGACCACAAGCGCGAAGGCCGCAGAAGACTGCCGACGGCTCGGGTAGAAGAGATGATAGCCCGAATACGCCGGGCACCAGTCGGCCAGGACGCGCTTGAGCCGGCCTTTGGCCATATGGGCTTCGACAAGGCCTTCGGGCACGTACGCGAGCCCGCATCCGCCGAGCGCGCCGTTCAGCAGTTGGGCCGTGCCGTTGAATGTCAGTTGACCTTCGACACGCACCCTGAGTTCGCGGCCGCCCTTCTCGAATTCCCAGGCATACACGCTGCCGTGAGTCGGCAAGCGCAAATTGATGCAATTATGCTCGAGCAGGTCCTGCGGCTTCTTGGGTTCCGCACGTGTCTTGAAATAGGATGGCGCGCCAACCACGGCCATGCGCAGGTCCGGCCCGATGCGTACCGCGATCATGTCCTTGGCGATCTGCTCGCCGCTGCGGACGCCGGCGTCATAATGCTGGGTGACGATGTCGGTCAAACCGTAATCCACGATCATCTCCACTTTGATGTCGGGATAATTCCGCAGGAGTTTCGCAAGCTTCGGCACCAGGACCGTGTCAATGGCGAATTCCGTCGCCGTAATGCGGATGGTGCCAGCAGGCTTTTCGCGAAGCTCGCTGACGGCCGCAAGCTCGGCTTCGATCTCATCAAAACGGGGCCCGACATGCCCAAGCACACGTTCGCCGGCGTCGGTCGGCGCGACGCTTCGCGTCGTTCGGGTCAGCAGCCGAACGCCGAGTCGCTCTTCGAGCTCTCTAACGGTGTGGCTCAGTGCCGACTGCGAAATGCCGAGCTTCGCCGCCGCGCGCGTAAAACTGCGCTCCCGCGCCACGGCGACAAAGGCCACCAAATGGTCAAGGCTTCCGCGCTGCATTTATCGCAAGGGCTCATAAATCTATGCTGATAATAGGCGCTGACCGCGAGGAATGATACGCCCTATCGGCCGCAGACCGCTACTCGAACTGCTGCACCTCGTCCTTCAAATCGCCCCAGATGCGCGAATAGATGTCGCGGAATTCGGGCGCGATGGCGAGATCGGCCGGCGGCAGCCGCGGCCGCGGCAGGTCGATGGGAATGATCGACTTGACCCGGCCCGGACGATTGGTGAACACGATGACGATGTCGGAGAGGAAGATCGCCTCGTGCAGGTCGTGGGTCACGAACAGCACGGTCCGCTTGCTCGCATCCCACACCGAGAGGAACAGCGCCTGCAACAACAGCCGCGTCTGGCTGTCGAGCGCGCCAAATGGTTCGTCCATGAGCAGGATATCGGGCTCGACCGCGAAGGTGCGCGCCACGGCTACGCGCTGACGCATGCCCTGCGACAGCTCATGGCGGTAGTGGTCCTCGAATTTGGCGAGCCCGACCCGACGCAGCCATTCGCGGGCGATGGCGTGGCGATTGGCGACGCCGCGGACCTCGAGACCGAACTCGACATTCTGAGCAGCAGTACGCCACGGCATCATGCCGTCGCGCGCGAACATGTAACCGACGTCGTGGCGGATGCCGGATACGCGCACGCCATTTACCTCGGCCGATCCCGAATTAGGCTGCAACAAGCCGGACACGACGTTCAACAAAGTCGACTTGCCGCAGCCCGACGGCCCGACAATGGAAACGATCGACCCCTCCGGCACGTCGAGCGTCACGCCGCGCACGGCCTCGACCTGATCGCGATCGCGCGGCCGGAATACGATGCCGATGTTCGAGAGCCGGATTTTCGCGCTGTTGGTCTTCGCGCTGTTGGTCATGGCTCAGGAGCTCACGGCGGTCACGCGCTATTGATCGAAGGCTTCCAGCGTAACAGCCGAGCTTCGACCTTGCGCATGATGGCACTGAACAGCCAGGCGACGACCGCCAGCGTCACCAGCCCCGCGAACACCGCCGCGGTGTTGAAGTTCGCCGCGCCGCTCGCGATGACATAGCCGATGCCCTGGTTGGAGGCGAGGATTTCAGCCACGATCACGCCAAGCAACGCATAGGTGAGACCGATGTTGAGCCCGGCAAAAATCCACGGCAAAGCCGACGGCAACGTCACCTTCCATAGGATGTCGCGGCGCGAGGCGCCCATCAGGCGGGCGATCGTAAGGATGTCGGCGTCGACGTTCTTGGCGCCGCCCAGCGTGTTGACGAGCAAGATGAAGAACACCAGCGTAAACGCGGTGACCACCTTGGCGATAATACCGATGCCAAACCACAAGATGATGAGCGGCGCCAACGCAATGCGCGGCAAACTGTTGAGCGCAAGGATGAGCGGCGCCAGCACCTCATCCCAGAACGGCGAGCGCGCCAGCAGCACGCCCGCAATGACGCCGAGTATCGACGACACCACAAATGCAATCAGCGCCTCGAACACCGTGATGCCGACGTTCAGGATAAGATCGCCGCTGACGATCTCCTGCCAAAGCTCCTTGGCAACCAGCACCGGACTTGAGATCCAAAACGGATCGATCAAGCCAAAGCTCACCGCGCCCTGCCAGACAGCGAGCACCGCTCCGACAACGGCGACGCGAGCAAGCACAATACGCTGACGGGAAAACTGGTCGTCGGCTCCCAACGCGATGGGGATGTCAGCTTGCGCAGCTTCGCTGTCAGCCATTGTGCACTATGAGGTCCGGTGTCAACGTGTCGACGCGGCTTCCTGCGGCATGAAGTCGGTTGCGACGATCTGTTCATACGGCACCGCTTTTGCGATCGTCTTGCCGGCCACCAGCATGGCGCTGACGTTTTCGATGCCCTTGCGGGTCGCAACAGGACCGTAGTTCGATCGGTATTTTTCCAGGTACATTTTGACCACGGCCGGGTCCGATCCCTTCATATAGTTGGCGGCGACATCCATGAGGTCCTTCATGCGCGCCGGATCGTTGATGATCTGACAGGCCTCGACGATCGCCGCGACGATGCCGCGCGCCGCATCGGGGTGCTCCTTGAGGAACGCCGTATGAACGAAGACGCCGTTATAGGCATACGGGTGGAACACGGCTGGGCCGCCGCCGCCCTCGATGTCGACGACCGTCTTGGCGATCTTGAGAGAGGATACCGCCGCAGTCTGCGCCGGCTCGACCGCCACGGCGCCGTCGATCACTTTGTTCTTCAGCGCGGCCAGCGTGGTGCCGGGATCGCCGACCGGAATGATGGTGACGTCCTTCTCCGGATCGAGGCCGGCCTGCGCCAGCATGAATCGCAGCGCCGTGTCGGTCGACGCGCCGCGTCCGCTGATGCCGATCTTGAGGCCTTTCATATCCTTGATGTTCTCAGGATAAGGCTTGTCGGCGTTCGGCGTCGGGACGTCGTTGTTGACGATGAGATCGAGGGGCGGCAATTTCTGCTCGAGCACGATCAACTTGATGTCTTGGCCCTTGGAACTCACCGTCACGCCATGTTCGACCGCGAATGCGCCGGCATCGGCCGAGCCGCTGACAAAGATATTCGCGGGCTGGATGCCGGTGCCGTAGATCAGCTCGACGTCGACGCCGTGCTTCTCGAACAGCTTGAGGTGCTTGGCGACATAGACGGCAAAGCAACAGAAATTGCTCTGGAACAGCGACATCTTGACCTTTTCCAAGGCCATCGCCGGTGCAGTGAACAGTGCCGACGCGACCGCGCAGGCGGCGGCGAAGCTCAGCACGCGTCGCGTCAAACCCGGCATGATTTCCTCCCTTGATGCGGCTTATGCCGCTTATCGACTTATGCCACTTTTCTCGTCGTAAACTCCTGCTGCCAGCGCCGCACCCGGCGCTCGTCGACCGCGACGCCGAGCCCGGGACGATCCAGCACGTCGACGTGTCCCTTGTCGATCGCAAGCGGTTCAACGACGACATCTTCGGCAAGACCGGGGCTGGTCACGGTTAGTCCCCATGCCACCGCTGGAGCAACGGCGGCAAGATGGAGAGCCGCCGCCGACGCCACGCTCGATTCGCCGGTCTTACAGGAGATGTTGACCTTCATTCCAAGCCCGTCGCAAAGGCGGCACGCGTCCAGCACGGCGCGCAGACCGCCAAGTTTGATCGCCTTCAGGCTCACGCCGTTGGCGGCATTGGCAGCGTGGTGGCGCGCGATGTCGTCGCGCGAATGAATGCCCTCATCGGCTCCGATGGCGAAGGGGCTCGCTGCGGCAATCCGCGCCATGGCGGTGAGTTCATGCGCGCTGACCGGTTGCTCGAAAAAATCGAGCTCGGCTGCGCCGACCGCGCCGACATAGCGCAGAGCCTCTTCGAGGCTCCAGCCCTGATTGGCGTCGGCCGAGATCAGGCAGCGGTCCCCGCCCTGCGCGCGAAGCATCTGACAGACCGCCCGCGTGCGTTCGGCATCGGCCTCCGGCGAACCGACACCGACTTTGACCTTGAAGGCGCGATAGCCCGCCGCCCAGCGCTCCTGCGCCTCACGGCAGTCTCCGGCGGCATCAGCGGTCCCGACGACGGCCAGCACGGGGATACGGCTGCGCACTTTAGCGCCAAGCAGCGCGTGGAGCGGCGTCCCGGTGGCCCGGCCGACTAAATCATGCAGCGCGATCTCGATCGCGGCTTTGGCACCGCTGTTGCCGACCATCAGCGCATCCATCGCCATGGATGCAGCGGCAAAATCGTCGGCGGGGCGCTGCAGCAGTTTCGGCGCCATGAACGCGACCGCCGCCATCATGCTGGCCACGGTCTCACCCGTCATGGTCGGCGCCGAAGCAGCCTCGCCCCAGCCGATGTGACCGGTTTCGGATTCGATGCGGACCAACACATTGTCGGCGCGTGAGACGGTTTCGCCGGCCATCTTCACCGGCTTCGTCATCGGCAGGCTCACCGCGATGGGCTCGATCGATTTGATTCTCACGCTGCTCCCCCGATGACCATTCGCGCACCGAACCGACGGTGCTCGACGGTTTCGGCTCAACGGCGCGGAGAATTGTAGCGGGGGGAACCACATGGCGACAAGGCGCCGCCGGCCGAACAACCATCAGCGCATGTGCCGGCCCCGCAAATCAGCAGCGTCGTCCGGCGCTATCACTCGGCGGCAATCCGATGATCAATGTCGACGACGGCGTCATTCAGTTCAATGCCCGGCTCGACGGTGCCAGTGCCGACCAAAGGCTTCATGGCGCGGCAAATGTAATATGAGCCGAACATACATTCGTTCATCTCGAAATGCTCGCTGATGGTGGCGAGTTCTTCCCACGGACGAATGAGCGGATTGCCGAGCATCGTATGCTTCATCAGCCAGAGGCTGAACGGCAAGATCAGCTTCGCGCCCGGACCGTCGGGCACCTTGGCGTCCATGATGACCAGACGGCCGCCAGGACGCAGCTGCTTCCATGCGTTGCGCAGCACGGCGAAGTGATGCGGCATAACGTTGTAGGACAGGCTGAACAGCACACCGTCGAGCGGCTCCGGCGCCGCATATTCGGCAGCGTCGCCTTCGCTCAGTTCGAAATTGCGCCAATGATTGGCCTTGCACTGTTCGTTGGCCTCGCGAAGCATCCCGCGCGAGATGTCGACGCCGTAGACGCGGCCCCCGGGGCCGACGGCCTCCCGCAGATAAGGAAAATTCCTGCCAGTGCCGCATCCGATCTCGAGCACGCTGTCGCCACGGCTCAGTCCCAACTGAACGACCGCTTTCCGGCGCAAACCCCGCGGCAGAAAAAGCACCCACTCGAAGAATGGGATCAATTTTGCAATACGGTCATAACGGCCGCTGACAAAATTGCGGTCGCAATCCGCCCATTGATATGTCACGATTTTCGCCCCCAGTTCCACTGCCACTCGAACTCACTCAGCGTAGCGCATCATGCCGAAATTGCGCACGTCTTTTCACTTTTATAACGAATTTTTGTCCGGTTTGGCGCGGTTCGATGCGCTTTCCACAGGGTTGGCGTCATTTGGCCGCGGAGTTCCGCGCTGATCGCTGCGGCCACGACACGCGTGCAGCCATGACGCGAATTGTGGCGCCGCAGATCGCCCACATCGTATCGAGCATCGCCACTTGCGCAAACGGCCCCCTGGCGGTCCCCTCAGGCGAATTGATCTCATCGGTATAAATTGGTCGCTGACGGGCGGACATTGGATTGGAACTGGTGTAGAAGCCTTGGCGTTGCCACCCGAAACGAGACTGTTCTCCACGTAATTGCCGAAATTTTCAGATGCCCTGGCGTTCGCCGAAGGTTTGCCGCCCGAAGGTTGCCGTCCCAAGTCTACGGGGATCAGGCTACGACAGGGACCAAGGCTACTGGCTTGGCGGTCGGGCACATCAACTCGGAGTCTGACGATGCGCGTGAAACGTATGATGGCCGTCGCGGCGCTGCTGTCGCTCGTGACCGCGGGGCACGCATGGAGTGCGGAGCAGTCGCCGCTCGGTCTCTGGCAGGCGCTCGATGACGACACCAAGCAACCATCCGGGTGGTTCCTGGTTGCCGAGCACGACGGCATTTACACCGGCATCATCGCAAAAATGTTCCTGAAGCCGGGCGAAGATCCGAATGCGGTGTGCGACAAATGCAAGGACGATCGGCACAACCATCCGTGGCTCGGGCTTGAACTCATCCGCGGCATGAAGCCGGACGGCGATAGTAAATACGACGGCGGGACCATCCTCGATCCGCGCGACGGCAAAGTTTACAAAGCGATGATGACCTTGACGCCCGACGGCCAAACGCTCGTCGTGCGCGGCTATCTGGGCTTCGCGTTGCTTGGCCGCAACGAGTATTGGACGCGGCTGCCGGATACGGATTACGCCCAACTCGATCCGTCGGTCCTCCCCTACGCGCCGCCCGGCGCAGTACCGAAGCATGCTCCGGCGCGCAAGTCGGGCGTCGTGCCGATGAAGCCGCAAAACTCCGCTCGGCAGTAAGCAGGATCGCATTCGGGTCATAGCGCGCAGATCACAGCGCCGATGCTATCATTGCGGCGTTGGTTGCTCGTCGCGCGGTTTGCCCATCAGGATCGGCTGAAACAGCGCCGCCGCCGCCATGGTGGTCATCAAGGATATGGCCAGCAGTTTGCCCATGCTGGACGTGCCGGGATGGCTCGAAAACCATAAGCTGCCGAAGGCGGTCGCCGTGGTCAGCGCGCTGAACGTGACGGCGCGCGTGAGCACCGATTGCAGCAGATTGGTCTGCCCCTCACGCCACGCCATGATGTAGTAGATCTTGAACGCGACGCCGACACCGAGCAGCAGCGGCAGCGCGATGATGTTGGCGAAGTTCAGTGGAAGTCCGACCAATACGCAGATCTCCAGCGTCACGACGCCGGCCAAGAGCAGCGGAATGAGCGTCAACAATACGTCGCTCAACCTTCGGAGCGTGATCCATAGGATGATGGTGATCGAAAGCAGCGCGCAGGCGCCCGCCTCGAGGAAGGCGGTCACGACAGTGCGGCGCGCTTCCAGAATGGAGATCGGCCCCTCGGTCGCATCGGGCGCGACGGCCTGGACCGCATAGGCGAAGTTACTCAAGACGGTGTTGTTGTTGGAATCGCCCTTGGGCGCGACGTCGATGCGCGCCTGTCCATCCGCCGTTATCCACTGACCGGCCAGATCAGGCGGCAGGTTGTCGCGTGTGATCTCTTTCGCCTTGAACAGATCGCGCAATCCATCGAGCGCGGTGTGCAACGGCTGGACGAACGCGGCTTCGGCGCGTTGCCGCGTTGCCTGATCCGCCTTGGCGAGCGCGGCCATATCGGTGGCGAGACGCCGCGCCGCATCGGCGCCGGTCCCGGTGGCTTTGCCGGCAAGTTGATTGAGAAAAGTGACCGTGGAATTGATCATGCTGACGTTCTGCGCGTCGGTTGGCGGCGCTGCCGTCGTCTGCGGGTTGAGGGCGGGATCGAGCTTCTGTGACGCATCTGCGATGAGCGCGAGTTTTTGCTGCTGATCGTCCGGGATAAAGGTCGACAGCGTCGCGACTCGCGCCACCTGGGGCAAGGCCCGCAGTTTTGCGGCCAGCTGATCGGCGGCGGCAAGCGTCGGTTGCAGAACCCCGATGTCGTTAGCGCCGCTTTCGGGATCGCTCTTGAGTTCGAGATAGGTCGCAACCGACTCGACCTTGCTGCTGCGCAAATTCATCGGATTGAAATCGAAGCGCAGCCAATAAAGCAGCGGCAAACCGCCCACGACGACAAGGAGTGTGCCGATCAGGATCGGCATGCGGTGCCGTTCGAGAAAGCTGTCGACCGGCGCAAGAATCGCGTAGCCGAGTTGCTCAGGTTCGCTCGGCGGATTGAGCAGGCTGAGCAGAGCCGGCAACAAGGTGACGCTGGTCAGGAAGGCGATCAGCATTCCGAAGCCGGCGATGAGGCCGAGCTCGGATACGCCCTTATAGGCCGTCGGCAAGAACGACAGAAAGCCCGCCGCGGTGGCAAGCGCCGCCAGTGTGAGCGGCGCTCCCGCGCGTCTGGCGGCTTCCAAGAGAGCCTCACGCACATTGTCGATCGTATGCCGCTCGGCGCGGTAACGGACGCTGAATTGAAGTCCGAAGTCGACACCGAGACCCACAAACAACACGGCGAAATAGACCGATATCAGATTGAGCGTGCCGACCATGAACATGCCGAGCGCGGCCGTGATGGCCAGCCCGACCGCGAGACTGATGAACACCGCAAAAATGATCCGTATCCAGCGCAACGCCATCCAAAGGATGAACAGCACGACCGCAATCGTCACCGTGGCGTTGAGCCCGGCATTTTCTTTGATCGTTGCGAACTCCTCGTCGGCCATGGGCACCGGGCCGGTGAGGCGCACCCGCGCGTGATAGTTGGACGCGAAATTCAAGTCGGCGGCGGCTTTGCGGATGGCCGCACTCGCCTTTTGTCCGGGTTCCAGCTCCGAGTAGTCGAGCACGGCCTTGATATTGAGGAAGCGGCGCAACTCACTGGGTGTCGAGGCGCGGCCTTGGACCAGATCGCGCCAGGAGAAGGTCGCAGGCTTGCCAGCATTCACCTCGTCCAAGGTGTTGGCCGCCTGCGTCATCGGCCAGGTCATGTTGTCGAGCGTGATCTGCCCGCCCTGCACGCCGAGAAGACCGAACTGCAGCGCCTGAATGACGCCGCGCAAGCTCGGGTCACCCGCCAGGGTCTGCACCAGGCGCTGCGCCTGCGTAAGCATCTTGAGCTGCGACGATAAATCGTCGGTCGATTCGAACAGAAAGCCGTTTTGCGCAAAGAACGGGCCGCCTTGCGGCTCCTGGATCGAACGGAACAGATCTTTCTGCTCAGAGAGCTTCTTGATCAGCGCACGGGTGGCCTCGTCGACCAGCTCGGGCGTCGGCGCGTCGATGACGGCGACGATCATTTCGAATTGCGGGAATGCCTTTTCAAATGCGGCCTCGGTTTTCCGCCACGGGATGTCTGTTGAAATGAGCTGATTGATGTCGGTCGTCATCGCGAAGTGCGTCGCGGCGTACCACGACGAGATCACGGTGAGGAGAACGGCCGCGGCGATGATCGACCAGGCATATCGCGTGCAGAATTCGATCGTGCGGACAACGAGGGCGGTAATCGTCTTCATGGATGTCAGCGTAATGGGATGGTCAGTTGGGACGGATGATCAGCAGGACGAACCGGCGTTTGAGGCGTCAAGAGAACGGCAAAATGGAGGCACAGGTATTGGCTCGCTCGACAGAACATCCCGCAGAAGACCGATGGGCGAATGGGTTTGATCAAGCAGGCGCACCCCGTCAGTCAGAGAAACCAGAAGCCAAGACAGGCCTCCGCGCCCGGTAGCCGGCTCTAGATGCCTTGAAACAACGGAAAAGGGAAATCTAGGGACATTTTCCTAAAGTTTGCATCCTGGGCAAACCTCGGTCGTCGCCGCAAGGCGCCGACCATCAGCGGGAAATCCGGCCCTCGGGCGGCTGTCTCCGGTCACAGTTAATGTGCAGGGTCTGCGGGGAACCACAGCGAGCGGGGTTTTTGCTGGCGAAACGCCCAGCCCCGCCGCGGGCCGGACGCGGTTGGGGCTCGACCCAACGGACAGACTATGCTGGACAACCGAGCCATTTCCGCTCACATGAGGGGTCATTGGGCCGGCTAAACCCAGATTGAACCACGACTAAACAGCGGCACCCGGGCTTGATTGTCACGGCAACGTCGCCAAAATAACTGGTACATTGCGGATTCAGGCGATCGCGCAGGGTCTTGCGGCGCATCGCCGCAGTTTCGGCTCGGACCGGAGGAATTGATGAAAGTGATACTCGCCCAGCCTCGCGGTTTCTGCGCCGGCGTGGTGCGCGCCATCGAGATCGTGGAACGCGCGCTGCAGAAATTCGGCCCGCCGGTCTACGTGCGCCATGAGATCGTGCACAATAAACACGTGGTCGAGAGCCTGAAGGCCAAAGGCGCGCGCTTCGTCGAGGATCTCTCCGAAGTCCCCCCTAACGCGGTCACCATCTTCAGTGCCCATGGGGTCGCCAAGAGCGTCGAGGAGGCGGCTGCCGCGCGCGAGCTTCCAGTGCTGAACGCGACCTGCCCGCTGGTCACGAAAGTCCATAATCAGGGCAAACGCTACGTCGGCCAGGGCCGCCGGCTGATCCTCATCGGCCATGCCGGACACCCTGAGGTCGAAGGCACGATGGGCCAGATTTCGGAGCCCGTGACCCTCGTTCAGACCGAGAACGACGTCGCTTCGCTTGATATTCCGGCCGACACGCCAGTCGCCTACGTCACGCAGACCACGCTGAGCGTCGACGATACCCGCGGCATCATTGCAGCGCTGCACAATCGCTTCACCGATATCGTCGGGCCCGAAACCCGGGACATCTGCTACGCAACACAGAATCGACAGACCGCGGTGCGTGAACTTAGCAAGCTTGTGGACGTTATCTTGGTGGTCGGGGCGAAGAACAGTTCCAATTCCAATCGTCTGCGGGAAATCGGCGAAGAGGACGGCACGCCGAGCTACCTGATCGCCGATGGTAGCGAGGTAGAGCCGGAATGGTTTCATGACGCCAAAATTGTCGGCATCACGGCGGGTGCTTCGGCGCCGGAAGTTTTGGTGGAGGATGTGATCGACGCGCTACGCCGGCTCGGCCCGGTGGAGGTCAGCGAACTGACTGGCCGGCAGGAGACTATCGAGTTCCGCTTGCCGGCTGAGTTGACGGATGGAGTGTCGGCGAGCCGGGCCGCAGCAAGAGTTTAGCAAGACCAGCGACGGCCGACGTTGAATAGCGGGCCGGCGGTTTTCCAGAAAACGCTCTGAAAAGGATTACGATTGTGGGTGTAACATTACGACAGAAGGCCATGGTCGGCGCCTATGTGATGCGTCAGCGCCTCGCAGGACGCAAGCGCTACCCGCTCGTCCTCATGCTGGAACCGCTGTTCCGCTGCAACCTCGAGTGCGTTGGTTGCGGCAAGATCGATTATCCCGACGCGATCCTCAACAAGCGCCTTTCGGTGCAGGAATGCCTCGACGCGGTCGACGAGTGCGGCGCGCCGATGGTTGCCATTCCGGGTGGCGAACCGCTGATCCACAAGGAAATCGGCGAAATCGTCAAAGGCATTGTGGCGCGAAAGAAATTTGTCTCGTTGTGCACCAATGCGCTCTTGCTCGAGAAGAAGTTGAATTTGTTCGAGCCGTCGCCTTATCTGTTCTTCTCTGTGCATCTCGACGGCCTCAAGCACCATCACGACAAATCGGTGTGCATGGAGGGCGGCTTCGAGCGAGCGGTGGACGCGATCAAGGCCGCCAAGGCCAAGGGTTTCGCCGTCAACGTCAACTGCACGGTTTTTGATGGCCATCCGGCGGAAGACATCGCCGGCTTTCTCGACCTCACCGCGGAGCTTGGCGTCGGCGTTTCGATTTCGCCGGGGTATGCGTATGAGCGGGCGCCCGATCAGGAACACTTCCTCGGCCGTCTCAAGACCAAAGAGCTATTCCGAAACGTCTTTGCGCTCGGAAAAGGCAAGAAGTGGAACCTGACGCATTCCAGCATGTTCCTCGACTTCCTCGCCGGCAACCAGGAATTTCACTGCACCCCGTGGGGCATGCCGACGCGCAATGTCTTCGGCTGGCAGAAGCCGTGCTATCTGCTCGGCGAAGGCTACGCCAAGACATTCACCGAATTGATGGAAACGACCGACTGGGATGCCTACGGCACCGGCCGTTACGAGAAATGCGCGAACTGCATGGCGCATTGCGGCTACGAGCCGACCGCGGCCGACGCCATGATGAATCATCCGCTCAAGGCGATGATGATCGGATTGCGCGGCGTGAAGACCTCAGGACCGATGGCGCCGGAGATTTCGCTGAAGGACCAGCGCCCGGCGCAGTACATCTTCGACGGCCAGGTGCAGAAGAAGCTGTCCGATATCCGCGCCGACGAAGCACGCGAGAAGGCCGCCAAGGCGGCGGCGAAGACCTCGGCGACGGCGGCGTAACCTAGCGCCGTTCGCGGTTCTCTCGCGGGCGCGGAACGATCAGATGATTGCTCGAAAACGGGTTTGCTGCCGGTTGCCGAAGAAGACAGAGTGCGGCTGAACTCTGACCTTGCGACGCAAGGGGTATCGCCATGCGGCAAAGCAGAGTGATTGCGCGGGTACGTTTGCTGGCGGGCGTGGCCGCGTGCGTGATTGCCGGCACGGCGGGCATCGCGCAAGCGTGCACGCGCATTCTGTGGAACACCAACGGCTTCGCCGTGATGATGGCGCGTACCATGGACTGGCCGGAGTCCACGCATCCGATTTTACGGTGTTTCCCCGCGGCATGACGCGCGACGGCGGCAAGGCCGGTCCCAACACGGTCGTGTCCGACAACCCGGCGCGGTGGGTCTCGAAATATGGCAGCCTCGTCACCACAACCTACGGCATCGGCAGCGCCGACGGCATCAACGAAGCCGGACTCGCCGCGCACCTGCTGTATCTGAACGCGACGGACTTTGGCCCGCGTGCTCCGTCCAAGCCCGGCCTCCAGGCTGGGCTTTGGGCGCAATATCTGCTCGACAATGCCGCGACGGTGGACGACGCCCTGAAGCTGTTCGACGGCATACAGATCGTCATGGTGGAGGCTCACGGCCACAAGGCGACGGTGCACCTCGCCATCGAAGATGCGTCCGGCGATTCCGCCATTGTCGAGTTCATCGGCGGTAAGCCGGTGATCCATCATGGCCGTCAATACACGATCATGACCAACGATCCCACTTACGACCAGCAGCTTGCGTTGCTGAAGGGCAAGGATTTCTCCAAGCCGGCAAGCGACATGCCGCTGCCGGGCAACGTCAATCCGGTGGATCGTTTCCAGCGGGCCTCCTACTACCTCGCGCTGTTGCCGGAACCTAAGAGCGAGCGAGAGGCGGCGGCCAGCGTTCTCGCCATCGCGCGCAACGTCTCGGTCCCATTTGGCGCGCCGTACAAAGGGTTCGGAATTTATAATACCGAATACCGCACCGCAGCCGATCTCAACGCGAAACGGTATTTTTTCGAGCTGACGACGAGCCCGAACGTGCTTTGGGTTGAGCTGTGCGCCATGAACCTCGACAGCGGCCAGCCGGTACGCACGCTCGATCCTGACGACATCTCGCTGTCCGGCAACGTCATCGCCGACTTTAAGCCAGCTCAAGCGCCATTCTGATCCGGGCGTCCGCCGGCTGAGCACTACATCCCGTACGCCACCGCGCGGGCATTGCCGCTCTTGAGATTGCGGTAGCGCGCCATCGCCCAGAGCGGGAAGAATTTCGCATAGCCGTGGTAGCGCAGATAGAACACGCGCGGGAAACCCGTCGCGGTGTAGCGCGGCTCGTCCCAGAAACCGTCGGCGCCTTGGGTATCGACGAGATATTCGATGCCGCGCGCCACGGCCGGGTGGTCGACTTCGCCGGCCGCCATCAGACCAAGCAGCGCCCAGGCGGTCTGTGACGCCGTCGACGGCGCTGGCTCGTAGCCGCGATAGTCGAGCTTGTAGCTCGCGCCGTCCTCGCCCCAGCCGCCGTCGTCGTTCTGGATGGCGGCGAGCCAATCGACCGCCTTGCGCATCTCCGGCGCGCCGTGATCGACGCCGGCGGCGTTGAGCGCGCACAGCACCGACCAGGTGCCGTAGATGTAATTCATGCCCCAGCGGCCGTACCAGCTGCCGTCCGGCGTGCTGCGTGCGGCGCAGATAATCGACCGCGCGCGTGCGACCGGCCGGCCTGTTCGTCGCGGCGGTCTCGCCGAGCTGCGCCAGCATCGACACGCAGCGCGCGGTGACGTCCTCGGTCGGCGGATCGAGCAGGGCGCCGTGATCGGCGAACGGGATGTTGTTGAGATAGTAGAACTCGTTGTCGGCGTCGAACGCGCCCCAGGCGCCGTTCTCGCTCTGCATGCCGACAATCCATTCCCGCGCGCGCGCCAGCGCGGCGACGATAATCCGCGTGTCCCGGCTGCGTCCTGGACCCGGTCCATCGCCATGGCGACGACCGCGGTGTCGTCGACGTCGGGATAATGCGCGTTGGCGTATTGGAACGCCCAGCCGCCGGGACGCAGGTCGGGGCGCCGCGCGATCCAGTCGCCGCGCACGTCGAGAATCTGTTTCGGCACCAGCCAGTCGAGACCCTTCTTGACCTGCGCCACGGCGCGTTCGCCGCCGGCTTCCAGCAACGCGTGGCAGGCAAGCCCGGTGTCCCAGATCGGCGAAACGCAGGGCTGGCAATAGGCTTCGTGCTCGTGCACCACCAGCAGCTTCTCGACCGACTTGCGCGCGATGGCGCGCTGCGGATCGCTCTCCGGATAGCCGAGCACGTCGAACATCATCACGCTGTTCGCCATCGCCGGAAAAATCGCGCCGAGCCCGTCCTCGCCGTTGAGCCGCTCGGTGACCCAGGCCACGGCGCGATCGATCGCGCGCTGCCGCGCTGCGCTTGGGAAAGAAGCGGCTGCGGTCGCGCGCAAGACATTGTCGACGACGCGGAAGAACCAGAACCACGACGCTTTCTGCTGCGGCGCCTGCGGCGCCGGGCCGAGCGTCTGCGGCGGTTCGAGGAAAAGCTCGTCGATGCGGACGCCCTTGGGGTTGCGCGCCGTCGGCTTCTTGGCCATCAGCACCAGCAGCGGCACGATGACGGTGCGGCTCCAGTACGAAATCTTGTCGAGATGGAACGGAAACCATTTCGGCAGTAGCATGATCTCGACCGGCATCACCGGCACCGCGCGCCACGGAATGAATCCGAACAGCGCCAGCATGATGCGCGTGAACACATTGGCGCGCCCGGCGCCGCCGCGGGCGCGCGAAGCGCGTCGCGGGCGCGGCGCATGTGATCGGCATCGACGGAATCGCCGATCATCTTGAGCGCGAAGTAAGCTTTCACCGTCGCGCTGACGTCGAGATCGCCGTCGCGGAACAGCGGCCAGCCGCCATGCGTCGCCCTGGATGCGGCGCAGATAGACGGCGATCTTGGCTTCGAGCGCGGCGTCGACCGGCTCGCCGAGGTAATGCCGCAGCAGCACGTATTCGGCCGGAATGGTGGCGTCGGCCTCGAGCTCGAACACCCAGTGGCCGTCGTCGCGCTGGCAGGCGAGCAGCGCCTGCGTCGCACTCTGAATGTGCTGTTCGAGATTGTTGATCGGTCATTGCAGACGTCTGCACAACGCGTTCGGCAGCGCCGGGTTGCCGGAGCGGATCGCGCCCTCGATGGTCGCCGGCAGCCCGGTATCGGTCCAATCGCCGGCGAGGACGAGATTGCGCCAACGCGTTTTGGCGCCCGGACGTCTGGCGTCCTGCGCCGGCGTCGCCGCGAAGGTCGCGCGCCGTTCGCGCACGATCTGCCAGGGCGGCAGGCCGCCGTCCGGCAACACCGCAGGCAATCCGGTCACGCTCGCGACCTCGCCCCAGATCGTTTTCGCAAGCGCCTCGCGCGGCGTGTCGATGAGGCGGTCGCCGGCGCTGATCGTCACCGACACCCGGCCGGGAAAAGCAAAAATCCATTCGACCGTGCCGTTGAGGACGCCAAGGATCGGCGGCAGGTCCGGCGGGTGGCGCGATGCGGAAATGCGCGTTGACGATGGCGCGGAACTCGTTCGGCACGGTCAGCCCGCGCACCAATGACGCCGCCGCATAGGGCGGTACGGCGAGCACGACCGCATCATCGGCGGTCAACAGAACGGTCTCGCTGCCGAAATCGAGCGCCTCGACACGATCGGCGGCGAAATGCATGGCGCGCAACTGATGCTCCAGCCGCACCGTGACGTTGCGCTGTTGCAGGCGCGCCAGCGCCGGCTCGATCAGCGTCGAACCCAAGTCCCTCGCGCGCAATCAGCGGCCGGCAGGCGCGGCCGCCCGCCGCCAAGCGTCTCGCGAACGATCGCGGCCGCGAGCCGCGCCGAGCCCTGCGGCGGATCGATGTTGAGCGCCGCGAGAAGAAGCGGCTCGACCAGCCGCCGATAGAGCGGCCCGTCGCAGGCGATGACCTCGCCGACCGGCTTGCCGGCCGGCGCCCATAAGCAGCCGCGCCAGCGGCAGATAATTCGCCACGCTTGCGTTCCGGGCACGCGGCGGCTGGAATCGAAAATCCACCACGGCAGGCGGCCGTCGTTGAAGCGCAGCGTCCAGCGCTCGCGGCTCGCAAGATCGACGAAAGTGAATTCGGC
This sequence comes from uncultured Alphaproteobacteria bacterium, assembly GCA_963841575.1. GTDB lineage: Bacteria > Pseudomonadota > Alphaproteobacteria > Rhizobiales > Xanthobacteraceae > BOG-931. The sequence continues at coordinate 370,328 of CAWJDC010000014.1, forward strand.
CGCTGCCGGACCGACCAGCCGATGCTCGGCGCCGATGTCGCGCAGGTAGGCGAGCGCGGCGCGATTGCCCGACAGCAGCAGATGATTGCCGTTGTCGATCGTCATGCCGACCGCGGCGTCGTGATAGGAGCGGCAGCGGCCGCCGGCGAACGCCGTCGCCTCGTGCACCACGACGCGGCGGCCGCGCGCCGAGAGCGTGAGCGCTGCGGACAAACCGGCAAGGCCGGCGCCGATGATGTGGACCGTGTTCGTCATCGCCAGGATGCATCACACCAGATTGCGCAGCACGATGAAAATGAGACGCGCGCGCGGCAGACGAACGGCTGGCGCGGCGGCGCAAAGCCGCGCGCAATCAGCATGTCGAGAATGACGCGATAAGCCGCGCCCATGATCCGCGGCGCGCGCACGACGCGGCGCGGGCTCTTTGCCATGATCGCCTTGGCGTCGTCGAAATGCGGTTTCGCGCCAGCGCGACAAGAACAGCGCAGACCTGGCCGAGCGCTCGGATCGCGCAACGACGTCGCCAGGTTCGGTCGAAGTGATCCCCGCCGCCTGCAGCGCGTCGCGCGGCAGATAGAGGCGGCCCATCGCCGCGTCCTCGTCGAGGTCGCGCAGGATATTGGTGAGCTGCAGCGCGCGGCCCGAGATGATGGGCGAGCGCAATGCCTGGCATCGTGCGCCATGCCGAACACGCGCACCGACAGCCGCCCGACCGCGCAGGCGACGCGATCGCAGTAAAGGTCGAGCGTCGCGCGGTCGGGCGCACGGATGTCGGCGATCACATCCATCTCCATGCCGTCGATGACGGCAATGAAATCCTCGCGCTCGAGATCGAATGCGCGCACCGCCAGCCGACAATCCGCTGAAGATGCTGCGGCGGCGCGCCGGCATAAATCGCATCGATGTCGGCGCGCCACGCCTGCAGCTGCGCCGCGCCGGATATCGCGCGGCCCCGAATCGTCGGCGATGTCGTCGACCGCGCGGCAGAACGAATAGATCTCGAACATCGCCTCGCGCTGCGGGCGCGGCAGAATCCGCATCCCGTTGTAGAACGAGCTGCCGGACGCGCGCTCGGCGGCCTGTGTCGGCTTGTTCACTCACGCACCCCGCGGCTTTTGCGCGGTGGCGAAGAAACGCCGGCCGAGCCGTCGCGATGCGCCGCGCAGGATGCCGACCATGGTGAAACCGGCAACGCCGGGCGCGCCAAGATGGACGCGGTCGCGGAGCGGATCACGCGCCATCAGCATCCGCGTCAGGCGGTGCGCCAAAGCATTGATGACGGAGACCTCGAGAGCGAGGCGCCGGTCGGCGATCAGCCCGGAGAAAATATCGCTGTCGCCGAGCAATCGTTCGGTCCGCGCGGCGAGCGCGTGCAGACAGCCGAGCAACGCCGGCGAGGCTTGCGGCGCGCCCAGCGCTTCGACACTCGTCCCGCCGGCGGCGAGAGCGTCTTGCGGAATGTAAACCCGATCGAGGTTGCGATAATCGTCCTTGCAGTCCTGCAGATGATTGATGATCTGCAAGGCCGCGCACAGCGCGTCGTTGGCCGGCCAGGTGTCGCGGCTTTCGCCATGCACATCGCACACGAAACGGCCGACCGGCATCGCCGAGTAGCTGCAATAGTCGAATGAGGTCGTCCCAATCGCGATATCGCAGCTTGGTGACATCGAGCCTGAATGCCGTGAGCAGATCCTGCGCATGACGCGACGACAGCTTGCGTTCGACAAGCGCGTTGCGCAGCTTCACCGCAACGGCATCGCTGTCGCCTTGGCCGGTGACGCCGGCTTCGAGACGATCGAGCAATGCGAGCTTCTGTTGCGGTTCGAGCGTCGCATGATCGGCGATGTCGTCGGCGGTGCGCACGAAATTATAGAACGCCAGGATTGCGCCGCGATGACGCGGATGGATAAGCCAAGAGGCAACCGGGAAATTCTCGTCCCGGTGTCCCTTGCCGGACCGCAATTCGGTGGCGCTGTTCAAGCTGATATCGTTCATCGCAATTCCGAAACGTTGGCTTGGGCACGGCCCTTCCACATGCCGCCTCGCCCGCGCGCATGCTGATAAGCGGAATCGATCGTGAACGCCATATACATGGCGGCAATCGCCGGCAGCGCCAGACCCCATAACCCCGTCAGACGATAAAACCGCAATGTCGGCCGCATCGCGAACGCCATCAGCAGCCATGCGAAGAGTCCAAAAAACTGCGCGATCCCGTCGGTGAAGACTGTGAGCGCCACCGGCGCCAGATAGGTCAGCGCTAGTCCGACGACGGTTCCCGCCAGCAGCAGCGGCGAATAGCGCAACTGCGCATAGGCGGTACGCGACACCATGTGGCGGATACTGCCGACGTCAGGGTAGCCGCGAATGCTGCGCACGCGTTCGGTCAAGGCGAGTGAAATCGGGCCGTGCGCCTTGAGGGCTTTCGCCAGCGCGCAGTCGTCGATCAATGCGTCGCGGATCGCCGCCATGCCGCCCGCGGCGTCGAGCGCATCGCGACGCACCAGCATGCAGCCGCCCGCCGCACCGGCCGTCGCGCGGCGCGGATCGTTGACCCACGCGAACGGATAAAGCATCTGGAAGAAGAAGATGAAGGCCGGCACGAACACACGTTCGGCGAAGCTCTCGCAACGCAGTTTGGCCATCAGCGAGGTGAGCACGGTTCCGTCAACTTCAGACCGCACCACCAGACTCCTCAGCGCATCCGTCGCATAAACGATATCGGCGTCGGTGAACAACAGGTAAGCCGGCGCCGGCGATAGGGTCCCGGCACGCTCGACGCCCTGCTGTTGCGCCCAGAGTTTGCCGGTCCAGCCGCCCGGCAAGGCTCGCCCGGGCAAAACCGTCAGCCGATCAGCGGCGCCGAGCGCCGCCGCCGCCGTCGCCGCCACCTGCGCGGTGCCATCGCGGCTCTGGTCGTCGACCAGGATCACATGGAATGCGCCGGGGTAGTCCTGCCGCAGCAGCGAGGCAATCGTCTCGCCGACGCCCTCGGCCTCGTCGCGGGCGGGGATGACCGCCGCAATCGCCGGCCAGGCGCCATCCCAGGACGCAATGTCGCCGTCGCGCTCGACCGCCCGCCAAAACCCCCCGCGCGCAGCCAAGAGATAGAGCCAGATCGCAAGCACCATTGACGCTAAGAGGTCGTTGGCCACAGATACTCCCACTTTGACGACCCTTTGGGGGGCAGACATCAGCCGGCGCGGACGGGGTTACCTGGAGGCCGGCTGACTGTTATCCCGTAAATTGAGCACCTTATATAGGACCCCGCAGGGTCGCCGGAACGTTGGACCAAGACACGATGAATGCTACGGAAAGTCCTTTCCTCGCTCGCCTCGATACAGTGGCGGCCGACACCGAAGCCCTGCTCGATAAGCTTCTGGCCGGAGGGCCGGAACATGGCGAAACGAGCCGTCCCGCAAGGCTCATGGAAGCCATGCGTTATTCCAGCCTCGGCGGCGGTAAGCGGTTCCGGCCATTCCTGGTGGTCGAATCCGCTGCGTTATTCAATGTTCCACGGGACAACGCCTTGATGGTGGGCGCGGCGCTGGAGTGCGTGCATTGCTACTCTCTTGTGCACGACGACCTGCCCGCCATGGATAATGACGCGTTGCGGCGCGGACAGCCCACCGCGCATAAGAAATTCGATGAGGCGACGGCAATCCTCGCAGGTGATGGCCTTTTAACCTTGGCATTTGACATCCTGTCGCGACCGCAGACCCACACCGATCCGGCGGTCCGCATCGAGCTTGTCACCACTCTGGCCCGCGCCTCAGGTCTGGGCGGCATGGTCGGCGGCCAGATGCTCGACTTGGCGGCGGAAGGCCGCTTTGCCGACAACGTGCCGCAGCGGCTGGGCGAGAACGACGTGCGCATGTTGCAGGCGATGAAGACCGGCGCATTGCTGCGGTTCGCCTGCCAGGCCGGCGGCATCCTTGCGGCGGCGACAAAGCCGCAACGGAAAGCGCTCGAGCGCTACGGATCGGTGGTCGGTCAAGCCTTCCAGATCGCCGACGATCTGCTCGATCTCGAAGGCGATCCCGCGCTGGTGGGCAAACAGACCGGCAAGGATGCGATCGCGGGCAAAGCCACAATGGTCAGCGTGCTCGGCGTGGCGGCAGCAAAGACCCGGCTCAGTCAACTCGTCGCGGAGGCGGAGCAGGCGCTTGCGCCGTTTGGACCCGCGGCGGCGATCCTGATCGAGGGCGCCAAATTCGTCGCCGACCGGCACGCTTGAGCCGCTCGGCCGCGAGCGACACGCGACGCTATTTTCGGCCCAATTGACGTTCGTCCAGGGCGATCTTATTTGCCGGTCGTCGTCTGGCTGTCGCACGCTTTAATTTGAATGGAACAGGAATCCGAACCTCCTGTCGATATCAGGACACAAATGTCATCATGACACGCCATACGGGTTGGTATTCCTGCACGACCGCCGCTTTGCTGTCGGGACTCATCCTCGCGTTGCCCGCCGCAACCACTTTTACCGCGCCAGCCCATGCGCAGGACGTCCCTAAACCCGCCGCCGTTACCCGGCACCATGCCGCCCGGGCGCGGCCCAAGGCCGCGCCAAAGGCGGCATCAAATGCCCCCGCCGTCGCCGCCGTAAAACCAAAACAGCTCCCGCCGCGCACGCCCTTCACGGCAGCCGATGAAGAGGCCGCCAGCATTCCGGGCATGCCGGATGCGCGGTTCTGGGGAGATTCGGAAAAGGATTTCATCAAGGCGCTGCCGTCACAGCCGGGGCCATGGCTTATTCTGTCGACCGGCGGTTCGGATGGAGCATTCGGCGCGGGCCTGCTCAACGGCCTGAGTGCCGCCAACAAGCGGCCGGACTATTCGGTTGTCACCGGCGTGAGCACCGGCGCGCTGATGGCGCCATTTATATTCGCCGGTGCGAAGTATGACGATGCGCTGCGTGCCGCCTACACCAAAATCACTGCGGCGGATATTTTCGAGGTCGGCGGGACCGGCGAGAGCTTCGTGGATTCCTGGCCGCTCAAGGATCTGATCGCCAAAGAGATCACGCCGGCGCTGCTCGCCGACATCGCCACGCAATATAACGACGGCCGGCGTCTTTTCATCGTCACCACCGATCTCGACGCGCAGCGTTCGGTGGTCTGGAACATGGGCGCGATTGCGGCTCACGGCGGCGATGACGCACTCAATCTGTTCCGCAGCATCATGCTCGCCTCCGGCAGCATCCCGGGCGCCTTTCCGCCGGTGCTGATCAATGTCGAGGCGAACGGCAAAAGCTTTCAGGAAATGCATGTCGACGGCGGCGTCGGCGGGCAATTTTTTGTCGCGCCGCCCGCCTTGATGGCAAGCACCAGCAGCTACAAGCTGCCGGCGACTGAGCTTTACATCGTAATCAACAGCGAACTCGATCCGAACTTCCAAGTCGTCGAACGCTCGACGCCCGCAATCCTCACCCAGGCGGTCGGCATGGCCGTCATGGTCGACCTTCGCTTCATGCTCGACCGCACCTATGTGGCGGCAAAGCGCGACAGCATCGGCTTCAACGTCGCCACCATTCCGCAGGACTTCAACGCACCGAGCCGGGGTCCTTTCGATCCGACATTCATGCAGGCGCTGTTTCAGGCCGGCTACGATCTCGGCAAAAGCGCCAATCCCTTCAGCGCTGAACCTCCGCCCTATCCGGGCAAGTCAACGACTGAATCCGGCGACGTCGAGAAAACGGGAGCGAACAGATGAAAACATTTGGGGGCTTTATCTCTGCAATCGCAGCGACCGCCTTGCTTGTGGCGATCGCTGCTACGCCGTCGGATGCGGCCAGCCGGCCGGTGCGCGGCGGCGCGAGCGTCTATAACGGCTTATGGAGCGTCTCGATCTACACCGACGCCGGGCCGTGCGACCCCAGCTATCGCTATCCGGCCATCATCACGAACGGCCAAGTCCGTCAGGCCGATAACGATTTCAGCTACCAAATCTCCGGTGTCGTCACCAGCGCCGGCGGGATCAGCGTGACGGTGAGCAAAGACGGCCAAAGCGCCACCGGCTACGGCAGGCTCAACGGGAAGATGGGTGGCGGCTACTGGAAGACTGACGGCGGCCAATGCTACGGCAAGTGGACCGCGATGCGCCGCAGCTAGCTGACGCCATCAACGGCACGTTTTGCGGGTGCCGCTCCCGAGTTGGCTTCGAAGGGCGACGGCCCTGCCGCACATCCTTCGCGGCTCGCGGAATTGACCATCGCGCGGGCGGGGCCAGCCTCGTTGGCTCGTACCTCGGACGACAACCGCTGTCGGCAATTCTATTTTCGCCAATCATGCTCTAGAATAACTCTGCGCCGCGCAACGACGCGGCCATCGGCGAACTCAAATCGAGGGCGGATCACCCCATGGGGCGGGCAAACGGACATTCGGTAACGGCAAAAGCCATGCCGGCGGGCTTCGCGATCGGTGCCGCGGCGCTGTTGATCGCCATCGGGATAACGCACGCGGTCGCCGCCGAAACCACCGTCCATGTCGGGCTGGTGCGTTCGATCACCTCCGGGGTGACGTACGACGCGGATGAAAAGGGCTATTTCAAAGAGGCGGGAATCAAGGTGGAGACCGAGGACCTCGACACCTCGGCGAATTCGATCGCGCTGCTGTCGCAAGGCCAGTTCGACGTCATCGAGGGCGGCATCTCGGCGGGCTACTTCAACGGCCTTCAGAAGGGTTTGCCGATCACGATGGTGATGTCGCGGGTGAGCACCCCGACCGGTCACAATCTCATGCTGCGGCCCGATCGCACGAGCCAGATCACGAGCGTCAAACAGCTCAAAGGCAAGGTGATCGCAACCAACGGAACCGGATCGGTCTCAACCTATGAGATCGGCAAAGCGCTGGAGACCGGCGGCCTCACCATCAACGACGTCGATCTCAAGGTGCTGCCGTTCACCCAATATGCGCTGGCCTTCGCCAACAAGGCGATCGATGCCGCCGAAGTCATCCCGCCATGGACGACGCAGTTCGTTGACGACAAGATCGCGGCGCCGTTCTTGAACATCGACGCATTGGTGAAGCCGACCCCGATGACGATCGCCGTGGTCATGATCAACACCGATTGGGCGAAGAAGGACCCCGATCTGGCGCGGCGCTATTTTGTCGCTTATCTGCGCGGCGTCCGCGATTATTGCCAAGCCTATCACGACGGCCCCAATCGCAAGGACTTCATCGCCATGCTGGCGCGCACCGGCGCCGAGCGCCGGCCGCAAATCCTCAACGATCAAAAAGCGTGGCCGGCGCGCGATCCGGACGGCAAGATCAACATCGCCAGCATGATGGACATGCAGGATTGGTACGTTGCCAACAAGATGTCGACCGCGAAATTTCCGGCCACGCGGGTGGTCGATTCGACGTTTGCGGATTACGCCGCCAAGACGCTCGGTCCGTTCGACCTGGAAAACAAGGCGAACACGACACCGGGGTGTCGTTGACTCGCCCGCGTCGGCCCCGTCGCCGATTTTGAACGAGTGGCATCGAGCCGTTATTCGGACGGGCCGGCGGCGCGATAGAATTCCACGTAAAAGCGCCCCGTCTCGACGAACGCGACCCGATGCGGCACGGCGGGCTCGATAACGACATTCTCCCCGGCGGCAGCGATTTGCTCGTCGTCGCCAGGTGGCTCAAGACGGTAGAGGACTTTTCCTTCAATAACGCGGAGCAGTGCCCAAGTTCCTGGCTTGGTCGAGTGCGCCGCCTGAAGCTTTTCCGGGAGATTTTCCGGCGTGAAATCCGGTGTTCGGCCGTAGGCGACAAGGCCGATCGGAAGCATTTTTGGAATGCGCGACATTATCGGCCCATGGACCGAGCGTTGTCGCGTGTCATATCAGCCCGTTGGACAATTGGGTTCTCTACACGCATGCGAGTGAGGCATGGCTGGGCCGCAAGGGCTTCCGCCAAGACGATGTCGACCGCGAATGTCCGGCAAGCTAGCCGGTTTTTCGCGCCGGCATGGTGGCGTTCCACCACGGGCAGACGTCGCGCGCCCGCAGATAATTGCCGTCCATCACATTGACCGGGACGCGTACGCCGTTTGCGGCGGCGCCGGCGCGCAGGTCGCGCGATTGTTCGAGCGCCTCGGGCGTGAGCCATTTGCGATCGTGGCCCCACAGACTCGGGCCCTCGGTGCGCTCTTCCGGCTTCCAGGTTTCGGGATCGATGGTGCGGCCGCCCCAGCCGTACTCGACCAGAAATTTCGACGGCGACCACGAATAGAACGAGGTGACGTGGTCGTTGACGTGACGGCCGAGCGTGGTGCCGATCATCTCCGGCTTGCGCAGCGCGATGTCGTAGCCCTGTCCGACGTCATCGAGATAGCAGAGCTCGACCATCAGATGATGGATGCCGTTCTTGCCGGTGTCGATGAAGGCGATACTGTGGTGGCGCGGATTGAGGTGAAAGAAATAAGCCGAGAACGGCTTGACGAAATAATCGCTGAGCTTGAAGTTCAGAACCTCGGTGTAGAACGGCACGACCTCTTCCATCCGCTCGGCGGTCAGCACGGCATGGCCCATGCCGAGCGGGCCGGTGCGAAAGCCGGAGATCGAACGGCCGGGCTTGAACGGATCGGTCGCGGTCTCGGCGCCATGGAACACTTCGAGGCGGTTGCCGATCGGGTCGGAAAAAACGATCAAATCCTTGACGCGCCGCTCGTCGGCAAGCGCGCGCGAGCCGCGCGCGACTTTGACGCTGTTTTTCTCCAGATGCGCCGCGAATGCGTCAAGCGCGGCGGCATCGGCGACTTCCCAGCCATAGAACGACGGGCCCTCGCCTTCGTCGCTGTGCACGATCACGCGCTGCTTGCGGTCGTCCATGCGCAAAGCCAGCGTGCCGCGGCTCTTATCGACGAGCTGCATGCCGAGGAAGCGCGTGCCGTAGGTCGCCCAATCCTCGAGATTCTTGGTGCGGATGCCGACATAGCCAAGGGCATTGAGATCCATGGCTGCACTCCCAGGATCGTCATATCACATTGGAGCTAATGCGTAAATTCGCGGCCGCAAGAACGGCGGGCGACCCGCTGCTCGTCAGGGCGGCGTTTTGAAACGCCGCCCTGATATCTTGCCACAGCTTCGACAACGATCAGGCGAGGTCGAAGCGATCGAGGTTCATCACCTTGGTCCAGGCCGCGACGAAGTCCTTCACGAACTTCTCCTTCGAGTCCGCGCAGCGCATAGACTTCCGCGAGCGCGCGCAGCTGCGAGTGCGAGCCGAAGATCAGGTCGACGCGGGTGCCGGTCCACTTGACCGTCGTTGGTCTTGCGGTCGCGGCCCTCGTACACGCCATCGGCGCCGGCCGGCTGCCATTCCGTGCCCATGTCGAGCAGGTTGACGAAGAAGTCGTTGGTCAGCGTCCCGGCTGCTTGGTGAAGACGCCGTGCTTGGAGCTGCCGGCATTGGCGCCGAGCACGCGCAGGCCGCCGAGCAGCACCGTCATCTCCGGCGCGGTCAGCGTCAGCAATTGCGCCCGATCGACCAGCGCCTCCTCCGGCGCCATGAACTGCTGCTTGCCGCTGAGATAGTTGCGGAAGCCGTCGGCGCGCGGCTCGAGCGGCGCGAAGGACTCGACGTCGGTCTGCTCCTGCGAGGCGTCCATGCGGCCCGGCGTGAAGGGCACCTTCACGTCGTGCCCGGCCGTCCTTCGCCGCCTTCTCGACCGCGGCGCTGCCGCCGAGCACGATCAGGTCGGCGAGCGAGACCTTCTTGCCGCCGGCTGGCCGAGGCGTTGAACTCCTTCTGGATCGCTTCGAGCTTCTGCAGCACCGTCGCGAGCTGCGCCGGCTGGTTGACCTCCCAGTCCTTCTGCGGCGCGAGGCGAATGCGCGCGCCGTTGGCGCCGCCGCGCTTGTCGGAGCCGCGGAACGTCGACGCCGACGCCCAGGCGGTCGAGACCAGCTGCGAGACCGACAGGCCGGACGCGAGGATCTTCGCCTTCAGCGCGGCGATGTCCTGCTCGTCGATCAGCGGATGATCGACCGCCGGGATCGGGTCCTGCCAGATCAGCGTCTCCTTCGGCACGAGCGGGCCGAGATAGCGCGCGATCGGGCCCATGTCGCGGTGCGTCAGCTTGAACCAGGCGCGGGCGAAGGCGTCGGCGAACTGGTCCGGATGCTCGTAGAAGCGCCGCGAGATCTTCTCGTAGGCCGGGTCGAAGCGCAGCGCGAGGTCGGTGGTCAGCATGGTCGGCACATGCTTCTTCGACGGGTCGTGGGCGTCCGGGATCGTCGGCGTCGGCGCCTTTCGCCTTCCACTGCTGCGCGCCGGCCGGGCTCTTGGTCAGCTCCCATTCGTAGTTGAACAGGTTGTCGAAGAAGTGGTTGCTCCACTTCGTCGGCGTCTGCGTCCAGGTGACTTCCGGGCCGCTGGTGATGGCGTCGGCGCCGATGCCGGTGCCGTGCTTGCTCTTCCAGCCGAGGCCCTGATCCTCGAGCGCGCCGCCTTCCGGCTCCGGGCCGACCAGCGACGGATCGCCGGCGCCGTGGGTCTTGCCGAAGGTGTGGCCGCCGGCGATCAGCGCGACGGTCTCCTCGTCGTTCATCGCCATGCGGAAGAAGGTCTCGCGGATGTCCTTGGCCGCCGCGACCGGGTCCGGCTTGCCGTTCGGCCCTTCCGGATTGACGTAGATCAGGCCCATCTGCACCGCGCCGAGCGGTTCTGCAAGCTGGCGTTCGCCGCTGTAGCGTTCGTCGCCCAGCCACGTGCCCTCGGGACCCCAGTAGAGCTCTTCGGGCTCCCAGACGTCGGCGCGGCCGCCGGCGAAGCCGAAGGTCTTGAAGCCCATCGACTCGAGCGCGACGTTGCCGGCGAGAACCATCAGGTCGGCCCAGGAGATCTTCCGGCCGTATTTCTGCTTGATCGGCCACAGCAGCCGGCGCGCCTTGTCGAGGTTGGCGTTGTCCGGCCAGCTGTTGAGCGGCGCGAAGCGCTGCTGGCCGGCGCCGGCGCCGCCGCGGCCGTCGGCGATGCGGTAGGTGCCGGCGCTGTGCCAGGCCATGCGGATGAACAGGCCGCCGTAATGGCCGAAGTCGGCCGGCCACCACTCCTGCGAATCCGTCATCAAGGCATGCAGGTCCTTGATCACGGCGTTGAGGTCGAGGCTCTTGAATTCCTTGGCGTAGTCGAACGTCCTTGCCCATCGGATCGGACAGCGGCGAGTTCCGATGGAGCATCTCGATGTCCAGCGCGTCCGGCCACCAGTCGCGGTTCCTGTGTCCGCGGCTGCCGCCGTGAACGGGCATTTGCCCGCGCTCTTGTCGTCAGTCTTTGCGTCCATGTTTCTCTCCGATCGGTATGCCGGTCTTTCGAACGGGTCTGCGGCACCGTCTCTTGCCAGCGCGCGCATCGTGCTTGCTTACGCCGATCCATCCATCAGGTAAAGTTGAATTTATTGATCGCTGCGATAAGATTTTCTGATGAGTCAGCATCACCCTGAGGCAGCTTCGCTATTTCGATGCGCTGGCGCGTCACGGCCATTTCGGTCGCGCGGCGGCGGCCTGCGCGATCTCGCAGCCGGCCTTGTCGATGCAGATCAAGGAACTGGAGGAAGCGCTCGGCGCCGTGCTGTTCGAGCGAGGCGCGCGGCAGGTCCGGCTCACGCAGTTCGGCGAAGAGGCCGCGCTGCGCGTCCGCGACATCCTGCGCTCGGTCGACGAACTGGGAGACCTCGCGCGCGCGTCGCGCGACCGGCTTGCGGGCCGGCTGCGCATCGGCATGATCCCGACGATCGCGCCCTATCTGCTGCCGACGGTCATCGGCAACCTCACGCGCATGCATCCCGAACTCGACATTCACGTCCGCGAGACGCTGACGTCGAAGCTGATCCAAGAACTCGCGGAAGGCCGGCTCGACACCGCGATCGTCGCTCTGCCGGTCTCCGAACCTTCGCTTGACCGAGGTCGCGCTGTTCGCGGAGAATTTCCTGCTGGTCCGGCCGGGCGAGGACGAGGGAACGCCGGTGCCCGAGCCGCGAAGCGCTGCGCGAAATGCGGCTGCTTCTGCTGGAAGAGGGGCACTGTTTTCGCGATCAGGCGCTGTCGTTCTGCAATATGCAATCGTCGCCGCCCCGCGAGATGCTGGACGCGAGCTCGCTGTCGACGCTGGTCCAGATGGTCAGCGCCGGCATCGGCGTCACGCTGATCCCGGAAATGGCCGTGGCGGTGGAGACGCGCTCGGCGTCGGTGTCGGTCGCTCGCTTCAAGAATCCGCAACCGTCGCGAACGATCGGCATGATCTGGCGCAAGACCAGTCCGCTGGCCAGACAGCTCCTGCAAATTTCCGAAGTGGTTTGTCGCTCGGCCGACGCGTTGCGCAAGCAGCACGATCCGGAATCGCCGTCGCGCCGGCACCGGACTTAAACGGCGCTTTGGTCGATTGCTTCGACGGCAAGAATTGTCGGCAGGTGACGTGCGATCTCCTGCCAGGTCTCGCCTTCGTCGATGCTGCCGAACACCGAGCCGCTGTTCGTGCCGAAATAAATTCCCGCTGGGTCGCGGTCGTCGCCGGCCATCGCTTGACGGAGAACGGTGAAGAAACAGCCCTTCTGCGGCAGGCCTTGGCGCATCGCCTGCCAGCTTTGGCCGCCATCGCGCGATCGCCAGACCGCCGCGGCGGCATCGGGCGGAAAACGTCCGGCCGTATCACCGTTGAGTGGCAGCGTCCAGATCGTGTTCGGGTCCCGCGGATGAACGCGGATGGGAAAGCCGAAGGTCGATGGCAAACCCTTGGTGCGATCGTTCCAGCTTCGGCCGCCATCGGCCGAGCGCCAAACGCCATAGTGGTTCTGCTGGTACAGCACGTCGCTTGCGCCTGGCGCACGGAACATGTTGTGCACGCAGTGCCCGATGTCACCGTCGCGCGGCGCGGCGGGATGCTCGGCGTGGCCGCAGGCTTCGGCGTTCGAGAGGCGATTGCGGCGCTCCCATGTCGCGCCGCCGTCCTCGGTCGCAAACACGCCGGCGGCCGAGATTCCGACCCAGAGCTTTTTCTGGTTGTCCGGATCGGGGACGATGGTGTGCAGCATCAGCCCGACGCCACCGGGGGTCCAGCTGTCGGCAGAAGGGTGATCTGTCAGGCCTGCACCTGCACCCAATCCTTGCCGCCGTTCTTGCTGGCCAGGAGGCTCGCCGGTTTGGTGCCTGCATACAGCGTGCCGTGCGCGTAGCTAGAGCGACCAGATTTGCGCGAACGAGTCGGCGAACGGTAACGGTTCCTCAGTCCAGCCGATCATCTTTGCGAAATTGGGATCTTTGGCGGCCCAATCGTCCATCGTTCCCTTGGTGAGACGGGTGACCTTCCAGCTCGCGCCGCCGTCTTCGCTGCGCCAGACGCCGGCGCCATGCCATTCGCCGCCGCCGCCGGCCCACAGCGTGCCGGTCTCCGGGTCTCCGATCATGTGATTGATCGGCCAGCCGTCACAGTAAGGGCCCGCGAATGGCCCAGCCGCTCCGGTCGTTCCCGCCGGAAATCAGAAAGGCGCCCTTGGTCGTGCCGACCAGCAGCGTTGTGCGCGTTGCGGACATCAGGTTTTCGCTCTCTTTCGGACAAACTGCGTTCGTTCTGCCGTCGTTTTGAGACCGGGCACTCGAATTATAAATAGCGTTCGATCGGGTCGTTACCGACCGTCACGTAAACCAGCGCGCCATCCTGAAGTTGCGTGATGAGCTGGTTGTTTTCGACCGGATCGATAGTGATGCAGCCGTTGCTCCGGCCCAGCACGCCGTTATTCTTGGCGCGAAAAGCCGCGGTGGTGTACCAGTTCGGATGGATGATCCATTTGTACGGCGGCGTGCGGTTGATGTAACTGTTGTACGGCGCGACGCCCTCGAGCTCCACGACGATCATGTTCGGATAAACGGTCCGGTCGTAGCGATCCACGATCGTCTTGTAATGATCCATCACTTCGGAATGCGCGGTCTTCAGCGGGCCCAACGGCACCATATCCAGGTCCTTCTGGAAACCCTTGAATTTGGTGGCTCTTACGTTGGCTCCATTGTCTCGTCCATGCGCCGCGTAATGGGCGGTGACCTGACCTGATTTGAAATCCAAGACGTAGAATTGCTTCTTCGCCGACGGCTGTGCGATGTCGAACACCGCGAGCACGTCTTTTTTGGGAAAAATCGGCTGCTGCGAGAGCTGAATGGCGCGCTGAACGGCGGCCATGGGAGCGCCAAGACGCTCGGCCTGTTGCAAAATGGAATCGCGTTCGTTGGCAGCCCTATGAGGCGTCGCGGTCTCCGGACGCGGTATCGTCGCCGGTTGCGCCCGCGCTCCGAGCGGCCACACAACTGCTCCGCCGATCAGTGCAATCAACTCACGCCGCCGCACAAGCCGTCTCCGTCAGACCGACGGCACCCTACCACACTGCCGTTTTCTCAGCATTTATTCCCGTTACCGTTCGGCAAATCGCTTGGCGGCATCGAGCGCGAGACCCGTGGCGACGCTCCCGAACGCATCGCCCGCAATGAGGCGCGCGGTGGGTACTGCGGCGGCAATGGACTGCCGCACGGAAGGCATCCTGGTCGCGCCGCCGGTGAGAAACACGGCCGACACCGAGTCCGGCGTCAAACCGGCCATTCGGAGCACATCGTCGATGCGCGATCGTATGCGCTGAAGGCTGTCGGCGACGGCTGCCTCGAGCTCTGCGCGGGTGATCTCCAGAGCGATGCCGCCGACGCTGCCATCGAGATCGAGCGGGACAAGATCGGCGTGCGACAGTTCGATCTTGGCCGCTTCGACGGCCGCCAACAGCTCGTGGCCCTTGCCCTGTTCGAGCACGCGCAGCAGCCGCTTGATTTTTTCGGGCTCCGCCGAATCCCGTAAGACGCCACGGACCTCGCTCAGCACTTTGGGTTTGTAGAGAAAGTTAATCCTGTGCCAGGTCGCGAGGTCGGAGAAGTACCACGATGGCGCGTCCAGGCCCTTGCGGCGAAGCGGACTGCGCAGACCCAGCACCGGCATCACGCGCGCCATCGCCAACTGTCTGTCGAAATCCGTGCCGCCGATGTGTACGCCGGTGAATTCCGAGAATGTCCTGGCGCCGGTCGCTCGATCGCGCGCGCTCGAGAGAAACCCGCACCACCGAGAAGTCCGAGGTGCCGCCACCGATATCGGCGACCAGCGCGATCTCCTCGGTGTTGACGCTTTGCTCATAGTCGAGGGCGGCCGCGATCGGCTCGAACTGGAAGGCGATCCGCTCGAAGCCGGCGGCCCGGGCCGCCGCCTCGAGCTGGCGCTCCGCGGCGGCATCGGCCTCGGGGTCGTCGTCGACAAAGAACGCCGGACGGCCAAGCACCACGCCCGTCGGCCGCGCGCCGAGGCTTTCGTCGGCTGCGGAACGCAAGAAGCGGAGAAACGTCGCGATGATCTCGCCGAAGGAATAGCGCTGCAGCTTGACCTGTGTGGTCTCCTCGAAAAGCTTGGTGCCGAGAATGCTCTTGATGGCGCGCAGATAGCGGCCGGGCTCGCGCGCGAAGTAGCGCTCGAGAGCGTCGTGGCCGAACGTCGTCGAATTGTCGTCGGAGCTGAAGAACAGCGCCGTCGGCACCGACGTTACGCCACGCTGGATGGGCAACAGACGAGGCCCCGCCGCGTCGCAGACGCCAACGGCGGAGTTCGACGTCCCGAAATCTATGCCGCACGCAAGTGTCATGCGCTGCTGTTCTTCAGTCTGGAAAGTTTTGGATGTCGCCGTCTCATGCGAAGGCGCCCGACTATCGCGGCGTTCGTCGCTTGACAAGCCTGCAATTTTTCCTCAGACGGTGGCGTATCCAGGAAATCGGGAGCGGAGAGCGGGACGCCCAAGCGGCGAGCCCGAGAGATGCATCGTGGACGCCCGGCTGATGCGCGGCGAAGATTGCATGGCCACCTCTCAAATAACGCCGGCTCATGTTCACCGCGTTGGCGCTTCAGAGCGTCACGACATGCAAACCCCTTCAGGTCAGGATCATTTTCGACCAAACCGCCGGTCTTGCATCGCGGCCGGCGTTGGTGCTGGGCGGCGAATGTCGATAAGCGCTATTCCGCCGCATCGGATTTGCTGGTCATTGTCATACAGATAAGCTAGCGTACGGCCCAGAGTTGCCAGCGGGACATGCCGACGTTCCGTGAATTTCAAAGGCAGCGATTGTGCCTGCGGCGGGCGAGCAATCCGAAATAAATCGATATCGGTTTCGTGACACCTTCGGCATCTGCCGAGGCCACGCAAGCTCGTAGGGCATCATCATGAAACTTCCTCGTCGCAGGTTTCTTCGTTTCGCCGCCGGCGCCGCGGCGCTCCCGGCGGTCTCGCGCATCGCGCGGGCGCAAACCTATCCGACACGGCCGGTGCACGTGATCGTCGGCCTTGCGCCGGCCGGGGCGCAAGACATCTCCGCTCGCCTGATGGGACAATGGCTGTCGGAACGGCTCCACCAGTCGTTCGTCATCGAAAATCGAGCGGGCGCGGGCGGCAATATCGGCACCGAATTCGTCGTCAATGCACCGGCCGACGGCTACACGCTGCTTCTGGCCGCAACGCCGAACGCCATCAACGCTTCGCTCTACGACAACCTCAATTTCGATTTTGTCCGCGACATCGAACCGGTCGCAGGCATCATGCGCGTGCCCGACGTCATGCTGGTCAATCCGTCGATTCCGGCCAAAACCGTTCCTCAGTTTATCGCCTACGCCAAAGCCAATCCCGGCAAGCTCAACATGGCGACAGCCGGCAACGGCAGTACGCCCCACATCTTTGGCGAGCTGTTCAAGATGATGGCGGGCGTCAACCTGATTCCGGTAGCCTATCGCGGCGGCGGCCCGGCTCTCGTCGATCTGATAGACGGCCAAGTGCAGGTCATGTTTGAACCCATTCTCTCGTCGATCGGGTATGTCAGGGCTGGCAAGCTGCGCGCTCTGGCGGTCACCTCCGCGACGCGGTCCCCAGCGCTGCCAGACGTGCCCGCCGTGGGTGAATTCGTGCCCGGCTATGAGGCGACGGCATGGTTCGGACTCGGCGCGCCGAAAAACACGCCCGCCGAAATCGTCGACACGCTGAACAGGGCGGTCAATGCCGGCTTCGCCGATCCTGGTACCAAGGAACGGATCGCCGGCTTGGGCGGCGTTGCGATGCCAATGACAGCCGTTGAATTCGGCAAGCTCATTGCCGACGAGACTGCGAAGTGGGCCAAGGTCATCCACGCGGCAGGCATCACGCTCGGCTGATGCGGGCGAAGCGCTTGGGCTGGCACCCAACGAAGCTCGCGGAGTTTACCCATCGCGCCGGCGAAGCGAACCTGTTGGCTCGCGCCTTCAGGAAAACGGAATGAAATCAGCGCGTTCCGTCGGGCTTCAAATAAGTCGCGTTTAGAGCGACGAATGCTTGACATCTGTCGCAAATAGGATTATATTCAGCGAATCATCTCGCCCTTAAGGACGCCGCCGGGCGAGGGTACTCTCCGGCGGCGGGGTGAGTGCGGTGCCCGCGGATGGGGCCATACACCCCATTCCCGGGCGGCTCGGATATCAAGCCTGCCGGCACTATGACCGGCACGCGAGGTGCTCGCTGTAACCGGACCGGCGCCGGCGGGGTAACCCGCCGCTTACAGGCGCTGCGTTGCGGGAAGCCTTGGCCCGAGCTGAGCCATTGGGATGAACAGTCCCTTTGGCGAGAACCGCGGTGGAACGCCGACAGGCGAGCGCGCTCCGCAGAGCGCGCGCCGTGCCCCCGCTGGGGCGCGGCGGTTGACGACGCGCCTGCCGGCGTTCCGCTTCCTTTTTTTCTCAAATCAGTAGCCCGGATGGAGCGCAGCGTAATCCGGGAACGATCGTGAGGCGTCACCGCCGCCCCGGATTACGCGGAGCTTGTCATCGGGCCGGCCACTTCGGGCCGGACCCGTTGGCTCCATCCGGGCTACAGACCGTTGGCAAACCTCGGGCGCTCACGCGTCGCGAGAACGAGAGAGCTTGTTCATGACTCATGCCGACGCCAATATCGGCAGACGCGAGCAGGTTCTGCCGCCGCGCGCGGGGGCGGGAAAGCGGCTCTCACTCAAAACCGGCGAACGTGCAGAAATCCTCGAGCGGCGCCCGCGGCGAGCGAAAGCTGTTGGCCGGATGCTGATGATCGCCGTAGCCGATCGCGACGGCGCAGAACAGCATCTGTTCCGGCGGCAATTTCACGAATGGCGCCGACGATGCGATGCATGCGCGCCCACGCTTCCTGCGGGCAAGTATCGAGACCGTAGCCGCGCGCGAGAAACGCCAGCGCATGGATGTAGCCGCCGAGATCGGCCCATTGGCCCGGGCCCGAGCTTGCGGTCGATCGCGATAAACAACGCGACCGGCGCGTTGAAGAACTCAAAATTGCGCTTGTATTGATCGAGCCGGCCTTCGGCATCGTCGCGGGCGATGCAGCGCGCCGTAAAGCTGAACGCCATGCTCCTCGCGGCGCGACTTATAGGGCTCCCACATCGTCTTCGGATAAATCGGATACTCGGCATCGTCGTGGCGCGGATCGTGGCCGGCGATATGGGCCGCGACTTGCCGTTTGATATCGGCGAGCGGCGCGCCGGTGAGCGCATAGAGGTGCCAGGGCTGCAGATTGCCGCCGGAGGCCGCGCGTGCGGCGCGCCCGATAAGATCGCGGACGATCGCGGGATCGACCGGCTTGTCGAGAAACCAGCGGCAGGCGATGCCGCGAGTCCACTGCTTCGAATACATCCATGAGGTGACGACCTGATGTGCGTGACGATGACTATTCGTCCGCGTCGGGCGGCGCCAGATTGGCAAGCCGCGGCGACGGCGCCGCGAGCGCCTCGGGATCCGCAATGCCGGGCAGCGCTTCGGGCTCCGCGCTGTGAACACGATAGAGTTGCGGCGCCGCGCGGTTGACATGCAGCTGGAAAATATCGGGCCGATTGTAGTGGCCGGCGAAATCGTGACGCAGCTTCATCATGATGCCGAGTTCGAGATCGCAATCGGCGTAGAGGATGCCTTCCTCCAGCCCCATCGGACCGGCGATGATGCGCGAATTGGGCGCGACGATCACGCTGCCGCCGCAGCAATCCGGATTGCGCAAGAATGCCTCGGCCTCCGGCGTCGGCTGCGAGCCTCTCGATCATGGCCTCGTCGACCGTGCCGCAGGCCGAAACCACGAACGCCTTGCTCATCTGCGCGAAAGCCTGCGAATTGATGGCGACACGGTTGCGCATCGGATCGCCGCTGGTCGGAAAATGGTTGGGCCAACTCATGACATGGATGCGCGTGCCCTCGGCGGTCAGCGCAAACACCGCCAGCGGATTGGAATTCTCGCCGCAGATGAGCCCGCTCATCGGCCCGAACGCCGTGTGGAACGCGCCGAACGTGTCGCCGTGGCCGCCCGGTATGCACGAGCCGTTCGCCGACCGTCGGCATGATCTTCTGGTGCTTGCCGATCAGCGTGCCGTCGGGGCCGATGTAGAGCTGCGTATTGAACATGCGTGCCGATCGTGTTCGGCAGCTTTTCGCAGACGCCCGATCACCACGTAAGCCGCCGGCGTCGCGCGCGGCCGCGCACAGCGCAGTCCGTCTCCGGCTCCGGGAATTTCCACCGCGTTCTTGAACAGCTCGACCGACAGCCGGTTGGCGAGCGCGCCTGTCGCAACGTGATGATGGTACCAGACCGGATGCGCCGGAATAAAACCCTCGGGAAAGCCGATCACCCGCGCGCCATTGCGCCCAGCCTCGCGGATCAGCGCGCACGCCTTGGCGGTCGACCCGTCGCGGTCGAGAAATACCGAGGCGGCCTGCACGGCAGCGACCTTCACCGTCTCGTATCTGTCACCCATCGGCGTCTCGATCTTGCCCCTGGTCATGCCCCACGCGCGACGTGTCATACTCCACAAACGCGGCACATCCAGCATCAACTGCTAATACAAGTTCGGAGAACGCGCCATGCACCGCTCGTTATCACCTATTACGGCACCGGCCAATTGACCAAGGCGCCGTGGATGAAACCCAAGCCGACGGCCGCAAGGCGGCGCCCGCGCGTGTTAGGCAAAGCGCGTCTGCGACTTGTTGATCCGGCCGCCGCAGGCGACGCCAGCTTCTCCTTGACCGCATCAAAAGCGGGGTAGAAGATGTTTGCAGCCGGGCTGGGCTTTGTGCCTTTCGCACAAACAATAAACAAAAATAAGTCGGTGACATTACGGGTGACATTAGGGAGGTTCAAAATGTCAGAGGTGGGAATGTCCGTCCGCCGCCGCACCTTGATCAAGGCGGGCGTCGCGCTCGGCGCCAGCCAGGTTATCGGCGCGCCGTTCATCATCGCGGCGCTCGGCGAAGAGCCGGTCAAGATCGGCATGGTCGATCCGCTGACCGGCGTGCTGTCGGCCCTGGCGCAGAGCGAGGTCGACGGCGCCAAATATGCCGAAGCCGAGATCAACAAAAAGGGCGGCATTCTCGGCCGCCAGGTCCAGCTTCTGGTCGAAGACTTCGGCCAACGACGTCGGCACCGGCGTGCAGAAGACGCAGAAGCTGATCGACCGCGACAAGGTCGACGCGATCTTCGGCGATGTGAATTCCGGCATCGCCTACGCGATGTCGCAGGTGACCAGCCGAGAAGAAAGTCTTCCACATCGTGCCCGGCGGCCACACCGATCCGATCACCGGCACCAATTGCAAATGGAACGTCTTCCGCGTCTGCAATACCACCACGATGGACGCCAAGGCGGTGACGCCGGAACTGGTGAAGCGGTTCGGCAAGAAGTGGTTCTTCATCACGCCGGATTACGCCTACGGCCACACCTTGCAGGACGCCTTCATCAAGGCGCTCAAGAAAGCTCGGCGGCACCTATGACGGCGACATGCTGCCGATCAACAACACCGATTTCTCCGCCACACTGATCAAGGCCAAGGCCTACAAGCCGAACGTGCTGCTCAACAACATGGGCGGGCTGACCCAGATCAATTGCATGAAGCAGTTCACCCAGTTCGGCATGCAGAAGGAAATGGCGCTCGGCGGCGCGCTGTTCGAACTGGAAAGCATCAAGGGCGTGCCGCCGGAGGCGCAGACCGGCTGGTGGGACATGGAATGGTGGTGGAATCAGCCCAACGTGCCCGAAGTCGTGAAGTTCGTCGGCGAATATCGCGCGGCGACCAAAAAGACGCCGTCGGCGCGCGATTGGTTCGGCTACGTGTCGGTGCATTCGGTGCGGCTGGCGGCGGAAAAGGCGAAGTCGCTCGAAGGGCCGAAAATGGCGAAGGCGATGGAGGACATCGAACTGCCGCCGGATGTGGCGCTGCAGCCCGGCAAGGTGCGCTACCGCGCCGGCGATCACGAACTGATGCCGAACATCTTCGTCGGCGAAGTGCATCCGCCGAAGGCAAGTCCCGACGACGTGTTCACGGTGCCGACGCTGGTGCCCGGCGAACAAGCCGCCGGCTCGGTCGCCGACACCGGCTGCAAGATGGTGCGAGCCGACCTGATCTGCTGCCTGCGGCGAGGTCTGATCAGGCTTAGAGGCGGCAGATGGCGCAAGTCATACTGTTCAACGTCACCAACGGGCTGATCATCGGCGCGTTCTACGTGCTGATGGCGCTCGGCCTGTCGCTGATCCTCAACCTCAGCAACGTCATCAATTTCGCCCACGGCAATTTCCTGGCGCTCGGCGGCTATCTCGCCTTCACGCTGTCGCCGACGCTCGGCTATTGGGGCGCGCTGCTGGTCTCGCCGCTGCTCACCGCGCTGATCGGCGTCGTGGTCGAGCGGCTGATGATCCGCCGCATCTACAATCGCGATCCGGTCTATAGCCTGCTGCTCACCTTCGGGCTGGCCTTCGTGATGCAGGACATGGCGCGCTACATCTGGGGGCCGAACGGTCTGCCGATGGGCCTGCCCGGCGTCTTGTCGCAGCCGATCACGCCGAGCCTGTTCTTCATCACCTGGTACCGCGTCTTCATGGTGGCGATCGTCATCGTCGCGGTGATCGGACTGTTCGCCTTCCTGCGCTATACCCGCGTCGGCTTGCGCATCCGCGCCGGCACGTTCGATCTCGAAACCGTGGCGTCGCTGGGCGTCAATGTCCGCAATCTGCGCACCTTCAATTTCGCCCTCGGCTGCCTGCTGGCCGGCTTGAGCGGCGTGCTTGCCGCCGGCCAGATCGGGCTCAATCCCAACATGGGCGACGACCTGCTGATGCCGAGCTTCATCGCCATCATCGTCGGCGGCGTCGGCAGCCTGATCGGCACGTTGTTCGGCGGCCTGTTGATCGGCATGGCGGCGGCGCTGACCACCGTGTTCTATCCGGCGGCGAGCGAGGCGGTGATCTACGCGATCCTGATGGCGGTGCTGCTGATCCGGCCGCGCGGCCTGCTGGGCGAGGAAGGAATGATGTCGTGACCACCGAGCGCCGCCGTCGCCGCAAGCGCGGCGGCCGCTGCGTCGCGCCGGCGATCACGCTGGTCGCTGGTCGCGATCTGGGCGGTGCTGGTCACGGTGCCGTTCTGGCTGCCGCTGCTCGGCGGCTACACCGCGCTCGCCGGCCGCGTGCTGGTGTTCGGCCTGGCCGCCATGGGGCTCAACCTGCTGCTCGGCTTCACCGGCGTCTTGAGCTTCGGCCACGCCGCCTATTTCGGACTCGGCGCCTACGGCGCCGGGCTGACGCTGCGTTATCTCGTGCATTCGACGCCGCTCGCCATGCTGGCGGGCACGCTGCTCGGCGGCATTCGCCGGCACGTTGTTCGGGCTGCTGATCGTGCGCCGGCGCGGCGTCTATTTCGCCATGTGCACCATCGCCTTCGGGCAGCTCTGGTATTACCTCGCCTATAGCTGGAACAGCTTCACCGGCGGCTTCGACGGCTTGCGCGATTTTCACCGCGAGCCGATCGGCTTCGGTCCGCTCACGCTCGATATCACCGAGGGCGGCACCACGTTCTATTATTTCCTGCTGGCGATCTTTGCCGTCGCGGTGGCGCTGATGGGGCTGTCTGCTGCGCTCGCCGTTCGGCCGCACGTTGGTGGCGATCCGCGAGAATGAGCGCCGCGCGCGTTTCCTCGGCATTCCGGTCGAGCGGCATATCTGGCTGTCGTTCTCGATCTCCTGCTTCTTCACCGCGCTTGCCGGCACGCTCTATGCGCTGCTCAACAATTTCGCCGATCCGCTGGCGCTGCACTATTCGCTGTCGGGCTATTTCGTGGTGATGACGGTGATCGGCGGCATGCGCACGTTCTGGGGACCGCTGCTCGGCGCCGCGGTGTTCGTCGTGCTGCAGGACTACATCTCGTCGATGACGGTGAACTGGATGTCGTTCATCGGCGTGATCTTCATGCTGGTCGTGCTGTTCTTCCCGCGCGGCCTGCTGGGCATGCGATGGCGGGCCGCGGCTTGACCGTGCGCGAGGGCGATCACTCCACTTTGATGTTGGCGAACCGCACGACCTTTGCCCATTTGTCCGTTTCGTCGGCGATGAACTTTTCGAAGCCGTCGGGTGTCATCGGCGTCACGACGGCGCCCAAGTCGGTCAGGCGGGCCTCGCAGCTTCGGATCGGCGAGGCCGGCATTAATCGCGCTGTTGAGTTTGTCGACAATGTCGGCCGGCGTGTCCTTCGGCGCGGCGACGCCGAGCCAGCCGCTCGCCTTCGTAACCTGGGACAAACTCGATCGAGCGCGGGGATGTCGGGTAACACATCCAGGCGGCGCGCGCTCGTCACCGCGAGAGCGCGCAGTTTACCAGTTCGGACATAACCCGACGACCGCCGGCACCGGTTCGAACGCGACCTGGACCTGGCCGGCGAGCAGATCGGGAAAGAAACTTTCCTTATAGGGAACATGCACCAAATCGACGCCGGCCATCATCTCGAACAGCGCGCCGACAATATGCGGCACACTGCCATTGCCAGCCGACGCCATGTCGATCTTGCCCGGATTGGCTTTGGCGTAGGCGATGAATTCGGGAACCGTTTGAGCCGGCAACGATGGAGTGACCACCATGGCAAGCGGAATGCCGCCGATGCTCGCGACCGGCGCGAAATCGCGAAGGAAATTGAAGTTGAGATTCTTGTAGACCGCGCCATTGATGGCGTTGCCCGCCGTGACGAGAAGCAGCGTGTAGCCATCGGGTGGCGCATGCGCGACGGCTTCGGTGCCGATGTTGGTGGCAATGCCCGGCCGGTTATCGACGACAAAGGCTTGGCCGAGCCGTTCCGACAGCCATTGCGCCATGAGACGCGCGACGATGTCGGGCGAGTTGCCCGGCGGCAAACCGACGATCACGCGCACCGGCCGCGACGGATAATTGTGCGGCTACGGCGCACGAGACGGCAGAGAGCGCGGCAGCGCCCACCGCCGCACGCAGGAATTGTCGTCGCGACAGTCTCATAGCGTTGCAGTTCAATACGGCGTCTTGTTGATCTCGCCCGCTGCCCGCGACGTACCAGCGCTCGCTGACGAAGGACTTTCCGGCAAGCCG
The DNA here is from genome assembly GCA_963841575.1 of uncultured Alphaproteobacteria bacterium. Lineage (GTDB taxonomy): Bacteria > Pseudomonadota > Alphaproteobacteria > Rhizobiales > Xanthobacteraceae > BOG-931. The sequence continues at coordinate 394,750 of CAWJDC010000014.1, forward strand.
GTCGGCGAGCCAGTCGGCGACCAGGATCGGCGGGAACGGCCCGAGATTGGCGGCCGGCACATTGCCGACCGAATGGCGCGATTCCTGATAGACCACCATCTGCTTCGGGCCCTTGAGCGCCGCCATCAGCCGATCGGAATGTTCGAGCGGGCTCAGTTCCTCGGCTTCGCCGGCGACGCACAGATACGGCACCTTGATTTTGTCGGCATGGCCTTCCCAGGTGATCTTTTGCGGAATTCGTCGAACTCGTCCTCGTCGGTGATGCCCGACATGTACATGAAGCGCTTCTTGAAGGTCGGCGAGGCTTCCTGGAAGATGGTGTGGCAGCCGGGCTCGTGGCACACCGACATCACCGCGCAGGCCTTGATGCGCGGCTCGTTGCGCGGTGAGCACCGTGCCGAACAGCGAGCCGAAGCTGGTGCCCGAGACGCCGATGCGCGTCGCGTCAAGCTCGGGCCGCGCCGCCGATCCAGTCGACCAGCGCCGGCCCGTCGCCATCCAGTTCTCCATGGTGAAGTGAAGGCCGATCATCGGCGCCTCGTACTGGCCGGGCCCGTCGATCGCCAGCACCGCCATGCCGCGGTTGAGAAACTTGTCGCCGTAGAGCGCGACCTGGATTTCCTTGTAGCTGTCCATGCCCGGGACCGAGATCACCACCGGCAGCCGGCCGCCGGTATAGCCCGGCGGCAGATGCAGCCAGGCCGGGATCGCCTTGTCCTTGAACGGCACCCAGACCGCCTCGACATGATGATCGGCGAGCGCGGCATATTTGGCGTAGCATTCGCGCTTCTTGTTGTTGTAGGCGATGTTGGTCTCGTCGTTCTCGTCATAGGGCCATTGCGCCGCGCCCCAATGCACCGCCGCCATGAAGAAATTGTCGCGCGCGGTGACTTTGTGATCGGCCTGCGCCGCGGCATTGGCCTTGGCTTCGCGGCGGCGCGCCACCGCGGCGAAGGCCGGGCCGATATCGGCCATCTTCTTCACCCGCTCGCGGATGCCGGCGAAATCGGCGTTGGCCTCGATGCCGCACGGCGCATGGATGTAGAGCGAGCGCGGCTGGTCCCAATCGATGCCGTTGGCGCGGATGATGTTGTCGATAAGCCAGCGCTGCTCGTCGAACCGGCGCACATGCGGCTCGCCGCGCTGGTCGAGAATGGGCGGAAATCCCTGCTGTCGGGACGATTCATGTGATTGCCTCCCTGCGGCCGCTGACGGCGGTTGTGCAAGTCTAGCGGACATTATCGACCCGGCCAACTCCATGGTTGTCAACGGAGCATTGACAAGGCGGCGTGACCGCCATCTGTGCTCGCCAGGAGGAGCGCCATGAACAACACAGCAACATCAAGGCCGCGATCGCCTACGACGACCTGCGCGAATGGCTCTCCGCCGCCGAACGGCTTGGCGAGGTGCGCAACGTCAACGGCGCGAGCTGGCAGGAGGATATCGGGCTCGCCGCCGAGGCGATCCTGCGCGCGGAGAACGGGCCGTGCGTGGTGTTCGACGAATTGCCGGGCTCCCCGAAGGGCTTTCGCGTGCTGCTCAACATGTTCGCCGGCACCCGCCGCAACATGACGCTGGGCTTTCCCGATCACCTCACCAAATGGGAGTTGAGCGACGCCTATCGCGAGGCCTATCTGGCGGAGCCGAAGATCATCCCGCACGAGATCGTCGACGACGGGCCGGTGCTGGAGAACGTGCTCACCGGCGACGACGTCGACGTGACCAAATTCCCCTCGCCGATCTGGCACGAGAAGGACGGCGGCCGCTACATCGGCACCGGCACCTACAGCATCACCCGCGATCCGGAGGAGAACTGGCTCAATGCCGGCGCCTATCGCGCCATGGTGCACGACGAGAAGTCGGTCGGCATCGTCACGGCGCGCGGCCATCACGGCTATATCCATCGCGAGAAATACTGGGCGCGCGGCGAGCCGATGCCGGTGGTGATGGTGCTCGGCGGCGATCCGCTGGCGTTTTTCTACGGCGGCGTCGAGGCGCCCTACGGCACCTTCGAACTCGACATCGTCGGCGGCATGCGCGGCCGGCCGACCAAGATGGTGCGCGGCAAGGTCACCGGCCTGCCGTTCCCCGCCAATGCCGAGATCGTGCTCGAAGGCTTCGTCACGCCCGACAAGCGCAGGGACGAAGGCCCGTTCGGCGAATGGACCGGACATTATGCCGGCGGCGCGCAGCCCGATCCCGGTGCTCGACGTCAAGGCGATCTATCACCGCAACGATCCGATCCTGCTCGGCGTGCCGCCGATGGGCGGCGGCCCCGACGAGATGGCGCGCTATCGCGCGGTGATGCGCTCGGCGATGATCAAGCAGAACATGACCAATGCCGGCGTGCCGGGCGTGCAGCAGGTGTGGTGCCACGAGGTCGGCGGCGCGCGCATGCTGCACGGCGATCTCGATCACGCAGCGCTATCCCGGCCACGCGGTGCAGGCGGCGCATGTCGCGGCGCAATGCGGCGCCTCGGCCTATGCGTCGAAATACGTCGTGGTGTGCGACGACGACGTCGACGTCACCAACCTCGACCAGATGCTGTGGGCGATGCTGACGCGCACCGATCCGAAGGAATCGATCCAGTTCATCACCGGCTCGTGGGATTCGCCGCGCCGATCCGGCGACTGCCGCCGGAACGCCGCGCTGCCGGCGACATCACCCATTCGGTGGCGCTGATCAACGCCTGCAAGCCGTGGCACTGGCGCGAACAATTTCCCCCCAGCAACGCGCCGAGCCCCGAAGTCGCGCGCAAGGCGAAGGAAAAATTCGGCTGGCTGTTGGACAGCAGCAAGTAAAGTCTGCTTATTCCAAATAATCAAATTCAGAGTTGCAAAATGCCATGAAGCTCGCCGTGCCCGACATGATCTCGCAGTCCTATTTCCCCGCCGAGGCCGCGGTCGAGCTCGGCTTCTTCAAGGCCGAGGGGCTCGATGTCTCGCTCGAGCTGATCTTCCCGGTCGACAAGGCCTATGCGGCGCATGCGCGACGGCGCGATCGATTTCGTCGGCGGCTCGGCGCATGCGGTGCTCGCGGCCTTTCCCGGTTTCAACGGCGCCAAGCTGATCTGCGCGCAGGCGCAGGGCATGTACTGGTTTCTGGTCATGCGCGCCGATCTCGGCGCCAAGCGCGGCGACCTCGCCGTCGTCAAGGGCCGCAGCATCGGCGCCGCGCCGTGGGTCGATATGGGGCTGCGCGGGCTTGTTGACCGCGGCCGGGATCGACCTCGAGCGCGACAAGGTCAACATCGCGCCGGTGCCCGGCGCGCTCGGCGCCGGCGTCAATTTCGGCGTCACGGCGGCGAAGGCGCTCGAGGACCGCAAGATCGACGGCTTCTGGGCCAACGGCATGGGCGCCGAGGTCGCGGTGCGCCGCGGCATCGGCACCGTCGTGCTCGACGTCCGCCGCGGCGACGGCCCGAAGCCGTGCTTCAATTACACGGCGGCGACCATCGCGACGACCGATGCGCTGATCGCGCGCTCGCCGGACACAGTCGCCGCCGCGGTGCGCGCCATCGTCAAGACGCAGGCTGCGCTGAAGGCCGACGTGACGCGCGCCGCGCGAAGTCGGCAAGAAATTGTTTCCCGCCGCGCGAGGCCGAGCTGATCACCGACTTGATCCGCCGCGACCTGCCCTATTACGACGCCACGCTGTCGCGCGACTTCGTCGCCGGCATGACCGCGTTCGCGCGCGGCCAGGGCATGCTCGACGGCGAGGTGCCCTACGAGGACGTCGTCGCGACGCAGTTCAGCAAACTGTGGAAGGGTTGAAGAAACGTCCTCAAAACCCGCCGGCGCTGAAATTGCAGGCGCTGCGTGACGTCATAGGGCTGCTTGGCGATCGGATAGGCGTAATCGACCTGCAGCGGGCCGAACAGCGAATCCCAGATCAGGCCGACGCCGACCGAGGCGCGGATCGCGCGCGAATTGGCGATCTGCTGCGACGGCGACAGCGACGGCGCAGGTTCGACACGCTCGACGCGCCGGTCGCCCACAGGCTGCCGACATCGGAGAACAGTGCCGACTTTCAGGTTGGCATCGGCCGGCACGCCCGGCACCGGCGCCTGCAGCTCGGCCGACGTGGTCCAATAGGCGTTGCCGCCGAGATTATCCATGGTGGTGCCGGGCGTGATGTCGCGCGGCCCGAAGCCGTTGGGCGCAAAGCCGCGGACCAGCTGCGGGCCGCCGAAGAAGCCGTCGAGCAGCGGCAATTGCTGGCCGCCCCACGGCGTCACGTAGCCGCTTTGCGCCCGCACCATGCCGACAACGTCGCCGACGATCGGGTGATAGTAGCGCACGTCGTTGGTGGTCTTGGCGAATTTGGCGGCGCCGCCGAGGCCGGCGAACTCGTTGTTGACCTGGACGCGCATGCCGCTGGTCGGATTCTTGGCATTGTCGAGCGTCGAGTAGAGCGACGCTGTTGCCGATCGACGACACCCAGATCGGGCCGGCCGCCGCCGCCTGCTGGATCGGCAGCGACGAGATGCCGTTGGCCGGATCGAGCGACAGGCCCTGATTGTAGATCGAATAGTTCCAGGTGACGCCGAGCTGGTCGTTCAGCGGCGTGCCGACCGACAGCTTGGCGCCATAGACGGTGCGTGTCGAAGGACTGATTGGTGTTGGCGAAGGTTTCGTTGCCGAACAGATCGGCGCCGAGCGACAGCCGCTGGCCGAGCACATAGCGGATCGGTGAAGCCAAGATCGAAGCCGCGGGCATATTGGCCGTAGGTGACCGAGGCCTTGCCCATGTCGCCGGTGCCGAGCAGATTGGTGTCGCTGACGCTGACCTCGGCCAGCCATCCCGGCGGAGGTGGAATAGCCGCCGGAAATCGAGAAATTGCCGGTGCCTTGCTCCTCGACCGTGACATCGAGCACGACGCGGTCCGGCGCCGAGCCCGGCTGCGTGCGTGAATCTTCACCGACTTGAAATAGCCGAGCGCCTTCAGATGCCGCTCGGCGCGATCGACCAGCGCGCGGTTGTAGGCATCGCCTTCGCCGAAATCGAATTCGCGGCGGATCACGTCGTCGCGGGTCTTGGTGTTGCCGTGGATCTCGATGCGCTCGACATAGAGCCGCTTGCCTTCGTCGATGGTGTAGACGAGATTGACGCAGCCCTGCCCTTGCCCGGCGCCGGCGGCTCGCGATCGGCTGCGGGCAAACACGCTGGCGAACGGCTGGCCGGCCTTGGCGAGCTGCATGGTCAGGTCGTCGACGGTCTTGGTCACCGCATCGGCGTCGTAGGTGTCGCCCGGTTGCGTGCGCAGATACGGACCGCAGCGCCGCTGCGTCGATGGCCTTCATGCTGCGACTGGATATCGACCTTGCCGAAGCGATATTGCGGGCCTTCGTCGATGGTGAAGGTCAGCACCACGCCTTTCTTGGCCGCCTCATAGCTCGCCGACGCGGCGAACGCGCACGTCGGCATAGCCGTGCGCCAGATAGAAACTGCGCAACAGGTCGCGATCGTTCTCGATGCGGTCGGCATCGTAGATGTCGTTGTCGAGCAGGAAGCTCAGGAAATTGGTCTGGCCGGACTTGATCACGCCTTTGAGCTTGTTGGCCGGGAAGGCGCTGTTGCCGGCAAACGCGATATCCCGGACGGCGAGCTTGTCGCCTTCCTTGATCGTGAACACCAGATTGACGCGGCCGGCGTCGCCTTTGCCGGATTCGATGGTCTGCGGCGTGACGTGGGCGTCGAAATAACCGCTCTGCCGATAGAGCTCGACAATGTGCTCGACGTCGCCCTGCACGAACGGCGCGCCACAGCGGGCCGCTCTCTTTCGATTGCAGGTCCTTCTTAAGTCGTCGTCCTTGAGCTTCTTGTTGCCCTCGAAGGCGATGCGGCCGATGGTCGGGTTTTCGACGACGGTGACGACCACATGGCCGCCGTCGTGCGCGATCTTCACGTCCTGAAACAGCCCGGTGGCGTAGAGGCTTTTCAGCGCGGCATCGAGCGCCTCGGCATCGACGCCGGTCCTCGGCGCCGTTGCGGAAATACGAGCGGATCGCGTCGGCGCCGACATGATGGTTGCCGGCGACTTCAATTGCTGAAATCGGCATTGGCGGACTCGGTCGGTCCGCGGCGCATGGCCGCGCTCGCAACCCGCGATCAGCCAACACTGCAAACAAAATGCGGCGAAGACAACGGCTGCCGCCGATCGGCAACCCGACAGGTAACTCATGACCACGCTGCTCCCCGGCCAAGCGCGGGCATGTTCAAGACCCGCGCCGCGGCGGCAGCGTGACCGATTGTGTCGGATTGTGAGGTATTATTGCGGCGCCCGCCAAAGGCTTGACCAGCAGAGCGTTCTGACGTCGCATGAGGCGGCCGACGCCGGCCTATCAAGCCGTCAAACCGCGCGTGGTGTCGTCGAACAATTCCTCGACCGAATAGCGGCGCGGAATGATCTTCATCTCCAGCGCGTAGCTCGACATCAGATCGAGCGCCGGCTTCACCGCATCGAAGCCGAACGGCAGCGTATCGATGGCGCCGGGCTTGGGCAGGCCGGCGGCCTTCTTGCTCTCGTGCAGCATGCGGAATACTTCGCGCACCGCGCCGGGATCGGATTGCGACAGCGAGGTCTTGACCACCACCATGTGATTGATCGGCACGGTGCTGATATTTCTCGTACCACTCCTCGCGCCGCCGCATCGGGATCGGGAATGACGCTCTTCAGCCGCGGATCGGGCGGGATATGGCGCCGAAGATCGCGGCGTCGAGTTCGCCGTCGAGCACCATCTTGGTCATGTCCTTGCCGTCGGCGGCGCGCTCGACGCCGGGCGGATCGCGGAATTCGGCGACGTGGGCGTCCTCGAACGTCACCCATTTCACCTTGCGAGATCGAGGCCGTAATCCTTCCACAGAATGCCGCGCAGCCAGCAGCCGGTGGTCTGCGCGAACGAGCGCACGCCGACGCGGCGGCCCGGCAGCATGTCCGGCGTCACCGTGCCGCGCTCGGAATTGTACAGCATGGTGCCGTGCTGAAAGCGGCCCATCATGGTGGCCGGCATCAGCGTGATCGGCTTGCCGTAGGCCTTGGCCTGCAGATAGGTGACGAGCGCCATCTCGCTGACGTCGAATTTCTGCTCGCGCACCATCATGAGGAACGCCTTGTAGACCGGATTGACCTCGGTGAGATGCAGCGCCACGCGGTCGGATTTGATCTGGCCGCTCTTTCAGCGCCCTGGTCTGCGGATAGGTCCCGAAGCAGGCGTTGATGGTTTCGATTTTTTCGGCGGTCATCGTGTTCATTGTGCTTACCTCCCGAGTTGGCTTGATTTTATGGTCCGGCGAGGCGTTAAACCAGTCCTCAGCCAGTTCACGAAAGAGCATGACCATCATGACCCAAGACGATGCCGCGCATTCCGGCCGCCCGGCTCGCCGCCTTCATTGTCCCGCGCCTTTGTCGCCGCCGGCCTGCCGGCAGCGGATGCGGAAACGCTGGCCGGGTCTGATGGTCGAAGCCGACCTGCGCGGCAGCGACACCCATGGCGTGATCCGGCTGCCGCTCTATCGTGCGCCGCATCCGCGCCGGCGGCATCAATCCGAAGCCGAATATCCGCGTGGTCAGCGACCGGCCGTCGGCCGCGCTGCTCGACGGCGACAACGGCATGGGCCATCTGGTGATGCGCCGCGCCGCCGCAACTCGCGATCGAGAAGGCCAAGGCGACCGGCATCGGCTGGGTCGGCGCCCGCATGAGCAATCACGCCGGCCCGGCGGCGCTCTATGTGACCATGCCGCTCGCCCACGACATGATCGGGCTCTATTTCGCGGTCGGCAGCAGCAACCATCTGCCGCCGTGGGGCGGCAGCGAGAGCCTGCTCGGCACCAATCCGATGGCGGTCGCGGTGCCGGCGCAGGAAGAGCCGGCAATCGTGCTCGACATGTCGCCGACCGTCGCCGCCTACGGCAAGGTGCGGCTCAAGGCGCAGCGCGGCGAAGCAGATGCCGGTCGGCTGGATGATCGACCGCGAAGGCAAGCCGCTCACCGATCCCAAGCGCGCCGACGAAGGTCATCTGCTGCCGATCGGCGATTACAAGGGCTCTGGCCTGAGCCTGATCATCGGCCTCCTGGCCGGCGCGCTCAACCGCGCCGCGCTTGGCCGCGACGTGGTCGATTTCGTCAAGGAGACCGGCAAGGCCACCAATACCGGCCAGGCGATCGCGGCCATTGTCGATCGAGGCCTTCATGCCCGCCGCCGAATTCAAGCGCTCAGTCGACCAGGTGATCCGCGACATCCGCAACTCGCAGCGGCTGCCCGGCGTCGAGCGCATCTGGCTGCCAGGCGAGCAGAGCCACGCCAAGCTCATGGACCGCCGCGCCCACGGCGTGCCGATGCCGAAGGCGCTGCGCGACAGCCTCGACGCCGTGGCGCGCGATCTCGACGTCGCGCCGCTGGACTAGCGTCATGGCGAGCAGAACCCCGGTCGGACTGATCGGCCTCGGCCTGATGGGCGAAGTCTATGCCCGGCGCCTTATCGCCGCAGGATTTTCCGTGGTCGGCTTCGACGTCGATCCGGCAAAAAGCGAGCGCGCTCGCGCAAATCGGCGCGCGCGCCGGATACGCTTGCCGACATCGCGCACGACTGCGAGCCGATCGTGCTCGCCGTGTTCAACACCGATCAGGTCGAGGATGTGGTCGAGCGCGCGCTGCTTCCTGCCGCGGCCGGCAAGATCGTGCTGTGCACCAGCACCTGCGATCCGGACCGCATCGCGGCGCTCGGCGCGCGTATCGCCGGCCGGCTGCGTTTTCTCGAAACGCCGGTGTCCGGCACCAGCGAGCAGGTCCGGCACGGCGACGGCGTCGGCCTTATCGGCGGCGACGCAGCAGATCGCGGCCGACGCCGCGCCGGTGCTCGACGCGCTGTTTCCGCAACGCTTCCACATCGGCAAGCTCGGCGACGGCGGCCGCGCCAAGCTCGCCGTCAATCTCATTCTCGGCCTCAACCGGCTGGCGCTGGCCGAAGGTCTGGTATTTGCTGACGCGGCTGGGCCTCGATCCGGCGGCGTTCCTCGAAGTGGCGCGCGGCTCGGCGGCGGCCTCGCAGGTCATGGACACCAAGGGGCCGAAAATGGTCACCGGCGATTTCGCGCCGGAAGGCCGCGTGCGGCAGACGCTCAAGGATGCCCATCTGATGCTCGACCAGGCGAGCAAAGTCGGCCAGAAGCTCCCGCTGCTCGAAGTCCACGCCGACGTGCTGGAAGCCTGCATCCGCCACGGCGAAGGCGACCACGACAACAGCATCATCATCGAGGAAATCCGCCGCCGCGCGTTATAGCTTGGCGACGTCGGTCGCTGGTTTCAATCTACTTGACGCTGCCGCGCAGGATTGCGACCGGGAGTTCGCCAAAGGCGGCGCTGACCGGCATCACCGAAGCCGAGGTCACCGCGGCTTGTTTCAGTATATCGTATTCGACGCGGCAGCTTTCGAGTTGCAGCGTAGCCTCGATGGCATCGGGCTGCAGCCAATGCTCGCCACCGCCGGTGAGCGGCGCGAAATGCCGACCGACCGCCACCACGATCGCGTCACGCCGCAGGATGCGCGCGAAAGCGACCACATGATCGCCGTGAGGGCCATCGGTCGCAATCGGCTCGTAGCGTCCATCGGCAAAGAGAGCGGGATGTTCGGAGCGCAATTGCAGAAGACGATGCGTCAGCGCGAGCTTTAGATAGCCGCTGGACCAGTCCGTTGGATCCGAATTGAGATTGCCCGCGGCCTTGTCCAGCAGTTCCTTGCGGCGCGCGAAATCGACCGGACGGCGGTTATCGGGATCGACCAGCGCCAAGTCCCACAATTCGGTGCCCTGATAAAAATCCGGCACGCCCGGAATCGTCGCCTTGAGCACGAGTTGCGAGAGCCCGTTGAGGGCGCCTAGGAGGCTCGTCCGGCGCGCGAATGCGGCAAAATCATCAATGAACGCGGCAGACTTGCCGCGATCGAGCAACCTGGCGATAAATTGCGTGAGGCCGTTCTCGTAATCTTCGTTTGGACTGAACCAGCTGGTGTCCTGCTTGCCCTCGCGCGCTGCTTTGATCGCATAAGCTTGGATACGCTCGACGAAATCATCCGCGACGCCGCCCGGAGGCCACGCGCCGATCAACGCCTGATACAGCATGTATTCGTGGGCGCGAGACGGCGAACGTTGCTTGCCCCCGGCGATCAGCCGGCTGTTCAATTCGATCCAGCGCCGAACCGCGGCCGACCAGTCTTCAGGTAACTCCGAGAGCGCAGCGATACGCATGCGGGCATCTTCGCCACGCTTGGTGTCGTGCGTGGCCGTCGCCGTCATCGCATGAGGCACGCTTCGCGAACGCGTTGCCATCTCGCTGTGAAACTCGGCGACCGACAAAGCCGGCAACGACGGATCGTTGCCCACTTCGTTCAGGGCCAGCAGACGGTGATAGCGATAAAATGCCGTGTCTTCGACCGCCTTCGCGGTCACCGGTCCGGTAAACTGCTGCGTCTTGCCGACGAAATGCTTGACACGCGCGCCGCTATAACCGGCGCGAGCCGGACCAACGAGATCAAGCGTCAACGCCTCGCGCAAAAAATCGAACACGCCAATATCGGAGCCGTACCAACCCTCGCGCGAAGCGTCGATCGCCCGCGCGATCAGCGCGCGGTCGTTCGCGGAGACGGAATTGCCGGCGATATAAGTGCGATAGACCGGGAAACTGCGAATGAACAATTCCAGCGCCATGCGGAGGCGATCGAGCGTGTAGTCGCGGCTCGGCCAGTGCCCCGCGGCAATCCGCGCCAACAGCCGCGACAGTACCGTGAATTCGCTCGACATCGTCGTTTCGATGATGCGCGCCTTGGACTCGTCGACGATCTGCGCAAAATTGCGGCTGGGGGCCGCTGCCGTTTGCCAGAAGTGCTCGAGAACCGGAAGACCCTCGTTTTTGACAAGGACCCGCGAAATCAGATTGAGCACGTCGTAGCCGGTCGTTCCGGCAACACCCGGCAATTTCGGCAGCGGCTCGTCGGGTGCGAGGATTTTCTCGACGACCGTGTAAAACGGCCCGGCGGCAGCGGCACCGCGCGCCGTGTTCACGAGCCTCTGCAGGCGCGCGCAATACTGCTCCGGATCATACAAGCCCGTCGATGTGATCAAGACGCAATCCATGCAGCGTGCCGGCTGCGATCAGTTCGGTCACTTTGCGATGAATGAGACGAAATGTGCGGACATCCTCGACGCGGATGCCGGCGAGATCGTTGATATCGAAAAACCGACGATAATTGATTTCGCTGATCGCGACCCGCCAGTGCGCCAGCCGGTAATGCTGCCGCTCCAGCAAATGGTGGAGGGCGACGACGCGGGACGGGTCGTCCGCTCTGGCGACATAGGCCGCCAACCCGCGCTCAATAATTGCTCCGCCGCCATCGACCGCCGCCAGCGACGCTTTCAGTTCCGGAGCCTGCGCGCGCGATGGCGTCTTGAGATCGCTGTAGCGTTTGGCTATGGCAAGGAGCTTGCGGCCGGCCTCGTCCTCCGTCGCCGCCGCAAATCCCACAACCTTGTTGATGATCTCCGAATAGCGATCCGGCCGAACCGGCAGGCGGTGATCGAAATACCAGAATGAGAAACTGCCTTCTGCAGCATCGAACTTCAGCTTGATTTCGCCTGCCTCCAATGCCTCGCCGTAGGGCTTGCCGAGGATCGGCAACAGCAACCCGCCATTGGGCCGGTAGGGCAAAGCGTCCCAACTGATGTCGAAGACGCTCGCAAACGGCGATTTCGGACCCCATTCCAGGACGTCGAGCCACCACGCGTTGTCGGCGCGGCCGACGCCCATGTGGTTCGGCACAAAATCGAGGATCAGCCCCATATCCGCGGCGGCGAGCGCCTGCGACAGCCGCGCGAAGCCTTCTTCGCCGCCGAACTCGGGATTGAGCACGTTGTGATCGGTAATGTCGTAGCCGTGCGTTGAACCGGCACGGGCCTTCAAGAACGGCGAGGAGTAGAGATGACTGATTCCGAGTGCCTTCAGATAGGGAACGATGGCGGCCGCTTCGTCGAAGCCGAATGCGGCTGACAATTGCAGACGATAGGTCGCGCGCGGAATCGCAGGCGGCATTCAGTCCTCCCACGTCCAAAATACCGACCATGGCGGCAACCCTGCTTGCTCGTGGTATTCCAGACGATTTTGCCGGGCGGCGGATGTGGCCTGCGCCGAGACCATCGTCGAGATTGGCCAGCACATGCAGGACGCCGCCGTCAAAACGCCACTTCGCACGCAACACCGCGCCTTCGACGGAAGCGTCCGCCGACCAATTTTGCAGATCTCGCAAGATGCGGCGTTACGTATCGCGCGCGGCAATCCAGCAAACGCTGCACCAACTGCCGCCGCTTCGCCGGCTCTGGTTGGATCGCGGCGTTCCAATCGATTTTTGCGTCGAGGAACGTCTGTTCGGACAATGGATCAGGCGGCGCCAGTTCGCCACGCGCGGCAGCCGCATAGGCGGCTTCGAATTCCCTGCGGCGGCCCGCGCGTACCGCATCCGCGAGTTCGCCGCGAAAATCGCAAAAGAACGGAAACGGCCGCGTTTCACCCCACTCTTCGCCCATGAACAGCATCGGCGGCATCGGCGCCAGCAACATCACTGCGAGGGCCGCTTCGATTTTCGCGCCCCCCGTCAACGCATCGAGCCGTTCGCCGAAGGCCCGATTTCCGATCTGGTCGTGATTTTGCAGAAACGAGACGAAAGACGTCGGCGGCAGATCGCCGCTCGGTTCGCCGCGCTTGGCGCCGCCGCGGTGGGGATAGTCTCGCCCTGATAGACAAACCCGGATTTGAGCACGCGGGCAATGTCGCGCAGCGGTTCGGCCGCGTAGTCGCCGTAGTAGCCGTCTTTCTGCCCGGTCAGCAGGACATGCCAGACGTGATGAAAATCGTCATTCCACTGGGCGCGATATTTGCCGGCCGCCGGATCGGTCAACGGGTCGAGCAAGGACGCTTCGTTGCTCGTCATTTTCCAGCACGAGATGGATGCGCGCGCCGTTGCTCTTTCGCCAAGCGGCCGACAGCTTTGCTGATATCTTCGAGGATCGACTGCGTGCCGCGTTCGACGATGGCGTGGACTGCATCGAGCCGCAGCCCGTCAAACCGGTAGTCGTCCAGCCAATGCAGTGAATTCTCGATGACAAAGTCGCGAACCTGCGGGACTCTGTAATCAATCGCCGATCCCCACGGCGTATGCGTATCGGCGGCGAAAAAATTCGGCGCGTAGCTGTTGAGAAAATTTCCTTCCGGCCCGAAGTGATTATAGACGACGTCCAGGAAAACCATGAGGCCGCGGGCGTGCGCGGCATCGATCAGCGCCTTGAGATCGTCGGGCCGTCCGTAAGCGGACGCCGGCGCGAACCAGAGAACGCCGTCGTAGCCCCAATTCCAGCGCCCGGCGAATTCCGCGACCGGCATCAGCTCGATTGCGGTGAAGCCGGTGCTGACAACGTCGTCGAGACGCTCGATTGCGGAACGGAATGTGCCGGCGGGCGTGAACGTGCCGACGTGCAGCTCCAAAAACAACCGCCTCGTGCCACGGCCGGCCGCGCCATCCGGCGGTCTGCCAATTGAACCGATGGTCGACGATCTCGCTTGGCCCAAAAACGTCGTCAGGCTGATAGGCCGAGGCCGGGTCCGGCACTTCGAGGCCGCCATCGATGCGAAATTTGTAGCGGGTGCCGGCTTGCGCATCCGAAACAGTCGCCCGAAACCAGCCGTCATCGCCACGCATCATGGCGATCGCGCGCGACGTTACGACCTCGACGGCATTCGCCGCCGGCGCCCAGAGCCGAAACTCGAATCCGCCCGCCGCCGCCGGCCGCGGTCCAAATTGCGCGGTACGGCTCACGTTCGGCCCTCGAACACCATGATCGAGCGGCTTGGCGCTTCGAGCTTTGCGCCGACGTGGAATTCCCGGCCTGCCACCATTCGCTGCCGGAGCGGTGCTCAGGATTTCCGACCAGTGTTCGAGCTCCAGGAATTCGGGCAAGACAAATTCGACGGCGTCGTTGCCCGGCGTTCATAACGGTGAAAAGCGGGGCGCCGTTGTCGCCGACCTTCGCCAGCACATAAGCGAGAAAGCGCGCTTCCGGAAACGACCAGTCTTCCGAGCGTCATCTCGGTCGCCTGCGGCGTCAGCCAAAGGATTTCGGGAGGCTGATTGCCCTCGTGCCCGTTGAGCCAATGCTGCGGCTGCAGTTGCGGATAGCGTTTGCGCAGCGCCGTCAGCTTGGCGACGAATGCGACGTTGTCTTCGCCGTCGCGGCCGATGCCCGACCAATCGACCCAGCCGACCTTATTGTCCTGACAATATGCATTGTTATTGCCGTCCTGGCTGTTGCCGACTTCGTCTCCCGCCAGCAACAAAGGCACGCCGTGGGCGAGAAACAGCGACGCCAGGAGATTGCGGCGCGTGCGTTGCCGCAGCTCGCGGATCGTTCGGATCGTCGGACGGGCCCTCGGCGCCCCAATCGGCGCTTTGGTTGTCGTCGGAGCCGTCGCGATTGTCTTCGCCGTTCGCTTCGTTGTGCTTTTGCGTAAACATGGTGAGATCGGCCAACGTGAAGCCGTCGTGGACGGTGACATGATTGATGCCGGCGCGCGGCGCGCGGCCAAGATGACGGAACAGATCGGCCGAGCCCGCCATGCGGCCCGCGACCTCGCCGATCAGATTGGGGTCGCCGCGCCAATACGAGCGCAGCGACCGGCGAAATTTGTCGTTCCACTCCGACCAGCCTTGCGGGAACGCGCCGAGCTGATAGCCGCCCATGCCGATGTCCCACGGCTCGGCGATCATTTTCACGCGGCTGAGAATCGGATCCTGAGCGACCGCGGCGAAAAATCCGACATGTGGATCGAAGCCGTTCGGCCCGCGGCCAAGCGTCGTGGCGAGATCGAAGCGAAAACCATCGACGTGGCATTGCTCGACCCAATACCGCAGCGAATCCATGACCATCTGCAGGACGCGCGGATGGGTCAGGTTGACGCGAATTGCCGGTGCCGGTGAAGTTTTCGTAATAACGCTGATCGTCGGGCTTGAGCCAATAATACGACGCATTGTCGATGCCGCGGAACGACAGCGTCGGGCCGAGCTCGCTGCCTTCGGCCGTGTGATTGTAGACGACGTCGAGAATGACTTCGATGCCGGCCTGATGCAGTTGGCTGACGGTCGACTGGAAATCGCCGAGCGCATCGTCGCCGGCCGAATAGCGCGCTTCCGGCGCGAAAAAACCGATGCGTGTTGTAGCCCCAGTAGTTCTTCAATCCCTTTTCGACCAGATACCGATCATCCATGAAAGCATGGATCGGCAACAGCTCGATCGCGGTCACGCCGAGCTTTTGCAGATGATCGATAGTCGGGCGCGCCGCAAGCCCGCTGAAGAAGCCGCGCGACCGCTGCGGCACGTCTTCGCGCTGCATGGTCAGGCCTTTGACATGCGCCTCGTAGATGATCGTTTCGTGCCATGGCATGTTCCGGTCTGCGATCTTTGCCCCAGGTGAAGGACGGATCGACGACCACGGCCTTGAGCATGCTGCGGGCATTGTCGCGGCGATCGAATGACAGGTCGAGGCGGGCGCTCTTGGTGCGATAGCCGAAATGCGCATCGTTCCAGACGAACGGGCCGATCACACGCTTGGCATAGGGATCAAGCAGCAGCTTGTTGGGGTTGAAGCGATGGCCGTGCGCCGGATCGTAAGGGCCATAAACGCGGTAGCCGTAAACCTGGCCGCGCGCGACCTCCGGCAGATAGCCGTGCCAGATGTCGTCCGTTCGCTCCGGCAGCGCGATGCGTTCGATCTCGCGACGTCCCTGCCGGTCGAACAGGCAAAGCTCGACCTTTTCGGCGTTGGCCGAAAACAGCGCGAAGTTGGTCCCACGTCCGTCCCAGCTCGCCCCCAAGACGTGCGGCGAACCTTCGAGCAGGCGCATTCAAACCTCCGGAACGAACATGAGGCCGGCGAGCGGCGGCAGCGTCAGGGTCAGTTCGCCGCCGGTGTCGATCGGCGCTGCGACGACAACTCCTGAATTGCCGACATTTGTTCCGCCATAGACGGCGGAATCGCTGTTGAAAACTTCGCGCCACGCCCCAGCGCTCGGAACATTGATGCGGTAGTCGCGGCGCACCTCGGGGGTGAAATTCATCGACGCACAGGCAGCGCGCGCCGTCGGCGTTGCCGTTGCGCAACCAGGCGAAGACGCTTTGATCGATATCGTCGGCGATCAGCCAAGTGAAACCCGCGGATTCGCAATCGAGTTCATGCAGCGCGGGGATCGACCGGTACAAGCCGATTAAGATCGCGAACGAGCTTTTGAATGCCGGCATGCTCGGGTTGGCGCAGCAGATGCCAATCCAGGCTGCCGTCATGATACCATTCGTTCTCCTGCCCGAACTCGCAGCCCATGAACAACAGCTTCTTGCCCGGATGCGCAAACATGAACGTGTAGTAGGCGCGCAGATTGGCGAAACGCTGCCAGCGGTCGCCCGGCATGCGTCCGAGGATGGAGCGCTTTCCATGCACGACTTCATCGTGCGACAGCGGCAGGATGAAATTTTCAAAAAATGCGTAGTGCAAGCCGAAGACGATATTGCCGTGATGATGGCGGCGGTAAATCGGGTCTTTCGAGATGTAATCCAGAGTGTCGTGCATCCACCCCATGTTCCATTTGTAGCCGAAGCCGAGGCCGCCGACGTCGACCGGACGCGACACCATCGGCCATGCCGTTGATTCCTCCGCGGCCGTCGTCGCCTTCGGAAAGCGGCCATAAACTTCGGTGTTCGTGCGGCGCAAAAAGGCGATGGCTTCAAGGTTTTCGCGGCCGCCGAATTGGTTCGGCACCCAGCCGCCGGCCGGGCGGCTATAGTCGAGATAAAGCATCGAGGCGACAGCATCGACGCGCAGACCGTCGACGCCGTAGCGCCGCAGCCAGAACAGCGCGTTAGCGAGCAGGAAATTCGTCACCTCGCGCCGGCCGAAATTGTAGATCAACGTATTCCAGTCGAGATGGCGGCCCTGCCTCTGGTCGGCGTGCTCATAGAGCGCGGTGCCGTCGAACTGCGCCAAGCCGTGCGGATCGTCGGGAAAATGTCCTGGTACCCAATCGAGAATAACGGCAAGGCCGGCGCGATGGCAGGCATCGACCAGCGCCAGGAAATCCGTCGTCGAGCCGAAACGGCTGGTCGGCGCATAAAGCCCGGTCGGCTGATAGCCCCAGGAGCCGTCGAACGGATGCTCCGTGATCGGCAGGAATTCGATATGCGTGAAGCCGAGATCGGCGGCGTAGGCTGGCAATTCCTCCGCCAATTCCCGATAGGTCAGCCAGCGATTGTTATCCTCGGGCCTGCGCCGCCACGATCCGAGATGCACTTCGTAGATCGAGATCGGCACGGTCGCGCCGGTTCACGCCATCGGGTGCCGATGCTTGCGGTGCGAGCTTGGTTTCATCCATGACGATCGACGCCGTCGCCGGCCGAAGTTCCGCGGCAAACGCATAGGGATCGGACTTCAGCGGCAATAACGAGCCGCCGGGACCGACGATTTCAAACTTGTATTTCTGGCCCGGCGTCACACCCGGTACGAAGATTTCCCAATAGCCATTGCCGCGCACGCGCATTGCGTGCCGGCGACCGTCCCAAAGATTAAAATCGCCGACCACGCTGACGCGTTTGGCATTGGGCGCCAGCACGACAAACGCAACGCCGGCGACGCCTTCCAGAACCATCGGGTGCGCGCCGAGCTTGTCATACGACTCAAGATGCGTTCCTTCGCCGAGCAGAAACAGATCGAAGTCGGAAAGCACCGGCGGAAAACGATAAGGGTCTTCGAAATCCACGGTCTTGCCTTTCCACTGCGCTCGCAGCGTGTAGCGTTGCGTCTGCTGCGAGACTTCGCCGCAGAAAAGCCCCGCATCGTCGACGCGCGGCAAGTTCTTTCTCTTGATCGGCATCAACGACGGCGACTTTGTCCGCGTCGGGCAGGAAAGCCCGCACAACGGCTCGACCATTCTCCTGATGCAGGCCGAGGTAGCGAAACGGGTCGGAGTGATAACCCCCGATAACGGCCAACGCTTCGTCGGATGGCGTTCTCACTGCCTCACTCCATCGGTGCCGAATAGCACCCGGCAAGCGCCGGCCACCGGCACCGCGATCCAATCCGGCCGATTGGCGAGTTCGTAGCCGATTTCATAGATCGCCTTTTCGACCACGAAGAATTGCAACAGCCGGCGTGCCGTCGCGTCGTCTTGCGGCCAGAGGCCGCCGGTACCGATCGTTGCGCGCACACCAGCGTAAAAAGCGAGCGACGCCTTCGTGCGCCATTGGTCGAGAAACGAATCGAGCTTGGCCAGTTCTTCGGGCGCCGGCTTGACGATGCGGAGCAGCGCCGCCGTCGCGGCGTAGTCGAGCGAGCGTATAACGCCGGCCACATCGCGCGCCGAAGGCGCCTTGCGTTGCCGCTCACTGCCGCTGCGCTGCGGTTCGCCTTCGAAATCAATGATGAAGGCATCATCCTTGACGATCAGGATTTGGCCCAGATGCAAATCACCGTGATGCCGAATCTTGGCTGCATCGATCTCGTTGGGCAGCAGCGCGTTGATCCGCTCGAGCGCCAAGTCACGCTTGATTAACAGCTCGCCGACCGCTCCGAATGCTCTTTCATCGAGCCGCTGTTGTCTCTGCGCGAGTTTGTCGAAAACCTGCGTCGCATCAGCGATTAGCGCTTCGGTCCAGGCCCGGAGATCGGCGCTGGTGATCGGGTCGGGCGAAAATTCCGCAATATCGGGCCGGCTTGCCAAAGCTTTGTGCAGTTCACCGACGCGCCGGCCGATCTGGTCCATCCGGTTGAGGAACGCAGCATGTTCATCGGTGCCGGCTTGCGGGTCCGCGGTCAGCACGCGCTGCTCGTCCAACGCGCGATCAAGCTGCGCGCCGGTAAAAGTCCAGCGCATCACCCTGGTTCGTAATATATTCATGCATCACCGCAAGCGGGTAATGCGTATCGTTCTCGATCAGTTCCACGGTGCCGAGAAGCGCCGGTGAATTGGAGAAATTTGCGACGTCAGTCAAGAATGTGCCGAGTTCGGATTCCGGATTATGTCCCGCCGACAGGCGGCGATAGAATTTCAATACATAATTGTCATCGATCAGGACCGTCGAATTCGACTGCTCTCCGCTGACAACCTTCAAGTCCTGCATGGGCTTGATCGGACCATCGGAAAAGCGACGGGTTCCTGAAAACACGATGTCCTGCCCCTCGGTGCCGATTTTCTCATTGGCGTGGATGTGATTGACGATTGTCGCGATCAGCCCGCGTTCGACGATCGCCTCGACCAGCACGCCCTCGCGGTTGGCGCGGCGCACCGGAGCAACCAGCGTCGCCTTGGCCTGTTCCGAGCCTCGGTCGAAACGCGCCCAATGCACCGACAACGGCAAGGAATAGCGCACCACCTCGGTTCCGGCGGTGACATCGACGAATGCGATGATGCTGCCTTCTTCATCCCCGATCGGGACCACGGAATGGAGCCGAGTGCCGAAGTGCTTGTTGTCCTTGTGGGCAAACCATCGCCGCGATGAGAGAAACGGCGGCAGCACATCGTGCTCGAAGATTTGCCGCGTGCGGCCCTGGAGGATCGATTGCCATCCGTCGCTGAAAACGAGGGTGACCCATTCCGGAACGCTCGAAACCTTATCCATGCCGGACCGCTCGGACGGTTCGTAGAGACGGAACCAAAAGAAACCGTAGGGCGCCAGCGTGACGGCAAAAGGCTGCTCGGAGATTTGATGAAAGCGGGTCCGACCCAGCATCTCTTCCGGCACCCTGCCCTTCCACGCCGACAAATCGAGTTCCGCCGATTGGGCCGAGCGCGACAGATTGGCGACGCATAGGATGAGCTCTCCGTTATACTCACGCAGATAGGCCAGCACGGCGCGGTTTGAAGGCCGTATGAACGTCAACGTGCCGCGGCCGAACACCTGGCTCGTTTTGCGGACCGCGATCATCCGCTTGTTCCAGCTCAGCAGCGAAGAGATATTGCGCGACTGCGCTTCGACGTTGACGGCCTGATAGCCATAGACCGGATCCATGATCGGCGGCAGATAAAGCCGTGCCGGATCGCAACGGGAAAAGCCGCCGTTGCGATCCTGCGTCCATTGCATCGGCGTGCGCACGCCGTTGCGATCGCCGAGATAGATATTGTCACCCATCCCCAATTCGTCGCCGTAATAGAGGATCGGCGTGCCAGGCAACGACAACAATAGGCTCGACATCAACTCGATCTTGCGCCGATCGTTGTCCATCAACGGCGCCAGGCGACGGCGGATGCCGAGATTGATGCGCGCACGGGGATCGGCCGCATAAGTCGACCACAGATAGTCCCGTTCGACGTCGGTAACCATTTCCAGCGTCAGTTCGTCGTGATTGCGTAGGAACAATGCCCATTGGCAGTTCGGCGGAATGTCCGGCGTCTGCCGCAGGATATCGGTGATGGGAAAACGATCTTCCTGGCCGATCGCCATATAGATGCGCGGCATCAGCGGAAAGTGATACGCCATGTGACATTCATCGCCGGCGCCGAAATAGGCCGACACGTCCTCGGGCCATTGATTGGCTTCGGCGAGCAGCACAGTGCCCGGCGCGTATTCTTCCAGCGCCGCGCGCAACCGCTTGATGATGTCGTGGGTCTCGGGAAGGTTTTCGTTGCTGGTCCCCTCGCGCTCGCAAAGATAAGGAATGGCGTCGAGGCGGAAACCGTCGACACCGTAATCGAGCCAGCGCCGCATCACTTGAACGATTGCGTTGAAGACCTGAGGATTGGCGAAGTTCAGGTCCGGCTGATGCGAGAAGAAGCGGTGCCAGTAATAGGCCCCGGCAACCGGGTCCCAGGCCCAGTTCGATTTTTCGGTATCGGTGAAAATAATTCGCGTCCCGAGGTAGCGCTGATCGGTATCGCTCCAGACATACCAGTCGCGCGCGCTCGCGGCCCGCGAGCTGCGGCGCGCACGTTTGAACCACGGATGCTGGTCCGACGTATGGTTGATGACCAGCTCGGTGATGACCTTGATGCCGCGGCTTTTGGCTTCCGTCATGAAGCGCCGGAAATCGACCATCGTGCCGAAGTCGGCGTTGATGCGCCGATAGTCGGCGATGTCGTAGCCGTCGTCGCGGCCGGGGCTTGGATAGAACGGCAAGAGCCACACGGCGGTTACGCCGAGATCCTGGAGGTAGTCGAGCCGCTCGGTTAAACCCTTGAAATCGCCGATGCCGTCATCGTTACTGTCCGCGAACGCCTTGACGTGCAGTTGATAGATGATGGCGTCCTTGTACCAGTCATCAATCGCAGTCTTTGGCGCAACGGCAATATCCGGCAAAACATTCATGACCGACCCCCCATTACGCAATACAACGGAACAACAAGGCCGGATCCTGCTCGGCGTCGATGGTCAGACGCACACCGCCCCATTCCAACCGATGCCGCTGACCTGTTACCAAATTTTCCAAAGTGAGAACCGGACGCCGATCGCCCGGCGGACCGATCTGAAGGTCGCCGAAATGGAACCAGAATTCGCGCTGGCCGCCGCCGAGCGCGATGGCGACAGCGACAGCTTGATCACGAGAAACCAATTCTTTGACAAAGCCGATGACTTCGTCGTCGTCGACCGTCAGGAAACGCAAGTTTTGTGTCTGCAGGAACGCAGGATTGGCACGGCGAATGCGATTGAGGCGCGCGATATAATCTTTGATATTTCCGGGCTTGTTCCAATCCCGCGGCTTGATTTCATATTTTTCCGAGTCGAGATATTCTTCCCGGCCGGGCAACGGTTCGTGCTCCAGCAACTCGAAGCCGCTGTAGATTCCATAAGTCGACGATAACGTCGCGGCGAGCGCGACGCGGGATTTAAACACGCGCGGTTCGCCGCCTTGCAGTTGCACCGGCAGGATGTCCGGCGTGTTGACGAAGAAATTCGGCCGAAAATACTCGCGCTCAGGATAGCGCGTGAGCTCGGACAGATATTCGCTGAGTTCGGCCTTGGTCGTTCGCCAGGTGAAATAAGTGTAGGATTGTGAAAAGCCCAGCTTGGCCAATGCTTTCATCACCTTCGGCCGGGTGAACGCCTCGCTCAGAAAGATAACGTCCGGATCGCGCTCTTTCACATCGGCAATCAACCATTCCCAGAATGGCAGCGGCTTGGTGTGCGGATTGTCGACACGAAAGATGCGCACACCTTGATCGAGCCAGAACAGTACGACATCGCGCAGCGCCGCCCACAATTCGGCGCGATTGGCACAATAAAGATCGGGATTGACGATATCCTGATATTTTTTCGGCGGATTTTCCGCATAACGAATGGTGCCGTCCGGCTGCCAGCGAAACCACTCGGGATGCTGTTTGATCCAGGGGTGATCGGGTGAGCACTGAACGGCGAAATCGAGCGCAATTTCCAGGCCATGCGCTTTGCATGTTTTTTGAAGCTGGCGAAAATCGTTGAGCGTCCCAAGATCGGGGTGGACGGCATCATGCCCGCCGTCGGCGCTCCCGATCGCATAGGAGCTGCCGGGATCGGCCGCGGCGGCCTTCAGCGCGTTGTTTTTGCCCTTGCGATTGGCCGCGCCGATCGGATGGATGGGGGTGAGATAAAGGACGTCAAATCCAAGCGACGCAATCTCGGGAACCCTGGCGATACAATCTTTGAATGTCCCGTGCCGCCGTTTGAGGGTGCCCTGTTTCAGCGAACCCTGGCTACGAGGAAATATTTCGTACCAAGCCCCCGTCCGGGCAATCGCACGATCGACGATGAGCGGAAATGAGATACTCCACGCGTCGTCAGTGCGAGCCTGGTGTTCCAACATCGCATGGGCGAGTGCGTCGGTCAGTAATGCATCGTCTTCACCACTACGATCATACCGATCCACCGCTGAGCTGATCGCTTCGACGTCGGCATGGTCTGCCATGGCATCGCCAAGCATATGACGCGCCGCGGACCGCTCCGCCGCGACATCCTCGCCGGCCTCTCGTTTGAGGAGATAATCGCGACGCCACGTTGCAAAATTATCGGTCCATGCCTCAATGGCGTAGACATAGCGCCCCGAGACACGGGGTACGAAGGCGCCATGCCAGCGGTCGTTGCCGTCGAGTTGCATCGTCGTCGAGCGCCACGATTTCTCCTCCTGGCGGCGCCAGTGCAGCATCACCGCCAGGACCTCATGTCCTTCGCGGAAAATGTCAGCCCAGACTTCAAATTCCTCATCGACAATCCGCTTAACGGGAAAACGGCCGCATTCGAGGGATGGATAAACATCCTCGAACATGAACCGCGTTCCCGCCACGTCGGATGCCCAAAAGAGGCCAGCAGTCGCCGAACCGAGGCGCCGTTGCGAAGACATTCATTCAACCAAAAAGAGAAAAGGATGGGATCACCAAAACGGAAAACTCCCGCATTTTGAGAAGGTTCCATGAGCCGGAACCTAACCCCAAGGGCCATGGAACCGGGCGGAAAGCTTACCGTTATTTATGGCGGCGTGCTGGATTTTCCGAGTAAGAATGTACCGTCGTTACCGGCGTGGCTCGTCTGGAGCGTGCCGAGCCCACGGTCGGGTAGTCACTTTTCGGGTTGCACGCAACATGACAGCGGAGCTTTTGTCCTGGGGCATCGAGCAAGGCTACATCGATGCCCGTGGCGAACCCAGGTCCATCGATTCGGCCACGATTGAAAAGCTTGTTCGGGCACTCGCCAAGAGCACGAACGAGGGTCACCATGACAGCGTGGCCACCCTGCGGCAGCATGAACCGCTCCATATTCCCCTGCCCGACGAGAGCGGCCCCGTAAGCTGGAAGCTATTTACCGACGGCAAAATGATTGCATCAGCGCAAGCCGGCGACGGCACGATTGCATTGCCGCCCGATCTCGCGATCGGAAGCTATGACTTGGCGGTTGATACCGCAAACGGTCTCCGGCGCCAGATTCTGATTCTGATCGCGCCCGATATGGCCTATCAGACGCCGTTGTTTCACGATGGCGGCCGTACTTGGCTGCTTTCGGTTCAGCTCTACGCCGTGCGCTCCACGCGCAACTGGGGGCATGGCGATTTCAGCGACCTCGCGCAACTCCTGAAAATTGCCGCGCGCGTCGGCGCGGCCGGAGTTGGAGTCAATCCGCTGCATGCTCTCGCTCCAGGGCAAGCCAGTGCCTATTCGCCAAGCAGCCGCGTGTTCCTCAATCCGCTTTACATCGATGTCGAAGCCATCCCCGAGTTCCCGGGGGTCGATGCCTGTGGCTTGACCGAGGAGATTGCGCTGCTGCGATCCTCAGATGTGATCGACTATGCGTCGGTTTATGTCACCAAGCGAAAGGCGCTCCTGGCGGCGTACGCTGTCTTCAACGACCAGGCTTCACCCGCGCGCCGCGAGGCGTTCGCGTTGTTCCGCGAAAGGCTCGGTAAGCCGTTGGAGCGTTTCAGTCTTTTCGAGACGCTGCACAACCGGATCGCGACAGAATGGCAGCAATGGCCACCCGAATGGCAGCAGCCTAGAGACGCCCTTGCCACGGGCCAGCCAACCGGTCTCGGCGACGTCGGCTTCGCGGCCTTCTTGCAATGGGTAGCCGATCAGCAGCTACGCGCATGTGCCCAAATGGCGCACGACATGGCGCTGCCGATCGGGCTCTATCTCGATGTCGCCGTGGGCGTCGATCGGGGTGGCGCGGACGTTTGGGCCGCGCAGGATAAGCTCTGCCAAAGTCTCTCAATCGGCGCACCGCCTGATATTTACAATCCGCGCGGCCAGAACTGGGGCCTTGCCTCGCTGCATCCACAGGGCTTGATCGACTCCGATTTTTCGCTGTTTCGCGAAATGCTGCGATCGGTCATGCAATATGCTGGCGCAATCAGAATCGACCATGCGCTGGGTCTCAACCGTCTTTATTTGATTCCCGTAGGCTCGGCGGCGGCGGACGGCGCCTATGTCCGATTTCCATTTGCGGCCATGCTGGGCGTTATCGCGCAGGAAAGCGCGAACAATCGCTGCCTTGTCATTGGCGAGGACCTTGGCACGGTACCGGCGGGCGTCTGCGAGGCTCTCAATTCCTGGGGAGTCTGGTCCTATAAGGTCGCACTGTTCGAACGCGAGCATGGTGCGTTTCGTCGCCCCGAGCATTATCCGGATAAGGCGCTGGTGACCTTCAATACGCACGATTTGCCGACCTTCGCGGGCTGGAGTTCGATGCACGATCTCGGGGTCAAGGCCGCTCTCGGCATCGACGCCGGTGAAACCCAGGCCGAACGACAAAATGCGCATGACGCCTTGCGGGCGACCCTCACCGAACAGGGCCTGGCGTCGGACCTGTCCTTTCTCGATGTCCTCCGGTACTTGGCGCGGACCCGCAGTCAACTGCTCGTCGTTTCGCTCGAAGACATTCTGGGCCTGAACGATCAGCCCAATATACCGACCACGACAACCGAACACCCGAACTGGCGGCAGCGCCTGCCGGTCGACATCAACGCCGTAGCAAAACACGAAATGCTGCACAGCGTCGCGCGCGTCATGGCCGCGGAAGGTCGCGGCTGTGCAAAAGCTTCCAGTTGAGTTGACTTCCTGTAATTTTCCACGACGGTAACCGTGATGCCGGGATCGCATTTGAACATTGTGGATAACGTGCCCGCGCCATCGCGCGAGACGACGGCGCTCGCGGATTTGATCCGTGACAGGCTGCGCTACTACGTCGGCACCGAGCCGGAAAACGCGCAGCTCGATGACTGGCTGTTGGCGACGGTATTGGCGTTGCGAGATCGCATCGTCGACCGCTGGACGGAAACCGAGCGCAAGTCGCGCGGCGGCAAACGCGTTTATTATCTCTCGATCGAGTTTCTTATTGGCCGGCTATTGTTCAGCGTACTCGGCAACATGGAATTCCTTCAACCAGTGCGCGCAGCGCTTGCCTCACTGGGTGTCGAAATCGATAGGTTGCGCGTCCTGGAGCCGGATGCAGCGCTGGGCAATGGTGGACTGGGGCGCCTCGCGGCATGCTTCATGGACAGCATGGCGACGCTCGGCATCCCCGCCTACGGCTACGGCATTCGTTATCAGAACGGTCTGTTCCGCCAGCAAATTCGCGATGGCTGGCAACTCGAGTTGCCTGACGATTGGCTGAAATCCGGAAATCCCTGGGAGATCGAGCGGCGGCACGTCGTCTTTACGATCGGCTTCGGCGGCAGCGTCGAATACCTCGGCGGCGATCACGACACCGCGCGCGCGATCTGGTATCCGGCCGAAATCATCAACGCCATCGCCTATGATACGCCCATCGTCGGCTACCACGGACGACATGCCAACACGCTTCGGCTGTGGTCGGTCAGGCCGACCGAACCGATCCAGCTCGCCAAATTCAATCAGGGTGACCACGTCGGCGCGGTAGCCGCGCGCTCCCGCGCGGAGGCGATTACAAGCTTTCTGTATCCCAGCACCGACAATCCTGCCGGCCTCGAGCTTCGGCTGCGGCAAGAGTTCTTTTTCACATCCGCATCCTTGCAGGATATCGTACGGCGTCATTTGTTTGAATGCGGCAATATTGCCTCGCTTGCCGACCACGTGACCGTTCAGATGAACGACACGCACCCCGCGATCGCGGTCGCGGAGCTCATGCGGATCCTTATCGACGACTACGACATAGGTTGGTCCGAGGCATGGCGCATCACGACCGCTTGTCTCAACTACACCAACCATACTTTGTTGCCCGAAGCGCTGGAGACTTGGCCGGTAGAACTGATGAACCGCGTGCTGCCGCGGCATATGCAGATCATCTTCTTGATCAATTGGCGGCATCTGCAGCACACCACCACGATTGCTGGCGAGCGGCTGGCAGCGACATCCCTGATCGACGAAGCCGGCGAACGCCGTGTGCGCATGGCTCACCTGGCGTTCATCGGCTCTAACAGGGTCAACGGCGTCTCTGCGTTGCATACGGATCTGCTCCGGCGCACGATATTTCGCGATCTGAACGATGCTTATCCCGGCCGCATCGTCAACAAGACCAATGGCATCGATTTTCGCCGTTGGCTTTTTCAAGCCAACCCGAACCTCACCGGCCTCATCGTGGAGGCGCTCGGCGGTCGCGTCCTGGACGATGCCAGCGAGTTGAAACGGCTCGAAGGGCTGATTGGCGATCAGGCATTTTTGACGCGGATCGGTGCAGCACGGCAGATCAACAAGCGCGCCCTGTGTGCGATCGTTCGCGAGCATACCGGCGTTCGGCTGGACCCGAGCGCGTTGTTCGACGTCCACATCAAGAGGTTTCACGAGTACAAGCGTCAACTCTTGAACATTTTGGAAGCGATCGCGCTTTACCACAGCATTCGCGTCGAGCCGAACCGAGAATGGGTGCCGAGAGTCAAGATTTTCGCCGGCAAGGCCGCGATGACCTATGCGCAAGCCAAACTGATCATCAAGCTCGTCAATGACGTGGCCCAAGTCGTGAACAACGATCCGCTGATCGGTGATCGTTTGAAGGTGGTGTTTCTGCCCAATTACAGCGTCAGTCTCGCGGAAGCGATCATACCGGCCGCGGACCTGTCCGAGCAAATATCGACCGCCGGGCTCGAAGCGTCCGGAACCGGCAATATGAAGCTTGCCCTCAACGGCGCATTGACCGTCGGCACCCTGGATGGCGCCAATATCGAGATCAGGGAACACGTCGGCGCCGACAATATTTTCATCTTCGGCCTGGATGCCCAACAGGTCATGGATAGACGCCGCGCAAACCTGGTCGGATGGGATGCGGTCCAAAAATCCGCGCTGCTCGAGGAAACAATTCGCAGTCTTGCTTCCGGCACATTCTCTGCCGACGACAAGGACCGGTTTCGACCGATCATGGAGGAAATTCTCAACCGCGACGAATTCATGGTGGCTGCCGATTTCGCCTCCTACTGGGAAACTCAACGTCTCATCGACAGGCGATGGGCCGACCAAAGCGGCTGGTGGCGCACCAGCTTGCTCAACACTGCGCGGATGAGCTGGTTTTCGTCCGACCGCGCGATTCGGGAATACGCCGAGGATATTTGGAATATTTCCGTCGGCTGATCGGCGGATCATTCGGCCGGCTTGATGACTTCCGGTTGCTGCTACAGGGCAAGCGCCGCCTTGACCCGCTGACGCGTCAAGGGCAGATCGCGCAATCGTTTTCCGGTGGCATCGGCGAGCGCATTGGCGACCGCCGCGGCGGCCGGACCTTGGCCGGTTTCGCCGCTGCCGAGGAAGGGTTGCCCGGGCCGATCAATGACATGTACCTCGATCTTGTCGGGCACATCATTGAACCTCAGGATCGGATAGGTCGACCAGTCAATACTGGTGATGCGCGTGGCATTGAAGCTGACGCTTTCGAACAACGTCCAGCTTGCCGATTGCAGGATAGCGCCTTCGACCTGATTGATCAGACCGTCGGGATTGACCGCCTGCCCGCTATCGATCGCCGCAACCGCACGGATCAGGCGGGTTCGTCCGGTGTCGCGCGCGACCTCAACTTCGGCCGCAATGGCGCAATAAGCGGCGAGATTCTTGTAACGCGCGAAGGAGAAGCCATAGCCGCGTCCCGGTGGCTTCTGCGCGTGCTGCGACCAGCCGAAACGTTCGGCCGCCATGGTGACGACATCGCGAGCCCGCGGATCGTCGAGATGCCGCAAGCGGAATTGGACGGGGTCCGTTTTCGCGGCGTGGGCGAGCTCGTCCATGAAGCTCTCGATCGCAAAGACGTTCATGTAGGCACCGAGCGCCCGCAGCGCGGAGACGCGCAGCGGCATCGCCGGCAGGAAATGATAGACCACGTGGGCGTTGGGGATTTTGTACAGCGGGACTGAATTACGGTCGCCGCCGCCCTCTGGCATCGGTATCGGTTTGGGCGCCCGCGCCGCAAACGGTTGCGCTATGGCTTGCGCCGCGAGAAGCGAACCGGCACCGCCGGGCCGCATCGAATGCGTATTACTCCAGACCGCATAGTCCCAATCCGCGATGTTGCCGTCACCATCGAGCGAGGCGGCGACTTTCGCCACCATGGCCGGCCCGAACGGCTCCCAGCCGTGCTCCTGTTCGCGCATCCATTGCACGCGCACCGGCCGCCCCGGCACCGCGCGCGAGATCAACGCGGCATCGGCTGCGGCATCGTCGGCGCCGTTGTGGCCGTAACAGCCGGAGCCTTCCATGTGGATGCAGCGGACTTGGGTCTCCGGCACGCGGAGCATTTGCGCGATCGCTTGCCGATCGGGGAAGACTCCTTGGGTGTGTGTCCACACCGTGACGCCGCTATCGTCCGTCTGCGCAACCGCACAGGACGGTCCGATGGAGCCGTGCGAAAGATAGGGCCGCGTATAGGTGGCCTCGATCTTGTTGGCGCTCGCCGAGCCCGGCTGCCCGCGATCGAGGACAGCGATGTCCTGCGCGGGCAGCCCCATAATCGCTGCCGGAAGATCGGCCTCATTCGGCAGGCTCGGGTTTTCTTCCCACTGTGCTAGCGCAGCCAACAGACGCATCGCCTTGATGGCCTGGAATTCGCGCTCGGCAACAACGGCAAGATAATTGCCGTCGCGGATGACATTGAGAACGCCAGGCATTTTTGCGATTCCGGCTGTATCCACGCTGACAAGCCGCGCACCATAGCTCGGCGGCCGCACAACGCGGGCATGCACCATGCCGGGCGGGCGGAAGTCCTGCACGTAAGCCGCACCGCCAGTCACCTTGGCCGGAATATCGACCCGCTGCACGGATTTCCCGATAATAGTGAACGAACCTGGATCTTTCAGCGTCGACTGCGGCTGCGCCTCGACGTGCAGCAAAGTGTCCGAGACCAGTTCGCCATACTTGATCTGACGACCGTCCGCAGCACTCACGACCCCTTGCGCAGTTTTGAGTTGATCCGCAGCAATGCCGAGACGCTGCGCCGCCTCGGCAACCAAAATGGCGTGGGCCTGCGCGGCCGCGTTCATAATCGCGGTGCCGCTATCCTGCATCGAATGACTGCCGGCGGTGAAACCTTCGTTCGCGGTCCGGCTGGTATCGGCGGTCACGATCTTGAGCGAGGCAAGGGGCACGTCGAGCTCTTCCGCCGCCACCTGCAGGAGTGCCGTTTTGATGCCTTGTCCCAGTTCCGCCTTGCCGGTGAAGACCGTCACGCCGCCGTCGGCCGCAATGCGAATCCACGAATCCAAGTAAGGCGCGCCTTTGAGGCTGCCAGGCAACGGTGGTTTCGCGGGCGGCTGTTGCGGGGTGGTCGTCGCCTCCTGGGAAAAGAGCCGGTTGCTCGAAAAGAAGACGACAAGCGCACCCGTTCCGGCGAGCACGCTGCGGCGGGAAATCAGAGTCGGCACAGCGCTCATCGCACGTCACCGCCGTGCGACGCATCGGCTGTGCGCATCAGGCCCGCGGCGCGCTTCACAGCCCGCATGATTCGCATGTGGGTGCCGCAGCGGCAGAGATTGGGCTCCATACCCGCGCGGATATCGGCGTCTGATGGGTCCGGGTTCTTCCTTAGCAAAGCCTCGGCTCGCATCATCATGCCGGCGATACAGTAGCCACATTGCGCCGCCTGCTCGGCGATGAATGCCTGCTGTAATGGACCCGGATTGGCCTGCGTCCCCAAACCCTCGATCGTCGTGATCGCCCTGCCGTCGAGCACAAGCAACGGCGTCAAACAGGAGAAGACCGCATCGCCGTCAACCAGCACCGTGCAAGCCCCGCATTGGCCCAGACCGCACCCAAATTTCGCGCCGTTAAGC
Source organism: uncultured Alphaproteobacteria bacterium (assembly GCA_963841575.1). Lineage (GTDB taxonomy): Bacteria > Pseudomonadota > Alphaproteobacteria > Rhizobiales > Xanthobacteraceae > BOG-931. The sequence continues at coordinate 425,513 of CAWJDC010000014.1, forward strand.
TTGAGATCGTCACGCAAAACATAGAGCAGCGGCGTCTCCGGATCGGCGTCGATGTCGTGCGCTTGGCCGTTGACGGTGAGCTTCATCATTGCACCTCGCGGTGGCTGTCGGCTTCGCCGACCGTCATAGGGGCCGGATTGATCGCCGGAGCCGGATAGATCTCGACGGGGCTGACGCCGTCCCTGGCGTTCTGAATATCCTCGTTGATACCGGTCCACGGCGGCTGGTTGCTGAATTTGGCGCGGACGTAATCGATGAGTGCGGTGAGTTGTCCGTCCTTAAAAACATTCGCAAAGCCCGGCATGATCGGACTATGTCGGGCGTCGCCGGCTGGCAGGCCCCACAGCACCGTATTGATGATATTGCGCGGGGTCGGTGCGCTCGACGCCGTGCTCAGCGCCAAATCCACGCCGCCGAAGGGCAGCGGGCGGCCACTGTTATGACAACTGGCGCACGCGGCTTGGTAGATGACAGCGCCGGGCTTCAGGTCTTCCTCCGGCAGTTGAACGGATTGAATTTCGCCCGGCGTCGGTTTGCTGCCAAACCTCCGCTGCCGTGACTGTTCGATAAGGGCATCGCCGGCCAGGCGCTGCTTCTCGCTCGGCTCGCCGACGATGCTTTTCATGTAGGTCGCAATGGCCGCAATATCCGAGTCGGGAATGGATGCGAGGTCGTCGATGACAGGAGCCATCGCGCCATGCGCGACGCCATGCGCCGGGTGCCAGCCGTTGCGCAGAAAAAAAGCGATCGCCTTTTCATCCCAGCGCACCGGCGCCGGAGCGGATTGGTCGAGCGCATAGGCGGTCCAGCCATCCGCTTCGCCGCCGCCAAACCGGTTCTCTTTGCGCTCAGCGCCGAGATCGTTGCGCGGGGTATGACAGGCTCCGCAATGCGCCAAACCTTCGACCAGGTAGGCACCCCGATTCCATTGCGCGCTTTGCGCTGGATCGGACTGATAGGGTCCCTGCCGGAAAAACAAGAACTTCCAACCGGCAACGAGCGGACGGATGTTAAAGGGAAATGAGAGCTCGTTGGCCGGCGAAGTCGCATGCACGGGATCGCGCGTCATCATGTAGGCGTAGAGCGCTTGAATGTCGTCATCGGTCACAAGCGTGAAGTGATCGTAGGGAAACGCCGGATAAAGTTGCCGGCCTTCGCGATCGACGCCCTCGCGCATGGCGCGCCGAAACGCGCTCTCCGGCCAGCGGCCGATGCCGGTATCGGCGTCGGGCGTGATGTTGGTCGCGTAAATCGCGCCGAACGGCGTGGTAACGGCGCGTCCCCCCGCAAACGCCTGTCCGCTTGGCGCCGTATGGCAGGTGACGCAATCACCCAGTGCCGCCAGCGCGGCGCCGCGCTTGACAAGCTCAGGGGCAAAACTTTGTGATTGCGCAGCAATTGGATCAATCGCCGCGTGCCAGGCAAACGCAACGACCCCGATCACAATGGCAATGCAAATGACGAACAGCGCAACCAGCGTCTTGGGTACTGGCATAGGCGTTCACAAGGGAGGGGCCGACGAAATCCGGCCGTTTGAGCGATATCGATGCGATATAAACTTGTGGGTAGCGCTCCGGTTCCCGCTTATCCGGATTTAAGGAGCGTATTCGGGACGCTTCGGGGTAAACACATCCAGATTGATCACCGGATCGTCGCCGAGCACTTCCCCCCAATGGGTGACATTCGAGGGAATGACGACAAGGCCGCCGGGACCAATGTCGTGGACCTCATCGCCGATATGAAAGCGCAGGCGGCCGGAAACAATATAGGCGATCTGTTCGTGCGCATGACTGTGCGGCTTGGGTTCGTGTCCAGGCATGAGCCGATGCAGCGCCACAGTTGCCGCGCTGCCGGAAAACGCTTTTTGCTCGACGCCTTTGCGGATCTGCTTCCATTCGATCGCGCTCCAGTCGATTTTGTGAATATCCATAGTGATCCTCTCTTTCTCTATCTGGCGGAGCCAAGCAGGCCGGTCGGTCGGAAGAACAGAAACAGCAGCAGTATCGACAGCGCGGCGACATTTTTGGACGCGGAGCCAAGGAATACGATGGCGAGCGCTTGAGCGACACCGAGAAAAATTCCGCCGGCAAGCGCCCCGAGCGGGCGACCAAAGCCGCCGACAATCGCGGCGATGAAGCCGCTGATCGCAAAGGGAACGCCGAGATTGAAAGCGGTGTACTGCGTGGGCGTTATCAGTACGCCGGCGAACGCGCCAAGCCCAGCGCTGATCCCGAAGGAAAGCGCCAGCATTCGCGACACCGGAATACCCTGAAGGGCGGCAGCCTCGCGGTCGATTGAGCACGCGCGCATGGCCTTGCCGGTCTTGGTCGACGAGAAGAAGAACGCCAGAAGCGCGATAACCAGTATCGAGCACCCAACGATCCAAAGGAATTGATAGCTGATCACCAGTCCGACCAGGCGAAGCGGCGGCCGATCCGTAAACATCGGAAGCGTGTGCGGTTGATCGCCTCCCACAATCAACGTCAGACGCTCGATGACGATCTGCGCAGCGAGCGTCGCGAGTATCATCACAAACATCGTCGACTGCCGATTCCACAGCGGCCGTACGACAATTCGCTCGAGGATGATGCCAAAGGCGGAGCACATCGCGATGGCAAGTAGTCCGGCGATCGGCAGCGGCACGCCGTACGTTTTCAGGGCCGCACTGGCGATCATGCCGCCGAGCATCACGAATGCGCCCTGGGCGAAATTCACGATGCCGCTCGCGTTGTAGATCACGCAGAAGCCAATACCGATCAGGCCGTAAATGCAGCCGACCGCAATACCGCTGACGACAGATTGCGATACGAGGTCAAGCAAGGCCGGCCTCCGCAGTTCCGAGGTAAGCGGCGATGACATCGCGGTTCTGACGCACTTCGTCGCGCGTTCCGTGCGCGATCACGCGACCGAAATCCAAAACGGCTATGCGTTCGGCGACGTTCATCACCAGGCTCATATCATGCTCGATCAGCAGGACTGCGGTACCGGAAGCAGCAATCTGCTGAAGCAAATCGGCGAGGCGCCGCGTCTCTTCGCGATTGAGTCCGGCCGCCGGCTCGTCCAGCAGCAGCAGCTTAGGTTCGGCCGCCAAGGCGCGAGTGATTTCGAGCAGCCGCTTTTGTCCATAAGGCAGAGCCGCCGCCAAGGCCTCGGCCTGATCGGTCAATCCGGTCTGTTGCAGCAGGGCGCGCGCGGCAGCATCGACCGCCATCTCGCGTTCGCGCGGCACGCCCTGGAACCAGCGCGCTCCAAAGACCGCCGCGCGTATGGAGATGGCGGCCGACCTTGACATTCTCCAGCACCGTCAGAGTCTCGAACAACTGCACAAGCTGAAACGTCCGAACGAGGCCGCGACTCGGCGATCCGCTCCGGCGGCGCCGCGGTAATGTCGTCATCGCCGAAAAGAACGCGGCCGGCGCTCGGCGTATCGAAGCCCGAAACGACGTTGAAGAGCGTCGTCTTGCCGGCGCCGTTTGGGCCGATGATCGCGGTAATTCCGGTCAGCGGGGATTTCGAGCGAAACGTCGTCGACGGCGACAAGTCCGCCGAACCGGCGCGTGACACTTTCCAGACGGAGAACGCTCATGCGCGCTCCTTCCGACGCTCGTGACGACCCGAAAATGTGGCAACGACGCGATTCCGCCCGGCGCATAGATCAAGATCAGGATCAGAGACAGCGCCATAGGCGAGATCCTGGTACTCGTTGAAGGCGCGAAACGTCTCCGGCAGCAGCGTGACGATCAGCGCGCCGAGCGCAGGGCCGGCAAACGTACCGATGCCGCCGACATACAGCATGGTGAAGGCGAGCACGACCATGTGCAGCCCGAAGACTTCCGGGCTGACGAAGCCAACGGCATGCACAAAGAGCGATCCGGCAACGCCGGCATAAAAGGCCGAAATCAGAAAAGCGATGAGCTTGTAGCGCGCGACGTCGATGCCGAGCGCCCGCGCCGCATTCTCGCTGCCGGCGATGGCGACGAAGGCGCGCCCGAGCCGCGAGCGCCGGATCGCCGGCCGCAGCCAGCACGCCGAGTGCGGCAATGGCGACGAGCAACAGCCAGCACGGCACGATCGGAAACAACGCTCCAGCGTCCGATACCGAGCGGTGGGATGCCGGAGATTCCCATATAGCCCTGCGTCACCGATCCCCATTCCACGGCGACGTCATAGGCGATCAACCCGATCGCCAGCGTCGCCATCGCGAGGTAATGGCCGCGCAAGCGCAAGGTGGGATAGCCGATGATCAGGGCGCAAGCGAGCACGCCGGCAAGGCCGAGCGCCGCCGCGGAGAGGCGGTTGCCAACCGTACGTCGCGGTCGAGGACCGCCGAAGTGTAGCCGCTGATCGCCGCGAAGGCATTATGGCCGAACGACACCTGGCCGGCGTAGCCCATGAAAATATTCAGGCCGGTGACGAAGATCGACGTAGACGGCGGCGATCTGCAGCACGCGAGATCAGATAACCGCCGCGTGACGAACACATAGAGCACCAGCGCGGCCGCCAAGCCCCACAGGACGAGCAGCGCAGGATTGCGCGCTTCTCTCAGCCCAGGTAGAAGCGCGCAAGTTCATCGTGCGACTTGACGGTGCGAGGATCGATCTCCGCCGCGATGCAGCCGACCGACATCAGATAGGCGCGGCGGGCGAGCTTGAGCGCCAGCGGCGCCTTCTGTTCGACCAGCATGATCGGCAAGCCGTTGCGATTCAGCTCGCCGAGCTTTTCCAGGATCTCCTCGATGATCGCGCGGCGCAAGCCCGAGCGACGGCTCGTCGAGCAGAAGAATCTTTGGCTCCGCCATCAATGCGCGGCCGATCGCCAGCATCTGCTGCTCGCCGCCGGACAGCGAACCGGCGATCTGCGACAGCCGCTCCTTGAGCCGCGGAAACAGCGACAGCACGCGATCGTGCCTGCGGGTGAATTCCACACGATCGCGCTTGAGCAGATAGGCGCCGAGCTCCAAGTTTTCGGCGACCGTCATCGGACCGAAGATCCCACGCCCTTCGGGCACCAGAACAAGCCCGCACGCCGCCGCCGCCACCGGATTGCGCCGCGGGAACGTCGTTGCCGCGAAAGCGAACACGTCCGTCAGTCGAGACGAGCCCCAGCAACGCGCGCATCAGCGTCGATTTTCCGGCGCCGTTCGGCCCCAGAACGGCAACAAGCTCGCCGTCATCGACATGCAAATCGACGAGCCGAAGGGCCTCGACATGGCCGTATCGCGCCGAGAGGCCTTCGACTTCTAGCACACGCGCCATCGCTGCCGGTCACTTCACGACTTTGACCTGACCGTTCACGATGGTCGCCAGCAGCAACGGGTTTTCGGTGATGCCCTGATGGTTGCTGGCGGAGAAATGATAGATACCGGTCGTGCCCTGGAAACCATCAATGCCTTCCAACGCATCGCGCACTTTCGGTCCATCGAACGACTTTCCTTTTTCGACTGCCGCCGCGATCAGCGAAATGGCGTCCCAGCCGCGTCCGGCCCAATTGGGATCGCGGTCGCCGTATTTGGCGCGCCATGGCTGAAGGAATTTGGCGATTTCCGTTTTCAACGCGCCGGCCGGAAGCGAGTCGTAGACCTGTGCGGGCGAAGCGACGAAGAAAAACTTGTCACCCAGGACGTCGGCCACCGGCCTGAACACCGCGATGTCCTCCAGGCTCGTCAGCAGGATCATATCGAGGCCGAGCTGCTTGATATCCTTCGCTGCCGTCAGCGTGGTGCCGCCGAGACCGATCTTGAGGATGGCACGGGCGCCGGCGGCGTACATTTTCTGGATTTGGACGCTGAGATCGGCATCAGCGGTGTTGTACTGTTCGTTGCCGACAATCTCGAGACCGTAGCTGGACGCCTCCTTTTCGGCCGCCGCGCTTTGCGCATTGGCGTATGGAGACGGGTCATGCAGGACGCCGATTTTCTTGATCGCGGTCTTGTTCTTTATATAGTCGAGCCGGGTCTCGACTTCGAAGCGTGGCGGCGGAATGGTGGTGAATGCCCATTTCACCTGATCCGGCTGCTGTGGCAGAATCGAACACAGCACCATCGGAATTTCCGCGCGGACAACAAGCGGTGCAGCCGCGAAATTTCCTGCCGATACGCAGCCGCTCGCGAATACATCGACCTTGTCCGAGCTGATCATCTTGCGATAGGCCGTGACCGCTTCCTGCGGTTCGGAACGATTGTCCTCGACCACGAGTTGCGCTTTGCGGCCCATGATGCCGCCCTTGGCATTGACCGCCGCGATTGCGAGGTCGACGCCGTCGCGCCAGGCGCGATCGACGGTTGCGGCGTAACCGGTCAGCCCAGCCGACATGCCGATCTTATAGACATCCTCGGCGCGCGCCGCGCCGATGGTGAAGAACACAGTGATGGCGGCGAACAAAAGGGCGGCATACCTGCGAAATTGCGGATCACGCTTGAGCATATCTCCTCCCATTGTCGAGTTCGTTTGTTGTGACGTTACACGAAGGCGTTACCATCATCAAAGATCAAATCCACGCAGGCCGCGCTTCACGCTATCGCCGGCGATCGCGAGGCTAGGAATACCCTGGCGAGAGGCAAGCGACACCCGCACAACCTGCCTCAATCTTCGATTGCGCCTGTCGCGAGCCGAAATCGGAGAGTCAACCGCGACGTTCGTGCAATAGCAATCGCGAAGGATGAGCGCGGTCATGGTGGTAAAAATCGCTCCCCACCTTTACTCCGTACCAATGGGTCCACTTGCCATCGGCCATGGGAGAAGTCAACATTGGTCACTTCCAATCGCAGCCTCTCGCCTTTGCGGACCAAAAACGACATCGCGACCAATTCCACCCGCAGCTCATAACAGCGATTCGGTTCCAGCGGCTGTGCAGTCTGATGACTATGGAATGGCCGCATCTCGGTAGTGAGGGCCGGATCCTCGGCCCGATGCGAACCACGCAGCCAACCCTGCGTAACTTTCTGCGCCTGCGGCCGCGCCGCGGCCGACGCGGCAAGGACCGAGAGTTTTACGATCACGTCCATGTCCGACTGATCAGTCGAAGCGTGCAAGATCAGCACGCCGTCGCCGGTGAATTCGCGGTCGCGCTCGAAAGGCGCGCTCGTGAAGGTGACGACACGTGCGATATGGTCCGGGACGCCCTCAGAAGTAAAGCTGGTGTTTCCGACGTCCCATTTTGGATCCGGATATGCCCAGGTCGTGCGATCGTCGTCTTGGGTCGGCGCGGACTCGGTGAGGGAACCGTCGTTGAGAGACCGTACGACACCGCTATGCACGCCGCTAAGATAAAACGGCGTCGGCTTGGCGTCGGAAGGCGGCCAAGTCGCCGTGCTGTCGTAACGTCCCGCGCGTTGAACGAAAAAGCGAACTGGCGCCCGATCCATGATGCCGTTATCGACGCCCTTGAGGTAATGTTCGAACCAGGGAAGTATTTCGCGCTCGTGAAAGCTTTCCCGTCCGAACAGGCGCAGCGCTTCGGAATCGTCCGGCGGATACTCAATTAAAAGCTGCTTGGGGCCGCGCGCACCCTGAAAACCGCTGATGTTTCCAGGCAAATGCAGAGCGCCCTTGCCCCAGCAGCCGATCGACAAAATCGGAATCTCGATCGCATCAAGTTCCCAGAACGGCGAACGGTCGCGGTGCCACTCGTCGTCAAGCGGTCGCGCATATATTTCATTGAGCCAGCGGTACCAGTCGCCATCGCGGATGTCGTGTCCTTCCGCCTGGTGCCGCAGCATCACAGTCGTTATCCAAACCGGCGGAAACGACACGCCGGGGATTCCACCGTTGTACATCCATTCACGGTACATGTCGGTCCCGCCGTCGAACGCGACAACCGTGCTCAAATGCGGCGGGCAGGTGCGCGCCACGTTCCATGAACTCCAACAATATCCCGACTGACCCGTCATTCCGATTTTGCCGCTGCACCACGGCTGCGCCGCGATCCATTCGATGACGTCGTGGACAGCCTCGCCCTCCGCCTTGGACCAGCCCTCCCACGGCCCCTCCGAACGACCGCTGCCGGGCACGTCGACCCACACAAATGCATAGCCTCGTGCCAGATAAAATTCGATCGGACCTGTTTCGCGAAACGGAAAGACCGGATGCGTCGGAAGACGCCGCAACGACTTTAAATATGGCGAGGCGCAGAGAATGGCAGGAACACGGGTTCCACCGTGGCTCGGCCGATAGACATCGGCTCGCACCTTTTTGCCGAAGCGGCTTGTAACTTCGATTTCGATTGGTTCGGTCATATTGTCCCGGTGTGCGATGGAGGGCCGATCAATGGATGCGCCGTGCGGTCGCGGGCGAGGTGACCGGCAAAGAAGATCTTTGGCGCGAAAATCTAATCAAGCGAAATGTGTGCCGCCTTGATGATCGGGCCCCACTTGATCTTCTCGTCGTTCATGATCTTGGTTAAATCCTCCGGCGGTCCGCCGAGCGGCTGGGCACCGAGATTGGCGACGTCCTTTTTGCCGGTGTCGGAATGGAGATACGTATTAAGGATCGAATTGATTTTCTCGACTATATCATGTGGCATGCCGACGGGCCCGACTAAACCATTCCACGTTGTTGCAACAACATCGACGCCAGACTCGCGGAATGTCGGCACATCCGGCAAAAAGCTCAGACGCGCTTCGCTTGTCACGTTGAGGGCCCGGACCGAAGCAACCTGGGGCACGTAAGCAGGAAATCCCATGTCAATCTGACCACCCAGAACGTCTTCAATCAGCGGCGCGGTGCCGCGATAAGCGACCAAAACGCCTTTCATCCCGGTTTTTTCCAGGAAAAGCAGTGCGGCAAGTTGGCCGGTGCTGCCGACGCCGCCGTGCCCAATCGTCAACCCCTCGGGCTTTCGCTTTGCGTACTCAAGCAGCTCTTTGAGATTACGAACAGGAAGCTTCGGGTTGACGACCAAGACGTGCGCGAGGTTGGTCGTTGCGATTATCGGCGTAAATTCGGAATCGGGATCATACGAAATAGACTTGTACATGAGCTTATTGAATACGGCCGGGCCGGACCCGGTTAGAAGTAACGTATAGCCATCGGGCTTTGCATTCGCCACGTATATCGACGCGACTGCGCCTCCGCCGCCGGCCTTGTTCTCAACGACGACCGCCTGCCCAAGTTTCAGGGACAATTCCTTGGCGAAAAGCCTGGCCGCGATGTCGAGGTTACCACCAGCGGGATACGGCGCGACGAGCGTGATGGGATGCGTCGGCCAACTCTGGGCGGCGGCGGGATGAGCGCCGATTCCAACACACGCACAGAGAACAAGAGCCGGCAATAACCGTCCCGCCAAAATCTCATGCATGACTGGTTCCTCCGGAACGTTGGCGGCGGCTGTGGCAAAGTGAGAGTGGGTATCGTGTTCGCGATCACGATACATTGTTTTGTAAAACTTAGCGCCGCGACGCCATCCTTGTCAAACCGATACGCCCCCGGCCATCATGTCGTAACGCGGCGACCGGAATTTTTAATCATTCAGTTTCGCGCTCGCGAACAATTCGAAGCTTAGCGGCAGTCCGTAGGCTCGCGCGACACATCGGGAAGGACGAAGAATGCGAAAACGGAGTTCAATCTTTGGAGTTTTGCTCGTCATGTCGGTCTGCGCGCCGGTCGGCGCCGCGGACAGTCCAATAACGTGGCTGCCGCTCCAACCGCAGCTTACCGATCCGGACGTCAAACAATGGCTTGAGGCGATGCAAGCCCGCGGCCAGAAGCTGATCAATCTGAACGTTGTATCCGCACTCAGCCCGAAGATCGCCAAAGCCCGCTCGACGCTCGCTTTTGCAATTCGATACGACTCCATTGTCCCGCGACCCTACCGCGAACTCACCATCGTACGGACAGCCCAACTGATGGGCGGAGCGTACGAACTCAGTCAGCATATTCCTGCGGCAATGGCGTGCGGATATTCACACGATCAGATCGTCGCGCTGCCGCAATGGCAAAGCAGTATGCTGTTCAGCGACAAGGATCGGGCGTTGCTGGCTTACCTCGATGCAACCGTTCGCCAACGCGCAGATCCCGACGATCGCACACTTGCGGAACTTGAGCGTTACTTCAATTCGCGCGAGATCGTCGAGATAACCATGATCGCCGGCGCTTATATGAGTACGTCAATGCTGACGAACGCACTTCATATCATGGTCGACGATCCGGACATGACAGCCGTGATCACATCGGGGCCTTGTTGACAATCAATGAGGACAGCTCGTCGCCATGACTGGCGTCATAAGGCAGCAAATTTCTTTGGCCTGCGGCCGATATTCGACGCTGTCGCTCCGCCAACAGGGCCTCGACCGTGCCCAAGAAGCTTCGAGATCTGCTGGCCGACGCCTATCAAGATTAAGGCCGTCCGCTCAGCTATGGATGAAGGAAGAAATTGAATTGAGCCGACGATCGCAACGGCAGCAACGCAAGTATCGTTTTCATCGAAAATCGGAACCGCAACGGCGTTGATGCCAAGTAGCACTTGCTCAGGCGCGGCTGCATAGCCGAGCCTTTGGATTTTCGTAAGCTCTCTTTCTACGGCACTGCTATCTATGATCGTTTTCGATGTGAAGGCCTGAAGGGGTCGCGACAACATGCGTTTCTGAAAAGGCTGGGGAGAGAACGCAAGCAGCGCCTTACCTTGCGCCGACGCGTGGAAGGAAAGTTCGCTACCCGGACGCACCCCGATTTCAATCGGCGAGGTGCTCGCGATTGTCGATAGAACAAGCGCGCCGCGCGGGGTCATCGCCGAAAGCACGACCGTATGGCCCAGCACATCGCGCAATTCGCGCATTGGGCGGTCCGCTATTTGCGCCAGATCGAGCTTCGGCGCGACGCGCGACAGCAGCACATATTTCGGGCCAAGCCCATACCGGGCAGTGTTCGGATTTTGCACCAGATAACCGCGCTCAACCAAGGTCGAGAGGTGGCGATGGATGGATCCCTTGGTGAGGGACAGCCTCTGGGCAAGCTGAGTGACGCCGAGGTCTTCGCCTGAAAAAGATATGGCTTCGAGCACGTCCAACGCGTGTTGGAGTGAACGCACCCCGGCAGCGGCGCGAGCTTCAGACATTATGGTTCCCAGCGCTATCGACCATCACCTGATGTTCGCGATCGCAAAACACAAAGGTGAGTGGTAGCACGCAAGGCTCGCTGTTTCAAAGTCACTTTCGGCGCCAGGTTGCCATGCCGCCGGTTGCCCGGAAAAATCCTATTCGCTAGAATTGTATCGAGTACCGCCGTCGCGAACACCACAATCGGGCTTATCGCCCATGACTCACGAGCCAACAATGATCGAAAAATTCGTGGCGGTTGAAACGCCCGACGGGGAAATGGATGCGTTAGTCACTTATCCGGAAAACGGCGAACGTTGCTCGGCGATCATCATTTTCATGGATATTTGGGGCTTGCGGGAGGAGTTATTCGATGTCGCCCGCAAGATCGGAACTGCGGGATATTATTGTATTTTGCCCAATACATACTACCGGCAAGGCAAAGTCCGCTTCGAGCACCGTAATGAGAGGGGCGAGATGCGTTCGATGGATACACTGGCTCCGGAGGTGCAAGAAAGCGTACGCGTGCACATGCATGCACTGACCGATGAGATGGTCGTCGAGGACATGAAATGGATTATTAGATTTCTGGAGCACGAGCCGATCCGAACCGGCCCTATGGGCGTATTGGGTTATTGCATGGGCGGGAGGCACGCTCTCAAAATTGCCGGACACTATCCGAATGAAATGCGGGCGACGGCGAGCCTTCATGGCACGCGCCTTGTTACCGATGCACCAGATTCCGTGCACCTCTTAAGCAAGAAATTTCGCGGCGAAATCTATTGCGGGTTTGCCGAGAGAGATTTGCTTGCTCCGCTCTCAACCATCGAAACACTCGCCAAGCATTGCGCCGGGCAGCCTGACTTCAAATATTCCTACCTGATACACCCGGACACCGAGCACGGTTACTCGCTACCCGACCGAGATATATACCGCAAGCATGCCGCCAATCGCGATTGGGAGCGAATATTCGCGATGTTTCGGAGGCAGCTTCGATCGCCAACGTCCGCGGACGGCTACAAGGTCGCGGACACTTGAGGCGCGCCATATGACATCTTGGAATTGGTAGGATTTCGGTTTCTGTTATCTCCCCGATTGGGTCTCTGACTTCAACGAGTTATCCGAATAGCCCCGCCGCATTGTGATATTCGATTGCCCTTCGCTCCACCTGCGTCAGCGAGGCGTTCTTCTCCAGTTGGGCGACCGTATCGGACAGGATCGTTTCGGGAGCGTAGGGCCAGTCGGTGCCGAAGAGAATGCGATCTGGGCTGGCGACTGCTTTGAGGGTCGCGATCGTACCCTCTCCCGCCGACAGGGCCACTTCGAACCAAAATCGCTTGACGCGCGCCAGTAGAAACTCCGGCTCGATCGCCTCGCTGTTTTCAGTGAAGAAGGGCAGCGGAAACCGCTCGAGGTATTCGCCACGCCCGAGTTGTTGCGACCCGACCATCGCCAAGCGGTAGGCAAGATAGGGCAATGTGCCGCCACCATGAGCAAGGATGAAGCGAATTGACGGATAGCGATCCAACGTGCCGGCAAAGATCAGATTTGTTGCCGCGCGGGTCGTATCGAATGGGTATTCGATAACAAAAGCCGGCCACGGCAACTTAATCATCTGGTTTGCCGGATGAATGTTGGGATGAACGAAAGTGATTGCTCGCCGTGCATCGAGCTCGGCCATGACAGGATCGAAGCTTGCCTGGCCGAGGAATTGCCCATCGTAACTGGTAAAAAGGCTCACGCCGTCGAGCTTCAGAACATCGAGCGCATAGGCTACCTCTTCGCAGGCCTCTTCGACGCCGGGAAGCGGCAGCGTTGCGAGCGCTCGAAAGCGCTTGCCGCCACGGCGGACGATATCGGCCAATTCTTCGTTACACTTGCGCGCGGCGGCTTTTGTGCGGGCCAGATCGCCAAAATAAATGCCGGGAGGCGCGAAGGCGAGCACCGACACCGAAATGTCATTTCGGTCCATGGCCCTGATGTGCTCATCCAAGCTCCAAGAAGGAATCCGCGCCGTCTTCGCGATCGGGGAGTCTAGGATCGCGTTTCGATAAGCGTCCGGCATGCAATGACCGTGGACGTCGAAGAGTTCATTCGCCATCAAGGTCTCCTAATCAGGATCGTGTCGTTAATGTTAGAGCGAGATATGGCGTCGACGTCGCCGCACTCCCGTTCGCCACGGAGGGCCTATATGCGGAACAAGACTGACCCCATCCCCGCGTGACGCTGGATTGCGGATCATTGCTTTTTGCCGCGACCGAACATTGGCGCTTGACGGGCGGCTTGTAAAGATGCATTTCAATAAATGAAATATCGTTTCGATATGTGAAACAACCATGCGACGTCCAGCGACCCAGTCAACGCCAGGTCATCGGCCCGTTCAGCTTTCGGCACGCCGCAATGCTGCGACCGGAACGCTTGATCTTGCATTGCGGCTGCTCGAACGTCTGGCCTACGAAAGCCATCCGATGCCGCTCGGCGCGATTACAAAGGAATTTGCCGCATCGAAGGCGACCGTCTATCGCCATTTGCAGGGCTTGGTTCAACGCGGCTTCGTGCATCAAGACAAGTCCAGCGGCAACTACGAAATCGGCATCAAACTCGTTGTGCTGGGCGAAGCTGCCCGCGGCAACTTCGACATCGCGCGCGCGGCCCGCAACGAACTCATCGCGCTGCGGGATGCGACGCAACAAGCCGCCACGGTATGCGGCATGGTGCAAGGCTCGCTTGTAGTCCTGGATCTCATTCAGGGCCGCACCGTAGTTGAGTTTGGCACGCGGCCCGGTACCAGACTCGAACTCGAAGTCAGCGCTCACGGCAAGGTCTGGCTCGCATTCGGCGCGCCGGTGGCGGAGTCCTCGTCGAACGCCAGCCTGGGACTGCCCCGTAGCAGCGCAAAGGCGGCGGCTCTTGCGCTGGAAATCTCCAAGACCCGTCGTCGCGGGTGGGCTATCGCACCCAATCGGGTGGTCGACGGCGTGAATGCGCTGGCGGCACCTGTATTCGATCACTCCGCGGGCATGGTGGCTTCGGTCGCCATTGTCGGCGCCACGCAGTTCATACCGGCGGAGCCGAGCCGGACGCAGATCGAGGCCGTCGTGGGCGCCGCCAAGCGCATTTCCCGGTCGCTCGGCTGGAAGGACAAATCGATATGACTTATTCGTTGGCCGTCGATATTGGCGGCACGTTTACCGACGTTGTCCTGCGGCATTCGTCCGGGCGCCTGATCGTCGATAAGACGCTGACCACGCCGCACGATCTTATCGAGGGCTTTTTCACCGGCGTCCATGCGGTCTTGAAGTCGGCGGGTCTTGCGCCGTGCGACATCGACGGTGTTGTCGTGCATGCGACGACAATCGTCACCAATGCGCTGATCGAGCGCAAAGGTCCACCGACGGCGCTCCTGGTCACCGAAGGCTTCCGGGACATTCTGCGCATTCGCAATGAACATCGATACGAAATGTACGATCCGCAGATCGAGTTTCCGGAACCCCTGGTTCCCGCTCGAACTGACATTCGGCATTGGCGGAACGCGTGCCGCGCCGACGGCGCGGTGTTGACTGCGCCGGATACCCGCCAAATGCAGTCGATCGCCGATGCATTGAAAGCTGCCGATGTGCGTTCGGTCGCGATTTGTTTCTTGAACAGCTTTGCGAAACCCTGAGCATGAACGGATAATCGGCAAAGGCGCTCGGCCGTTTGCTGCCCGACATTTCTCATCTCGCTGTCATCCGATGTCGCTCCGCAAATCCGCGAATTCCCGCGCGCATCGACCACCACCGTCAACGCTTATACGATGCCGATCACGCAGCCCTATCTGGCGCCTCGCTGAGCACCCGTCTTGCCAATGAGGCGGTCCCCAACCTCGCCGCTTATTATGTTGAGCTCGGGCGGGGTCGTTGGCGCCGAGACAGCCGGCCGCAGCCCGGTCCGAATGATCGAAAGCGGGCCCGCGGCAGGCGCATTGGCGGCCTGCCACTATGCCGAGGTGCTCGGTCTCGATCGGCTGATGTCGTTCGACATGGGCGGCACCACCGCGAAGGCCTGCCTGATCGAGCACGGCCAGCCTTTGATCACGGGCCTGTTCGAAGTCGACCGGCGTTATCGCTTCAAGGAGGGCAGCGGGCTTCCGGTCACGATTCCCTCGATCGATATGATCGAGATAGGAGCCGGCGGCGGAAGCATTTCATACGTCGACGACCTTGGCTTGCTCAAGGTCGGCCCGGAGAGCGCTGGCTCGAAGCCCGGTCCTGCGTGTTACGGCCGTGGCGGAGTGAAGCCGACGGTGACCGACGCAGACCTCGTGCTCGGGCTTCTCGACGCCGACAGTTTTCTCGGCGGGGATATGAAACTCGATCGTGCCGCAGCGGAACGCGCCATAGAAACATCGGTGGCGAGCGCACTCGGTCTGCCGTTGCTGCAGAGTGCGCGCGGCATATTCCGTGTCGTCACCGAAGCCATGGCGGCAGCGGCACGCACCCATGCGACCGATCGCGGCGTTGATTATCGTGGCATGCCGCTACTGGCGTTTGGTGGCGCCGGCCCCGTGCATGCGTGCGAAGTCGCGGCATTGTTGGAGAGCTCATCGGTCATCGTGCCACCGCAGCCAAGCGTGCTGTCGGCCTTCGGAACTTTGGTGACGTCCTTGCGTCTCGATTTAGTGCGGAGCGACCTTGTCCGCATCAAAGATCTGGAATGGGATCGGGTTGATCGAATCCTAAGCGAGCTCGTCCGAGAATGATCCGCCGCATTGCAAGAAGCGGGATGCGCTGAAGATGAGGTCGGCCTCGTTTTCGGCGCCGACTTGCGGTACTTCGGTCAACAGAGCGAGCTGGACCGTGACCTTCGATACAGACCCGCGCACGCATCGCGACGTGGCGCGGCTCGTGGATGGCTTTGAAAAGGCTTATCGCATCTGTATGGAATCAATCCTTCCCATGTGCCGATCGAACTGGTGACTTGGCGCGTCACAGCCCGCGGTCCGGTGGTGCCTTTCAGCCGCACCATGTCGCTTACCTGACAGGCCCGGGCAGCCCAAGGCTTTTCGCTCCGTTCATGCCTGGGAGGACGATATGAAAACTCCTGTTTACGATCGCGCTGCGCTTGCCAACGGGCAACCCATCGTCGGTCCTGCGATTATCGAAGAGCGTGAAACGAGTACCGCAATTCCTCCAGGCTGGTCGGCGGTCGTCGACCAGTTCGGCTGCATCACCGCGCGAAAAGAGTGAACACCATGGACGGCGTCCAACTCGAGATTTTTTGGTCCAATCTTATCGGCATCGTCGACGAGCGAGCGAAGGCGTTACAGCGCATCGCATTCAGTCCGATCGTGCGTGAAGCCGGCGACCTCGCCTGCGCGCTGTTCGACCGCCGCGGCCGCATGGTTGCCCAGGCCAATACCGGTACGCCGGGCCACATCAATTCCCTCGCCTTCGCGGGCGCCCATCTGATCGGCCGGTTTCAGAACAGCCTGGCGCCGGGCGATGTGCTGATTACCAACGATCCCTGGCTGTCGGCCGGTCATTTCTTCGACATCACGGTGCTCACCCCGATCTTCGACGGCGATCGTGTTCTGGCCTACATAGGGTCGACCATCCATCACACCGACATCGGCGGCTACGGTATCGGAGCCGGTGCGCGCGACGTTCATGAGGAAGGATTATGGATACCGCCCTTGAAGCTCTACGAGCGTGGCGAACCCTGCAAAGTCCTTCACGACTTGATCCGCTACAACGTCCGCACGCCTGATGCGGTGTTCGGCGATCTTGCTGCCCAGGTATCGAGCGGGCGGACCGCCAGCGAGCGGCTGATCGGGATGTGCAGATACTATGACCTTCTGGATATCGAAGGCTTGTCGGACGAGATCATCAAGCGATCAGAAGACGCGACCCGATCGGCAATCCGGAAGCTCCGGTCGGGCACATACATCGGAGAGAGTAAATTCGACGTTCCGGGCGGTGAAATCATCACCCTGAAAGCCACCGTGTCGATCGACGCCGACGAAGGAGAAATTTCGATTGATTTCATCGGCAGCTCGCCACAAACCTCGACCGGCATCAACGTCGTCCTCAACTATACACATGCGTATTCGACGTTTGCGGTTCGTAGCTGCCTCAACCCGGACCTCCCCAACAACACCGGGAGCCTGACGCCAATCAAAGTGAATGCTCCGGCCGGCTCGATCCTCAACTGCACATACCCTTCACCGGTGAACGCGCGGCATGTCGTCGGCATGTATGTGCCGATGCCGATCCTCAAGGCGCTCTATCACGCCATGCCGGACCGCGTGCTCGCAGAAGGGGCCGGCGCCGTCTGGACGATGCAGATACAGGGCCGCCAGCGGAATGGAGAACCTTTCACCTCGTCGATGTTTAATTATTCCGGCGGCATGGGAGCGCGCGCGACCAAACCGGGCCCGAGCGCTACGTGTTATCCGACCGGCGTCGCCGCAGTGCCGATCGAGATTCTCGAGGCGGTCATGCCCATCATCTTCGACCGCAAGGAGCTGCGCCATGGCTCCGGCGGCGACGGCGCATCGCGCGGCGGCGACGGGCAGATCATTCAGTTCCGATTGCAGACCAATGATCCTTGGCTGCTGAACGCCGTGCCGAGCCGCCTCGACGAGGGACCGGAGGGTTTGTGCGGCGGAAAGCCCGGAACAGCGGGTCGCTTTCTGGTGAACGGCAAGCCTATTCGTCAGGCGGGCAAGCTGACGCTGAAACCCGACGATGTGGTGTTGCTCGAAACGCCGGGCGGCGGCGGCTACGGTCCGTCTTCGAAGCGCTGATTGCAAGTTACGTGCATCCGGCAACACGTTTGCCATCGAGCAGCTTGAGCAAAATTATTATGTTCCACAAACTGACGACAAAAATCGGCGATGTAGAACTCAAGAACCCGCTGATCGCCGCCGCGGCCGAGCACTTTGTCGATCCGGATGGCATACGCCGCGCTCTTGCCGCCGGCGCAGGTGCGGTTGTCGTTAAATCGACCAATGAATTTAGCGCCGCCAAAGACCAGTTGCAGCGAGCCGAGTACGCCGTGCTCGATGAAACGTGGCGCCCGGTGCCTTGGAGCCCTGACGCGCCTGCCGCGGTGACAATCGCTTGCCGCTCCGGACTGACACCTCAATCGTTCGACGCGTGGCTTGACGACACTGTCACGCTCGATCGCGAAGCAAAGACCATCGACGCCTATGCGGTGGCAAGCCTAATCCTCGCCGCCTTGGAACCTGCGATCGAAATGGCCCGTAAGGTCGAGCAGAGCGGTGTGCGAATCCTTGAGCTGAACATCGGCACGCCTTATGCGAGCGAGGCCAAGGGCGTCGTTTCCACTGAACTCGATCCCGAACGCATCTGGACGATCGTCGGCGCGGTCCGCGCCGCGATCAGCATTCCGCTGTGGGTCAAGCTTTCGGGCCAAAGCGAACGTGTGCCGGTGCTGGCCCGGGCGGCGTTCGAAGCCGGCGCCGACTCCGTGGTCATGGCCGGGCGTCTTTTAGGAATGATCCCGGACGTTGAAACATGCGAGCCCTTGCTGGGCACGACCCTCGGTGTGGGCGGATTCTGGAATTTGCCGCTGACATGCCACTGGCTGTCACGAACACGCACCGAAATCGGTCATGACAAACCGCTCATCGGCATAAACGGCGCCCAGTCCGGGCTCGATATCGCCCGCATGATGCTCGCCGGCGCATCGGCGGTCGCAATCGCGTCCCCCGTCATGCTGCGCGGCTACGATCTGCTTACCCGCGCGCTTGCCGAGTTCGAGACCTATCTGGCACGGAAGGATATCACCGCAGCCGATCTCATCGGGCGCGCGGCCGATCAGCGCAAGTCGTTTTCAGAAATGACGCTGAAACCCAATAACTGGCGCAACTACCTACCGGTGTAACCAGAGCAGCAAGCGCTCTCAAAAGCAGCAAGCGCTCATTCTCCGGTCTTTTTCTTTGCCGAGTCCTGGCCCGATTTGGCTCTCACGTCTTCTTTCTCATGCGACGCGCCGGGACCGTGTGGCGGCAGGTGTCCCGTCGTACGGGCGGCCTGCTCCTCGGCATGTGCAATCTCCCCGATTTTCTTGTCGGGTGTGCGATTTTCGCCTTCCATCGCCTATTCCTCCATTGCGTCCTGAAGAAAACGAGCAACCTGCGGAGAATGTTCCGTCCTGCGCAACCGCCATTTATGTAGGAATCACAGCCCTGGGACTCATTGATGCGGGTCTCCGCTCATGCGACAAATTCAGTGGTTTTGGGACCTGCGGCCGGGTACGGGCTGAAGCCTATGTCGAAGAGCGAGGTTGACGACTACTTGGCGGCGCTGGAAGAGCCCAAGCGCAGCACGCTGCAAGCGCTCCGGCGCGTCATCTTGGAAATCATTCCCGCGGCAGACCAGTGCATGTCCTATGGTTTGCCGGCGTTCAGGCTGCAGGGGAAAGTCATCGCCGGATTCGCAGCCTTCAAAAATCACCTCAGTTACCTGCCTCATAGCGGTTCTGTCTTTCCTGAGGTCGGCGATGCGGTCTCCAAATACAAAACTTCGGCCGGAGCTCTGCAGTTTCCGATCGACAAGCCTCTGCCGAAGACGCTCGTCAAAAAGCTCATTGCCATAAGAAAGAGACAAGCCCTGGGCGGTAAGACCTAAAGTTTCCATCGTCTGCGGCCGCATCTCAACGCCCGATGAATAAAGTGCGCCGTTATACGGAAGAATTTAGGCGAAATTCACTTGGCAGACTCGGGCGTGGTGAGCACCGTGTAGATGCCGAGATTGGCGGCCAGTTCATAATCCTGCACGCGGTCGCCGGAGCTGCGAAAGACGTATAGCGAGCCGCCCGGGCGAAACAGGATCATCAACACGTCGTCGATGTTCAGGGTTTTCATCGCCGGTCCGTACGCGGTGGCATCGAGGGACTTGACGATATTGTCCCAGCGCTCGATCCGCCGGCGCCCGGCCTGCGAGTGTGGCTTGCGTCCCGGCGGCAAGAACAGCAACAGCCGCTCGAGCCGGCCAGCGCTGACGATATTCTGCATCTCCCAGTGGACCCAGCGTGTGGGACCGCAGAGCATCGTGATCATCCGCGACTCGGCGATCCACGCCAGCACAGCGGCCTGCCACTGGTCGTCCGAAAGATAGGCGCGAGCGGCGCCCAGTTGCGGCAAGCCTTCTCCCGGCTCGCCCACCGCCAGGAAAGGCCCGAAGTCGCCGACCATGAAGCTGAGCGCCTCCTCGAACCGGATCGCCTGGTCGGTATTCAGATTGAAGAGACGCACGCGCTGCATCAGCACGATGGCATCGTCCTTGAAAGATCGAAGAAACAGGATCGGCGAGCGGTGATCGGCCTTCATCACCGCCTCCGCATTGCGCAGTTCGATCCGCCTGGCGCGCGTAAACATCGCGAATAAGAAGGCGACGAGGAGGAATCCAACGATGGCGCCGCCAAAGCCGATGAGCAGGCAGATCGTGATGCCGATCGCAAATCCGGCGGCGCCTGCCACGCGATAGGTCTTGGCGCGCCCTCTGTTCGCGGCCCCCTCGGCCTGTAGCTGCGCCAGCTCTGCGGCCGTGCTGCCACGGTCCTCGTTCCGGAATCCCTGCAGGGCCGCGAGGATCTCGCCGACAGGCCGATCGAAGCCCGGCGGAATCGCCGCGACTTTTTCGGGTGCGAGGAAGGGCGCCTTGAAACCGGTCGTGCTGCTGGAGGCGGCCTGGACTGCGTTGCGATAGAACACGACCCCGAACACGGCCATGCTCGCCAGGAACAGCAGCACCGCCAATAGTGTTAGCCCGACAGTCGCCAGTATGAAGAGCAAGCCCATCCATCCGCCTATCATGGCGAGGAGGCTTGCGTAGTTCGGACCGGCCGCAAGCTTGCCGAAGCTGAAGGAGGACAGATCGATGTCGAGGACCGGCCTCGCCGCGGGCGCAGACGTCGCCTCGGGCGCGCCGTTAGAGACCGGCTCACCGGCGGGACGTTGCGCCCCGGTCGCTATCGACAGGGCCTTGCCGCATTGGGCGCAGAAATTCGCCGCCGGACCGTTGACCGTGCCGCAGTTTTCGCAGGGCCGCGCCAGGCCAATAAGGCTCTTGCCGCAAGCCTGGCAAAATCGCGCCTGAGCGGGATTCTCGGCCCCACAGTGATGGCAGATCGTCATGAGGAGCGCCTTGTTGGTCCGACGATATCCGATGAAGCGGCGGCTGGGACGAGAGGCTGCTTCGACACGACGACACCTCTTGCGCGATGACCTTGCGGCGTGGTTTTCGAGCAAGAAGGCTGCCAGCAGCAGGCGCCAATCCCGATCTCGACCATTGGATTTCCGTTCAATCCTTCAAACAGATGTCGCGATGACGAGGCCGGCATAAAAGGCTATGATCATTCCGACAGTCAAAATGACGTTCAGCCCGGACAATCCACCAAATGCCAGGCTCACGGCCGCGGAAACAAACAACGTTATTGTGAAAACTTTCGCAAGGTCGCGTTGTTAATGTCCGGGGCAACAGCCCTGGCCGCGAATTTACTGATGAACGCGGTTACGGCGCCGCCGAGGAACCAGGCGAAGGCGAGCTTTGTGACCACGGAGCCGACGTCGTTGGAGTCAGACGGACCGTTCATTGCGTTGACCAAAAGCAAGACGGCCCCCTGTACGATCCAAAAAACCACGACGCCGACAGCGTAACCCCACTTGCGCCGTTTGCCCGAAGCCTCGGATGATCCCGGCAAAGGCCCTCCGCTGGCACCCTTCGGGGCAGTCGTCTGCGGACTCGTGGATGAATCGGTCAGACCTGTGCTCGATTGCGCTGCTCCGGCGTCCGACGAAGATTCGAGGGCGGCGGCGTTCGGCGCCGTCGAGGGCGTCAGCGGTTTGCCGCAGTTCACGCAAAACCTGGCTCCGTCGGCCGCAGCGTGGCCGCAATTGCTACAGTACGTCATGGTCCCTCTCCGCCAATGTCGCTCGCGCCCCCGCCTTGGCGCCGCGCGCGCCTCGGCTTGATTTTTATTCCTCGGGGCAACACGCCGCGTCCGCAGTCTGAAGGACAGTTGCCAGACGAAGTTCGCTTAAAGTCGATACAGATCGATTCTATCGTGACGAGAGCAGCGTTCAAGAGCCAGAGCATCGGATGAAGACCCGCCTCGGCTAAATCATTGCGGTGCTGGCGGCACCTTCGGCAATTCGATTATCGACGCGCTGCGCTTCACGCCGCGCTCACCGCATTGATCGCCGGCGCCGCATCATCGATCATCTGCACTTCGCCGCCATGCACCTTGGTGACCACGTCCATCAGCCGGTCTCAGAATCCGGCCTTGCGCCAGCGATTGAAGCGATTGTACGCCGTCGTATAGCGACCATAGCGCTCCGGTCCGCAATACCCAGAAGATGCCATTCAGCACACGCCGGTCGTCTTTGCGCCTGGAACCGGACGCCTCACAGCTTCGATGACGCTCTACGCGAAATCCGTGAGATCGTATCGCATGATACAACCTCCGCAGTTTGGGAGCTTGAAAACTGTTCTCTGATTTACGCCAACATTAATTGAGTAAAAGTCCTAGTCTGCTACGGTTGTTCCGTGGGGGAGTAAATGTTCCAGACCTTTGATTGGCACGCTATTGCATCGCACATTAAAATTGTAGCGGGCTCCAATTTCATCACCGCTCTAGTTGGTTCGTTGGCTGGCGCCTTTGGCGGCGCATGGGCTGCGCAGCGGATCGCCGAACGATCGAGGCGACGCGATGATCTACTAAAAGAGATGCGAGGCGCAAATGCTGCTTCAGCTATGCTTTACGGAGTGGCGACGGCGCATCTCGGCCTTAAGAGGCAATTCGTCCAACCGTTACGCGATGTCTATTTGGAGACGAGAGGTAGATTTGAACTTTTTGAAAGAGCGAGATTGGCGGGGACACTGCCGCCAGGCCAAAAATGGATGGAGGTTATGGATATGCAAGCCATCATACCGCTGCGCTCTCCAACGGACCAAATTCAAAGGCTAGTATTCGAGGAGCTTTCTCTCTCCGCTTCGGAGCTTTTTGTCTTGCCGGTCTTACTTGCGGCCCTTAAATCACTAGGCGCGCTGATTAATGAACGGAATCTGCTAGTTGCCGAGTGGAAGGAGACAAGACCTCCAAACTTGCACCACGCCTACTTTGGCATTCCTTTAAACAAAGTAGCGGACGAGAGATATAAAACCGGCCTCGAAGGAATTTATGCACAGACCAATGATGTTATTGCGTTTAGCGCTATGCTTGGAGAAGCTCTCTATGAACATGCGAAAGCTCAAAAAGCCCTCTTAAAAAAGCGCTTCCGCACACCGTCGCCCCCAATCGGCAAAATGGACCTTTCGCGTTTTAAGGATTTTCTGCCTTCCCCCGATGACTACGAAGGCTTCGCTGCAATGTTCAAAGCTACCAAGCAATCTTCAGAAAAGCTCAGCCTATACCGACGCTGTCTGCGGAAATTTAAGACGCAGAAGCTGACCGCTCAAAACTCTGGATGAACGCGACCTTTTACTTCGCTCAATAGGTGAAACTTCGCCACCCGCAGTTGACTGCCGTACTTCGTTCTGCATATTTTCTAAAAGACGGACGAAGATAACGGCCAGCCCCACACGTTGGGGCCTGCTTGAGCAGTTCCGAGCGGAATCGAAGGACCTTTGGGGCACATCGTCGAAGCTCTATTTTTCGCGTGGACAAGCTCCTGCGCGAGCTAGCGAACCCGAACCTACACGACATCGCCAACATGAGCTTCCGGGTCGAGCTGTGGGACAGGCACGCCACCATGTTCGCTGGATGGTGGCTGGGGCCGGAACGTGACGGTCGCGCACGCAGCGTTCGAAGCCGCCGTGGGAAATTGGACAAACGATCACTTCACGCTACGACAGCGCGCGATGCTCATACGAGAGCACCCGAGACTGAGCGGCGTTGAAGTGGAGCAAAAACGGAGCAAAAGAATTCCTGCTCCGCGCTCAAAACTAACCTAAGCTTTGATTTAGATGGTGGGCGCACAAGGACTCGAACCTTGGACCCGCTGATTAAAAGTCAGCTGCTCTACCAACTGAGCTATGCGCCCTAACCAAGGCATTCCAAGAGGTTAGGTGCTTCCACCACATCTGCCGGTACGCTGCGGGGCGCCGCCACACAAGAACCCCGCCCGGCACGGCGGCGATCTGCCGCTGGATATAGCGGCCATGGCGGCCGCGAGCAAGCCGCGGCTTTGGCAGGCTGGGGAATCACATTTGCCAAGTGAACCGGGGGCCATTATCCCGCCCACGGCTCATTGCGGCTTGGGCTCATTGCGGCTTGATCCCCGCCTCCTGGGTCACCCGTCGCCACTTCGCGATATCGGTCTCGACCCGGCTGCGTAGCTCTTCGGGCGTCGATGGTTCGGCGGTGATGCCCTGGGTGGCGAGCTGTTCGACCACGTCCGGCGACGTCAATGCGGTCTTCATGTCGGCGTTCAGGCGGTCTCGGATCGGAGGCGGCGCGCCGGCCGGCATCACGATCGCCATCCACAGCGATGCCTCGTAGCCCGGCAATCCGGATTCGGAAATCGTAGGACTATCCGGCAGCAACGCGCTGCGCTTCGTGCCCGTGGTGGCGAGTGCGCGAAGCTTGCCGCTGTGGATGAAGGGAACGGTCGGCGCGAGCGTGCCGAACTGCATTTGGATCCGCCCTTCGGCCACGTCGATCACGGCCTGGGCCGACGATCGATAAGGCACTTCGGTCAGTTTCACGCCCGCCATGGTGCCAAACAGCGCGCCCGCAAGATTAGCCAGGCTGGCCGAACCGGCGGTCCCGTAATTGAATGCACCCGGCTTGGCTTTCGCCGCGGCGATGAGTTCGGCAACGCTCGATATCTTCAGGCCCGGATATACCGCCAAGACGTAAGGCGCCGCGCCGATCATCGACACATAGGTGAAATCTTTCAGCGGGTCATAGGGCAGATCGGCCGTAACGCTCACCGCCAGGGCGTGCGTACTGGCGCTGGCCAATTCCAGCGTATAGCCGTCGGGAGCGGCGTGCGCGACGAATTCGCTGCCGACCGCGCCGCTCGCGCCCGGGCGATTGTCGATGACGATCCGCTGTCCCAGTTGATCGCCGAGCTTCTGCCCGACAATGCGCGCGACGATATCGGTCGCGCTGCCCGCCGGAAACGGCACGACCAGATGGATCGGCTTGTCGGGCCACGACGAAACGGCAGGCGACTGGGCGTGCGCCGGCACGATACTTCCGGCGACGAGCGCCGCAAGGAACAGATGTTGGAGCATGGTGGACTCTGCGTTCTTCTCGTTCGTTCGCTGCCGCACGAATAGTCTCAGTCGCACGGCACGAAGTCGAACGCTTCGCCGGCCGGCGCATAAATCTCGAAAATCTCGAACGGCGCCTCGGAAACATTGCTGAGCGAATGTTTCAGCCCCGCAGGGATAAACACGATTTGATCCTTGCGGATGGTATGCGTCTGGCCTTCGACGTGCAGCTCACCTTCGCCGCTCCGGACGATATAGACGTTATCGGCTTGGCTGTGCTTGTGCAGCGCGCCGCGCGGACCGCCGGGCGCGAGCGTATTCATGTGAACGTCGAGCGTCTCCGTCAGCCTGGTGTCGATCAGCCGCACTTTGCGGCCGCGCCCATTCTCCATCGGCGCCTCAGGCATCGCGCCAAGGTCGAAAATCTTCAGCATCATGTCCTCCGGATCGGCATGTTCAGCTCAAACGGCGCAGCATCATGGCGGCGAACACCAAAGCGGCATCGCGCACACGCGCGACCGACGCCATGTCGAGATCGGTGTGCGCATAGCGATACTCGCCCGGCCCCCAATTCACGGTCGGGATGCCGATATGATTGAGATAGCCCTGGTCGAAGGCGTTGGGGGCGTAAATGCGCTCCGGCGTGTGACCCAACATCTCGAGACAGGCGGCATCGAGCGTGCGGACGATCTCGGCGTCGGCCGGGACCAGCGAAGGATACATGAAGGGGCCCAGCTTCGCCTCGACCCGAAGCGGCTTGCCGCTGGCCGGATCGGGCATGCCGTCAACGCCGCGCGCGACCGCCGCGATTTTCGCGAACGCCGCATCCGGATCCTCTCCGGGGATGAGCCGCCGGTCGAGAGTGATTTCGCACGATCCCTGGATCGTATGGGTACTTTCGGGAAAGCTGCGGATCCGATTCACCGTGAGCGACTGCCGGCCGACATTTGCATCGCTGGCCTGCAAATCGATAGCCATGAGGCGCCGGACAACTTCCATGGCTCCGGTGATGGCGTTGCAACCGTTTTGCGGGCCGCTGGAGTGCGCGGGCTGACCGTGGACCGTGATGACTACATCGATGCGCCCGCGGTTTCCGAAACTCACCTGCAAGCTCGTTCCGCCGAGAAACGCCATATCGGCGCGGGCGCCGGTGCTCTCGACAATACTCCTGATCGCATCGTGCTTGCCGGTCTCCCCCGACAGACAGCAAAGATGCACAAGCCGTCCGGCGATCGGCAACCCGGATGCGATGACGGCGTCGATCGCCAGCAGCATCGCGGTCATATTCGATTTCTGCTCGCTCGCTCCCTTGCCGAAAACGACAGTGCCGGGCAGCCCGTAGCGGGCACCGTCGGCGACATCGCCCGCATACGCGTTCGCCATCGTCGCCTGCGGCTGATTCATCGCATTGGTGATGAACATCAGCGAGCGGCCGGAGCGGTTTTCGCCGTAAGCGCTGTAGACGTTTCCCATAGCGTCGGTCCTGATGTCGGCCAGACCCATCGCGCGAAGCCGCGGCAACACGGCCCGTTCGACAAACTGCCGCAACAGCGGCTCGCTTTCCATGAGAGCGGTCTGCGGGCTTGGCACGCGGACGAGATCGATCAGCAGCGCCTGGCACCGTTCGGTCGTGATCGCGCGCGGCAATTGCCGAAGCGCCTCGTCCACCGACACCATCCCGCTTATCTTTCCCGCGCTGCCGGCAGCGTGATGCCCAGCCCTTTGGCCTTGGCCTGCTGGTACAGCCAATGGCAAATAGCGACGTCCTGCGACACAAAGCCGGTCGTGTGCACGAGAATGCGCTCGTCGGGCCGCTCACGGCCGGCCCGCAGGCCGGCGACAAGCTGCGGGATATCGGAGTGCAGTTGCTCGTGGCGGAAAAGACCGCGCTCCACCATCGATTTGAAATAGTGGTTGCGCATGTTCAGATCCCAGTCGTCGACGATGACCTTGTCCATTTTGGCGAACCCGGCCAGCTCGAACTGCTGGCGCGCCAGCGAAATCACCAATGCGCCCGGCTTGACCCACGCTTCATAGATCATCACGTCGGCCGACGTCGTGCCGCCGACGACGATATCCGCGCCGCGCACCACATCTTCGTTGCGGTCGAAGGCACGAACAGGGATGCCGAGGGTGGCGCTCCACTGTTCGGCGAACGCGTCCCGCAACTCTTTGCGGCGCGACGTGACACGGATTTCATCAAAGTGGTACAGCGCGGCGAGGCACTCCGTGATGCCCGTGCACATCGAACCAACCCCGATGAGGCCAAGGACCTTCGGCGTCTCCGGACCGACCCACTTGCAGGTCAGCGCCGCGGCAGCCGCACTGCGCCAACTGTAGCTCAAATGCTCGTCGACGAACGCGAGCGCATGACCCGTGGCGGGATCGGACAGCACAACATAGCGATTGCAGCCGAGCGTACCGACCGTGTTGACGTTGCCGTCGTCGAAATAGTTGTACAGGCGCACGCCGGTGACCGGGATCTCCTTCAGCAGAACGCCTTTGACGTGCCAGTGATTGTTAAAGCCTTCGTCGTCGAGCTTGAAAGCCGGCGGAATCGGCGGCGACACCGAGCCTCGCGCGTGCATGCGGAACACATCCTCGCAGATCCGCATCGTCTCTTCGACGGTGAGGAGCTTCAGGCAGTCGTCGTAGGAGACAAACAAGATGTCGGGATGAATCGGCCGAGCGGCGGCGGAACGCGGTACGGACAAGGAGATGGAAATGGCCAAGCCTCCAAAAATCGATAATGACCGTAATTTCGAAATTTTTGCCTGTCAATGCAGCTTATGCTACGTCCCGTGATGGAGGCTTCCGCCATGTCGCTCGCCACAAGCAAAACTCTCGCCGAACATGTCTTCCAACGGCTGCGCGACGATTTGAAGTCGAACAAATATTCGCCCGGCGAGAGGCTGAAATTTGCGACCATGCAGAAAAGCTACGAGGTCGGCGGAGCGCCACTTCGCGAGGCGCTGTGCCGTCTGACGGGGCTAGGTCTGGTCGTGCAAATCGGGCAGCGGGGCTTTCGTGCCGCGGATGCGTCACGTGAGGACCTAGCCCACCTCATTGCGACGCGGAAATTCCTCGAAGACCGGGCGCTGCGAGAGTCGATCGCCAGAGGCGACGAGCAATGGGAAGGCGGCTTGGTGGCCGCATTCCACCGCTTGAAGAAGGCATCGCAGAGCAAGCCGACCACCGAGACGGACTATTTGACGTGGGAAGTGCATCACGGCGAATTTCACGGCGCGCTGCTGGCCGGATGCGGCAGTCCCTGGCTCTTGCAAGCGTGGCGAACGGCGTTCGATCAAGCCGAACGCTACCGCCGCCTAGCCATGCGATCCGGTCACTGGATCATCGATCAAAAGGCGGACCATAGCCTCCTGCTGAAGGCGGCGCTTGCGCGTGATGCGGGAGCCGCATCGAAGATATTGCAACGTCACATCGGCCGAAGCGCAGATACGTTTTATCGCTCGTAAAGCATCGGACGGAGGGGCCGCCGGATTGGCCCCTCCCCTCTTTTCGCCATAGCGGCCCCGCCAGAGCCTTTCCCGTTCTGATGAAATCAGAACCGAGGCTCTGTGTATTTGTTTTGACGCGGCGCTATTCCTCACCCGACATCGGTCGAGTGGATACGACGCTTACCGACGGCAAGCGGCTCGGCCTTGCCGCGCAGCCGCCGCGCCACGAGCTTATTGAGCGCAGCCAGATAGGCTTTCGCCGAGGCCACCAGCGTATCGGGATCGGCGCCCTTGGCCGTTACCGCACGGCCGTTCTCCGACAAGCGCACCGACACCTCCGCCTGCGCGTCGGTGCCCTCGGTCACAGCGTGAACCTGGTAAAGCTCCAGCACCGCCTCGTGCGGCACCATGGCTTTGACGCAGTTGAACACGGCGTCGACCGGACCGTTACCGTCGCATTCCTCGATCGCTACCCTGCCGTCGATATCGAGCTTCATGGTGGCGCGCTGCGGCCCGCGGGTGCCCGCGATCACCGAAAGCGACATGAGCTTGATGTGATCCTGTGCGGTCGCGATCTCCTCGTCGACCAGCGCCTCGAGATCCTCGTCATAGACGTGCTTCTTGCGATCGGCCAGCGCCTTGAACCGCACGAACGCGTCTTCGAGCTGATTGCCGGCCAAGTGATAACCCAATTCCTCGAGCTTGTGCACAAAGGCGTGGCGGCCCGAATGCTTGCCCATGACCAGCGAGGTCTGCTTCACGCCGACACTCTCGGGCCGCATGATTTCGTAAGTTTCGGTGTGCTTGAGCATGCCGTCCTGGTGAATGCCGCTCTCGTGCGCGAAGGCGTTCCGTCCGACGATCGCCTTGTTGTACTGCACCGGAAACGATGTTGCCGCCGATACGAGCTTGGAGGCGCGCGTCAGCATGGTCGCGTCGACGCCGGTCCAATACGGCAATACGTCGTTGCGCACTTTCATCGCCATGACGACTTCTTCGAGCGACGCGTTGCCGGCACGCTCGCCGATACCGTTGATGGTGCACTCGATCTGCCGTGCCCCGGCGCGCACGCCGGCGAGGGAGTTCGCCACCGCCATGCCGAGATCGTCGTGGCAGTGCACCGAGAAGCGCGCCTGATCGGAATTCGGCACGCGCTCGCGCACCATCTTGAACATCTCGAAATATTCCTCCGGTACCGAATAGCCGACGGTATCGGGAATATTGATGGTGGTGGCGCCGGCCTTGATCGCGGCCTCGACGCAGCGACAGAGGAAGTCGAATTCGGTGCGGGTACCGTCCTCGCTCGACCATTCGACGTCGTCGGTGTAATTGCGCGCGCGCGTCACCTGCGCGACCACCATCTCGAAGACCTGGTGCGGCTCCTTCTGGAGCTTGTATTTCATGTGCACCGGCGAGGTGGAGAGAAACGTATGGATGCGCCGCCGCTCGGCCGGCTTGATGGCCTCGGCGCAACGGTCGATGTCCTTGAAAGCGGCGCGCGACAGGCCGCAGATGACGGAATTCTTGGCGCGCTTGGCGATCTCGTGAACGGCGGCGAAATCCCCTTCCGAGGCGACGGGAAAGCCGGCCTCGATGATGTCGACGCCCATGGCATCGAGCAACTCGGCGACTTCGAGCTTCTCCTCGTGCGTCATTGTCGCGCCGGGGCATTGCTCACCGTCGCGCAAAGTGGTGTCGAAAATAACGACGTGGTCCTTCTCGGATTTGATCGGCGTGGATGGGGCCGGCTCGGATTTGCCTGGCGAGGTCATGGCTGAGGTCCTTCTCGTTTGCGCCCCCGCTCGGGGCTGGGCGCAAGATCTGTGCGATCTTTCGGGTTCCGTGGTTCGGTCGACCCCCTGAGTGCCCAGGCGTTAACGCCCAGACGGCCCTCAGGGGACGATAAGGAGCAGGAGCCCACCGAGAATCAAGGCAGCGCCGGGCCGGGCCTGCAGGGCCCCCCGGGTCATCGCGCGGATATCGTGGCGCGTCGACATTGTGCTGTCTTTACCGTCTCGTTGCGTCCACAGGGTCGCGGATCAAGGTGAATTCCGCGTTAACCGTATGTGGAGTCCACCTCTTTTAGCGGAGAAGCCCGCACCCGCGCAAGCGGTCACGCGTCATCCGATTTCTCGGCCTTGAGCGCGTGTTCAGCCGCCTTGAGCTCCTTGAGCGCGTTGCCCTCGACTGTGGGGTATTCGAGCTTGAGACTCTCCAGCGCCTGCGTGATCACGGCGGCAACGACCAGCCACGCAATCGGCTTATGGTCGGCGGGAACCACGTACCATGGCGCGTGCTCGGTCGAGGTATGACGGATCATATCCTCGTAGGCAGCCATATAGTCGTCCCAGCGTTCGCGCTCCTTGACGTCGCCCAGGGAGAACTTCCAATGCTTTCCCGGCTCTTCGAGCCGCGCCAGGAATCGTTTGCGCTGTTCCTCCTTTGACAGGCGCAGATGGAATTTCAGCACCAGCGTGCCGCTGTGCGCAAGATGGCGCTCGAAAGCGCGAATGTCCTTGAAGCGATGCTCCCAGATGTCCTTGCCGACGAGTTTGCGTGGCAGGTTCTGCCGTTGCAGCAAATCGGGATGCACGCGGACCACCAACACCTCTTCGTAGTGCGAACGGTTGAAGATGCCGATCGAGCCGCGGCGCGGCAGTTCTTTTGATGTGCGCCAGAGAAAGTCGTGCTGCAGTTCCTCTTCGCTCGGCGCCTTGAACGAATGCACCGCACAGCCCTGCGGATTGATGCCCGACATGACATGCTTGACGACACTGTCTTTTCCGGCAGCATCGATGCCCTGAAAAACGACGAGTACCGCCCAGCGGCCCTCCGCATAGAGCCGCTGCTGCAATTCGGTGAGCCGGTCGACGCCGTCGGCGAGCATCGCTTTGACTTCGTCCTTGTCCAACTCAAGACCAAAGCGTTCGCCGGGATCGTGGTCGGCAAGTCGAAAGTGCCCCGGCTTGGCGATACGACATTGCTTGATGATCTTGGCGAGCTTCATCTTGGGCCTGCGTCACTGTATGCGGCGTTCATTGCCGCCAAACCTTTTCGAGATATGCAACGACAAAACCGGGCATCCGCGAATCGAGATCGCCGGGCCCCCGCACGATACGGATGTCAGAGAGCTCGGGTTCGGCTTGGCTCGCGAGATAACGCATGATCCGGGCGCGAAGTTCATCGGCTCCTTGACGCGACGTGAGCTGCCGCAACAAGCCGAGAAAGCCGCCATCGCGCACAGAAGTCCAGCCAGGCTCGGCCTCAAGGTCGCCGCTGTCGATGCCAGTTTCTTCCCGAAGCTCGCGGCGCAGACTTCCGGCAAGGTCGAGCGTGCCATTAGCGTCGAGATCGGCCGGATCTGGCGTGCCACATGGGAAATAGAGCGCTCCTGCGGAGGCGGTGTGCGGCGCCATCTCGCCGACCAGATAGGCGCCATCGGCCGTCCGTAAAGCTCCGACTGCGAACACGTTGTAGACTGTCGGATCGGGAAAATTCCAATCGCGCCAAGCGAGGAAACTCGCGAAATCCGTCTCGAAGCAGGCGCCGCGCAGCGTGCCGCTGTGGATCGTATAGCTGTTCAGCAGCAGCACACGGCCATTCCACAACGCCTGCCGCGCGCTCTGGCGGCTAGCGAAATGCCTATCGATCTCGGCCCGGCGATCAATGGCAAACCGCCAAGAATACGGCGCTATCGCGACCTCCGCCCGATCGAATTCGAGGGTTTGAATATTCACGTCAGACGACATTGCGGCAGCCCAAATACCCAATAACACGCCCCGCAAACGTTCATGCCCCGCCATCGTGAAGCGGGGCATGACAGCAACTTTGCCGCATGATCGCCGGCTCGCGCTGGCGATCATGCATCATACGATTTTTATATCGGACGACCGATCAATCCCATACCTATTCGTGCCACGGATTGACGAACAGGCCGACCATACCCACTGATCCCTTAGCGTGCACCGGTGCCTTACCACCGGGTGCGATCTTTTCGGTGACCTCATCGTGCGTCAGGCCGGGCGGGAGTTCCTTTGGTTCAAAATCGGTAGCGACCAATACGAACGTGTAATGGTGCGCCATATTTTGGGGAGGCGTACACGGACCGGAATAAAAGCCGACGCCCTGGGTGCTTTTACCACCGACATATTTGTCGGTCAGCTTGCTGGTTTCGCCCTCG
Source organism: uncultured Alphaproteobacteria bacterium (assembly GCA_963841575.1). Taxonomy (GTDB): domain Bacteria; phylum Pseudomonadota; class Alphaproteobacteria; order Rhizobiales; family Xanthobacteraceae; genus BOG-931. The sequence goes on from CAWJDC010000014.1 coordinate 458,408, forward strand.
GCAAAGCCGGTAACGGAAGCTGGAATGCCGTAAGCGACCCAATGCATGACGCCAGCGCCGCCGCGGCCTTCCGGGTCGGTCATCGAGCAAGACAAAGCTCTTGGTGCCGTCCGGCACGTTGCTCCATGAAAATTCCGGCGAGACATTGTCGCCGACGCAGTTCGGATTGTTCGGTGCATTCGCTTTGCTGTTGGCGACCTTCTTGGGCATCATTTTGCCGTCCGCGAACGTCGTCGACTTCAGCGTAAAAATCCCCGCCGCGTTGGCCGCCGTGCCGGCGAAACCCAGCGTCAGCGTCACCGCAGCGGCCGTGAACAGATGATGTCGCTTTGAGAACATTAAGTAATCCTCCCGAATACGATTGTGATGGTGGCGAGAGTGTAACCCTGGACACACTGAGATCAAGGCGGGTGCGAGGGGTGCGTGGTGCGGCCAATTCCGTTAGCGATTTTTGATCGCATGCGGTCGAGCCGGTCTCAGTTCCATTGTCGCAGGCCTACAACAGATGTCGTGTCACACAGTGTCTTTGTCGGGCAGACTGACGAATATCAGTACGCCGAGTATCACCATGATGATCCGGAACGCGGCTTCCTGCCCGTTCCAAGTTTGCGACCGCCACATGGCGAAATACTCACCGGCAACCACCAGAAAACCGAAAAACCAAAGGCCGAAGCCGACGATCAAGCCGGCTACCGCCCAGACCTTGTTACGGTTGAAAGCCTCGGCCGGCGCCCTGAGCCGCACCAGCAATGCCACCGCACCAGCCACCAGAAGCAGGCAAGTCAGCCCCTCCGTTGCGATGATCGTCGCATAGGCCGCGGCCCAAATATGCGGATCGGTAATCGCGCGATGCATCAGCGCATTGCCGGGTGACGTCGTATCCATGCTGAGCACATGGCGCACGAAGTCGTAGTTCGTGCCGTAGTCGACGATATTGTCGTAGGTGACAATAAAGGCGAAGGCCGCAAGCGCCGCGACCGTCGCAATTTTTGCCAGGCGGACAATAAACATGACACCGCCTCCAACCGCTCAGGCCGCCGCGCAATCGCGCCGGCGCCGAAACGCCCAGATCAGTTTCGCGACTTGTCGACCAGCGCGCGGTCCTTGATCCACGGCATCATCTCGCGCAGCTTGGCGCCGACCTGCTCGATCGGATGCGCCGCGGATTTGGCTCGCATCGCCTTGAACGAGGTCTGATTGACCTTGTTCTCCAGCATCCAATCCTTGACGAACTTGCCGGACTGGATGTCGGCCGAGGATGCGCTTCATCTCGGCACGCGTTTCGTCGTCGACCACGCGCGGGCCGGAGACGTATTCGCCGTATTCCGCGGTGTTGGAGACCGAATAGTTCATGGTGGCGATGCCGCCCTCGTAGATGAGATCGACGATCAGCTTCACCTCATGCACGCACTCGAAATAGGCCATTTCGGGCGCATAGCCGGCTTCGACCAGGGTCTCGAAACCGGCCTTCATCAGCTCGACGAGGCCGCCGCACAGCACCGACTGCTCGCCGAACAGATCGGTCTCGCATTCCTCGCGGAACGTGGTCTCGATGATGCCGGCACGGCCGCCGCCGATCGCGGCGCCATAGGACAGGCCGAGGTCGTGCGCGTTGCCGGAGGCATCCTTGTGGATCGCCAGCAGGCACGGCACGCCGGCGCCGCGCTGATATTCGGAGCGCACGGTGTGGCCCGGGCCCTTTGGGCGCGATCATCATGACGTCGAGATCGGCGCGCGGCTCGATCAGATTGAAATGGATGTTGAGCCCATGCGCGAACATCAGCGCCGCGCCGTCCTTCATGTTGGCGTGCAGCTGGCCGTCGATAGATGTCGGCCTGCAGCTCATCGGGCGTGAGCATCATCATCACGTCGGCCCATTTGGCGGCCTCGGCGACTTCCATGACCTTGAGCTTCTCGCCTTCCGCCTTCTTCACGCCCTGCGAATTCTTGCGCAGCGCCACCGCGACCTCCTTGACGCCGGAATCGCGCAGATTGAGCGCATGGGCGTGGCCCTGGCTGCCATAGCCGATGATGGCGACCTTCTTGCCCTTGATCAGGTTCAGGTCGGCGTCGCGGTCGTAGTAAACACGCATGGTTCTTACCCCTCGTCGAGGCCAAGGCTGTGGCGTTTAGAAGTCCCGAGCCGTTTGAGTTTTTCCGATTGAGTGTGCTGCTACAAGGCTCTGCACGGCAGCGCATGCCGTGGACTAGATGCCCCGCGCATGGCCAATCAGTACGCCGTCGAAACGCTCGCGCGCCCGGGCGATTTTCGTCTGATTGCGGGTCGCCCAGTCCCCCAGCGCCGAAACCGGCTTCAACAGATCGCAGCCGAGCGGCGTAAGGCGCATAATCGACCCGCGGCGGAATGGTCGGAAATACCGTGCGCGTAATCAGGCCGTCGCGCTCGAGGCCGCGCAGCGTGAGCGTCAGCATGCGCTGCGAAATGCCGCCGATCGAGCGCCGCAGTTCATTAAACCGCATGGGCCGATCGCCCAGTCGGGTGACGACCAGCACCGACCATTTGTCGCCGACCTGTGCCAAGCACGTCGCTGATGGCGCGGCAATCCCCGG
>CAWJDC010000015.1:0-159723 GCA_963841575.1 uncultured Alphaproteobacteria bacterium
GAGCCATGCAAAGCTTCGCGAACGCGCGGTTTACTCGGCCTCGGCCGTGAGTTCCTTCGCTTTGGCGATCCAACTGTCGACGCGGCCGGGCAATCCCAGCTCCTCGCCCACATTGTGCGCGGCGGTCGGGGGACAGCTCGGCGATCTGCTGGAAGTGGAAGATGCCGAGGTCGTTGAGCTTTTTTCGATCGTCGGCGAAACGCTGGGGAGCTTCTTGAGATCGTCCGCGACCCCACGCGGCCCCGACAACGGCTCGAAGCCAAGCTTGTTGGTCTCGGGAGGCAATTCCTCGGCGACCGCCGGCTCGGCCTGCGCGCCCAGATCGACCCCGTGCGAACCCTGCGCGCGTGAAATCCCGTCAAGGGCCGCCTTGGCGATGAGATCGCAGTACAGCGTAATGGCACGGCTCGCGTCGTCGTTGCCGGGCACCACGTAGGTAATGCCGGCAGGATCGCAGTTGGTATCGACAATCGCCGCGACAGGAACATTGAGACGGCGCGCTTCCTTGATCGCGATGTCCTCTTTGTTGGTGTCGATCACGAAGACAAGGTCGGGAAGTCCGCCCATGTCCTTGATGCCGCCCAACGCGCGATCGAGCTTGTCGTGTTCGCGCTGCAAGGTCAGGCGCTCTTTCTTCGTGTAGCCCTGCGCCTCGTTCGAACTGAGCATTTCCTCGAGCTTGCGCAACCGCTTGATCGAATTGGAAACGGTCTTCCAGTTGGTCAGCGTGCCGCCCAGCCAGCGCGAATTAACATAGTATTGCGCCGACCGCTTGGCGGCTTCGGCGATAGCGTCCTGCGCTTGCCGCTTGGTGCCGACGAACAGGATTCGGCCGCCCTGAGCGACAGTGTCGCTCACGGCTTGGAGGGCCCGGTGCATCATCGGCACCGATTAAGTCAGGTCGACAATGTGGATGTTGTTGCGGGTGCCGAAGATGTACTCGGACATCTTCGGATTCCAACGGTGGGCCTGATGGCCAAAGTGAACGCCGGCTTCCAAAAGCTGGCGCATGCTGAAGTCTGGCAGCGACATGTCGTTCTCCGGTTGATCCGCCGCGAACCGATGAGCCCGGCCCTTCCTGGTAGGGAGAAGCCGAGCACCGGACGGCTCTTTTGGAGCCCAGGTCCGCGTGTGAGATTGGGTGCCTTATATAGGGCTGCCACCGTGGGACGCAACCGGAACATTACAAGCGGACTGAAATTCTGCCCTCGATCGACTATAATGAGAACGACCAATTTACACGAAGCAGCCGCACATGTCCGGTAGGTTCGAGCCCCGCCTTGATGTCCTTCCGAGCGCACAGCGGCTTTTGTGGCCGGAGTTGTCCGCGACGCCGGAGCAATTCACGCTCTATGGCGGCACAGCAATCGCCCTGCATCTCGGCCACAGACATTCCGTGGATTTCGATTTCTTCGCGTCCGTGCCGTTCGTCCCAGGCATTCTCGTCCGGGAAGTGCCCTATCTGAGACAGGCCGTAGTGCGGCAGTCAGCCCCCAACACCCTGACAGTGACAGTCGAGCGCGAGGGACCTGTTCAATTGTCTTTTTTTGGCGACCTTGGGCTCGGACAAGTTGCCTCCGCACAGGCTGCGGCCGGCCCGGAAATCAAGGTAGCGTCGCTCATTGACCTTGCCGGATTTAAAGCGGCCGTCGTGACACAGCGCGCCGAGGTGAGAGACTACATCGACATTCACGCATTGCTGACGAAAGCGGGTATTCCATTGACCGAGATGCTCGCCGCGGCGACCATCATCTACGGAACCGAGTTCAATCCGTTATTGTCGTTGAAGGCTTTGGCTTACCACGACGATCCGGCTTTGGCCGGCCTGTCCGCCGATATCCGCCGAGAGCTTATCACCGCGGTAGGAACCGTTGATCCGCATCGGCTTCCGATCCTTCCGGCAGTCCGTAAGAGACCAGAGAGGCCATGAAGCCGCTTCCTCACAATGCCGAACTTCTCAGTCTGGCGCTCCACGTTATTTGGTTTGAACCACCAGCACAGGCGCTAGCCGAGCCGATTCGATTTCTGGCGTATGTCATGACCTACGGGACGCTCCAAGAACTCGCCGTTGTTCGGCGTTACGTGGGGCTCGATGATTTCCGCGAGGCCCTTGAGCAGGCGCCGCCCGGCGTCATGGACGAGCGGTCCTGGGCCTATTGGAATGTTGTGACCGGGCGCTACCCCGTTCCACCAATGCCACGCCGGGCAATTCCTTAAGCTCCTTTTGGGTCTGTCACGTAAGCCGGCTGATATCCGTGCCCACGGCGTACCCCGGCGTTTGACTGCAGACCGCACGATCACGCCGATCTGGCGCATTGTGTGAAAACGACCGTCTTGAGTTATAAACTTTTAGCTTCGATCGATATTCCGCGCTGACACGATCGGGCGCGATTACCGTTCGGACGCAGGTATCAGATCGACGCCCGGTCAGAGCGCTTCGACGGTCACGACGCCGGCCACCGCCTTGATGGCGCCGGCGATCTGCGGCGAGACTTTGAAGCGGCCAGGCAGTTTGACTTCGACCTCGCTGCCGTTGTCGAGCAGCAGCACCATGCTGACCTCACCGTCGGCTTGATCCGATCCGTTCCGGGCGCTGTGCATCGGTTCGAGCCGCCGCGCCACGCTCGCAATCGGCTCTTCGTTGCGCAGAAACACGCGCAGGCCCTTTTGCATCTTGGCCGCGGCCTCATCGAGCGGTTCGACCGATTGGATGCGGGCGCGCACTTCATCAGCCTGCACTTCCGCGGTCAGGAACAACAGCACCGCAGTCCCCGGCTCCAACAGATCGCGATACTGCGCCAGGCCTTCGGCGAACAGTACCGCCTCATAATGACCGCTCGGATCGGAGAGGCCGATGATGCCCATCTTGTTGCCGGTCTTGGTGCGCCGCTCGGTGCGCGTGACAACCGTGCCGGCGACGCGTCCGGCGCTTGCGCCTGCTTTCACCGCGCGCGCGAATTCCGCCCAAGACTGCACCCGCAGACGCTTGAGCGCCGCGGCATAGTCGTCGAGCGGGTGGCCGGTCAGGAAAAAGCCGATGGCATCGTATTCCCGCTGCAGCCGGTCGGCCGGCAGCCACGGCTCGGGCGCGGCAGGACCATCGGTTCGGACGCAGAAGAACCGTCGAACAACTCCGACTGGCCGCGCGCCGCATCGTCGTGGGTGCGCTGCGCTGTTGCCAAGAGCGAATCGACGGCGGCAAAAGCGCGCGCGCGGTTCGGCTCGATCGCATCAAAGGCGCCGGCGGCGGCGAGGCTTTCCAGCACCCGTTTGTTGACCGCACGCGGATTGATGCGGCGGGCGAAATCCGCGAGATCGGCGAACGGCCGGTCGCCGCGCGCGGCAACGATGCGTCGCAACCGCTTGGCGGCCGACGCCGCGCAGCGCGGCGAGCGCATAGTGGATGGTGTTGCCGTCAACGTCGAATTCAACGCCCGAGCGGTTGATCGAGGGCGGCTCGACCTTGACGCCGAGCCGTTCTGCCTCGGCGCGGAATTCGGCGAGCTTGTCGGTGTTGCCCATTTCGAGCGTCATCGATGCCGCCAGGAACTCGACCGGATGGTTCGCCTTCATGTAGGCGGTCTGGTAGGTCAGCAAGGCGTAAGGCGCCGAGTGCGATTTGTTGAAGCCGTATTCGGCGAATTTGGCGCACGCCTCGAAGATCGCTTCGGCGTCGCTTTGCGCGATGCCGCGCTCGACGGCGCCGGAGATGAAATCGCCGCGCTGCGAGGCCATCTCCTTCCTGTCTTTCTTGCCCATGGCGCGGCGCAGGATATCGGCCTTGCCGAGGCTGTAGCCGGCGAGATCGCGCGCGATCTGCTGTACCTGTTCCTGATAGGTGATGATGCCGTAGGTGGCCTGCAGGATCGGCTGGAGTTTCGGATGCAGGTAGTCGGTGCGCTCGTGGCCGAGCTTGCGCGCGCAATAGGTCGGAATGTTCGCCATCGGGCCAGGCCGGTAGAGCGCCACCAGGACGATCAAGTCCTCGAAACGGTCGGGCCGCATATCGACAAGCGCCCGGCGCATGCCCTGACTTTCCACCTGGAACACGCCGACCGTTTCGCCCCGCGCCAGCATTTCGTAGGTCTTGGTGTCATCGAGCGGAATTTGCGACAGGTCGAGTTCGACGCCGCGCCGGCGCACCAGCTTGGCGGCGAGGTCGAGCACGGTGAGGGTTTTCAAGCCGAGAAAGTCGAACTTCACCAGGCCGGCCGGCTCGACCCATTTCATGTTGAATTGGGTCACCGGCATCAGCGATTTCGGATCGCGATAGAGCGGCACGAGCTCGTTCAGAGCCCGGTCGCCGATGACGATGCCGGCGGCATGGGTCGAGGCATGGCGGTGCAGCCCTTCGAGCTTTTGCGCGATGTCGAAGGCGCGCTGGATCACCGGATCGCGGTCGCGTTCCGCCTGCAGCCGCGGCTCGTCGTCGATCGCGCGTTTGAGCGAGACCGGCTTCGCCGGATTTTGCGGCACCAGCTTGCACAGCCGGTCGACCTGGCCGTAGGGCATTTGCAGCACGCGCCCGACGTCGCGCAGCACGCCGCGCGCCTGCAACGTGCCGAAGGTGATGATCTGGGCGACGCTGGTCGCGGCCGTAGCGCTCCTGCACGTAACGGATCACCTCGTCGCGCCGGTCCTGGCAGAAATCGACGTCGAAGTCCGGCATCGAGACGCGCTCGGGATTGAGGAAGCGCTCGAACAACAGCCCGAAGCGGATCGGATCGAGATCGGTGATGGTCAGCGCATAGGCGACCAGCGAGCCGGCGCCGGAGCCGCGGCCCGGACCGACCGGAATGCCCTGCGCTTTCGCCCACTGGATGAAGTCGGCGACGATGAGGAAGTAGCCGGCATATTTCATGCGCCCGATGACGCCGAGCTCGAACGCAAGCCGATCCTGATATTCCTCCGCGGTCTGCCCGGGGCGGCGCCGTACCGCGCCAGACGGCGTTCGAGACCGGCCTGCGCGGCGTGGCGAAGCTCCTGTGCCTCATCGGGCGCGCCCGCGCTGCGGTCGGCCGAAAACCGCGGCAGGATCGGCGCCTGCGTCCGTGGCCGGAACGCGCAGCGCTCGGCGATCTCGACCGTCGCCGCCAGCGCCTCCGGCAGGTCGGCGAACAGCGCCGCCATCTCGGCGCGGCTCTTGAAGCGGTGCTCGGGCGTGAATTGGCGGCGCTCGCTATCGGCGATCAGCTTGCCTTCGGCGATGCACAGCAGCGCATCGTGGGCTTCGTAGTCCTCGCGGGCGGCGAAAAACGGCTCGTTGGTCGCGACCAGCGGAATGCCCCGCGCATAGGCAAGCTCGATCAGAGCCGGTTCGGCCAAGCGCTCGGCCGCTGTACCATGGCGCTGCAGCTCGATATAGAGGCGGTCGCCGAACAGCCGCTGCAGCACTTCGCAGCGCGCCTGCGCCAGCGCGTTCTGGCCGCCGACAATGGCGCCATCGAGCGGGCCGTTCGGGCCGCCGCTGAGCGCGATCAATCCGGCCGTCTCGTCGGCGAGCCACGCGAGCTTGATATGCGGGCGCTCATGCTGCGCGGTTTCGAGGTAGGCGCGCGAGCAGAGCCGCATCAGGCTGCGATAGCCGTCCTCCGGGTGGCCAGCAGCACCAGCCGCGGCCAGCTCTCGCCGGCCGCCGGGCCGGGATTCCTGATCGCCGAAATCAAGCCCGAGCGCGCAGCCGACGATGGGCTGGATGCCGCTGGCCGCCATCTTTTCGGAGAATTCAAGCGCGCCGAACATGTTGTCGGTGTCGGTGAGCGCCAGCGCCGGCTGGCGGTCCTTTTTGGCCAGTTCGCGAGCCGCGCAATCGTCAGCGCGCCCTCAAGCAGCGAATAGGACGAATGGACGTGCAGATGCACGAAACCGGGCTGTTTCGCGGTCGGCATAATCGTCGGCACTCACGGCTTGCGATTCCCTGAACGGGGAAGCATGAGGACAGCGTCCGCCCCTGTCCATGGCGTTGCCGTAAGACAGTGCGCGCCACGCACAGAAACTTTCCAGTCGTCTCCCCACTCCGTCGTCCGGCGGTCCGTGGTGGCGGTTGGACGGGATCCGGCCTGAGGTCGCAACTCAAACTCCAATAAGTAGCGCCGGGCGGTGCTCAAATGACCCCGAGCACCTGAGCCCACACCGCAACCATCGCCAGAAACAGCGTCAGCGACGCGAGCGCCATAGCCTCCTCGAATACGGTCCGAACCATGGTCGTTGCCCCTCTATGGAACGAAAAGAGAACATAGTTCACTTATTGTTCCGGAGTCAATTGCAGAAAAGGGAATTTGGCGGGGCCCGGACCAACAGGGTTGATCCGGCCGTCGGCATAGAGGCCTGCGGCTGCGCTACGGCTATCTCCACCTGCGCCGCATTGGCGGCCCCACTGCCGACTGGGCGGGTGGCCTTGCACCCGGTCGCGCCAATCGCCGACGACGGCTTCCGCCAATGCCCGGTGAACCAAGTCCCGGGTCCGAGCCGTACAAATGATCGGTCCAGGCGGGGGAAGCTCTCTGGAGGCTCGCGCAGGGCTGTAGTATGCTTGGTTGTTACACTTCGGTCGTGTTTCTCATCTAATTTCATACGACAACGAGGAGGATCGTCTGATGCGAAAACTCACACTGACTTTGGCAGCAGCGACGCTCATGCTGGGATCGATGGCCTTGCAGGCCAGCGCGCAAACGGCAAGCGGAGCAGCGAGCGTCCATGCGCTCGCGCAGAATGCCACGCCGATCGTCAAGCAGGCCGCTTGCCGCGGCTACGGCCCCTACTGTGGGCCGGGATATGTCAGGGCGTGCGGCCCTTATCGGTGCTTCTGCCGCCCCTGCTATTGAGCAGAGTTGGTTGAAGCCGCATCGAACGTCTTGGAGGCCGCCGTTTGGCGGCCTCTTTTTTTGCCCCGCCCCACCGGCAATCTGCGGTCAAATGGCACATGGCGCGACCCGTCGAGGCAGACGAGCATTGTCCATTCGTGCATATCGGCATGAAACGAAAACGGAGGCGCTCGTGACCAGGCCCCGCTATCGCGACCCAAGCGACGACTATCCGCCGAGCCGACCGACATTCAAGATGTTGTTCATCGCATTCGCCGTGGTTGCGGTCGCAGTCGTGATCGTAAACTGGCCCCAGGTGTCGGCCGACACCCACATCGCTCAGCTCGAAACCAAGATCGCGAGCGTGACCGGGCTTTGACCCGCTTCGGCGTTCGTCATCGCGTGGCGAATTGCGACCTATCGGCTCGGCCTACGCGGGTTCACGTCATCTCGACGACCATGCCGTCGCGGATCGTTACGCGGCGGTCCATTTGCGCGGCGATGTCGAGATTGTGCGTCGCAATGATTGCGGCGAGGCCGGAGGCGCGCACCAGTTGCCCGAGCGTCGCGAACACATGTTCCGCGGTGCGCACATCGAGATTGCCGGTCGGTTCGTCGGCGAGCAGGATGCGCGGCGCGTTGGCGACGGCCCGGGCGATCGCGACCCGCTGCTGCTCGCCGCCCGAAAGTTCCGCCGGCCGATGATTGACGCGATCCTTGAGCCCCAGATAGGATAACAGCTCCGCAGCGCGCGTGCTGCGCCTCCTTGCGGCCCAGGCCGCGGATCATCTGCGGCAGCATCACGTTCTCCAGGGCCGAGAATTCCGACAGCAGATGATGGAATTGATAGACGAAGCCGATGTCGGTGCGGCGCATCCGCGTGCGCTGCATGTCCGTCAACTGCGACGTGGCGACGGAATCGATATAGACTTCGCCGACGTCCGGATGCTCGAGCAGTCCAGCGACGTGAAGCAGCGTCGATTTTCCCGCTCCGGACGGCGCAACCAGCGCCACCGACTGACCGGACCAGACCGCGAGCTCGGCGCCTTTGAGAATATCGAGCGTCGAAGTCGCCCTGGCGGAAGTGCCGGCCGACTGCATGCAGGAAGATCAGCGGATGCTCTTCATCGCCGGCTGCCGGCGTGGTGGTGGTTTCCTTTATCGTGGTGTTGTCGTCCATCGGGCCCGGTCACTCGTAGCGCAAGGCTTCGACCGGATCGAGCCGTGCGGCCCGCCAGGACGGATAGAGCGTCGCCAGCAGCGATAACCCGAGCGCCATGACCACGACCGCTGTGGTTTCACTGACATCCATGTCGGCGGGAAGCTTCGACAGGAAGTAAAGTTCGGCGGGAAACAGGTCGGTGTTGGTCAGCCACGACAGGAAGTGACGGATCGACTCGATGTTGAGACAGACGATGGTACCGAGCAGGAACCCGACCAGCCGTGCCGACCACGCCGATCGACGCGCCGGTGATGAGAAAGACGCGCATGATCGCGCCCTGGGTCGCGCCCATCGTGCGCAGGATGGCGATATCGCTGCCTTTGTCTTTCACCAGCATGATCAGGCCGGACACGATATTGAGCGCTGCCACCAGCACGATCAACGTCAGGATCAAAAACATCACATTGCGCTCGACCTGGAGCGCGTTGAAGAACGTGGCATTGCGCTGCCGCCAGTCGATCATGTAGATCGGCCGCGCGGCGGCGTCGGTCACCAGTTTACGGAAGCGGTCGATATGGTCGGGATCGTCGGTATAGACCTCGATCGCCGTCACGTCGCCGGCGCGGTTGAAATACGCCTGCGCTTCGGTGAGCGGCATGAACACGAACGCGGAATCGTATTCCGACATGCCGATCTTGAACACGGCCGCGATCTTGTAGGCCTTGATGCGCGGCGTCGTGCCCATCGGCGTGACCGCGCCGCGCGGGGCAACCAGCGTGAGATTGTCCCCTGCCCGCACCGAAAGCTGTTCGGCGAGCCCGCTGCCGATGGCGAGGCCTTGGCCATCATCGAAGCCATCCAGCGTGCCTTGCTTGATGTTCTTCGCAATGGAACCGAGTTTCATGAGATCGCTGGCGCGGATGCCGCGCACCAGGACACCCGAGGCGTTGAACGGCGACGAGGCGAGCGCTTGTCCCTCGACGATCGGCGCGGCGAGGCAGGACACCGGGGATCTTCGCCACGCGATCGGCCACCGCCTCCCAATCCGTCAGTGGGGATTCAAGCGGCTGGATCAGGAGATGGCCGTTGAGGCCCAAAATCTTGCTCAGCAGCTCCTGGCGGAAGCCATTCATCACCGCCATGACGATGATCAGGGTGGCGACGCCAAGCATGATGCCGAGGAAGGAGAACCCGGCAATCACCGAAATAAATCCCTCTTTCCGCCGCGCTCGCAGATAGCGCAGCGAGAGCATCCATTCGAACGGCGAAAAGGGATGAGTGCCGGTCGGCTCGGCCATTATTGTCTGGTCCCCACGTAGGCCCCGAGTTTCACACGATTCTGGCGGTTTCAAGCCACAGAACGTCGCACTACCGTGCCGCCGTACACACCTTCATGCACTGAGTCGCGCAATTGCGTCCGCAGGAGACATAAGTTCCCGCTCCCCATCGGCGCGACGCTTGACCTCGACCTTGCCCTCGGCAAGCCCCCGCGGTCCGACCAGGATCTGCCAGGGGATGCCGATCAGATCGGCGGTTGCGAACTTCGAGCCGGGCCGCTCGTCAAGGTCATGATAGAGCGTCTCGATGCCCTGCCCCGTTAGCGCGGCATAGAGCTTCTCGCAAGCCGCATCGGTATCGCTGGCGCCTTGCTTGAGATTGAGGATCATAGCCTTGAACGGGGCCACGGCCTCCGGCCATTTGATCCCGGCATCATCATGAGAGGCCTCGATAATGGCGGCGACAAGTCGGCTCGGGCCGATGCCATACGATCCCATATGCACCGGCCGCTCCGCCCCGTCCGGGCCGGTCACGACAGCCTTCATCGGCTCGGAATATTTCGTCCCGAAATAGAAGATATGGCCGACCTCAATGCCACGGGCCGAAACACGTTTTTCGGCCGTAATATTGCCGAACGCGGCGGCGTCATGCTTTTCGGACGTCGCCGCATAAAGCGACGTCCACTTGTCCACGATCGACTGCAGGCCGGCGGTATTGTCGAAATCCACGTCCGGTCCTGGGACCTCGAAGTCGAAATAGTCGCTGTGACAAAACACCTCGCTCTCGCCGGTATCGGCCAGGATGATGAATTCGTGCGAGAGATTGCCGCCAATCGGCCCGCTTTCCGCGACCATCGGAATCGACCGCAAGCCCATGCGGGCAAAGGTGCGGAGATAGGCCACGAACATGCGGTTGTAGGCGTGCTTGGCGCCGGCGAAATCGACGTCGAATGAATAGGCATCCTTCATCAAGAACTCGCGGCCCCGCATCAGGCCGAAGCGCGGCCGCACCTCGTCGCGGAACTTCCACTGGATGTGGTAGAGGTTAAGCGGCAAATCCTTGTACGAGCGGACATAACTGCGAAAGATCGCGGTGATCATTTCCTCGTTGGTCGGCCCATAGAGCATGTCGCGCTCGTGGCGGTCCTTGATGCGCAGCATCTCCTTGCCATAGGCCTCGTAACGCCCGCTTTCGCGCCACAGGTCGGCGGATTGGATGGTCGGCATCAAAAGCTCGATCGCGCCGGAACGGTTCTGTTCCTCGCGCACGATCCGGCACACCTTGTTCAGCACACGTAATCCCAGCGGCAGAAACGCGTAAATCCCGGCCGCTTCCTGGCGCATCATCCCCGCGCGCAGCATCAGGCGGTGGGAGACGATTTCCGCCTCCTTCGGGGTTTCGCGCAGGTTCGGCAGAAAAAAGCGGGAAAGGCGCATCAACTCTCGCCGGAATGAAGATTGCTGTGATGCAGCATTCAAGCCGGAACAGGGATGAAATTACAAGAGGCGCATGAAGCAGGCCGTTTGCTGCAATGCCGTAAAGTCGGTGGTATTTTTTTGCCGCCAACGCCCCGGAAGCTGGTGACAATGGGACGCAGATCGACTACCACTGCGCGTGCGCTCCCGTAGCCGCAAGGCCAATGGGAAGCGGTCCAAGTCTTGGGAGGATAGCCTGAGAGCGCGATCTAACGCAGCCGCCACGCCGTAAGCACAAAATCTCCATAAGCGACCGGCGTGATTGAAGGACGATAAGAGGATTTCAGGCAGGGCTTTGGCCCTGCCTTTTTTGTCCCGCCCATCTTAAGTTGAAGTATCCACATAAACCATTGGCAAAGAACAGTAATACCGCTTCGCAGGCCGATTTATCTCATGCCATAAAAGTGCGAGAGTTCTTGGAGAGTAACCAACTTGTCGACGTAGACCGTATAAAATCCGCCAAAGATCACCAGCGCAACGAGCGTGGTCCAAAGGAGCTTCCATCTCAAGTTGAGGATTGCCGGTGCTCCCGGTTCGGTACCGGGCGTGATCTCGCCGTCTTCATGCTGGCTGCGCGCGCCCCACGGCAGCACAGCGAACAGCACGATCCACCAGATCAGGAAAAAGACCGCGAGGCTGGTGGCGACGGGCATCTCAGCGTTGTTCCAGTTCGACCAAGGTGCCGGCAAAGTCCTTGGGATGCAGAAACAGCACCGGTTTGCCATGCGCTCCGGTTTTCGGCTCGCCGTCACCGAGCACACGCGCTCCGGCGGCCTTTAACGCATCGCGGGCGGCGCGAATGTCGTCCACCTCATAACAGATATGATGCATGCCGCCGTCGGGGTTGCGCTCGAGGAACTTGGCGATCGGTGAATCCTCGCCGAGCGGCTCGAGCAACTCGATCTTGGTGTTCGGCAATGTGATGAACACTGTGGTCACACCATGGTCGGGCTGCGGCACGGCGGCCGAGACCTGGGCGCCCAAAGTGTCGCGGTAGACCGCGGCTGCCTTGCCGATGTCGCGAACCGCGATCGCCACGTGATTGAGCTTGCCGATCATGCCCTCCTCTCCGCTTCGGACCTCGGTCAGCGACCGAATTTCGACTTCAGTTGATCCCTGACCGGCCCGAGGATGCTGGTCTTTTGCTTGTCGGCGCCGGCGAGGATCTCCTGCACGATATCCTTAGGCGAACGTCCGCCCCAGCCGGCATCGCGGAAATAGATGTTGGCGGCATTGCCGACGACGTAGGTGCTCCAGGCCGCGGCCAGCCCCTGCGGCACAGCGGTGATGACCGTACTCGTTCCAAAAGTGACCGTCCGCAACAAATCGGCCGCCAGATGCAGCCCGTATTCGGCCGCCGCCATCACACCCCAGGCCCGGAGGATTTCGAGCACCATGCCCTGGGCGTTCTTGAGCGAAAAATCGGTGCCATAAATGGCGCCGATGCGCTGGACCAACAACGCATCGGTCGCCATGCCGCCAAGCACATCGAACACCGGCACCGGATTGGCGCCGACGACGACGGCCTTGCCGAGCATGAAATAATTGATCAGCCGCGCGACTTCCTTGCCGCGGACGTGCTGCTTCAAGTCTTTGATGCGGTCGCTGACGTCGGAGGCAAACAGGCTGGCGTTGAGCGCGATGATCGCCTTGCCCTCGCGGTCGAGGACTTCGAGCATGCGCGCCTCCAACGCCTCGATCTTGGCTTTCGGCTGGTAGCTGACGATCTCGATCGTACCGTCCGCCTTGTGGATTTCACGCTCGCTCTCTCTGGGCGCAGCGGCGGCGAAGACGATATCGGCGGCCCCGATCCTGTTGCCGACTTTGCGCAGGATCGATTCGGAAATCTCTCTGATCTGCGTCGGGCCGTAAAGATCGGCTTTATTGATGACAAGGATGATCGGCTTGTGCAGCTCGCTGAGCTGAATGAAAGCGTCGATCTCGACCCTGTTGAGGTCGCCGTCGGCAACGAAAAGGACGAGGTCGGTGTACCGTACCGTCTCTTCGGCCAGCTTGCCGCGCAACTCGCCGGCGGCCTCATTGATGCCCGGCGTATCGACCAGCACCAGCTTGGTGTTCTTGAAGCCGCTCTTGGCGACTTTGTCGGTCGAGCCGTGCTCGGCGGAAACCGCGAAGATCGTCTCGCCGGCCAGCGCGTTGAGGAGCGCGCTCTTGCCGGAGCCGACTTCGCCGAATGCCGCGATCTCCAAGCGGCCGTTTTCGAGCTTCGCGGTGAAGTCCTCGATCTCGTGCATCTCTTTCTCGATGGTCGCGCGCTCCTGCGGGCGCAACCGCGAGTCCGCGGACAATCTGCGCAGCGCTTCGATCGTGTCGGGCAATATGGACTGATCTTGCATGCGACTTTTGAGTCCTCGGCTTTCACTCTGTCTCAAAGCGCAGCGTTTGCCCGGGCGCGGGAGGAAAAATGCGAGTGAGCAAATTCGTCAGCGCGCGGACATCGCTTGATGGCCGCCGCAATTCGACCCGCACTGCGCCGCGCGCATCCTCGATCTCGCGCTCGACCGGGCTCGGCGCGCCGGCGACCGACACGACGGAACCGGGCGGCGAACTTTGGCGGCATCTTGGCGCGGATCGAAATCAGGATCGTGTCGCGGTCGGCGGCGTTGAATTGGTCGGCCTTGTTGAGCACGACGTAAAGCGGCTTGCCGGTGGCGATGAGGCGGGTGATTGCCGCCACTTCGGGGGCGCGCAAATCCTGATCGACCACGAACAGCACGCCGTCGGTCGCCGCGGCGCGTGCGACTAAACTCTCGAAATGTCTTTCGTTGCCATCGATCGGTCCAGCATCGACAAGCTGCACGATCTCGCTCGTTTCGCCGGTCTTGCGCTGCTGGTTTGAGCAAGGGCGGCGATCAGTGCCGTTTTGCCGGTATAGGCCGGGCCGGTGACCAGGAGTGTCGCGCGCGGCTGCACGACGGGTTTCAGTGCGGCTGGCGGCGCAGCGGCGGGCACCAAGCGTGCGGCGTTCTTATTCTGACCGCAGGCCGGCGGCGTTTCGGGTTGCCACTTTTTGCGAGATTTCCTCGGCGCGCTGGGCCACAATGTCAGTCGTCAGCGGCGGCAACGCGACCTCCGGCCGTGGCGGATCGAGGTGTTGCGGAGACGCCGTTCGCCGCAGGCGCAGCCACGCAATCGTGCCGACCCCGACAAAAAAGCAGAACAGGACAATGCCGTAGATCGCGGCGATTGTAGGGATTTTTGAGCGCATCGAGCGTGAGCGCGACGTTCGAGATCAGCCACACGCCGAAGAACAGCACGGCGCCGGCGATAGCGAGGGTGACGATGCGGATCACCACATCGGGCTTGCCGGCAAACAGCAACAATGGGGCGAACCACTTGAACATCGTGTTGCGCGTCCGAGCCCTGATTTCGACGACGATATCAATACCATGGGATTGGGCAACGCGACGAGCGGCGGTGCCCGCTCAATACTTAAGTGCGACAGCTACGGGTTCACTCTTACACGCTCCAGAACGTGGACGTGGCAGATCGGCTTTTTGTTCCAGCGCTCGGCGATGGCGCCGAACGCACCGCGCGCCGCACCGCCTCGGCGACCGCGTCGGGGTCGCGCCGCCGCGGCTTCGGCAGCGACTTCGAAGGCCTCCTCGACGGCGTCGCGGGCGATCTCGGCCATCGACGCGCCGGCGGCGTCGGTCTCGGGGATGCCGATCAGCTCGATCTCCGGGATCGGCCACCAGCGCGCCCTTGTCGCTCAGCGCCAGCGCGACCGAGACGATGCCGGCGAAGCTCAGCCGCCGGCGTGCCGGCACGGTGCGCGGCTTCGGCGTCGACCAGCAGCGAGCCGTCCTTGTAGAGCCGGCCGGACGGCATCTCGTCGATGATCTGCGCGCCGTCCGGCGCGAGCCGGACCAGGTCGCCATTGCGGCAGACCAGCACATGCGGCACGCCGGCGCGGCGGGCCAGCTCGGCGTGCTCGGCAAGATGCAGCGCCTCGCCATGGGCCGGGATCAGGATTTTCGGCCGCACCCAGCCGATCATGTCGAGCAGTTCGTCGCGCCGCGGATGGCCGGAGACGTGGACCAGATGGGTGCGGTCGGTGATGACCTCGACGCCCTGCGCGACCAGGCCGTTGATCACGCGCGCCACCGCCTTCTCGTTGCCCGGGAATGGCGCGCGACGAAAAGATCACGCGGTCGCCCTTGCGCCAGCGTGACCTCCGGATGCTCGTCCTCGGCGATGCGCGCCAGCGCCGCGCGCGGCTCGCCCTGGCTGCCGGTGCACAGCGCCAAGCACCTTGTCGGGCGGCAGATAGCCGTAGCTCTCGGCGCTGCGGAAATCCTGCACGCCGTCGAGATAGCCGGTCTCGCGCGCCACCTGCGTGACGCGCTCCATGGCGCGGCCGACCAGGACCACTTCGCGGTCGGCGGCGCGCGCCGCGTCGGCGACGGCGCGGATGCGGCCGACATGGGAGGCAAAGGTCGTGACCGCGACGCGGCCCGGCGCGGTGCGGATCAGCTCGGCGAGCGTCTTGGCGACGTCGGATTCCGACGGCGAGCGGCCGTCGCGCACCGCGTTGGTGGAATCGCCGATCAGCGCCAGCACGCCCTCGTCGCCGAGCGCGGTGAGCTTCGTCTGCATCGGTCGGCGCGCCGATCAGCGGCGTCGGATCGATCTTCCAGTCGCCGGTATGCAGCACGGTGCCGGCCGGCGTGCGGATCGCGAGCGCATTGGATTCCGGGATCGAATGGGCGACGTTGATGAACTCGATGGCGAACGGGCCGAGCGTCAAGCGTGCCGCCAGCCGGCACGACATTGATCGGGATCTCGCGGCGCGCCGGGCTCGGACGAGCCGCTTGGCCTCGAACAAGGCCGCGGTGAACGGCGTGGCGTAGAGCGGCACCTTGAGCCGCGGCCACAGATCGATCAGCGCGCCGATATGGTCCTCATGGCCGTGGGTGAGGACGAGCCCGAGGATGTTTTGGCGCTCCTCGATCAGATAGCGGATGTCCGGCAGGATCAGATCGACGCCGGGCAGATGCTCTTCGGCGGCGAACGAGACGCCGCAATCGACGATCAGCCATTGCCGGCGGCTGCTCGTCGCCAAAGCCGTAGATCGAGAGGTTCATCCCGATCTCGCCGACGCCGCCGAGCGGCGCGAAAACCAGTTCGTCTTGCGCCATCAGTGCACGCGTCCCTGCCTGCGGCTCGGCACTGCGGCCGCCAGCCGCGACCGGAAAAACGTCGCCGGCCGCGATCGTCTCGCAGGCTGCCGTCGGCGAGCCGCAGCAGCAGGCGGCCGCGCTCGTCGAGCCCGTCACAGCGGCCGATCGATCTCGCGGCCGGGCAGCCGCACCCGCATGATCGCTCGCCGATGCCGCGCGCGCGCGGCGAGCCAGTCGGCGCGGATGGCGGCAAAGCCGTCGCCGCGCCGCCATTGCGCGAGCCGCCGGCAGCATCGTCGCCGGACAGCGCGCGCGAACAGATCCTCGGCGTGACATCGGCGCCGCCGGCAGCGGCAAGATCGGTCGCCGGCATAACGTACGGTCGTGCCGTCGCGGATGGTGCGCGCAATTGACGCCGATGCCGATGGCGACGGCAAGCCGTTCGCCGGCTCGACGCTCTCGCCTTCGATCAGGATGCCGGCGAGTTTCGCGCCGCCAGCAAAGCACGTCGTTCGGCCATTTCAGCGCGAGCCGTCGCGCAAGCGACTGGCGCATCGGCGACGATGGCGTCGTGCACGCGCAAGCGCCGCGACGAACGACAAGTTCGGGCGCGCGCTCGGCGGCGCACGGATCGATGAGCAGCAGCGTGGCGTAAAGATTGCCCGGCGGCGAAATCCAGGTGCTGCCGCGCGCGGCCGCGGCCTGCGGTCTGCTGCGTGCGCGGTGATCCACAGCGGGCCGCTGTCGCCGCGCCGCGCCAGCGCCAGCGCTTCCGCGTTGGTCGAGGCGAGCGTCGCGAGGCGACCAAGCCGAACGCCCGCCGCATGACCGCCGCTGGGATCGAAGCCGCATCAGAACAGGGAATGGGCGGCCGCGCTCGCCGCGCCGACCAGCGGCCCCGGATAGAGGAAGAACAGGATGTTGAACAGGCCGCAAACCGCGAGCACCACCTTGAGCTCGACCGGCATCGCGTAAAAGCCTTCGACCGGCTCGTCGAAATACATGATCTTGATGATCGACAGATAATAATAGGCGCCGACCACGCTGGCCAGCACGCCGATCACGGCCAGCACGTAAAGCCCGGCCTTGATCGCGGCGAGGAACACATAGAACTTGGCGAAGAAGCCGGCGAGCGGCGGCACGCCGGCCATCGAGAACAGCAGCATCGCCAGGAAGAACGCCATGGTCGGATGGGTGCGGGCGAGGCCGGCAAGCTGGTCGATCGATTCCACCATGCCGGTCGCAGCGCCGCATCGCCAGGATCACCGCGAAGACGCCGAGCGTCATGGTGATGTAGATCGCCATGTAGACCAGCACGCCCTGCACGCCTTCGGGGGTTCCGGCGGCAAGCCCGATCAGCGCATAGCCCATGTGGCCGATCGACGAATAGGCCATCAGCCGCTTGATGTTGCGCTGGCCGATCGCGGCGAACGAGCCGAGCACCATCGAGGCGATGGAGACGAAGACCAGGATCTGCTGCCACTGCGAGGTGATGCCGGGAAACGCCATGACGGCGGCGCGCACGAACATGGCGATGCCGGCGACTTTCGGCGCGGCGGCGAAGAACGCCGTCACCGGCGTCGGCGCGCCTTCATAGACGTCCGGCGTCCACATGTGGAACGGCACCGCCGAAACCTTGAAGCAGAAGCCGGCGAACAGAAACACCAGGCCGAAGATCAGGCCGACGCCGCCGTGCGGCGCCGCCTGCGCGATGCCGGTGAAGCTCACCGTGCCGGTGAAGCCGTAAACCAGCGAGGCGCCGTAGAGCAGCATGCCCGACGACAGCGCGCCGAGCACGAAATATTTCAGTCCGGCCTCGGTCGAGCGCAGCGAGTCGCGATGGCTGGCGGCGACGACGTAGAGCGGCAGGCTCATCAGTTCGAGGCCGAGATAGAGCGCGATCAGGTCGGCGGCCGAAATCAGCATCAGCATGCCGAGCGTCGAGAGCACGATCAGCACCGAATATTCGAACCGCTGCTGCCGCTCGCGCCTGGCGTAATCGAGCGACATCGCGATGGCGGCGGCCGAGCCGAGCAGCGCCAGGATTTTCAGAAACCGCGCGAAGTCGTCGACGACGAAGCTGCCGCCGAAGCTGACCAGCTTGCCGGCGGGCAGCAGCCAGCAGGATGACGCCGGCGACGCACCAGAAGCGCGATGGCGCCGCCGTCGACGACACGCGCACCGGCGATTCGCTCGCCGCGGAACGAGCGCCGAACATCAGCAGCGCCATGGCGCCGAGCCCGAGCACGATTTCCGGCAGCAGCGGCAGCGAGCGCGGAGAGTTCGGCGCGGCGTTCATCGCCTCACCTCGCCAACGCTGCCGCCTGCACCGGCGCGAGCGCGTGCTGGTAGTTGTCGATCAGTTGCGTCACCGAAGCCGCCGACAAATCGAGCACCGGCTTCGGATAGACGCCGAACACGATGGTCAGGATCACGAGCGGCGCCAACACCACCATCTCGCGCCAGCCGATGTCGCGGATGTTGAACAGGCTCGGCTTCTCCAGCTTGCCGAAGATGACCTTGCGGTAGAGCCACAGCGCGTAGGCCGCCGACAGGATGGTGCCGAGCGTCGCCAGCGTCGCCACCCAGGTGTTGACCCGGAACGTGCCGATCAAGCGTCAGGAACTCGCCGACGAATCCCGAGGTGCCGGGCAGCCCGACATTGGCCAGCGTGAACACCATGAAGACGAAGGCGTAGAGCGGCATGCGGTTGACCAGCCCGCCATAGGCGGCGATCTCGCGCGTATGCATGCGGTCGTAGATGACGCCGACGCACAGGAACAACGCGGCCGAGACGATGCCGTGCGAGATCATCTGGAAAATGCCGCCGGCGATGCCCTGCGCCGTCACCGCGAAAATGCCCATGGTGACGAAGCCCATATGCGCCACCGACGAATAGGCGATGAGCTTCTTCATGTCCTCCTGCATCAGCGCGACCAGCGAGGTGTAGACGATGGCGATGACCGACAGCGCGTAGATCAGCGGCGCCAGGTGCTGCGAGGCGTCCGGGAACATCGGCAGCGAAAAGCGCAGGAAGCCGTAGCCGCCCATCTTCAACAGGATCGCGGCGAGGATCACCGAGCCGGCGGTCGGCGCCTCGACATGGGCGTCGGGCAGCCAGGTATGGACCGGCCACATCGGCATCTTGACCGCGAACGAGGCGAGGAACGCGAACCAGGCCCAGGTCTGCAGCGATGCGCGGGAAGGCGTGGTGCAGCAGCGTCGGGATATCGGTGGTGCCGGCATCCCAGTACATCGCCATGATGGCGAGCAGCATCAGCACCGAGCCGAGCAGCGTGTAGAGGAAGAACTTGAAGCTGGCATAGACCCGGCGCGGGCCGCCCCAGACGCCGATGATCAGGAACATCGGGATGAGGCCGCCTTCGAAGAACAGATAGAACAGCACCAGGTCGAGCGCGCAGAAGGTGCCGACCATCAGCGTTTCGAGCACCAGGAACGCGATCATGTATTCGCGCACGCGGCGCTGGATCGCCGTCCAGCTCGCCAGGATGGAGATCGGCATCAGCGCCGTGGTCAGGATCACGAACGGCAGCGAAATGCCGTCGACGCCCATCGAATAGTTGATGGCGCCGCCGAGCCAGGGCCGCTTTTCGAGGAACTGAAAATCCGCCGAGCTCGGATCGAACCGCCACAGCAGGATCAGCGAAATGGCAAACGTGATCAGCGTCGTCCACAGCGCCACCCAGCGCGCATTGCGCACGCCGGCCTCGTCCTCGTTCAGCGAAGGCGATGAACAGCGCGCCCGCGAGCGGCAGGAAGGTGACGACGGAGAGGATCGGCCAGCTCGTCATCCGTGCGCTCCCGAGAACATGAACCAGGTGACGAGCCGCGGCGACGCCGATCAGCATGGCGAAGGCATAGTGGTAGAGGTAGCCGGTCTGCAGCCGGACGACGTTGCGCGTCACATCGAGCACGCGCGCGGAGACGCCGTCAGGCCCGAAGCCGTCGATGATGAAGCCGTCGCCGCCCTTCCAGAACAGCCGGCCGAGCCACATCGCCGGGCGAACGAACAGGAAATCGTAGATCTCGTCGAAGTACCATTTGTTGAGCAGGAACTTGTAGAGCACGGCTTTGCTCGCGCGCCAAACGCACCGGGCAGATCCGGCCGGCGGATGTAGAACTGCTAGGCGACCAGAAAGCCGACGATCATCATCACGGTCGGGGCAAGAGACGTATAAAGCGGAAGATTCTCCATGTTCTCGAACAGCGTTGCCGCCGGATGCCGAGGTTCGAGAGCGTCGCGGAAAAACTGCTGCCGCGCCATGGCCGGTGAACACGGCGAGCGCCGGATAGCCGGCCGCCAATCGAGCCGATGGCCAGATACCGCGAGCGGCACCAGCATGGTCTTCGCGCGTCTCGTGCGCGGCCTCGTAATGATCGCGGTCGTGCGGCTCGCCGTGGAAGGTCTTGAAGATCAGCCGCCACGAATAGAACGAGGTCAGCGCCGCGGCGGCGAGCGTCATGACGAAGCCGTAGATCGCCATCGGATTGTTGCTGACCGCGGCCGCCTCGATGATCGCGTCCTTGGAGAAATAGCCGGCGGTGAACGGAAACCCGGTCAGCGCCAGGGTGCCGATCAGCATGATGGCGTAGGTGAACGGCATCTTGCGCCACAGCCCGCCCATGTGCCGGATGTCCTGCTCGTGATGCATCGCGATGATCACCGAGCCGGAGCCGAGGAACAGCAGCGCCTTGAAGAAGGCGTGGGTGAACAGGTGGAACATGCCGACCGAATAGGCGCCGACGCCCATGGCGACGAACATGTAGCCGAGCTGCGAGCAGGTCGAATAGGCGATGATGCGCTTGATGTCGTTCTGCACGAGGCCGACGGTGGCGGCGAACATCGCCGTCGTGGCGCCGATGAAGGTGACGAACGCCGAGGCTGTCGGCGACAGCGCGAACAGCGGCGACAGCCGCGCCACCATGAACACGCCGGCGGTCACCATGGTGGCGGCATGGATCAGCGCCGAGACCGGCGTCGGGCCTTCCATGGCGTCAGGCAGCCAGGTGTGCAGCAGGAACTGCGCCGACTTGCCCATCGCGCCCATGAACAGCAGCAGGCAGACCAAGGTCAGCGCGTCGACGTCCCAGCTCAGGAAATGAAAGCTCTTGCCGACCAGGCGCCGGCGCCTGCGCGAAGATCGGTGTCGAAATCGATCGCGCCGGTCATAGAAGACCGCGAAAATGCCCAGCGAAAAGCCGAAGTCGCCGACCCGGTTGACGACGAAGGCCTTGATCGCCGCGGCATTGGCTTCGGGCTTGTGATACCAGAAGCCGATCAGGAGATAGCTCGCCAGCCCGACGCCTTCCCAGCCGAAGAACAGCTGCACCAGATTGTCGGACGTCACCAGCATCAGCATGGCGAAGGTGAAGAACGACAGATAGGAGAAGAAGCGCGGCTTGTACGGGTCCTCCTCCATGTAGCCGATGGAGTAGATGATGAACGAGCGACGAGACGGTCGTCACCACGACCAGCATCACCGCGGTCAAGGGATCGATGCGCAGCGCCCATTCCGAATGCAGGTCGCCGGAGGTGATGAAGGTGAACAGCGGGCACGCGGGCGTCGTGGCCGGCAAGCCCGACGTCGAACGAAGGCGAACCAGGACAGCACGCAGGAGATGACCAGAAGCGTCGTGGTGATCAGCGGCGGCCGGCAGCGAGCCGGCGGCCGGCGGTTCGGTTGTCAGGCTCCTCCGCATGGGTATTGGAGAAAGCCGCGTGCGGCTCGTCCGGTGACGGCGCGGCGCGCGCATGATCTTCGCGTACCAGCGGCGCGGCATGATCGTCGTGCGGCGGCGGCGGATTGGCGCCGGGAAAGCGGTTGCGCGCACCGATCAGCGCGATCGCGCCGGCAATGATGGCGCCGAGCAGCGGCAGGACGACGATGGCTTCGTACATGCCGCTAGCCCTTCATCAGATTGATGTCTTCCACCGCGATCGAGCCGCGGTTGCGGAAATAGGCGACCAGGATCGCAAGCCCGATCGCGGCTTCCGCCGCCGCGACCGTGAGCACGATGAGCGCATAGACCTGGCCGACGATGTCGCCCAGAAAGCTCGAGAACGCGACCAGATTGATGTTGACCGCGAGCAGGATGAGCTCGATCGACATCAGGATGACGATGACGTTCTTGCGGTTGAGAAAGATTCCGAAAACCCCGAGCGTGAACAGGATCGCGCGCGACCGAAAGATAATGTCCGAGCCCGATGGTCATGACAGCCCCTGCCCCGGCTTGACCTTGACGATCTCGATCGCGGTCGCCCGCCGCCGCGCCACCTGGTCGGCGATGATTTGACGCCGCACGTTCGGCTTGTGCTGCAACGTCAGCACGATGGCGCCGATCATGGCGACCAGCAGAATGAGGCCGGCGGCCTGGAAGAAATAGACGTAGCGGGTGTAGAGCACGAGACCGAGCGCCTGGGTGTTGCTGACGTCGCCGGCCGCCGCGATCGGCGCCGTGATGGCTTTTGCGACGTCCGGCCCGATCGCCCAGGCCCCGACCACGACCAGCAGTTCCGCCAGCAGCACGGCGCCGACCAGGGCGCCGACCGGCAGGTAGTTGAGAAAGCCTTGGCGCAGCTCGGCGAAATCGACGTCGAGCATCATGACGACGAACAGGAACAGCACGGCGACGGCGCCGACATAGACCACGATCAGGATCATCGCCAGGAATTCGGCGCCCAGCAGCACGAACAGTCCCGCCGCATTGACGAAGGCGAGGATGAGGAACAGCACCGAATGCACCGGATTGCGCGCGGCGATCACCATGACCGCCGACGCAACGGAGATTCCGGCAAAGAGATAGAAGAAAATGGCGTGAACGATCATGGGCGGCGCATCTCAGCGATATGGCGCATCGAGCGCGATGTTTTTTGCGATCTCGCGCTCCCAGCGATCGCCGTTCGCCAACAGGCGTTCCTTGTCGTAATAGAGTTCCTCGCGGGTCTCGGTGGCGAATTCGAAGTTGGGCCCTTCGACGATGGCGTCGACCGGGCAGGCCTCCTGGCACAGGCCGCAATAGATGCATTTGACCATGTCGATGTCGTAGCGCGTGGTGCGGCGCGTGCCGTCGTTGCGGCGCGGGCCGGCCTCGATGGTGATCGCCTGCGCCGGGCAGATCGCCTCGCACAGCTTGCAGGCGATGCAGCGCTCTTCGCCATTCGGGATAGCGCCGCAGCGCGTGCTCGCCGCGAAAGCGCGGCGACAGGGTGCCCTTCTCGAACGGATAATTGAGCGTCGCCTTCGGCTTGAAGAAATAGCGCATCGACAGCACGAAGGCCTGCGCAAATTCCTTGAGGAATACCGAACGGGCGGCTTGATCGAGTCTCATGTCAGCCTCTGATGCCGCCTAATGCGGCGGAAAGCGGCCCGCACCGCCGATTGCATTGCCGATCCAATAACCGATGGTCGCGCCGATCGCGATGCCGAAACCCAGGATCACTCTTCGCATGACCGACAATTTGCCCTCGAACTCGGCGCGCTCCTGCGGCGTTTCGGATGGCAGCTTGGCGCGGACAGTCCGCTCGATGGCGCGGATCGCCGGCACATAGATGACGCAACGCAACGATCATCCCTGCAAGACCGCCGAGCCAGGCCGGCAGCGAATATTCCATGCCGCCCTCCGTTCATCTGAATGCGCAATCCGTGATTTGCAGAACGCCGGCCACGATCGACGACCATGGCGAGCGAGATCGGCAGAAACACCTTCCAGCCGAGCCGCATCAACTGGTCATAGCGATAGCGCGGCACGAACGCCTTCACCATCGCGAACATGAAGAAGACGAAACCAGCCTTGAGCACGAACCAGATGACGCCCGGAATCCAGGTGAACGGCGCCACCGGGAATGGCGGCAGCCAGCCGCCGAAGAACAGAATGGTGCACATGGCGCACATGGTCGTTACTGCCACGTACTCGCCGAGCATGAACATCATGTAGGGCGTCGAGCCGTATTCCACCATGAAGCCGGCGACCAGTTCCGATTCCGCCTCGACCAGATCGAACGGCGGCCGGTTGGTTTCCGCCAGCGCCGAGATGAAGAAGATCACCAGCATCGGGAATAGCGGCAGCCAGTACCAGCCGAGCAAGCCCCATGGGCCGTTCTGCGCCTCGACGATGGCACTGAGATTGAGCGAACCGACGCACAGCAGCACGGTGATGATGACGAAGCCGATCGAGACTTCGTAGGACACCATTTGCGCGGCCGAGCGCAGCGCCGCCAGGAATGGATATTTCGAGTTCGACGCCCAGCCGGCCATGATGATGCCGTAGACGCCGAGCGATGAGATCGCAAAAATATACAGCACGCCGACATTGATGTTGGAGATGACCCAGCCGGCACTGACCGGAATCACCGCCCAAGCTGCGAGCGCCAGAACGCACGTGACCAGGGGCGCGAGGAGAAACACGCCCTTGTTGGCGCCGGCGGGGATGACCGGCTCCTTGAGCACGAATTTCAAAAGGTCGGCGAACGATTGAAACAATCCCCACGGGCCGACCACGTTCGGGCCGCGCCTGATCTGCACCGCCGCCCAGATTTTGCGGTCGGCCAGAAGCACATAGGCGACAGCGATGAGCAGAATGATGAGCAGCAGCAGGCTCTCGCCCACCATGATCACCAACGGCCAGATATAGTCGGACCAGAACGCGGCCATCGTTCTTTTCCTTATTCCGCCGCGGTCATGGTGGAACGCCCTTGCGCCAGCGCGGAGCATTCCGCCATCACGGCCGAACAACGCGCGATCGGGTTGGTGAAGTAGAAATCGTCGACGCTCGAACGCAGCGGCGCCTTGTCGGGCGCGCCTCCGACGGCGGCGAGCTTTTGAATATCGCCGGCGTCGCCCGGTGCGATCTGGCCGATGCGCATGAGATGGGGATGCGCCTGGAACGCGGCTTGGCGCAACCCGGCGAGCGAGTCGTAGGGCAACCGCTGGCCGAGCACATCCGACAGCGCCCGCAAGATCGCCCAGTCTTCGCGCGCATCGCCGGGAGGAAATGAGGCGCGCGTCGCCATCTGCACCCGGCCTTCGGTATTGACATAGATCGCGGATTTTTCCGGATAGGCCGCGCCCGGCAACACCACGTCGGCGCGCATCGCGCCGCGATCACCGTGGGTGCCGATGTAGATCACGAAGGCGCCCGGCGCGATATCGATCTCATCGAGGCCAAGCAGAAAGAGAACATCGAGCGCACCCGATGCCGCCATCTGCCGCGTGTTCAATCCGCCCTGCCCCGGCACGAAGCCGAGATCGAGCGCGCCGACGCGCGACGCCGCATTGTGCAGGACGCAGTAGCCGTTCCATCCGTCCTTCACGGCGCCAAGATCAATAGCGGCCTTGGCCGCCAGCGAAGCGACCGCGGCACCGTCGGCGCGCGCGAACGTCTCGGCGCCGAGCACCACGAGCAAGCGCTCGGCCTTGCGCAGCGTATCGGCAAAACTGTGGCGGGTAATGGTCGCGAGCGTCTCAGGGCCGGCGCCTAGATAATCATAGGTATAGGTAAGGTCCGCTTTCGGTCCGATGACGCCGATCGGAAATTTGCCGGCGCGCCAGCGCTTGCGAATACGCGCATTGAGCACGGCCGCTTCTTTGCGGGGGTTCGAACCGATCACGAGGAGCGCATCCGCCGTGTCGATCCCCGCGATGGTCGCGTTGAACAAATAACTGGCCCGGCCATGGGCCGGATCGAGCGACGAGCCGTATTTCCGGCAATCGAGATTGTCGACGTTGAGCCGCGTCATCAAATCCTTGAGCGCGAAAATTTCCTCGACCGCGGCGAGATCGCCGACCAGCGCACCTATGCGCTTGGAATTGGCGTGCTTGACCTTGGCGGCGATGGCGTTGAACGCTTCGGGCCAAGTCGCCGGACGCAATTGCCCATTCTCGCGCACATACGGCTGATCGAGACGCTGCGTGCGCAGGCCGTCGACAACATGCCGCGTCTTGTCGGAAATCCATTCCTCATTGATGTCGTCATTGGTGCGCGGCAAGATGCGCATCACTTCGCGGCCGCGCGTATCGATGCGGATGGCGCAGCCGAGCGCGTCCATGACGTCGATCGATTCGGTTTTGTTGAGCTCCCACGGCCGCGCCGCAAAAGCGTAAGGTTTTGAGGTTAGCGCACCGACCGGGCAGATATCGACGACATTGCTTTGCAGCTCGGAACGCATCGCCTCTTCGAGATAGGTCGTGATCTCCATATCCTCGCCGCGGCCGGTGGCGCCGAGTTCCGGCACGCCCGCGACCTCGGTGGCAAAGCGCACGCAGCGCGTACATTGGATGCAGCGGTTCATAGAGGTCTTGACCAAAGCGCCAAGATATTTGTCCTCGACCGCGCGTTTGTTCTCTTTGAAGCGGCTCGAACCGATGCCGTAGGCCATCGACTGGTCTTGCAGGTCGCATTCGCCGCCCTGGTCGCAGATTGGGCAATCCAGCGGATGGTTGATCAGCAAAAATTCCATTACGCCTTCGCGCGCCTTGCGCACCATCGGCGAGCGTGTGCTGATCACCTTCGGCGCGCCGTCCTTGTTCGGCGGCAAATCCTTGACGGCCATCGCGCACGAAGCCTGCGGCTTTGGCATGCCGACGACCTCGATGAGACACATGCGGCAATTGCCGGCGATCGACAGCCGCTCATGAAAGCAAAAGCGCGGAATTTCGGCACCCGCGGCCTCGCAGGCCTGGAGCAGCGTGTACTCCGGCGGAGCGTCGATCTCCTTGCTGTCGACGATGAGCTTGGTCATGCAGCTTCTACTCCGCCGCAACCGAAACCGGGTCGGGATGCGGATTCGCCGTATATTCGTCGATCCTTCGCTCGATCTCCGGACGGAAATGCCGCAGCAGGCCCTGCACCGGCCACGCCGCGCCGTCGCCGAACGCGCAGATGGTGTGGCCTTCGATCTGGGTGGTGACTTCCATCAGCATGTCGATCTCGCGCTTCTGGGCGCGGCCTTCGGCCATGCGCTCGAGGACGCGCCACATCCAGCCCATGCCTTCGCGGCACGGCGTGCACTGGCCGCAGCTCTCGTGCTTGTAGAAATACGAAATGCGCGCCATCGACCGCACGATGTCGGCGGACTTGTCCATGACGATCACGGCGGCGGTGCCGAGCGCCGATTTCTTGTCGCGGCAGCCGTCGAAATCCATCAACAGGCTATCGGCTTGATCGGGACCGGCCGGAATCAGCGGCATCGATGAACCGCCGGGGATCACGGCCATCAGATTGTCCCAGCCGCCGCGGACGCCGCCGGCGTGCCGGTCGATGAGTTCGCGCAGCGGAATGCCCATGTTCTCTTCGACATTGCACGGCCGCTCGACGTGACCGGAAATGCAAAAGAGCTTGGTGCCGGAGTTGTTCTGGCGGCCGATGCCGGCGAACCAGGCGGCGCCGCGCCGCATGATGTCGGGCACCTGCGCGAGGGTCTCGACATTATTGACGGTCGTCGGGCAGCCATAGAGGCCCATATTGGCGGGGAACGGCGGCTTGAGCCGCGGCATGCCCTTCTTGCCTTCAAGACTTTCGAGCAGCGCCGTCTCCTCGCCGCAGATATAGGCGCCGGCGCCGTGGTGAACGACGATGTCGAAGTCGAAGCCGTGAATGTTGTTCTTGCCTATGAGTTTAGCGTCATAGGCCTGCTGCACGGCAGCTTCCAGGCGCTCGCGCTCACGGATGAACTCGCCGCGGATGTAGATGTAGCAATGGTTCGCCGCCATGGCGCAGCCGGCGATCAGACAGCCCTCGATCAGGAGATGTGGATCGTGCCGCATGACCTCGCGGTCCTTGCAAGTGCCGGGCTCCGACTCGTCGGCGTTGACGACAAGATAATGCGGGCGGCCGTCCGCGACCTGCTTCGGCATGAACGACCACTTGAGCCCGGTCGCAAAACCCGCGCCGCCGCGGCCACGTTGTCCGGAGGCTTTCACCTCGTTGATGATGCCGTCGCGGCCTTTTTCTAAAATGGCTTTGGTGCCGTCCCAGGCACCGCGGGCGCGCGCGTCGTCGAGGCCCCAGCCATGACGGCCGTAGAGATTCTTGAAAATGCGATCCTTGTCGGCGAGCATCAGTCGTGCCTTTGCTCGGGTGATGCGGCAGTTTGAGATGCCGGCGCCGATCGCGCTTTCGTTTCATAGATCGACGGGTCGGTCAGCGTGTTCGGGCCACCGATTGGCGCTGAATTCTGCCGATCGACCTGCGGGCCGGGTTTTGGCGTTTTTCCCGCCGCCAGGTCGTTGAGAACCCGAGTTAAGGTCTCCGGGGTCAAATCCTCATAATACTCGGCGTTGATCTGAACCATTGGCGCATTGACGCAAGCGCCGAGGCATTCGACCTCGATCCACGAAAACGTGCCGTCGGCCGTTACCTCGTTTTGCTCGCCGATCATGTGATGCAACACAGTCTTGAGCGCGTCCGCGCCGCGCAGCAGGCACGGCGTCGTACCGCAGAATTGCACGTGATATCTGCCGACCGGCGAGAGATTGAACATCGTGTAGAAGGTCGCGACCTCGAGCACGCGAATCTTCGCCATGCCGAGCAACGCGGCGGTCGCCTCGATCGCCTTTTGCGGCAGCCAGCCACCGCACTGTTCTTGCGCACGCCACAGGATCGGGATCACCGCAGACTGCTGGCGGCCGGGCGGATACATCGCCATGCGCGCCTTGGCCCAATCGAGATTTTGCGGCGTGAACGCAAAATTTGGCGGCTGCTTCTCGGCGAGGCGGCGCACACTCATCGGTCGACCTCCCCGAATACGATATCGAGACTGCCGAGGATCGCCGAAATGTCGGCGAGCATATGCCCGCGGCACATGAAATCCATGGCCTGCAGGTGCGCGAAACCCGGCGCGCGGATTTTGCATTTGTACGGCTTGTTGGTGCCGTCGGCGATGAGATAGACGCCGAATTCACCTTTGGGCGCCTCAACGGCCGCGTAAACTTCGCCGGCCGGCACCTTGAAACCCTCGGTATAGAGCTTGAAGTGATGGATCAGGGATTCCATCGAGCGCTTCATCACTTCGCGCCGCGGCGGCGCGATCTTGCGGTCCTGGGTGACGACCGGACCCTGGCCGTCCGCCGCGTGCAGCTTTTCGATGCATTGTTTCATGATGCGGATCGACTGACGCATCTCTTCCATACGGATGCAATAACGGTCGTAATTGTCGCCGTTCTTGCCCACCGGAATGTCGAAATCGAGCTCGGAATAGATTTCGTAGGGCTGCGATTTACGCAAATCCCACACTGCTCCCGAGCCGCGCACCATGACGCCGGAAAAGCCGCGCGCCCAGGCTTCCTCGAGCGTCACCAGGCCGACATTGACGTTGCGCTGCTTGAAGATCCGGTTCTCGGTGAGCAATTCTTCAAGATCGTCGCAGACTTTCAGGAACGGATCGCAGAACGCGGCGATGTCGTCGATCAGCCTGGGTGGCAGATCCTGATGAACGCCGCCGACGCGAAAATAGGCCGCATGCATGCGCGAGCCCGAGGCTCGCTCATAAAACACCATCATTTTCTCGCGCTCTTCAAATCCCCACAGCGGCGGGGTGAGCGCGCCAATATCGAGCGCCTGCGTCGTGACATTGAGCTGATGCGACAAGCAGCCGGCCGATTTCGCAATACAGCACGCGGATGATCTGCGCGCGCCGCGGCACGTCGAGACCGAGCAGCTTTTCGGCCGCGAGACAGAACGCGTGCTCCTGATTAATCGGCGCCACGTAGTCGAGCCGGTCGAAATACGGGAATCGCCTGCAGGTACGTCTTGTGTTCGATCAGTTTCTCGGTGCCGCGGTGCAGAAGCCCGATGTGCGGATCGACGCGCTCGACAATCTCGCCGTCGAGTTCAAGCACCAAGCGCAGCACGCCGTGCGCCGCCGGATGCTGCGGCCCGAAATTGATCGTGAAATTGCGCTGCGCGGTTTCGGCCATCATGCCACCTGCGCTACTTTTGCGGCTTTCGCCGCAAGCCGCGCGTTGAACTTGTCCCACTTCACGACAAAACGCTCATGGCGGCCTTCGCCGATGAGATCGATACCGTCATGCGCCTTGACCTTGAAGGCGACGCGCGGGCCGATCACCTCGGTACATTCTGCATCTACGGTCACAGTCATGCCGGCAGGCGTCGCCGCCAGATGGCTGACGTCGACGTGCACGCCAAGGCTGCCTTCGCCCGGATCGAGATGCGGTGCGAGCAATTGCGTGCAGACCCACTCCATCAGCACGATCATGAAGCCGGTGGCGAAAACCTTCGGCATCGACGCGATCTCGGGCGCTTCGGGATAGGTGTAGGGCACCGTTTTGTTTTCCGGCACGGTGTAGGAAAAGCGATGGGTGAGCCCGGGCTTGAGCGTCGGTTTCATGTTACGACCCCTGCCCGCCGCCGGCTTTCGCTTTTTCGTCGCCCGGCAGCACGTAGTCGGTGCCTTCCCACGGCGAGAGAAAATCGAAGTTGCGGAATTCCTGCGCGAGCCGCACCGGCTCATAGACGACGCGCTTGAGTTCGTCGTCGTAGCGCACCTCGACGAAGCCGGTGAGCGGAAAATCCTTGCGCAGCGGATGACCCTCGAAACCGTAATCGGTGAGGATGCGCCGCATATCCGGATGGCCATTGAAGACGATGCCGTAGAGATCATAAGTCTCGCGCTCGAACCAGTCGGCGCCGGGAAAGACCTCGATGATCGAGGGTACCGGCGCGCCCTCGTCCGGTCTCGGCCTTCACGCGGATGCGCATGTTCTGCTTCGGCGACAGCAGGTGATAGACCACGTCAAAACGCCGTTCGCGGCCGGGCCAGTCGATTGCGGTTACGTCGATGAAGTTCCAGAACTGGCAGCGCGCGTCGTCGCGCAAAAAGCGCATCACCGCGACGATGTCGCGCGCGCCGGCGGTCACGGTCAGCTCATGATAGCGCGACCGCGTAACCCGTCACCGACGAGGCCAGCGCGGCGGCGATCGTTTTGCCGAGCGTGTCGAGCGTCTCATCCATGATCAGCGTTCGATCGTCGCGGTGCGGCGGATTTTTTTCTGCAGCAGCAGCACGCCGTACAGCAGCGCTTCGGCGGTCGGCGGGCAGCCCGGCACGTAGATATCGACCGGCACGACGCGGTCGCAGCCGCGCACCACCGCGTAGGAATAATGGTAATAGCCGCCGCCGTTGGCGCAGGAACCCATGGAGATGACGTAGCGCGGCTCCGGCATCTGGTCGTAGACCTTGCGCAGCGCCGGCGCCATCTTGTTGGTCAGCGTGCCGGCGACGATCATCACGTCCGACTGGCGCGGCGAAGCGCGCGGCGCGAAGCCAAAGCGCTCGGCATCGTAGCGCGGCATCGACATCTGCATCATCTCGACCGCGCAGCAGGCCAGCCCGAACGTCATCCACATCAGCGAGCCGGTGCGCGCCCAGGCGATCAGATCGTCTGCCGCCGCGACCAGAAAGCCCTTGTCGGCCAGCTCGCTGTTGAGGTCGGTAAAAAACGGATCGTTCGCGACCGCCGGCTTGCCGGTGCGCGGGTCGAGAATCTCTGCGGCGCGGCGTGGCGATCGCGGGTTCGCTCAATCCCATTCGAGCGCTCCCTTCTTCCACTCATAGATAAACCCGATCGTGAGGACCGCAAGGAACACCATCATCGACACAGAAGCCGTAAAAGCCGAGGTCGCCATACGCCGCCGCCCACGGGAACAGGAAGGCGACTTCGAGATCGAAAATGATGAACAGGATGGCGACCAGATAGAATCGGACGTCGAATTTCATCCGCGCGTCATCGAAGGCGTTGAAGCCGCACTCGTAGGCCGAAAGCTTTTCCGGGATCGGGCTGCTTGTAGGCGACAATGAACGCAACAAGCAGAAGCGCAAGCCCAATCGACCGCCGCCACGCCGATGAACACGATGAGCGGCAGATAGGCGAGCAGCAATTGACTCATCGATTGGCTCATCGGGAGTCCTTCCCGTTCGGCCATCAATGGACATCCTCCCGAAGCGGGAACGATGTCCCTCCGCGGTTCGGGTTCCGCGCGCAACGGAACCGCGCTGATTTGCCCCAAAATCCAGCGGATTCGCGCTGTAAAGCGAACGCTGCGACCCTTAGCGCAGTGCACAAAAAGGTGCAAGGCGCGCCTGTGCGTTGATGCCGCGCGTTGACGATGCCGGCATCCGCAATGCTACGATCGACCAATGTTACGCCCGGGAGAAAAACGGATGAATCGCGTCGCTGCGCGGCGGTGGAGCACTGCGCGCACGCGTTGTTGGCGGCTGTGTGCGTGGTCGCGCTGGGATTTCCGGCAGGCGCACCGGCTGCAGCCGCGACCTTCCCCGACCAACCGATCAAGCTCATCGTGCCGTTCGGCCCGGGCGGCCCGCCGGACGTCGCGGCGCGGATCATCGGCGCCTACCTGTCCGACCATCTCGGTCCCGTCGTGGTCGAAAATCACGTCGGCGCCGGCGGCACGCTGGCGGCCAGAGCTGGTCGCCAGCGCGCCGCCGGACGGCTACACGCTGCTGGCGGCGACCGCCGGATCGCTCTCGATCAGCCCGCAACTCTACAAGGATGCCGGCATCGACCCGATCAAGGACTTCACCGCGGTGGCGCTGGTCTCGTCGGCGCCGCTGGTGCTCGCGGTCCACAACTCGGTGCCGGCGCACACCGTCAAGGAGCTGGTCGCCTATGCCAAAGCCAATCCCGGCAAATTGAATTACGGCGCGGTGATCGGCACGCCGCCGCATCTGAGCGGCGAAATGTTCAAGCACATCACCGGCGCCAATATCGTGTTCGTGCCCTACAAGTCGGCGGCGCAGGCCACCACCGACGTGCTCGCCGGCCAGATGAACATGACGTTCGAAGGCACGACCGCGCATTGTCCCGTTATCAAGTCCGGCCAATTGCGCGCGCTCGCGGTGACCAGCCCGCAGCGCATTCCGGAAATTCCCGACGTGCCGACCATGGACGAACTCGGCTATCCCGGCATGCCGCCGGATTCCTGGCAGGGCATCGTGGCGCCGGCCGGCACGCCGCCCGACATCATCGACAAGATCAACGCGTCGTGAATCAGGGCCTGGCGACGCCGGAGCTCAAGAACAAGATCATCGGGCTCGGCGGCGAGCCGGAGCCGAAGTCGGTCGCAGGAATTCGCCGCCTACATCGCTGCCCAATACAAGCGCTGGGGCGAAGTCATCCGCATCACCGGCGTGACGCTGGATTGAGATCGCGAGACGCGCACCATGCGGATCTGCGAACGAACCATCCGCCGTGGCCTGCCGCGCTGCTGCGTAACGCTGGCCGCCGTCGCGCTGTCGCCGCACCGCGGTCGCGCCGACGATTATCCGTCGCGGCCGGTCAAGATCATCGTGCCGTTCGGTGCCGGCGGCCCGACCGACGTCTATACCCGCGACATCGCCGAGGAATTGCGCAAAGCGCTGCACCAGACCTTCTTCATGGAGAATCGGCCCGGCGCCGGCACCACGATCGGCACCGAACTCGTCGCCCACGCCGCGCCGGACGGCTACACGCTGCTGATGGTGAGCAGCACGCAGACCGTCAATGAAACGCTCTACGCGAACAAGCCTTATCGCTGATGCGCGACCTCGTGCCGGTCGCGCCGCTGATGGAGAACGATCTGGTGCTGGTCGTGAACCCGTCGGTGCCGGCGAAAAATCTGGCCGAACTTCTGGCGCTGGCGCGGGCGAAGCCCGGCACGATCAATTTCGGCTCGTCCGGGCCGGGCTCGAACTATCACATGGCCGCCGAGCTGCTGAAGAACCTGACCGGCATCAACATCGTGCACGTGCCCTACAAGGGCTCGACCGGCATGCGCACCGACATCCTGAGCGGCCAAATCCAGATGCTGTTCGATTCCGATTCCGACCATGGCGCCGATGGTCAAGGCCGGCATGGTGCGCGCGCTCGGCACCAGCGGCTCAAGCGCTCGCCGATCCTGCCCGACGTGCCGACCATCGCCGAAGCCGGCGTGCCCGGTTTTCAGTTTCAGCCAGTGGGTCGGCTTCATGGCGCCGAAGGGCACGCCGCAGCCGATCGTCGACCTGCTCAACGCACCATCACCGCGATCCTCAGCCGGCCCGACATCAAGGCCGCCTGGGAGGCGCAAGGCGCCACCCCGATGGTGATGACCCAGGCCGGAATTCGCGGCGTTCATGCAGGGCGAGATCGAGAAATGGGCTAAGGTGATCAAGGCCAACCACATTGCGCTGATCAATTAGCGTACGCGTCCGCAAGCATGCATGCGCCACATGCAAACTGTAGTGAACCTGAAGCGCGATCGAGCCGCTGGCGATCAAGGGCGAAGAGCATTGGACCACCAAGGACGGCGGCGTGAAGCTGTTCCTGTTCGAGAAATGCGCCGGCGATCCGGCAAGAGACGGCGCGGCACGATCCTGTTCGTCCACGGCTCGTCGATGGCCGCGCAGCCGACCTTCGACCTGCAGGTGCCGGGCCGGCCGGATTCCTCGGTGATGGATTTGTTCGCGCGCCGCGGCTTCGACTGCTGGTGCGTCGACATGGAGGGCTACGGCCGCTCCACCAAGGACCGCGACAACAACGCGCCGATCGCGCAAGGCGCCGACGATTGCTTCGCCGCCGCGAGCTATATCCAGAAGCTGCGCGGCAAGCGGCCGCTGCTGGTCTAC
Source organism: uncultured Alphaproteobacteria bacterium (assembly GCA_963841575.1). GTDB lineage: Bacteria > Pseudomonadota > Alphaproteobacteria > Rhizobiales > Xanthobacteraceae > BOG-931. The sequence continues at coordinate 34,503 of CAWJDC010000015.1, forward strand.
GGCATCTCGTCGGGCGCGCTGCGCGCGGCGTTGTTCGCGCAACGCCATCCCGATCTGGTCGGCCGGCTCGCGCTCGACGCCATGGTGTGGACCGGCGAAGGCTCGCCGACGCTCGCCGAGCGGCAACAAAAAGCTGCCCGAATTCCAGGCCAAGAACCGGCGGCCGATCGACAAGGCCTTCATCCATTCGATCTTCGACCGCGACCATCCCGGCACGGCGGAGGAAGAGGTCATCGACGCCTTCGCCGACGCCGTCATCGCGCTCGACAATTCGGTGCCGACCGGCACCTATGTCGACATGTGCGCGCATCTGCCGGTGGTCGATCCGGCCAAGATCACGGTGCCGACCTTGATCATGCGCGGCCAATGGGACGGCATCGCCAGCTTTTCCGACCTCATCGAATTCTTCGAGAAGCTGCCGAACCCGGACAAGCATTTCGCCGTGATGCCCGGCATCTCGCACGCCAGCTTCCAGCAGAAGAACTACGCGCTGGTCTATCACATCCTGTGGAGCTTCTTCACCCAGCCGGCGCCGATCTATCGGGTGATAAATTCCGCGACCAACGTTTCTCGCGCAAAATGCTGTCATCGAAAGGTTCTGTCATGGCGTTTTCCCGTTGGCGCGGCGTGGTCGGAATGATCAATCCGACCATGCGGCCGGGCGTGACCGAAGAAGTCTGCCGGCTGCTGCCGGAAGGCATCGGCCTCATTCCGCTGTTCCTCAACATCCGCCGCGGCACCGAGGACGAGTTCGAGACCATGATGCCGCATTACGAGAAGCTCGTCGCGGTGCTGGCCGAGGAGAAATGCGATCTCATCCATCCGCACGGCGCGCCGCCGTTCATGGTGCTCGGCCGCAACGGCGAGGCCAAGATCGTCAAGGCATGGGAGAAGAAATACAAAGTGCCGATCATGAGCGTGGCGCAGAACCACGTCAACGCGCTGCACGCGCTGCAAGGCCAAGAGCTTCGTCGGCGCCACCTATTTTCCGCCGAAGCTCAACGCCATGTTTGCCAAATATTTCGGCGACGCCGGCTTCAAGGTGCGCGGCATGGAAGGCATCGACGTGCCGTTCAACCAGGTGCAGACGCTGTCCGGCGAGCAGGTCTACGCCCACATCAAAAAGAACTTTCTGAAAGCGAAGGGCGCCGACGCGATCTACATGCTCGGCTCCGGCTGGCGCACGCTCAACATCATCGCCATGCTGGAGCAGGATTTGCAGGTGCCGGTGGTGCATCCGGTGCCGGCGCGCGTGTGGGAAATCCAGAAGCGGCTGCACGTGCGCCAGCCGGTCAAGGGCTACGGCCACTTGCTCGAGGCGATTTCCGTGATTGGGAGGATCGATGGTCACGGCGATACGGCGACTGGCGCGCTCGCAATTCTCTGCGGCCTGCGTCGCTGGCAGTGCGTCCTTCGGCCGCGCACGCCCAGTCGGTCGAGCAGTTCTACAAAGGCCGACAGATCACCATGGTGGTCGGTACCTCGCCCGGCGGCATCAACGACATTTCGGCGCGGTTCGTTGCGCGCCATCTCGGCACAATACATTCCGGGCAATCCGACCATCGTCGTGGAGAACCAGCCGGGCGCCGGCGGCATCACTTCGGCCAACCGCCTCGCCAACGTCGTCGCGCATGATGGCTCGGTGATCGCCAAGCTCGAACGCGCGGTGCCGCTGCTCGCCATCCAGGGCGATCCCAACGTGCATTTCGATCCGCTCAAGCTCACTTGGCTCGGCAGCCTGTCGTCCTATGCCAATGACGCCTACCTGATGCTGGTCATGGCGACGAACCCGATCAAATCGGTCGACGAGCTCAAGGCCCGGGCAAATCGATCACGCTCGGCGGCGACAATGCCGCGTCGAGCAACTTGATCTTCGCCACCATCGCCAAGGATATTCTCGGCCTCAATATCAAGGTGGTGAGCGGCTATACCGGCGCGGCGCCGATGTTTCTCGCCATGCAGCGCGGCGAGATCGACGGCCAGATCGTCGGCTACAGCTCGGTGCGCACCGGCCAGCGCGATTTGTGGAACCATCACGCGTTCCGTCCGCTGATGCAGTTCGGCCGCACGACGCGGCTCGCCGACTTTTCCGACATCCCGACCGGCCACGAACTGACGACCGATCCTGCGGCGCGCGCGCTGCTCGATTTCGCCGACCTGCAGTTTTTCATTTCGCTGCCGTTCGCCGCGCCGCCCGGAGTGCCGGCCGATCGCGCCGCAGCGCTGCAGACGGCGTTCATGGCGATGTGCAAGGATCCGGCCGTGCTCGATGATGCGGCAAAAGCTCGGCATCGACATGAGCCCGATCGATGGCGCGACAGTTCTCAAGGCGATCGCGCACGCCGCCGCAACGCCGCCTGACGTTATCAAACGCTACAACGCTCTCGTCGGGCGCAATTGACATGGACAACGGGCGATCATGCTGTGCCGTCCCTGTAGCCGGCTAGGTCCCGCCGCGGCTTACGCGGAATTCCTGTGCGATCAAGCCATAAGTATCGGGCAATCGGGACCTAAGTACCGTCGACGGGAGTTGACGACGGAGGTTACCTGATACTGCGGCGGGCCTGAGGCGCAGCGAGAGCCTCATTAGTGTCGGTGTTGAAGAATTTCGCCGCGACGGCCTCAGCCGCCGCGTGTGTTTTTGTATGTTTGTCGATGGACGCGGCATGCGCCGGCGAGCCAGGCAATCCCTCTTTTCTGCTTTTCGCCGGCACCGATCTATCGCGCTACAGCGCGTTTCTCGATGGCGGTCTGGTGTGGTCGCCCGCAGGTCTGGACGCCGACGGCTTCACGCTCAAGGCGCTGCTTAGCGGCGGCAATTACACGTACGTATCGAGCGGGCTTCACGAAGACATCGATGGCACCATGCTCTCCGCCGCAGCCATGCCGGGGTGGCGTTTCGTGCGCGGCGGGCTCAACGTCAGCCTCTACGGCGGCGCCGTCGTGCAGGATTACCGGCTCTCGCCCTACGATCCCGGCGGCCGCCTGCACGGTTTCTATGTCGGAGCACAATTCGCCGCCGACATCTGGTATCAGCCGAGCGCCGGCACAATGGTGGCCGTGAACGGCGCCATCGCGTCGATCGGACCGACCGGCTCGCTGCGCACCGCTTTCGGCTGGCAAGTTTTCGACTCGGTATTTGTCGGTCCGGAGAACCAGTGGATTTGGTGCGCCGATTACCAGGAGGTGCGGCTCGGCGCGCATCTCACCGGCTGGCGCATCCAAGGACTGGAATTGTCGGCAGGCGGCGGCTGGGCCATGACATCCGATCAACGCCAAGGCCCGTATGTGCGCGTCGGGCTCAGCGCGCGGTATTGATCGCGGCGCGCTGAAGAGCCGCTCGTGGTCAAAGACGCCGGACGGCTCTAGGATGCGAATACGATAGAAAATCTCGAGGGAGCGGCGCATGGGGAGCTGGCGGCACGGCTTCTTTACCGCATGGCTGGCGGCGCTGCCGATGCTTGGCGTCGCCCTGTTGCCGGCACAAGCGCAAGATTATCCGACGCGCCCGGTGCGCTTGATTTCGGATTCCGCGCCCGGCAGCGCCATCGATGTCAACATGCGGATCATCGCCGAGGGGCTGAGCCGGGTCTGGGGCCAGCAGGCGGTTCTGATCAACCAGCCCGGCGGCGGCGGGGCCATTGCGGCCCGCGCCGCGGCGGCGGCTGCGCCCGACGGCTACACGCTGTTCATGCCGGCGCTGTCTTCATTCGTCGCGCCGCCCGGCGAGGCCGACAATCTGCCGATCCAGGTGCCGCGAGATTTTACGCCGATCGGCAATCTCGGCGGCGCGCCGATGTTCATCACCGCCGCGCCATGGGTCGGCGTGACAACGCTGCCGGCGTTGATCGCACTGGCGAAAGAACGGCCGGGCGAACTGGCCTACGGCGCCAATGGCTACGGCCGGCTGACGAATCTGACCGGCGAACTGCTGCAAAGCCGAGCCGGCATCAAGCTCTTGATGGTGCCGTATTCAGGCGGCACGCCGCAGGTCCTCAACGACATGATGGGCGGGCGCATCGCGCTGGCCTTCAATTCCTATTCAGGCATCGCCGGAGCCGTCGAAGCCGGCAATGTCCACCCGCTCGCGGTCGCGGCCGCAAGCGCATGGCCATCTTTCCCGATCTGCCGACCGTTGCCGAAACGCTGCCCGGCTTCGATGCCGAGGGCTGGCAAACGCTGGTCGCGCCGCTCGGCACGCCAGACGCCATCGTGCAGAAAGTCAACGCCGATCTCAGCAGGGCGATGAGCGATCCGGACGTTCGGACGCGGCTTGCCCGCCTCGGCCGCGAGGACACGCCGATGTCGCCGGCCGAGACCTTGGCGTTCATTCAGAGCGAACAGCGCAAATGGGCGCCCGTTCTGGCGCAAATCGCCGTCAAACGTTGAGCAAGGCGCCGCGCTCAGCCCTTCTCGTCGCAGGCCCAGGCGCGCACCACGCATTCGTGGCCGCCGAACTGGTAGCAGCGCTGCATCGAGGCGTTCTCGGCCTTGCCGAGATGCGAATTGATCGCCCAGCCGATACGGAGCCGCACGGGTTCTTGGCGTCGACCGCCATCGCGGCGCAGCCGCGGCGGATGACGCCGACGATCTTGCAGCTTGCCGCCGGCGCACTTTCGCATCGCCGCGGCGCGGGCATCCGCTGTCTTGCGGATAGTCGAAGCCATAGCCGTAGGCGCCGCAGGCGCCGACCGCGAAGCGCGCCGGCCGCATCGGCGGCGCCAAGCAGCGCAATCAGCAGACACGCGACCGCAAGCCAGCGAGCGCGGATTTGCGCCGAAAGCGGATCATGGAGCCCCTCCCCCGAGGAACCCGCAGACGCTAGCCGGGAAGGGTTTCGAGTTGGTGAATCGGCGCCATCGTGGCTGGGTCATCCGGCGTCGACGCTCGGCATGCGATTATGCCGGGATCACGATGCCGGAGCGGTTCAATGTCTAGCTTTCCAGCTCGGCCTTGACCGCCACGAGCGCTTCCGGCGTATCGACGTCGGTCAGCGCCGCGGTCCCGGTCAGCGGCACTTCGGCCACCGCCTCGGGATAGCGGCCGATCAGGTAGCGCGCGCCGACGTCGCCCTCGACCGTCATCAGATCGGGGAAGAAGCGGCGCGACCACACCACCGGATTGCCGCGCTTGCCGTCGATGGTCGGCACCACGACCAGCGCGCCCTTGTCGGGATCGAAGCGCGCCGATCAGCCGGTCGATCAGCGCGGCATCGACCTGCGGCATGTCGCCGAGGCAGACGATGGCGCCGTCGGCCTCCGCCGGCAGCGCGGCGATGCCGGCCTTGAGCGAGGTGCCGAGGCCATCGGCGAAATCCGGATTGTGCACGAACGTGCACCGGCAGTCCCGCGAGCGCCGCTTCGACCCGCTCGCGCTGATGGCCGGTGACGACGATCACCGGCCGCGCGCGCGACGCCAGCGCCTGCTCGACCACGATGCGCACCAGCGGCTGGCCGCCGATCTCCGCCAGCAGCTTGTTCGGGCCGCCCATGCGGCTCGAGCGGCCGGCGCCAAGCACGATCGCGGCGATGGTGCGGCCGGCTTCTCGGCACCGGCTCGTTGCGCGGCTGCGGCCGGGTGACGATCTCCATCAGCAAGCCGCCGACGCCGAGCCCGGTGATATCCTCGCGCGGCACCGGCAAGACCGGCGAGCAAGCCGCATCAGCACCCAATCGAATCCGTTTTCCTTCGGGCTGCGGGCGCAACCCGGCGCGCCGAGCACCGGACGGCCGTCCGGCATCGCCGATCATCAGCAGATTGCCGGGATCGACCGGCATGCCGAAATGCTCGATGCGGCCGCCGATCGCCTCCAGCGCCGCCGGGATGACATCGCGGCGGTCGGCGATCGCCGAGGCGCCGAACACGATGACGAGCTCGGCGCCGGCCTTGAGCACTTCTTCGAGCGCGCGGCGAGCGCCGCGCGCTCGTGCGGCACGCGCCGCTCGGCGACGATCGTGGCGCCGGCGGGCGCGAGCCGTTCGGCCGTGATCTTCAGCGTCTTTTCGATCACCTTGGGCGCCAGGCCGGGCAGCAGCGTCGACACCACGCCGACCTTGCGGATGCGATAGGGCGCGACGCGCAGGAGCGGCTTGCCGACGCCCGCGAGCGCCGCATCGCGCGCGCGCCTCGGCGACCGCGAACGGAATGATCTTGACGGTCGCGATCATCTCGCCGGCGACCACCGGCTTGTAGGCCGGCAGCGTCGCGAAGGTGATCGCCTCGTCGACGCGGTTGAGCCGGTCGATCGCGTCCTTGTCGACGACCAGCACGCCGGCGTCTTGCGCGAACAGATTGGCGCGGCCGGTGAAGGCGCGGTCGACATGCACGCCCTCGCCCGCGACCGCCTTGGCGATCTCGGCCGCCGCAACGTCTTCGGAGACATCGCCCGGCTCGAGCCGCGCCACGACGATGTCCGCGATGCCGGCGGCTTCCAGCGCCGCGACTTCGGCGGCGCCGATCAGCGTGCCTTTCTTCAGCACCAGCCCGTCCTGGCGGATGGTGTGCACGGCGGTGGCGCCGAGCGCCTCCTGCGGCGCGACCGCACCGAATTTCATGACGCGCCGCCTCTCCGACTCCCCGCCGCGGGGACGAGCGGTCTGCCTCGACCTCTTCGCGCAGCCGCTCGGTGATCTGCGCCATGATCGCGACCGCGATCTCGGCCGGCGACACCGCGCCGATATCGAGTCCGATCGGCGCGTGGATGCGGGCAGATCGGCGTCGGTCAGGCCCTGCTGCCTTGAGCCGCTCGACGCCGCCGCGCATGGGTTTTCCGCGAGCCAAGCGCGCCGATATAGAAGCAGTCGCGCGACAAGCGCGTGCAGCAGCGCCGGATCGTCGATCTTCGGATCGTGGGTGAGCGCGACGAACGCGGTGTAGCGGTCGACATTGAGCGGCGGCAGCGCCTTGTCCGGCCATTCGGCGATCACCTTCACGTCGGGAAAGCGCTCGGCGAAGCGAACGCCGTGCGCGGATCGACGATGGTCACGTCATAGCCGAGCAGCTTGCCGATCGGCGCCAGCGCCTGGCTGATATGCACCGCGCCGGTGATGACAAGCTGCGGCGCCGGCACGTAGACGGTGAGGAAGACCCGGCCCTCCGGCGGTCTCCTCCATGCCGCTTTTGCTGGTGCGCAGATGCTCGGCGAGCACGGCCCGCAGCGGATCCTTGCGCGATGTCGGCCGCCTTGACCAGCCGCTGCTCGCCGCTGTCGACATCGGTGACGACGATCGCGGCGCGCCGCGCCGCGCGTTCGGCATTGAGCGCGGTGAGGATGTCGAGTTTCATGCGCACGGTGCCCCTACTCCACCTTCTCGACAAACACCCGGATGGTGCCGCCGCAGGACAGCCCGACCTTCCAGGCGGTCTCGTCGGCGACGCCGAATTCCAGCATCTTCGGCTTGCCGCTCTCGATCACGTCGAGCGCTTCGGTGACCACGGCGCCTTCGACGCAGCCGCCGGACACCGAGCCCAGGAAATTGCCCTCCTCGTCGATGACCAGATTGGAGCCGACCGGCCGCGGCGCCGAGCCCCAGGTCTCCACCACGGTGGCGAGCGCGACCGCGCGGCCGTTCTTGCGCCAGTCCTCGGCGGCTTTGAGGATGTCGTTGTCGGTTGAGAGCATGTGAGTCTCCGCTCGCTGACCGTTATATTCCGCGTATATCGCGGCCGTATCCGATTATATATAGCGTATTACGCCACCTTCTGCATCCAGGCTTTCGGGTCGCCGGCCCGGTCGCCGCCGTGCCGCCAGCGCGGCGACCAGGGCGGCCATCGATTCCAGATTGTGGATCGGCGCGGAATTCGTCGACATGCGGCAGCATCGCCTTGATGCCGCGGGCGCGCGCCTCGAAGCCCTCGAAGCGCAGCAGCGGATTGAGCCAGACGAGCCGCCGGCACGAGCGGTGCAGCCGGTCGATCTCGAACGCGAGCGTATCGTCGGCATCGCGCTCCAGGCCGTCGGTGATGAGCAGCACGACGGCGCCCTGGGTCAGCACGCGGCGCGCCCATTGCTTGTTGAAGGCGCGCAGCGACGACGCGATCCGGGTGCCGCCCGACCAGTCCGGCACGCTCGCCGAGCAGGCGGCGAGCGCATCGTCGGGATCGCGCTCGCGCAGCGCGCGCGTGACGTTGGTCAGCCGCGTGCCGAACAGGAACGTGCTGACGCGCTTTCGCGCATCGGTCAGGGCGTGCAGGAAATGCAGGAACAGCCGGCTGTACTGGCTCATCGAGCCGGAAATATCGAGCAGCGCGACGATCGGCGGCGGCTTGGTCTTCGGTCCGATGAAACGCAGATCGATGAAATCGCCGCCGCCCTTCATGCTGGCGCGCAGCGTGCGGCGGATATCGATGCAGATGGCCGTGCCGATGCGGCGCGAGCCGCCGCGTGCGCACTTCGGCGAGCGGCAGCACCAGCCGCTTCATCGCATCCTTGGCCGCGGCGATCTCGGCGCTCGTCATCTGCGCGAAGTCTTTCTTCTGCAGCACCTCGCGGTCGGACACCGTCATGCGCGCGTCGAGCTCGATCTCGCGCTTCTTGCTTCAGCTTGTCGTCGAGCCCGGAGAACAGCGCCTCATGCACGCGCGTTGCGCCGGCCTGCGGCGCCTGCGGCGGCGTCGGCGTCTGCGGCATCATCATCGCCATCAGCTGATCGACATAGCCGCGGCGGCGAAAGAAGATGCGGAACGCCTGATCGAACAGCATCGAATGCTCGTGCCGCTTCACGAACACCGCGTGCAGCGTCCAGTAGAAATCCTCGCGCGTGCCGACGCCCGCCGCCTTGCACGCGCTTCAAGCGCATCGAGCACCGCGCCCGGCCCGACCGGAATGCCGGCGGCGCGCAGTGCGCGGGCGAAATAGAGGATGTTCTCGGCGAGCCGGCCGGACGGCTCGTCATCAGTCATGATGAAGCGCTCCGTCGCGCTTGCGGCGCGACGCGTCTTGCCGTAAAGGCTAGCCGCCGCGTGCCGTCTCGGCACGCCGTAAGCGTTCACGTCAGCCAACGCGCCCGTACGCGACCGCGGCCCGCATGGCGCGGGCACGCGGTCAGTTGCGTGGAGCTGTGACGTGACTGATCCTGCCAAGCCTTCATCCTCGATCTTTGCATCTGGTCCGGGACTTGCCCGGCCCGGCGCGCGTCGGCCTCTTCCTGTTCTTCGTCGCCGGCCTCGCCGACGGCGTCCTGATGCCGTTCTTCGCCCTGTGGGCGCAGCAGGATGCCGGCATCCCGACCGAATATATCGGATTGCTGTTCGGTTGCTATGCGGGCGGCGAATTGCTGGCCACGCCTTTCGTCGGCGGCATTGCCGACCGGGTCGGCCGCCGCCCGGTGCTGCTGGTCTCGACGCGCGGGCGTCGGGCTCGGCTTCGTGCTGCTTTATCTGACCCACGGCGCTTTTGCGGCCGCTGCCTCGCTCCTCGTCATCGGCATGTTCGAAAGCGTGCTGCACCCGACGGCAGCGACCGTGATCGCCGATGTGGTGCCCGGCGAATGCAAGCTGCGCGCGCCATTTCGCGCTGACCCGGGTGATGTCGAAGCCGGCGCGCATCGTCGGCCCGGCGGTTGGGCGCGGCCGCTGGCGCTGTGGTCGCTCGGTCTGGTCTTCCTCGGCTCTGGCGCTGCGCTGTTGGTCGGCACGCTCGTGGTCGCTGCTATTCATGCCGCGAGACCCGGACACCGCTCGACGGCGCGCGACGACGACGACGACGATGACGAAGGCCTCGGCGCACTTGCTGCGGCATTCCGCGATCGGCGCCTCGCCGCGCTGCTGCTTCCGATCGCTGCGCTCGAGATCGGATCGAGCTGGATCGAAACGGTCACTCCGCTTTACGCCAACAATGCCGGGACGCTGACGCCGTCCGGCGTCGGCCTGCTGTTCACTTACGCGGCCGCGCTCAGTGTTCTATTCCAGTTTCCGGTCATCAAGGCGTCGGCGCGAATGAGCGGTTTCCAGATCGTCCTGGCCGAGTGGCGTCGCTTTGGCTCTCGGCTTTCGCCTGCCTTGCGGTTTCGCCGGCGCTGCCGCTTCTGGTCGGCGCCGTGACGCTGCTGGCGTTCGCGCATATGCTGTTCGGCCCGCTCACCCAGGCCATCGTGACGGAACTGGCGCCGCGCAACGCGCGCGCGACCTACATGGCCGCGTTCGGCGTGGTCGGCGACCTCAAGGACACCGTCGGACCGGCGATCGGCACCTATCTTTTTGCGATTCGCCACCCGCTTGCCCTGGCTGGTCGGGAATGCCGCGTTGCACTGGCGGCCGCGTTCGCGCTTGCGGTCGCGACGCGCCGGCACGAAAGCCACGGCGAGCTGACTACTCGGCCGCGCGCAGCTCCGACTTCACCTCGTCGAGCAGCTCCTTGACCTTGCTGCCTTCGAGCTGCGCGATGTCGTCCTGGTATTTGAGCAGCACGCCGAGCGTGTCGGACACCGTCGCCGGATCGAGCGCCACCACGTCGAGTTCGGACAGCGCGGCGGCCCAATCGAGCGTTTCGGCGACGCCCGGCGACTTGAACAGATCCTGCTTGCGCAGCGCCTGCACGAACGCCACCACCTGCTCGGACAGCTTCTTGCCGACGCCCGGCACCTTGGCGCGCACGATGGCAAGCTCGCGCTCGGCGGTCGGATAGCCGACCCAGTGATAAAGGCAGCGCCGCTTGAGCGCGTCGTGCACTTCGCGCGTGCGGTTCGAGGTGATGACCACGATCGGCGGATGCGCGGCTTTCACCGTGCCCATTTCCGGGATCGTGATCTGGAAGTCGCCCAAGACTTCGAGCAGGAACGCCTCGAACGCCTCGTCGGTGCGGTCGATCTCGTCGATCAGCAGCACCGGCGCGCCGGCGGCGTCGGGCTCGAGCGCCTGCAGCAGCGGCCGCTTGATCAGGAAGCGCTCGGAGAACACGTCGTGCTCGAGCCGCTCGCGGTCGTGCTCGCCTTCGGCCTCGGCGACGCGGATCGCGATCATCTGCGCGGCGTAATTCCACTCATAGACCGCGGCCGCGACGTCGAGGCCCTCGTAGCATTGCAGCCGGATCAGCCGGCGGCCGAGCGTCGCCGCCAGCACCTTGGCGATCTCGGTCTTGCCGACGCCGGCCTCGCCTTCAAGGAAGATCGGCCGGCCCATCTTGAGCGCCAGGTAACAGCACCGTGCCGAGCGAGCGGTCGGCCGAGATAATCGGCCTCGGCGAGCAGATCGACGGTGGCGTCGATCGAGGCCGGAATGGGCTTTGCAGTCATTGTCTTCCCTTTTCCGAGGGACTTTATCCCGCCCGGCCGAGGTCTTAGATGTGGGTATCGGAGACCCTAGAAGCCATCTGGGATGCGCCATGTCAAAGCCTGTGACACTCGAAAAGGAAGCCGTGCAATTCCCGACTATCGACGCGGGGGTGCGGATCGGCCACGTCCACCTCAAGGTCGCCGACCTGCAGCGCGCGCTCGATTTCTACTGCGGCGTGCTCGGTTTTGAGCTGACCACCAGCCGGCCTGGCGCCGCCTTCATCTCGGCCGGCGGTTATCACCACCACATCGGGCTCAACACCTGGGAGAGCCGCGGCGGCTCACCGCCCGCGCCCGGCACCACCGGACTTTACCATACCGCGATCTTGTACCCGACCCGGAAGCTCCTGGCCGACGCATTACGCCGGCTGATCGCGGCGAAGATTCCGTTGGAAGGCGCCAGCGACCACGGTGTCAGCGAGGCGCTCTATCTGCGCGACCCCGACGACAACGGCGTCGAGCTGTACTGGGACCGGCCGAAGGACCTTTGGCCGAAGCGGGCCGACGGCGGCTTACAAATGTACACCAACCCGCTCGATCTGCACGATCTCTTGGCGGAGCTCGACAGGCTGCCGGCGTAAGCTCGTCGTGCCTCGTCAGAGCCTCCGGCAGCGCTCTGTTTACTCAAACAAAGCGCAACCGTGAGCCGCGCATCCTAACGCTGTGCTTCAACTCAGGCCGGTTTGCCGATCGCCTCCGCCACGGCGCGGCGGGCGAGCACGCCGACGAGGTGCGCGCGATATTCGGCGCTGCCGTGGATGTCCGAGTTCATGCCGTCGGCCGGGATGGTCAGGCCCTCGAGCGACTTCGGCGCGAAGCGCTTCTTCAGCGCCTCTTCGAACGATGGCACGCGGAACACGCCGTTCGAGCCGGCGCCAGTCACGGCGACGCGGATGTCGCTGCCGCGTTTCGCCACGAACACGCCGACCAGCGCAAAGCGCGAAGCCTGATTGCGGAATTTCTGATAAGCCGCCTTCTTCGGAATCGGGAAGCTCACTTTGGTGATGATCTCGGAGGGCTCCAGCACGGTCGAGAACATGCCGGTGAAAAACTCGTCGGCCTTGATGCGGCGCTTGTTGGTGATGATGGTGGCGCCGAGGCCGAGGCACGCCGCCGGATAGTCGGCGTTCGGATCGTTGTTGGCGATCGAGCCGCCGATGGTGCCCCGATGGCGCACCGCCGGATCGCCGATCAGCCCGGCGAGCTTGGCCAGCACCGGGGCGGCCTGCTGAACCACCGGCGAAGTATTCACCTCGAAGTGCTTGGTCATGGCGCCGATGGTGATCGAGCGGCCGATCTGCTCAATGCCGGACAAGCCTTCGATCAGCGTCATGTCGATGATTTGCGGCGGCCCTGCGAGCCGCAGCTTCATCGTCGGCAGCAGCGTCTGGCCGCCGGCCAGCAATTTGGCCTCTTCGTTCTTGCCGAGCATGTTGGCCGCTTGCCGCACCGATTGCGGACGATGGAAGGTGAAGGCGTACATCGCAGGTCTCCGTTTCTCTTTATCTCTTACGCCGCGTGCGGCAGCTTGTTCAACTTCTTCAACGCCGCCCACACCGCGTGCGGTGTCGCCGGCATGGCGATATCCTCGGTGCCGATCGCATCGGTGATGGCGTTGATGACGGCCGCGGGCGCGGCGATGGCGCCGGCCTCGCCGCAGCCCTTGATGCCGAGCGGATTGGACGGACATTTGGTCACCGTCGTGCCGACCTTCATCGACGGCAGATACTCGGCGCGCGGCATGCAATAGTCCATGAACGAGCCGGTGACGAGCTGGCCGTCTTTGTCATAGACCGCGCCTTCGTACAAAGCCTGCCCGACGCCCTGCGCGATGCCGCCGTGGACCTGGCCCTCGACGATCATCGGATTGATGATCACACCGAAATCGTCGACCGCGGTCCACGCCACGATCTCGGTGGTACCGGTCTCGCTGTCGATTTCGACCTCGCAGATATGGCAGCCGGCCGGGAAAGTGAAGTTGGTCGGATCGTAGAATGCGCCTTCCTTGAGACCGGGCTCGAGCTCCTGGCCGGAGAATTTGTGCGCGATATAGGCGTTTAGCGTTACGTCGCCCCAGGCCGCCGACTTGTCGGTGCCGGCGACATTAAATTTTCCGTCCTTGAACTCGATGTCGCCCTCGGCGGCTTCGAGCAGATGCGCGGCGACCTTCTTGGCTTTGGCCTCGACCTTGTCGAGCGCCTTGACGATCGCCGACATGCCGACAGCGCCGGAGCGCGAGCCGTAGGTGCCCATGCCGAACTGCACCTTGTCGGTGTCGCCATGCACAATGGATACATTATCGATCGGAATGCCAAGCCGTTCCGATACGAGTTGCGCGAACGTCGTCTCGTGGCCCTGACCGTGGCTGTGCGAGCCGGTGAGGACTTCGACGGAGCCGGTCGGATTGACCCGCACCTCGGCGGATTCCCACAAGCCGACGCCGGCGCCGAGCGAGCCGACCGCCTGGGACGGCGCGATGCCGCACGCTTCGATGTAGGTCGAGAAGCCGATGCCGCGCAGTTTGCCGTCGCGCGCCGAGTCACGCTTGCGCTTGCCAAACCCCTTGTAGTCGGCAAGCTCCATCGCCTTCTTGAGCGACGCATTATAGTCGCCGGCGTCGTAGGCCATGATGACCGGCGTCTGATGGGGGAATTTGGTCACGAAATTCTTGCGCCGTAACTCCGCCGGCTCCTGCCCTAATTCGCGCGCCCCGACCTCGATCAGCCGCTCCACCACGAATGTCGCTTCGGGACGGCCGGCGCCGCGATAAGCGTCGACCGGCGCGGTGTTGGTATAGACCGCGTCGACCTCGCAATAGATTTGCGGGATCGCATATTGGCCCGAGAGCAGCGTGGCGTAGAGATAAGTCGGCACCGACGACGAGAACGTCGACATGTAGGCGCCAAGATTGGCAACCGTTTTGGCGCGCAGGCCCAGGATTTTGCCGTCGCCATCGAACGCCATCTCGGCGTGGGTCACGTGATCGCGGCCATGCGCGTCGGCGAGAAACGCCTCCGAGCGGTCGCAAACCCATTTCACCGGGCGATTGACGCGCTTGGCGGCCCACAAAGCCACGACCTCTTCGGGGTAGATGAAGATCTTCGAGCCGAAACCGCCGCCCACGTCGGGCGCAATCACGCGCAGCTTGTGCTCCGGCGCCATGCCGACAAAAGCCGCGATGACGAGGCGCGCCACATGCGGATTCTGCGTCGTGTTCCACAGCGTGAACGCGCCAGTCCCGGAATCGTAATCGCCGATCGCGGCACGCGGCTCGATCGCGTTCGGCACCAGCCGGTTGTTGACGATGTCGAGCTTGGTGACGTGCTTGGCCGCCTTGAATGCCGCGTCGACCGCTTTGGGGTCGCCGAGGTGCCACTGGTAGATAGTGTTGTTTACCGCAACGTCGTGGATTTGCGGCGCGCCCTTGCCTTGCGCGGCTGCCGGATCGGCGACCGCGGGCAGCACCGCATAATCGACTTTGACGTTCTCAGCGGCATCGCGCGCCTGCGCCAGGGTCTCGGCGATCACCACCGCGACCGCGTCGCCGACGTGGCAGGCTTTGCCGCTGGCGAGCGCCGGATGCGGCGCCATTTTCATCGGCGAGCCGTCTTTGGAGTGGATCATCCAGCCGCAGATGAGATTGCCGATCTTGTCCGACGCGAGTTCCGCGCCGGTCAGCACCGCCAGCACGCCCGGCATGCCCGTCGCTGCCTTGCCGTCGATCGATCTGATCGTCGCGTGAGCGTGCGGCGAGCGGACGAAATATGCGTAAGCCTGGCCGGGCCGGTTGACGTCGTCGGTATAATGGCCCGTTCCGGTGATGAAGCGGCGATCTTCCTTGCGGCGCACCGCGGCGCCGATTCCGGTCGCACTCATGGTGTCTTCCTCGGCCGTTTCCCTGGGAATCCCTCCAGCAATTCGTCGCGGAAAGCCCTGCCCTATTCGGCGGCCTTCGACTTACCCGTGGCACCGCCTCGCATGGCGCGCGCGCCGGCGGCAATCGCCTTGACGATGTTATGGTAGCCGGTACAGCGGCAGATGTTGCCTTCGAGCTCTTCGCGAATCGTGCGGTCTTCGAGGTCGTGACCCTTGCGGCGCACCATATCGACCGCGGTCATGATCATACCCGGCGTGCAGTAACCGCATTGCAGACCGTGATTCTCGCGGAAGGCTTCCTGCATCGGGTGCAGCGGTCCGTCCGGCGCGGCGAGCCCCTCGATCGTGAGCACGTCGGCGCCTTCGAGCTGCAGCGCCAGCACGGTGCAGGACTTGGTGGCCTTGCCGTTGATATGCACGACGCAAGCCCCGCATTGCGAGGTGTCACAGCCGACATGCGTGCCGGTCAGCCGCAAGTTTTCGCGCAGCAACTGCACCAGCAGCGTGCGCGGGTCGATTTCGGCGGTGACGGGCTTGCCGTTCACCGTCATGGAAACGGCTGCCAGTTTGGCTGCCATTGGGATTCCTCCTCGAAAAATTCCGGTCAAACGTCCTGATTCACGAGCCGACGCGAACCGCCGGCACCATTGAAGAGCTAAATCGTGGCGATTTTGCCCGTTTTCGTAGCCTAGAACAATAATTACTCTGAACCGCGCCCCGGGCAGCGGTCAAGGCAGTTCCCCGGGCGAAGTGCCGCGCGGGGACCCGGTCGGACATCAACAGCCGCATCACGGGGTTTGCGGATTGACCGCCTTGGCGAAATTCTGAAAAAAGTCGTCGGCAACCTTTTTGGCGGCGCCATTGACCAGCCGTTGGCCGAGCTGCGCGAGCTTGCCGCCGATCTGAGCGTCGACATTGTAGACGAGCAGAGTACCGCCGTCCTTTGGCGTGAGCTTGACCGTCGCTCCGCCCTTGGCAAAGCCGGCGACCCCGCCGTCACCTTGACCGGAAATCTTGTAGCCGTTGGGCGGGTCGAGATCGGACAAGTTCACCTTGCCTTTGAACTTGGCCTTGACCGGACCGATCTTGACCGTCGCGATGGCCTGAAATTCCGTGTCGGACGTTTTGTCGAGCTGCTCGCAGCCGGGAATACAGGTCTTGAGCGTAGCGGCGTCATTAAGCTTTTCCCAAACCACTTGGGGTTGGGCGGCAAGCTGACACTCGCCGTTCATCGTCATCGCCATTTCGTGTCACTCCTTGACCCACTTGCCAGGCTACGGCTTACCGCCTCGCGGGGTGCCTGAAAAGACCGTTATCGCCCGCACCACTCGACGGGTCGCCGCCCCGAGGGGTTGGCGCGGCAGGCGTGGACAGCTAAGGGTGCGTGAATTTCACAGAGGTAAAAATCAAATGCCGGATATCAAGACCGACGATGGCTGCACGATCCACGTCGAAGTGGACGGCCCGGAGCGCGCACCGGTGCTGATGCTGTCGAACTCCCTCGGCACGGACCTCCATATGTGGGACGAGCAAGTCGCGCCGTTCACGCGCGACTTCCGCTTGGTGCGTTACGACCGGCGCGGCCACGGCAAATCGAGCGTGCCGAAAGGCCCGTATTCAATGGAGCGTCTCGGCCGCGACATCCTCGCGGTCCTCGATAGTCTTGGCATTGCGAAGATCAATTGGTGCGGCCTGTCGATGGGCGGCATGGTTGGGCAATGGCTTGGCGCCAATGCCGCAAACCGCATCGAAAAGCTCATCCTCTCCAACACCGCCTGCTATTTTCCCGACAAGGCCGGGTGGGACGGCCGCATCAAGATGGTCCGCGACAAAGGATTGGATGGCATCGTCGACGCCAACATGGAGCGCTGGTTCACGAAGTCATTCCGCGAGCGCGCGCCCCAAGCCATGGAGCGGATGCGCAAGATGTTCGTGGCGACGAAGGTCGACGGCTATGTCGGGTGCGGGGAAGCGATCCGTGACATGGACCACCGGCCGCTGTTGGCGAAGATCAATGCGCCGACCCTCGTGATTGCCGGCCGGCACGATCCCGCCACCCCGCTCGAAGGCAATGAATTTATCCGCCAGCACATTCCTGGCGCCAAGATCGCGATTCTCGATGCCGCCCACATCGCCAACTTGGAGCAGCCGCAAGCCTACGCCGACACGGTGCTTGGATTTTTGAAGGCGTAACGGAAGACAGCGAGCGCATCATGGACGATAAAGAACGCCACGCGCGCGGCATGGCCGCCCGCCGCAAGGTCCTGGGCCACGCCTGGGTCGACAAGGCTAATGCCGGAATGACGGCATTCAACCGGGAATTCCAGGACTACATTACACGCGATGTCTGGGGCGAAGTGTGGACGCGCCCGCATTTCGACGAGCGCACCCGGCGCATCCTCGTCATCGGCACCATGATGGCGCTCGGCCGCTGGGATGAATTTCGCCTGCATGTCGGCGCGGCGCTCCGCGAGGGCGGTTTCTCCGCCGACGACATCAAGGAGATCATTCTCCAGCAGACGGCCTATTGCGGCGCACCGGCCGGCAACAACGCCTTCAAGGAGGCCGCCGATTTGGTCACGCAAGCCGGCAACACTGCTCAGCCACCACGCTGATCGCGGAACTCATGCGGCGTCGTGCCCGTCTGCTTGCGGAAAAAGCGGGCGAAGTGCGAAGGATCGGCAAACGCCAAGCCTTCCGAGATGTCGTGGATCGGCTGCGCGGTGAAGACGAGCTGGCGCTTGGCTTCGGTGAGCACGCGTTGCCGGATCAGGTGACCGGCAGTGACGCCGGTCGAGCGCTTGATGTGATCGTCGAGCCGATCGACGGTCATGCTGATTTGCCCGGCATAAAAGCCAAGCTGCCGTTCCGCGCGGAAGTGCTGGTCGACCAGGGCCTGGAATTGCGCGACGGTCGCGTCCGCTGGCCGCAACGTCACGCTGCCGGTGCGGGCACGGCTCGCGGCAAGACGCGCCACGCCAACGGCGATCAGCACGAGCAAGCCGCGCATGGCCAGCCGGTAGCCTTCGCGCGCGAGGCTATACTCTTCAAAAAGCTGCATGCACAAAGCTGAAAGGCGGATACGTTCCGCCTCGTCGTCAACTGGAACGATCGGCCGCGCGGCGAGCGCGCGCAACCGCCGCACCGCCTCGCCGGTGCGATCCGTCAGCGGCCCCGCGGCATCTTCCGTAAAACTCAGCACCCAGCCATCGGTCACGGCCGGCTCGAAGCGGAAGCCGTGCGCGATGGTCGCTGGTATGAGAATGACGGCGGGCGCCGTGAACGGCAGCGTCGCCGCATCGTGCACCATCTCGCCGCTGCCGCGCTCGATCAACAGAATTTGAAAGAGATTGCGATGCCGATGCGCCCGGATGGTCCAGTCGTGGATTGCCGATCGCGATGCGATGGTCTCGACATGAATAAAGTCGAATGCCTGATCGTCCGGCGGATCGCCGTCAAAATGAAACAGTGGCAGCGGGCTGGCCATGGCCGAAGCATAGGCCGATCGCGTCCGAGAAAAAGCCGCCGCGGGAGCGCGAAATGCGCTTTACACAAAAAAAGCGACAGCCCGTGTCGCGCGGACTGCCGCTCTTACCGATGAGTTGGAACGCGGTTAGCGCTGGCCACCCTGCCCGGGCTGGTGCTGACCACCGCCTTGCTGCTGGCCGGGCTTGTTCTGGCCGCCCTGTTGCTGCTGGCCAGGTTTGTTCTGACCGCCCTGCTGCGGGTTATTTTGCTGCTGCTGATTACGCTGCTGGTTGTTCTGCTGGTCATTCGACATTGGGATGTTCTCCGATCGTTTGTGACGATGAAATGGGAGCCAGACTTCCCGTGCGTATGCTGATAACTTCCAAAATCGTTTCCGGTTCAGGTTCCGAGTTGCTTTTATTGTGAGCAACGGCTTGAAATCAAAGATAAAAGTCGCCGCAATCCTGACAAAATAATGAGCGCCGCGGCCGAGCGGCCGACTTACACGACGCTCACACCGGCTTATAGGCTCGGTCGTGATAGACCAGCGCCGGTCCGCCAGGACCAAGCCGGACGGCCTCGACGGCGCCGAATACCACGTTGTGCGAGGCGACCGCTTTGACCTCGACCGTACGGCAGTCAAAGGCGACCACGGCGGACGCCAGCACCGGCGAGCCGGTTTTCAGCGTCATCCAGTCGCCGATTGAAAATCGTTCTTCGAGATGCATGCCGCTGCGGCCGGCAAAGATGTCGGCGAGCTTTTCCTCAGCGGCGCCGAGCGTGTTGACACAAAACACGCCGTTTTGCGCCATGACCGGGGCGCTATTGCTGCGCCGGTTGAGACAAACCAGAAGCATCGCCGGCTGATCGGTCACCGAGCAGACCGCGGTCGCGGTAAAGCCGGTTTTTCCGGCTGGACCGGCCGTGGTGACAATGTGCACGGCGGCGCCGAGCCGGCTCATCGCTTCGCGGAACACCGGCGATTCGATGCTGACGATCGGCTCCGGCGCGACAGCCATGAAGGCGCCGTCCATAGCGTCGTCGGGCCGTTGGTCGATCCAGCTCATGATCTCACTCCGCCGCGCGGACCTGGTCCGGCAGGCCCGGATACGCGACATCGTCCGGATTGAGCCACGTCCGGTCGGTCCAGCCGTTCTCGTCGTATTCCGACATGCATTGCTCGGCGAGCCCGGTCATCTGCTCGAGCATTCCCGACGCTCGCGCATTCCATAGCGCCTGGATGCGGATGTCCTCGTGATTGCCGGCGTAGTTGCGCTCATAGAGCTCGTGGCGGCCGCCGAATTCGGTGCCGATCGCGTCCCACAACAGCTTCATCACCTTGATGCGCTGCTTGTAGTCGATGCCGTGCGAGCCGCGCACGTAATGCGCGAGGTAGCGGTCGATCGCCGGATTCTTGAAGTCCTTGGCGGAGGACGGCAGATAGATCAGCGACGAGGCGACGATCTTTTCGACGATCTCCTTGATGCGCCCGTAGGCGTCGCCGGCAAACACGCGATAGCTCGATCCCGATTGCAGGTTCGGCAGCACGGCGCCGTTCACCCACGGCGTCGGGTTCATCGCCATCGCGTCGGTCAGCGCCCAGAACAGATGGCGCCAGGCGATGATCTCGCCGAGCATCGCCTGATTGCCGCGGAATTCGTCGGAGCCCGCCGCGCGCAGCGCCTTGGCGATGACGCCGACCAGAAAGTCGAGCTTGACCGCAAGCCGCGTGCAGCCCTGGAACTGATAGCCGGCCAGAAAGCCCGATTGCGGGAAGAACACCTTCAGCTTCTCGAGGTCGCGATGCAGCAGCACGTCTTCCCAGGGGATGAAGACGTTGTCGAACACGAAGATCGCGTCGTTCTCGTCGAAGCGCGACGACAGCGGATAATCGAACGGCGTGCCCATGACGCTTGCGGTCATCTCATAGGACGTGCGGCAGAACAGCTTCACGCCCGGCGCGTTCATCGGCGCGATGAACATCACCGCGAGATCGGTGTCGTGCAGCGGCACGGCGGCGTTCTGGCCGAGGAAATTGTAGTGCGTCAGCGCCGACGACGTCGCCACCACCTTGGCGCCGGAGATGTAGATGCCGGCGTCGGTGTCCTTCTGGATGGTGATGAAGACGTCCTTGACCTGGTCGACCGGCTTGGCGCGGTCGACCGGCGGATTGACGATGGCGTGGTTCATGAACAGCACGTTTTCCTGCGCGCGCCGGTACCAGGCCTTCGCGTTGCCGGCGAACTTGCCGTAGAAATCGTAGTTGGCGCCGAGCGTATTCATCAGCGACGCCTTGTAGTCGGGCGAGCGCCCCATCCAGCCGTAGGACATGCGCGCCCATTGCGCGATGGCGTCGCGCTGCGCGACCAGATCCTCGCGCGAGCGCGCGGCGCGGAAGAATTTGTGGGTGAAACCCGCCGAGCCGGTATCGGTCGGGCAGGTCAGCAGTCCCTTGGTCTTGTCAGTCGTGCAGCGCGTCGTAAAGCCGCGCGATCGAGCGCGCCGCGTTGCGAAACGCCGGATGCGTGGTGACGTCCTTGACCCGCTCGCCATAGATATAGACCTCGCGGCCATCGCGCAGGCTTTCGAGGTATTCCGCGCCGGTGAACGGCCGCCCTTTGGCGCCGATCACGTCCTCGCTTTTGACTCGATCCATATAGTCTCCAAGTCATCCTGAATGCGGCTCCGAAGCGCTCCTTAATGGATGCTGCCTCGCTCGGGCCGTCGCCCTTCGAGGCTCGCTTTGCTCGCACCTCTGGGTGACGGATAACGGCGGAACATGGGCTTAACACCGCCGTAGCACAAGTGCGCAGCGTTGCCCGCCGGAAGCTCCCCTGTTAAGAGTTGCACGGATTCGGCGAAAGGCGGCGGACGCATGGAATATTTCGTCCAGCAGCTCATCAACGGCCTCACGCTCGGCTCGATCTACGGCCTGATCGCCATCGGCTACACGATGGTGTTCGGCATCATCGGCATGGTGAACTTCGCCCATGGCGACGTGTTCATGGTCTCGGCCTTCATCGCGCTGATCGCGTTCCTGATCCTCACCTCTTGGCTCGGCATCACCTCGATCGCGCTCGCGCTGTTCATCGTGCTGATCGTGGCGATGGTGTTCACCTCGCTGGTCAACTGGGCGATCGAGCGGGTCGCCTACCGGCCGTTGCGCGGCTCGTTCCGCCTGGCGCCGCTGATCTCGGCGATCGGCATGTCGATCTTCCTGTCGAATTTCGTGCAGGTGACGCAGGGGCCGCGCAACAAGTCGATCCCGCCGATGGTGCAGGGCGAGTTCGTGCTGTTCAACCAGCAACAATTTTCCGGTCACGCTGTCCTACAAGCAGCTCATCATCTGGGGCGTCACCGCGGTGCTGCTGCTGGCGTTCTGGTATCTGGTGAGCAAGACCCCGCTCGGCCGCGCCCAGCGCGCCTGCGAGCAGGACCAGAAGATGGCGGCGCTGCTCGGCGTCGACGTCGACCGCACCATCTCGATCACCTTCGTGATCGGCGCCGCGCTCGCCGCCGTCGCCGGCACCATGTACCTGATGTATTACGGCGTCGTGAACTTCTCCGACGGCTTCGTGCCGGGCGTGAAGGCCTTCACCGCCGCGGTGCTCGGCGGCATCGGCTCGCTGCCCGGCGCGGTGCTCGGCGGCCTGCTGATCGGCCTGATCGAGACGTTCTGGTCGGCCTATTTCTCCATCGACTACAAGGACGTCGCGGCCTTCTCGATCCTGGCGATCACGCTGATCTTCCTGCCGCAGGGCCTGCTCGGCCGGCCGGAAGTCGAGAAGGTCTGAAGTGCAGGCCGGCCGCGCAAAGCCGAGCGCGTCGATGCGGTCGGCGCGCTTGCGCGGACGCGGGCTTCACCGGCCTCGTCGCCTTCGGCCTGTTCCTGCCGCTGATCGGCTTTCAGACCGCCGTCAATGTCAGCAACGACCTGATCCTGACGACGCGCTGGCCGCTGTTGTTCGCGCTCGTCGCCATCATCGCGGCCGTGCCGCTTCGCCTACTCGCTCGCGCGTCGCGCCGTGGCTGGCGCAGCGCGCACGGCGGCCGGTGCAGGTCGCGCCGCCGGCCTGGCGCGGTCGTTTCGGCAAGTGGTTCATCCCGTTCGCCATCGGCTTCGTCATCGTCTATCCGGTCATTATCCTGCTCACGGTCGGGTTCGGCGGCGCGCTGAAATGGATCGACAATTTCGGCATCCAGATCCTGATCTACGTGATGCTCGGCTGGGGCCTCAACATCGTGGTCGGGCTCGCCGGCCTGCTCGACCTCGGCTATGTCGCGTTCTACGCGGTCGGCGCCTACTCCTACGCGCTGCTGGCCACGACCTTCGGCCTGTCGTTCTGGCTGCTGCTGCCGCTCGCCGGCATCCTCGCGTCGTTCTGGGGCATCCTGCTCGGCTTTCCGGTGCTGCGGCTGCGCGGCGACTATCTCGCCATCGTCACGCTGGCCTTCGGCGAGATCATCCGCCTCGTCCTGATCAACTGGGTCGACCTGACCAACGGCTACGCCGGCATCAGCGGCATCCCGCGGCCGACCTTCTTCGGCATTCCGTTCAATGCCGACGACAACGGCTTCGCCGCCGTCTTCGGGCTCGAATTCTCGCCGATCTACCGCATCATCTTCCTCTACTACCTGATCCTGGCGCTGGCGCTTGCTGACCTGCTTCGTCACGCTGCGGCTGCGCCGGCTGCCGATCGGCCGCGCCTGGGAGGCGTTGCGCGAGGACGAGATCGCCTGCCGCTCGCTCGGCATCAACACCACCAACACCAAGCTCACCGCCTTCGCGATGGGCGCGATGTTCGCCGGCTTCGCCGGCTCGTTCTTCGCCGCGCGCAGAGCTTCATCTCGCCGGAAAGCTTCACCTTCATCGAATCGGCGACCATCCTGGCGATCGTGGTGCTCGGCGGCATGGGCAGCCAGATCGGCGTCGCCATCGCCGCCATCGTGATGATCGGCGGCACCGAGATCCTGCGCGAACTCGACTTTCCTCAAGGACATCTTCGGCCCGACCTTCGATCCGACCCAATACCGCATGCTGATGTTCGGCTTCGCCATGGTGGTGATGATGATCTGGCGGCCGCGCGGCCTGATTCTCGACGCGCGCGCCGTCGGTGTTCCTGAAGGAGCGCAAGAGCATCTCCGTCGATCTGGTCAAGGAGGGGCACGGCTGATGACGCGCGATGGCTCAACCGTGCTGCGCGTCGAGCATCTGACCATGCGCTTCGGCGGCCTCGTCGCCGTCGACGATCTCTCCTTCGACGTCGAAGCGCGGCGACATCACCGCGCTGATCGGCCCGAACGGCGCCGGCAAGACCACGGTGTTCAACTGCGTCACCGGCTTCTACAAGCCGACCGAGGGCCGGCTCGCGCTCCAGCACGGCGATGCCGCGGCATGGGACGCGCTCGAAGGCGCTGACCGACAGCGGCAAGCGCGGCACGGTGCGGCAGCGACGGCGCGCTCTTATCTGCTCGAGCGCATGCCCGACTATCTGGTCGCGCAGCAGGCGCGCGTCGCCCGCACCTTCCAGAACATCCGGCTGTTCCCCGGCATGACGGTGCTGGAGAACCTGCTGGTCGCCCAGCACAACCCGCTGATGCTCGCCTCCGGCTACACGTTGCTCGGCGTGCTCGGCTTTCCGTCCTACGCGCCGCGCGAGCGCGAGGCGATCGACAAGGCGCGCGCCTGGCTCGACCGGATCGGCCTGATCGAGCGCGCCGACGATCCGGCCGGCGAACTGCCCTATGGCGCGCAGCGGCGGCTCGAGATCGCGCGCGCCATGTGCACCGATCCGGTGCTGCTCTGCCTCGACGAGCCGGCCGCCGGCCTCAACCCGCGCGAGAGCGCCGAGCTGAACGAGCTGCTGCTCGTCGATCCGCGACGAGTACGGCATCTCGATCCTGCTGATCGAGCACGACATGTCGGTGGTGATGGAGATTTCCGACCACGTCGTCGTGCTCGACTACGGCGTCAAGATCGCCGACGGCGCGCCCGAAGGTGCGCAACGATCCGAAGGTGATCGCCGCCTATCTCGGCGTCGCCGACGACAGAGGTCGCGACAGGTCGAGGCGGAGGTCGGGCTTGTGACGCGCGCCGCTTCTCTCGGTGCGCGGCGTCGAAGACCTTCTACGGCCACGTGCATGGCGCTCAAGGGCGTCGACATCGACGTCAACGAGGGCGAGATCGTCACGCTGATCGGCGCCAACGGCGCCGGCAAGTCGACCCTGATGATGACGATCTGCGGCAATCCGCGCGCGCGCAACGGCGCGATCCTCTTCGACGGCCGCGACATCACCCGGCTGCCGACCCACGAGATCGCGCGGCTGAAGCTCGCCCAGGCGCCGGAAGGGCCGCCGCATCTTCCCGCGCATGACGGTGCTGGAAAATCTGCAGATGGGCGCGACCGTCGCCGACGCCGGCCGATTTCGACGCGCGATCTCGAGCGCGTCTGCGCGCTGTTTCCGCGCCTGAAGGAGCGCCTCGCCCAGCGCGGCGGCACGCTGTCGGGCGGCGAGCAGCAGATGCTGGCGATCGCGCGCGCGCTGATGAGCCGGCCGCGGCTCTGCTGCTCGACGAGCCGTCGCTCGGCCTCGCGCCGCTGATCGTCGCGGCAGATCTTCGACGCCATCCGCGAGCTCAACGCCGAGGACGGCCTGACCGTGTTCCTGGTCGAGCAGAACGCCTTCCACGCGCTGAAGCTCGCGCATCGCGGCTATGTCATGGTCAACGGGCTGATCACGATGTCCGGCACCGGCCGCGAATTGCTCGAGCGGCCCGAAGTCAAGCCGCCTATCTCGAAGGCGGCCGGCAGCAGGTCGATGACCGATGGCAGCCCTGCTGAGCTCGATCCCGCGCTCTTCTACGAGGACGGCTCGTTCGGCATCTTTCTGCTGGTCACCGTCATGCTCGGCGGCGGCGCGGCGGCGCTCGCCGGCCGCGCCATCGCGCATGACCTGGCGGCCGTGGTGGCAGTCGTCGTCTATATGCTGATCCTCGGCGCCGCCGTGCGCTTCCTTCATTTCGCGCTTGTTCGACGGCACGCTGCTGTCGCTGCACTATTACGTCGTCGACGCCGCGGTCTGCATGGCTCGCGGGCTTTGCTCGGTTTCCGCGCCGCGCGTGCGGCGCAGATGGTCAGCCAATATCGCTGGATCAACGCAGCCGGACGGGCTCGCTGCGCTGGCGCCGCAAGGCCGTCTTGACGTAACATTCGCGGTCAAGCGTCGAACCTGCCGGCTCTGCCAGTCGCAGGGGAACTGAGCGATGAAGACGATCACCACACTCGGCCTCGCGCTGGGCTTTGGCGTTCGCACTGCGCGCGGTCGCGCCACGGCCGCAGGTCAAGTTCGGCGTCGCCGGCCCGATCACCGGCCCGAACGCCGCCTTCGGCGCGCAGCTGAAGAACGGCGTCGAGCAGGCCGTCGAGGACATCAACGCGGCCGGCGGCATCCTCGGCCAGAAGATCATCGCTCGAGTACGGCGACGACGTCTCCGATCCCAAGCAGGGCGTCTCGGTCGCCAACAAGTTCGTCGGCGACGGCGTCAAGTTCGTGGTCGGCCACTTCAACTCCGGCGTCACCATCCCGGCCTCCGAGGTCTATCAGGAGAACGGCATCCTCGAGATCACGCCGGCCTCGACCAATCCGACGGTCACCGAGCGCGGCATGTGGAACATGTTCCGCACCTGCGGCCGCGACGACCAGCAGGGCAAGGTCGCCGGCAACTACATCCTCGCGCACTTCAAGGGCAAGAAGATCGCCATCGTCCACGACAAGACGACCTACGGCAAGGGCCTCGCCGACGAGACGCTCGAAGACGATCAAAGCCGGCGGCATGAAGGAAGTGCTCTACGAAGGCGTCAACACCGGCGAGAAGGACTATTCGGCGCTCGTCTCCAAGATCAAGCAGTCGGGCGCCGATCTCGTCTATTGGGGCGGGCTGCACACCGAAGGCGGCCTGATCGTGCGCCAGATGCGCGACCAGGGCGTCAAGGCGCCGCTGATGGGCGGCGACGGCATCACCTCCGACGAGTTCGCCTCGATCGGCGGCCCCGGCGTCGAAGGCACGCTGATGACCTACGGTCCCGATCCGCGCAACAAGCCGGAGGCCAAGGCGGTCGTCGCGGAGTTCCGCGCCAAGAACTTCGATCCGGAGGCCTATACGCTCTACAGCTACGCCGGCGTGCAGATCATCAAGCAGGCGGCGGAAGCGGCCAAGTCGCTCGACCCGAAGAAGGTCGCCGAGAAGATGCACTCCGGCATGACCTTCCACACCGTGATCGGCGACATCTCCTACGACAAGAAGGGCGACATCACCAAGCTCGACTACGTCATGTACATCTGGAAGAAGGACGCCGGCGGCAAGATCACCTACGTGGAATGCCCGGCGTCGGGCTGCACGATGTAAAGAGCTTCCATTACTCGATTCCGAGTTCAAAAGAGTTCGCGAAGCCCGCCCTTGGGGCGGGTTTTCGTATTGGCGTGGCGCTCATCAGCGCTCAGGCCGAGCGCTCCGCGAAGTTCGATGTTGCATAATTTTTTCTATCGCCATCAAAAACGGCAAGGCCATCAACACGAGCTCTCATCTCGTTCTGATAGGGGTTGAAATAAGCGCAACGGGCACTCAACTGCCTTTCTTAACGGCGTGGAGGAAATATAGGTAACAAGAGATTGCGCGCGACTTCGCCCTCGCCCGCGCCATGGTGTGACGCCCGTGATTGGCCTAAATAGCTTCCAATTCACTGTGGCACGTGCGCTCACCGCGCTCTCCATTGTCCACGTCCCGGTCTTGATTTTGCTGGCCTGGCTGCTTCGCGCCAATGTTGTTGCAATCGGCCTGGCGGCCTCAGCGCTGGCGGCCGTTCCCGTCATCGCGCTGCTTCGGCATCGACCGACGAAAGCGATCGGATTTGCTCTCGCCGTGACGCTGGTGGCACAGACATCGCTGCTGGTCTTTGTTTTCAAGGGGCATCCTTGGCAAGTCGAGACGCATTTCTATTACTTCGCCATCTTGGCGATGCTCGCGGGCTTCTGCGACTGGAGCGTGCTGGTGGTCGCCGCCGTGCTGATCAGCGTCCATCATCTCGGCTTGAATGAATTATCGCCCGCGGCGCTCTTTCCCGGCGGCTCCAACATTTTCCGCACGCTCGTGCATGCTGTGTGCGTCGTGATCGAAACCGCGATGCTGATATTCATCGGCTCAACAATTCGTCGTGCATTCGCGGAGGCGCAGGCTGCTCGCGAAGAGGAAGCCGACACAACGGTCGAGCTCAAGCGGCTCGGTGTGCTGCGCGAGCAGGAACTGGCCGCAACCATCATGAGCGCCAATCGCATGAGCGAGCTGCTCGATCGTCTCAAGCGTGAAATGACCAGGCCGACCGAAGTCTTGCACAGCGCCGCCAACGACTTGCACGCCAGCGCCGCGAACCTCGTCAAGGCTGCCGAGCAGGCAAAAGCCCAATCGGTCATGGTCGGCGTGGCATCGCAGGAAACCGCGACCAAGGTCAGCTCCGCGGCGATGGCGGGGGACATATTGGTAGCGTCGATCGCACAGGTCGGCGCCCATGCGTTCGCGTCGTCGCGTCTCGCGACAGGGGCGGTGGATGAGGCGCTGGAAACCAATGCGACAATCGACGAGCTCGCAATCGTCGCTAGCGAAATCAACAAAGTGACCGATCTCATCAGCACCATCACCGCACAGACGAACCTGTTGGCGCTGAACGCGACCATCGAAGCCGCGCGCGCCGGCGAAGCGGGCCGTGGCTTTGCCGTCGTCGCACAGG
The DNA here is from genome assembly GCA_963841575.1 of uncultured Alphaproteobacteria bacterium. Classification (GTDB taxonomy): domain Bacteria; phylum Pseudomonadota; class Alphaproteobacteria; order Rhizobiales; family Xanthobacteraceae; genus BOG-931. Next base: position 62,899 of record CAWJDC010000015.1, read on the forward strand.
AGGTCAAGACGCTGGCGGGGCAGACAGCGACCGCGACGCAGGTCATCGGCAAGCACATCGCCGCGATGCAGGCTGCGGCCGGTCGCTCGGTCGAGGCCATTCGCGCGATTTCGCGAAGGATACGGGAACTCGATCATTTTTCAGCGTGTATTGCCGCTGCGGTCGAGCAACAGGCGCAGGCGGCGCACGAGATCGCCAGCAATCTTGCTGCCGCCGCGGCGAGTGTTGCCGGCGTCAATGGTGCCATCGTCGAGATCGAGAGCGTCGGCGATCAGACCGCGCAGGCGGCCAATACATTGAGCAGCGCTGCGGTCGGCGTGACGGCTCAGACGAAAACGATCCGCGAGCAGGTCCGGGCGTTCGCGAACGATATTCGCGCCATTCAAGCGTGACGCCTCTGGCGCCGCGACACACGAGCGCGCCTCATTCTAGACCGAGGTCGGATCAACAGCATTCACCCGATCTTGCCCAGCACCGGGAACGTATCGAGCAGCCAAAAGCTGAATCGACCGACCGCCCCGGTCAGAAAGGCAATGCCGGTGAGCACCAGGAGCCCGCCCATCGCCTTCTCGACCAAGCCCAGATGCGCGCGAAAGCGGACGAGGAATGCGGCGAACGGCCCGACCGCCAAAGCCGCCACGATGAACGGAATGCCGAGGCCGAGCGAATAGACGGCGAGCATTCCGGCGCCCTTGGCGACCGTCTGCTGCGATGCCGCGACGGCAAGGATCGCGGCAAGGATCGGCCCGATGCATGGCGTCCAGCCGAGCGCAAACGCCAGCCCCATCAGGTAGGCGCCCCACAGGCCGACCGGCTTGGCGACATCGAGCCGCTTCTCGCGCATCAGCAGCGCGATCGGCGTCAACGCCGAGGAAGTGCAGCCCCATAATGATGATGCCGATGCCGGCGACGATCGCGAGTTCGCCCGAATAGGCCCGCACCACGGCGCCGATAACGCTCGCGCTGGCGCCCAGCGCGACGAACACGGTCGAAAAGCCGAGCACGAACAGACAGCGCCGCGACAACGGTCTCGCGCCGCACCCGCGGCGGCGCTCCGGCGTCGGCGAACCGTTCGATCGAGGTGCCGGTGAGATAGACGAGATAGGGCGGCACCAGCGGCAGCACGCAGGGCGACAGAAAGCTCAGCATGCCAGCGAGCGAGCGCCGCGACGATGGTGACATTCGGCATGGCGCACTCATGCCCGCCCGGCTGTCGCCACGCAAGCGCGACATCGCCGCCCCCGCGAGGATGTGAACGCGATCGTGTGATCAGCGCTCGCGAAAGTGTCGAGAGGACGGCCATAAGCGGTTGACGCCTCCGAAAAAATCGTCTCCGCTTCGCGCACTTTCGAGGTCCCGTTGCGCAATCTCATCACCGATGTTCCCGGACTTAAGGTCGGCCATGCCGAGGATTTGCGCCTCGGCTCGGGCGCAACCGCCATCGTCTTCGACGAGCCGGCGGTGGCCTCGATCGACGTCCGTGGCGGCGGCCCCGGGAACGCGCGAAAGCGCCTTGCTCGATCCGGCGCAGACCGTCGACGGCATCGACGCCATCGCCTTGTCGGGCGGCTCGGCGTTCGGCCTCGACGCCGCATCCGGCGTCCAGGCCTGGCTCAAGGAACAGGGCCGCGGCTTTCGCGGTCCGCTCGGCGCTGGTGCCGATCGTGCCGGCGGCGATCCTGTTCGATCTGCTCTCGCGGCGGCGATAAGGATTGGGGCCGCTTTCCGCCCTATCGCGAACTCGGCTACGCGGCGGCGACTTGCCGCCGCGGCCGATTTCGCGCTCGGCAGCGTCGGCGCCGGCACCGGCGCCACCACGGTCAATGCCAAGGGCGGCATCGGTTCAGCCTCGGCGCGAAGCCCGGAGGGCCACACGGTCGGCGCGCTGGCGGCGGTGAACGCCGCCGGCAGCGTCATCGTCGGCCGCGGCCCGTGGTTCTGGGCGGCGCCGTTCGAGCATGAGGGCGAGTTCGGCGGCCGCGGCTGGCCCGCCCCTTTCCCCACAGCCGCGCTCGACCCGCGCACCAAAGGCAGCGCACGAGAAAACACAACGCTGGTGGTCGTGGCGACCGACGCCATCTTGAGCAAGGCGCAGGCCAAACGCTTCGCCGTCATGGCGCAATCCGGCCTGTCGCGCGCAATCTATCCGGTCCACACACCGCTCGACGGCGACGTCGTGTTCGCGGCCTCGACCGGCCGCCGGCCGCTCGCCGATCCGATGATCGGGCTGAGCAGTCTCGGCACGCTAGCCGCTAATGTCGTGGCGCGGGCGATCGCGCGAGGTGTGTTTGAGGCAACAGCGCTTTCCTTTCGCGGTGCGGTAACGAGTTGGAAGGATCAATTCGGCGCGTGAGCCACAGGTGTCCTGGCACCCTATCTGCTCTTCGCGAATGTGAAGCGACCAAGACGTGACGCGCGAGACACAAACAAAAAACTTTCTCAGGACGACGCGCTGCGGACGTTGACTCCGTCATCGATTACGATTTCACTTCTCCTTGGTTGGCTGTTGTTGTCGCGGAGGGTGCGATGCGTGTCGTCGTCATTGTCTTTGCCGCTTTGATGACTTTGGGTCTCGCCGCTTTTGGGATTATCGCGGCAAAGCAAGGCGCCAAGCCAGTCGCACAAGCCAGTCTCGCGACGCCGGCGCAAGCCGCCAACTCCCGGCCGGCGCGCTCGCCTGTAAACGAGATTGCGCAGGCGCCAATCCTCAAAGTTTCGGAAACCACGGGCGCGATTTCTGCGCGCGCAACCTCCGCGCCGACGCGCGTTGCCGAAACCACACCGCCCTCAAACGCCACCGCCGGCGCGCCAGCGGCGGCCACCAACCCTATTCCACCCGCTGCGGCCGCCAACGGCATTCCGGCCTGCGACAAGCCCGGCGGCATCGGTCTGTCGCGTATCGTCGAAATCGACACCACCGGCGGCCCCGCGTTCGGCTTCGAGCACTTCAAGCAGTACGATTTCCTGCGTGAAAACGAAGTCGTGCTGACATTCGACGACGGCCCGTGGCCGGGCAACACCCCAGCCGTGCTCAAAGCGTTGGCCGACAACTGTCTCAAGGCCACATTCTTCGAGATCGGCGAGCACGCGACCTGGCATCCCGAAATCACCAAAGAGGTGGTCGAGGCCGGCAACACGGTCGGCAGCCATACCTGGTCGCACAAGGATTTGGCACGGAATCCCTACGCCAAGGACATCGAAGCGGCCAAAGCCGAGATCGAAATGGGCATCAGCGCCGTGCACATGGCCGCCGACGCGCCGATCGCGCCGTTCTTCCGTTTCCCGGATCTGCAACAGCCGCCGGCGCTCTTGAGCTATCTCGGCGAGCGCAACATCTCGACCTTCTCCACTGATATCAATTCCTTCGACTTTAAGATCCACAAGCCGGAAAAAATGATCAAATCGGTAATGTCAAAGCTGAAGAAGCGCGGCAAAGGCATTGTGCTGATGCATGATTTTCAGCATGTCACGGCCGAGGCGTTGCCGGAATTGCTGCGCCAACTCAAAGCTGCGGGCTTCAAGATCGTGCACATGGTACCGCACCAGCCGGTCACTACGCTGGCGAAGTACGATGAAATGGTATCGCAGCACGACAAGCTGTCGGTGACCAATACGCGGCCCGAGACCAGTGTCGTCCGCACCATCGAAGGCAATTAGCTAGCCCGTCATTCCGGGGCAGCCCCAAGGGCTGCGCCCGGAATTCATAACCACCGGAAATCCAGAACTAGAGCCCTCGCCTCGGGTTGCCCTCGCCCAAAATATTGAAGGCCGTTGCCGGTCAGCAATGCCGCGTCTAGATTTGCCCTAGACCGAGAATTCAAATCGGACAAAAGGGCGGAAGCGATGCAAAGACAATCGGTAGAACGTTTGTCGGATCGACCCGGAGACCGATTTCGCATGAACATAATTCGGAGGCTGGCGGCCGCATGCCTCGCCGTTCTGCCAGGCCTCGCTGCCCGCAACGCCATGGCAGCCGAGCCGCTCGTTATCGCCAAGTCCGGTTATCTGTTCGCAGGCGGCAAGATCGATACATCACTCCCCGGCTCGCCGATGATCGGGCAGCTCTATGCCGAATTCCAGATCCCGCAACAGCTCCTTCATCCCTACCCTATCGTCATGATCCATGGCGGCAGTCAGACCGGGACTAATTTCACCGGCACGCCGGACGGCCGCGAAGGCTGGGCGCAATATTTTCTGCGGCGCGGCTACGCGGTCTACGTCGTCGATCAAGTGACGCGCGGCCGCGCCGGCTACTGGACGCAAAGCTACGGTCCGGTGACGGCACCCAATCTCGATCGCACCTTGCAGCGTTTCGCCGCGCCGGAGCGGTACAAGCTATGGCCTCAGGCGCATTTGCACACGCAGTGGCCGGGACCGGCGCAGCCCGGCGATTCCGTCTTCGATGCCTTTTACGCGACGCAGTTTCCTTCGTTGACCGACTTCGCCAAGCAGCAGGAGCTCAATCGCGACGCTGGCGCAGCGCTGCTCGACAAGATCGGCCCCGCCGTCCTGCTCACTCACTCGCAGTCCGGCGCCATGGGCTGGCCGATCGCCGACAAGCGGCCGAACTTGGTGAAGGCGATCCTTGCCGTCGAGCCGAGCGGTCCGCCGGTTCACGATATTGACTTCAAGGGCGCACCCGATTGGTTCAGCGACGCCGCCAAGACCAAGATTTCCGGCCTCGGCGATATCCCTCTCACCTATGACCCGCCGCTCAAGGAGGGGGAACAGCTCGCCTTCGTGCGTCAGGACAAGCCGGATAAGCCCGACTTGGTTCGTTGCTGGTCGCAGCAAGCCCCGGCCCGCCAACTGTCGAACCTCAAGGGCATCCCGATTCTGATTATTTCTTCGGAAGCGTCCTATCATGCTTCCTACGATCACTGCACCGCCGCTTACCTGAGCCAAGCCGGCGTCGCCAACACCTTCATTCACCTTGCCGACCTTGGCGTCCACGGCAACGGCCATATGATGATGTTGGAAAAAAACAGTGATGTCATCGCAGGTGTCATGGAAAAATGGCTGTCCAAGACGCTGCCCGGCAAATCCCGATAAACGGCGAGGGAGAGCAACCGGGCCCCTGCGCCGGCGGCAGGTCTTAACCGACCATTAACGGCAAATCTTTACGATTGCGGGAGCGGCAGTGGGCGCCTCGGCGCTCGCGCGCGGGAGGCCTGATGGTCCGCATCGATTTCAATCGCTTGCGCTTCCTCGTCATCGACGATAACGCGCACATGCGGCGCATTCTGCGCACGCTGCTGCACGGCTTCGGCACGCGTGAAGTGTATGAAGCCGAGGACGGTGCTGCGGGCCTCGAAGCCTTCACTCATTATATGCCGGACATCGTGCTGACGGACTGGGTGATGCCGATCTTCGACGGCCTCGAGCTGGCGCAAATGATCCGCCAGCCCGGCGCCAACGCCAATCCCTATGTGCCGATCATCATGCTCACCGGCCATTCCGAGAAGAAACGCATCATCGGCGCCCGCGATGCCGGCATCACCGAATTCCTCGCCAAGCCGATCTCCGCCAAATCGCTCTATGAGCGCATTCTCAACGTCGTCGCCAATCCGCGTCCGTTCGTCAAAACCAAGACCTATTTTGGCCCCGATCGACGCCGCAACGTCAATTCGAATTACGTCGGTCCGGAACGGCGCAAGGGCGGCAAGACCGAGTTGATCCGCCAACAGCCGCTGCTCGACAAAGCCAAGGTCATGGGTTGAATTTTGGGCTGAATTTCGGATTGAGTTCAGGAGCGTCACCAGCAATGGCTCATCGCAATGACGACTCGGCATCGGTCGCGACTTACGCGGACCATGAAGTGATCACGCCGCCGCATGCGTTGCGCAAAGCCGTCACATTCGTGACGGACGATACAGATGATCCCGTTGCGCGCGCCGAAGCAGCATTAAGCCAACTTTCCGGCGAGTTTTCCGAATGGATGCATTCCGAGTGCGAGCGTCTGGACGCCGCGCGTCAAGATATCAAGCGCGAAGGCTTTAATGCGAACACGCACGGGGCACTGTTCCGTGCCGCTCACGACATCAAAGGCGAGGCAGCCACGTTCGGCTATCCTATTGTCGCCGGCATCGCAGACAGCCTTTGCCGGCTGATGGAGCACACGCCCGAGAAGACGCCCATTCCGGTTGCACTCGTCGACCAGCACGTCGATGCCGTGCGCGCAATCGTCCGCGAATATGGCCGCGCCGACCTCGCCCGCATCGCCGACGTGCTGACCCGGCGCCTGCGCGAAGTCACCGACGAGTTTCTCAAAGTTGCCAATAGTGAGCGGCCGAACTATCTGGAAAACATTTTCGCGCCGTCGATTTCGCCAGGCATCCCGGGCGGCTGACCGACACCGCGCGAGTGTTACTCGAACGGGGTGCAGGGCCGCCGAAAGCAAGGCCGACGCCAATCAGTTTATGTGAATGCCGGCGTGCTCAATAATACGGGCGCTGCGTTGGGCATCGTCCTTCAAGAATTTTGCGAACTCCTCCGATGTAGTGCCAAGCGGCTCAGTCCATAGTTTGATGAACTGTTTGCGTACATTGTCATTTTTAATAACGCTCGCCATGTCCTGCTGAACTTTCGCCAGGATCGGTTGCGGCGTCTTGGCAGGCGCCAGCACCCCGTGCCAGACGGTGATCTGATAGCCTGGTATTCCATTTTCGGCGATCGACGGCAGGTCCGGCAGAAGGTCCCATCTTTGAAGTGAAGTAACACCGATGGCGCGCACCTTCCCGGCTTTAGCCAAAGGCATTATGGCGGCCGCGACATGAAACAAGATGCTGATATGCCCGGTCATTAAGTCCGTGAGCGCCTGACCCTCGCTCTTATAAGGGACGTGCAGCATCTTTGCTCCCGACATGAATTCGAACAGCGCCGCGCACATATGCCCTTGTGTGCCATAACCGGCTGACCCGTACGTCAGGGAGCCAGGATTGGATTTAGCAAGTTCGATGACTTCCTTTACCGTTTTGGCCGGCAAAGAAGGACTGACAGCCATAACGTTGGGGGATGAATCGATCAGTGTCACGGGCGCGAGATCTCTTACCGGATCGTAGGCCAGGTTTTTGACCAAGAGGGGACTGACGGAAATCGGCCCGGTAAATCCCATGTAGAGCGTGTAACCATCGGGATCGGATTTAGCCGCCAATTCGGTGCCGATCACCCCGCCTGCACCTTCACGATTGTCCACGACGACGGGTTGTCCCCACATTGGACCGAGGTTGTTGGCCAATAACCGCGATAGGATGTCTGTTCCGCTACCCGGCGTGCTTGGAACGATGATGTGGACCGGCCTTGTTGGATACGAGTTCGGCTACCGCGGGTAGAGTTGAACCCGCGACAAGACAAGCCGAACCTATAATGAATTGTCTGCGGTCAGCCGATCCACGCACATGGACATTCACGGGCTTCCTCCCTTTGAGGTGGCAGAACCGCAAATTGCCGCCCGGCCATCGCTGATTGTCGCTCTCATTGAGCGCCTGTCTCAATCGTAATCCTCCGGTCGGGAGAACCGCAACAAATTGACAGTGTGGGACCTCGTACGCGCCAGTAGTGGTTGCACGACGACATCGCCTGCGGCGTAAAAATTCCCTTTGCTTGACAGGGATATCGGGCGAAGCTTATCGGTCTTTAGACCTCAAGCCATCGGAGCAAGGCATGAATTATTTTACGCCGATGAACGTGCTCGATCCGACGATTGCGACGGAAGAAGAGCCAATCGATTATGCGCCGCGGCCGACGGATATACTGGGGTTACGGGTCGGCATAATCGAAAATACAAAAAAGAACGCCGAAGCCGTACTGAGCAAACTGACCGAGAAGCTGAAATCCGCTTACGCCATGGAAGCGGATTTTTTGTTGCATAAGGCTCAGCGCGCACCGCTCACGGACGCTCAAATTATCGAACTGCGCAACAAGGTCGACTTCGTCATCGCCGGCATTGGCGATTGCGGCGCCTGCTCGTCCGGCATCCTCCTGGACGCAATATATCTCGAGAAGGCCAAAATCCCCGCCATAGCGATCGTCACGGATGCTTTCGACAATACTTCGCGCGAGATGGCGGAGCTATGGGGCGTGCCAAATTTCAAGTTCGTGAAGATCCCTCATCCGCTCGCCAGCCTAACGCCCGAGCAGGTCGATCAAAGAGCTCAGGAACTAGTGGAAAAAGTTGTCGCTCTGCTGAAAGAGGGACAACAGCAATAAAGAAGACGACGTCTGGAACAGCTAGAGGAGGAATACCTTGGCGCTCACGGACCAAGGCGCGGCGGCGGCTGCCGAGGGCGAGGCCTGCATACCCATCAACGTCGCTGAACATATCGAATTCTGCTTTGCACGCGGCTGGACTGATGGTCTGCCGGTGCTTCCCGCAAACAGCTTTCTCGTTCATCAGATGTTGGAAGCCACCGGACTAAAGCCGGAGACGGTCGTAGCCGAAATGCCGTCGCGCAAGGTTTCCGTGACCGCCGAGAAGATTGCAATCAACGCTGTGATGGCGGGGTGCAAGCCGGAATACATGCCGGTTGTTGTCGCAGTCGTGAAGGCGTTGGCGATGCCGGAATTCGGTCTTCATCACGCCACCTCGGCGCTCGCCGGGCCAACCATCATGATTCTGGTGAATGGCCCGATCACCCAAACGCTAGGCATGAACTCCACGACAAATGTATTCGGACCGGGAAATCGCGCCAACGCGACAATCGGAAGGGCGCTGAGGCTTATCCTGCTCAACTGCCTGCGCTATCGGCCGGGTGTGGCCGACCGCGCCACCTTGGGAACGCCTGGCAAATATACCTGCTGCATTGCTGAAAACGAGGAAGATCACCCGTGGGAGCCATGGCACGTTGAGAAAGGCTTCCGGCCAGAGGAGAGCACCGTAACTCTGGTGGCGGCCAGTTCCATGATCCAGATTTGGAACTATGGAACTCACGAGCAATTCTTGCGTGCCGTCGGCGACGCGCTGTCCTTCCTTGGCTCAATCGCGATTTTGGGGCAAACACCAGGCGCAGTCGTGCTCGCAGGTGAACACGCGGAGCTGCTGCGTGCGAGCGGCTGGAGCAAAAAACAAATCCGTGACTTTGTGGTTCAAAATACCGGCCGCAGCATCGCCAATCTCAAACGCGCCGGCCGGATCGACGGCGAGATTACGCCGGCCGACGAAGAAACGATCCATTACGCCATGGACACGCCTGACGATCTGATGCTGATGTGCGCGGGCAGCGCAATCGGTGCATTATCGATGGTGTTGCCGGGCTTTGGATCTTCAAAGACCGCGGGGCGAAGCCGACCCGTCAAGATCGAAGCTCCGGGATTACAGTAGCAACGATCCGCCATCATTGCTCGCCGGTGAGGCAGCGACGTAACCTGAAAAACGATGCTGATGTCCTCTGATCGTAATAATCAGCGGTCACGCCAAGACATTCGGCGATGAGCCAAGAATCCATCGTAGGGGCATGGCGGCTGATCAGTTTTCATGGTCGCAGCGCCAACGGCGATTTGCGGCCGGCACTCGGAGAAAACGCGCAAGGCCTTCTGGTCTATACCGCGCAAGGCTGCATGATCGCCATCCTGAGCGAATTCGGCCGGCCCCCGTTTCGCTCGCCTGATTTCCGCGGCGGAACTCCCGATGAGGCGCTTGCGGCGGTCAACAGTTACATATCGTATAGCGGACGGTACACAGTTGACGGCAATACCGTTACACACCGCGTCGAAATGAGCTTGTTTCCGAATTGGATTGGCCAAGATCAGGTCCGAAACCTTAAAATTTCGGAAGACCAGCTAACGCTCACTACACCGCCATTTTTATTGTCAGGCAGCGACTGGACGTTCGAATTGGTGTGGGAACGCGTGAGGTGAAGATTACTCAGCTTTCGTATTGACAAACGTCAGTCCAGAATTCAATGCGCAGGCTGTGGTTATGGACTTCGGCTCCGCTCGACGCCGGAATGACGCCATTATGCCGCGACCGAGCACTCGTCGAGGTCGTACGCCTCGGAGATCAACTCGTCGGTTGCAGAGGCGAGTTCATCACAGAACGACCGCGCCTCTTCGCGCGCGGCCTCGGTCGCGAATCGGTGCAACAGGGTCAGTAGTGGCTCGAGCTCGCCAATCTGGCCATCGGCGCATCGCGTCAAAACGCGCTCGATCATGCGCCGCTTGAGTCGCGCCGCACCGCCCGGTTCGCTGACGAAACCGCCCTCCCGCATGGCCTCGATCGCCTCCTTGAAGGCAGGATAAGTCGAACGCGGCAACTGGGCTTTGTTGAACAGCGCGCGCAGGCCGGCACCGCCGCTGTCATGCACAAGGCTCGATATTCGGCCGATCGGCATTCCGGTGAGTTCGGCCAACGCCTCCTCGAACAGCAGTACATTGCCCGACAATAGCGCACGCAAAATAAGACCTGCCGTAAGCTGCCCGCTGACACGCAGATGATGAATGAGCGAGCGCACCTCGACGTTGGGCGTTTCCGCCGCGAGCGCGACGGTTGCCTTCTCGCAGGCCTCGCGCGCGACACGCTGCGCGCGATCGGTGTCCAGCCATTCGCGGCCGGCGACAAATCCGGCGAGCGTCTGCGACAGCTTGGTGACCAGGATTTGGCGGGTGGCCGCCGGAATGTCGTCGCGCGCGAGCAGCGGTTCGCGAATGACCGCCAGATGGCCGTGCCGCTCGACGATGCGATCGAGCGAGAACACCGCGATGTCCGCGTCGCGATTATCCAAGAGCGCCATGCAGGCCTCCGCCGCGCCAACCTCGGCGATCGCCGCCGCGACCGAGCGCGGCAACGATGCGCGGCTTGCGATTGATGCTTGAATCTCCACGCTACCGACCGCCACCGCATCGACCAGGTCGGCATCGATAAAGAGCGGCGAGAGCGCGAGCACCGGAGCGGCGATCTGCGGCTGGTCGGCGGCAAGCGCGAACACGATCGCGGACGGCGCGTCCGGGCTCGCCGCCAGCGCATCCGCCAGCGCCCGGCGCACCAGCGGCGACGGATCGTCGAGCTGCATCAGCATCGCGCCTTCGGCGGCTGCGAGATCGTCCGGTGAAAGATCGGAATAGAGATAGGCGCGCGCCAGGGCACTGGTCGCTTCGGCCCGTTCGCTGGCCGGCGCATTGCGCACCCACTGGAGAAAATCGCGGACGATCATCGCTCCTCACGCAACACAAGATTAGGTCCTATACCGAGCTTAACGGTACGGACTTAACAAACCGTTCACCATAAATCTTTGCAGATGTTGCCGAGGTGTTAATCGCACTTCGGCGCGGCAGTCTGGCCGGCGATGGTCGAGAAAGCGCGAGCCGCTCAGCTACCCTCAACCGGATCCTTGAACAAATCGAACATGCTGCCGGATGATGCTGATTTGTTCTCTGAGCCGTTGGTTCTTTGCGCGGGATCAGGCACGCCCCAGAGCTGGCTCACGAGCGGCGCCACCGGTGATGTGCGATCGGTGTCCTGAAACAGACCGTGGAAGACTTGCTTGTCGTTGACGTTGCGTTGCGGCACGGCGGCGGCGAACGCATTGGCGATGCCAGCAGTGTCCGGCGCAGCGGCGGCAGGAGCGGCAGGAGCGGCAGCAGGACTGTTTGCAGCGAGCGCCGTGCTCATCGGCCGATCCGTTCTCGATCGTGCGACGTCATAGCGTGCCGTCAGGATATTGCGCACCTGCGCCAGCGTGCGCGGTGCGCCGGTCGATCGGTCATAGAAGATCGAGGAATTGGCCTGTGCGGCACCCGGAAACGCACTCGCGGCTGTGGCGCTTGGATTATTGGCGGCGAGCTTGATCAATTGCGCTGCGCCACCGGCACCGAGAAAATGCGCGATGTAGAGTTCGCCTTCGCTCGGGGCGCGACCCAGTTGCTCGGACAATCGCTCAGCATTGGCCTTGGTGAAGGCGCCGGCCATCACGGCGTTCACGGTCGGATCGCTGCGCAGCTTCAGGATTTCGCTGCGCAACGCCGGATCCTGCACCTCATAGCGGCCGGATGCGTTCTTGGAAATGGCGTCGGCATAACGAGCATAGCCAAGCTGGGACCCGGCCTGCTTCATGGTGGCGAGCCAAGTTTGATCAATGAATTGGAACAGGCCTCGCGCCGACGAGGTTGCGGCGCCGGCCTGTGGATTGAGGCCCGATTCGACCTGGGCCGTCGCCAACAGATAATTGAAGCTCGCCCCGGTGGCTTGCGCCGCCTGGCGGATGGCTCCCGTTACCGTCGAACCGGCGGCGGAATTGCCGGGGTCAACCAGCATGAATGCTCCTCTCCCTTGCCGGCCCGCTCCCACCGACCGTCTCGGGCATTAGAAATCATTAACGACTATGGTAAACGTCGTCTTAACGACAACGGAGACGACCATGACACAACAAGCAGCGGTCCGGCACAAGCGCGGCGGACTCTATTTCGAAGATTTCGTTGTCGGCGAAACCGTGGAGCACCGCTACACGCGCACCGTGACGCAGATGGACAATATGCTGTTTTCCAACATGACGCTCAATCCGCAGCCGCTCCATATCGACCGGCATTTCTGCGAGCAGGAGACCGAGTGGGGCCAACCGCTGATGAACTCGCTGTTCACGCTCGGCCTGATGATCGGTATCCAGGTCTCCGACATGACGGTCGGCACCACCATCGCCAATCTCGGCATGAACGACGTCAAGTTTCCCCACCCGCTGTTCGAGGGCGACACCGTCCATTGCAGCACCGAGGTCATTGGCAAGCGCGAATCGAAATCGCGGCCCGGCGCCGGCATCGTCGAGTTTCATCACCGCGCCTACAATCAGGACAACAAGCTTGTCGCCGAATGCCGCCGCCAGGCGTTCATCATCATGCGGCCGAAGTGACGCATGAGAGGGATTGGATGAAGCTCGCGTTCGCAACGCTCGACGTATTCACGCGAGTCCGCTTCGCCGGCAACCCGCTCGCCGTCGTCTTCGAAGCGGACGACCTCGAGAGCGAGAGCATGCAGGCCATCGCGCGCGAATTCAGCCACCCGGAAACAGTGTTCGTGCTCAAACCGGCTGCCGCCGGCAGCACGGCGCGCGCCCGCATCTTCACCCCGGCTACAGAAATGCCCTTTGCCGGCCATCCGACAGTGGGGACTGCGCTGGTGCTGGCATTGCGGCGCGGCGGCGGCAGCGACATCCTCCTTGAGGAAAAGATCGGCCTTTTGAAATGCCGCGTTCTCGCCGAAGGCACCAACCGCGGCCGTGCGAGCTTCTTGTTGCCGGCGCTGCCGGCCGAAACAGGCACGGCCGCAGATCGCGAAGCAATCGCTGCCGCGCTTGGCCTTGCGGCCGACGACATCGGCTTTGACCATCACCAGCCGTCACGATGGTCCGCCGGCATCCCGTTCACCCTCGTTCCAGTGCGTGACATCGGTGCCATGCGCCGAATCCGTATCGACGAAGCACTCTGGGATGCAGCGTTCGAACGCGACAACCGCAGTTCGGCATTCGTCTTCTGCAACGAGCCCGTCGATCGGGCGAACACCTTTCATGCCCGCATGTTCGCGCCGCGGCTTGGCGTGCGCGAAGACCCCGCTACCGGCTCCGCCGCCGCGGCGCTCGCAGGCTTCTGTGGGAAGTCCTTGGCGCTCGGCGACGGCGAGCATCGCTTTGTCATCGAGCAGGGTTTTGAAATGGGGCGTCCGAGCTTGATCGAATTAAGCCTGGTCATGCGCGGCGGCGCGCTGTCATCGGCGAACGTCGGCGGCGCGGCCATTATCGTCACCGAAGGCACAATCGAGGTCTGATGCGCTCCTTCCTCTTCGTTCCAGCCGACAGCCCCAAAAAACTCGACAAGGCGATGACGAGCGGTGCCGACGCCCTGATCGTCGACCTCGAGGATTCGATTGCGCCCGACAGCAAGGCGCGCGCGCGTGAGAGCGCCGCGGCGTTCCTCAAGGAGACGATCGGCGCAACGACGCGGCCCTCCATCCTGGTTCGCGTGAACGGCTTGCAGACCGGCCTCATCGATGCCGACCTCGATGCCATCGCGGCGGCAAAGCCCGACGCCATCATGCTGCCGAAGGCGGAAGGCGGCGCTACTGTCGTTCACGCCGACGCCAAGCTTGCCGTGCGCGAGGCGAAGTGCGGCTTGCCCGACGGCCACATCAAGATCGTCGCGCTCGCCACCGAGACCGCGGCCGCGCTGTTCTTGGCCGGCACATTCGCCGGCGCCAGTGCCCGCCTGACCGGTCTGACATGGGGCGCCGAAGACTTGTCCGCCGAGCTCGGCGCGCAGGCCAATCGCGACGCCCAGGGCCACTTCCTCGATCCTTACCGATTAGCGCGGGTGCTGTGTCTCGCCGGCGCCGCAGCCGCCGCCGTGCCGGCGATCGACACCGTCTATGTCGATTTTCGCGACAGCGCAGGTTTTCGGCGTGAGTGCGAGGAGGCTTGCCGCGATGGGTTTGTCGCAAAACTCGCGATCCATCCAGCGCAGGTCCCGACCATCAACGAGGTGTTTACACCCTCACCTGCCGCGGTCGCGCATGCCCGCGCCATTGTCGATGCGTTCGCCGCCAGCCCAAGCGCGGGTGTCGTCGGCATCGGCGGCGTCATGTACGATCGCCCGCACCTGGCGCGCGCGGAACGGCTATTGGCGCGGTCCCTCGCGTCGGCCGCGAGCAAGGGATGAATTTCTAGCGCTTGTCCTTGTCTCGATAGATCGACTTTGGATCGAACACCCGCTGGTCGCGAAATTCGAGCGTGACCGTGCCGGCTTTGCCGAGCGGCACCGCGCGATAGAAGCAGGAGCGTCGGCCGGTGTGACAGGCCGCCGCCACCTGCTCGACCTTGATCCAAATCGCATCCTGGTCGCAGTCGACGCGCATCTCGACGACACGCTGAGTGTGGCCGGATGTTTCACCCTTCTTCCACAATGCGCGACGCGACCGGCTGAAGTACCACGCCTCACCCGTAGCAATGGTTGTCGCGAGCGCCTCGGCATTCATGTGGGCGACCATGAGAACATCGCCGGAGGCCACGTCCGTCGTGACGCAGGTGACGAGCCCGTCGGCATCGAACTTCGGCGTCAGCGCCGAGCCTTCTTCACGTTCGGCGGCGGCGCCCGGCGGGGCAAATGATGATGGCTCGGGCAAGAGAAAGCCTCGCGTTAACGCCGGCGTCAGCGCTCGACCGCGGCGCCACGCGTCAATGTCACGAACCGGACCTGATCGTCGGTGCTGTCGCGGAACGTTCCCAAAAAGCGTGTCGTGACGGTCGAGACACCCGGCTTGCGGACACCGCGAATCGACATGCAGGTGTGCTCGGCCTCGATCATCACGGCGACGCCATGCGGTTTGAGGACCTCGTCGATCGTCGCTGCCACTTGCGACGTCAGCATCTCCTGCGTTTGCAGCCGGCGCGCATAGACGTCAACCAGCCGCGCCAGCTTGGACAAGCCGACGACTCGCTCGACCGGCCGGTATGCCACATGCGCCTTGCCGTAGATCGGCATCATGTGGTGCTCGCAGTGCGACGTGAAACCAATGTCGCGGATCAGCACGAAGTCGTCATAGGGTTCGGTCTCGCCGAAGGTGCGGGCGAGCGCGTCGGCGGGTACTTCGCGGTAACCGCGATAAAGCTCGTCCAGCGCCTTGACCACACGCTTCGGCGTGGCCTGCAAACCCTCCCGGGTCGGATCGTCGCCCAGATAGGCGATGAGCGCGCGTACAGCTGCTTCCGCCTCCTCGCGCGAGGGCCGATTGTCGACCACTGCCGGGGTGGCGCGGAGGTGCTCGGAGGCTGGTCCCCGGAGCGATTGCTTGATGGCGGCGTCCATATCTGCCCAATTACCCGCTAAAGATGCATGTACCTGCTAAAGAGGCATGGCTCGAAATGCATGGCTCGAAGCCAAAGCCGGGACTCTCGCCCCGGCCTGTTGGTACATATATAGACCATCGGAAAGGGCGCACAACAAACCTTGGCCGAATGACCGGGAATTGACGGTTTCGCGATGCTGGACGAAGTCTACAATCGGCGCATCATTGAGCTCGCGGGCACGATCCCACGCATTGGGCGGCTGGCCGATCCGGGCGCGACTGCCACCGCGCATTCACGGCTGTGCGGCTCGACAGTGACCGTCGATCTGAAGATGGACGGCGACACAGTGATCGACTTCGCCCATGAGGTGAAGGCCTGCGCGCTCGGGCAAGCCTCGTCCTCGATCATGGCGCGCAATGTCATCGGCTCGAATGCCGGGGAGTTGCGCGCGCTGCGGGAAACCGTGCGCAAAATGCTCAAGGAAAACGGCGCGCCGCCCGACAGCGGCAAATGGGCCGACATTGCGGTGCTCGAGCCGGTGCGCGGGTACAAAGCGCGCCACGCTTCGACCCTGCTGACATTCGACGCCGTCGTCGATGCTATCGGCCAGATCGAGGCGACGCGCGGGGTTAAGGCGGCGGCCGAGTAGAATTACCGTGCGTCGTGCAGGACTGGCGCGTCGCGCGTCGGAGTAAGCTTTGGAAAAGCCGAAGTCCCTCGACGCTTTGTTTGACGCCTCACGACGAGCCCCTCGCCTCGCCGGGCGAGGCTTGGTGCGGGCCTATCGCTACACGCTCTCGCCGCTGATTGGCTACCGCTGCCGTCATCTGCCGACCTGTTCCGACTATGCCGACCAGGCGATTGCGCGGTTCGGCTTATGGGCGGGTGGTTGGATGACGCTGGCCCGGCTGTTGCGCTGCCAGCCGTGGGGTACTGCGGGGCTGGACTTTATAGCAGACGCGTTGCCCGAAAAATCGCGCTGGTATTTGCCATGGCGCTACGGCCGGTGGCGCGGAACGAATGATCGGTCGCAAAGTCCTTGAATCAAGGCTGCGTACGCTGCGATTCCGCCGACGATCTGAATCTATTGCGGCGCCTGCGCCAGCTTCCCAAGCTGCTGCGACGCGACTGGTGAACCCAGATCGGCTGCCTTTTGGTACCATTTACGAGCACGCGTCGGGTCCGGCTGGGCGCCGACAGCGCCAAGCTTTCGGATGACGAAGGGATCGAATGTCGCGCCGAGCGCCAGTGCGCCACTCGCACTGCCGGCTTCGGCGGCACGCCGCAGCAGAAGCCTCGCGGAAGCGAGATCGCCGTTTTCGAGGAGTTCCTTGCCCCGTTTCACCAGCGTGGCGATCTCCTCACTCTCGAGCACGAGATGGCCGCTCTGTTGCGGCGGCAATTCGGCGGCAGGTGGCGGCGCCGGCGACGCCTCGGCGGGCCCGAGCCATGCGAAGTGGACCACTTGGCTATCGGCCGCACGATCATCGGCAAGCTGCAATTGCACCGTGACATCCATCGCGCCGACGAAAGCTTCCGGCGGCTGGATCATCAAACCATCGAGATCAGCCGCGCCGACGCGCCACGCCGTCGTTCCGGACGGCTGCCCTGCCGACAGGCGTGTATCCGCGGCAAGTCCCGAGAGCGTGACTGTCGCGCCCACCGCATCGCCTTCGAGCTGGATTCCCGCCGACAACGGCTTGTTCATCTGTCCCTGCACGTCATGAACCGAAAGCCACGGCGCCGTCAAAAGCGACGATTGATAGGGCTTTCCGGGGTCGGCGGTCGGCTTAACAGGAAAATCAGCCTGCGCCTTGTCGACAGCAGCATGCTTTGTGCCCGGCAGCGCAATCACGGCCCACGCAACGAGCGCTGCAGCGCCGATAAGTGCGCAAATCCGCAATGCGATCGACCCACCGCCGTGATCGCGGGCCATCGGCGGTTCAGGAATTTTTTCGGGATTGAGCGCCAGCTGGCGTCGCAGCTCCAACACCGCACGATCGCCCGCTTTGCCGGGACGCCCGCTCCGCAACGGCCTCTCGATCGTGGGCGCTGCGGGCAAAGTCGCCAGCGGCTCCGCCGGCTCACGCGCCCAAGGCGGCGCATACGTCAAAGCAACGTCGAGATCTTTCGCGTGATGAACCGGAGAACTCATGATCGCCTCCCCATGCTTTCAAGCTCCGATGATTACTGGTCGTCCGCCAAAACCTCCGCTCAATGGCGCTCGCGCGCCTGCCATTTGAGAAATTCCTGAAAGAGCTGATCGCGATTGTCGGCGCTTTTTGAATCCTCGTCAGCACCGGAAGCATGCCGCGTCGCCAAGAACTGGTCGAACTGCTCGTGCGTGCCGGCGGCCGCCGACCCCTTCTCGCGATTTTGCTCAAGCCAGTCTTGCGCTTCCGGGAAACGCTTCCAGCCCGGGACCACCGTCGCAAGATTGGTCTCGCGCCACTTCGGATGATGCGGCGGCTTTTGCAATTCGCCGAGCTTGGGAAAGAACACGTCGACGAATTTCGCGATGCGTCGGTAGCGATCGGAATCCCGGGGCCAATTGTACGCGATGAGCACCGCACCCACCGCAACGGTGTTGACGTCATGGCCGGTCTCGACCATGCCGGGATAGTCGCTGTGGCTCAGCACAGCGGGGAGGTAATCGCTCTGCAACGGTTTCGCAAACGACACCGGCAAAAAGCGGAATCCATCGGCGGCCCGCAGCTTGCCCATGGCCCCGGTCGGCTTGCCGGCGATCAAGATGGTCGCCGCCAGCTCTCCGGACTTCAGCTTTTCGAGCGCGTCGCCCTGGCCCATGTTGACTTCGTGAGGGTGAATACCGAGCCGACGAAAAATGTCGCGCGACGACAATTGGCTGCCGCTGCCGATGTCGCTGAAATTGACCTTCTTGCCGTCGAGCTGCTCGAGCGCGTTGATCCCCGAATCCGCGCGCACCACGACGTGCATCTCTTCGTTAAACAGCTTGGCGATGTAGACAATCTTATCGTCGATATTGCCGATTTCGTTGGACGCGCGGAATTCGTTAAGGATGATCGACTGCGTGATGCCAAGATCGATTCCCTTGAGGAAACGCACGTCGCGAATGTTTTGGCCGCCGCCTTTGCCGATGACCGGCAGGATGCGGAAATTGTCTCCGTCATCGAGCACGTCGGACATGTCGTAAGCAATGCTCAGATACGTAGCGTTGGGGTTGCCGGACACGATCGAGATCGTGTTGGCATTGAGTTGTTCGCCAAGCGTGCCGAGGTTGGGTTTGTCGGGCATCGGCCGTACGCCGGCACGCGCGGCAAAACCGAACTGTAAGGAAAAGGCTGCGGTCAGCATCACCGCGACCAATACGCAAATCACCTGAAGTGGCCGGTGCGGCCGCCGCAAGCCTCCCCACATGTCAACCCCCAGCGGCGGACCTACGCCGTACGCAACACACACACTTGCGTTGCAGATCCGCAACGTTTGACATCAGCCCCTGCCGCGCTTGAGAACTGCACGCGTCTAATTGTGATACGCGGTCGTGCGCGGACGTGACGCAGACGGTCGTTGGGTAATGGGGCGGCGGTATGATCGTAGTTTGATGATTTCGGGGCGCGCTTGCCGCAATCCTTGTTCATCGAATTAAGGCAGCAGTTGATTTTTGAATGACGGCAGTACGCGGCTGAAGTGTCGTCGGCGGCATCCAACCTCGACCCAAGCAACTAGAGCGATAAACCTTTCCGTTGCGCAACTTCTTTCAACTGCTATATGCTTTTCACGCTTACCTGCGTTCGTAGGCAGCGAGTGAGCAACAGGAGTTGAAGATGGTCGCGCTGACCTTTCCCGACGGCGCGCGTCGGGATTATCCGCCAAACACCACCGGCCTCGATATCGCCAAGGGCATTTCGCCGTCGCTCGCCAAGCGCACGGTGGCGATGGCGCTCGACGGCAAGGTCGCCGATCTTGCCGATCCGATCGAGCACGACGCCAAGATCGAATTCCTCGACCCGCGACGATCCGCGCGCGCTGGAGCTCATCCGCCACGATGCCGCGCACGTGCTCGCCGAAGCGGTGCAGACGCTGTGGCCCGGCACCCAGGTCACCATCGGTCCGGTGATCGAGAACGGCTTCTATTACGATTTCTTCCGCAACGAGCCGTTCACGCCGGAGGATTTCGCCGCGATCGAGAAGAAGATGCGCGAGATCATCGCGCGCGACAAACCGTTCACCAAGGAAGTGTGGTCGCGCGACGAGGCCAAGAGGGTGTTTCGCGACAAGGGCGAGAGCTTCAAGGTCGAGCTGGTCGACGCCATTCCGGAAGACCAGCAGATCAAGATCTACAAGCAGGGCGACTGGTTCGATCTGTGCCGCGGCCCGCACATGACCTCGACCGGCAAGATCGGCAACGCGTTCAAGCTGATGAAGGTCGCCGGCGCCTATTGGCGCGGCGATTCCAACCGCGAAATGCTGTCGCGCATCTACGGCACCGCCTTCGCCAAGCAGGAGGAGCTCGACGCCTATCTCAAGCAGATCGAGGAAGCGGAGAAGCGCGACCATCGCAAGCTCGGCCGCGAGATGGATCTGTTCCATTTCCAGGAGGAAGCGCCCGGCTCGGTGTTCTGGCATCCCGAAGGGCTGGACGCTGTTCCAGACGCTGGAGAACTACATCCGCCGCCGCCAGAGCGACGCCGGCTATGCCGAGGTCAACGCGCCGCAGCTCATCAATTCATCGCTGTGGGTGGCGTCCGGCCACATGGCGACGTTCCGCGACGGCATGTTTCTGGTGCAGCCGCGCGAGGAGGACGAGCGCACCTTCGTGGTCAAGCCGATGAACTGCCCCGGCCACATCCAGATCTTCAAGAACGGGCTGAAATCCTATCGCGACCTGCCGTTCAAGATCGCCGAGTTCGGCAAGGTGCATCGCTTCGAGCCGTCCGGCGCGCTGCACGGGCTGATGCGGGTGCGCGCCTTCACCCAGGACGACGCGCACATCTTCATCACCGAGGAGCAGATCGCCGACGAAGTGCTCAAGGTCAACGATCTGATCCTGTCGATCTACGCAGGATTTCGGCTTCGACGACGTGCGCATCAAATTCTCCGACCGGCCGGAGAAGCGCATCGGCGACGATGCGGTGTGGGACAAGGCCGAAGCCGCGCTGATGCAGGCGCTCGAAGCCTCCGGCCGGCCGTGGACGCTCAACAAGGGCGAAGGCGCGTTCTACGGCCCGAAGCTCGAATACGTGCTGCGCGACGCCATCGGCCGCGACTGGCAGTGCGGCACCGTGCAGGTCGATCTCAACATGCCGGGCCGGCTCGGCGCCTTCTATATCGACGAGCATTCCAACAAGGTGACGCCGGTGATGCTGCACCGCGCGATGTTCGGCTCGCTCGAGCGCTTCACCGGCATCATGATCGAGCATTATGCCGGCCACCTGCCGCTGTGGCTGTCGCCGCTGCAGGCGGTGGTCGCGACCATCACCTCGGACGCCGACGATTATGCGCGCGAGGCGATCGCGGCGGCGCAGCGCGCGGGCCTGCGCGTCGAGGGCGACCTGCGCAACGAGAAGATCAACTACAAGGTCCGCGAGCATTCGCTGGCCAAGGTGCCGGTGCTGCTGGTGGTCGGCAAGAAGGAAGCCGCCGAGCGCACCGTCTCGATCCGCCGCCTCGGCAGCGAGGGGCAGCAGACCATGCCGCTCGACGCCGCGCTGGCCGCGCTGGCGCAGGAAGCCGTGCCGCCGGACGAGACTGCGCGATGAAAGAAGGCGGCGTGAACGGAGCCGCGCTTGCTCAATGCGCCAGCACCTCGACCTCGCCGTCGACGCCGGTGATGACCTTGAAGTCGCGCTGGTAGGTCTTGCCCTCGTTGCGCGCGATCAGGTGATAGTCGCCTTCGGCGAGCACGACGCGGGGAAACGCGCCGATCGATTCCTTGATCACGTCGCCGCCAGGCGTCAGCACCGTCCATTGCGTGTTGGCCAGCGCCTCGCCGCCGCTTCGTTGACGAGCTTGAGCGTGATGACCGCGGCGCGATGGGTGACGACGATGTCGGTCAGCTTGGCCGGCTGGACATGCACGTCGGAGCGCACCACCGAATTGCCGTCGCCATAATTCGAGACGATGTAATAGGTCCCTTCGGGCAGCAGCACGACGTCGCCGGTCATGACGTTCTGCGCGATCGGCCGGCGGTCGGCTGGTGTCGAACTGGCTGCCCGGATAGATGTCGAACGAGATCTGGCCGGTCGGGATGCGCACGTCGCCGACGCGGCCCTCCAGCCGCACGCCGCCGGCCGGAATGTCGAGCACTTCGCGCACCGTCTCGGAGCGCAACTGCACCGCCTTCGCCGCGCTGGCGAGCCCGAAGCTCGCATGCACCACGTAATTGCCGGGCGGCAGAACGAAAGTCGGCGCCGCCGCCCGTTCTTCCTTGACCAGACGGAACACGCCGGTGGCGTCCGGCTTCGCCGCATAGACGCGCCAGATCAGGCCGCCGCTGATCAGCGGCGCGTCGTGGCCGTAGCGGGCGGCGACCGCGAGCGCGACATGTCCGGCCGGGACGACCGGCGCGGCTTGCGCGACGGCGGCGGATTGCAGCGGCGGCGCCAGCGGCATCGGAGAGACCAGGGTGGCGCCCGGCGAGCCGGTGCCGCCGCGTAGCGGCGCCGGCACCGATGGCTTGCGGCGCCATCAGATTGCGCATCTGCGCGGACGCGTGGACGGGCGCCAACAAGACCAAAACGGCTGCGGCCGCCAACACGGCGCTGCGCCGAACAGCTGCTCCAGCCCCACCCCGCCATGTCGGCGTTTCTCGATCGCAATCACGGCAATTTCAAGCCGATGCGCGCCGGTTGGCCGTCATCCTGATTGCCGATGCCGAGTTTCACCATATCTGCGCTTCTGACTTGTTGTCGCCTGCGCGGCAGCCAATCATGCCGCTGCAGGGAATCGCGACAGTGCTGCAAGACATTCTTCGGACGCGTAAGACGTGAGGACAGTGTGAGTACCACCGATGTCGGCCCGGACGCCGTCGGCACCAGGTCGGACCGTCCTTCGATCGGTCTGGTGCTGGGCAGCGGCGCGGCGCGCGGCTTCGCCCATATCGGCGTGATCCAGGTGCTCGCCGCCCAGGCATCACTCCCGACATCGTCGTCGGCACCTCGATGGGCGCCCTGGTCGGCGGCTGCTACGCGACCGACCAGCTCGACACGCTGGAAACCTGGGCGCGCTCGCTGACGATGCGGCGCATCATCGGCTATCTCGACGTGCAGCATCGGCGGCTCCGGCCTGATCAGCGGCGGACGGCTTGGCGAGCCGGCTCGAGGAATCGATCGGCAAGACTCTGATCGAGGATCTGCCGGTGCGCTTCGCCGCGATCGCGACCGAGGTCGGCACCGGCCACGAAGTCTGGCTGACGCGCGGCTCGCTGGCGCTGGCGCTGCGCGCCTCCTATGCGCTGCCGGGGATATTTCCGCCGGTCTGCCTCGGCGGCCGCTGGCTGGTCGACGGCGCGCTGGTCAATCCGGTGCCGGTATCGGCGGCGCGCGCGTTCGGCGCGCGGGTGGTCATCGCGGTCAATCTCGACGCCGACCGTTTCGGCCGCGGCGCCACCATCGCCAGCCACGGCTCCGATCCCGGCGACGACGGAGCCGATGCACGCCGCGGCAAGCCGCGCAACGGCTTTCGCGGCCTGCGCGGCATGTTCGGCGCCGAACGCGCGCTCAAGCGCCAAATCATCGCCGGCACCGCGCGGCCGAGTTTTTCCACGGTGATGATCGAATCCTTCAACATCATGCAGGATCGCCTCACCCGCATGCGGCTCGCCGGCGATCCGCCGGACATCCACATCACGCCGCGCATCGGCCACATCGGCTGGCTCGATTTCCATCGCGCCGCCGAGGCCATCGCGATCGGCCGCGCCGCCACCGAAAAAGCGCTGGATTCGATCACGGAATCGATCGCCGAACTGCTAGCGCTCGCCGAGGCTGACCGGCGCTCACTGCGACGGCGATGCCCGCGCGCAGTTGGTCTGGCACGAAATCTGCTGGCGTCGAGCAGTTGAGCAGGCATGACGTGCTGGCATTGGCATTGCTGGTCGTCGTCGCACGCGCTGGTCGGCGGCGAGCCCGGCACGACGCAGGCGGATTGGCAGCGTCGCCGCCTGTGAGTTGCAGCTCATCATGCAGTTGGTCGTGGTCGAGGTCTGCGCCAACCGGATCTTGCCGGCCGCAAAGGCGCCGCTGGCCGATCCGACGATCGCCAGCACGACCAAAAAGCGACCTGACTCCGCCGCATGACTACCTCCTCCGCCATCCTCGATACGCATGATAGCGCATTGCCGGAAGCTGAGGAATGCGCCGCAGCGCATTCCGGCAATGCGCGCTGATGCACATCGGTATCAGAGTGCGCGCGCCGTCTGATGTCGCTATGCGGTTATCGCTATGCGGTCAGGATGTAATCGCGCATCGCCGCCGAATTCGCGCTCCATCTCCTGCAGGCGGTGCTTGACCACGTCGCCGATCGAGACGATGCCGACGAGCCGGCCCTGGTCGACGACCGGGCACGTGGCGGAATTTCCCTCGGTCATGCGCTCCATGATGCTGGACGACGGTCTCGTTCTCGTTGCAGGTCGAGACCTTGCGGGTCATCGTCTGGCTGACCGGCTCGTCGAGCGCGGCCGCGCCGCGCTCGGCGAGCGCGCGCACGATGTCGCGTTCGGAGAGGATGCCGACGATGCGGCGGTCGGCGCCGAGAATGAGCACGCGCGCCGATGCGCTTTTCGGCGAGCAGCGCCGACGGCGGCGGCAAGACGTGGCATGGGGCTCGATGGTGACGACCTCGCGGCCTTTGCCGGCGAGGATGATGCTGACGGTCATCGTAGCCTCCCTAGCTTCGCGTCAGCCCGCAGCCGGCGAACCGACGGCGTCGAAGGCGACGGGGCTAATGGTTTGATGGCCTGAATCCGTCGGCAGGGCT
The DNA here is from genome assembly GCA_963841575.1 of uncultured Alphaproteobacteria bacterium. Lineage (GTDB taxonomy): Bacteria > Pseudomonadota > Alphaproteobacteria > Rhizobiales > Xanthobacteraceae > BOG-931. The sequence continues at coordinate 87,615 of CAWJDC010000015.1, forward strand.
GCCCGCCGCGGTTCCGATCGTCGGCCACGCATGCGCATTTTCGGCAGTGCGTGACCGTGCCATGCCGTTTGCGCGAGTGCTCGCGCAATCGAGGCACGCGTCAGCCGCTGGCCTCGGTATCGAGTTCGCCGCGCGGCACGACCGGATCGAACGCGGTGAACAGCAGCAAGCCGGCGAAAAAGCCGCCGATATGGGCCTGCCAGGCGATTTCCTGGCCCTGCCTCCGCCGAACGACACGGTGCCGAAGCCGAACAGCGCGTTGAGCCCGATCCAGACCGCGAGGAACAACAGGAACCGCGGATCGCGAAGCGTCGCCAGCAGCGGCGCGGCCGGCACGCGATAGGCATCGCGTCGTCAGCCGCGCGAAACACGCCAAGCGGGCCGCCTTGCTGGAAGACAAAGCGCATCGCCGCCGCCATGGCGCCCGAAATCGCCGCCGAGGCGCCGATCATCGGCACCATCGCGCCGGGATGGCTGACGAGATGCGCGAACGCGCCGGCGGCCGCCGTCACCAGCATGAAGGCGACGTAGCGCCAAGCCCCGAAACGGCGCGCCAGCGCGGTGCCGAACGGCAGCAGCCAAGCCAGATTGAGCGCCGAGATGCAGCAGATCGGCGTGGATGAAGGCGTAGCTGAAGAAGGTCCACAGATCGGCGCCGAAGCCGCCCGGGAACGAGCCCGCAAGCGTCGCGGATCGGTGCCGTAGCGCGCCGGAATGAAGGCAAAGGTCAGCAGGAACTGCTCGTCCTGCGCGTCGGTCAGCACGAACATGCGCAGCGCATGGACCAGCACCAGCACCGCCACCGTCGCGATCACGACCGGCGGCACATTGAACATCGGCTCGTGAACGTTGCGTCACACGAGACCTGCGTGGCTGGCTCAGATAGGTCGCGACCATAGCGCCGTGGGCAAGCGGCGGCTGTCGCAACGGCAAGCGGCGCAACACCGGCATGGCGGCAACCGCCCGAAAAACAAGAGGGAGGGCGTTCGCCCTCCCTCTTGCACCGCGCGGTTGCCGTGGCGGTTCCAGTCGGCTCGGAGTTTCGCCGCGATCGCCTTGCGGCGCCGTTTGCCGCGGCCGCGTCCGGTCACATCCAACCTCGCCTCCCGCTATCCGATAACGGCCGCCGCAGAGCGGCTCGGCGGCGTCGATGCCGCGCACCCTAGGCGGCCCGACGCGGGCGCCGCCAACGTCAACGCTTCGTTAAGCCTAATTCGCGCGTCAGCGCCGCGCTCTCGGCGTCCGCTCAGGCACGCCGGCACGCCGCCTGCTCCGCTCCGCCACCGCGCGGCCGAACAGCCGCAAAACCTGTCCCGAACGGGGACAGTGCGCGGCCGCGCGCGACGAGCGGGAGTGGGCGTTCATGAAACACGCAGCGAGCCGCGAGCTCTACGCTTACTGGGAGCAAGCGGCGCGGCCGCGCGCCCGGCGCCTGAACGCGCCGAGATCGAGCCCGGCGCAATCCGCCAGGTGCTCAGCGAACCTTCATTCTCGCAGCTGGACGATGACGCGCCGCCATCCTTTCCGGCTGGCCGGCACGCGGGTCTGCGCGCTGTTCGGCCGCGAGCTGAAAGGCGAATCCTTCGTCGACCTGTGGGCGCCGGCAAGCCGGCCGCCATCATCGATCTGCTCGCCATTCTCGCGGACGAAAGCGTCGGCACGGTCGCCGGCGCGACCGCGCACAACGACGACGGCGAGCCGATCGAACTCGAGCTTTTGCTGCTGCCGCTCGGCACCCGCCGGCCCAGCCTCGCGCGCGCCATCGGCGTTCTGGCGCCGCTCAAAATTCCGCAATGGCTTGGCGCACAGCCCGATCGGCGCTCTGACGCTGGGCAGCCGCCGCCACGTCGGCGCCACGACGCAGAGCCGGCTTGCTGCCGCGTTTCATGGCGGCGCGCCGCGGCGCGGTTCGTGGTCTATGACGGCGGCCGCTCCTAGCGCCCATCGCGTCCGCGACACGACTGTCCGCAACCTTTGCAATGGCGGCTAACGAGCCATTAACATCGCGCGCCTAGGCTTGCTGTCCGAGCAGGCGCAAGCAATTCCGCATGGCGTTAGCTGAGCGAAAGCCGAGTTTGCGGGCGCTGAGCGAGGACCGCCGCCGCTTTCAGCGCGTGCGCGTCAATCTGCTCGGCCGCTACATGCTGGCGGACCGGCGCGAATTTCCCTGCCAGGTCGTCAACATGTCGCCGGGCGGCATGGCGCTGATCGCGCCGGTCGGCGGCGCGCCGGGCGAGCGCATCATCGCCTATGTCGATCATCTCGGCCGGCTCGAAGGCCACATCGCGCGCATGTTTCAGAACGGCTTCGCGATGACGATCTCGGCGACCGCGCGCAAGCGCGACAAGCTCGCCGCCCAGCTCACCTGGCTCGCCAACCGCCACATTCTCGGCCTGCCGGAAGACCGCCGCCACGGCCGTATCGTGCCGCGCAATCCGGTCGGCCGGCTGATCATGCCGAACGGCGTCAACCTCACCTGCCGCATCATCGACGTTTCGCAATCGGGCGCCGGCATCGCCACCGATCAGCGGCCGCCGATCGGCGCGCTGGTCACGCTCGGCAAGGTGCAGGGCCGCGTGGTGCGCCATCTCGAAGACGGCTTCGCCATCGAGTTCACCCGCTCGCAGCACCCCGACTTCCTCGAAGAAAACATCTGCGGCGGCTAGCCTTGCGGGCCGTTTCTCGTCCAGGAAATTAAGATTTTGTAATGCGGTGGGATTGCACCACCCGCGTTTATTGTAAATTGGAACTTTTTGGCAACATCCCCGTCATTATCGGCGTCCCCCGATTCAAATGGAATTTATTGCGCCGAGAGCTTCATGGTTTTTCTGCAAAGGGTTGGTAGGCGCAGTCGGACCGTCGTCATTGGCGGCCTGGTGATTTTAGGCGTCGCTGCGGTCGGGGCTTGGTTTATTTTAGCACCGTCGTCGAAGGCGAAGGTGAGCGCCAGCACGGCCAACCCTGCCGTGCCGGTAACGGCGACAATGGCGGCCCAGGAGGATGTTCCCGACATCGTCAATGCACTCGGCACCGTGCAAACAATCGACAACGTCGCTCTGCAGGCCCGTGTCAGCGGTCCCATCATGAAGATCGAGTTCGCGCCAGGCCAGGATGTGAAGCAGGGCCAGGAATTGTTCCTGATCGACCCGCGCCCGTACCAGGCGGCACTTGATCGAGGCCAAAGCGCAGTTGGCACATGATCAGGCCATACTCGCGGAGGCACAGGTCGACCTCACGCGCTACCAGAAATTGGAGCAGCAGAGTTCGATCGCAGGACAAACGGCGGAAGATCAGGTTTACGTCGTCCAGCAGGACAAAGGCACGGTCAAACTCGATCAGGCAAACGTCGAGACTGCACAGCTCAATCTCGAATTTTGCCATATCGTCGCGCCGGTCTCCGGACGCGCCGGCGCCTTGCTGGTCGACCTCGGCAATCTCGTCGGTCCGGGTCAGACATCGGGCAATAGCAACAGCAGCAGTAGCTCGACGACGAGCAGCATCGCCAGCGGCCAAAACACGGCCGGCGCCATGGTCACGATTGCGCAAATAAAGCCAATCTACGTGAGCTTCAATGTTCCGCAAAACCTACTTGACGAAATAAAGCACAACCAGGCCGCGGCGCCGCTCGACGTGGATGCTTATTCGCAGGCCGGAAAGCTACTCGAAAAGGGCAAGCTCTCCTTGATCGACAATCTGGTCAGCACCAGCACCGGGACCGTGCTGATGCAGGCGACATTTGCCAATGCCGATGAAGGGCTCTGGCCGGGAGAATTCGTGCGGGTGAAGCTGATCGTGGCAATCTGCGAAGAACGTCGTTACGGTGCCGACGCAAACCGTGATGGCCGGTCCGACCGGACCCTACGTGTACGTGATCGGCCCGAACAACACAGTGAAACGGGTCGGCGTCGAGGTCGCCGCCCGCCAGGATTCAATCGCCGTCATCGCAAAGGGGCTGTCCGGCGGACGAACAAGTGGTCACCGACGGACAATACGCCCTTGACAACGGGGTCGAGGTCGACATTCGGCAGAATACAAATGTGCAACAGAACACCGAAACGAGTGCGACCGAATGAACGTTTCGGAGATTTTCATTCGCCGACCGATCGCCACGACCTTGCTGATGGCTGGCATTCTCATTTTCGGCTTGGTCAGCCTACGAGCTGCTGCCGGTCTCCGCGCTGCCCAACGTCGACTTTCCAACCATCGTCGTCACTGCGCAATTGCCCGGCGCGAGCCCCAATACGATGGCGGAAACCGTCGCCACGCCCCTGGAGAACGAATTTACCCAAATCCAGGGCCTGTCACAGATGACCTCCACCAGCGGGCTCGGCCAAACGACCGTCACCCTGCAGTTCGATCTCAGCCGCAATATCGATGGCGCCGCGAGCGACGTGCAGACCGCGATCAATTCGGCTAGCGGCTTACTGCCGAAAAATATGCCCAAACCGCCGACCTATCGCAAGACAAACCCGGCGGATCGGCCTGATCCTGATCTACGCCATCCACTCAGATGCGATGCCGGAATACCAACTTGATAGCTACGCGAACACGGTCCTGGCACAATCGCTGTCGACATTGCCCGGCGTCGGACAGGTTGCGATCGGCGGCGAGCAATTGCCTGCCGTCACCGTGCAGGTCGATCCCCAGGCGTTGGCTGCGCGCGGCATCAGCCTCGCGCAAATCGACACCGCGCTGACCAATGCCACGCTTGAAGCTGCGAAAGGCAACCTGGAGGGTTCAAAGCAGCAATTCACGCTCGACACCAACGATCAATTGCTGAACGCCGAGCAATTCCGCAATATCATCGTGACATACCAGAACGGCGCGCCCGTCATGTTGAAGGACGTCGGCGATGTCATCAACTCCTCGGTCAATCCGCGCTCCGGCGCTTGGTTCGACGGCAAACCCGCCGAATTATTGTTGATCTTTCGCGCGGCGGGCGCCAACACCGTTCAGGTCGTGGATCAGGTCAAATCGCAACTGCCGCAGCTCCAAAAGTCGATTCCCCGTTCTGTGCACGTCGACCTGCTCAGCGACCGATCGCAAGATATTCGCGCTTCCGTCAGTGGCGTGGAAACCACACTGGTCATAACAGCCATTCTGGTCGTGCTGGTCATCTTCGCATTCCTGCGCAAGCCTTGGGCGACGGCGATTCCCAGCGTGACGGTACCGCTCGCGATTATCGCGACGTTCGGCGCCATGTATATGCTCGGCTACAGCATCGACAACCTGTCGCTGATGGGATTGACGATCGCCATCGGCTTCGTCGTCGACGACGCCATCGTCATGATCGAGAACATCGTGCGTTACATCGAGGCGGGCGAATCCGGCATTCGAGGCCGCCCTCAAGGGTGCCGGCCAGATCGGCTTCACTATTGTCTCGATTACCTTCTCGCTGATCGCGGTGTTCATTCCGCTGCTCTTCATGTCCGGCATCGTCGGGCGGCTTTTCCACGAATTCGCGATGACCGTAAGCATAGCCGTCGTCGTGTCGGCCTTCATTGCGCTGACGCTGACACCCATGATGTGCTCGCTGTTCCTCGCTCGCGAAAGCGGGCGGTCGCCCGGGCGTATCAGCCGCACCTTCGAAGGTTTTTTCAATTGGATGTTGGCCTGGTACGATCGCGGCCTGAGTTGGTCCTTCCGTCACCAGTTCAGCATGTTGCTCGGCACAATGGCACTCATCGTGCTGACCGGCTATCTCTACATGGTGATACCGAAGGGCTTTCTTCCCGCAGCAGGACACCGGCTTCATCTTCGGCGAACTCGAGGCGCAGGCAGGACAAGTCGTTTGCGGCGATGGCCAAGCTGGAAAATCAAGTCTCCGATCATTGTTGTCAAGGATCCCGCGGTTCACGGATTGGTCGGCTTTGCTGGCGCCACCGGCGGCAATGCAAGCGAAAACACCGCACGCATGTTCATCCAGCTCAAACCCTTCGGTGAGCGGCGCCGATCAACCAAGTGATGGCAGCGCTTACGGCCCAAGGTTGCCCAGGTGATCGGCGGCAAGTTTTTTATGCAGGCCGGGCAGGACATCACGGTCGGCGGCCGGCTCGAGCAGGCGCAATACCAATATACCCTCACCGACACGAATTCCGACGAGTTGAATCACTGGGCGCCCATTCTGCTCGCCAAAATGCGGCCGATGAAGATTCTGACCGATGTCGCGTCCGACCAGCAGATTGCTTCGCCGGAAATAAATGTCGAGGTCGATCGCGACGCTGCTTCGACCTACGGTGTTACGCTGTCCGCGGTCGATACGGCACTCTATGCCGCGTTCGGTCAGGAGCAGGTGACGACCATTTATCTGCCGACGGAACAGTCTAAAGTTATCTTGGAGGTCCAGCCGCAATTTCAGAACCAACAAACAGATCTCTCGCAAATCTATGTCGCGGCCGCTAGCGGCGCGCAGGTGCCGCTGTCTGCCGTGGCGCATTACACCAACAAGGTCGTGCCGCTGACGATCAATCACCAAGGCGTCTTTCCGGCAGTCACGCTGTCGTTCAATCTTGCGGGAAACACGGCGCTGAGCCAGGCGGTTGATGCAATTTCGGGGCTGAACTCGCAGCTTCATGTTCCAGGTACTCTGATCGGCTCGTTCCAAGGAACTGCGCAAGCCTTCCAGGCATCGCTGACCTCGACACCCCTGCTGATTTTGGCCGCCGTCATCGTCATCTACGTGGTGCTGGGCATGCTTTACGAGAGCTTCATTCATCCGATCACAATACTTTCCTCGCTGCCGTCGGCGGGCGTCGGCGCACTGCTGATGCTGATGCTGTTCGGCTATGACTTGAGCCTGATCGCGTTCGTCGGCATCATTCTGCTGATCGGCATCGTCAAGAAAAATGCGATCATGATGATCGACTTCGCGCTCGAAGCCGAACGACAAGAAGGCAAAAGCCCGCTTGAGGCGATTCATCAGGCTTGCCTGTTGCGGTTTCGTCCGATCATGATGACGACCATGTGCGCGGTCGTCGCTGGCTTGCCACTGGCGTTGGGCCAAGGCGCGGGGTCGGACTTGCGCCGGCCGCTCGGCATCGCCATCGTCGGCGGTCTTCTGGTCTCGCAATCCCTAACGCTTTATACGACGCCCATCATCTATCTTTATCTGGACCGCTTTAGTCACTGGCTATCGGGGCGTCCGGCGTCGCGAAGCGAAACGACACCCTCGCCCGCCCCGGCCGCTTAGGCGTCGGTGCGGCAACAGGCGGCCCGGCGAGCGGTCACATCGACGCTGGGCTGCGTTCACTCCGCGCGATGGCGCCGGCAAGCGCTTCGCGTCTCGCGCTATCTGAAGACTGGTCAGCAAGGAATTAGGCGCAGAGTGACCGGCCGGTAAACGAGAATGCCATCCTTTTAGCTCCGTTCTACCGAACCCCAACCGTCAACCGTGCCATCAGCCGTGCCGCCAAGAGCGACGCTCCTATTGGAGAAGGCGAACGGCCGTGCAGAAAGCCGCTACAGCAGCGATCGGCGAGATAATGCGCGCAATTTTAATTAAAATATATTCGGTCAGATTTTAGATAAAGTTTGCAAAAATACTCGCTGCATTTCGCTGCGTCTTGATCCTTTTTTGCTTCAAATTGAACGATCCAACTTAGCTGCGTTGCAAAATCTTTGTGCGAAACGTGACCTCAACGAGACGGGAGTGGGGTCATATGAGTTTGAGTGGGAAGGCAATCATCAAACAGGGCATCGCTGCAAGCGCTATCGCGCTCGCGTTGCTCGCATCGCCGACGGCGAGCATGGCCCAGGACCGCCCGCTGTTCATCTCTCTCGGCGGTGTGACGAAAGCGCCGATCGGCTGGATCGAGTTCTGCATCGAGTACGATCCGGAATGCAAAACCAAACCTTCGGCGCCGCGCGACGTGGTGCTCTCGACCCAGGCATGGAAGGACCTCTTGCGGGTCGATCATTGGGTTAACGCCAACATCAAACCGATGACCGACATGGAGCATTGGGGCGTGGTCGAGCGCTGGAATTATCCCGACGACGGCTACGGCGACTGCGAGGACTACGTCCTGCTCAAACGCAAGATGTTGTTGAAGGCGGGATGGCCGCGCGAAGCGTTGCTCATCACCGTCGTGCGCGACAAGCAGGGCGAAGGCCACGCCGTCCTCACGGTCAAGACCGACAAAGGCGAGTTTATCCTCGACAACCAGACCGACGACATTCTGCTGTGGTCGGAAACCGGCTACCGCTTCGTCAAGCGCCAATCGCAGTCCGATCCGAACGCGTGGATCGCGCTCGGTGAACCGCGCGGCGCGCCCGCCACCGCGACCGCGCGCTGAACGCGCACGACACAAAGGAGCTTCGCGACCCCGGTCACGTCCCCACCCCTCCCCGTCCCCAGACCGGGTTCGCGCGCGGCCGGCTCTCCCCCAGGAGCCGGCCGCACCCCTTTTGGGGTAGGCTTGCTCATTCTTCACAGCACATCACGCGCCGTCTGCGTCGATAGTGACGTGGACTTCCTCATCGAGAGGCGCTACTGCCCACAATTGCCAAACGGTCCTGCGGGCCCGGGGAGATTTGCTTAACCGGCGTGGCGCGGCGCCGAGCGTTCATTTGAATTTGCCCCGGTGAGACGGGCCGACGCTAAAAGACATAAAAGCTCATCAGACAAGGGAGGTAAGAATGTTTGGAGGAACCGGACCGCGGGGTCGCACCGCGGCTTTTGTCCTGTTCACGGGAGCGGCTGCACTTATCGCCGGCGCGCCAACAGCCGCCCATGCTCAGACCGCCACGGCTCAGGCCGCGGGCGGCGCAGCCATCACCCTCAAGGCGACCGAACTGGAGCCGGCGCCGGACCCATCGCTATCCTTCAACAGTATGGCCGATGCGATGGGCGAGTTCGCCAAGCACGGTCTCGATGCTCGACCCCGGACCGAAACTCGGCGGCGGCGGACCGGCGCGGGTGCAGGCGGTGGTGACCGACAACACCGAGGTCGCCACGAGCGACATCATCTCGGTGCTAGGCGGCATCTATTCGGGCGCCAAAATCAAGATTCTGATGGTGATGACGCCTTATGGCGACGAGGAAGTCTGGGGCCAAGACAAGTACAAGACGCTCAAGGACGCCGAGGGCCAGACCTGGGGCGTCGCCAGTCTCGGCGGCGCGCAGCGATTCAACGCGCAGATGGCGGTCGAAGGCATGGGATTCAAGTCCGACGCATTCCATTGGATCGCCATCTCGGGCACCGACGCCGCGCGGCTTGAGGCGCTCGACACCGGCCGCACCCAGCTCACGAGCCTCTCGCATCTTGGCGCCGCGCTTGCCGAGGCCAAGGGCTTTACCAAGCAAGTCCACATTCTCGTCGCCGCACACGGCGAAAACACGCCGCCGGTGCCGCGGCTGGTGGTCGTGGCGCAAGCGAGATTGGCTTAAGGGTCACCAGGACGTCGCGACGCGCTATGTCGAGATGATGCTCGATGCCAATCGCCAGTGGCAGGACAATGCCGATTCATGGGTCGACGCGGCCGAGAAGATCTACAAGGAAGCCGGCCTGAACGACCAGCAGCTCGAAGGCCGCGTGGCAGGTGTTCCGCGACGGCGGCTATTTCTCGGTCAACGGCGGCGTCAACTTCGCGGCCACGCAGAAGGTCATGGATCTGTTCTTCAAGCTGCGCCACGAAAGCCCGAACGAATATCTTTCCAAGCCAGCCGACGTTTATGATACCGGCCCGCTGAAAGCGGCGCTCGACAAGATGGGCGTCGTCAAGGGAACGCCGGGCCTGCCCGACACCCCGGATTGGTACAAGGGCGCAGGGCACGGCGGCTGAGCGGGCCAGACGAGCTGGCTTGCGGTTTATCACAAAAAGGCAGGTTCGAGTCCGCTGTCCATGCCCGAGCTTGAGTTCGTCAACGTCCGCAAGAGCTACCGAAGCCCGGCCGGCGAAGATCTGTTGGCGCTTGACGACTTCAGCTTGAAGATCGACGGCGGCCGGTTCGTCACCGTGGTCGGGCCCGAGCGGCTGCGGCAAGACCACGCTGCTGCGGATGGCGGCTGGCTTGATCCCGCCGGAATCGCGGCGAGGTCCGGCTCGATGGCGGTCGTGCTCGACGGTCCGAGCCCGAAGATGTCGATGGTGTTCCAGGGCATCGGGCTGATGCCGTGGAAGACCATCCAGAGCAACGTGGCGCTCGGCATTCAACTTCAGGCCCATCGCCGAAAGCTCACCACCGAGGAGATGCGAGCTCGTCGCAGCGACGCTCGCGCTTGGTCGGCCTGAACGGCTTCGAGCATTACTATCCGCACCAGCTCTCGGGCGGCATGCAGCAACGGGTCGGATTGGCGCGCGCGCTGGTGCGCCAGCCCGAGATCCTGCTCATGGACGAGCCGTTCGGCGCGCTCGACGCGCAGACCCGCGACCGTCTGCAGGACGAACTGCTCGACGCCTGTGGGGACGCGTGAAAAGCACCGTACTGTTCATCACCCACGATCTCGACGAGGCCATTTATCTCTCCGACATGGTCGTCATCATGGGACGCCGCCCGGGCCGGATCAAACAGGTGCTGGAGGTGAAGCTGCCGCGGCCGCGTTACAGCTACGACGCGCGGGCCGAGCCGGAATTTGCGCGGCTGCGCAGCATCGCCTGGCAAAGCATCAAGGAGGAGCTATGACTCAGTCCGCCGATCCAGCTGCGACGGCAGCGGCAAAGAACGGCGCGAGGTCGCTGCTCGCCGTCATTCGGCGCAACCAATATCTGTTGGGCGGCGCTGTCGATCGTCGTGTTCCTTGCGCTCTGGCAGGTGGTCAGCATGAACGTGCCGCCGATCATCCTGCCGGCGCCGGCGAACGTCATCGCCGCCTTCATCCAGCTCACCGCCTCGGGCGAACTGGTCCGCGCCACGCTTGCCAGACACTCTGGCCGTTCGCCATCGGGCTGGTCGTCGCCTTCGTCATCGGCACGGCGCTCGGGCTTCTGCTCGGCATCTTTCGTCCGGCCGCCCGCATTCTCGATCCTTATATCTTCGTCTTCTGGTCGATTCCCAACATCGCCTGGCTGCCGCTGTTCATCGCCTGGTTCGGCGTCGGCAACTTGACGCTGATCATCTTCGTCTTCGTCTCGGCGGTGTTTCCGCAAATGCTGACGGTCGAGGCCGGCGCCAAGGAAGCGGACAGCTTTCTGGTCGAAGTGGCGCGCTCGCTCGGCGGCACGCAAGCGCGAAATCCTGCGCATCGTCGTGCTGCCCGTCGGCGCTGCCCTACATTTTCGCCGGCCTGCGCATCGCGGTCGGCCGCGCGCTCGTCGGCATCATCGTCGGCCAACTGCTGATCGTCGCGACCGGCATCGGCTACATGTTCCAGTTCTACGGCGAGACGCTGTCGCTCGCCAAATATTTCGCGCCGCTGATCGTCATCGCGGCGCTGGCGGTCTTGCTCAATCGCGCCGTCAACTGGGCGGAGCAGGTCTTTATCCCGTGGAAGCCGCGCGCCTTCGCCTGACCGCGCCCGCGCGACCTGACGTTGGAACGGTGAGGTCCGCAACATCGTGGGCCGCATAAACAACGCGTAAACAAAGGGCGCCAAGGCAGCGGTGGTGCTCTCGCTGTGAATCGGCGTTTGTGCCGTACGCGACGTGTGCCATAAACGGTGCAAATGTTTCGTGACTGTGGAGCGCCCACCGCATGATCGCGCTTGTCCGCATCGCATTGCGGCGTCCCTACACGTTCGTCGTCCTCGCCTTGGTCATCCTCATCGTCGGTCCGCTCGCCGCGATGCGCACGCCGGTCGACATTTTTCCGGATATCCGCATCCCGGTGATCGCCATCATCTGGCAGTACACCGGCCTGCCGCCGGAACAGATGGCCGGGCGCATCACCACGCAGTCGCAGCGCGCGCTGACGACGACGGTCAACGACATCGAGCATATCGAGGCCACCTCCTATAACGGTCTCGGCATCATCAAAGTGTTCTTCCAGCCGGGCGCCGACATCCGCATCGCCAATGCGCAGGTCACCGCGGTGTCGCAGACCCTGCTCAAGCACATGCCGCCCAACACCACGCCGCCGCTGATTCTCAATTACAACGCCTCGACCGTGCCGATCATCCAGCTTGGCGTTGTCGGGCTCCGGCTTGTCCGAGCAGGCGCTGGCCGATATCGGACTCAACACACTGCGCACGCCGCTCGTCACCGTTCCGGGCGCCGCTATTCCGCTGCCCTACGGCGGCAAGTTGCGGCAGGTGCAGATCGATCTCGACGCAACGCGCGATGCAGGCGCGCGGCCTGTCCGGGCAGGATGTCGCCAACGCGCTCGCCGCGCAAAATCTGATCACGCCCGTCGGCACCGAGAAGATCGGCATCGTTCGAATATACCATTCAGCTCAACAATGCGCCGTCCGTCATATCGCGCAATTGGGCGACCTGCCGATCAAGAGCGTGAACGGCGCGATGGTCTACATCCGCGACGTCGCGCATGTGCGCGATGGCAATCCGCCGCAGACCAATATCGTGCACGTCGAGGGTAACCGCTCGGTGCTGATGCAGGTGTTGAAGAACGGCTCGGTTTCGACGCTGGCGATCATCGACGGCATCAAGGAGAAGTTGAAGGAGGTCAAGGATATCCTGCCGAGCAACCTCAAGATCGCGCAGGTCGGCGATCAGTCGGTGTTCATCAAGGCTGCGGTCAGCAGCGTCGTTCGCGAGGGCATCATCGCGGCGGCGCTGACCAGCGTGATGATCCTGATCTTTCTCGGAAGCTGGCGCTCGACTGTCATCATCGCAACATCCATTCCGCTCTCCGGTGCTCGGCTCGATCGCGATGCTCTCGGCGCTGGGCGAAACGCTCAACATCATGACATTGGGCGGCCTCGCGCTCGCCGTCGGCATTCTCGTCGACGACGCTACGGTGACCATCGAGAACATCAATTATCATCTCGAGCAGGGCAAGGAGGTCGAGACCGCGATCATGGACGGCGCGGCGCAGATCGTGACGCCGGCGTTCGTCTCGCTGCTGTGCATCTGCATCGTGTTCGTGCCGATGTTCTTTCTAAGCGGCGTGGCGCGCTTCCTGTTCGTGCCGATGGCTGAAGCCGTGATGTCGGCGATGGCGTGCTCGTTCATCCTGTCGCGCACGCTGGTCCCGACCATGGCGAACTATCTGCTGCGCAAGCATGCCCCGCACACCGACATGCACGGCTTGGATGGCCCGCTGCCGCCGTCGCGCAATCCGCTGGTGCGCATGCAGCGCGGCGTTCGAGCGCGGCTTCGAGCACATTCCGTCTCGGTCTATCGCGAGCTTCTCGAAATGGCGCTGCAGCCGCCGCGCGCGTGTTCGTCACGTGCTTTCTGGCCGTCGTGATCGGCTCGTTCGCGCTGGCGCCGTATCTCGGCCGCGACTTCTTTCCGACGGTCGATGCCGGACAAATCCTGATGCATGCGCGCACGCGGGTCGGCACGCGCGTCGAGGAAACCGCGCAGCAATTCGCCGAAATCCAGAAGGCGATCCGCCAGATCATTCCGCCGGAAGACCTCGGGACCATGGTCGATAATATCGGCATGCCGGTCCAGCGGCATCAACATGACCTACAACAACAGCGGCACCATCGGCTCGCAGGACGGCGACATCCAGATCAAGCTGAACGAGGACCACCGGCCGACGGCGGAATACGTACAGCAACTGCGCGAAGAATTGCCGGCACGGTTTCCCGGCGTCACGTTCTCCTTCCTGCCCGCCGACATCATCAGCCAGATTCTCAATTTCGGCGCGCCGGCGCCGATCGACCTGCAAATCCGCGGCCCCGATCTCGCGGCGAATTTCGCCTACGCGGAAAAGCTGCTGCGCCGGCTTCGTCACGTTCCGGGGCTTGCCGACGCGCGTATTCAGCAGTCGCTCGACGAACCGGGCTTCAATGTCGACGTCGATCGGACCCGAGCCCAGTATGTCGGCATCACGGAACGCGACGTCACCAACAGCATGGTCGTCAACCTCGCCGGCAGCGGCCAGGTCGCGCCGACATACTGGCTCAATCCCGCGAACGGCGTGAACTACGCGATCGTCATGCAGACGCCGCAATATCAGATCGATTTACTCAACGCCCTGAAGAACCTGCCGATCACGGCCGCCGGCGCCCCGTCGCAAACGCTCGGCGCCATTGCCGACATCAGCCGCGTCGACTACGCCGGCGGTCGTATTCGCAGTACAACATCCAGCCGATGGTGCAGATTTACGGCACCACGCAGGGTCGCGATCTCGGCGCCGTCGCGGCCGACGTGCAGAAGGTCGCGAACGAGACCGCCAAGGAAGTCCCCGAAGGGTGCGCAGGTCGTCCTGCTCGGGCAGGTCAGGACCATGAACAGCGCCTTCTCCGGGCTGCTGTTCGGCCTGCTCGGCGCCATCGTCCTGATCTATCTGCTGATCGTGGTCAACTTCCAGTCCTGGGGCGATCCGTTCGTGATCATCACGGCGCTGCCGGCGGCGCTCGCCGGCATCGTCTGGACGCTGTTCGCCACCCACACGACGCTGTCGGTCCCGGCGCTGACCGGCGCGATCATGTGCATGGGCGTCGCCACCGCCAACAGCGTTCTGGTCATCAGCTTCGCCCGCGAGCAACTGGAACTGCTGGCGACCCGGTGGCGGCCGCGCTCGAAGCCGGCTTCGTCCGCTTTCGGCCGGTGCTGATGACGGCGCTCGCCATGATCATCGGCATGGCGCCGATGGCGCTCGGCCTCGGCGAAGGCGGCGAGCAGAATGCGCCGCTCGGCCGCGCCGTCGTCGGCGGCCTGATCTGTGCGACAATCGCAACGCTGATGTTCGTTCCGGTCGTCTTCAGCATCATTCACGAACGTCGGGGCAAGGCGGCGCCGGTCCCGGCGATTGGAGAACCGCATGCCGCCTGATTCCGCACCGCCCATCGTGTCGCGCCGTCGGTTGTGGTTTCGCGGCCACGATGGCCGTATCCGTCGCCGTCATCGTCGTCGTCATGGGCATCACGACGCGCCGGATGGCCGACGCGAAGCTGAGCGAATGGACCGAAAAGCAGGCGGTGCCGGTCGTTAACGTGGCGCTGCCGGACACGCACGGCAAGAAAGCAACGTTCGAACTGCCCGGCCGGCTCGAGGCTTACGCCCAGGCGCAGATCTACGCCCGCGTCAGCGGCTATCTGAAGGATTGGAAAGCCGATATCGGCACGCCGGTCAAAGCCGGCGAGCTGCTCGCCGAGATCGATGCGCCCGACCTCGACCAGCAGATCATGCAGGGCGAAGCAGGCCTCGCCAGCGCCCAGGCCAATTCAACGCTGTCGCAGGCAACATTGCAGCGCGGCCAACAATTGATTCCCTCCGGCGCCGTGTCGAAACAGGATCTCGACCAGCGGGCGGCCGATGCCGCCAACAAGCAGGGACTGGTCAAATCGGCGCAGGCCAATCTCGACCGCCTGCGCGTGCTGGAAGAGTACAAGCGGATCACCGCGCCGTTCGACGGCCTGGTCACCGCGCGCAACACCGACGTCGGCGCTCTGATCAATGCCGGTGCGGCGGCGGACCGCCGTTGTTCGTGGTTTCCGACACCAGCAGACTGCGCGCCTACGTCAACGTGCCGCAAAACTACGTGCCGAACATCCGCATCGGCACCAAGGCGCAGATCGCGGTGCCCGAATATCCGGGACGGACCTTTGCGGCGACTGTCGAGGCGTCGGCGCAGTCGGTCGACGTCGCGTCGGGCACGACGCGCATGTTGCTGGTGGTCGACAATGCCAACGGCGAGCTGATGACCGGCGACTTCGCCAATGTCAGCTTCGAACTGCCGCACCCGGAGATCGCCATCAACGTGCCGGCGAGCGCGCTGATCTTCGACCGCAGCGGCCTGCGCGTCGCGACAGTCGACAGCGACAATCGCGTCGTGCTCAAGCCGGTCACGATCTCGCGCGATCTCGGCAAGGAAGTCGAAATCGGATCGGGCCTCACCGCCGACGATCGCGTCATCGAGAGCCCGCCGGACGGCATCGCATCGGGCGATCAGGTGCGCATCGCCGGCGCGCCCGGAACCCCAGCGTCAGCCCGAAACCGCACTGGCGAAGTGAGGTTTCTTCACGAGTTCAGCCGATCGCCTTCAGCCGCTTCGCGTATTGCTTGAAGCGCCGGACGTAGATATCGGCGCCGGCGGCGATGGCGTTCATCGCGGCCTCGTCCAGCGTGCGGACGGCGCGCGCCGGCGCGCCGACGATCAGCGAGTTGTCCGGAAAGGTTTTGCCTTCGGTGATCAGCGCGCCGGCGCCGACCAGGCAGTTTTCGCCGATGCGGGAGCCGTTGAGCATGATCGCGCCCATGCCGATCAGGGAGTTCGCGCCGACCGTGCAGCCATGCAGGATGACGTTATGGCCGATCACGCAATTCGGGCCGATGGTGAGCGGAAAAGCCAGGATCGGTGTGCAGCGTCGCATTGTCCTGAATTTGCGAGCGCTCGCCGAGCTCGATCCATTCGTTGTCGCCGCGCAGCACGGCGCCGAACCAGACACTGGTGTCGCGCTTAAGCCGCACCTTGCCGATCAGCGTCGCGTTCGGCGCAATCCAGTAGCGGCCCGCCTCGGGCAAATCCGGCCGCTGTCCGTCGAGTTCGTAGATCATGGATGGGGCTATTCTCGTTCGGGCTGTCGTTTCGGGCGCCGCAAGCGGCGGGCCCGGAATCCATAGCCGCTATCGCCGGGGATATGATTCCGGGGTCGCGGACTTCGTCCGCAGCTTGGAACGACTATCAGACGTTGAGCAGCGCTTGAAGCGTGAGCACCACGACGGTTCCCGACATCAGGCTCCAGAGCCCGGCAATCACGGTCGCGACCATGACGAATTCGGTGCGGCGGCCCTCGATGCGGCGGCCGCGGATCGTGTTGCGCATGATGATGAAGGGCGCCGAAAACATGAGCAGCGGAATCGCGGCAAAGCGCCCCGGCACAGGACCGACTTCAAGCAGCCGAAAGCTCGGGAAGTGCGCGGCGAACAGCCGGTAGCCGCTGGCGCACAGTCCGGCGACGGCAAAGCCGATGGCGAGCGGAGAAAACGGATCGAATCGTGTCCGGCGAAATCGCCGGACATGACGTCTTCGAACATGGGCGGCGCGCCTCCTGATGCCCAAGCCATCGCAGAGGATGCGGCGCGCCGCTACGAATTGATTAAGGAAAGGTTAACGTCCGGCCGCCCGAAAAACCGCTTGCCTGCTGCCGCGGCGTTTGTGCTTGCGAGCCGTGCGATACTCGCTGTTGATTTGCGCAGGGAAGCCCTTCGGCATGACGGCTCACACAATTCCGCAGTCAAGGACACGCCGCGCGGCGCGCAAGTTGCTGTTATGGCCAATCGCCTCGCTTGTCGTGCTGGTTTTGGCGGCGGGGATTTTTGTCTCTTACGTGCTGTGGCCGACTTGGCCGGGCGCGCCGGTGCCGCTCGACGCACCCGCTGTCCCGATCACGGTCGCGGGCGTCCTGTTCGATGTGCCGCCGGCGGCCATCCGCGCCGCTGTGCAGCGTCATCCCGGGCCGCATGAGCGGATCGACCTCGCTTTCCTGTGGCCTTCGCTGACGCCGCCACAGCCCGACGCCAAATCGAACGACACAGCCGCCCCTCAACCAGATCAAAACGCCGCCGCCGAGACAACGGACGCCATGAGTGACCGGCTTTTCGTCACGATCGCAAGGCTTGGCAGCGTGCTCCGCCGGTCGAACGCCTGCGAAATATTTATCCGCGCTACGTCGAGGCACAAGCAACCGCAGGGCCCGATGGGCTCGCCATCCTGCGTTTCGCAGCGGCACGCCTTATCAGAGCGAAGACCTCGTCTATTTCGCTGCCAATCCCGAGCAGTTTTTTGCCCGCTGCACGCGCCAAGGCCGTGCCGTGCCGGGCACCTGCATCGCCGAGCGCGCCGTCGACGGCGCCGAAATCACGCTGCGCTTTCCGCGCGAGTGGCTGAGCGATTGGCGCGCCGTCGCTGCTGGGTTCGACCGGCTTATGGCGCAGTTGAAGCCGCCCGCAAGCACCGGCTGACGTCAAACCATCAACGACATCACGTTTTTGATGCGTGCCGAAAATATCGCCAAGGCGCCAAGATAAACTTGGCGGCTGGCCGAATGGTCACTCCAGATCGCTGGCCAGAATCGCCATCTGGAAATTGTAGGAGCGCTCGTCGTCCTCGTCATCGACGAACAGCACGCCGATGAATTCTTCGCCGATATAAATCTCGGCGGAATCGTCCTTCTTCGGCCGCGGCACCACGCGGATGCGCGCATTGCCGAACAGCTTCTTCAGATAGGCGTCGAGCTTCCTGACTTCCTGAACATCCACCGCGCATCTCCTGATTCGGGCCGCATAGCACGCGGCGTCAGCGACCAACAATCACGACACAACAACGCTGACGATCAGATCTCGTCGTGGAACATCTGATCCATGGTGCGCGCCGGCTCGGGACAGCCGGCCTGACCCACCACCTTGGCCGGCACGCCGGCGACGGTGACGTTGTTCGGCACCGGCTTGATCACCACCGAGCCCGCGGCGATGCGCGCGCAATGGCCGACCTCGATATTGCCGAGAATCTTGGCGCCGGCGCCGATCATGACGCCGTAGCGGATTTTCGGGTGGCGGTCGCCGGCTTCCTTGCCGGTGCCGCCCAGCGTGACGTCGTGCAGCATCGACACATCGTCCTCGATCACCGCGGTCTCGCCGACCACGAGGCCGGTGGCGTGATCGAGGAAAATGCCGCGGCCGATCTCGCGCTGCCGGATGGATGTCGCACTGGAAGATCGACGATGCGCGGCTCTGCAGGTAGAGGGCGAAATCGCGCCGGCCCTTGTGCCAGAGCCAATGCGCCAGCCGATGCGTCTGGATGGCGTGAAAGCCCTTGTAATAGAGCACCGGCTCGATCAGCCGGTGGGTCGCCGGATCGCGGTCGACGGTCGCCATCAGATCGGCGCGGAAGCTCTCGCCGAGCGAGGGACTGTCCTTGAGCGCATCCATATAGGCTTGGCGGATCAATCCGGCCGAGATTGCAGCATGGTCGAGCCGCTCCGCCAGCCGATAGACGATCGCCGCTTCGAGCGTGTCGTGATGCAGGACGGTCGAATAGATGAAGCTCGCGAGCTCGGGCTCGCGCTTCACGCACGTCTTCGGCCTCGCGGCGGACGCGCGCCCAGACCGGATCGACCGTGTCGAGCGCCGGCTTGGCTTGATACTGCGCCATGACAGACTGCCTCCCGGGACAGCCACAACGCCGTGACCGTTCTATCATATTGGGCGGCGCCCGGCCCAAATCCAAGGGCACGAATAAACTATTGAGCCAATGGCCGACCATAGACTAGGCCAATGGCCTGACTTTGCTCATTTAAGGCCGTTCGTCCAGGAACTCCAGCACGCCGGCTTTGAAGACCTTGTCGCCGACCGCCAGCATGTGGTCGCGGTTGGGGATCGGCAGCGCCCGCGCGCCCGGGATCAGCGCGGCGAGGTCCTCCGCCGAGCCGGCGATCGGGTCCTTGGTGCCGACCGCGACCAGAACCGGCACCGCGATGCGGCCCACGGCGTCGCGGCTGAGCGTCTGCCGCGAACCGCGCAGGCAGGCCGCGAGCGCCCGCAAGTCGGAATGCGTCTGCTCGGCGAAGGCGCGGAACATGTACGCGGTGGGATCGGTCACATCGGCCAGCGACGGCGCTTCGAGCGCCTCTGCGATCGTGTCCGGCAGTCCCACGCCTTCGACCAGGCGGATGCCGAGGCCGCCCAAGCACGGCCGAGCGCACATGTTCGGGATGCGCCAGCGCCAGGAACGCCGTGTTCCGCGCGCCCATCGAATAGCCCATGACGTCGGCGCGTCCGAGGCCCGAGATGATCGATCAGCGCGCGGACGTCCTCGGCCATGACGGCGCTGTGATAGGCGGCCGGATCGTAGAGCTTGGTCGAGTCGCCATGGCCGCGATTGTCGAGCGCGATGACGCGGCGGCCGGCGCGCGTGAGCGTCGTGACCCAGCCGGGTGCAACCCAGTTCACCTCCTTGTTGGAAGCAAAGCCGTGGACCAGCACGATCGGCTCGCCCTCGCCCTTCGTCGAGAAAGGCAATCTCGACACCATCATGCGTAAAGCGCGGCATTTCCGGACAGGCCCCTCAGGCAGTATTTGTCATGTGACGCGGGCCCCTATCGGCAAGACGAATTCGCCGTTGTCAATGATTGCAACCTGCGCCGGCCCGGATGCAGTCTAGTGCCAAGCGTGACTTCGAGATCACGGGACGATGGGAGGATGATGATGCCAAGAATTCGGCCAGGATCCGGCGACAAATTTGGCTCGCCTGCGCGGCAATGCTGTTGGTCTTTTCGAGCGGCGCGCGCCAGCGCGCAGATTTCCGACAACGTGGTGAAGATCGGCGTCCTGACCGATCTGTCCGGCCCGGCGGCGACCGCGACCGGCCCGGGTTCGGTCACCGCCGCGCAAATGGCGGTCGACGATTTCGGCGGCACGGTTCTGGGCAAGCCGATCACGGTGATTTCCGCCGACCATCAGATCAAGCCCGACATCGCCGCCGGCATCGCCCGGCAGTGGTACGATCGCGATCAGGTCGACCTGATCGTCGACGTGCCGGTCTCGGCCGTGGGCCTGGCGGTGCAGAACGTCGCCAACGAAAAGAAGAAGCTCTTCATCACCCATTCGACCGGCACGGCCGATTTCCACGGCAAGTTCTGCTCGCCCTACACCATGCAATGGGTGTTCGACACCCACGCGCTTGCCGTCGGCACCGCGCAGGAGGTCGTCAAGCGCGGCGGCAATACCTGGTTCTTCCTGACCGCCGATTACGCCTTCGGCCATTCGCTCGAGCACGACGCCACCGCAGGTGATCGTGCAAGAACGGCGGCAAGGTGGTCGGCGCGGTGCGGCATCCATTCGCTACGCCGGACCTCTCGTCCTTCATCCTGCAGGCGCAGGCCTCGAAGGCCAAGATCATCGGGCTTGCCAGCGGCCCGCCCGACAACATCAACGCGATCAAGCTCGGCGGCGAATTCGGCATTTTCCAGGGCGGCCAGCAGATGGCGGGCCTCCTGGTGCTGATCACCGACGTCAATGCGCTGGGGCTCAAGGCGGCGCAGGGGCTGGTGCTGACCACGTCGTTCTATTGGGACATGGACGACAAGACCCGCGAATGGTCGAAGCGCTTCTTCGCCAAGATGAACCGGATGCCGACGATGTGGCAGGCCGGCGTCTATTCCTCGATCATGCATTATCTCAAAGCGATCAAGGCGGCCGGCACCGACGATCCGCTCAAGGTCGCGGCCAAGATGCGCGAAATGCCGGTCGAGGACTTCTTCTCCCGCAACGGCAAACTGCGCGCGGACGGGCTGATGGTGCACGACCTCGTCCTGGTGCAGGTGAAGAAGCCGGAAGAATCGAAATATCCGTGGGATTACTACACCATCCTCACCCACATTCCCGGCGATCAGGCGTTCGGCCCGCCCAATCCCGCATGCCCGTTGGTCAAGAAGTAAGGCGAGGCTCTGCTCGTCGCGGCGCAAACCGATGACTTGCGCCGCGGGTCCAAACGATCGTGAGCAGTCCGCGAGACGCCGAGAGACGGAGGACGCATCGGCACGCGCCACCGCTGCGCACGCGGTGGCCGATTTCGATTTGAAGAAGCTCAATACGGATTTTTTTGAGGATCCCTATCCGACGTATCGTGCCCTGCGCGAATGCGACCCGATCCATCTCATGCCGGACGGGTCGTACTTTCTGACACGCTATAACGACTGCCTTGCGGTCTACCGGGATACGCAGACCTGGAGCTCCGACAAGACGCTCGATTTCCGACCGAATTTCGGGTCGAGCCTGCTCTACGAGCATCATACGACGAGCCTGGTGTTCAACGATCCGCCCTACCACACGCGGGTCAGAAAGTTGCTCGCGCCCGCTTTCACGCCCCGCGCCTTGCGAGCATTGGCGGCGCGGGTCGAGGCGCTGGTCGATCGGCTGCTGGATCAGGCCGCCGAAGCCCGAGAGATCGACCTTATTGCGGATTTCGCGGCGGCAATTCCGGTGGCGCTGATCGGCGACATGCTCGGCATTCCATCGGACGAACGCGGTCCGTTGCGCGGCTGGTCGCTCGCCGTTCTCGGCGCGCTGGAGCCCGTTTTAAGCCGCGAACAATTCGATACCGGCGTCGGCGCGGTCGGCGAATTCAAGGAGTATCTGCGCGGCATCATTTCGGAGCGGCTGCGAACCGGCAGCCACGATCCGGCGGAAATCCTCTCAAAGCTAATCGACGCCAGCGCCTTCGCCACGCAAACCCAAGGTAGCGAGCAACTCTCGGAATTGGAGCTGATCCACAACTGCATCTTTCTTCTCAATGCCGGGCACGAAACCACCACCAATCTCATCGGCAATGCACTCGACCTTCTGATCCGTCATCCCGATGCGATGCGCGACCTGCGCGATCACCCGCGCGCCGTCGACACAGCGGTGGAAGAATTCCTGCGGATGGAAAGCTCGAACCAGCTCGGCAATCGCAGAGCCGTCAAACCCACGGTCCTTGGCGGCATCGCTATGACGCCCGGAAGCTACGTGCACATCTGCATCGGCGCCGCCAATCGCGACCCCGCCGAGTTCACCGATCCCGATCGCCTCGATATCCGCCGCGTCCCGAACCGCCATCTCGCCTTCGGCACCGGAATTCACGCTTGTGCCGGCATGTCGCTGGCGCGCATGGAGGCACAGGTAGCAATCGACCGCCTGCTCCGGCGCTTCACCGCAATCGAACCATGCGGCATCCCGGTCAGAAGTGGCCGCGCACGATTTCGCGGCTTCAAATCCTATCCGGTACGCTTACGAGAGCCATAACCGCCGCGCGGTCGACACCACGGCCTCAGACGCGCAACGGCACGCCCAAGTATTGCGCTTTCAAGTATTGCGCTTGCGCTTTGCGGAATTCGCGCACCTTGCGTCGATGGATGTGGCGCAAGGTCAAACGCTCCACCGCAGTCTTGCACGAGCAGACGAAGCCGAGAAGCATGAAAGCTGCCCAGAACATCCAGCTCGCGAGCTCGAACGCCCCGACCGTGAGTATGATGGCTGCACGGCCAAGGAGCTTGACGATGGCGCGCGTCTTGTTACCGCTGGCCTCGGCGAGCCGCGCGAGCCGCGACATGTCGCGCGGTCCCTCGGCGATCTTGAGGCTGTCGAGCGCCGCTTGCGTGCCAGCCTTGGTCTCGATCCGCCCGACATTCCCGACGAGATCGACAAGATCGCCGGCCTTCTCGACTTTCACCGCCTCGCGAGCCGCGCGCACCGCCACAACCGGATTGCCGAGCGTGGTCGCGCGCGACAGCGCGCCCCAATCCACAATGCCGCGCAGCGAGCGGCCGGCCCAGGCGGCCAGCCGCGAACTCAGGCGGCCGGTGCGGCTGGCGGCCTTGATCAACGTGAGGCCGATCCGGCCCGGCGCGCCGGCGCCGAGGCTGGCGTAAGTCCCTGCCGTGATCGCCAGCCCGACGCAAGCCAGGCCGAGGATCAGCGGGTCGGCGGGCTGGCCGCTCACCAGCCGAGCGCCCTCGCGGGTGGCATCGCGGATATCGCCAAAGACGAAGAGATCGCCCACCGCCGTGCCGACGAAACTCACGGCATCGTCGGGCTCGCCGGTCCAAAGGCCGTGGACGAAGCGCCCGGCGGTGCTCGTCAACGATGCCGCGTCGGCGGTCGCGGCTTTGACCTTGCCGGCGAGCGCGGGATCGACCGCCACGCCGCGATCATGCGCGAGGTCGAGGAAACTTTGCGCGAGATCGGCATCGCCGGTGGCGAGCGCCGCTTGGATTTCGCGTTGCGCGACGTCTTGATTGAACGCAAGGCCGAGCGCCCGGTCGCTGATCTTGACCGGATCGCCAGCGGTGGCGAGCTGCTGCTGAGCGTCGATCCCCCGGCCCGCCAGCGCCAGCGCGACGAGGCCGAACGCCACGGCTCCGATCAAGGCCAACGCGGCGTGACGGCCCATCCGCCGCGCGGCGTGCAGCAACGCGGTATGCTGCACCGAATGCTGCACGGCATGAACAACTCGCTCATGGCGCATGGGATGGCTGCTATCCTGTCACGGACCGGTCGAACATGCCGCCCGGCGGGCGCTAAATTCAGTTCAAAGTCCACGAGGGGTTTCGAATGGCCGCAATTTGCGGCTTTTTGACAACGGATTGCAGCTCGACGACGGATTGCTAGGAATTCCTCAGCCGCACCGCTATGGTGCCGTCGGCCAAAAAACACATCCAGAGCAGCGGTTTTCGAAAGCATGACGGACGAAGTTGTTCCCCATTTCCACAACGATCCGGGCGTCGCGGTCATCGAGATCGGCGCCAGGGAGTTTATGTGCGTGGGCGCCAAACCCCCGTTCGACCATCCTCATGTGTACTGCGACATGGGCGATGACGCCGAATACGTCTGCCCGTATTGCTCGACGCTCTATCGCCACGATCCGACGCTCGCCGCCAATGCGGCACGGCCGGCGCAATGCGCCCTGCACGACACGACCGTCTGACTTTGCTCGCGGAGCACAGGCCCTGACCGCCTCGCGCATCGTCATTGTCGCCGGGGCCGGCATCGGCGGATTGACCGCCGCGCTGGCGCTCGCGCGCAATGGCTTTCGCGTCATCGTGCTTGAACAGGCCGAGCGGCTGGAGGAGACCGGCGCCGGCATCCAGCTCTCGCCCAACGCGGCGCGCACGCTGATCGACCTCGGGCTGGAAAGCAAGTTGCGGCCACATGTTATCTCGCCCGAAGCGCTGCGCGTGCTCAACGCCAAGACCGGCCGTGAAATTGTCCGTCTCCCACTGGGCGAAGCCGCCGCACAGCGCTACGGCGCGCCCTATTGGGTGATCCATCGCGGCGACCTGCAATCGGCGCTCAGCAGCGCAGTCGCGCAGCAGCTCGACATCACGGTCAAACTTGGCATGCGGATGGAAGATTTTGTGGCGCATCCCAATGGCGTCACCGTTTCAGCGCGCGGACGCGCCGGCATGTGGGATGAGCGCGGTCTTGCGCTCCTCGCGGCCGACGGTCTGTGGTCGGTCGCGCGCGGCCGTATCGGCTACAGCGAGCCGCCGCGTTTCGCCGGCCGGGCGGCGTGGCGCGCCCTGGTCCGGGCGACCGACGTCGCGCCGGAATTCCGCGAGCCCGTGGTTCAGCTCTGGCTCGGGCGCGATGCCCATCTGGTGCACTATCCGGTCAGCGGCGGCCGCGTCATCAATATCGTCGTCATCATGACCGATCATTGGAATGCGCCAGGCTGGAGCGAGCCGGTGAGCCGCACCGAATTGCTACCGCGCTTCCCGACCGAGCAGTGGGCGCCGCAGGCGCTCGCGTTAGTCCGCGCTCCCGACGCCTGGCTGAAGTGGGCGCTCTATGACCGCCGGCCGCTGATGAGCGGGTCGCAAGGCCCGGTGGCGCTGCTCGGCGACGCCGCCCATCCGATGCTGCCGTATCTGGCGCAAGGCGCCGCGATGGCGATCGAGGATGCCGCCGTCGCCGCGCAATGCCTGGCGCGCACGCCTGACGACGCGTCCGGAGCGTTGCGAACCTACTGGGCGAGGCGGCGCGCACGCACCTGGAAAGTGCAGCGGCACGCGGCCAGCAATGGGGCGCGCTACCACCTCCCCGGCCTGCGCGGCGTGCTGCGCAATACGGCAATGCGCGTCATCGGCGGCGATCGTCTGCTGCACCATTACGACTGGCTATACGATTGGCGGCCGCCCGCCGCGCTGTCGATCGACTGATGCGGCGCAGTGAGAACGCCCGATCAGTGGCCGGCCGGCGCGCCGGTCGCGGCGGGGCTGCGTGCCACCATCGGCGTGAGATTGCGCGGAACGACGATGCGCTGACCTTCAGTCAGCGCGACATGCTCCGACATCCCATTGATCTGGGCCAGCGCCCAGACCGGCACATGATACGTCGCCGCAACGGTTTGCAGAGTCTCGCCGGCGTGCGCCGCTACCGGCAACCCGCTGTCCCACAGCTCGATCGCAGCAGCCGCCGGAATGACAATGCGCAACGGCACGGCTTCACCCTCGCCACGCGCGGGTGTCGCGGCGAGCGCCTTGATCTTGGCGACCAGTTGCTCCTGGATGCGATCGAATTTGTCCAGATTGATGTGGATGATTTCGGGACGGTCTTTCAGATTGAAGCTGGCGTAATGGCCGTGAAAGCCGCGGCCCTGCGTGAGGTCGCCGCCGCCCAGAATGTTGGAGGATTGATAGAGGTTGATATAGCGCTCGACATTCGCCGGCACTTTATGGGCCATGCGGGTGGGGTCGTAGGTGATGAGCAGGCTCACCGGGACGTGCGCGGCCTCGAGCCGCTCGGCAAATTCGACCGCGGAATCGCCGCCGATGGAATGACCGATAACGCTGATCGGCCTGGGGTCGCGGCGGTAATCGCTGACTGCTTGATCGGCGATAGCGCGCCATCCGTAATAGGAATCGATGTTGGCCGTGACACCGGTGCGGTTGATGCGCTGCGCCAGCTCGTCCATGCCCCAGTCGATCATGCCGATCAGGCCGCGGAACATATAGACGCGTCCGCGCGGTTCGGTGGTCGGCTTCTCAATTGAATTCGGTGGTTCGAGCGGCGCCGCGGCCAGGGCGACACCGGCGAAACACGCTGCGATCACGATGGCGGCGATGTATCTGGCTTGACCCATGCGCTTTACGGTCCGGCGTAGGAAGCTCGAAACAGCCGATGAATGGCGGACGCCGCCGGCTGGTATGCGGGCCTTCCTCAACTCTCTTGGCAGAAAGCAAGTCCCCGTGCGACTTACAAACGCTGCGCGAGACGACCGCTAAACAGGTAATTTTACCGAAATACCGGCGAGCGATGCCAGAAACAGTGGGCGGAATTGTGGAATTGGCTGAATTTTCGAACATTCACGTATTACGGCCACGCCCGAGGCTCTCTCCAGGAGGCCGGAATCCGTGACGGCACGGGCCGCTCCGGCTACTCTCTGTCGATGGCACTCCTTGGGCGATTGGCATCCGGCGATATCGCTCTTTGGCGGACATTCTGGCTGCTCGGGGTCCCGCTCGGCATCGTTTGGGACCTTACCGGAGGCTCCATGATTGCCGGATTTGGCGTCGAGGAGCTGTTTGTCGCGGGATTCATCATCGCTCTCTTCACGTTATCGAGCGCCGCCATCCCGTTTGTTTCATTGGCCATCTGGCGTAGCGCATCGAATTATCCGCGAAAGGTTTCGTGGCACAATCTCCTCGCATGGAGCGCCAAACTCTGTGCGGTGTTCTCCGGTTTGTCGGCTGCTGTCAGTTTGTTGGCGGTCATATACCTTTTCTCTATGTTCGTTTACGCCGCCATCGCCCATGCTTAATCCGCCCTCCGCGCTTCCTCGGCCAGCGAAACGCTAATCTGAAGGTCAGCCACCATGTCAGCGACCACCCCCGTGCCGACGCTGTTCCCCACGACAATTGCCGGGAGCCTTCCCAAGCCAGCTTGGCTTGCCGAACCGAACCAGCTGTGGCCGCCATGGCGCCAGCAAGGCGACGAACTCGCTACTGCCAAGGACGACGCCACGCTGATCGCACTCAAGCTGCAGGAGGATGCCGGCATCGACATCGTCTGCGACGGCGAGCAGTCGCGCCAGCATTTCGTGCACGGCTTTCTCGAGGCGGTCGATGGCATCGACTTCGACAAGCGCGTCGAGATGGGCATCCGCAACGATCGCTACAAGGCGATGTGCCCGACTGTGGTCGGCGAGCTCAGCTGCGCTCGCGCGTGCATGCCGCGCGAGGCGCGGTTGGCGCGCGCCCACACCACGAAGCAGCTCAAATTCACCCTGCCCGGCCCGATGACCATCGTCGACACCATCGCCGACGCGCACTACGGCGACCGGGTGAAGATGGCGATGGCGTTCGCCGCCCTGCTCAACGAGGAAGCGCGCGGCCTCGCCGCCGACGGCGTCGACGTGATCCAGTTCGACGAGCCGGCCTTCAACGTCTACATGGAGGCCGCCGCCGGATGGGGCATCGAGGCGCTGCATCGCGCCATCGAGGGCGTCGCTTGCACGAGCGCAGTGCACATCTGCTACGGCTACGGCATTACCGCCAACATCGAGTGGAAGGCGGCGCTCGGCGCCGAATGGCGGCAATACGAGAAGTTCTTCCCGGCCTTGGCCAAAAGCCGGATCGATCAGGTCTCGGTCGAATGCATCAATTCGCACGTGCCGATGAGCGTGCTCAAGCTGCTCGACGGCAAGGACGTGCAGGTCGGCGTCATCGATATCGCCACCGACAAGATCGAAACGCCCGAGGAGGTAGCGGCCGTGATCGGCGACGGTGACGAAATACATGTCCAAGGAAAAAATCATGCCATCGACAAATTGCGGAATGGCGCCGATGCGCCGCGAGATCGCCGCAAAGAAGTTGGAAGCGCTCGGCCGGGGCGCCGCCATGGCGCGCAGGGCATTCGATTAATTCGTCAAGCCAGATCGAGCACGATCCGTTCGGACCGTCCGTCGCCCGCCGTAGGCTTCGCGACGGCGGAAACCGGATTCCACTTTCCTGGATCGTGGTCCAAGTCGTTGCCGGCGCGCGTCAATCCGATCGGTAGGATTTTGTTAAAGTTTAGCCGATTGGATGGGGCCACACGCAAAAAAGGAAGAACAATGCCCGTGCCGTTCGTAACGACTGTCTCGTTCGCTGATCGATGATGGAATGAAGACCTGCCTGCAGTACGGTATAGCGGCCGGAACCGAGCGTGAGGCCCGCAGCGAGATCGAGCGGCGGTTCATCAATCAGGAAGTCCACAATTATTCGATTTTGGAAATCCGGCAGGCGACTTCCGGCGAAGCCGCCTCGCTCAACCTGCGGCCGGCTGCGTTAAACTCCTGAACTGACCTGTTTTTCCGATCCACTCTTCCCGCTTAGCACCTCGCGCAAAACTTGAGCGTGGCTCAAGTCGAGTTCGCGCGTGGCGGTGAGCAAGGTCACGGCATGGCCTTTGATCATGGCCCGCAGCGCCGCGAGTTCATCGCCGCGAGCGGCGAGCTCTTTTCGATAGCGCCGCTGAAACTCCGCGAAAAGCTTCGGCTCGTGGCTGTACCATTTGCGCAGCGCATCCGATGGCGCCAGGTTGCGCGGCCATGCATCGAGCTTTGCCGCCGCCTTCGATAAGCCGCGCGGCCAAAGCCGATCGATCAGGATGCGAATGCCGTCTGCGGCGGACGCGTCGTCATAGACGCGCTTGATCATCATCACCGTCGTCCGCTTTGGTGTCCGGCTCGCGCGCGGCTTCCCCCTCTCCGGCGCCGGTCGCGGCGTCTTCATCTGTCGCTGCGCGATAGAACGTCGATCAATTCGTCGACTTTGCGCCGCTGCTCGGCCTTTGTTGCCCGATGCGATCGCGTGCTCGACGCAATGCGCCACGTGGTCGGCGAGGATCTCCTCCTCGGCACGACGCAGCGCGGCGCGCGCCGCCGAGAGCTGGGTGACGATGTCGATGCAATAACGGTCGTCCTCGACCATGCGCGCAAGGCCGCGCACCTGGCCCTCGATCCGCTTCAGACGTTTGAGCACCGAAGTCTTGGCAACCGGCTGCATGCGCGCTATATACCCCTACGGGGTATCCATTTCAAGAGTTGCCGGATCATGAAGCAAGCGCGTTCATGCGCACAACGCCGACGCCGGCCGTGATCGATCCGGTATGCGGGATGACGGTCGATCCGGCAACGAGCCGCATCGGCACACCGATCACGGCCACACGCACTATCATTCTGCTCGGCCGGCTGCCGCACCAAGTTCGCCGCGGACCCGCAAAAAATACACTGACCCCAAAAAACACCTGGAGCCGGAGTTCGGCGCGCCGGCCTCAACCTCGCCGCGCGAAGGCACGATCTACATCTGCCCGATGCATCCCGAGGTTCGCCAAGCCGGACCGGGCGCCTGTCCGATCTGCGGCATGGCGCTCGAGCCCGAGGCTGGCGGCGCCGATGACGCCGGCGAGCTTGCCGACATGACGCGCCGGTTCTGGATTGCGCTGGCGTTGTCGCTGCCCGTGGTCGTGCTGGATATGGGCGGACATTTCGGCTTTGTGCATTTGTCCGCCGCCATTGCAGGCTTCGCGCGAACTCGTTCTAGCAACGCCGGTGGTGCTGTGGGGCGGCTGGCCGTTTTTTGTTCGCGCCGCGCAATCGCTGCGGACCGGCAACCTCAATATGTTCACCCTGATCGCCATGGGCACGGGCGTGGCCTATGCGCTACAGCATCGTCGCTTTACTTGGCGCCGGGGCTGTTTCCGGCGGCATTTCGCGACGCGCATGGCGGCATCGCGCTCTATTTCGAAGCGGCCGCCGTGATCACCGTACTGGTACTGCTCGGCCAGGTGCTGGAACTGCGCGCCCGCGCCTCGACATCGGGCGCGCTCCGCGCGCTGATCGACCTGGCACCGAAGACCGCGCGGCGAGTGCGCAGCGACGGCAACGATGAAGATGTGCCGCTCGATGCGGTGGTCGCGGGTGATCGCCTGCGCGTTCGCCCTGGCGAAAAAGTGCCGGCCGACGGGGTGTTGATCGAGGGCCAATCGGCGATCGACGAATCGATGGTCACCGGAGAAGCCATGCCGGTGACGAAGCAACAGGGTGCCGCGGTCATCGGCGGTACGCTCAATCAGCGCGGCGGCTTCATCATGCGCGCCGACAAGGTCGGACGCGACGCCATGCTGGCGCACATCGTCCAGATGGTCGCCGCCGCGCAGCGGTCGCGTGCGCCGATCCAGCGGCTCGCCGACACGGTCGCATCGTGGTTCGTGCCGGCAGTCATTGTGGCGGCGCTCGCCGCGTTCGCGGCCTGGGCCGTTCTCGGCCCGCAGCCGCGCCTTGCTTACGCGCTCGTCGCCGCGGTGACGGTCCTGATTATCGCCTGCCCTTGCGCGCTCGGCCTGGCGACACCAATGTCGATCATGGTCGGCGTCGGCCGCGCCGCATCTTCCGGCATCCTGATCAAGAACGCCGAAGTTTTGCAGCGGCTTGAAAAGGTCGACACTCTCGTGGTCGACAAGACCGGCACGCTGACCGAGGGCAAACCGAAGATCACTGCCATCGTGCCGGCACATGGATTTGACGAAAACACCGTCCTGCGCGCCGCGGCAAGTGTCGAGCGTGCGAGCGAACACCCGCTGGCCGCAGCGATCGTGGCAGCGGCGGTCGAACGCCATATCGAGCCGAGTCGTGTCCTCGGCTTCGACTCATCGTCGGGCAAGGGAGCGTTCGGTATGGTCGAGGGTCAGCGCGTCGTCCTTGGCAACGCGCCGTTCCTGACCGAACTCGGCATTGCAACCGATACGTTCACCGGCGAGGCCGAACGCCGGCGTGATGGCGGCGCGACTGTCGTTTTCGTCGCCATCGACGGCAAGCTTGCCGGCCTCATTGCCATCGCCGATCCGGTGAAGCCGACCACAGCGGCTGCGCTTGAAGCGCTGAAAGCCCAAGGCCTCGCCATTATCATGCTGACCGGCGACAGCGCCACCACCGCCCGCGCCATCGCGCGCCAGTTGGACATTACAGATGTCGAGGCGGGCGTATTGCCCGAACGCAAGAGCGCCGTGATCGAAGACCTGCGTCGCGCCGGCCACGTCGTCGCCATGGCTGGCGACGGCATCAACGATGCGCCGGCGCTCGCCGCAGCCGATGTCGGCATTGCGATGGGCAGCGGCACCGATGTCGCCATGGCAAGCGCCGGCGTCACGCTCGTCAAGGGCGACCTTGCGGGCATTGCGCGCGCGCGCAGACTTTCCGCCGCGACGATGCGCAATATCCGGCAAAATCTGTTCTTTGCGTTCCTCTACAATGCCGCCGGCGTGCCAATCGCGGCCGGCGCACTTTATCCGATATTCGGCATCCTGCTGACACCGGCCGTCGGCGCGGCGGCCATGGCGTTGTCATCCGTGAGCGTCGTCGCCAACGCGTTGCGGCTGCGCCGCGCGCAGCTTTAGCAACTGTTTCTCGGAACCGAGATCCCGGGAGCGCCAACAACGCCTGGGTCCAAACCACTCAGCGGATGGTCTGGTCGCTCTGGAAATTGGACGGCGGCGGCACGAGATTGCATTTGATGTCCGCCGCATTCCGCTCCAGAAGCCTCTCGTCGGATACCGCAGCCTCATAATCACTGCGGTAGGCGAGCGTCCCGATCACCTTGCCGCCGGTGCCCTCGCTTGCCTTATCCATGAGCGCGCGAAGCTCAGCCTGGCGGGCCAGCAACGCTTTCCGGCGCGCGATCATGTCGTTGCAGTGATATAAAGTGTACTTTCCCGGATCGACGAGGACCGAGGCGGCTCCGTCGCTGAATGCCCCACAACCAGTGAGGGCCACAGTCGCGACCGCGCAAAGCGCGACGATGGACACGCGGACAAAGCGCCGATGGGGCAATGCGAGAAGCGCCCGCGCAGCTCCCTTCCCGCTCTGCGACCCAGCACGATCGACACCAAACATCATCAACAGCGTCCAGAGCAACGCGGCGAGCCGCCAAAAACGACCGGGAGAACTATAAGACGGCGTCCAGTCGCGGTTCAAACGGCAGGAGACCGCACCCCGTTTGCAGCTTCCTGCGCCGCAAATAAGGCCGATCCCAGACGGCCCAAAGACGTGGCGCAAGGCGCGGCCGAAAGCTGCGTCGGCTCTCAGGAACCGTTGTCCGGAAATTGCACGCCGACGGTCAATCCGGTGCGCCAAACCACACGGCATATGCGGCGCGCCTCACCGGTCGCGCTGAGAAGGAGCACGAAACGGTCCGGCAGTTCTTCGTCCTTTGCCAGCACGATACGGGCTCCGGTCTCCGAGATGTCGGCGATAGAGCAAGTGCGCGCCGACCCGTTTTTCTTCGTGAGAATTCGCGCCGAATAGTGGAATTGCCGGCGCGGTTTTCTTCGCAATTCAGCCCGCGTGCGGGACGTCCCGGCAGCAGCCATCGCGGCGCCTCCCAGGCGGCAATGCGTAAGACTCGACGGCAAGGCTAAAGAAACTACATTAACGGGGCGTAAATTGAAGCCCATCCGAGAAGATCGGATCGAAGGCAGCGACGGTCGGCTTTTGCCGACGGGGCGACATTGAAAATCTAATCAAAGCCCAGACGATGCGACGGCGCCGGAGACAAGAGAGGCCGGAGACAAGAGAGAGCAACATCGGCGACGCAAGAACGGGCCACGGGCTCCCTCGTCGAAGAGTCCGGTGGTCCCGAATTTGGCCGGATCGCGAAGGAGCGAGCCCAGGCGGGACAGTCATGATTCGGACCAAAAGCCCAATAATGCTTGACGGCGTCGATTGAAGCTGCCGACACCTATTTAAAAGTCGATCTTGCAGGTATATGTGTTGCGTTTTCGGGCGTACCGATCAATTGGCCGTAGCTCGCCGAGGGCGAAAGGCCATCCTTCCTTCTGGAGATGACGAGAATGGCTAAGGGCACGGTGAAATGGTTTAATCCGACCAAAGGTTATGGCTTTATTCAGCCGCAAGGCGGCGGTGGTAGGGATGTGTTCGTCCACATTTCGGCAGTCGAGAAGGCCGGTCTATCCACACTCAATGAGGGCCAGACCGTCGAGTACGAAGAGGTATCGAACCGCGGCAAGACTTCGGCTGAAAACCTCAAGGTTCACGGCTGATCAACCCATCAGTTCATCAACACAGTCCTGCGGGGCGCCAATTGGGGCGCGCCGCAGGGCATCGTCGCAAACGACGTCAAGCTTCCGGTCGATCGAATTTCTCGATCATACCGCGCCAATCCGATCACATGAGAGCATGATCCGGAAGAGCTTGCCCCGGGCGCGATCCGGAGCCGCATCCGGTTTCCCGCCTTCGCGAAGCTCGCTTCGGCGGGCGAAGGAAGGTCCGGAAAGATCAGGCTCAATCCCAGACCCCGGACACTGACCGGGTCGCAAAAGGAGCGATAGCACTATCCCATGGGCAGAAATAACGTGCCGGACTTGAAAGACCGCCTCGGCGCCGCATCCGCGGCGCAGAAAGAGATGCTGGCCAAGTTCAAGAAGGCGCTGGATCCGGACGATCCGGCCAAGATTGAAAAACGCAAGCAGCGTGAGGCCATCGTGGTGGCACGCAACGAGCGCATGGTGCGGCGCGAAGAAGAACGCCGGCGCCAGGAGGAAGAACGCGCCAAGCAGGCCGCCATCGAGGCAGAACGCGCCGCGGAGGCCAAGCGCGTGGCGGACGAACTGGCCGCGCTCGAAGCCGCCGAAAATGCCGAGCGCGAGGCCGCGCTGAAAGCCGAGCAAAAGGCGGCGCGCGACGCCCGCTATGCGGCCCGCAAAGCCGCCAAGAAGGAACGGCGGCGAGGTTACTGAGCCGCTTGGCTGGACAGTCATTTGGAGCGCCGACAGTCGGCCGCTCGTCCGCGAAGCCCTGCCTCGGCCGGTCGGCCCGGCACCAGCTATTCCGGCGCTCGAACTTGCTCTGGCCCTATGTGTCGCTGATGTTACATTTCCATGAGTGTTCAGTGACATTTGCAGAGCAAGCCGATGAGCCTCGACTGGCTGAAGTGGTCGAACCCAGTTGCGATCTGGTGGAGCTTTTTGCTCCTGGTCAGCGCGATCAACATCATTCTTCTTGCCGGACTCGTTTGGTATGTCCGCAACCGAGCGCCCCGGCGGCAGAGCGGTCCGTTCGGCATTGAGCCGCTGCTGCTTCTGAGCGCCGCCTATGTGCTTGGTTGCGCCTTCCGGTCCGTGCTGCCGCGCGCCGATGTCCAGCGCATTGCTTTGTTCGACACGTGGCTTTCGAGCGTTTTCATCGGACGGTCGGTCGCGACCGTCGCGGAGATTTGCTTCGTCGTCCAATGGGCGATCGTCTTGCGCGTGCTCGGCAACTTCGGCAACTCGGACACGGCCAAAACTATCGCGAAGGCGATCGTGCCGCTGATCGTGCTGGCGGAATGCTGCTCCTGGTACGCCGTGGTCACGACCAATTACCTTGGCAATGTGGTCGAGAACTCGCTGTGGACGGTGACGTTCCTCCTCATCGCGATTGCGCTTGTCCGTCTGCTGACCAGGTTCCGCGGCGCCGTCCAATTGGCAATCGCCGCGACGGCCGTCGGCATCGCCGGCTACGCTGTCTTCATGGCCATCGTTGACGTGCCGATGTATTACGCCCGCTGGCAGGCCGACGTCGCCGGCGGTAAAGCGTTCCTTGGCGTCCTTTCCGGGCTGCATGACGTCGCCACCCGCTGGATCGTCACGCGCGACATCGCGGCCTGGCGCGATGAAATTCCCTGGATGTCGCTTTATTTCAGCCTGGCGGTGTGGGCGAGCTTGGCGCTCGGGAGCTTCGGCCTCGTGCGACACCTCGTGCCGCGCTACCGCGTCGATCCGGCAATTCCCAAGCCGGCGAGTCGACCTTTGGCAGTCCCTGTTCGCTAGTCTTGACGATTGAAAGTGTGACGATGGCTGCCGCCGCTGAACGCAGCTTGCCCACCTTTGCGATTCACTTCTTGAGATTGTCCTGGCGCGCGCGATCTTCAAAGTGGCCGGTTTGGCCGGTCAGGCGCTCCAGAATTTGGTCGGCGGAGGCATGCGCGATCCTGGGCCACGCGCTCGGCTCGGCGATATATTGTTGGCCGAGGAATTCCTCGCCGCTTGCGACCGCCCACAAATAAAAAAGGATCGCAAGCCGGTTAATCGGCGGGCGCGTAACGCGGCCGGTGACAACATAGGCGGCATTGATGGCCTGCCAATCAGCGAAACGCGGCAGCAAGCCATTTCTTATTTTTTCAGGATAGGAATTGGGATCGAGCCGTTCAAAAAGGCCAGTCCCTGTCAAATCAGCGCTGACGAGTTGCACCACGCTTCGCCCGATCTCGACGTCGGCCGGCGTATCGCCGCCGAAGTCCGGCAACGCAATCGCTATGGGCCGCGGCGAGGGCTTTTCTGCGGGTTGCGCTATCGCCGGCCGTGCTTTGATCGGCAGCAACGAAGCGGCAGCAGCAACCACTATGGTACGTCGCGTTACCAGCTTCAGGTCTGACATAGCGCCGATCCTCAAGGAGGCGTGCCCGCGTCGACGCGTGCGGCATCACCGCGGCGCGTCCCACAGATGAAGCCGCGACTAACGGCGAAATTAGGTCACGCCTTCAATTGGAGGCCGGGTTCGTGCGACGCTGACAGACTTGCGCTGACAGACTTGCAATGGGAATAAAGTTTTTGGTGCGGGCGGCCGGACTTGAACCGGCACAGCTCTTTCGAGCCGAGGGATTTTCTTACCTGCTACGGCTTTCGCCGCCCTCGCCTGCACATCGTGCATCGGCTCGGTTTGGGGTCTGGACTATACCTTCACCGTAGCGCGCTCTCGCTCGCCTTAGGTGCTGCCCGTCTAGTCTCTACACCTTCGCGCCGGCCGTACATTCGGCGCGCTTGGCTCGGGATTGCCTGTGACCGGTTTCCCCGAGTTTGGGCAGTTCTGCACCGCGGATTTCTCCGCGGGCACTCAATCAAACAATCAAGTCCCTTGCGTCTACCATTTCGCCACGCCCGCGAACCGGTCCGATCCTAGACCATGATCCCGGGCAATGGAAAGCGCACCCGAAGCGCAGTCAAGTGGCAACATCTGACGGCGTGGTGCAGCACGGCAGTTCGTTATTGTTTGGTCTTCGCCGCCGTCTTCGGCGTCGGGCGGATGTCGCCCCAGGGATCGGTGACCGGTTTCTTGTCGGGAATTTCTTGGTCGCCGAATTGTAGGCGTCGTCGAGCGCTTTTTGCCGCGCCGCTTCTTGCGGGGTTAGTGGCGCTTTGGCGTTGGTCGGAAAACTCATCGGTATCTGGGCAACGGCGGGGCTCATCGTGAATACGACGAGCGCCGCTGCCTGGATGGCTTTCTTCAGCATGTTCAGTCCTTGAAAATATGTCCCCACAGCTTGTCCCAATCGGTCCCCGACATATCGGTGACGCGACCGTCGGTCTCGAAGAACTTGTTCGGCACTTGGAACATCGCAATCATCAGCCCACCCTCGGGCGTCCAGGCGACATGGCGGCTGCCGGCTTCGCGCCAGACGAACTCGCCGGGACCGACGGTGAAACCTTTGACCGGGCCCTCTTTGTCGACCAGCTTGCCCTCGAGCACGTAGGTCTGCTCGATCTTGACATGCTCGTGGTCGGGCAGCGTCGCGCCGGGCGCAAACTTCATCAGTGCGGTGACGAGACCGCTCTCTTTGTCGAGCAGCAGGCCCTTCACTTCGCAGCCGTCAAAACGGGTCTTTTTCCATTCCATCTCGGCCGGACGCACGACGTGCGAATGGGTGTCGACGGTATCGTGCTTGGATTTCGGCGTGATGGCGTCCATGGCGATCTCCTCTTGAATCGGTGTTCCGGCCTTGCGCCTAATATAGCGCATTGCCGGTCATGCCGCTCGACAATCTCCGGCAGGTTACAATCCGGCCTCGCGGATCGGCGGCTGGAAGGCGAGCCCGGTGTCCCAGGGAAAGTAGATCCAGGTATCCTGCGATACCTCGGTGATGAACGTGTCGACCATCGGCCGGCCCAGGGGCTTGGCATAAACCGCGGCAAAATGAGCGCGCGGCAGCAGGGCGCGCACGGCTTTCGCGGTCTGGCCAGTGTCGACCAGGTCGTCGACGATAAGGACGCCACGCCCTTCGCCACCGCCCAGGGCGGCGATCGCGGGGGACACATCCTTGAGCACCCGGAGGTCACCCTGGCTGGTGTGGCTGTAACTTGCGACGCACACGGTTTCGATCAGCCTGATGCCAAGCTCGCGCGCCACGATTCCCGCCGGGACCAGGCCGCCGCGGGTGATGCAGACGATCGCCTCGAACGGCCCAGCGCCGTGCAGCCGCCACGCCAGCGCGCGCGAGTCACGGTGAAACTGGTCCCACGACACCGGAAAGACTTTTTCGGGGCTCGCCGGCAACTTTTTGACGGCCCGTGGCTGCTGGAGCTCGGTCATCGCGATGACGTCCTCGCTGTGGAAAGGTCGGCGCACGCCGGAGACTTAAGGAGACGCGTCAGCTTAAAGCGCGTTGATCCATTCGACCACCTGCTTGCGGGCGACCAGTGGCGTCGTCAAATGACCGGCAAAGACCTCGATGTATTTGCTCTTCGGATTCGTGGCGCCGGCCTTGAACGCGTAACCGGGCCCGCGCCGGTCGATCGGATCGAGCTTGCCGACGACCCAGAGGAACGGCACCGGCCCCATCGCGGCAGCGTTCTTCGGGATAACCGCAGGGCCGTCAGGATCGAACATGCTGAGATAAACTTTCGGCGTGGCAGTCGCCAACAACGGAATGCCTTCCGCCATATCGGGAAAGCGCTGCGCCACGTCACCCTTGCCGGCGGCGATCAACCGCTTGGCCTGCGCGACCGCATCGCTCACGTAGCTGCGCAACCCGTCTTCCTCGGGGAGATGCCCTGGTGCGAGCGCAACGACCGCTGCAAGGTCGTGATGCCGC
This sequence comes from uncultured Alphaproteobacteria bacterium, assembly GCA_963841575.1. Taxonomy (GTDB): domain Bacteria; phylum Pseudomonadota; class Alphaproteobacteria; order Rhizobiales; family Xanthobacteraceae; genus BOG-931. The sequence goes on from CAWJDC010000015.1 coordinate 126,005, forward strand.
GCCGCATAGCCGATCGCCGCATTGGCGCCCAGCGAATGACCGATGATAACGATCCGGATTGCACCCTTGGCTCGCAAGCCGGCGACGACGCCGTCGATCTCGGCCATCGCCTGATCATAGGTCGCGCCGTATCTGCGGTTGAACGACCAGGGCATTTCCGGCGTCGCGATCAGCGCGCCCTCGTCCCGCAGCGACGACAGGATGCCACCATTGAGCGCACCCGGCCACGCGCCCTTGCCATGCAGGTAAACGATGCCGAAGCCGTGCAAATTGGCGCTTTGCGCCGGCGTGGCGAGGCATAGCGCCGCCAGAGCCGACAGTGCGGCGACCGCCCGCGTCAACAGGAATGCAAGGATGCCGCGCCAAGTCATGAGGCGACTATCAGCCGAACAAATGGACGAATCATGACCGCCATCGTGGCGCCGCCACGGCGCCGCGGCCAGTCCTCAGTCGGCCGCAAGAACTGCCTTCACGCGCCCCAGCATCGTCTCGACCGCGGCCTTGGCGGCGGCGAGCTTGTGCGGATCGCGCGAGCGCACCACGACGTTGGTGTTGCCGCCGATCTTTTCGTCCATGAACGGATAGGAACCGATCACGACGTCGGGGTGATCCTTGGCGATCTCGCCGAGCTCGGTGCCGATATCGCCTTCCTTGCAGTCGGCGCGCACCGATTCGGACAGCATCTTGGCGCCGGTCTTGAGCTTCGGCGTCACGTATTCCAGCATCGTGTGCATGATGTGCGGCACGCCTGCCATAACGATGACATTACCGATCCAGAACCCGGGCGCGGCCGACACCTTGTTGAGCACGAGTTCGGCGCCCTTTGGAATGCGCGTCATGCGCATGCGCGCCTCGTTCATCACGCCGCCGGTCGCAGCCACGCGTGCGCTCATGATTTCGACCGCACGCGGATGATGCTCAATGGCGACGCCGAACGCCTTGGCGACGCACTCGGCGGTAATATCGTCGTGCGTGGGGCCAATGCCGCCGGTGGTAAACACGTAAGTGTAGCGCGGGCGCAGCGCGTTGAGCGCGGCGATGATCTCCGATTCCTCGTCGGGGACGATGCGCACTTCCTTGAGATCGATGCCGAGGTTGGTGAGATATTCGGCGATGTGGCCGATGTTCTTGTCCTTGGTGCGGCCCGAGAGGATTTCGTCGCCGATGACGAGGACAGCAGCGGTCACAACACCGCTGGTTGCGGCCGGCTCATGGGCCATGGATTCATTCTCCGTGCTCGGCCTCCTCTAGCGCGACTGCTATGGCGGCTCAAGCACGCGACAGACCTTGGGATTTATTGGTCCTCCGGACAAGAACGAACGACGGCTCGAGGACGCCTCCGCCCTCGCCGTCTGGCCGGCAAAGTCCCCTATTGACGAGGTTTTGCCTCTTTCTTATTCTTACTGGTAAGAGTAGGAAATAGCCATGCGGATTACCTCCAAGGGACAAGTCACGATTCCGATCGCCATACGTGAAAAAGCGGGGCTCATGCCGAACACTGAGGTCGATTTCGACTTCGACGGTCACGATGTCCGGATTCGCCGTGCACGCGGGAAGAAAGGCATGGATCGCGGAGAGGAACTCATTGCGCGCATGCGCGGCCGCGGCGACACGAAAATGACGACGGACGAGATCATGGCGCTGACGCGCGGCGAATGAGTGTCCTCGTTGACAGCAATGTCATCCTCGACGTCTTCACCGAAGACGAAGAGTGGTTTGATTGGTCGTCGCACGCACTGGCAGATGCCGCGCTGACATCACCGCTCATTATCAATCCAATCATATACGCCGAAGTATCAGTGCGATTCACCCGGATCGAAGACCTGGACGACGTGCTGCCGCTTGATCGTTTTATGCGCGCGCCAATCCCCTACGCATCGGCGTTCCTCGCCAGCAAAATCTTCGGTCGCTATCGGCGCCGCGGCGGTTTGCGATCCGCTCCGCTGCCGGATTTCTTCATCGGCGCCCACGCCGCTGTGGCCGATTTTCAACTTTTGACGCGCGATCCCCGCAGATATCGGACCTACTTTCCCGATCTCGTGCTCATCGCACCATAGCGAAGCCGCTGCATCGGGAGGACGCTTACGCCGTGAAGCGCCGCCGCGATGGTCAAATCGCCTAAAACATGGGCAATATCGGAGTGGCGACGAACGCTTGGCCGCCCACTACGGCCAGCCGGTTTGGCGCAAAGATTGCTAGTAGCATCGATACCGCAGGGATTCGCCTGTGCGGCTCGCGGGCCGGGGTATTTGGATGTTTGACGAAATGAGAGGCAGCGGCGACGCCGTGCGGCCGACCTATGCGGAGCTGTCGGATTGGCTCGGCAACGTCAAACCGGACGTGCTCGACTTTCGGCGGCGCGAGGCGGAACTCTTGTTTCGGCGGATCGGCATCACCTTCGCGGTCCATGGCGACCCGGAGGCGCAGGAGCGTCTCATCCCTTTCGATGTCATTCCGCGCATCATATCGGCAGCGGAATGGAGAATTGTGCAACGCGGCCTGGAGCAGCGCGTCAAAGCCATCAATGCCTACATCAGGGATATTTACGGCAACCGCGAAATCCTCAACGCCGGCCTCATCCCAGAGGACCTGATTTTTCAGAATCCGGTTTTCCGCCCGGAGATGAACGGCCAGAAAGTGCCGCACGACATCTATGTGCACGTTGCCGGTATCGACATCGTGCGGGTGGATGCTGAAAACTTCTACGTGCTCGAAGACAATGCGCGCACGCCGTCGGGCGTGTCCTACATGTTGGAGAACCGCGAAATCATGCTGCGGCTATTCCCGGAGCTGTTTTCGCGCTACCGCGTCGCACCGGTCGAGAACTATCCGGATGAACTCCTGGAAACGCTGAAATCGGTCGCGCCGCAGACCGCATCCGCTGATCCGACCGTCGTGCTCCTCACACCCGGTGTTCACAACTCCGCCTACTACGAGCATTCGTTCCTGGCCGACAAGCTTGGCGTCGAACTGGTCGAGGGCCGCGACCTCGTGGTGAAGGACGACGTCGTCTATATGCGTACGACCGAAGGATTAAAGCGCGTCGACGTGATCTACCGCCGCATCGATGACGACTTCCTCGATCCGCTGTTGTTCCGGCCGGACAGCGCGCTTGGCGTGCCGGGCCTCATGTCGGCGTATCAGGTCGGCAACGTCACGCTGGCAAACGCCGTGGGCACCGGGATCGCCGACGACAAGGCGGTTTACAGCTACATGCCGGAAATCGTGAAATTCTATCTCGGCGAAGAACCGTTGCTGAAGAACGTGCCGACTTGGCGCTGCCGCGAGGCCGAACACCTGTCGTATGTGCTCGACAGAATCGAAGAACTGGTCGTCAAGGAAGTTCACGGTTCCGGCGGTTATGGCATGCTGATTGGACCGAAGGCCGACAAGGCGTCGATCGCCACGTTCCGCGCCAAACTCAAATCCGATCCGAAAAATTTCATCGCGCAACCAACGCTCGCGCTATCGACTTGTCCGACCTGTGTCGAGGAAGGCATCGCACCGCGCCACGTCGATCTGCGGCCGTTCGTTCTCAGCGGGCGCGACCGTACGCGCATCGTGCCCGGCGGCCTCACCCGCGTTGCGCTCAAGAAGGGTTCGCTGGTCGTCAATTCAAGTCAGGGCGGCGGGACCAAAGATACCTGGGTGCTGGACGGATGAGGGACAACGAAGATGCTCTCGCGCACAGCCGATAATCTGTATTGGGTTGCCCGTTACGTCGAGCGCGCCGAATATCTGGCGCGCATCATCGACGCCACACTGCGCCTGACGACGCTGCCGCTGGCGTATGTGGGCACCACAAACGAATGGGAAACAGCCGTCGCGACGGCGGGTTGCGCCAACGCGTTCTTCGCATCCTACGACGAGGCGAACGAGGAAACCGTCACGGAATTCCTCGCCTTCTCGACCACAAATCCATCGTCAATCCGCAATTGCTTCGAGAACGCCCGTTTGAATGCGCGCTCAGTGCGCACCGCGCTCACCATCGAGATGTGGGACGTCATCAACGGGGCTTGGCTCGAGCTCAAAAGATGGAGCAAAGGACCGTCCTCGCGCGAGGAGCTTGCACGCTTCCTACGCTGGGTCCTGGAATCGTCGCTGCGTTACGACGGCTCCGCCTACCGCACGATGTTGCGCAACGACGCTTACTGGTTCTCGCGGCTCGGCGTCTCGCTCGAACGTGCGGACAATACCGCCCGCATCCTCGACGTGAAATATCACTTGTTGCTGCCCGAGATCGAGAAAGTCGGCGGCCCGCTCGATTATTTCCAGTGGTCTTCGATCTTGCGCTCGGTGTCGGCGCTCACCGCCTATCACTGGGTCTATCGCGACAACGTCAAGCCGTGGAACGTCGCCGAACTGCTGATGCTCAGGGACGAGATGCCGCGCTCGCTGGCGAGTTGTTACGAGAACCTGGTGCAAAATCTCGACCGTATCGCGCACGCCTATGGCCGTCAGGGACCCGCCCAGCGTCAGGCGCGCGCTGTCCGCGCCCGGCTTGAAAACAGTAACATCGACGGGATTTTCCGAGCCGGCCTGCACGAATTCATCAATGAATTCGTCGCTGACAACAACCGGCTGGGAACCGCGGTGTCGCAGCAATATCTGCAGTAGGTGACAAGGATCAGGAAACAGGAAGCGGAATCAGGGAAACTGGCGCCGCAAGAAAGCATGGCTCAATGTTGTATATTCTGCCGATACCTGATGACTGATCCCCGTTTCCTGACCTCTGACTCTGACCCTGACCCCTGAGACCTGACCCCCGACATGCACATCGGCATTACCCACAGCACGATCTATCGCTACGATCCGCCGGCCAACGGCGCGATTCAACTGCTGCGGCTCACTCCACGCAACCACGACGGCCAATATGTGGTGCGCTGGCGCATCGATGTTTCAGCCGACACGCGGTTGACCGCACACGACGATGCCTTCGGCAACATAACACACGTTTTCAGCGCCGAAGGACCGTTCAACGAGCTTCGCGTCGGAGTCGATGGCGAAATCGAAACACAGAACACAGAAGGTGTCGTACGCGGCGCTGTTGAAAGGTTCCCGCCAAGCCTGTTTCTGCGTGACACAACCATGACGCAGGCTGACCCGGCGATTTGCGAACTTGCACAAAACATCCGCGCCAACGGCCGCGGCGACGCTCTTGCGGACCTCCACAGCCTTCTGCGCCGGTTGCACGACGAAATAGAGTTCGATGCCGCGCTGACGGATACGGTCCCGACCGCGGCCGAGGCTTTCGCGCTCAAGCGCGGGGTATGCCGCGACTTCACACACATTTTTATCGCCGTGGCGCACCGATTTTCCATCCCTGCCCGCTATGTCGCGGGCTATCTTCGGCTTGCTGACGGCGCCGTTGCCCAGGAAGCAGGTCACGCTTGGGCGGAAGCCTACATTCCCGATCTCGGTTGGGTTGGCTTCGATCCCACAAACGGCATCTGCCCGACCGACGCGCATGTCCGCGTCGCCATCGGGCTCGATTCGCTCGGCGCCGCGCCAGTGCGCGGCACGCGCTATGGCCGCGGCGCGGAAACCCTAACGGTCGCCATCACGGTCGATCAGTGAGCCGTCGCGCCATTGCCGCGAGCGCGCTACCGTCGCTATAACGACTACTGGGAGCGGGCGAATTCGATGACCTATTGCGGCGGAATTCTCGTGCGCGAGGGCCTTGTCATGTTCGCGGATACGCGAACCAACGCCGGCGTCGACAATATCTCGACCTTTCGCAAGCTTCATGTTTTCAAGGACGCCAAAAAGCGGATCATGGCGATCGCGTCGGCCGGGAACCTCTCCATCAGCCAATCGGTGCTCAGCACACTGACTGAAGGATACGAGAACCCCGACACCGGCGAGCGTGAAACGTTGATGAACGCTCCCACCATGTTCCAGGCCGCGCAACGCATTGGGCACATCATCCGCAACATCTACGCAACCGAGGGCAAGGCGCTCGAGGCGTCCGATGTGACATTCGACGTCGCGTTCCTGTTCGGCGGTCAGATTGCGAACGAGCGGATGCGGCTGTTCATGATCTATGCCGCCGGCAATTTCATCGAATGCACCACCGACACTCCGTATTTACAGATCGGCGAGCACAAATACGGCAAGCCAGTGCTCGATCGCGCGGTAAGCTATGAAATGGACCTTTATGACGCGTTGAAAGTGGGGCTCGTCTCGATCAACTCGACCTTGCGTTCCAATCTCAGCGTCGGCATGCCGATCGATCTCCTGGTCGTGCGGCGAGACGCCTGCGATGCCGAATTGATCTACCGCATCGAGCCCGGTGAACCATATTTCTCCGACTTGCGCGAACGCTGGTCGGCCGCCCTGCGCGCCGCCCACATCGGCATCCCGCGGCCGCCCTATGTCAGCCGGGCCTGAGCCCGCCTGCGCGGCAAAGTTCCCGTGGTTCTGCAATTTACCGGAAATTAACGCCGCCAACCGGTTTCCGGCCGGCTCGACCCCGAGCGAGATTGTGCACGTGAAAGGCAAGCGATTTGCAATCTTTCCGACTTAGTGTCCAAGCGGAACCACATATCGCATGGGTGCAAGCGTGTTGCCTTCGGCGCCAGCACAAATCGCCGGGGAGCGGAAACGGACGCGGTGGGATCAATCGCGCCTGAGCCTGGTGCTGCCGATCGGCGTCATCGTTGCCGTGGCGGTCGTTTGCGTCGTCATGGCGGTGTTCACCTCCGCGCAACGCGCGGATGAGGTTTCCTCCAATCACGAACAGCAACTGATCCAGCAGGCCATTATCGATCGCGGCGAACGCGTGCTCCTGGAGGCCGATGGCGTGGCGTCGACGACGCGCGCGGCCGAGTTTATCCGCACCAACTATGATCCGGTGTGGGTCGCGCGGCGCGCGCAGTGGCTGCAGACCTTCTATCATCACGACATCGTGGTGGTCGTCGATGGCCTCGATCAGATCAAATACGCCCTGTCCGGCGCCGCGGAAGATGCCCGGCCGATTGACCTGCGCGCCGATTTCGGCGCGAGCCTCGACCTGCTGCGCGGGCGGCTGAGCGCGCTGCCGAGCGGATCGCTGCCTATCATTGCGTCGCAGAATCCAGCAAAGCCCGGCCGGCGCACGGCCTCGATCGCGCGCTTCAGGGGCCGGCCCGCCATCGTCACGGCGGTCGCGATCGGCTCCAAGAGCGATCTTGCACACGGGAACGATCATGCGCCGATCCTATTCACCGTGAAATACATCGATGCGGCCTTGCTCCGAGACATCGGCGCCGAGCTGCAGCTGCCGTACCTCCGACCAGTGCAAGACGGAGCACAGATCGCCGGCGATCGCGTCACCGACCTGTTCGATTCGCGGGGCACCGCCGTTGCAAGCTTCGCCTGGAAGCCGGCGCTGCCCGGAGACAAGATCGTGGCCAGCGTGGCGCCGTTCATGGTCGTGGCGTTTGCCGGTTTTGCCCTGCTGGTGGGTCTGATCCTGCGCTTCATGCGGCGCACCACCGAGGCCATCGCCGCCGGTGAATCGCGGTTGCGCCATCTCGCGATGCACGATCCAGTCTGCGGGCTGCCGAACCGCATCTACTTTGGCGAGCGGCTGGAGACCGTGATCAACCAGGTGCGCGGCGGCGGCCAGTCTGCCGCCGTGTTCTATATCGATCTCGATCATTTCAAGGACGTCAACGATACGCTGGGGCATCACATCGGCGATTTGCTCATTCTCAACGTCACGCAGCGCCTCGCCCGCATCCTGCGCGGCGACGATCTGGTGGCGCGGCTCGGCGGCGACGAATTCGCGATCATCACCACCTGCGCCTCCGATTCCTATTCGCTGCAGGCAATCGCCGGGCGCGTCATCTCCACCACCTGCGCGCCCTACTCCATCAACGGCCACAACATCATTATCGGCGCCTCGATCGGTATTGCGGTCATCGATCGTCGCGTCGGCGACGCCGGGGATATTTTGCGCTACGCCGACATGGCGCTCTATCGCGCCAAGAACGAGGGCCGCAACCGCGCCTGCATCTATGACGCGGCGATGGATGCCGATCTCTCGAACCGCAAGCTCTTGGAGGGCGACCTCCTCCATGCGATCAAGAACGACGGCTTGCGCGCCGCCTACCAGCCGCTCGTCAACGTGAGCGGCGACACGGTGATCGGCGTCGAGGCGCTGGCGCGCTGGAAACATCCGACCATCGGCGACATCCCGCCGACCGAATTCATTCCGATCGCCGAGCATTCCGGTCTCATCATCGAGCTCGGCGAATGGATGCTGCGCCGCGCTTGCATCGAGGGCAGCGCCTGGCCGGGATTGACGATCGCCGTCAACGTCTCGCCGTTGCAATTCCGCCGCTCGGACTTCGTCGAAGTCGTCGAGCGCATCCTCAAGGAGACCGGGTTCGACGCCAATCGCCTCGAACTGGAGCTTACCGAAAGCACGCTGCTGGGCAACCTCGATACCTCGGAGCTGTCCATGCTGCGCCTCAAAGCCATCGGCGTACGCTTCGCACTCGACGACTTCGGCACCGGCTATTCGAGCTTGCTGTATTTGCGGCGTTTCCCCTTCGACAAGCTCAAGATCGATTCGAGCTTCGTGCGCAGCATCGAAAAGGCACCCGACGCGGCCGCCATCGTCCACGCCGTGGTCAGTCTCGGCCGCGGCCTCGGCATGAAGGTGACGGCGGAGGGCGTCGAGACCGCGGAGCAGCATCTGTTCCTGCGCGCCGCCGGCGTGCATTCGATGCAGGGCTACCGCTTCGGCAAGCCGGGCACGCCGGCCGAAATCGACCAACGACTGGCTTCGCCCGATGACTACCGTGTCGGCAGTCCCGACCAGGAAGTCGCGCTGGCGAGCTGAGCGGCGGCCTCGTCTGGCCTTTCGACCCTGGTTGCGTTGCTCGGGCGCGTTCGTCACTCTATCCATCAGGACGATGGATGATGGGAGACGCAGATGCCGGGGCAGAAAATCGCATTGGTGACGGGGGCGGGCACCGGGGTCGGCCGTGCCGTTTCGCTGGCGCTGTTGCGCGAGGGCTATACGGTCGTGCTTTCCGGGCGGCGGCGGGACAAGCTCGAAGAGGTGGCGCGGGAAGCGAACGGACCGACGCTGGTGGCGCCGTCCGACGTCAGCGATCCGGCCTCGATCCACGCGCTCTTTGCCAAGACCAAGGAGACCTACGGCCGGCTCGACGTACTGTTCAACAATGCCGGCATCGGCACGCCGGCCACGTCCATCGAGGACCTGGCGCTCGACAAATGGCAGGCCGTCGTCGCCACCAACCTCACCGGCATTTTCCTGTGCACCCAGGAGGCGATCAGGATCATGAAGGCGCAGACGCCGCGCGGCGGCCGCATCATCAACAACGGCTCGATCTCCGCCCACGTGCCACGCCCGGGCGCCGCCGCCTACACCGCGACCAAGCATGCCGTCTCGGGCCTCACCAAACAGACCGCGCTCGACTGCCGCCAATACGAGATCTGCTGCGGCCAGATCGACATCGGCAACGCCGCGACGCCGCTCACCGACCGGATGGTTCAGGGCGACGGCGTGCTGCAGCCCGACGGCCGCAAGATGATCGAGCCGCGCATGGCCGCCGAAGACGTCGGCCGGGCGGTGCTTTACATGGCGAGCCTGCCGCTCGACACCAATGTGCTGTTCATGACCGTGATGGCGAACCTGATGCCGTTCGTCGGGCGCGGCTGACGATCCCATATGCTTGAGAACTGGCACGAATTCTATGGTCTGCTCGGCACCGCCGCGGCAGCGCTCGTCGCGCTGCTGTTCGTCGCCATATCGATCGGGGCGAGCGTCCTCACCTCCGATCGCGCCGGCGCCACGCGCACCTTCATGAGCCCGGTGGTTTTCCATTACACCAACATCTTGTTCCTCAGTCTCATCGCGCTCATTCCGACGCAAACCGCGACGTCGCTCGGCATTGTCATCGGCATCGCTGCTGCCGCAAGCCTCGCTTATTCGATCATGATCTTCATCAGGGTCATGCATGACTCCATGGCGGATCTGGCGGACCGGCTCGCTTACGGCGCCGTGCCGGTCGCCGCTTATGCGGCGGGTCTTGTGGCGGCGGCGCTTCTGTTGCGGCGCTCGGCAGCCGGCCTCGACGTGCTGGGCGGCGCGGCGCTGGTGTTGCTCGTCGTCAATATCCGCAACGCCTGGGACTTGACGACCGCAATGGCGCGCCGGCTCGCCGAGGAGGCGCGAACAGCCAAAGCAAGCGCACCTACGCCACCGCCCGGACCGTGATCTTGGCGCCGGCTTTCACCGTGGCGAGCGTCTTCACGTCGCCGAGCGCTTTCGCCCAGATGTTGCAGGGGCTCGCCAGCCGCGTCTCGTCGCCTTTGGAGATCGGCGTGCGGCCAAAGCCGATGGCGATGGCGTGGCCGTCGGGCCAATAAGCGATCTCGCCCGGCGTGACGACAGCCCGCGCGTCTTTCTCGCGCGAGACCTCGACCGGGATATCGAAATAAACCTCCTCGCCCCACGTCAGTGCCGAACCATCGATCGGCAGCGCCGCCGCGATCGCCTTCGCGGTGGGCGTGTCGAGAAGCTCGGCGTCGAGCGTGAGCGAACCGAAGTCGAAGCGAATACGCATGGTCAGCTCCTCATTCATTATTTCATGTCCGCAGTGACGATACATGTTCGGCCGGTGCCCGCACTTAATCCTGCCCCGCGCAGCGGGGAAGGGGGACCGCGCTGCGCAGCAGCGTGGTGGAAGGGGCCTCGGCTGGGACGCTGCGCAGGAACTTGTAGATTCGCGCTGGCGTTCGAGTTTGTTCTCCGACGGCAACGAAGCGTCATCTCAGAGGCCCCCTCCACCACGCTTCGCGTGGTCCCCCTCCCCCGCACTGCGTGCGGGGGCGGATAAGCGAAAGCGTTCTCGCGATGCATTGCATCCGAGGTTTGCAACGGCACGGACGAAACTGTCCCTCACCGCGAGGGAAGCGGAGCGCCGACAGGCGCGCCTTCGTGACCCGCATCATCGGATGCGGGCGCGCGCCCTGCGGGGCGCGCTCGCCTCTCGGCGCTCCACCGCGGCTCTCGCCAAGGCTTTTACCCCTTGGCTCAGCCCAGACCGCGCTTCCTGTGCGCCGGATCGGTGCCTTGTTGGGCTCCCCGGGCCTCAGTGCAGCGAGCTCCTCGCGGACCGGTCATCGTGCCGGACGGGCGGGGTTCTGGGCCGCCCGGGAGCGGGGTTACGAGCCCCGCGCGCGAGCGCCGCACTTGCTCCATCCAACGGCCGTCACCGGTTGACGTCCCTCACTGAGCAAGATTTGTTGAATATATTCCTATACGTGACAAATGTCAAGAAATATCGCCATAGCAGCGACGCGATTTTCGCGTAAGACGCAAAGGCGGTAAGCCATACTGTAAAATATGAACCGTCAAGCGCGCACGCCTGCTGCCTCTCGAAAGTTTCGGTCAAAAGCCAGACCGTGATCCCGCGAGAGGTGCGCGAACGTCTCGCCCTGAAACCCGGCGATACGCTGCGCTACCGGGTGACCACCGACGGCGTATTGCTCGACAAAGCGCCAGCGCGAGAGGCTGACGATCCGTTCGCAGCATTCTTCGAATGGTCGGCCGAAGCCGACGAGAAGGCGTATGGCAGCCTCTGACGGCCCGCGCCTCGAACCCTTCGACGTTGTCGTTGTACCGTTTCCCTATGCCGATCGCCAATTCCTCTTCGCTGCGCTCGCAGTCCAGACATCGGTATCGGCGTAGCCCGATACGGCGCCGGCGATCAGCACGGCTGTCACAGAAGAATGCGTTTCATGGTCCTGCTCCGGTACTTTTTTCGCGCGCCGATGAGAGCGCGCTGATGGTGACGTAGTATCCGTCGCGATCGCGGAGCGAAAACTCTGCCGTTCCGGTGTTGGGATTCACATGTGGCTCTTCTTCCAGCCGGCTGGAGAGAGCGCGCGCTCTTTGCAAAGCGACGTCGAAGTTATCGACCCGAAAGAACAACAAAAGACCGTTGCCGGGCGTGGCGTCGTCGGGGCTTGTCAACGAGGGATGCCCGTGCGCGCCCCATTCGTGGAGACAGAGCAAGACCGTGCCATCGGAGTCGACGATTTGCCCGAAGTCGTGGTGGGCAGGAGCGGTCTCCGGCCGGTCCAGGAGCGACTGGTACCATGTGAAGCTCTGGGATACGTCCGCCACACCAATGATGGTCCATGTGCGCTTCATTGGGTCTTCCGCGATCTAACAATCATGAGATCGATCCCTGAAACGATGCCATTGGCACACCTGATACCAAGCGTCCAGGTTTCGGGCGTCATTTGATCCAGACGGCAAATAGATTAACTGATTCAACGTCATGCGGGGCAAGTGCATTGCCATCCTTGGCCAGCCACGCTAAAGGCGTAGGTGCGGTAGTGCGTGCGTGCGAAGGAGAAGGCAATGGCGGGGCAGGTCGGAAGCGACGTCGCATCGCTCGTATCCCGGAACGAGCAAACCATTCTTCCCGAATGGATCGAATTGCAGAAGAAGGCCGGCACGCTCCACACCGGCCGGATCTCCGAAGGCGAACTGCAATCGCAATCCAGGAACTTCCTGCATCTGCTGCGTGACGCGCTGGCCAAGGGCGGAAGCGACGCTTCCAATGCGGCCTTCGAACCCGCCAAGGCGATGCTCGCGGAGCTTTCCCGCTCGCGCGCCTTGCAGGGCTTTTCTCCGAGCGAAACCGCCACCTTCATCTTTTCGCTCAAGCAGCCGCTGTTCAATGCGCTGAACCGCGACAAGCGCGCTGTCGGCGCGAGCAGATTGCGTCGACCGATCTGGGCGACGACCAGTGCTGCTCGATGAACTCGGCCTGTTCACGCTCGAAATTTTCCAGAAGAGCCGCGAAGAGGTGATCGTCCGCCAGCAGCGCGAGATCGCCGAACTGTCGACGCCGGTCGTCAAATTGTGGGACGGCATCCTGGCCTTGCCGCTGATCGGCACGCTCGACAGCCAGCGGACCCAGGTCGTGATGGAAAACCTGCTGCAAACCATCGTGGACGACGAGGCGGAGATCGCCATCATCGACATCACCGGCGTGCCCACGGTCGACACCCTTACCGCGCAGCATCTTCTGAAGACCGTCGCGGCCGCGCGCCTGATGGGCGCCGACTGCCTGATCAGCGGGATCAGGCCGCAGATCGCCCAGACCATGGTGCATCTCGGCGTCGAGCTGAACGTGATCTCGAAGGCATCACTGGCGGACGCCTTCGCGGTCGCGCTGCGGCAGACCGGACGTGCCGTCGTCAAGTCGAAGAAGGCTGAGGCGCACAGGAACCGGCGACAAGAAGATCGGCGGGCAGGACGCGCTGACGATGGACCGCATTCCTATCCTCAAATTCGGGAACGCGCTTCTCGTCACCATTCAGGTCGACATGCACGATCGGCTGGCGACGGCGCTGGAAGAAGATCTGACCAGCAAGATCGTCGCGCACAATGCGCGTGGCGTGCTGATCGATATTTCGGCGCTGGAGATCGTCGACAGCTTCATCGGCCGGATGCTGGACAATATCGCCGCGGTCTCGCGCATTCTCGACGCCGACACGGTCGTCGTCGGCATGCGGCCCGCGGTCGCAATCACGCTGGTCGAGCTTGGCCTGTCGCTGACCGGCGTCAAGACCGCGCTGAACGTCGAGCGCGGCATGGCCATGATTCACAGCCGCCTCTCCGGGTCGGAGGCCGACGATGCCGACGACGAAGACTGAGCGGCTCGAGATCAGGCTGTCGGACGACGTGGTTCGGGTCAGGCAGCTGACGCGATCGTTCGCGGTCGAGGTCGGCTTGAGCCTGGTCGACCAGACCAAGATCGTCACGGCGTCCAGCGAACTGGCGCGCAACACGCTGGACTATGGCGGCGGCGGCGAGGTCACTGCTCGAACATTGTCGAACAAGGCGGCCGGCGCGGCTTGCGGCTCACGTTCGAGGACAAGGGCCCGGGCATCGCCGACATCGAGCTGGCCCTGAAGGATGGATTTACGATCCGGCAAGGGCATGGGGCTCGGCCTCGGCGGCGCCAAGCGGCTGTGCAACGAATTTTCCATCGAATCGAAGCCCGGCGAAGGCACCAAAGTATCGATCGCGCGTTGGAAGTGACCATGAAATCCGTCGGCGTCAACGATCAAAGCGGCGTCGCGGAGGCAAGGCGGACAGCAACCGACCTCGCGCAACGCGACGGGCTTCGGCGAGACCGATAGCGCGGAAAGCTCGCTCTGATCGCGACCGAACTTTCGACCAACCTCCTCAAGCACGGTTCGGGCGGGGAAATCCTCGTCGGCACCTATGAGGACAACGAAAGCCAGGGCATCGAGATCCTCGCGCTCGACAAGGGCGCGGGCATGAGCAACGTCGCGGCGTGCCTGGAAGACGGCTATTCCAGCGCCGGCACGGCCGGCCACGGCCTCGGCGCGGTGGTCCGGCAGTCGCATTTCGTCGATATCGGCTCGTGGCCCGGACTGGGCACCGCCGTGCTGGCGCGCGTCGCGCCTGGAAAGCCCGCTTCCGGCAAGCCGCCGCACGCGATTCCGACCTGGGGCGGCGTGTCCATCGCCAAGGCGGGCGAAGACGTCTGCGGCGATGCCTGGAGCGTTTCCAACGCGGGGAATGTCCGTACGCTGCTGGTCGCCGACGGACTGGGCCACGGACCGGAGGCTGCGGAAGCAGCCGTGGAAGCCGTGCGGCTGTTTCACCGCTACAACGGCCATACCGTCAGCAATCTGATCGACTACATTCACGGCGGACTTCGCGCGACGCGCGGCGCCGCCGTTTCGATCGCGCGGTTCGACCCGCCGACGAAGAAAGATCGTCTTTTCGGGGATCGGCAATGTCGCCGGCATGATCGTCGCCGGCGGCGAGATCAAGCGGATGGTATCGATGGCGGGAACCGCGGGCTTCAACGCCCGAAAGATCCAGGCTTTCGACTACCCGTTCGAACACGGGCTGGTCATCCTGTACTCCGACGGCCTGGCCTCGAGCTGGACAATCGATCGCTATCCCAACCTCGCCACCCTGCATCCTTCCCTGATCGCGGCGATCCTCTATCGTGATTTCGCCCGGCATCGCGACGATGCGACCGTGCTGGTGGCAAAATGGTGAAGGCCATGGCGACGCATCGCTCCAAAATCTGGCCCATCGTCACCGTGCCGATCGAGAACGAGAGCGATGTCGTCGCGGTCCGTCAGCGCGCGCATCGCGTCGCCGAATTGCTGGGATTCGATCGACAGGACCAGACCCGCATCGCCACCGCGGTGTCGGAGCTGGCGCGCAACGCCTACGGCTATGCGGGCGGCGGCCGCGCCGAATTCGTCCTCGACGCCGGCTACGACACCGCAGCGCTTCGCCATCCGCATCTGCGACAAGGGTCCGGGCATCGCGGACCTTCAGCTCATTCTCGACGGCCAATACCGCTCGCCGAGCGGCATGGGCCTCGGTCTCGTCGGCGCCCGCCGCCTGATGGACACGTTCAGCATCGAATTCCAAGCCCGGCAAGGGAACCACCGTCGAGGTCGGCCACCGGCTGCCGCCGCGCGTCGCACCCTGGCCGCGCGCCAAACTGACCGAGATCGTCGTCCAACCTGAAGAAGGAAACCTCGTCCGATCCGCTCACCGCCTTGCGCGAGCAGAACCGCGAGCTGATGCAGAGCCTGGAGGAACTGCGGCGCCGGGAAGAGGAGAGCCAGCAGCTCAACCAGGAACTCGGCGACACCAATCGCGGCGTGGTCGCGCTCTACGCCGAGCTTGACGGCCGCGCCGAACAGTTGCGGCAGGCGAGCGAGCTCAAGACCCGCTTCCTGTCCAACATGAGCCACGAATTCAGGACGCCGCTGAATTCGGTGCTGGCGCTGTCGCGCCTGCTGCTCGACCGCATCGACGGCGAGCTGACCGCCGAACAGGAACGCCAGGTCGGCTACATCAGGCGATCGGCGGAAAGCCTGCTCGAGCTCGTCAACGACATGCTCGATCTCGCCAAGGTCGAAGCCGGCAAGGCCGAGGTCAAGCCGGTCCGCTTCGCGGTCACCAGCCTGTTCGGCGCGCTGCGCGGCGCGCTGAAGCCGCTGTTGACCAGCGCGTCCGTCGAACTGCTGTTCGAACCGTCGCAGGACCTGCCGACGCTCTACACCGACGAAGCGAAGGTCGCGCAAATCCTGCGCAATCTGATCTCGAACGCGCTGAAATTCACCGAAGCAGGGCGAGGTGCGGGTCACGGCGCGCCTCAGCGACGACGGAGCGAACATCGTCTTCGCGGTGCGCGACACCGGTATCGGCATCGCGCCGGAGCACCACGAACGCATCTTCGAGGAATTCTCGCAGGTCGATACGAGGCTGCAGAAGAAAGGTCAAGGGCACCGGCCTCGGCCTGCCGCTTGTCGCGCTCGCTGGCGCGGCTGCTTGGGCGGCGACCTCACCGTCGAAAGCGTGCCCGGGGCAGGGCTCGGTGTTCTCGCTGCACCATTCCGGCCGCGCTGGGCGACGCCGGACCGCGACATGCTCGCGCCCGCGGGCGACGGCAGCAAATGCGTGCTGCTGATCGACGACGACGAGACCTTCCGCTATGTGCTGCGGCAGATCGTCGGCAACGAGTCGCGCTATGAATTCATCGAGGCGGACGGCGGCGAGGAAGGGCTGAAGCTCGCTCGCGAGAAAAGCCCGACGTGATCATCCTGGACCTGCAGATGCCCGCGGTGGACGGCTTCACCGTCTTGCAGCAGCTGAGCGCGGACGAGCGGACCAGCACCATTCCGGTCGTCGTGTCGACGTCGATGACGATCGACGCCGCGCTCCGGGCACGCCTGCCGGAGCATGTCCGGCTGATCTCCAAGAACGCGATCTCGCGGGAAAGCGTCTCGTCGTTCCTGCGCGACGCCGTTCAGGGTGCGTCATGAACACGGGCGACAAAATCACCGTTCTCAACGTCGACGACCTCGAGGCGCAACGTTACGTCAAGACGCGCGACCTGCACGACCGGCGGATTTGCCGTGATCGAGGCGCGGACCGGCGCGGAGGCGCTTCGGCTGGTCGAACAGCACAGGCCGCCAGTGGTGCTGCTGGACGTTCAGTTGCCCGACATCAGCGGCTTCGAGGTTTGCGCGTTCATCAAGAACAAATGGCCGGAAGTGATGGTGCTGCAGACGTCGGCGACCTTTTCACGACCGAAGCACCGCATCCTCGGCCTGAACGCCGGCGCCGACTCCTACCTCGTGCAGCCGGCCGAACCGCTCGAACTCGCCGCCGCCATCAACGCTTTGCTGCGGATCCGCCGCTCCGAAGACGCGTTGCGCGCGCTGAACGCCACGCTGGACAAGCAGGTGCAGGAGCGCACCGCGGAGCTCGCGGCAGCCAACCAGCAATTGCGCCAGGAAATCGCGCAGCGTCAGAAAGCCGAGGCCGAATTGCTGCAGGCCCAGAAGATGGAAGCGGTCGGGCAGTTGACCGGCGGGCTCGCCCACGATTTCAACAATCTGCTGACGGCTGTCGTCGGCAACCTCGATATGATCCGCAGGCGCGCGCACCGACGCCTCGCATCGCGCGGCTCGCGGAAAACGCCTTCAAGGCGGCCGAACGCGGCTCGAAGCTGACGGCGCAGCTACTGGCGTTTTCCCGGACCCAGAAGCTCGCAACCGAGCCGGTCGACATCAATCGTCTGATCGAGGGGATGTACGAGTTGCTCAACCAAACTCTGGGCGCCAACATCGCGATCGCGACCGATCTCGATCCCGGCGTCCCCATCGTCATCGCCGACGGCAACCAGCTCGAGGTCAGCATTCTCAACCTCGGCGATCAATGCCAGGGACGCGATGCCCGACGGCGGCACGCTGACGATCGCGACCGCGCGCGATCCCGCAGGACGAGCGCAGGTGTCGTGCTATCCGTGACCGACACCGGAACCGGTATGCCGCCGGAGGTCATCGCACGCGCCTTCGATCCGTTCTTCACGACCAAGCCGCCCGGCAAGGGCACGGGCCTCGGGCTTTCGCAGGTCTATGGATTGGTCCGGCAGATGGGTGGCGACGTCGAGATCAAGAGCGATGTCGGCAAAGGCACCTCGATCCGGCTGTTGCTGCGTCGCGCCGACGCCGCCGCGGATGTGGCGAAGGAATTCAAGGGGCCGACCGAAAACGGCCACGCTGAACGAATCCTGGTCGTGGACGACGACCACGACGTACGCGGCATCATGACGAGTTTTCTGTCGGAGATCGGCTACGTCGGTTCATGAGGCCCAGAACGGCGACGCCGCTCTGGCCATGCAAAAGACGGTCAATCCGCAATTGATGATCATCGACTTCGCGATGCCTGGAACCAACGGTGCCGAGGTCGTACGCGCGGCGCGCATGGTCCAGCCGTCACTGCCGATCTTGTTCGTCAGCGGTTACGCCGACTCCGCCGCCCTGGAAGCCGCGATGGGGGCTGCGCCGCTTCTGCGCAAACCTTTTCTCCCTGCGGACCTCGCCCTGGCCGTTCGGGCGGCTTTGGACGCGAGCGCACCCGCGCGCTAGCCGCTTCACTCGTTCAAGCCGACACCGCGGGGGGCAGCAGTGGACAGTATCGACTTCGACGCCTTGGAAGCGCACGCGCAGGCAAAAATGACGCCGGCTGCGTTCGCGTTCTGCGCCGCCGGTGCCGACGACGAGATCAGCGCAGCGGAAAATATCACGGCGTGGCGCGCCATCCGGTTGCGGCCCCGCGTGTTGAACGACGTCTCGAACATCGACACGCGCGTGACCTTGCTGGGCAGCACCGTGCCGATGCCGATCCTGGTGGCGCCGACCGGACGCCATAAACTGTTCCATCCCGCGGGCGAACGCGCCACCGCGCGCGGCGCTGCGGCGGCGGGCGCCGCTTACGTGTTGGCGAACCACGCCAACGTGACTATCGAGGATGTCGCCGCCGAACGGCGCGGCGCGCCGCAGTGGTATCAACTGTACTACTGGCCGAACCAGGCCGAGGTCGAAGCCTTGATCGACCGCGTCGCGGCGGCCGGGTTCACCGCGCTGGTGCTCACCGTCGACGCGCCGGTCGGCGGCTGGAGCCCGCGCGCGGCGCGCGCACAGCACGAGCCGTCACCCGACATTCTCAACATCAACATGCCGGGCTCGCCGATGGCGCGGACGTTCTATCATCCGGATTTCGCCGGCAAGGTTTTATACCCGGCCACCTGGCGCGAACTGGAATGGCTGGTGCGGCGTTCGCCACTGCCGGTGATCGTGAAAGGCGTGCTGCGCGCCGACGACGCCGTGCGCTGCGTCGCCTGCGGGGCGCGCGCCATCATGGTATCCAATCACGGCGGGCGTCATCTCGATACCACGGTGACGACGGCCGCCGCGATCGGCGAAGTGTCGGCCGCGTTGTCCGGCAAGGCCGAGGTTTATGTCGACGGCGGCATCCGGCGCGGCACCGACATTTTCAAGGCGCTGGCGCTCGGCGCGCGCGCCGTGATGATCGGCCGGCCGGTGCTGTGGGCGCTGGCCGTGCGCGGCCCCGATGGCGTTCGCGATGTGCTCGAGCACCTGCGCGTCGAACTGGTGCGCGCCATGCAGCTCACCGGCGCGGCGAAGCTGCAGGATATTACGCCGGATTTTATCGCGGCACGGGCGGGTGCGTAGCGATCGGTTCGGTGCGGCGCGGTCGCCGACCGGGTATACGCCCTACCCTCCGTCTCTCCGGGATTTCGCCGAGCCTGTCATCGGGCCGACCGGAGGCCATACCTGTTGGCGCGATCCAGCCTACGGCCATTTGAACCTTCCCAGGCCGCCTCTGTCTAACCCGGTGGTTCCGTCGTCTCAGCCGGCGCCTTGCCGGCGAACAGGAAGGAGTTGTGCCGTGACCATTCGCCGTCCACTCATCATTTCGGCCATCCTCATTGTCGCGATGGCCTGTCTTTCACTCGCCGCCGCGACCGTGCTGCCCGGCTCCGTGCCGCTGCGCTTCAATGCCCACGGCGTCGCCACCACTTACGGCAGTCCTTATCTGCCGCTCGCGATCATGCCGATCGCGGCGCTGCTGCTATCGGCCATTTTTGTTGCGTTGGCGCGGGGTGAACCGCGGCGCGACAATCTCGCCGCTTCCGCCCTGCCCTATGCAACCCGCTGGATCGGCGCCGTCGCCGTTGTGGCGATCGTGCACATCTGGATCGTTTACACCCTCGTCACATCGACACGCGGCGCCGTGCCGGTGGACCCGGCGCGGTTGGTGTTTGTCCTGGTCGGTTTGATGATCGCGGTTGCCGGCAGCCAGCTCAGCAAGGTGCGCAGCAACTTCATGATCGGCATCCGCACGCCGTGGACGCTGAACAACGACGACGTTTGGCAGCGCACGCATCGGCTGGCGCGGTGGCCGGTGATGCTGTGCGGTCTCGTGATCGTGCTCGCCGCACTCTTCGTGCCGAACGCCGCGATCATGCTGACGCTCACGTCAAGTCTTGTTGCCGCGGTCGCCGTCGGGCTTATTCTGCTGTCTTACGCGGTGTGGCGCCGTAGCGACGCGCGCCGAACGAACTCATAGCGGCCAGCACTGTGGGCCGGCCGGGGTCAGCATTGTCCGCAGTGCTGGTCCCATCAAGTGTATTCTTCAGCCCCGGCGAGCAACGGCGCGGACGGCGCAACACCCTCCGGCCGCGCGACCGCCGGAACAGCCAGAACGTTTGCGGGAGAAAGCTCGCGCGCCCTGAAAATTGCGCCGGCCAGCAGCGCATAGCTCAGCAAGCCGAGGAACAGCCAACAGCCCACGACGACGTAGCCGGAACTGAAAATGGAACTGTCAGCGTCCCACGCGCCATGCAGCGCGGCGGCGCTGAGCCATCCGAGTGGCAACACCAAGAACGCCATCCGGGGTCGCAGCACCGCAAGGCCGATGAAGTATCCGAACAGGCCGGCCCAGGCGGAGTGTTCGACAAGGTCCGGAATCCCGCGCGCCAGCAACAGCACCAGCCCGCCGAACGCCTGCTCCCCCGCGTATTTGGCCGTGGTCATGATCCCCGGGACGTACTGCCCCAAGGTTTCGTTGATAAAGAAGCCGGTGCCCGACGCGACGCCCAGGACAATGCCGTCGAGCGGTTCACAGAGGCCGGCTTGCTTCCTGACCCACGCTAAAAACCGGCTGAACCGGCCTTTGGTGCGGCGGCTGAGAAACGCCAATCCCGCGCCCAACAAGGCCAGCGCGAACAACGGCAGCGCTTTGAAACCCTCCTCGCAAAGCCCGGTGCCGAAAAGATAGCCAGCGACCTGAGCGACCGGATTGGACGATTTCTCCAACGCCGTTCCGGGAATCACGGTGTAGAAGAACTGATACCAGTGGCCCCAGAATGGTGTGGCGAGCAGCAGCATCGTGCACAGCGCGACCACCGCCATCAGCCACAAGTGCTTGGGACGGCCGCACATCAGATTGACGTAGTAGTTCACCATGAAGGCGATATAGACGCCGAGAACCGAATAAACCCGCCAGGCTTCGGTGATCTCGTCCTTGCCGGTGGCCGCCGGGTTGAAAACGACGACCAGCGCCAGGCCGACGCAGACCGTCGCGAATATCGGAAGCAGATGTTCCTGCGACCACGTCGAGCGGCCCCCCACCAGCGGAAACATCGCGCTGCCTGAGAGATTGAAACGCGACGCGACGCGCGGACGAGATTGTTGGACCGACATTGCTTCACCCCCAAGATCAGCGATTGACCCTACTACATTCAGCAAACAACGGTATCGGGATTTTTGCAAATGACCGGGGCGATAAGCTGGCGTGGCTGAGACAGGGGCCAGCGCCGAACGCGGTCGACGGAGAGAAGCTGCCGACACCATCTCCATCGAACGTTTCTGCGTGTACAACGCACAACCCAAAGCCTAATCTCGATGCAACGAACTGCTGGCCTGGACACCAGATCTTGCGTTCGAGCATGATGTTTGCCGACCATCCTTCGGCCGCCGCAGCGAGCTTTGCGAAGGCGGAAATCCGATTTCCATTTTAAAGGGATGATGCTCTTAATGGCGACCGCGAAGGATTTTCGCCGCATCGCGTTGTCGCTCGAGGGCACGACGGAAGGCCCCCATTTCGATCGCGTCGCCTTCAAGGTCAAACGGATTTACGCGACACTCGCTGCCGACGGCCGCACCGGGAAATCTCATGCTCACGCCAGACCAGCAGGCGCTGAAATGCCTGGTGGCGCCGAATGCTTTTTCCGCAATCCCGAACGCGTGGGGTGCACGCGGCGCAACGACCGCAAAGCTCTCGGCATTGACTCTCCCGGAACTGCGAGACGCGCTCACCATGGCGTGGCAACACGCCGTTCACAAAAAATCGTCGCGAGTCTCGAACGGTGCCCGAACCGCCGCTCGTCGCAACAGCCGTTAGCCGGGCTCCTTGGCCACTCGGCGTCAGGCCGGAGCCATGTCCTATGTTACCTCGCGGAAGCCGGGCGCAATGCATAGCTCATTGATCTGAACAGCGCCCTTGATGGGCGCCTCTAAGGCGCGCGCAAAGCAGGAGTTTCCATGGACGAGCACGATAGACCGAGGCTGGTCGGCCTCAACCATATCGCTCTCGAGGTCGGCAGCATCGAGGACGCATTGGCCTTTTACGGGCGCATATTCAAGTTCAACCTGCGGGGCCGGGCAAAGGGCATGGCGTTCATCGACATGGGCGACCAATTCATTGCGCTGATGGAAGGCCGTTCGCAGCCGGCTGACGAGGAACGGCACTTCGGACTCGTGGTCGATGATCGCTCCGCCGTGCGCGAACTGGCGCGCGCCGCGGGAGCCACCGTCCTGGAGGGCGACTTCCTGGACTTTCTCGATCCGTGGGGAAACCGCATCCAGGTGGTCGAGTATGGCGATCTTCAGTTCACGAAGGCATCCGGCGTCCTGCGGTCCATGGGGCTCGAGCATCTTGCCAAGACCGAAGAAGCCCGGCGGCAGCTTGCCGCCAAGGGCGTCTCCACGGCGGAGCCTGCATGAGTTCTTGCGGCCGGATGAGTTCTTGCAGCCGGCGCGACCGACCGGATATCCGGGTTCGTCGCAGCGCTAAGCCGTCGCCTGAGCCTTTACCGCAAAGCCCTTGTCGGTAAACAGGGATTGCAACTCGCCCGCCTGGAACATTTCCCGGATGATGTCGCAGCCGCCGACGAATTCGCCTTTGACGTAGAGCTGCGGGATCGTCGGCCAGTTCGAATAGGACTTGATGCCGTTGCGGAGATCGTCGTTCTCGAGGACGTTGAGCCCCTTATAGGGAACGCCGAGGTAATCGAGGATTTGCACGACCTGGCCGGAAAACCCGCACATCGGGAACTGCGGCGTGCCTTTCATGAACAGCACGACGTCGTTTGCCTTGACCTCATTGTCGATGAATTGCTCGATGGACATTCGCGGTCTTCCTTGTTGGCGCCGCGGGCAATCCCTCCCGCGCCGACTGAGTCGCGTTCAAAGCTGCATATAGGTTATCGCAAACCGCACTCAAAGCCCATGCGCCGATTTCAGCCCTGGTTAGCGAAAAAAGCTGCCTTGGAACAGAATCCATCGTCGCCAATGCGCCGAGAAGAATGAAATTCCATGCGCGGCCAAGCATGAAATGCCTAGCCTCACCGTTCCGGAGTGCCGGTCTGGAGCGCCAGCGCGTGCAGCTTGCCGCCCATCTCAGCCTTGAGCGCATCGTAGACGACCTGGTGTTGCTGGACGCGGGACTTGCCGCGGAAGATTCGGCAATGACGGTTGCGGCGTAATGGTCGCCATCGCCGGCAAGGTCGCGGATGGTCACCTCGGCGTCCGGCACGCGCGCCCGGATCAACCGTTCGATGTCGTTCGCAGCCATCGCCATGGCGCGCCTCCTTGATGTGCCGAGTCAATTAACAGACGCCAGCCCCGCGGCAAAGGTAAGGCAGTAGGGCATTGCTTGCGTTGCTGGACGGAAGCGCTGACGCGATGCATCCTCCGTACATTGACGAATGGGAGGCGGCGATGAATTTCAAATCTTGCCGGATGTCAAAGTCCGCCATTTTTACAAGCGCCTTAGTCACATGCTCGATGCTCGCCGGATTGTTTCTTATTCTTGAGCCTGACGCGGCGGCAGCGCAACAGCCCACGCCGGATGAACGTAACGCGATCCGCGCATCGTGCCGGTCGGATTTCATCGCGCATTGTTCGAGCGTGCCGCCGGGCGGCAAGGAGGCACTTGAATGTCTGCAGCGTAATCTTGCGAGCGTCTCGGCGGCATGCCGGACGGCGGTTATGGCGATCGAGCCGAGGGGGGCGCCAAAAGCCGCTGTAACAGCCGAACCTCCAGCCTCGAAGCCAACAGTTCCCTCAGGTCCTGCAGCCTCCCGGCCCGAGCCACCGCAAACGGAAACGCAGGCAGCGCCAGCAGCTTCCGAGAAGGAACAGCTCGGCGCGGTCCAAAAGGCCTGCACCGTCAACGATTTCGTCTCACATTGCCCCCAAATCGCACCGGCGAACCCGGAGATTTTGCGTTGCCTTAGGGCCGATGCTGCGGAACTGTCGCCGTCATGCCGCACCGCAGTGCGGGACTTGCCGTCAGCGGCAGCGGAAGCCCCGCTGCCAACAACGGCCCACCGTCCGCCGGCACCAACCAGAAAATCACCGGACCTAACGCGCGCAACATCCGCTTCACCGGCGGAGGCCCCGGCAGCCGCCGGACCCAAGCAACCAAGCCCCGAGGAACTCAGCGCGATCCGTTCCAATTGCCGGTCCGATTTCATGTCGCACTGCTCCGGCGTTCAGCCCGGCGGAGTGGAAGCGCTGCAATGTCTCAAACGCAATTCGGCGCAACTGTCGGCAGCGTGCCAGGGCGCTGTAGCAGCGATCAGCGAGCGCGAGCGGGCGGCAACGCCCGCTGCAGGCGCAGCAGCGCCGGTCGTCGCCCCGCTCACGCCGATGCCGTTTATCCGGCTGCGACAGGCGCTGGGAATACTTCGTGTCTGTGGCGCCGATCAGCACGCGCTCTGCCCAGGCATTCCACCGGGTGGTGGCCGGCTCATCAACTGCCTCGCGGAGAACGCGTCACGGCTGTCGCCCGAATGCTACGGCGCCATGGCCGCTGCACGGCGATAGCGATCTTTCAGGTCGAGGCGGCCATATAGGCCGGCAGCCAGCCCTCGAAACGGTTCTGGAGATCGTCGATCGGCAGCGGGCGCTCCCCGGCGATGGCGAGAAAGCGGCCGCCGGTCGCGCCGAGCCGCTGCAGCGGCACGCTGGCCGCCTGCGCGCGCTGGGCATCACGCTTCGGCGTCGCTCGGCCGTGACGACATAGCGCGCCTGGTCTTCGCCGAACCAGAAGGCGTGCGCCGGCGGCGTGTCGGTGAACGCATCCAGAACGCGCGCCGATGCCCGAGGCCATCGCCATTTCGGCGAGCGCCACCACGAGCCCGCCGTCGGAGAGGTCGTGCACCGCGCGTGACCAGGCCGTCGCGCGATCAGCGCCGCGGACGAAATCGCCGTTGCGCGCGCTCGGCGGCGAGGTCGACCGGCGGCGGCGCGCCCTCCTCGCGGCCGCAGATGTCGCGCAGATAGAGCGACTGGCCGAGCCAGCCGTGCGTCTCGCCGATCAGCAGGATCGCCTCGCCCTCGGCCTTGAAGGCAAGCGTCATCGACTTGGTGAAGTCGTCGAGGAGCGCCGACGCCGCCGATGGTCGGCGTCGGCAGGATGCCGCGGCCGTTGGTCTCGTTGTAGAGCGAGACATTGCCGGACACGACCGGGAAATCGAGCGCGCTGGCAGGCCTCGCCGATGCCGCGGACGCAGCCGACGAATTGGCCCATGATCTCGGGCTTCTCCGGATTGCCGAAATTGAGGTTGTCGGTCAGCGCCAGCGGCCTGCGCGCCGACCGCGGTGAGATTGCGCCAGGCTTCGGCGACCGCCTGCTTGCCGCCCTCGAACGGATCGGCCTCGCAATAGCGCGGCGTCACGTCGGCGGTCAGCGCCAGCGCCTTCGGCCCGTCGTCGATGCGCACCACCGCGGCGTCGCCGCCCGGCCGCTGCACGGTGTTGCCGAGGATGACGTGGTCGTATTGCTCCCAGACCCAGCGCTTGGAGCAGAGGTCCGGCGAGCCGAGCAGCTTCACCAGCGCGTCGGCGATGCCCATCGGCGGCTTGACCGAGGCCGCCTCGATCACGGGCTGTCGCCGGCTTGCGACGAAAGGGCGGTCGTAGAGCGGCGCCTCGTCGCCGAGCTCCTTGATCGGCAGGTCGGCCATGACCTCGCCGCCGTGCCTGACGACGAAGCGCTTGCGTCGGCGTGGTCTCGCCGACGATCGCGAAATCGAGGCCCCATTTGCGGAAGATCGCCTCGGCCTCTTTCTCCTTCTCGGGCTTGAGCACCATGAGCATGCGCTCCTGGCTCTCCGACAGCATCATCTCGTAGGCGCTCATGCCGGTCTCGCGGCACGGCACCTTGTCGAGATCGAGCGTCGACGCCGAGATCGCCCTTGGCGCCCATCTCGACCGCCGAGCAGGTGAGCCCCGCCGCGCCCATGTCCTGGATGGCGATGACGCAGCCCTTGGCCATGATCTCGAGGCAGGCTTCGAGCAGCAGCTTTTCGGCGAACGGATCGCCGACCTGCACGGTCGGGCGCTTCTCCTCGGCGTCGGCGTCGAACTCGGCCGACGCCATGGTGGCGCCATGGATGCCGTCGCGGCCGGTCTTCGAGCCGAGATAGACGATCGGCATGCCGACGCCGGTCGCCGCCGAGTAGAAAATCTTGTCGGTCTCGGCGAGGCCGACCGCCATGGCGTTGACCAGGATGTTGCCGTCGTAGCGGCGGATGGAAGCGGACCTCGCCGCCGACCGTCGGCACGCCGAACGAATTGCCGTAGCCGCCGATCGCCGGCGACCACGCCGGCGACCAAGCTGCGCGTCTTCGGATGGTCCGGATCGCCGAACGACAGCGCATTGAGGCAGGCGATCGGCCGCGCGCCCATGGTGAACACGTCGCGCAGAATGCCGCCGACGCCGGTCGCCGCGCCCTGATAGGGCTCGATGTAGCTCGGGTGGTTGTGGCTCTCCATCTTGAACACGACGGCGAGCCCGTCGCCGATGTCGATGACGCCGGCGTTCTCGCCCGGCCCCTGGATCACCCAGGGCGCCTTGGTCGGCAGCGTGCGCAGATGGATCTTCGAGGATTTGTAGGAGCAGTGCTCGTTCCACATCGCCGAGAAGATGCCGAGCTCGGTGAAGCTCGGCTCGCGGCCGATCAGCTTGAGGATGCGCTCGTATTCGTCCGGCTTGAGGCCGTGCTCGGCGACCAGTTCGGGGGTGATGGCGGGTTCGTTGGGGATCACGGGTTCCTTTTAGTGGGCCGCGGCGCCGATTGCACCCGCCTTTTGCGGCTCGGCGCTGCGATCAGGCCGCCTCGTCGATGAGCCATCGGAAGGCGCGGCGCAACTCATGGGTGCCGTCGGTCTCATACCACCGGCCGTGCGCGAGAATGATGCGCGCCGGATCCCACGATATCATCGTCGCGATCGCCGCCTTCAATTGCAATTTTCGCCGCGCGAATGTCAGGCGCATATCGCGCGGCATCTGCCCGTCGGGATCGCGCACGCCGCCGAGCCGGGTCAGCCAGCGCATGACGATTAAATCGAGCTTACCCGGTTCGAAGTTCTCGATGAGGTCGGTCAGGACCAGTGTCCGGCTCGGCCGATGGAAAAACGTCGACTTCCGTCATGAAGCTTCCGGCGACCGGCAGCGTGGCGATCTTGGCGTCCCAAGGGCGTAACCGCGGTCGCCGGCCAATGGCGAGGCGGCAAAGGCGATACGGTCCCGCGCCTGCTCCGCAGTGCGGAGGCGCCAGAAACACCTCTGCTTCCGGAAAGTGGGACCGCCAGTCCGGAATCCACCAGTAATGGAGCCGGTTTGGACCGACGATCCAGCGCGGTCGGACCCACCGCATCAATCTCGGCCATGAGTGCCGGCGACAACGGTGTGGGCGAATGGATCAGGAGGTCGCCGTCGTCCAGGCGAATGATCGTCATTCGGGTCGGAAACGGCATTTTGAGCCGACGCCATCCCAAAGCGGATGAATCGGGCCATCAACAATCCAGACGTCGTCAACCACGCGCTTGAGCGTGTTCAGGGGCGGATACGTAGAATGCATCCGATCCTCGTTCGAGGCCCCGCAACCCAACCACAGTTCCCCTGGAATTTTCGGCAGCGGTACGAGCTAGGCCGCCTGCTTGAAGTGATCCACAAGGCCGGCGAACAGGCCGCGGCCGTCGGTCGCGGCCCATCGCGGCTTCAACGTGGTTTTCCGGATGCGGCATCATGCCGAGCACGTTGCCGCGCTCGTTGATGATGCCGGCGATCGCGTTCATGGCGCCGTTGTGGTTCCAGTTCGGATCGATCATGCCGTCGGGCGACGAATAGCGGAACAGCACCCTGCCCTCGCCTTCGAGCCGCGCGATGGTCTCGCCATCGGCGATGTAATTGCCCTCGCCGTGCGCCACCGGCACGCGGATCACCTGGCCGGCATTGTAGCCGCGCGGTGAACGGCGTGTCGGAACGCTCGACCCGCAGATAAACATCGCGGCAGATGAAGCGAAGCTGCGCATTGCGCATCAGCACGCCCGGCAACAGCCCAGCTTCGCAGAGCGATCTGAAAACCGTTGCATATCGCGAGCACCAGACCGCCGCGCCCGGCGAAAACCCGCACCGCGTCCATGATCGGCGCCCGCGCCGCGATCGCGCCGCAGCGCAGATAGTCGCCGTAGGAGAAGCCGCCCGGGAATAACGACGAGATCGGTGCCGCGCCGGCAGCGCGCGGTCGGCATGCCAGACCATCGCCGGTTCGTGGCCGGAAACAAGCTTGAGCGCGCGCGCCATGTCGCGCTCGCGATTGATCCCGGGAAAAACGAGGACCGCGGATTTCATGACGCCTCAACTGCCATCCGAGCCGAGTTCGGCGCGAGCCCAACGCAACACCGGATCGGTATTGAGGAATCTAAGCGCCTGGCGCTCGCCTTGCGAAAGGTCGGCGTCGGCGGTCACGGTCGCGACCACCACGTCGCATTTGTCGTTGAAGGCGATAGCGGCCGCCGAGGCCGGCGCCTGATAGGGACCCGTGACGATAAAGGCGCGGCTGCGCCCTTTCATCCAACCGACTGTCACCGGATGCCCATCGCCGACACCGGAAAACTGCGGACCCATGAGCGTCGTGTCGCCGACCCGGTCGAGTTCGGCATCGTCATAGACGCCGCGAGCGCAATTGCAGAAGCCTATTTTCGGCCGGAGATAGAGGTTGACGGTCACACCGCAAGTGTCGGCGTTGCACTGGAACGCCCGGCCCGTTCCCCACTCATCGATCGGGAACGGCCATTTCACCTCGGTCCAATGCGGGTGCCGCGCCGTGGCCGGCCAGTCATTGTTGGCCACGACATCGCCCCCGACGCCGCCGACCAGCGCGACCACCAGAGGAAGCGTTTTCAGGGCGGCGACCGCTGTCATCCCATCACCTCGATCCGGTAATTCTCGATCACGGTATTGGCGAGCAGCTTTTCCGCCGCATTTTTGAGCGCGGCCTCGGCGCCTGCGCGGTCCGCGCCCTCGATTTCGATATCAAAGACCTTGCCCTGGCGGACGCTGGCAACCCCGCCGACGCCGAGCGACTTCAGGGCGCCCTCGATGGCCTTGCCCTGCGGGTCGAGAATTCCCGATTTCAAAGTGACGGTGACGCGGGCTTTCATATTGGCGCTTTCGGCAGCGTTTCGGACGGCCGCTCCGGCCGTGCCTCATCAATATGTATGAATCGCCGCGACTGCAACCAACCGCGGCCGGCCACTGCGCCACCTGCTGCGCGCACTCGAGCAACTGCCCATAGCCGGAGATCCGGCCGCTCTCGCCGACCAGCCGCATCGCCGCCCAGAATGCCGCCGTAGCCGAAGAGACCACCGGAATGCCGTGCTGGCTTCGAGCGGCTCGGCCACGCCGAGCGTGCGCAACCCGCCGCAGGAGATCAGGATACCTTCGGCACCGGCGGCGCTGTTCACGGCACTGTCGCTCAGCGCGATGATGTCGGCTTCGCTTTTCCGGCTGGGTCCGCCGAATTCGAGCAGGTCGAAACATTCGAGCGACAAGACGTCGATGCCGGCCGCGGTCAAAAACTCCTGCAGACGCCGGTTGACGAGTCGCTATAGGCGGTCGCGACGGCGACGCGCTTGGCGCCGACCTCGCGCAGGCCGTCGATGATGGCCTGGCTCATGGTGCTCACGGGCAGCCCGGTCCTCTCGCGCAAGTCTTCGAGCAGCCGGTCGTGCGCTTCCGGACCGCGATAGAATGTGAGCGAGGTGCCGATGACCATGATCGCATCGACGCCCTGCGCGGCCAGATATTCGGCGGCCGGCATGATCGCGTTCCAAGGCCGGCTCATAGCCTTCCGGCGTCAGCGCCCGCACGCCGACCCCGCGCGGGATAAAGCGCACGCCCGGATACATGAGCGGGACCTTCGAACGGCACTTCGTCGGTCGCGAACGGGCACGACGAGGCCGATGGCGATGGGTTTGCTCATGGACCAAATCCGCGCGACCGCGGCGCTACGTTTCGCGCGCTATTTCAATCCGGTATCGCGATAAATTTCCGACAGCGGCAGCGAAATGCCTAGCGACGATAATTCGAGCGAATCGTCGAGCGATCGAATCGGCGCTCGGCAAAACTTGCACTCGCGGGCGAATACGACGACGTCGACCGCATCCTGCGCGATCACGACATAATGCGTGAGCGACGGCAAGCTGGTATAGGCGGTGCGTTTCCAGCGCAGATCGCGATCCGCGGTCGAGGGCGACAAGAATTTCGAATGCCACGATGACGTCTCTGGTTTCTCGGCTATATGGATCGCGCCTGACCGTCCCTGCCGGGAGAATAAAGACATCCGGCTCCGGCAGGCTTGTCTCGGACACTCTCACGCCAATCCCAGGGATCGATTCCCAGGATTGAGGCTGTCGACGCTGGATACTTCCGAGAAGAACGACCAGATTTTGCACAATGGTCTGATGCAATCCGCTTGGCGAAGCATTCAAGATCGGCTCCCCGTCGATCAGCTCCCACTTCTCATTATCGGGCCGCGTGTCGGTGAAGGCAAAATATTCCTCCACCGTCATCGGGCCGGTCTTGATCGTCGGGACGCCCATGGCACGCCCGCTCCGCGGTCAGCCCTTGACCAGGACCGGCCCGGTGCCCTGCGGCCGCTCGCCTTCGCTCATGATGCCGAGCCGCTTGGCGACTTCGGTATAGGCTTCGAGCAGGCCGCCGAGGTCGCGGCGGAAGCGGTCCTTGTCGAGCTTCTCGTTCGACTTGATGTCCCACAGCCGGCAGGAATCCGGAGAAATCTCGTCGGCGACCACGATCCGCATCAGATCGTTTTCCCACAGCCGGCCGGTTTCCATCTTGAAATCGACCAGGCGGATGCCGACGCCGAGGAACAGCCCGGACAGGAAGTCGTTGACGCGGATGGCGAGCGACATGATGTCGTCGATCTCCTGCGGCGTCGCCCAGCCGAACGCGGTGATGTGCTCCTCCGACACCATCGGATCGTTGAGCTGGTCGTTCTTGTAATAGAACTCGATGATCGAGCGCGGCAGTTGCGTGCCCTCCTCGATGCCGAGCCGCTGCGACAGCGAGCCGGCGGCGACGTTGCGCACGCAGACTTCGAGCGGAATGATCTCGACCTCGCGGATCAACTGCTCGCGCATGTTGAGCCGGCGGATGAAATGCGTCGGCACGCCGATGTCGTTCAGATGCTGGAAGACGTATTCGGAGATGCGGTTGTTGAGGACGCCCTTGCCTTCGATCACCTCGATGCTTCTTGGCATTGAAGGCGGTCGCGTCGTCCTTGAAATGCTGGATCAGAGTTCCGGGCTCGGGTCCTTCATAGAGGACCTTCGCCTTGCCTTCATAGATGCGGCGACGGCGGCTCATCGGAGTGTACCGTGGTTTGGTGAAATCCATGGGATGCCGTGGCTCCAATTCGGTGTCGAGATCCGCGGCGGCGGAAGCGGGCGGCGCGAACTCAACGCAGCGGCCCCTCCGCGACACGAAAGCTAGCCGAAGGTGACGCGGAGTACAATCGACATAGACCTGCGCGGCGTCCGCCGCAACGGCGATGTTCGCGTCCGCGCCGCGGTTGCCTTGACGGAGCACCCTCGATATGCAAGGCGGCAGGTGATTTGCATCGAGTTCCATGCAACATCGAGGCGCAGGCATGACCACATTCGACAAGCGCGAAGAAGCCTTCGAGAAGCAATTCGCGCACGACGAGGAACTCAGGTTCAAGGCGACCGCGCGGCGCAACAAGCTGCTCGGCCTGTGGGCCGCGGAAAAGCTCGGGCTCGCGGGCGCCGAAGCCGACAGCTATGCGCTGTCGGTCGTGATGGCCGAATTCGAGGAACCGGCGACCACGACGTCGCGCACAAGATCCGCAAGGATTTCGACGCCAAGGGCGTCGCGCAATCCGATCATCAGATCGGCCGCACCATGAACGAGCTGATGGCGAAGGCGGTCGCCGACATCAAGGCGGGCCGATAGCGCATACGGCACCGCGCATGCTCGGATCGAGCAATATCACACCATGGCCATTCCCGCGTTCACGCTCGCCAACCGGCTGCACGCCGGCGAAACCGTATTCTCCGGCTGGTGCGGCCTGCCCTATCCGCTCGTCGCCGAGACGCATCGGCCGCGACGGCTTTCCCGCGGTGACGATCGAAAGCCAGCACGGGCTGTGGGACGTCGCCGGCATCCTCACCGCCATCGCCGCGGTCCGCCAGGGCGGCGCGGCGCCGATCGTGCGGGTGCCGCTCGGCGATTTCGCGCTGGTCAGCCGCGCGCTCGATTTCGGCGCCGAGGGCATCATCGCGCCGATGATCAACACGCCGGCCGATGCGCGCGCCTTCGCCGCGGCGGCCAAGTTTCCGCCGGTCGGCGAGCGCAGCTGGGGACCGCACCGCGCCATGACGCTCGGCGGCGTTGCCGACATGACGATCTATCTGCGCGAAGCCAACGATCACATCGTCACGCTCGCGATGATCGAGACCCGCACCGCGCTGCAAAATTTCGACGCGATCATCGACACGCCCGGCATCGACGGCTTCTTCCTCGGCCCGTCCGATCTGTCGATCGCGCTGTCGGACGGCAAGAATCGTCGACCCGATGTCGAAGGAGGTCGAACGCGAGCTCGACCGCATGATCGCCGGCGCGCAAAAGGCGAAAAAAATTCCCGGCGCCTATTGCCATTCCGCCGAGCGCGCGGCGGCGCTCGCCAAGCGCGGCGTGCGGTTCCTCGCGGTGATGAGCGATCTCGCCATGCTGCGCGCCGGCGCCGCGGCGGCGATGAAAGTGCTCAAGGGCTGAGGCGGCGGCGCGTTATTTCGGCACGACGCGAAAGCTGATATTGCCGTTGATGTTAAATCCGTCGCCCATTTGCTGGCCGCCGAATTGATTGGTGCGCACGCGCTGCACGTTGACATTAATGGATTCAAGCTGGCATTCGGTCGCAAGAACGTCGCGCAGAACGTCGCATTCGTGGCCGGCAAGCTCGTAGATCCTGCGCCGCGCATCCTCCTGAGCCTTGAGCGCCTGATCGCTGCCGTCATCCGCGGCCGGTACGAAAAAGTTGACGCCGACCGATATGCGAACCTGCGCGGCGGTTGCCATCATCACCGGACGCTCGCTGGGCTTGACCACTATCGTCTGTGCGGAGGCCGCGGTCGCGATCAGAGCAAGAAGTGTCGTCGACAGGCACGCACGCAACATGAAATACCCA
>CAWJDC010000016.1:0-12511 GCA_963841575.1 uncultured Alphaproteobacteria bacterium
ACCCTTTCGCTGACCGGCAGTGGCAGCTTGATCACAATCGCGCCGAACCATTGGCAATGTCGTAAGACATTGTCTCAACTTGTCGACAATCGATCGCCTGGAGCAATCAGCCTCGTGCCGCCGGCAGCATGCGCACCAGCGTGCGGTCGCGAAAGAGCCAATGGTGCACCAGCGCCGCGGTCGCGTGAACGCCCGCCAGTATCAACAGAGCGTCCGCAAGATATTTATGGACACTCAAGATACTCCTCGCCAAGGCGCGATCGGTCGGCCACGGCGACGCAACGTGCCAAAAACCAAAAATCGGCAGCGCGTGGCCGCGCTTGAGCTGAACAATCATGCCGATGCACGGCACCACCAAAAGCAGCACATAAAGCGTAAAGTGACTGAACTTCGCGGCCATTTCCAGGAGTGAGCCGAAGCGTGTCGGTTCGGGCGGCGGCGGCGGATTGACCATGCGCCAGGCCAGACGCGCGACGAGCAGCGCGATCACACACTGCCCGAGCGTCATGTGGGTGAAAAGACCGACGGCGCGCGCGTTGCCTTTCGGCAAATAATCGCCGAACTCGCCGAGCAACCAACCGCAGATGACGAAAATCGCCGTGAGCCAATGCAAGATTTGCGGAACAGCACCGTAACGCGATTTCGAATTTGCCAATTGCATCGTACGTTCCCTGGTCCGCGCAGCACTTTAGAACTGAAGTCATGTAACTTCAGCCGATCGCCTTTTCAATTCGCGCAAGCGACGCTGCCATATCAAACTCGACGTCCGTGGCAAGCACTTCGAGCACCTCGTAATCGCGCGCGGCAAGCCAGTCATGCCGTTCGGCGCGAGCTGTTGCGGCTGCCGCGCTTTCGTCCGCCGGAACAAGGTCGATGACGAGCCGGAGTGGGAACGAGACGAAGTCGCAGATGTGCTGGCCAATGGGGGTCTGCCGCTTGAAGCCTCGGCCGGCGAAGCGGCGGTCGTTGACCAGCGCCTGCCACAGCGCGCGTTCGGCCTCCGTGGGATTGCGGCGCAGCAGCCGCGCCAGCCCGCGCACCGGCGTTCGATCCGACGGCAAGCGCCCGCCGCCATGCTCCGCGATCAATGCGCGTAACATTTCAGCCTCGGCGCCATCGAGCACACCACCGCGCGCGGGCCCCTTGCGGCCCTCGGCAATCGCCATGATGACGCCGTGCAACGTCTGGATATCCTGCTGCGTCGGCTGCATCCGCGAAAAGATATTGCGCAGATTGATCTGCATGGTCTCGCGTTTGTCCGGCGGCCGAAAGAATTCGACCTTTTCCAATTGCCGTTCGAGCGACGTGAAGAAGGCGAGAAGTTGCTCCTTGGGCGCCGGCGGCGATTTTTCCGGCTTCGTGAACGGCAGCTTTGCGCCGCTGGCGCGCTTGAACCATTCATAAGCAACGATCACCACGGCCTGGGCCAGATTGAGCGAGGCGAAGGCCGGGTTGATCGGCAAGGTGACGATGCAGTCGGCGAGCGCGACTTCGTTGTTCTCGAGCCCATTGCGCTCGCGACCGAACAGGATAGCAACGGCTTCGCCGGCAGCGACGCGCGGCTCCATTTGCGAAGCCGCCTCCGCCGGCCCGATCACCGGCTTCGCCTGGTCATGGGCACGCGCGGTCGTCGCGAGGACGAACGTGCAGTCGGCGATAGCGGCTTCCAAACTGTCAAAGAGCACGGCGCCGTCGAGGATGCGGTCGGCACCCACCGCCATGACCCGCGCCCGGTCATTGGGCCAAGACTGCCGCGGGCGAACCAGGCGCAGCCGCGACAAGCCGAAATTCGCCATGGCGCGCGCGGCGGCGCCGATATTTTCACCAAGCTGCGGCTCGACCAGGATCACAACCGGCCCGCGGGTCTCGATCCAGCGCTTGGTCTTGTCGGTCCCTGCTCCGGACATGCAGTGCTCCTCGGCGGGCCAATGCCCTGAAGGCGCAGCCCCTGCCCAAGCCGTCCGCTGGCGTCAAGCGGCGGCACCGTGTGTTATCGCGCGCCTGCCGACAAGGCTTTTACCGAGGGAGTGCGGATGCTATAGGGCGCGCACCGAACTCCCGTCAGTCGACTTCCCGGTTGGCGATGTCCGCGCCGAGAACAATTCATTTGAGGGCCCGCGGGAGAAGTCATTCCACCGCGCCCGCCGATGGTCAGTTTCCGGTCGGCCCAAACAAGCACGGCGACCAGAGGTGCACGTATGCCAAATCCCGAAATCGAATGGACAAAAGTCGACGAAGCCCCGGCGCTCGCGACCTTCTCCCTGCTGCCGATCGTCGAGGCCTTCGTGGGCGCGGCTGGTGTTTCCGTGAAGTTGAAGGACATCTCGCTGGCCGGTCGCATCCTCGCCAATGTTCTCCGACAAGCTCAAGCCGGCGCAGCGTATCAACGACGAGCTCACCGAACTCGGCGAGCTCACTATTGCGACCCGAAGCCAACATCATCAAGCTGCCCAACATCTCCGCCTCGATTCCGCAGCTCAAGGCCGCGATCAAGGAACTGCAAGGCAAGGGCTACGATGTTCCGGACTATCCGGACAACCCGACGACGGAAGCCGAGAAAGACATCAAGTCCCGCTATGCCAAGGTGTTTGGCAGCGTCGTCAATCCGATATTGCGCGAAGGCAATTCCGACCGGCGTGCCGCCGGAGCCGTCAAGCAATACGCGCGCAACAATCCAC
Organism: uncultured Alphaproteobacteria bacterium; assembly: GCA_963841575.1. Taxonomy (GTDB): domain Bacteria; phylum Pseudomonadota; class Alphaproteobacteria; order Rhizobiales; family Xanthobacteraceae; genus BOG-931. The sequence continues at coordinate 2,679 of CAWJDC010000016.1, forward strand.
ACAAGATGGGCGCCTGGAGCGCCAGCTCCAAATCGCATGTCGCTTACATGTCGGGCGGCGATTACTTCGGCTCGGAAATCTCGACCACCGTCGCGTCGGCAACCAACGTCCGCATCGAACTGGTCGGCGCTGACGGCGCCGTCACGGTGCTGAAGGCGAAGACCCCGATCGAAGCCGGCGAAATCATCGATGCCGCGGTGATGAGCCGCAAGGCGCTGCGCGCCTTCTTTGCCGAAGCAGATCGAAGCCGCGAAAAAGGAAGGCTTGCTGTTCTCATTGCAGGTCAAGGCGACCATGATGAAGATCGCCGATCCGATCGTGTTCGGTCACGCGGCTTCGGTCTACTTCGCCGACGTGATCGAGAAGCACGCCGCCACGCTGAAGCGTCTCGGCGTCAACCTCAACAACGGCTTCGGCGATCTCTTGGCGAAGATCGAGACGCTGCCGGACGCCGAGAAAAACGCGATCAAGGCCGACATCAAGTCCGAGTATGCGAAACGGCCGGGCCTCGCCATGGTCAATTCCGACAAGGGCATCACCGGCCTGCATGTGCCGAGCGACGTCATCATCGACGCTTCGATGCCGGCGATGATCCGCGAGTCCGGCCGCATGTGGGGCCCCGACGGCAAGCTGCACGACGTCATCGCCGCGATCCCGGACCGCAGCTACGCCAGGATTTTTCAGGCGGTCATCGACGATTGCAAGGCTCACGGCGCGTTCGACCCCAAGACCATGGGCTCCGTTCCAAACGTGGGGTTGATGGCGCAGAAAGCCGAGGAATACGGCTCGCACGACAAGACCTTCGAAGTTCCTGCAAGCGGAACGGTTCGCGTCGTCGCCGACGATGGCAAGGTTCTGCTGGAGCGTGCGGTCGAGACCGGCGACATCTTCCGCATGTGCGAGCTCAGGGACGCGCCGATCCAGGACTGGGTCAAGCTCGGCGTGCGGCGCGCGCGCCTCACCAACACACCGGCGGTGTTCTGGCTCGACGCCAAACGCGGGCATGACGCCCAGGTCATCGCCAAAGTCGAGAAGTACCTGAAGGACCAAGATACCAAGGGCCTCGACATCCGCATTCTGCCGCCGGTCGAAGCGATCAAGTTTTCGCTCGATCGCATTCGCAAGGGTCAGGATACGATCTCCGTCACCGGCAACGTGCTGCGTGATTATCTGACCGACCTGTTTCCGATCATGGAGCTCGGCACCTCGGCCAAGATGCTGTCGATCGTGCCGCTATTGGCGGGCGGCGGCCTGTTCGAGACCGGCGCCGGCGGCTCGGCGCCCAAGCACGTCGAGCAGTTCGTGGAAGAGGACTATCTGCGCTGGGATTCGCTCGGCGAGTTCCTCGCACTGGGCGCGTCGCTCGAACACTTGGCGCAGACCTACAAGAACGCCAAGGCGCAGGTGCTCGCCGAGACGCTCGACACGGCCATCGGCAAGATCCTCGAATTCAATCGGTCTCCCGCGCGCAAGGTCGGCGAACTCGACAATCGCGGCAGCCATTTCTATCTCGCCCTGTACTGGGCGCAGGCCTTGGCCGCCCAGACCAAGGACAAGGAGCTGCAAGCCCGCTTCAAGCCGCTGGCCGAGACGCTCGCCAAGAACGAGGCTAAGATCAACGGCGAACTGATCGCCGCGCAAGGCAAGCCGGTCGACATCGGCGGTTACTACCTGCCCGATTCCGCCAAGACGTTAGCCGCGATGCGGCCGAGCGCCACGCTGAACGCCGCCCTCGCCGCGCTTTGAGGCGGCGGCTGGCCGCGGTGTTTCCCGAGTGTTGCCTCACAACAGGTGCGCCAATGTGCACTCAGGAGAGAAGGCAGGTATCCACGGGGCGTAGCGGAACACGTCATATGACCGCAAAGATAGTTGGTCGTTCGAACTTCCCGTGAAGCACAACAATGGTGGCTACGATGCAACCGGGCCAAAAAGTCGAGGTACTGTTCCGGCACGACAACGACCCGCCGTATTGGAACCGAGCGACATTGAGGGTCTATGTTGGCGAAGGCTGGTGGATCGTTGCTTGGCCTGCCGAGGATCAGGGTGATGGTCCGGCCACATACCGATGCCACCAACGGGACATCCGGTTAATCTCAGCTTGATGGCCGAAACCATCATCATCAGATAACAGGCCCAGGTCATGAAGCGGATTTTTCTAGCGGACACGCACTGCCTTCTCGCTTTGAGCTTGTTAGCATACGTGGCTTTGGGCACGAAAGCGTATGCACAGGAGGATAGATCAACCTGGTCCGAAGCTCGGTGGAAGGCTCATTATCAAATCAATGACGAGCTTTGTTCCAATGCGTTAAACGCCGACAAATCTGACTGGAATGCAAACCCTGATCGCGCAGCATATGTCGCAGAAGCGAAAAGTCGTGACCTTACCGTTGACGCTTGTTTACACAAATCTTGGGAGATGCCGCAGGGGAATAAGGTAGGTGTCCAGAAAGACGGCACACCGTCAACGGACGATGATGCCCTTCAAAAAGCATTTAACTACCTGTTCACGGGCAATATTGATGGGGACCCACAGGGCATCGTGCATGTGCAGATCATTGATAGAAATTCGTGCACCGTTTTATCAACTGCAACGCTCATGCCGAGCGCAAAAGTGACTTTTTATTTTAGAAATATGCGTCCTGATACTATTACATTGTCCGATGCTACTCCTCCCGACTGTGCTCCCGGCTTCTATTGCCCCGGTAGAATGGGATCACCTCCTAAACTCACTATAGAAGGCGACGATACGGTTAGTAGCACCACTGATGATAAACAGGAAATTGGTAGGAGCAAAACTACTAGCTTTAACATCATAGGTGATCCTGAACGTATGAAGAGAGCCCTTCGATATATATTTTCTCAATGTTCTCCCAAGTCCTCTAAATTGCCCTTCTAATGGAGCTAACCGACCGAGTGGAAGCGGCGTTCGATCAGGTCATTTTTCCACGCCTAATCACGGCGGTTCCGGGAACTTAGCTGACATTGGCTGTCGCGCTCAGCGATGTCCGCTTTGAGCTAATGCAAACTCGTTTTGCACAGATGATCAAAAATCCTAATGACCGCAGGCGCGACTTTGATATAAAGATGTGAGGGACCTCGTTGCCCAACGTCAAACTCCCCGGCGGCTTCGGTACTGCGATTGAGGTTATTCGAATCGGCGATTGCTTCCCGCTCTATGTTTCGCCAAATTCGTTGCCCTGTTACTTCAGACTTTTGCAACACAATCAGCTAAAACCCGACATTCGTGAAAGTTTAGGACGAAGGGGTCCGATTTGGTACATGCCCCTGGCTCGATGATGAACTCGTCGAGCGACGACGCGGCTTTTGCGGCAAGAAAGTCAGTGCTATAGAGCGCGCCGCAGCTGCGTGGGTGCGTCGTCCGAGCGCGCGCCTGATCACTGCCAATCCGAACCTGCAACCGACCGCGCTCCAACGGGATCGAAGCTCTATGGCGAAAATCAAAGTGGCCAAACCGGTCGTCGAGATGGACGGCGACGAGATGACGCGGATCATCTGGCAGTCCATCAAGGACAAGCTGATCCACCCCTATCTCGACATCGACCTGATGTATTTCGATCTCGGCATGCAGAAGCGCGACGAGACGCGCGACCAGATCACCATCGACGCCGCGGAGGCGACCAAGAAGATTGGCGTCGCGGTGAAATGCGCGACCATTACGCCGGACGAAGGGCGCATGAAGGAGTTCAACCTTCACGAGATGTATCGCTCGCCCAATGGCACCATCCGCAACATTTTGGGCGGCGTTATCTTCCGCGAGCCGATCCTCTGCATGAACGTGCCGCGCCTGGTGCCGGGCTGGACCCAGCCGATCATCATCGGCCGCCATGCCTTTGGCGACCAGTACCGGGCCACCGACTTCACGGTGCCGGGCAAGGGCAAGCTCACTCTCACCTTCGTCGGCGACGACGGCGTGGAAATCAAACGCGAGGTGTTCCAGTTCCCCGGCGCCGGCGTTGCCATGGCGATGTACAATCTCGATGAACTCGATCCGCGATTTCGCCCGCGCGTCGATGAACTATGCGCTCGCCCGCAGCTATCCGCTCTACCTTTCGACCAAAAACACCATCATCAAAGTCTATGACGGGCGCTTCAAGGATATTTTCCAAGAGGTGTTCGACAAGGAATTCAAAGACAAGTTCGCGGCCAAGAAGATCACCTACGAGCACCGCCTGATCGACGACATGGTGGCGGCGGCGCTGAAATGGTCGGGCGGCTACGTGTGGGCCTGCAAGAACTACGACGGCGACGTCCAGTCGGACACCGTCGCCCAGGGTTACGGTTCGCTCGGCCTGATGACGTCGGTGCTGACGACGCCCGACGGCAAGGTGGTCGAGGCCGAAGCCGCCCATGGCACCGTGACGCGGCATTATCGCGAGCATCAGAAGGGCCGCGAAACCTCGACCAACTCGATCGCCTCGATCTTCGCCTGGACCCGCGGCCTCGCGCACCGCGCCAAGCTCGATAACAACGCGGCACTCGCGAAATTCGCAACGACGCTCGAGACGGTCACCGTCGGCACCGTCGAAGCGGGCTTCATGACGAAGGACTTGGCACTCCTCGTCGGCCCCGATCAGAAGTGGCTCAGCACCACCGGCTTTCTCGACAAGGTCGACGCCAATCTCAAAGCCGCAATGGCATAGTCGCGAAAGCCAACCGCTGCGCCGGACGGCGGGGCGCTATCCGGGCGGCTGACAATTGCCGTCCGGAGGCTTATCTTACGCTCATGTCCAAGTTGAGCGTCAGGCTCGGTACGCTGGGGTGGCTCGCATTCGTCGTGCCGCTACTCGCAATTCTCGTAGCGGCTGGCTGGTATGCGGCGCGCGCCTGGGTTTCGGTCAGCGGCCCACCGATGCCGATCAACGGCTATGTCGCCATGGCACTCGGCATCTTTTTTTCGCTGTTTGTCGGATGCGGGCTGATGGCGCTGGTGTTCTACAGCAACCGGCACGGCTACGACGAGCCGTATCGCGTCGATGACGATCCTGACATGTAGCCCTCGGCAACTGACTTTTAGAGAACACCGGAGGAACCGCGATGACCCGCACCATTCGCTTGCAGAGCGACAGCAACGCCCATGATCGTCCTTGGCGTGTCGCGGTCGAGCAAGGTTTTTTCACCGCCGAGGGATTGAACGTCGAATATTTTGAGGACAATCCGAAAGGCGCGGCAGGGCGCGTGGAGGATTTCTCGCAGCGCTGGAAGGAATCGCAACTGCAAAAGGGGGCGCTCGAAGTCTATCCGGTGTGTGAATGGGGCGCGATCGAGCGGGTGCAGGCGCTTGGCGGCGGCAAGATCATCGGTCTCGACACCACGATCCGCACCGGGGCCCTGATGGTGAGCAAGGGCTCCAAGATCCAATCGCCCGGCGCGTTGCGCAACGTACCGATCGCCGTCACATGGCATGCCGGCACGTTCTATGCCGCAGTCGAAGTGCTGGAAGCCGCCGGCGTGCCGTTCGAGGAGATCAAGCTCGTCCATGCCAACGACCGTCTCGAAGCCCTCCTCGACGGCCGCACCGAGGCAGCGGCGTTGATGGAGCCGCTGGTCAGCCGCGCGCTCGACGCGGGCGCGCGCAAGATCGCCGATTTGCGCTGGCGCGGCGGCATCGTCGCCGGCGACGACGTCGACGAGGAAACCGCGGCGAAACTGCGCCGCGCACTCAATCGCGCCATCGCGTGGCTCAATGAGAACGAGGAGCGCTCGCGCGAACAGGTTCTGCGCGACCTCAAGCCGGAACAGCGCGAGCATGGGATGATGCCCGAACTCGTCGGGGTCAAGAATTACAAGTCCGACGAATTCCAGCAAAAGGTCGACTGGATGATCGATCGAGGCTTCCTCAAGGAAGCGCCCGATTACGGGCAGGTCGTGCGCAGCAAATAATGTCCGGCGCAGCGCGCCCAGCAATCGTTTTCGGCGGCGTCTCTGAATGAGAGCCCCGGCGGGGGAAAATAAGAACCCCCGGCGGGGAAAGTCGCCGGGGGCAAAACCCCCATAGGGAAGCTGAAGATGGTGAGGAAGCCTTCCCTGCAGGGGTCAAGTCGCATTCAGCACACCATTACGGCAGGAAGGTGTGTCCGTCCGGTTAAAGGCCCGCGCCGGCGCAGCCGTTCTTGCTGTTTGATACGATGACCAGGGACAGTGCTGGCACGGCGTAACTTTTGACTAAACATCTGCCGGCTAAGCATAAAGTCTGCATAAGCGGGGCGATTGGAGCGTGCCTTGCGGCGCGCACGATCCATTCGCGCCGCGCAATTTATAACGAAGAATTGTTCGCGTCTTTTTGACTTTGGCGAGCGTGAAGGATAGTTCCCGAACCGGGGTCGCCCTATCCTCCGCCTCCTCCGCCGACCCTCAACGGCTTCTATCGAACGGCGTTTCAGGTGCAATCGAATCACTGGCTAGCGGCCATGCGGCGTGAACTGCGCGGTATCGGCGCCGCGGCGTTGATGATCGCAGCGACGACGGTCGTCGCCGTCCTGCTGCGGCATTATCTCGGCATCCTGCGCGGCTCGGTGCTGTATCTCGTCCCGGTGATGCTCGCAGGCTATCACCTTGGCGTCGTACCGGCGCTGGTCACCGCGGTCGCCGGCGTCATCTTGTCGGGATATTTGTATTTCGCGCAGCTCTACAGCTTCAAAGTCGCCTCCCCGCAAGAAATCCTCAATCTCGTTTTGTATATGGTTGTCGCGGTGGTGGTGTCGCATCTGGCCAGCTCCGCCAAAAAGCACATTACGATCGCGCGCAAACGCGAGCGGGAAATGAGCGACCTCTACGCCTTTTCCCGGCGCCTCGCGGCAGCGCCCAGCGCCGCCGAGATTTTCGTCGCCATCCGCAATCATCTCGCCAACCTGGTGCAGCGCAAGGTGGTGATGCTCGGCGCCACCGATGCCGGCAGCGCCGGCGACGTGCCCGAGCATGTGCGCGCGGAAGTGACGCGCGCCGAGCAGGACCAGGGCCGCGAGCGCACGATCGACGACGGCAAAGGCAACATCTGGCTCATTCGCCGCGTGTCGCCAAAAACGCCGGATTTCGGCAGCGTCGCTGTCGACCTCGGCAGCGTCTCGGGCGAGGCTCTGGCCGACATGCGTCAGCGTATCGACGATGCGCTGGCGGACGCGGCAGCGACCCTCGAGCGGCTGGATGTCGCCCACGCCCTCAACGACGCCAAGATGCGTTCGGAGACCGAGCTGCTGCGCGAAGCGCTGATCGGCTCGGTCTCTCACGAGTTGCGCACGCCGCTCGCTTCAATTCTCGGCGCCGCCACGATCCTCTCCAATGCGCCGGCGCTCGCGCGCGATCAACGGCTGGTCGCGCTGACCGGCGTGGTGCGCGATGAAGCCGAGCGCCTTAATATCGACATCCAGAATCTGCTCGATGCCACGACCATCAGCCGCCAGCAGGTCAGACCGAAATTGCAGTGGATCGAGCCGGTCGACATCGTCAATGCCGCCGTCGACCACCGGCGGCGGCGGCTCGCCAACCATCCCGTGACTCTCGAACTCGATTCGAACCTTCCGATCGTGCGCGCCGACCCCACCCAGGTCGAGCAGGCGCTGGTGCAAATCCTCGACAACGCGGCGAAGTATTCGCCGGACGGCTCGCCAATTCGCGTGACGGCACGGCCGAACGGTCACGCCGTCGTGCTCGCTGTCCATGATTGCGGCGCCGGACTGACCGGCGAGGAGAAACGTCAGGTCGGCGGCCGCTTCTTTCGTGGACCGCGCCACGCCGCAACGACTTCCGGCTCCGGACTTGGCCTGTGGATCGCCCACGCCTTCATGACGGCCAACGGCGGCAAGGTCGAAGTCGAGAGCGAAGGACCGGAGCGCGGCACCACGGTATCGATCCACCTGCCCGCGTCGCCGGAGCCCGCGTCGAGCGAACCCATGCTGCCGGAGACCGCACTCGAGCATGATTTCGAAAAGTGGAAACCGGTTTTCGGCAAAGATCATGCTCAGACAGAAAATGCAGGCCACAATTCAACGCGATTGAATGTTGGCCTGGCCGAGAGAACCGTCGATGAATGAAATAGCGTCCTCTGTGCTTGTGGTCGACGACGAGATCCAAATCCGGCGTTTCCTGCGCACCGGTTTCGAACTCGACGGCTTTACCGTGCAAGAGGCCGAAACCGGCGCCGAGGCGCTGCGCTCGGCAACACTGAAGCCGTCCGATCTCGTGATTCTCGATCTCGGCCTGCCGGATATGGACGGCGCCGACGTGCTGGAACGGCTGCGGTCGTGGTCGAGCGTTCCGCTCATCGTGCTCTCGGTTCGCGCCAGCGAAACTGAAAAAGTCCGGCTGCTCGAACTCGGCGCCGACGACTATGTGGTCAAGCCGTTCGGGATGGCGGAGCTTTTGGCGCGCGCGCATTCGGCGATGCGCCGGCAGCAGCGCAGTTCGCGCGGCGAGCCGGTGGTCAAATTCGGACCGCTGTCGATCGATTTCACCGCGCGGGCCGTTTTCATCAACGAGCGGCGCGTCACGCTCACGCCGAAGGAATACCGGCTGCTGCAAATCCTGGCGCAGCACTCCGGCAACGTGGTCACCCACCAGTACATGCTGCGCGAGGTTTGGGGCAACGAGCACGTCGACGACACCCATTACCTGCGCATCTTCGTCCGCAAGCTGCGGCGCAAGATCGAGGCCGATCCGACGCAGCCGGCCATCCTGCTCACCGAACTCGGCGTCGGCTATCGTCTGGTCTCCGCCGATCCGGCGCCCAGCCCGGCAGCGCAGAACGGTCTCACACAGTAAGGGCATTTCGGCCTTGATGCGGCCGCGACCGGCTCACCGCGCACCGCACTATCCTCCTGGGACCATTCGATAATTCTGGCCAGCTGGCGAAACCGTGGCGGCGCTAAGGTATTTCTCGGCTCAAATCAACGTGATCTGAACCTTTTGCCGTTAGAACCATTTTCCCTTGCAGCACGACTAATGGGAAACGGGATAAACCCCCCGTTGCTTCTCGAGGTCAACCGTTGGCTAACCCATAACCTTCGGTCAACCCATGCAGGATCAGGGACGGCAGCAAATGATCAGAACGATCAGTCTGAAAAACTACACCGGCCGGCGCGCGCTGTTCGCGCTCGTGGCCGCATCCGCCACTTTGGCCGCCACCACGTCGTACGCGATCCCGCGCTATGACGGACTGTGGAGCGTGTCGATCGTGACCGAAAAGGGCACGTGCGACCGTGGCTATCGCTACCCGGTCCGCATTTCCAACGGCCGGCTCGCCAACGCGGGCGACACGCCGTTCACGATTACGGGTAACGTCAAGCCGACCACCGGCGCGATCACCGTCACGGTCGCATCCGCCGGCAAGAGCGCGACCGGCGTCGGCAGGCTTGCCGGCGACATCGGCGAAGGCTCGTGGACCGGCGGCGAATGCTCCGGCTCCTGGACTGCCGAGCGCCGCGGCTAAGGTTATCCGGACTACCAAAACGCTTATCCCGGGCGCACCGCGCCCGGGATTTATTTTTTCAAAGTTTTGACCGCGGCCGCCCGCCCTTTACGGCGCGCAATTCGAGACGTCAGCCTTCCGCGGCGTCGTCGTCGCGACCCTGCTGCTCTCCGGCCAGAATCTTTTCGGCAATGATCCCGGAATTTTGCCGGATCGCCGCTTCGATCGTTGCCGCGATATCGGGATTGTTTTTGAGGAAGACCTTGGCATTCTCGCGGCCCTGGCCGATGCGCTGGCTGTCGTAGGAGAACCAGGAGCCGGATTTCTCCACCACGCCCGCCTTGACGCCGAGATCGATCAACTCGCCGTTCTTGGAGATGCCCTCCCCGTACATAATGTCGAACTCGACCTG
>CAWJDC010000017.1:0-293498 GCA_963841575.1 uncultured Alphaproteobacteria bacterium
CGTGGGTCGGGGCGCTCATGTCGCGCGAGCGTGACGGAGACCCCGACCCGATGACCCACGCCCGTTCCCGCTCACGCGCTGGCCGGGAGGCAGCAGGCCGTGCATTCCGCCGGGGTACGGCGGAACTGCACATTCATGCGCAGCGGAGACCGAGAAGCGACGTGGATCGGGCCCGCGAAAAGCGGGCCATCGCATGCCAATACGGAGGGTACTCCGCACGGGCATGTCACGAAAATCAAGTTCGAACGATCTACGCGTCAAGCCGCGTATAGCCGGCCGTCACGAGCGCCGGGGCGTCTTCCGGACGCACCGCCAAGGTACGTCCAGCGTCGACCATATAATATGTGGTGGACAGACCGTGAACGGTCGAGATGCCGGCCGGGGCTTGCAGCTTGATCAGCGGTTCGCTCTCAAGCTTGGTTTCGTCGACGTGTGCGCGCGGCCGCTCTTTGGCTTGCAGGCGATAAAACTCGAGGATCGACGCGCTCTCCTTGAGCATCAGCTCGGTGATCGCAAAGACCAGGGCGTCGGCGTGATCGGGACTGCCCTCGCCACGATAACCCTGCGTCGTGAATGCGCAAAGCTGATCTTCCAGCGCGGCGAAGCGGCCGACGTGATGCACCAGGCCTTGCTCGTACAGCGCCGATACCGGCTCGGCGCGCAGCACCTTGCCGCGCGAGGCGGTGATCACACGCACCGGCGCATGGGCATCCGCGGCGCGAATAACGAAGCGCACCATCTCGCCGCCGAAGTTCTCTTCCGCAATAATCTGGTCGGCGTCGAACTCATGATACGCGGCGACGGCTGCGCGGCCCCACACCGCGGGGGCATCGCGCAGCGACCGATCGGCCAGCACATAGGCGTGGCCGTCATCACCTTGCGCGGCGACCACAATGCCGATCTCGTCGGCCCGCTCGTCGTCCTTGCCGGCGGCGCCGGACGGATCGACAGCCACGATGACGCGTCGGCGCCGGGCCAGTGCCAGTTCGCCAACCCGCGTCCGCGCAATCCCTTCGTAATTGAACAGCGCGCCGTCGAGATCGTCGATATAAGCACCTTCGAAGAAGCGCTTGCGCTGCCGCTCCGGCAGTTGCGCGAGGCTCTTGAGATATTCCTCGGTCAGGTTGGCCGCGTTGTCGCTCGGATTGAGAAACATCCGCACATAATCGTCGCCGTTCTCCAGCGGCTGCCGTGAAACCGGATCGCGCTTTTCGCCGAACAGGACGTTAGTCCAATGGCCTTTGCTGGCCGGATTTAGATCGTAGTAGGCCGCTTGCGTCAGGCCGCCGACGACCTGCGCCAAGCGCGTCAGAGCGACAAGAACCGAGGAGTATGGAATTTGCGAGCACTCGTTGAAAAAGACCGTGGCGTATTCCTTGCCTAGAATCTTCTCGACCCGCTCTTGGTCGTCGAGGCCGCCGATCCAGATCTCGGATTCGTTCTCGAGCGAGAAATAGCCTTCTGTTTTGTGATGCTTGATCGGCTGGTCGGGATAACGAAGCCGAAATACCTTCGGCAGCGTGTCGAGCGCGATCGACGCACGCGCGGCGTTAGCGCGCAAACGCAGAATGGCGTGTCGCGATCGATCGGTCCTTACTGCACGATCGGCGATCATACGAACCAGCAGCGTCGTCTTGCCGGACCGCGAACCCCCGACCAGCAATGTGTGCCGCCGCGACAGCTCCAGCATTTTTTCCGCTTCGGCTTGCTTGGGCGTAAGCGCCAAGGCGGATACGGACGGTTGAGACGGACCAATCCGAATTTCCATTTTCGTCTATCGTTTCTGATGTTTGGTGTTTCACACTCCCGCGCCGAGTCTGGCGCACGCTATTAAGGAACGGACTGGAAATCGTGGCCTACGCCAGTACGATGTTCACCGCGCGCAGGCCGCGTTGTGTTTTCTCGACGTCGAACGTGGCGGCGCGGCCTTCATAGAGCAGATCGATACCCGCAGGCAGGTCTGAACGATGGATGAACACATCGCCCGAGCCGTCATCGCACGTGAAAAACCCATAACCCTTTGCCTCATTGAAGAATTTAACCTTGCCCTTGACGTTCACGTGCTCACCTCGCGATGACCTTTGTGTTGCTATCGATGTTTCGATTGGGCACAACCGCCGCGCCGGTTCGGCGAACTTTTGTCCGCCGCGACGACGCTCGATTTCGGGCACAATCGCAGCTTTAGGAACGGGTAAAACTTCGTCGCGTGCGCGACGCAAGATGCAAGCGCATCGTCAGCGGCGGCATGCGTGCCGCCGCCACCTGCGTCATCTCGTAACGATTTCTTTGGGGGAGCGCACCGGACGCAGTTCTGCAAGGCCCGGGCGCACGCGAGGAAATGCCGCATAAACCCCCTCGCTGTCAAGCGCGCGTCTCGCCAATTTTTCTGAAACGTGCTGTATCGTGTTGATTGATCTGGAAAATATTTTTTGAACTGAAGAGACCGCCGAACGACCGTTTGTTGGTGGATCGATCCCGCACTCGATGATGATTCTTAGAAAAATCTGAGCGTCGCAGCGAGTTTGACAACGAAATCCCGCCTGTATTGGCGCATCCAGTCCTGGTAGCGCATGACGCGCTCGCCGCGGCCGGACGTTTCGATGCGGTATTGCTGATATGATTTGTTGACCGACTTGAGCTCGCCGGCCCGTTGCAGCCTTTCGACTTCTTCGTCCACGCGCGCAATGACCTGCATCGCTTCGGCGTCGAGGTCTTCATCCGCCTGCAGAACCACGTCGTATTGCTTCGCTGCGCGCACCACTGATTCACGCGTGAGCGGCAACATGTCCGGCATCTCCGTCGGCCTGCGCTGAGCGGCGGCGGAGGGCGCGCCAGTCGCAACGTCGCCCGCGCGAGGACGGCGCCGGCGTGCGTTTGCTGCCGCGACGACGCGTTCGGCTTCTGCCGCGCGCCGGCACCACCACCGCGCCTGCACCGTCTCCGCCGCAGCAAGCCCTTCGCTGCCGGTATGCCCGACGGCGGCAACGCGGACGCCGGCGGAGTCGCGAACGACCGCGATGCCGGCAAGGCCCAATCCTTGACGGTATGCCGCGATCAGGGCGGCACGATCATCCGCCTTCCTCGTGGTTACGGCGGCGCCGCGGCGGCGGACGGCAGAACTCTTCTGGTCCATTCATGAACGGCATCTCCTTTGATGGATGATGAAGACTTGGTCTGGCTGGAAGCGATATTCGACCACGCCATCGCGGAAGCGCCGATGACGTGGCGCCTTGTCGGGCCGACGGACTATGGCGCACACACGCCACGCGATGGCGCGGTCCGAGCTCGCGCGCGAGTGTCGCCCGGACTTAGCGGATCGGCACGCGGCGGCGGACAAGTTCCAGGGTGATGATCTGCAGGCCTTGCAGCTTGCGGGCGTTGAAGGTGCGCCGCGTCGTTTTGAGAGGCTTCAGCCTTTTATCGACATCGACGTCGAACGCCGCCCACAGCGAGCCGAGATTGACTGCGCGCGCCACATGATGGAATTCGGCGCCGGAAAGATACAGGCTCGGCCAGCGTAGCGCTTCTTCCATCCTCGCGATTTCCGCCGGCGATGGCGGAATGCGCACGCGGTTGCGCAATTGCGCCATGCGCTCGAGTTCGTGAGTCTCAAGCTGCGCGTTGAGATCGGCGCGATCGTAGAGATAGGTCGGCATCGAATTGACGTAGCCGCGCGGCCGTGTCGCCATCGGCAGGCGCGCCAAAATGCGAAATGCCTCTTCCATCCGTTCCATGACGTGAATCAGCGACCATCGCTCCGGCACGGACCGCGCGCGCGTCAATCGCGCCGGCATTGCGAACTCTTTCGCACCGAGAATTCCGGCGCGCTCGCCGCGCAACTCGGCGCGCGCCGCTGTCGTCGCCCGTTCTTTCAACGCGCGAGTGGTTTCAGCACGATCGGTCATGAGGCTGCCTCGTCCGCCCTGCGGACTATTTGGAATGAACTGTGGTGTCGTGTCGCGCCCGCTTCGATGACGACGCCCCGTGCGACACCGACGGTTTAGCCAACGCAACAACAAGGGCGTCCGGGTTGAAGGCGCGCCGTGCGTGACGCGGGCAATACGGCATTCCACGCTCGATATCCGCGGTCGGCGCGCCGCAGAAAAAAAACCTCGCCGTTCCAGGCTCACCGTGCGGCCAGCGGCAGCTCTCGTTGGTCAACTCCAAGAGTGTCTTGCCTCGGCGGCCCATCGCCGCGGTCGGCTGATTTGCGTTCGCTTGGCGTACGCCACGACGGCGCCGTGCCGGGGAATTCTTGTTTTTCGATCGCACGTGCGACGCAGCCTTGGCATCAAAATTCGGCGACGCACGGCCGGTGCCGCTATGAAGTTTCGCGTCGGCGATGCGGTTTGGCGCTGACGTCGGCCCGGTATCGGGGCCACCCAATCGCAATCGGAAAATCTTTCCGAGCACCGCCGATCGAGACAGGCCGCCCAACCGATCCCCGATCGCGTCGGCCGTTTTTCCTTGTGCCCAAAGCTGCTTCAGCAACGCCACACGCTCGTCGGTCCACGCCTCACCGCCTCGCATTCCTGCCCTCCTCAAAGGTCACAATTTCGCGTCACTATTTGCGATATAGTCCCTTGAAACGTGACCGTCAAGTCACTATTTTAGGGCCTAGCGGTAATGCACTGAATCGGTGACAATGCGCTATGGCAAGACGAATTACTTCGGGAAAACAATGGACAGGCCTGTACTACGCGCGGGAAGCGCGGGGCATGTCGCGCACCAAACTCGTCGAATTGTCCGGGGTCTCGAAGCAGCAGTTGTCTCGCCTCGAAAACGGCCACATCAGACTCCGGCTCGATCATCTCAAGCCATTCGCCATCCCTCTGAGCTATTCGCCCGAGCAGATTCTGCTGTGGGGACGTTATCCAGGAACCGACGGCAGCCACCTCGAATCAAGCGACGTGCTGCGGGAGGGAGGAAGCCTGGATGAACCGCTCGGCCCGGCTCCCGGCCAGGTTCCCGAGCTCGACACCCGGGCTGGCCTCGGCGGCGGCGGCATTCTGGCGAGCGAAGTGCGCAAAGAGGGGACGCACACCGACCCTTTAAAATCAGAGGGTTGGGTCTTCCCCCCGAGATTTGTGCGCGAGCAACTGCGGGTCTCTCCGAACCATCTCCTGGTCTTGGATACGACCGGGGACAGTATGGCGCCGACCATCATGTCGGGCGATCGCGTCGTCGTCGACACCAGCCATAAGACCCCGACGCCGGATGGTCTCTACGCCATCCGTGATTCGTTCGAATGCATCGTGGTCAAGCGCTTGCAAATATTGCGCTCGGCAAAGCCGACGCGCGTCAACATCATTTCCGACAATCCGAACCACCCCGGCGAAGAAATCCAGCTCAACGAACTGGAAATCGTCGGCAAAGTGTTGTGCGCCGTTAAGCTCTTCTGAGCGCGGCGCACGCCTGCTCATATCGCGACAGAACTGATTCTCCGCGCCGTCCCTTTGCTGCGGCCCGGCTATTCGTGTTCTTTAGATCAGTCACTGAAATAGAATAAAATCATTGACAAAGGTCATTTCTTAGGTTACCATGGTGACGTGAATCCGATCGCACGCACGACGCCCTTGGGGCTCGATTGTTCGCAAACCCGACCCAGCGGCGATGATCCGCAGGCACCGCGACAACCGGCCATTGAACCGGCCATGGCGGTTGCGCTGGCGAAAATCGAAGCAGCATTCGGCGAGGCCGCCGCGATCAACGCATTCAAGCTGAGAGTGCGACGACTGCTCCAACTCGGTCCTCAGCGAGAGGCCGCACGTGCCCGATTTGGGGCTCGCGCCGCGATGCTATCGGGGCGCAACCTCGATGCCGCTATCGTCGCCGTCGAACGCTGGTGGCGCGACGAGCGAAAGGCCTTTCAGATCGCGAGCGCGCTGGGCTTCGGCACGCGACTTTCGCTGGAAATCTTGAGCGAGCTGCGCCTCATCCTGAGGTTCATGCGATGCAAGCGGATGGGCCCGGCATTCGGCGCGACCGTCGCGGCCTTATGCGACGAAGCTCCCTTCGCGGCGGCTGCGGAATAAGCCGCTCCCTTCCCTTGCGGCAAGGGCAAAAGAGTTCAACCCGGCGTGACCGTGCGAATATGAAGCTCGCGCAATTGCCGCGGCGTGACTTCGGACGGCGCGCCCATCAAAAGATCCTCGGCGCGCTGGTTCATCGGAAACAGCACGACTTCGCGCAGGTTTTCCTCGCCGCAAAGCAGCATCACGATCCGGTCGATACCGGGCGCGATGCCGCCGTGAGGCGGCGCACCGAGCGAGAGCGCGCGCAACATGCCGCCGAATTTTTGCTCCAACACGGTTTCGTCATATCCGGCGATCGCGAAGGCCTTCTTCATGACATCGGGACGATGATTGCGGATCGCGCCGGACGACAACTCCACACCGTTGCAGACGATGTCGTACTGGATGGCTTTGAGGCCGAGTATTTTATCCTGGTCGGTCGAATCAAGCGCGAGGAACTCGTCAACCCCGAGGTTCGGCATCGAGAACGGGTTGTGAGAAAAATCGATTTTTTTCTCCTCCTCGTTCCACTCGTACATCGGAAAATCGACGATCCAGCAGAGCTCGAACCGATCTTTCTCGACGAGTTCGAGGTCGGCGCCGATCTTCGTGCGTGCCGCTCCCGCGAACTTCAGGAAACTCGTCGGCTCACCTGCGGCAAAGAAAACCGCATCGCCGTCGCCCAGCCCGAGCCGCGCGCGCAGCGCTTCGGTTTTTTCCGGTCCGAGGTTGTTGGCCACCGGGCCGCGCCCCACCACGACACCATTATCGGTAGCGAAAAAAATATAACCCAGACCCGGCTGCCCTTCCCCTTGCGCCCACGAATTCATGCGGTCGCAAAAGGCGCGCGAGCCGCCTTTCGGCGCCGGGATCGCCCACACTGCGGCCTTGACGCTCGCATCGAGGATGCGCGCGAAAATCTTGAATCCGGAGCCGCGAAAAATATCGGAAACATCCTGCATCACAATCGGATTACGCAGATCGGGCTTGTCGGTGCCATACTTGCTGAGCGCCTCGGCGTAAGGAATGAGCGGAAATTTCGGTGTCACCGGCTTGCCGCCGGAAAACTCCTCGAACACACCGCGAATCACCGGCTCCACGGCGTCGAACACGTCCTGCTGCGTGACGAAGCTCATTTCGAGGTCGAGCTGATAGAATTCACCGGGCGAGCGGTCGGCGCGCGCATCCTCGTCGCGAAAGCATGGCGCAATCTGGAAATACCGGTCAAAGCCGGAGACCATGATGAGCTGCTTGAACTGCTGCGGCGCCTGCGGCAGCGCATAGAATTTTCCTGGGTGGATGCGCGACGGCACCAGATAGTCGCGCGCGCCCTCGGGCGACGAGGCCGTGAGGATCGGTGTCTGGAACTCGAAGAACCCCTGCTCCTTCATGCGCCGCCTGATCGAATCAATGACGGCGCCGCGCTTCATGATGTTTTGGTGCAAGTGCTCGCGACGCAGATCGAGGAAACGGTACTTAAGCCTTATTTCCTCAGGATAATCCTGCTCGCCGAACACCGGCATCGGCAGTTCCTCGGCGGGCCCGAGCACTTCGAGTTCACGGCCGTAGACCTCGATTTGACCGGTCGGCAGGTCGGCGTTTTCAGTACCCTGCGGGCGGGCGCGCACTTTGCCGTCGACGCGCACCACCCATTCCGAGCGCAGCCGTTCGGCCAGGGCGAAGGCGCTGCTGTCGGGGTCGACCACCACCTGCGTTACGCCGTAGTGATCGCGCAGATCGATGAAAAGCACGCCGCCATGGTCGCGGATGCGGTGGCACCAGCCGGACAGCCGCACCTCGGTCCCAATATCGGTCGCTCGGAGTGCGCCGCAGGTATGGCTGCGATAGCGATGCATGATCGTCGGCACTCTCTTTCTGCAACTGTCTGGACGGAATGCGGAAAGCGCATGCGCGAATGACGTTGTCAAGGCAACCCTGTTTCGGGTGTTATGGACCGGGCACACCACCAATCGAGCTGAAAGCGTCGGAGCGCGGATGTCACCAATAGAAGCAAAGGCCGCTCCTGCGACCACCCAAACCACGGCAGAGGCCACGATTGATGCCCTTCTGGCCCACGGAGTCGATACGCTCTATGCGCTCCCCGGCGTGCACAACGACGATTTTTTCGATGCGCTGGCCAAGGCGAGAGACAATACGGCCGCCAAGGCGATCAATGTCGTCCATAGCCGCCACGAGCAGGGCGCGGCCTACATGGCACTCGGCGCCGCGCTGGCCACGGCGAAGCCGCAAGCATTCTGCGTGGTGCCCGGCCCGGGCCTGCTCAATGCCGGGGCGGCGCTGCTCACCGCGTATGGCATGAATGCGCCGGTCCTGGCATTGTTCGGCCAAATCCCGCAAGCCGCGATCGGGCGGGGGCTCGGCTACCTCCACGAAATACGCGACCAGGCCGGCATCGTCGCGCGGCTCGTCGATTGGTCAGCGCGCATTCGCGCGCCGCACGAGGCTCCACGGTTCGTCGCCGAAGCGATGCGAGCAATGTTCACCGGGCGCCCCGGCCCGGCGGCGATCGAGTGTGCGATCGACGTGTGGGGACGCGCGGGTCCGGTCACGGCCCAGGCGCCCTTTCCGGCCGGCGAGCCGCCGGTCGATGAGGACGCCATCAAGGCCGCAGCAAAGCGCCTCGGCGCCGCCAAGCGACCACTGATCGTCGCCGGCGGCGGCGCGCAGGAAGCTTCCGCCGAGGTGACGCACCTCGCCCATCTCCTGCAAGCGCCGGTCGTCTCTTATCGGCGCGGCCGCGGCGTCCTCGACGATCGCGATCCGCTGAGCGTCAACCTGCCGCTCGGACGCGATTTATGGGCGGAAGCGGACGTTGTCCTCGCCGTCGGCACCCATCTGCACGCGCCGCTTCAGCAATGGGGTGTCGACAGCAATCTGGCAATCATCCGTGTCGATGCCGACCCCGAGGAACCGGCGCGGATGGCCAAACCGGCGGTTGCGCTTGTTGGCCGTGCATTGCCGATCTTGCAGCGCCTCATCGACGTGCTGCCGGCGCATAACGCCAAACGCGCCTCGCGGCAAAGCGAACTGGAGGAACGCCACGCCAAAATGCGCGCGCGCCTTACCAAGCTTGCACCACAGCTCGGCTTTCTCGATGCGATTCGCGCCGAATTGCCGGAGAACGGCATCTTCGTCGACGAGGTGACACAGGTCGGCTTCGTCTCTCGCCTCGCCTTCCCGGTCTATAAGCCGCGCACCTACCTGTCGCCGGGCTACCAGGACAATCTCGGCTGGGCCTTCGCCACCGCGCTCGGCGCCCAACACAGCCGCCCCGATGTGCCGGTTGTCGCGATTTCCGGCGACGGCGGATTCATGTTCACCGCGAACGAACTTGCGACCGCGATCTATCACCATATTCCGCTGGTGACCGTCCTCTTCAACGACGGCGCGTTCGGCAACGTGCGCCGCATTCAGCAGGAGCGTTATGGCAACCGTCTGATCGCCAGCGACCTCGCCAATCCGGACTTCGTCGCCTTCGCCAAGAGCTTTGGCGCCGAAGCCATGCGGGTACGAACCCCAAAAGACCTGCGCGGCGCCTTGCATCGCGCTTTTGCCCATCGCGACGGCCCGACCGTCATCGAAGTGCCGGTCGGCGCCATGCCGAGCCCTTGGGAATTTATTCAAATGGGACGTGTGCGGGGCAGTTAATGTGCAACGGTTTTGCGAAGCGGTCTTGCCACCTGCGTGGCACCTGAACGACACTACCGTCAGAATGGCAGTTCACTCTCCCCTCGTGCGTTCAATACAGCCGATCACCACGACATCCGAGCTGGCGGCCGCCTGCGGTCGGATGGCCTCACATCCGTTCGTAACGATCGACACTGAATTTTTGCGCGAGACGACCTATTACCCCCTACTCTGCGTTGCGCAGATGGCTTCGGCCGACGAAGCGTTCGTCATCGACGCATTGGCACCCGGCATCGATCTCACTCCGTTCATGGCCCTCATGGCGGACGAGAAGGTGATGAAAGTTTTCCATGCCGCCCGTCAGGACATCGAGATTGTCTGGCATGCCGCCAAGCTCATTCCCCATCCTCTTTTCGACACCCAGGTTGCTGCCATGGTGCTCGGCTACGGAGATTCCATCTCCTACGAACAGCTTGTGCAACGCATCACCGGCGACTCACTCGACAAATCGCACCGCTTCACCGATTGGACGCGCCGGCCGCTTTCCGACGCTCAACTGGTCTACGCCATTTCGGATGTGACGCACCTGCGGGATGTCTATGTGGCGCTCGTCGCCGATCTCGGACGGCGCGGCCGCGCCGATTGGGTACAAGAGGAGATGGGCGTTCTCACATCGGCCGAAACCTACCGCATGGACCCGGAACGGGCGTGGCAGCGCCTCAAGACCCGCGTGCGCAAACCGAAAGAGTTCGGCGTGCTCATCGAGGTCGCGGCATGGCGCGAACGCGAGGCGCAGACCCGGGACGTGCCGCGGTCTCGCGTGCTCAAGGATGAAGTGATCGCCGACATCGCCGTACAGGCACCGACCACCACCGATAAACTCAAGAATCTGCGGTCGCTGCCCAAGGGATTTGAACGCTCGCGCTGGGGCGAGGCGATCGTCGCCGCCGTAGCGCAAGGGCTCGCCCGCGACCCGAAAACGCTGCCGATGCCGGCGCGCATGCAGCCGGCTGCAAACGGCACGGCGGTCGTCGAACTGCTCAAGGTGCTGTTGCGGATGATCTCGGAGCGCCATCACGTCGCCGCCAAGGTCATCGCGACGGTCGACGACCTCGAGCGCATCGCCGCCGATGATCGAGCCAACGTTCCCGCACTGCACGGCTGGCGGCGGGAATTGTTCGGTGAGCACGCGCTCGCTCTCAAACACGGCAAGCTTTCGCTCGCCATCGAGAAGGGTCGAGTCGCAACAGTCGAGCGCAGTTAGTCGAGTCGGAATCTCTACGGCGTCCCCGCCACGGACCGCATGAAATCCACAAAGACCTTCGCGATTTCCGCCTCGTAGGGCGCCCACTGATCGAAGGGAATAAGCGGCACATCCTGATCTTCGATCGGCAACTGATGAAGCCGGCTGTTAGGAATGAGACTCTGTGCGACGCGGCCGCTTTGTGAATTGTGCGTCTTGTCATTGCCCGGAATGACGATTGTGGGTGCCTTGATGGAGCGCAATTGCTGATCCGTCACGCCCATCACCGTCAGATTGGCGCCCGCCAGAAACTGCTTGTGCCAATGCGACATCACCTCGATGTAGCGTTCCGGGCGCATCGCCATCAGACGGTCCCGGTTTGCCGGATTTGCCGCGATACGCTCGCGATATTGCTCGGTATCGCATACGGCGGCCATACCGCCTTGTTGCGCCGCCCGAATGTATTGCGCGTAATAGTTCTCCGGCAGCCGCCCGGCGGCGAAAGCACCGCCGGTGACACGAAACAGCAGCAAACCGCGCACCGCCTGGGGATGACGAAGCGCAAACAAGATGGAGGTCCGGGCGCCGGAAGACGATCCGCCTATGAAAGCCGGCTCTGCGCCGAGCCGCGACAGCAGCTCATGCAGATCGTCGGTCCAAATCTCCTCTTCCGCCGCGTCGCCCTCGATCTTGATGTCCGACGCGCCGGTATTGCGCCGATCGTGAAGCAGCACCCGAAAACCGGCGGCGGCGATCTTTCGGCTCAATGGCAGGAACTCGTCGTGGCCACGGCGGCCGCCCGTTATCAACGCTAGCCACGGACCGTCATCACCCACGATCTCATAAGCGATATTCACGCCGCAAATGGTTTCTACCGGCATCATGGCCCCCCGTTTTCGTCGCCAAAACAGATTATCAGATTTCCGCCGCGCGAGCCGGCGCTCAGTTCCAGTGTGCGAAACAAAGCCCAACGCCGGTCATCGCCCGCGACCGGTATGCCGGAACGTATGAAATCCAGTCGAGCTTGAGGTTCGTTGCCGCCGCCGCAACGGTGATCCAGTTCCGGATTTCCGATGAACCGGTGTGAAGGAGCTGCGCGGGCAGCGACTTCAGTGCCGTATTGTCCTGGCGCCCGATCGCGTCGACGACTTTGCCGTCGAGCTCTTCATTGACGAGAAAGTGGCTCAGACCGCCGGAGGCGAGAACGCCGACGCGGATGTTTTCCGGGAAACTCGCGACCAAATCTCGAAGCGCGAGCCCCAGCTCAAAGCAACGCTTCGGGCTCGGCTGGTTCGGGGGATAGTAGGTGTTGAGAAAGACAGGGACCATTGGGATCGGGGCAGCGCCCATGTAGCGCCGATGGATGAAGGAATAGGCATGTCCTTCGAATTGCTCGCCGACCAGTTCCTTGACAGCGGTGATGTCGAAGTCGCGGTCCATCAGCCCGGAGATGATGTGGGCACCGAGAGCGGCGTGACAAGGATAGGATTTGTCGGCGCCGTCCTCGAGGCGCCGCCGTTGATCCTGCAGATACCAGTCGTCGGTGGGCGTGGTCGGCGCCGCAGCGTTGCGAATGGTCTGGCCGTAATAGATGCCGATCGCAGGACGACAGGCATCCTTGAATATCTCTCTCTGATCGTCTCCGACGACGATCATCACGTCGAGTTTGGCTTCGCCGATATCGGCCTGAATCCGATCCATCGCAGCCGAAGTGTCGGCGTGGCGTTTTCGGATCGCCGCCGGCGCAATCTTGGCGGCGGCGCTTGGCGGCGTGGACTTCAACAATTCGTCGAACGAGCGCGGCTTGCCGTCAAAATCGTTGATCGGCGCCTTGCAATCGACATGGTCGAACAGCGCGCACCAATTCTCCGCAGATGAAAACAGCATCGTGCTGTGCGACGAGCCGAACGCGGCGATGAGGCGTGCCATAAGGTGTCCTTGCCGAAGAAGGGAACGGTCGCGTGGCCGCTCTTGCCGCCGATAAAGACCGCAAAGCGATCCACCTGGTAATCCGCGTTCGTATCGTATGGTTACGTACCATTTCTGTCAAATGAACTGCCGTTGCCGGCGCGTTTATTTTAAGATTACAAAACACAGTGCAACCGCCAAGCTGCAGCCGCAGCATTCCTGCTTTTCGCCACGCTGCAAATTCTGCTATGTGGGAGTCCTAGCGCTGCCGGACGCGTTGCAGAACAATTCGCCGAATAAGCCGAAAGGTCGGAAGACGCACGATGCCGAGGAATGGTTCGTCTGGACATCCCCCGGCACCGAGCAAGGCGCCGCCCCCTGACGGGAAGCCCGGCGGGCGCTCCTCCGACGCCGTCGATCCAAGCTTGGGCTATCAAATCCGCTATCTCTACCGCGCCTTCGTCAAGGCCCTGGCCGTTGAGCTCGGCCCCTATGCCATAACCACCAGTCAATGGTCGGCCTTGCGCGTGTTGTGGCAGGCCGACGGAATCAGCCAGGTCGAACTGGCGCAACGGATGCTGGTCGAGAAAGCATCGTTAACGTCGGTTCTCGATGCCATGGAGGGTGGCGGTCTTATTTCCAGAACGCGCGACGCCAACGACCGCCGCAAGGTCAAAATCCGTGTGACCCAGGCTGGGCGCGGCCTCAAAAACAAGCTTTTGCCTATTGGTGCGAAAATCAACAAGCGTGCGACCCAGGCATTATCCGCGGCTGACGTGAAAGAGCTTCGCCGCCTGCTCGCGCGCGTGAAGACAAACATCGAGTTTTAACCGTAAAAGCCGGCCGACCGGTTGCGCGCCCCACCTGAACGCCGGGTGCGGCGTGTCTGTGATCCCGGTTAACCCATCAGCATCACCGGCTCGCGGCCGATCAGGCGCGCGAGCGCGCGCAGCCGGCTCGAGACGCGTTCGCCGGCCAGCGCGGCGTATTGCCCCGGAAGCCGCAGCGCAAGCCGATGCCGCTCCACCGCGAGCGACGTCTTCGTGATGACGCCAGGCATCGCGGCCGAAACCACATAGGCAAGCCGCAGCGCCGCGCCGAGCACGCGCGCGCGGTCGAGCATGCGCGTCGAGGCGAGCTCGCGCAGCCGCGGCGAAAGCTCGTCGTCCATGACCAGTCCGACATGACGAAAAAACACCGCCAGCGCCAGATAAGCGCGGCCGGGATGATCGATTGCGGAGAAGCCGCCATGGGCGATGATATTGAGCGATTGCTCGCCGCGATAATCGGGATGCGCGCGCCAGCCGATATCGGCGAGCAGGCACGCGGCATGGCGCAGCCGGCGCTCCTCGGCGGTTTCGTCGAGCCCCGACGACGCCATGAAGCGGTCGGTCCACTCGATCAGCTCTTCGCCATGGCGCGGCGAGCGCGAGCGCAACTGATTGAGTTCGCGCGCCGCTTCGATCAGCGCGTCTTTGTCCTGGTCCTTGCGCTTGAGCAGCGAATAGAGCAGGCCCTCGCGCACGCCGAGCGCGGAGAACACGACCTGCCGCGGCTTGCCGATGCGCAGGATGTATTCGAGCACCAGCGCCGCATAAGGCAGACAGCGGCCGCCGCGCATTCGCCACCACGTCGATGTTGGACAGCGTATCGACATCGACCCGATGCACCAGCTGGGCGAATTCGAGCGCCTCGTCGGCGGCGATCGCATAGCCGTGCATGACGTGCAGCGGATATCCGGTCTGCCACATGTGCAGCCGCGCCAGCGAGCGCCACGTGCCGCCGACGGCGTAGAAGGTGCGATCCTCGCAGGCCTTGAGCATCGGCAGACCGTGCGAGCGTCTTCTTGACGAACTTTTCCGCCTTCTTGAGCGACTTCGCCGAAATATCCGCCAAGCGCCAGGCCGCCAAGCGGGCGGGTCATGCCGTGCCGCGCGCGCGTGCCGCGGACGTCGACCAGTTCGAGCGAGCCGCCGCCGAGATCGCCGACGACGCCGTCGGCGCGATGCACGCCGGAAATGACGCCGAGCGCGGTCAGTTCGGCCTCGCGCGCGCCGGACAGCACGTCGATCTCGGCCCTGATGATGCGCTCGGCGAGCGAAATGAAGGCGCGGCCGTTCTTGGCGTCGCGGCAGGCGGCGGTGGCGATGGCAGAACGCTTCTTCACCCCCATCGTGTCGCACAGCGCGCGGTAGCGCTTGAGCGTCGCAAGCGCATGCTCGACCGCGTCGGCGGCGAGCAGACCCGGTCGATTGCACCTCGCGGCCGAGCCCGCACAGCGCCTTCTCGTTGAACAAGCGCGGTCGGGCTGCGCGTCAGCCCCTCATAGACGACAAGGCGCACCGAATTCGAGCCGATGTCGATGACGGCGATCGGCGGGCCGTGATCGAGGCGTCCTTGGCGTCGAGTTTGGCGCTGCTCATCCCGGATGATCGGCGTCTGTTAGCCGGCGGTTCATCGCGCCTGCGAAGAATTCGTCAGCGCACGCCTGAATGCAGATTTCGGCAGGCGAATCACATCCGTTCCGGCCGATGCCGCAGCCGCGGAATGGAGTCCTTCGGCGATTTGCCGCGTCCCGACAAGCTCGGATTGGTCATGAAATAGGTCGTGGCATTGAAGACCTCTTCGCCGGCCGCCGGCTTGATGCGCGACGACGAGCCGTCGCCGAGAAGCTGCCAGCTCTGCTCGTTGTCCTTGAGGTTGGCCACCATGATCTGGTCGAGCACCTGCTCGTGCACGGTGGGATTGAGGATCGGGCACAGCACTTCGACGCGGCGGTCGAGATTGCGCGGCATCATGTCGGCGGACGAAATATAGACCGCGGCCTTGGCATGCGGCAGGCCGTGGCCGGCGCCGAAGCAATAGATGCGGCCGTGCTCGAGGAAGCGGCCGACGATGGATTTGACGCGGATATTTTCGGACAGGCCCGGCACGCCCGGCCGCAGGCAGCAGATGCCGCGCACCACGAGATCGATCGGCACGCCGGCGCGCGGAAGCCCGATAAAGCGCGTCGATGATATCGGGATCGACCAGCGCATTCATCTTCATCCAGATCGCCGGCCGGGCGGCCGGCCTTGGCGTGGGCGATTTCCTCGTCGATATGGGCCTGAATGCGCTTGCGCAGCGACAGCGGCGACACCGCCATGCGCTCGAGCTCGGCCGGCTCGGCATAGCCGGTGACGAAGTTGAAGATGCGCGCAACGTCGCGCGCGATGACCGGATCGCAGGTGAAGAACGACAGGTCGGTATAGATGCGCGCCGTCACCGGATGATAATTGCCGGTGCCGACATGCACGTAGGAGGCCAGCGCCGCGCCCTCGCGGCGAACCACCAGCGACAGCTTGGCGTGGGTCTTCAGCTCGATGAAGCCGAACACGACCTGCACGCCGGCGCGTTCGAGATCGCGCGCCCAGCGGATATTGGCCTCCTCGTCGAAGCGCGCCTTGAGCTCGACGAGCGCGGTGACCGACTTGCCGGCTTCGGCCGCCTCCGCGAGCGCCTTGATGATCGGGGAATCCGCCGAGGTGCGGTAGAGCGTCTGCTTGATCGCGACGACGTCGGGGTCGCGCGCCGCCTGCTGCAGGAAATTCACCACCACGTCGAAGGATTCGTACGGGTGATGGATGACGAAATCCTTCTGCCGGATCGCGGCAAAACAATCGCCGCCGTGATCGCGGACGCGGTCCGGGATAGCGCGGCGTATAGGGCACGAATTCGAGATCCGGCCGGTTGAGACTGGCGATCTGCGCCATCTCGTTGAGCGCGAGCACGCCGTCGACCATGAACACGCTGTCGTCGCTGGCGCCGAGCGCGCGCTGCACGAAGCGCTGCAGCTCCGGCGGCATCATCGCCTCGATGTCGAGCCGGATCACGATGCCGCGGCGGCGGCGCTTGAGCGCGGTCTCGAACAGCCGCACCAGGTCTTCGGCCTCTTCGAGGATTTCCACTTCGGAATCGCGGATGACGCGGAACGCGCCGACGCCCTTCACCGCATAGCCGGGAAACAGCTTGCCGATGAACAGGCTGGTGGCGCCCTCGATCGAGATCAGCCGCACCTGGCCGCCCTCGCCGGCTTGCGGCAGCCGCACGAAGCGCTCGATGCGGTTCGGCATGCGGATCAGCGCGTTCATCGCCTTGCCGTCCTTGGCGCGCGCCAGCTGCAACGCGATCGAGAAGCCGAGATTGGGAATGAAGGGGAATGGATGCGCCGGATCGACCGCGAGCGGCGTCAGCAGCGGAAAGACATGGGCGAGGAAATAATCTTCGAGCCAGGCCTTCTCGGCCTTGGTGACGTCGGGGCCGTCGATCAGCACGATGCCGGCTTCGGCCAGCGCCGCGCGCAGTTCGCGCCATTGCGCCTGCTGGTCTGCGACCAGCAGCGCCACGGCCTTCGGCGATGCGGGCGAGCTGCTCGGCCGGCGTCAAGCCCTCCGGGCTTTTCGTCGGTGATGCCGGCGCGAACCTGGGCGCCGAGGCCGGCGACGCGCACCATGAAGAATTCATCGAGGTTGTTGGCGGAGATCGACAGGAACTTGAGCCGCTCCAGCAGCGGATGGCCGCGGATTGGCGGATTCTTCCAGCACGCGGCGGTTGAAGTTGAGCCAGGACAACTCGCGGTTGATGAAGCGGTCCGGGCTGGAGGCGAGCGTCGGGATCAGCCGGACGCGCGCGGCGCTCCTCCGGCCGCCGCGGCGAGCCGGATTCGAGTGCAACAACAGCGGCTTGGCCGCGGTCGGCCATGGCTGATCTGGTGCTCCTCGAGCGCCATGATGGCCACCCTTCGTTACAATCCGATGACTTCGAGTCTCGCTCGACGATAAGGCGGTGCGGCGCCGCTCCGTCAAGCCTCCCGCGGCATCTTCTGGCGACCATCGAAAGTCGAGTTAATCGCTGACGCATCGCGGAACATTTCCGCCGCCAGCGCGCGCGTCGGCGGCCGGCCCGCCGCAGCGCCTCGCTGATCGAGCGCGATAACGGCGGCCCGCGCCGCCGCGAACGAGCGCTCGATGCGGGTCGAGAGATAGCCCACGACGCTGTCGTCGAGCGCAAGCTGGCGGTCTGCCGCCAGCTTGACGATGACCGCGCGCAGCATCGCATCGTCGGGCGCCTGCAGCGTCACGACCGGCATCGCGCGCAGCCGCGACACCACATCGGGGATCGTCGACCGGCCAGATCGACGGGACCGTGCGCGCGGTGAACAGCAAGATACGCCTTTTCCTCGCGAGCAAGATTGATCAGGTGGAACAGCGCGCGCTCGTCCGTGGTCGCCGCGCCATCCTCGACGACCAACGCGCCGGTCGCGAGCGCGGCCGGAAGCCTCGTCTCGCCGAGCGCATGCGCCGGAAACCACGCGCGCGCCGGAAGCCGCCGCCCAGATCGTCGCCAGGTGGGTCTTGCCCGAGCCTTCCGGCCCGACCAGCGCGATGGCATTCGCCGGCCAGTCCGGCCAGCGGTCGATCAGGGCGAGCGCGCCCTCGTTGCACGGCTCCGGACAGAAAATCGTCGCGCGCATAGCTTTCGGCATGATCGAGCGCGAGCGCGAGCTGGCGCGGCTGGAGGACATGGCGCCTACAGATGAACCGTTGCCGGTATAGAGCGGGCTTTCGAGATAGCGCCGCAAGGCAAAGCGGATCAGCACGCCGGTCGCGGCCGCAAGCGGCACGGCGAGCAACAAGCCCGACAAAGCCGAACAGATAACCGAACGCGAACAGCGCGAACATCAGCCACACCGGATGCAGCCCGACGCTGTGCCCGACGAGCTTCGGCGACAGCACGTTGCCTTCGAAGAATTGGCCGAACAGCACAATGCCGGCGACGATCAGGATATGCGTCCAGTCCGGAAAGAATTGCGCAAACGCAACGCCGAGCGACAGCACCAGCGCGGTCAGCGAACCGACATAAGGAATGAAGCTGATCAGCCCGGAAACCACCCCGATCAGCAGGCCGAAACTCAAGCCCGGCAACCGTCAGGCCGACCGCATAATAGGAACCGAGGATGAGGCAAACGCCGGTCTGGCCGCGCACATAAGCCGAAATGGTGGCGTCGATCTCGCGCACAGGCCGCGCACGGTGTCGCGCTGCGCAGCGGGATCAAGCGATCGACGCCGCGACCATGCGGTCCCAGTCGCAGAGCAGATAGAACGCCACGACCGGCGTAATGACCATCAGCGAGAAGATCGAAATCAGCGCCTGGCCCTTCGCCCAAAGCGAGGCAAGGACCTGCGTCAGATAGCCCGACGCCTGGTTCATCAGATCGCCGACGGATTTGTCGGCGCCGCAGATTGTCGCCGACGATGCGTTTCAGCCAGGGATGGTTCGGATCGCTGACGAGAGCCTGCAGGCGCTGCGCATAGCTCGGGAATTATTCGATGAAGGCTGAAGACTGGCTGCGCCAGGACCGGCGCGATCAAGCAGCAGCAGCAGCGCGAAGGCCAGCACGAAGCGCGCCGAGGATGAGCAGCGCGGCCGCGAGCCGGCTCATGCCGCGCTTCGCCAGCCGTCTGGCCAGCGGATCGAGCACATAGGCGATCGCCATGCCGAGCACGAACGGCAGCAGGATCGGGCTCAGCAGCCAGAGCAGACCGACGAAGACGACGAGCGCAGCGATCCAGAACACCATGTGCCGCTCGAACTGCATGGCGCCCCCTCAAACCAGGCGCTCAGCGCCCGGGCTCGAACGAGTTCATGTGGCGGACCCACTCGGCGAGATAGAAGGCGATCGAGAGCAAGGTCAAGATGGCGACCAGCGCCATGGTGACTTCGACAGGAGAGCGGCATCGAAACCGAAGCCCTGCTCGGCCAGCACCAGTGTCGCCAGCAGGATCTGCGCCACCGTATTGACCTTCGAGATCGCGCAGCGGCCTGACCGGCATCGGCCTGTCCGACCAGCCAGGCCAGCAGGAACGCGCCGATGATCATGATGTCGCGCGACACGACGAGGATGACCAGGAAGATCGGCAGCGCGCCGGCGATGCCGAGCGAAACATAGATCGACACGATCAGCGCCTTGTCGGCCAGCGGATCGAGATAAGCGCCAAGCTCGCTCGCCATGTGGAAGCGCTTGGCGAGGAAGCCATCGACGGCATCGCTGATCCCGGCCGCCAGGAACAACAGAAAGGCGATGCGCATCTCGCCCGACGTGATCGCCCAGACCACGATCGGGCACCAAGATGATGCGTCCCAAGGTAATGAGATTCGGGATACTCACAGCGTGCCCCGGCTCCCGGCACGCTTTCCACCCGCTGCCGAGTCGGTTTGAATCGAGCGCAACGCGAGTGCCAGTCGGTTCGACCCCGACCTCCGGCGCGCCGTCGTTGAGCCACCCTATATAGCGGCGCGCGCGCGCTTGCGCACCCGGCGATTCCGACGTAGGAGGCGCCGAGCAATCCCTCCCCTGCCGGGAAGGATGATCAGTCCGATTGGTGGCTCCGTGGATGAGGCGCGCTACGCGGCGGCCGGCGTCGATATCGATGCCGGCAACCGCATGGTGGAATTGATCAAGCCGCTGGTGCGCCTGACGGCGCGCCCAGGCGCCGGCGCCGAAATCGGCGGCTTTGGCGGCCTGTTCGACCTCAAGGCCGCCGGCTTTTCCGATCCGATCCTGGTGGCCGCCACCGACGGCGTCGGCACCAAGGTCAAGATCGCGATCGAGACCTCCCGCCACGACACGATCGGCATCGATCTGGTCGCCATGTCGGTCAACGATCTTGTCGTGCAAGGCGCCGAGCCACTGTTTTTCCTCGACTATTTTGCCTGCGGCAAGCTCGACCCGGCGGTCGGCGCGGCAGGTCGTCGCGGGCATTGCGGCGGCCTGTCGCGAGACGGGTTGCGCCCTGATCGGCGGCGAAACAGCGGAAATGCCGGGCGTCTATCAGGCTGGCGACTACGATCTCGCCGGCTTCGCGGTCGGCGCCGTCGCGCGCGACGGCATTTTGCCGCGCGACCGACATCGCAGCCAGGCGACGTGGTGATCGGGCTGGCCTCGACCGGCGTTCATTCCAACGGATTTTCGCTGGTGCGCCGCATCGCTGCCGTGTCGGGCTTGGCCTGGGATCAACCGGCCCCATTCGAGCCATCGCGCAGTCTCGGCGAGGCGCTGCTCACGCCGACGCGGCTTTACGTGCGGTCATGCCTGGCCGCGATCCGCGAAACCAAGGCGGTCAAGGCGCTCGCCCACATCACCGGCGGCGGCTTCACCGACAACATCCCGCGCGTGCTGCCGCAAGGGCTTGCGCGTCGCGATCGATCTCGGCAGGGTGCCGGTGCTGCCGGTGTTCAAGTGGCTGGCATCAGCCGGCAAAGTCAGCGAGCAGGAGATGCTGCGCACGTTCAACTGCGGCATCGGCATGGTCGCCGTGGTCGATGCGGCAAGCAGCCGACGCCGCTAGCGACTGTTTCGCGGCCAACGGTGAGACCGTCGTGCGCCTCGGCGAGGTGGTCGCGGCCAGCGGCGACGCGCGCGTCGACTATCGCGGGCACCTCGATCTGTCCTGGTGACGCGCATGACCAAGAAGCGCGTTGCCGTGCTGATTTCCGGCCGCGGCTCGAACATGGCGGCGCTGATCGCGGCGGCCAAGGCGCCGGACTATCCGGCCGAGATCGTCGCTCGTCCTGTCAAACACGCCGGACGCCGCGGGGCTCGCCCGCGCCGCAGCAGCCGGCATCGCCACCGCGGTCATCGACCACCGGCGTTCGGCGAGGACCGCGAGGCATTCGAGCGCGCACTTGACGCTGAACTCAAGGCGCAGCGGATCGATCTGGTCTGCCTCGCCGGCTTCATGCGGCTCCTGACGCCTTGGTTTGTCGGCCGCTGGAGCGGCCGCCTGCTCAACATCCATCCGGCCTTGCTGCCGCAGTTCAAGGGCCTTCACACCCACCGCCGCGCCCTTGAGGCCGGTGTGAAGCGGCATGGCGCGACCGTGCACTTCGTCGTGCCTGAGATGGATTCCGGACCGATCATCGTACAGGACTCGGTGGTCGTCGCCGCAGACGATACCGAAGAGACGCTCGCGGCCCGGGTGCTCGAAGTCGAGCACCGAATTTATCCGCAAGCCCTGCGCCTGGTCGCCGAGGGCCGGGCAACCCTCACCTCGCCTTAAGATTTTCCGCCGCCGTCCGCGCGAGCCTTGGACAGGCGCAG
Source organism: uncultured Alphaproteobacteria bacterium (assembly GCA_963841575.1). Taxonomy (GTDB): domain Bacteria; phylum Pseudomonadota; class Alphaproteobacteria; order Rhizobiales; family Xanthobacteraceae; genus BOG-931. Next base: position 21,953 of record CAWJDC010000017.1, read on the forward strand.
ATGTCGCCAAAGACCGCCGGCGGCGATGACCAGAACCGCTCCCGCTCCGGCCGCCGCCATGTCGATCCGCTGCGCGAGTTCTTCGCCAAGCGCGGACGTGAGATGGCCTGACAGAACAGGGTCTGTCGCGATGACGCCGCCGGCAACCCAACCAAGCAGAGCCGACCCGGCCCACACCAATATCGGAGACCGATCCAGCAACGTCATAACGAAAGCCGCGCCCGCGATGATAAGCGGAATCGAGACGACGAGACTGGTCACAAGCAACAGGATATTGCCTTGAGCGGCGGCAGCGACCGCGATGACGTTGTCCAGGCTCATGACGACATCGGCGACCACGACGATCCACACGGCGCGCCACAAATGCGCTCCGGCCTCGACTTCTTCCTTGCCGTTCTCCGGAACAACAAGCTTGGCGGCGATGTAAAGCAGCGCCACCCCGCCGATCAGCTTGAGGTAGGGCAGCAGCATGAGCTGTGCGATGACGCCGGTGAAAACAATGCGCAGGATCACGGCAACACCGGCGCCGACGACCATGCCCCAGAACCGTTGGCGCTGCGGCAGGCCGCGACACGCCATCGCGATGACCACGGCATTGTCGCCCGAGAGCAGGATATTGATGAAAATGATCTGCAGCCCTGCGACCCAGAACGCCGTGTGCCCCAGATCGTTGATACTCGCCTGGAGAGCATCGCTCCAGAAACCAGGATTCAAGTATTGCGCGATCGAACCCAACGTCCTTGCTCTTGATTTGGTCGCACGCAGCCTGATCCGACGGTTCCACCGGCACTTTGCGTAACGCGCGGCTTCTCAATCCGGAACGGCAAGTTGCTCCATCCGGCACAGCGACGCAACGCCCGACGCTGAAAGATTCAACCGACGATTTCGTTGCCGGCGAAGAACTGCGCGATCTCTTTTTCCGCGGTGTCGGCGGCGTCCGAGCCGTGCACCGAGTTCTCGCCGATCGACTTCGCATGGACCTTGCGGATGGTGCCCGTCGCAGCCTTGGCCGGATCAGTGGCACCCATCAGATCGCGATATGCTCGCCACTGCGTTTTCGCCTTCGAGCACCTGCACGACGACCGGACCCGAGGTCATGAAAGCGACGAGCTCGCCGAAAAAAGGCCGCTGCGCGATGAACGGCATAGAACGTCTCGGCTTGCGCGCGGCTCATCCACAGGCGCTTCTGCGCCACAATGCGCAGCCCCGCCTTTTCAATCATCGCGTTGATTGCCCCGGTCAAGTTGCGCTGCGGTGGCATCGGGCTTGATGATCGAAAACGTGCGCTCGATCGCCATCAGTCCATCCTTCATGAGAAATTGAAAATCGTGCGGGACAGCGCCGGCTTATAGCCGCCGCTTATGGTCTCGGCAAGCGGAGCCCGGGCGCATGAAAGCAAAGTGCATGAACGCGCAGTGAATGAAACGCGATGCCATATTCAGTTTCATAAATACGCGATAAATCCGATGCTCAGCGCGCAGTTCAACCTCAGCATCCAAGATTGCCCCATGAACCGAAGGGCCGGCCGACCCGACCAAGAATGTGAGCGCGTGAGAATGACAACGAACCACGCGCAAACCAAGGAGATATCAAATGCTGCGTAAGACAATCCTCGCTCTCGCCGCATGCGCCACTCTCGGCAGCCGCAGCGCTCTCACCCACCGCCGCGTCCGCCTCATTGGCGGGGTGGCATGGCACGGCGGCTGGCATCACGGCTACGTTTACCGACCCGCCTTCCACGTCTATGCCGGTCCGGTTTATGGCGGCTGCATGGTGCGTCGCTGGGTTTACACCCCGGTCGGACCGGTCCTCCGCTGGGTCAATCGCTGCTATTGATCCGAACGAATTTCAGCACCGACCAATCGTAGCCCCGGCCTCGTCAGAGGCCGGGGTGTTTGCGCGGGACAGCCGATTGGTGGCGCCGCCGTCACGTTGGATTGTCCTTTTTTTGTGACTTCACCGCCTTCTTCTTTTTCTTCGTCTGCTCCGGCGGCGGCGAAGGATCTGCCGGTGCGGTCCATTTGCATCAGCCGTCCTCGCTCGAAGTGATAGATGCCCGGCCGCGGACCACTGTTGATAGGTCAAGACGCGCGGTCCGATCGCCGTTTGGATTTCGGCCGATCTGAACGGCACTGGGCTGCCCGGCCCGATAGACAACCTCACACTCGCTCATACCGAGCGCGATGCCTCCCCCGAGCAGTGAGTCTCGTCCGGGCGCCGAGCCGCCGGGTCTGCGCCCGGATGTTCGCGGCAGGTGCCGGTTGCGGCGCAGCGGGCGGCGGCGGGCAAGAACCGCTTTCCTCAATCAGATCGTTCGCGGTGATCGGGCGATCTTGTCTCGCCTCCTGGAGGTCGGAATAGGTATAGCCCCGCGCTGCGGCCGAAAAAGTCGGCCGGCATCGAGAATGGCTTGATGCCCGAATCGCGCAGCCGGACAGCGCGGCAGCCATCGCCAGCGCCATTAATGCGCCAAGAAATGCGCCAGACGAATTGGTCCGAGATGCACCGGCGCGTCCCCTTCAACCGTACAGCCACGATGCAGCCATGCGCCAGTTTGTGTTGCGATCATGGCGCCACGCTTCGCTCTATGCTAGCGAGCATCTTGCGGTTTTTACGGCAAAACCACAAGCTACGGAATGACGCGGGTAAGGGTAAAAAAACAATGAAAAGACAGTGGCTTGAGGGACTTTCCGATAGACCCAGATCATGTGGCACATTGTGATATTCATCACGGACTCTCGCCGCGGTCTGACGCGACACTAGCATCCGGCGTCGGCACTCGTGCGGTTCCGCCAAGTGCATTTCGTATCGTCACGGGGATTATTCATGCACCTGCAATTCGTCGGCTGCGGCGATGCCTTCGGCTCCGGCGGGCGATTCAACACCTGCTTTCATCTGGTCGGCCGGCAGATCAACGCGCTGATCGATTGCGGCGCGACGTCGCTGGTCTCGATGAACAAGCTTGCGATCAACCGCAACGCCATCGATACGATCTTCATCTCGCATTTCCACGCCGATCACGTCGGCGGCCTGCCGTTCTTCATTCTCGAGGCCAACTACGTTCTCAAGCGCGAGCGAGCCGCTGACCATCGTCGGACCGCCCGGGCTGAAAGCGCGCTATGCGGAAATGATGGAGATGCGGCTTTCCCGGCACGCAAGACGCTGGAGTTGCGCTTTCCGCTTGACGCTGCAGGGAACTGGAGATCGGCAGGCGCAGCGAGATCGGCCACGTCCGGGTCACGCCGTTCCACGTCGTGCACGACGATCGCGCCGGGCCTTGCCTCGGCTTTCGCTTCGAGGCCGAAGGCAAGGTCATCGCGTTTTCCGGCGACACCGAATGGACCGACGCGCTCGATCGAGGTCGGGCGCGAAGCCGATCTGTTCATCTGCGAGGCCTATACGCGCGACAAGCCGATCACCACCCACATGGCGCTGTCGGCGCTCGAGCGCCATCTCGGCCAGATCCGGCCAAAGCGCCTCGTGCTCACGCACATGAGCAACGACATGCTGGCGCGCCGCGCCGAGGTTCCGTTCGAGACCGCCGAAGACGGCATGATCGTCGGAATTGTAAGCCGATCAGCGCGGTTCATTAAGACGCCGGAATGCGGGTCTCGCTCTATAGCGCTCGAGCTGTGTCGGATTCGCCCCGAGCGCCGCTTCGATCGCGGCCAGCGCCGCATCCGCCTTGGAGCCGTCAGGACCGCCGGCCTGCGCCATATCCGGCCGCCCGCCGCCGCCTTTGCCGCCGAGCGCTTCGGCGCCTTTGCGCACCAGATCGACGGCGTTGAATCGCGCGACGAGATCGTTGGTGACGCCGACGACGATGCCGGCCTTGCCGTCGCCGGTGACGCCGACGATGGCGACGACGCCGGAGCCGACTTTCTTCTTGCCCTCGTCGGCAAGGCTGCGCAGGTCCTTGAGGTCGATGCCTTCGACGGCGCGCGCCATGAGCTTGACATCGCCGACGATGCGCACGCCGTCGGCGCCGTCGCTTTGCGCGCCGCCGCCCATGGCGAGCTTCTTCTTCGCGTCGGACAGCTCGCGTTCCAGCCGCTTGCGCTCGTCGAGCAGCGTCGACGACGCGGTTCGGCATATCTTCGAGCGGCACGCGCAATTCGGACGCCGTGGCCTTGGCGAGACGCGCCAGATTGTTGGCGTTGGCGCGCGCCGCCTGCGCGGTCAGCGCCTCGATGCGGCGCACGCCGGAGCCGACGCCGACTCTCGCCCACCACCGAAATGAGGCCGATGTCGCCGGTGCGCTTGACGTGGGTGCCGCCGCACAGCTCGACCGACCAGCCCATGGTGTTGCCGCCGCCCTCGCCCATGGCGACGACGCGCACCTCATCGCCGTATTTTTCGCCGAACAAGCGCGCGCGCCCGGAGGCGATGGCGTCGTCCGGCGCCATCAGCCGCGTCGATCACCGGCGCGTTCTGCAGCACGACGTCGTTGGCGATATCTTCGACGCGCTCGATCTCGTCGGCGCTCATCGGCTTCGGATGCGAGAAATCGAAGCGCAGCCGGTCGGGCGCGACCAGCGAGCCCTTCTGCGCCACGTGATCGCCGAGCACCTGGCGCAGCGCCTCGTGCAGCAGATGCGTCGCCGAATGGTTTTTGCGGATCGCGCCGCGCCGCCCGTGATCGACCTCAAGCGCGAGCGCCGCGCCGGACTGTCAGCGTGCCCTCCTCGACGGTGCCGATGTGCACGAACACATCGCCGGCATGCTTTTGCGTATCGGTGACCTTGAAGCGCACGCCGTCGCCCGTCATCATGCCGGTATCGCCGACCTGGCCGCCGGATTCGCCATAGAACGGCGTCTGATTGAGGACGACCGCGCCGCTCTCGCCCTTCTTGAGCGCGGCGACTTCCTTGCCGTCGCGCACCAGCGCGGCGACGACGCCTTCGGCGCTTTCAGTCTCGTAGCCGAGGAATTCGGTGCCGCCGAGCTTTTCGCGCAAGCGCAAACCACACCGCCTCGTCCGCCGCTTCGCCGGAGCCGGCCCAGGAGGCGCGCGCCTTCTCGCGCTGCTGCTCCATCGCGTCGGTGAACGCCGCAATGTCGACGCCGATGCCGCGCGGCCTGAGCGCATCCTGTGTGAGATCGAGCGGAAAGCCGTAGGTGTCGTACAGCGTGAACGCGGTGACGCCGTCGAACATGTCGCCCTTCTTGAGCGACTTGCTTGCCTCGTCGAGGATCGCCAGGCCGCGCTCCAGCGTGCGGCGGAAGCGGGTCTCTTCGAGCTTGAGCGTCTCGGTGATCAGCGCCTCGGCGCGGTGCAGTTCCGGATAGGCCTGGCCCATCTCGCGCACCAGCACCGGCACGAGCCTCCACATCAGCGGCTCCTTGGCGCCGAGCAGTTCGGCGTGGCGCATGGCGCGGCGCATGATGCGGCGCAGCACGTAGCCGCGGCCCTCGTTCGACGGCAGCACGCCGTCGGCGATCAGGAACGAGCTCGCGCGCAAATGGTCGGCGATGACGCGGTGCGAGGCCTTGCGCTCGCCTTCGGGATCGACGCCGGTGAGATCGGCGATCGCCTCGATCAGCGCGCCGAACAGATCGATCTTGTAATTGTCGTGGGTGCCTTGCAGCACCGCGGCCATGCGCTCGAGCCCCATGCCGGTATCGATCGACGGCCGCGGCAGGTCGATGCGCTTGCCGCCCGGCAAGCTGCTCGTACTGCATGAACACGAGATTCCAGATTTCGACGAAGCGATCGCCGTCGGCATCCGGCGCTGCCGGGCGGTCCGCCCGGGATGTGCGTCGCCGTGATCGTAGAAAATCTCCGAGCACGGACCGCACGGGCCGGTGTCGCCCATGGCCCAGAAATTGTCGGAGCCGGCAATGCGGATGATCTTGCTGTCGGGCAGCCCGGCGATTTTTTTCCAAAGATCGAACGCCTCGTCGTCGTCGATATAGACCGTGGCCAGCAGCCGGTCGGCCGGCACGCCGAATTCCTTGGTCACCAGCTTCCAGGCCAGCTCGATGGCGCGTTCCTTGAAATAATCGCCGAACGAGAAGTTGCCGAGCATCTCGAAGAAGGTGTGGTGCCGCGCGGTATAGCCGACATTGTCGAGGTCGTTGTGCTTGCCGCCGGCGCGCACGCATTTCTGCGCCGTGGTGGCGCGCGCATAGGGCCGCTTTTCCAGGCCGGTGAAGACGTTCTTGAACTGCACCATGCCGGCATTGGTGAACATCAATGTCGGATCGTTGCGCGGCACGAGCGGCGACGACGGCACCATTTCGTGCCCCTCGCGCGCAAAATAGCCGAGAAAGCTCGACCTGATGTCGTTGACGCCGCTCATCTTGGCGCAACTCTCTAGCGGGACGGCGCTTTCCTGTCCAGGAAACGGCCGCAAGCGCGATTTGCAGCGACCGCGGCAAAGCATATAAGCGCTCTTCGGCCCGCCGCGCCCGCCACCGAGACAGCCAGCAATGAACGACCAAAGCCCTCCCGGCCCGCGCACGTTCGAGGAGCGGCTGCGGGCGGGCCGTTTCGTCATGACCGCGGAGATCGCGCCGCCGGTGTCCTGCGACGCGCGACGACTGCGCCGCAAGGCGGCGCCGCTCAAGGGGCTGGCCGATGCGGTGAACGTCACCGACGGCGCCGGCGCCCGCGCCCACATGAGCGCGCTCGCGGCCGCGGCCATCCTCATCGGCATGGGCATCGAGCCGATCCTGCAGATCACCTGCCGCGACAAGAACCGCATCGCGCTGCAGAGCGAGATGATGGGCGCCGCCGCGCTCGGCATCCGCAACCTGCTGCTGCTCACCGGCGACGATCCGAAAGCCGGCGATCAGCCCGACACCAAGCCGGTGTTCGACATCGATTCCAAAACGCTGATCGAGACCGCGCGCCGGCTGCGCGACGACGGCACGCTGCCGACCGGCCGCAAGGTCGGCGGCAAGGCCGCGTTCTTCCTCGGCGCCGCCGACATGCCGATCGATCCGCCGGCCGGCTGGCAGCCGAAGCGCTCGCCGGCAAGGTCAAAGCCGGCGCGCAGTTCGCGCAGACGCAGTTCTGCATGGATGCCGGCATCGTGCGCCGCTATGTCGGCGTGCTGGAACAGGCCGGCCTGACCGAGCAGCTCGCCATCCTGATCGGCGTCAATCCGCTGCGCTCGGCGAAATCGGCGCGACTGGATGAAAAGCCACCTGTTCGGCACCATCATTCCCGACGCGCTGATCGCGCGCATGGAAAAGCGCCGCCGACCCGGCGCGCGAGGGCATGCGCATCTGCGTCGAGTTGATCGAGGAGCTTTCCACCATTCCCGGCGTCGCCGGCGTCCACATCATGGCGCCCGGCAACGACGCGGCGATTCCGGAAGTGATCAGCCGCGGTACGGTCGCGCGGTCAGAAAACCGCAGCCGCTCTAAGCTGGGTCAGCCGGCACTTCGGTCGTGTCGGATGTCGATCTCCGATTCCAGCGTGCGGTGCACCGGGCATTTGTCGGCGATCTCCATCAGCCGCGCGCGCTGCTCGGCGTCGAGATCGCCCTCGAGCGTGATCGCGCGCTCGATGCGGTCGATCATGCCCTCCTTGGTTTCGCACTCGGCGCAATCGGCGGCGTAGAATTTTGTCGTGTCTGCAGCCGGACCTCGTCCGCTTGAGCGGAAGCTGCTTGCGATCGGCATAAAGCCGCAGCGTCATCGCCGTGCAGGCGCCGAGCGCCGGCCAGCAGCAGATCGTAGGGACCGGGCCCGCTGTCCAGGCCGCCGACCTTGACCGGCTCGTCGGCGAGCAGCCGATGCGCGCCGACGATGATTTCCTGCTGAAATTTGCCGCGCCGCGGTTTCGCGCACCACGACGGTGCCGGCCGCGGTATCGTCGGCCGGCGCTGAGTCGTCAGCCGCCATGTCGAGATAGCGCTCGGCCCAGGCGGCGATGACGCCCGCCACATAGGCGGCGTCGCCCGGCGCGGCTGAGCAGATGATCGGCGCCGGCGAGCGAGATGAAGCTCTTGGGGTGCTTTGCGGTCGTGAAAATATGGCTGGCATTGTCGATGCCGACGGTCTCGTCGGTCGGCGCATGAAAGACCAGCAGCGCCTTGCGCAGGTTGCGATACGCGCGGTGAGGTTTTGCTCGGCGATGTCGTCGAGCAAGGCGCGGCGGATGCGAAACGGCCGGCCGGCAAGCTTCACCTCGACTTCGCCCTCGGCGCGGATTTCGTCGGCGTGGTCGCCCAGCAAGCCGGCGACATGCGCCGGATCGCACGGCGCGCTGATGGTCACCACGGCGCGCGCCTCGGCGATGCGGTGCGCGGCGGCAAGCACCGCGGCGCCGCCGAGGCTGTGGCCGATCAGGATCGCCGGCGCGGCGACGCGTCTGCGCAAATGATCGGCGGCGGCGACCAGATCGTCGACATTCGAGGAGAATGTGGTGTTGGCGAACTCGCCCTCGCTGGCGCCGAGACCGGTGAAATCGAAGCGCAGCACCGCGATGCCGTGCAGCTTCAGGCCTCGGCGATGCGCCGCGCCGCCTTGATTGTCCTTGCCGCAGGTAAAGCAATGCGCAAACAGCGCCACCGCGCGCATCTGCGCCGTCCGGCCGGTCAAGCAGCGCGGCAAGCGTGTGGCCCTGCGGCACTGCGAAAATCGAACGTTTCGGCCGGCATGGCGAGCCTCCTGCGTTTTCGCTAAGATATGCCAGTTTCCGCGATACGGTGCGACGTCGTGCGCGCAATTCGACGCGCTGACGCAAGACGCTGACGCAAGACAAAGAAGGGCCGCCCTTGCGGGCAGCCCTTCCATTGTCAGGCCGTGGCCCGGTTGCGAAGGCGATGTCCTGCCTCGCGCGCATGAGCCGGTGACGGATTTAAGTCACCTGGCAGGAGCCTCGGCAGAGGCGAGGATCCAGTTCATGAATGCCGGCGACCGCGGCGATAGACAATGAGACACTGGATCACCTCCTTTCGGTTGTTAACGACGGCCCCAATATAAGGCCGTCGCCGCGATTCGGAAGATGCGTTTTGCGCCGCACCCCACTCCGAGCGATTGCGCGCAGACCGGAGGTGAAGCCTCACCTCCCCAGCTCCCGCATCGCCGCATCGAGCCCCTCGATCGTCAGCGGATACATCCGGCCGCCGATGAAGCTGGCGCATCAGACGGATCGAGGCGGTCGTTTCCCATTCGTGTTCGGCGACCGGATTGAGCCAGACGCAGGACGGATAGGTGGCGACGACGCGCTCCATCCAGGCGCTGGCCGGCCTCCTCGTTGAAATGCTCGACCGAGCCGCCCGGCGCGACGATCTCGTAAGGCGACATCGCGGCGTCGCCGACGAAGATCACCTTGTAATCGTGCGGATAGGTGTGCAGCACGTCCCAGGTCGGCGTCGTCTCGGTCCAGCGCCGCGCGTTCTGCTTCCACACCTTCTCGTAGAGGCAATTGTGGAAGTAGAGATGCACCATGTGCTTGAACTCGGTCTTGGCCGCGGAGAACAATTCCTCCGTGGCCTTGACGTGCCAATCCATCGAGCCGCCGACGTCGAAGAACAGCAGCACCTTGATGGTGTTGTGGCGCTCCGGACGCATCAGGATGTCGAGATAGCCCTTGTGCGCGGTGCCCTTGATGGTGCCGTCGAGATCGAGCTCGTCGGGCGCGCCGGTGCGGGCGAATTTGCGCAGGCGCCGCAGCGCGACCTTGATGTTGCGCGTGCCGAGCTCGACATCGTCCGGCGAGATCCTTGAACTCGCGCTTGTCCCACACCTTCACGGCGCGGAAATTGCGGTTCTTGTCCTGGCCGATGCGCACGCCTTCGGGATTGTAGCCATAGGCGCCGAACGGCGAGGTGCCGGCGGTGCCGATCCATTTCTTGCCGCCCTGATGGCGGCCGCTCTGCTCGGCAAGCCGCTGGCGCAGCGTTTCGAGAAGCTTGTCGAGGCCGCCCATCGCCTCGATCTGCTTCTTTTCTTCCTCGGTGAGATATTTTTCGGTGAGCTTCTTGAGCCATTCGGCCGGAATTTCGCCGGCAAGCGCCTCCTCGACGAGGTCGAGGCCCTTGAACACATGGCCGAACACGCGGTCGAACTTGTCGAGATTGCGCTCGTCCTTCACCAGCGCGGCGCGCGACAGGTAATAGAAATCCTCGACCCGGCGGCCGGCCAAATCCTTCTCCATCGCCTCCATCAGCGTGAGATATTCGCGCAGCGTCACCGGCAACGCCGGCCGCTTTGAGCTCGTGGAAGAAGGTCGCGAACATCGCGCAACACATTCGCCGCCGGCGCCGGCCGTCAAGCGCGCGAATTTGCGCGTATAGTGGTCGCGTGGCCGAGATCATCGGCTCGTATCTCTTTGTTGTGCTGCTGATCCGCTAGTCTCCTCAACCGCAACATGCCCCGCGTCGGCGGCAAGATCGGCGCACGTCGGGCACTCTGATCCGCCGGAACTTGTTCCGAAAGGGTTTGCGAGTGTCGAGACGCGCGCGGCGACGGTGTTCACCGCGGCATCGGACGGTGCGTCATTTCCGACGTTGCGGGCATTCTTACGCCACGGCACCGCGCGGCATCCCGTACTGATGCGAGTTTATCGCGTTGCCGGCTGCGCGACCGAGATCGAGGTGCCGCTGGCGCCAGCCGACTATAAGCGGATCGACGCGGCGGAAGCCTTGGCGCTCTTGCGTGAATTGCCCGATCCGCGTCTCGTGCGCCGTCTCCATCTGAGCGATGAGCCGTGCTTCCTCGATCCCTGGGTACGCCAGGTCACGCGGCAAGATTTCTTTCTGCTCGGCAATGCCACAAGCAGCGGCCTCATCGTGCTCTACCGGCCCGACCGTTACCGTCCCCACAGCACCGGCCTCACGTTGCTGCATGAGTGGCTGCACCTGCTCGCCTTCAAGTCGCGAAGTGCGGTGCGCCGCTTCCAGCGCGCCAATGAGGTCGAGCCGTTAGCGCCTCCCGTGGTCGAGCCGGTCGTCATTCGGCAGCCGCGGGACCGCAATCCACGAGGCCTGGAGCGAGCTTGGCGAAAGGCTGCTGGGCTACGATGACGCTATGGCGCGCGATGCGGCGCTGACTTCGCCGCTCCACGCATGATCCTCTGGCAGCGCGTCGAGACGATCTTGCGCAAGACCCCGCCACGCTTGCGCAGCACGCGCTCCGCGGAATTCGAAAAGCGCGGCACTTTCATGAGGAACGTTGTGGCACCCAGGGTCAAAAACCTAACCGATTTGCAATTAACTTGTTGATATCAAAGCAATTTGAGAAATCTGGTTCGACCTTAAGATATATCTTGCGTTATAGCTTAAGATGATCTATCTAACGATATATCTTTAACAACGGAGAACTCGAAATGCATAGGCACGGACAACACGAACGACGACACGAACATTGTGAATCTCATGACGGGAAATGGGCTGCCGGGCGCCATCGCCGCGGCAACTTCGGCGGCTTTGGCTTCGGCGGCGGCCGCCACGGCGGCGGCGTTGGAGGCATGGGACCCGAGGACATGCGCGCGGGGCGCATGCTGGCGCAGGGCGACCTGCGCCTGATCGCGCTCGCGTTGATCGCCGAGGCGCCGCGCCACGGCTACGAAATCATCAAGCTGGTCGAGGAGAAGACCGCAGACTGGTACAGGCCGAGCCCCGGCATCGTCTATCCGACGCTGACCTATCTGGAGGAAGCCGGCTACGTCACCGCGTCGACCGAAGGCGCAAAAAGCTCTACACCATCACCGACGAAGGCCGCGCCTACCTGACGGCCAATCGCGATCTGGTCGACGTCGTGCTCGACCGGCTGGCCGCGCTCGGCGAGCGCGTCAACCGCTGGCGCCGCGCAGCCGCGCGGCGAGCGCGACGATCGCCGCTCGCTGCCGCCGCTGGTCGAGGCCGCGTTCGATCACTGCGCGAAACGGTCGCCAAGCGCCTCGAAAACGACGCCGACGCCGAAGCGCGGCTGGTCGAAATTCTCGCCCGCGCCGCAACGGAGTTGCAACGGCAATTAGGCCGCGCCCGGCGTCAAGGTGACGAAGTCACGTGCCCGCAAGCACGTCCGGCGTGTGAACGTGCTCCGGCCGGATGCCGAGGCCGAGCAGCCGCGCCGGAATGCCGGCGCAAAACCGGAAACAGCACTGAACAGTCTTGAACAACAGCGGCGGCTTCGGCCGCTGCTGGCTTTCCAAGCACGCGGCTGATGATCCGCTTCTGAATGGTGAGCTGCAGCCATTGCGTGAAAGCGCACCGGCAACGTGCGCCGTTGCTCGATCGCGTGCAGGTCCTCGTCCGTAACGCGTGCCGATGCCTGCAGCGGCGCCGCCAGCCGGTTGGCGGCGGCGACCGCGTCCTGCACCGCCATGTTGATGCCGACGCCGCCGATCGGCGACATCGCATGCGCGGCGTCGCCGATGCAGAGCAGGCCCGGCCGCCACCATTGCTGCAGCCGATCGACCGCGACGCTCAGCAGCTTGATGTCGTCCCAGCTTTTCAGTTCGCCGATGCGGTCGGCGAGAAACGGCGACATGCTCGACGACCCGCTCGCGGAAGGCGTCGAGCCCTTCGGCCTTCACGCTCTCGATGCCGCCTTTCGGAATGACATAGGCGCATTGCCAATAATCGCCGCGGTCGAGCATGACCATCATCTTGCCCGGCTTCGATATGGCCGAACGTGTCGGTTCGATCGCTGCGCCTTGCGCGACAGGCGAAACCACAGCACGTCCATCGGCGCGCCGTAGTCGTCGCTCTTGAGGCCGGCCTTTTCGCGCACCGTCGAATGCCGGCCGTCGCAGCCGACCACGAGATCGGCGCGGATCGTCAGCGTTCCGTCCGGCGTCTTGGCGCGCACGCCGACGACGCGGCCGCCCTCCTCGATCAGATCGGTCGCCTCGGCCTGCATGCGCAGATCGAAAGTCTGGTAGCGCTTGCCGTGCTCGGCCAGGAAATTGAGAAAGTCCCATTGCGGCATCAGCGCGATGAATTTGCAGTGCGTCGGCAGATGCGTGAAATCGACGATCGTCAACGCGCTCGTCGCCGACCTGCCCGGTCAGCGTCTCGACCTTCTGATGCGGCAGCTTGAGGAATTCGTCGAGCAGGCCGAGTTCGTACATCAGTTCAAGCGTCGAGGGATGAACGGTGTCGCCGCGGAAATCGCGAAAGAAATCGGCGTGCTTCTCCAGCACCACCACCTCGACGCCGGCGCGCGCCAGCAGGAAGCCGAGCATCATGCCGGCCGGTCCGCCGCCGGCGATGCAGCATCGGTTGAGATCGATTGCATTCGCCATCGCGCATAGCTCCACAAGTCCGAACGGTACCGCTGTGTAGCAGTACCTGGCGACGAAATACGAGCCGGTCGACTCAGCCGGGCCGCCGTCGCGCAGAAGCGCGCTACAAGCCGCCTGACCGCCTGTCCCGTGCAGAAGGCCGCCATTTCCGCTACCAAGCGCCATCCGCTCTCATATTTCCGCCGCAAGCGGCGTGCTAGAAGCCCATCGCCTTACCGCCCTTCCGCAGCCATGCGCCTTTGTCTCATCCTCGCCGTACTCCTTTCAGTTGCGCCATTCAATGCGGCGTTCCCGCAAAGCGCCGGCACCGCGCAGTGCGCAACCTGACCGCTTGCGGTCACAGGCATTTCACATCGTCTGGGAGGTCAAGAACCGGTTTCGCCTGTTCCGCAATGACGCGGATTTCCTGCGCCAAGTCGCAGCGAGCCGCGGCGACGGCGTGCTGGCCGCCGAGAGACCGGCTGGAAAAGGATGTCGGGCGGATTCGGCTGGGCCAAGGACGTGGTCGGCAATCTGTGCGTCGATAATTCCGGCAATCTGTTGGAGACCTGCGAACGTGACGGCGTGAGCTGAGAATTATCTCGCGCCGCGCGATCACCGCGATCGGCGTCGCACTTTCCGGCACCGTACCGCCAGGCGCGATCTGCTCCTGGACCTTCGACGACGGCGCAGGGAATCCAGGCAGATCAACGCGCCCTGCGAGGAAGAAATCAAATTGCGCGTGCCCTACGGGCGCACCACGGTCGCCACCGTGGATGTACCGCTTGGCGACGGCACGGCGCAGCGCGTTGTCACCGAGATCGCGGTGCGCGACGTGCTTATTGCCGGGCTTGGCGATTCGATCGCCGCCGGCGAAGGCAATCCGGACAGGGCAGTCCAGCTCGAAGGCGGCTTTTGCTTCCGGCGCTTCCTGGGCGGCGGCGGCAGTCAGTACTATCGGCCGAGCCGCGCCGGCTACACTCACGATCGCTCCTGCGAGAACGGACCGTCAAGCCCCGCGGCGGCGCAGACTGGGCGCATCACGGCGCGCGCTGGATGAACCCGGCCTGCCATCGTTCGCTTTACAGCTATCAGATACGCACCGCGCTCGCGCTCGCGATCGAGCAGCCGCATCTTGCCGTGACCTTTTTACCTCTCGCCTGCACCGGCGCGACGATCGAGGCCGGCATGTTCAGGGGCCAGCGCGCCGACGACTGTCCGTGGGTGGTGGGTATTGAAACCTGCTCGGGCACCGCACCCGCGCAGTTCAGCGAACTCAAGGGAATCATGGCCGCCGTGCAGCGTCAGCAACCGCAACGCAATCTCGATATGGTGCTGTTGACGATCGGCGCCAACGACGCCGGCTTCGCTGCGCTGGTGGCTAATGTCATTGTCGACGCCGCCACGGAGCGGCTGTTGCTCAAGCAAGGCGGCGCCATCGGTAGCGTAGCGGATGCCCAGCAGGCCCTCGACGAAGATTTGCCGAACGAATTCGCGCGGCTGCGCACCGCGCTCAAACCTTATGTCGGGGGCAATCTCTCTCGCGTCGTTTACGTCTCGTACGGCAATCCGGCCATGCAGGCCGAGAACAAACCCTGCCCTGGCGGCCGTGATGGTTTCGACGTCCATCCTGCCTTTGGCGCCGACGCTGAAAGGCTGCGTGCGGCGGCGGAATTTACCGACAAGAAGTTTCTGCCGAAGCTCAAGCTGCTGGCGACGTGTGACGGCAACAATATCTGTCGCGATCCCATGACCGAACGCATGACGTTTGTGGACGGGCATCAGGCGGCGTTCGACCAGCACGGCATGTGCGTTCGCTCGCCGGACGATCCCGAATTTGATCGCAACTGTTTCTCAAAGACCGGTGACAGCTTCGAAACCGACCCGGCAGCCGCTTCCGACGATCCGATGGCCTGCTCGATGCGCGCCAGCGACTATCGTCCTTACGCTTCTCGGGGGCGCTGGATCAGGACCGCCAACGACAGCTATTTCACCGCGATGACTTACCCCGAAGGCATGCCCGCGATGTTGAAGCCGAGCGACATCCACGATGCGATCTGGGGCGTGCTCAGCGCCGTCTATGGCGGCGCGGTGCATCCCACCGCCGAGGGCTATGCGGCGATGGCCGACGCGGCACTACCCGCCGCACGCGAAGTGCTCGGCTTGCCGACGCCGCCCGCGGTACAGTCGGAACCGTTGCCCCCGCCCACAGCGTTGGCGCCAGCACCCGTTGCCGCGCCGACGGCGCCACGTACGCCCTAAGCATTAAGAGAGCTCGCGGCGGTGCCCGAGCGCCGCCGGACAGGCGACCGCCGATGGTAGTGGCCGGCAAATGAACTTGACGAGCCACCTCAGGTTCTGCGCGGTTGCGATGAGCAGGACCTCGTCACATAATTCCAGGTCGCGGATCGGCGCAGCGCTTTGGATGCTCGTTTCGCATGTCAGCCAAGTATCATCGATGGAAATGGCAGCTCAACCTGTGAGGAGCGAGTAATTCGATCATGGAGTTCGTGCCAGGTTGAGGCGCTTCGCCAATTTGGGGAAGAGCTCTAGCGCATTCTTGCTCTCTATGCCTTGCCGCGCCGAGGCATCCCAGTCACCAAACGCCCTGAAGGCTGCAATCGCCTTCTCGACATCCTTCACCGGCGTGTGGTGCCGTGAAAATGGAAAATCGCTGCCGAACAAGATATGCGAAGGCTCGGCTATTTCCATGAGGCATTTCAGCGGCGCCGGTGAGCAGATCTCCGCCACATCATAGTAAAGGCGCCGCAAAGTATTGGCGACGGTGCCTCCCACCAAATGTTCGGCAACGCGAGGACGATCATTCATCGCGCTCATTCGGTAGATTAGGAACGGAACTGTCCCACCGCCGTGCGGCATGATCCAGCGGACGTTCGGATATTTCCCAAACGTGCCGTTCCACAGCAGATTGTGGATCGCGCGTGTCGTATCCAGTACCAGCTCTGTCAAACCGGACGGATAATTATAGGCCGGCATATTCTTCGACTGGTTTCGCAGCGGATGAACGAATACGACGGCCTTTCGGCGATCGAGCTCCGCGTACAGTTCGTCCTCTTCGGGCTGGCCAAGGTGTCTGTCGCCGACATGGGTCAGCAAACAGACGCCCTCAAGCTTTAGCGTATCGAGCGCGTATTCCGCCTCACGGACTGCTGCTCCGACATCAGGCAGCGGCAAAATCGCAAATGCGCCGAAGCGATCCGGATGGTCCGAAACCATGCGCGCGGAGTCTTCATTGCACTCGCGCGCCAAGCGAACCGCAGACTTGAGATCGCCGAAATATACTCCGGGGGACGCAATTGAATTGATCGCTGCCGCGATGCCGGTTTGGTCCATCAATTCGAGCTGTGCGGAAACACTCCAGTCAGCCCACGGATTTTCGCCGCTGCCATGAATGCCGACTTTTTCAAGGGCACGTTTGTAATAGTCCGGGATCGGATGCTGGTGGGTGTCGATGAGTGGACCGTGGGTCAAGTGGGCGCCTTCTTTTTTGTGGGGTATGCTCTTCGAGCAGAGAGCAAATCAATGCTGAGCTGTACGCTCCCACGGCATCATCAGCCGCTCGACGAGCGCGACCGCGGCAAACAGTAGAATTCCGAGCGCGCTCAGCCACACAAGGGCCGCCCACGCCAGTGGTCCGTCGAGCTGCGAGTTGGCCGCCAGAACCAAATTGCCGAGCCCTGTAACCGAACCGACAAATTCTCCGATAACCGCGCCGATCACCGCGAGAGTTATGGCCACTTTCGATCCAGCGAATATGAACGGCAAGGCCGCAGGCATCTGAACCTTGAAAAACACTTGGCGCGGTGATGCGCATAGAGCACGGGCAAGCTCCAGCAGTCCGGGTGGTGTTGCCTGTAAGCCAGTCGCCGTATCCACGACAATCGGGAAGAACGCAACCAGGAAAGCCAATGCCAGCTTCGAGCTTATGCCTAGTCCGAACCACACCAAAATAATCGGCGCGATCGCAACTTTCGGAATCGACTGTGTTGCGACTAGTATTGGATAAAGCACAAGATTGCACAGGCGAGAGTTGGCGACGAACACCGCCAGCGGAATACCGATCAGCAGTGCCAATCCGAAGCCCAGAACCGTCTCGACGAGGGTCGGCCAAGTTTGCTGCAGCAGCAGGTCGTAACGATTGATGGAAACGGTGACGATTTCCATCGGGCTAGGCAACACCAGCGGGGTGATTCCAGACAGCGACGTATAGAGCTGCCATATCGCCAGGATTACTAAGACGCCAAGGAAAGGATAGATCGGGCGCCCGAGGTTTTGCAGATTCATCGTGTGATCCCGAGTGCCCGGCCAGCCCGATGTTCAAGCTCGTTGAATTCAGGCGTGTATCGTGTTTCCGGCCGCCTCGGATAGGACAAATCAACCGCAATGAAATCGGCGATCTTGGCGGGCCGGGGACTGAAGACGGCGACCTGGTCGGAGAGGTAAATCGCCTCGCTGATGCTGTGCGTGACCATCATCACCGTCGCTCCGGTTTTGGCGCGAATATCCAGCAGCAGGTCCTGCATCTCCATCCGCGTCAGTTCATCGAGCGCGCCAAATGGTTCGTCCATCAGCAGCAATTTTGGCTGGTGAACAAGCGCGCGGCACAAGGCAACGCGTTGCTGCATGCCACCCGAGAGTTGCGCAGGGTAGGTGTGTTCGAAGCCCGACAGGCCGACGAGCGACAACAGTTCGACTGCGCGTTGCGCTGCGGCACGGTCGGCATTTCCCTGAATCTCAATCGGGAAGAGCACGTTTTTAAGCACTGTGCGCCAGGGCATCAGATATGGCTGCTGAAAGACCATCCCGAAATCGCGCTGCGGCCGTTCGACCTCAACGCCATTGATCTCGACAACGCCGCTGGTCTTGGAGATAAGCCCCGCAGCAATGCGAAGAAAGGTGGTTTTTCCGCAGCCGCTCGGTCCCAAAAGGCTGATCAGTTGTCCGCCGTGAAGATCGAAAGAAATAATGTCAACGGCGACGAGCGGCGTTTGACCCGGACGCTTGAACGCTTTGTGGACGTTTTCGAAGTGACCGAAAGCGCGCTGCGGCGAAGCCGCAGGAGGAATCGTCCCGCGGTCCGGCTGTGTCAGCCCCCGCTGACCCGCCGAATCGATCACGGCTTGATCGGCGGATTGGGCAAGAAACCTGTTGCGTACATGTCGGCCGGCGCCGGAGGAGTGCCGGTTATGCCGATATACTTCGTAACGAAGTTTACGTTCGATTTGATCTGAGCAGGGTCGAACCATCCCAGGCCGTGTTGCTCGGTGTCGGGTGTGACCACCAGATCGCGTACGATTTTGAGCTCAGCCGCCGCCACCTCAGGCTTGAGGCTCTGGACAAATTGCAGTTCGTCCTGTGCCGCTTTGGCGGGCTGATCCAGTGCAAACTTCCATCCCTTCAAGGCCGCGCGCACGAAACCTCGGACCACTTGCGGATTTTGCGAGAGGTACTGTTCGGTAACGCCGATACCGTTTGAATAAAGCTGTAGGCCGTGACCGGCGGGATCGAAAGTCTGAAGTTTTTCATGAGCGTCTTCGGCCGCCTTCTCGAGACCCGGCTTGCCCATGATGAAGGTTTCAATGGACGGAACTTTCTTGGTGATCAGCGCAGCGGGACGCGCCGGGGGCGCGATGTCGGCGACGTGAAGCGTGCTCGGGTCCAGGCCCTTTCCGACCATGAAACCCTGCAGAATCTTAGGAGTGAAGCTGCCGGACCCGCTGCCAAGCGTGAGACCTTCAAGTTGCTTTGGCGTCGTTACATTTGCTCCGCTTTGCAGGCTAAAAACCGCAATTGGCTGCTTCTGATAAATGACTGAGACGATTTTGAGCTTGGCGCCGGTAGCGCGGGCAATAGCGACTTCGGGCACTCCCATGAAACCGATATTGGCGGTCCCAGAGGCAACATTTTGAATGACCTGTGCGCCACCCTGCGACGGGATGATACTGACGTCCAGGCCTTCTTCTTTGAAGAAGCCTTCCGCGATAGCCGCATACCAGGGCGCGTGCCGGCCAAGCGGAATAAAGTCGAGTGAAAACACGACTTTGGTCAGAGCGGCTGGGGTGCTCTGAGCCGACGCCGCACCGGATCGAACGATTGCGACTGAAGCGACGACAAACGCCGCGGCGATTGCGCCTGGAACAACACGCATTGTTCTTCTCCCACGACGAGGTGTGACGGGCCCTTCGCGATGATCCTGCCACCGATAGTTTCGTACAGTCAATAGATTTTCGAAAATCCATTGATTGTCGAATGATGGTCGTATATGCGATTACCTTGCCGATCGGCTCATTAAAACCGGGAGCACGAATGCCCGCAACGCCTGCCAAACGTATTGCCGACCAGACCTTGGCTGCCTCGGCATTGAGCCGCATTCGTTCCGACATCATTGCCTGCCGCCTCATGCCCGACGAACGCCTGCGTTTTGAAGCGCTGCGCGAGCGTTACGGCATGGGTCTCAGCCCCCTGCGCGAGGCGTTGATGCGCCTCGAAGCCGAAGGCCTCGTCCAGCTCGAGCAGAACAAGGGCTTTCGGGTATCCGAAGTGTCGCGCGAGAACCTGCTCGATCTGATGCAGGTGAGGATCGAGATCGAATCGATTGCGCTTCGCTGGTCGCTCGAAAAAGGTGGCGTCGAGTGGGAGGCCAATCTGCTCGCGGCATTCCACCGATCGTCCCGACAAACCAAGATCGATCCAAGCGATCCGGAAACGATCAACGAGGCTTGGAGCCGCGAGCACGCTGCATTTCATGCCACTCTCGTCTCGGCGTGCGGATCGCAGACGCTGATATCGATCCATGAGCGTTTGTTTGAGCAGGCCGAGCGTTATGTCTCGCTTTCGATCATGTCCAATGCCCCATTGCGCGACGATGTCGGCGAACACAAACAACTGATGCGAGCGGCGCTTAACCGTGACGTGGAAAAGACGGTCGAGCTCAACCGCCTGCATATCAGCCGCACGTTGGACAAGGTCGCCGCATCTCTTGCCGCCAACCGCGGCACTGACAACGCCGTGGCCGCACCCAAAAGAAAGTCGTTCAAATGAACGTCGAGGTGCGGGCCGGAACGGTGACACTACCGGCCATACAACTTGCGGCGTTCGTAGCCAGGCTATTTGCTGCCACCGGACTTCCGGCTCCGGCGGCGGAGCAAGTCGCCAAGGGCCTCGTTGACGCCGACCTCGAAGGGCTCGCTTCGCATGGCGTGATGCTGGTCGACATGTATATCGAGAGACTGCAAGCCGGCTCGGTGTCGAAAGGCCCATCCGCAGCTATCGTCTCCGAACGGCAGGGCGCCATCGTGCTCGATGCGGGCAATGCTTTGGGCCAGTTGACCGGCGAACAGGCGATGAGGCTTGCGATCGACAAGGCCCGGCAATTTGCTGCAGGCATCGTCGCCGTCCGTCACGGATTTCATTTCGGCGCCGCCGGCCGTTACACCCGCCAGGCCGCAGATGCGGGCTGTGTAGGCATTGCGATGTGCAACACGCGTCCGCTGATGCCAGCACCCGGCGGCGCCGA
Source organism: uncultured Alphaproteobacteria bacterium (assembly GCA_963841575.1). Classification (GTDB taxonomy): domain Bacteria; phylum Pseudomonadota; class Alphaproteobacteria; order Rhizobiales; family Xanthobacteraceae; genus BOG-931. The sequence continues at coordinate 42,676 of CAWJDC010000017.1, forward strand.
GCGCGTTGTCGGCAATAATCCACTCGCAATCGCGGTGCCAGCTGACGGCGAAATCCCGATCCTGCTCGACATGGCGACGAGCGAAGCGGCGATGGGCAAGATACGAATGGCTGAAAAAGCTAAGGAGCTTATCCCGCCAACCTGGGCTGTGACGGCGCAAGGGCTGCCGACGACCAATCCGACCGAGGCCATCGCCGGAATGCTGCTGCCCTCAGGCGGCGCCAAGGGCTTTGGCCTCTCATTCCTGATCGACCTCTTATGCGGGCTTCTGTCCAACGGCGCGAGCGGAGCGAAAGTTCGGCCACTCTACGGCGATTTCAGCGTGCCTTACGATTGCTCGCATCTGTTCATTGCAATTGATGTTGCGCACTTCTGCGATCTCGACTGGTTCCGTGCGCAGGCGGCCAACTCTGCCGAGCGGATCCGCAGCGGCGAGCGAGCGCCGGGCGTTGCCCAATTGTTTACGCCAGGAGAGCCGGAATGGCAGCGGCGCGACCGCTCGCGCGGTCAGGTTAGTGTGGATCCCGCCGTGGCTACGATGCTGCGACGCTACGCCGAGCGTCTCGGCGTTGCGCCGACGCCTTTTGACGCCCCAACACCATAGGAAAATACATCATGCCAAAGGTTCAGATATTCAGCACGAAACTGCGGCAGCCTAACGGCGTCTTCTCGCACGCAACTGCTATCGAAGCCACGGGGCGCCTGATTTTTATTTCTGGAATGACCGCCCGCCGTCCGGACGGCACAATCGCCGGCGTCGGCGACATCACCGAGCAAACTCGTCAAGTTTGCGAAAACGTTAAATCCGCGGTGGAGGCTGCCGGCGGCACGCTGGATGACGTCTGCCGTGTCGACGTCTATGTGCGAAACATGGAACATTTCGAGGCAATCCACAAAGTGCGTGCCCAGTACTTCAAACCACCGTTGCCGGCTTCGACTATGGTCGAAGTGACCAAAATGACGTCACCCGACTATTTGATAGAAATCAGCGCCATCGCTGTGCTTGCGAAGTAGACGCGGGGCTTGCGGACATGTCCGATAAATTTGGAATTACCGAAGCTGCGAGACGGGGCATCAAGTTGGGCGAAGTCGGCCAGCGCATTGTGCTTGAAAACGAGCACGTGAGAGTTTGGGAAATCAATCTCGATCCCGGCGAGACCATCGACTTCCATATTCACTATCATCCTTATGTCGTCATATCGCTCGGCGGCGGCGAGAATGAAATCGAGACGATTTTCGGAGATCGCATCAAGACCGTGGAAGAACTCGGCTCGACAGTCTTCATTAACGAGATGCGCGCCGTTCACCGTCTGACGAACCGCGCAAAAATTTCTTATCTGTCCCGCCTCGTCGAATTAAAAGGCGTCCGGTGGACAACCGAAAACAAGAGCTGATCCAGGAGAAAGCCATGTTGCCGAAAGACGCGCCGAAGCTCGAAGAACTACTTGTCCAATCGGAATCGCTGCCGTGGCGCGATAAGTCGCTGAAAGGAATTTCCGAAAAAATGCTGTGGCGTGACGAAGAAACCGGCGCGTCAATTGCACTGATCAAATTTGCCGAAGGGGCCGGAATTCCGCAGCCTCATTTCCATGCCTCGAATCAATTCATGTTCTGTCTCAAAGGCAAGTATGAATACACCTCGACCGGCGTTACGCTGACCGCCGGCAGTTTCTACTGCAATCCAAAAGGCAATGTTCACGGCCCAGCCATCGCTCATGCCGAGACTGTCGTGATCGAGATCTACGACGGCCCGCATTATCCGGAAAAGCCGTCCTGGTATACGGACGAGCGAGATGCCCGCTAATTGCGATCTTTAGGCGTTCGACATGGCGTTATTAGACTCGGATGGAATAGGCCGTCTAGGCTTTGCGCTCCGGCGCCACGCCGAGCTTCTTCTGCAGGCTTGAAGAGGATGTGGTGTACTGAAACACCAGCCTCTTCTCCGGGTAAATATAGCGGTGTGCCCTTTGCGCCATCAGCGCAGCCTCGTGGAAGCCGGACAGGATGAGCTTGAGCTTGCCCGGATACCAGTTGATGTCGCCGATGGCGAAGATACCCGGCATGGTGGTCTCGAAACTCTCGGTATTGACCGGAATCAACTCGTTGTTCTTGAGTTCGAAGCCCCAATTGGCGACCGGACCGAGCTTCATGGTCAGTCCGAAAAACGGCAGCAGGACGTCGCAGGCGATATCGAACGTGGAGCCGTCATTGGTCTTGACGATGGCCTCTTTGATCTGACCGTCGTCGCCCTTGAGCGCCGTAACCTGGCCCAACACCAAATCGATTTTGCCCTCGCCGACCAGCGCCATCATTTTATTGACGCTGTCGGGGGCGGCGCGAAACTCGCTGCGCCGGTGCAACAGGGTGAGATGGCTGGCGATCGGCGCCAGATTGAGCGTCCAATCGAGCGCGCTGTCGCCGCCACCAACAATCAGAATGCGCTTGTCGCGGAACGTGTCCATCTTGCGCACTGCGTAATGCACCGTTTTGCCTTCGTAAGGCTCAATGCCGGGAATGGGAGGACGCTTGGGTTGGAATGATCCGCCGCCAGCGGCAATGACGACGAGTTTGCTCTCGAAGACTTTCCCTTGATCGGTCTTCACCCGGAACAGCGGATCGCCGATCTTCTCCACCAACTCGACCATCTCCTGGAGATGATATTGCGCATTGAAAGGTTTGATCTGCTGCAGCAGAGCATCAACAAGTCCCTGAGCGCTTGTCATCGGCACGCCGGGAATGTCGTAGATCGGCTTCTCAGGATAAAGCTCCGCACATTGCCCACCGATCTTGTCGAGAATATCGATAAGGTGCGCTTTCATGTCGAGCAAACCGAGCTCGAAGACGGCAAAGAGACCGATAGGCCCCGCACCGATAATGACAACATCGGTCTTAATAGGTTCGTTCATATCGTATCCGTACTCATCTTTGATTGATGGTGTTTGCTGAGGTGACGAGTGTCTAGCGCGCTCGCCGCGGCAGGGGAAGAGGCCGACGCCGGGCTAAAGCGCGCGCGGCGGATTTGTTCCGGCTGTGCCTGGATTCGTTCCAGCTACGCTTGCCGCTCCGGCGTCCGCACCGTGAGCCCGTCGAAATCGTCGCGGATTTTGATTTGACAGGAAAGTCGCGAGTTTGGTTTCACCTCAAAGGCGAAATCGAGCATATCCTCCTCCATCGGCGAAGGCTCCCCCACTTTCTCGCGCCAATCCTGCTCAACATAGACATGACAGGTCGAACAGGCGCATGCACCGCCGCATTCCGCCTCGATCCCAGGCACGCCCTGCCCGATCGCGGTCTCCATCAGCGTCGAGCCGGTCTCTGCCTCGACCGTGCGCGCGGTTCCTCCAGCGTCGATGAAGGTGACTTTAATCATGACGGAACAACTGACCAAAAGCTGCGGGCACGGCTGGCGGGAAAGTTATCGGATGCCGTCTTTTATCGGCTCACGTCGCACAGCGCCAGTGTGGCTGGCCTGGATGAATGGTCACGCTAGAGTTCATAAGAGGATCCACTCAAGCGAGCGCCGATCGCAGCGCTCGCCTCGAGACTAGCCGCCTTCAATTCGGCGGTTGCCTCGGCGAAGTCTGCCTCGCGGCCACCGTCTCCGGCAGCCTGTTCCAAGCGTTCGGCGGCCTGCGCCACCCGCCATGCCCCGATGCCACGCGCCGAGCCCGTCAGCGTATGGGCCGCAGCCGCCGCGACTGCCGGCGGTGCGCCAGCGATGCGCGTCAGCATGATGCTGGTCTGGCGCACGAAAATCTCAAGGACCTCCCGCTCCAGCCGGCGGTCACCAAGCGTCATGCGCTCCAGGTGGTCATCGTCGATGATGGTTGGCTTCTGGTTCCGGCCCACCACCGTCAAGAGATTCGATACTGCCAAGACGTTCTCCCCGCCGACCGAGCCTTGCGGCTTGGCTGGACTGTGCCACGAAGCGACGAAAATGGAGTAAATTCCGTGGCCTTACAGGATATTGGGCGCAGGTGATTTCAACCGGTAGGTAAGCAAATGCTTAGGACTGGCGGGAACATCGAGGCGAATCTGAGGATCGTTATCCACCACCGGCCATCCGCCAGCGTCAGTTGCCGGATTTTGGCCCCAAGCTAGCCGCATTGTTGGCACCAAAATGGCTGGCCCATCGGCCGGAGCGCGGCTGATAACATGGTAACTAATCCGTTAACGATGATTAAAGGGACGTTACCGATCCCGGTTTCCTTTGATCCGCCAGACCGATAGGATGGGCTATAGCAGTGTGGCTCGAGGGCGGGGGAGCCCTCTGAGGGTGTATCGAGCACTAGAACGATTATGCGCTCGTGGCATGGCCTGGGGCTTGCTCGGGCCGTCCTAGTCAAGCGTAGCAGCCGAGGCGACGACCGAAAATGGCCAACTACCCGAAGAAGATGACCGATCCAACGGAAGCGGCGTTGTCGGCAATTCAGGAAGCCCTGAACATCCGGGACGATGAAGATCAGCCGGAGGACCGGACAGAAAATATGTCCGATTTCCTCAACGGCCACGCCGGCGATCGCGCGCGCACCGCTCCGGCAACGCCAATTTTCGATCAAGACCTGGTTTCCGACGATATCGGCACGCGTGGTCTCGATACGCCCGCCGCACGCGTGGCTAACGACGACCAGCAGTCCATCGGCCAGATTCTGCACACGCTACAACGCCGCCCGGCGCGGACGTCTTATTTCGTCGCCGCGGTGTTTTCTGCCGCCTGGGTCATTGGCTGCCTCGCCCTGTCCTGGGCCTATCTATCGGACCTCAACACGGCCCTGGGTCCCAACCATTCGCGCGTGGCAACAATGATCGGCCTCGGCGCTGCGGCACTGCTCCCGATCATCTTTTTCTTCGGCGTCGCCCACATGGCGTGGCGCTCGCAGGAATTGCGCCTCATTGCACAGTCGATGGCAAGGGTCGCGATGCGCCTGGCTGAGCCCGAAAGCGTGGCGCGCGAGTCGATCGTGACCGTCGGCCAGGCGATCCGTCGCGAAGTTGCCGCGATGGGCGATGGCGTCGAGCGCGCGCTCGCGCGCGCAAGCGAACTCGAATCGCTCGTTCAAAGCGAAGTCGCCGCCCTCGAACGCACCTATAGCGACAATGAAGTCCGCATCCGCGGCTTGCTCCAGGACCTCGCCGCCCAGCGCGATACGCTGGTCGGACAGGCCGAGCAGGTTCGTTCCGCCATCAACAACGTCCATATCGATCTGACGCAGGACCTTTCCACGATCAGCGACCTCGTCGGCCAGCAAGTCAACGACGCCGCACAGCGCATCACGCATTCGCTGGCCGAAAAAGGTGAACACATCACGCTCACGCTCGGACAGATCGGTGACAACCTTATTCAGCAATTGAGCGATCGCGGCGGCGATCTGCTCGAACGCCTGGAAACGGCAAGCGACGAAACCTCGCGCGCCATCGTTTCGGCAAGCGACCAGCTCACCAACAGCCTCAATTTCAAAACCGACCATATCGGCGATGATTTTGCCGAAATCGCACGCGGCCTCGAAGACATGATGACGTCGCGCCTGGACCAAGTCACCGAAGGCTTTTCCGAGAAGTCACTGGCGATCGTCGACATGATGGTGGGCCGCTCGCAGGAACTCACCAACTCCATCATCGACACGTCGAGCCAGATCGCCGAGACGATCGCGACGCGCACCGAAGAGGTCAACAGCACGCTCAAGGCGTCCGGCGACTCGCTCATTCTCGACCTCAATTTGCGTGGCAGCGAGGTGGCGAGCAAGCTCGAACAGGCCGGCCTCCGCGTCAGCGAGGCCCTCGCCTCGCGTGGCACCAAGACGACCGACGCGGTTCGCGAGAGCGCCGAGCATCTCGCCACCGTGATCGCAACGCGTGGCGACGCCGTGAAAGAGATGCTTTCGGCTCGGCTCGCCGCGTTCGAGGACATGTTTGGCCACCAAGGTGTCGAGCTCGGCGAGAAGATCGCACGCGATTCCGGAACGCTTGGCAATCTCATCACCCGGCACCTCGCCGAATTCGATCGCACCGTGAAAACCTACGGCTCGGAACTCGTCGAGCGCCTTGGTGCCCGCACGCAGGACGTCACCGAGTCGATGCGCAGCTACGTGGATAGCTTCGACACCCGCGTTACGGCGAAAGCGAACGAAGTCACCACTGCACTTGACCAGCGCCTCGGCGGCTTCCAGGAAGCGCTCGACAGCCGCACGCAGACGCTGACCGAAACTTTGTCCGGCCGTGTCATGGACATTGCCAGGACGCTGGCCGAGGGCGGCAAAGAAGTTGTCACCGCGCTCGACCGGCGCATTACCGATGTCACCGGCCTGATCGACACACGCGCGACGAGACTGACCGATACGATCGGCGAGCGCGTCGATATCATCAACAAAAGTCTCGGAACCGGTGCGCTCGAGGTCGCCAACACGCTCGACACTCGCATCGGCCATCTCGAGCAGCTCCTGGTGGGACGTGCCGAGGCCGTTACCCATCAGATGGAGGTGCGCAGCCGCGCCGCCGCGGATTTGCTTAACTCGCGTCTCGAGGAGCTCTCCGAATCGATCAAGACCAATTCGGGCAACGCGGAACGCGCGCTCTCGCAACTGGCCGACAACACGACCGAAGCGCTCGGCAAGACCGCGGCGGCGAGCGTTGCAGCAACCGACGCACTCAACCAAAGCGCCGCAGAAGCAACCGTCGCGCTCAATCGCAGCGCCGGAGCGCTGAGCAATTCGATTAGCAAGAGCGCCGCAGACGCGACTGCATCACTGAACGGCAGCGTCACGACGTTGAGCAACTCGATCACCAAGAGCACCGCAGAAGCGGCCGCCTCGCTCAATACCAGTGTGAACGCCCTGGGCGCCTCGATCAACAAGAACACCGCCGAAGCGGCGGCCGCTCTGAATAACAGCGTGGGCGCGCTGAGCGCCTCCATCACCAAGAGCGCCGTCGAAGCAACCGCGATGCTCAACCGCAGTTCCGGCGGCCTGAGCAATTCGATCACTAAAAGCGCCGCCGAGGCCACTGCGATGCTCAACCGCAGTTCCGGCGGCCTGAGCAATTCGATCACCAAAAGCGCCGCGGAAGCGACCGCGTTGCTCAATCGCAGTTCGGGTTCCCTCAGCGATACGATCACCAGGAGCGCCGCTGCGGCCAGTGATGCGATCGGCAAGACGACGGCGAGCGCCCACGACACGATCGGCAAAACGACCGCAATCGCCACGGACCTGCTCGCCAAGAGCGCCAACGCCACCGCCGAGGTCATCGGCCGTACCGCCGGTGAGGCGGAGCGCAAGCTGGTCAGCATGGGCGCCGACGTCACCCGCAACATTGTCGGCCGAACCAACGAACTCAACAGCGCCGTCAACGAGCGCTTGGAGGATATGAACTCGCGTCCTTGATGAAAAATCGAACAGTCTGCTTTCGGCGTTGTCGGACAAGAGTGAGGACATGACCCGCGTCATTGACGAGCGGTCGAACAACTTGCTTTCAGTCCTGTCGGACAGGAGCGAAGACATTACACGCGTCATCGATGAGCGGTCGAACAGCCTGCTTTCAGTCCTGTCGGACAAGAGCGCCGACATGACGCGCGTCATTGATCAAAAGTCGAACAATCTGCTCTCAATTCTGTCGAACAAGAGCGACGACATGACACGCGTCCTCGATGACAGGTCGAGCCACCTGCTTTCGGCGTTATCGGGCAAGAGTCAGGAATTCGCCGGCGAGGTGAGCCGTATCACTGACCAAACAGTGAAGTCGATCGAGGCCAAGGGCTTCGTCTTCACCAAGACAATGATGGACAACAGCGAGGAGATTGCACGCCTTATCAACGACGCGGGTCAGAGCGCGACCGCCACGGTGACGCGCACGCTCGGGCAATTACAGGAAGGCGCGCAAGGCGTAACCAGCGCCGCGAAGGCCACGATTTCGCGGACGCTCGAGGATTTGCACAGCGCAACCAAGGCCGCCGTCGACGAATCAAAACAGACAGCCGCGGCGACCGTCGCGGACATGCTGGAAACCCATGGGATGTTGCGCAACGACTCGACGGCGCTGTTCGAGCGCCTGCGCGAGGCCAATATTCTGCTGCAGGAAGTGCTCAGCGGCGCTCACGAGAACATGAATTCGATCGAGCACACCATGGGATCGCGGATTTCCGAATTCGTCGGCGCCATGACCGATCTGAGCACCAAGACCGGCGTGGCCACGGCCAAGGTGGAAGAACATCTCGGCACATTCAATACCGCCACATCCAAGGTCCTGCACGACCTGGGCGACCTTGCCGGCCAATTCACCACCCATGGGCGCTCGCTCGCCGAGGCGGTGGAACTCCTGCAGAAAGGCAACATCCGCACTGAAGAGTCGATCGCCAACCGTCACGCCAGCATTGATACGCTGGTTTCGACGCTCGACGCCCGCACCGACGATTTCGAGCAGCGATTGCGACGCTTCTCCAGCTTGCTCGAAGAGTCGCTCGAACTCGGCAAACACGCGGGCCAGGGAGATCGCCAGCATCATCGCGGACACCAGCAACGACAGCGTCCATACGATCGAACAGCAATTCGATCTGGTGCGTACAGCGTCCGAGGACGAACGCAAGCGCACCAGCGATGCCCTCAGCGCGGTCTATGATCAAGCCGCCGGAGATGCGCACGCGATGTTCGCTCAATCCGCCGATCGCTTCACCGAGGTGATGAAGGGCATGAAGGAGATGGCGGTCGATATGCAGCAGGAACTAGAGAACACGCGCGCCGAATTGCGCCGTGGCATTCTGGAGCTGCCGCAGGAGACCGCCGAAAGCGCTGCCCAGATGCGACGCGTCATCGTCGATCAGATCGAAGCCCTGGCCGAGCTCAATCGCATCGTCGCCCGTCACGGGCGCTCGCTTGACGCGGTTGAACCGATGCGTCGCGAGGCGGAGCCGGCATTTGCTGCCGCCGCCGGCGGTGGCCGTCCGCAAGCGAGACCTGCCCGCGTTGATACCGGTTCGCCGATACAGCCGGCTCGGCGCGACATCACGGGCTCCCCGAGCCGTCGCCCCGAATCGCCGGCGCTCGCTCCAGTTCAGGGCGGCAATGGCAATGGCCGTCAGAGCGGCTGGCTCAGCGATCTCTTGACGCGTGCATCGCGTGAAGACAGTCCGCCGATCGCTCCGCCTGGCCCACGCGACAGCGCGCGCGGCGAGGACCGCATGCAACGCGACGCCATCGGATCGCTTGAAACACTCTCGGTCGATATTGCACGCATGGTCGACCACGCTGCTGTGACCGACTTATGGGAACGCTACAAGCGCGGCGAGCGTGGCAATGTCAGTAAACGCCTATACACGGCTCAAGGCCACAAGGCGTTCGAGGAAATTCGCGACAAGTATCGTAGCGATCCCGAATTCCGGCAGACCGTCGAACATTACATTCACGAATTCGAGCGTTTGCTCGACGATGTGTCGCGCGGCGATCGCGGCGCCTCGGTGGTGAACAACTATCTGACATCCGACACCGGCAAGGTCTACACCATGCTGGCGCACGCCGCGGGACGGTTCGATCAATAGTGATGTTATTGCGCAAGAGCGCCATCCCTTTGGCGCGAGGGACGCTCTTGCTCGCGACATAATCGCGGCGCTACGGTGTCGGCATGGATGCTTTGCCTCCGTTGCCCACGGCGGCCGACGTGGATGAGGCCGCCCGGCGTCTTGCCGGCGTCGCTTTACACACGCCGCTTTTGACGTCGGTCGCGCTTGACGCCATGACCGGCGGGCGCGTCTTTCTCAAAGCGGAGACCTTGCAGCGCACCGGCTCGTTCAAATTCCGCGGCGCCTATAACAAGCTCGCCGCAATGCCGATGGAGCAACGTGCGGGCGGAGTTGTGGCATTCTCGTCCGGTAATCACGCGCAAGGTGTCGCGGCAGCGGCCCGGCTGCTTGGCATGCCTTGCGTGATCGTCATGCCGAAGGACGCGCCGCGGGCGAAGCGCGAGCGCACCGTGGCGCACGGCGCCGAGGTCGTCCTCTACGACCGAATGCGCGACGATCGCGAAGCCATTGCGGAGGGTATTGCGAAAGAGCGCGGCGCCACTCTGGTTCCGCCCTACGATGACGCCTTGATCATCGCCGGACAGGGCACTGCCGGGCGTGAAATCGTCGAAGACTTGGACGCACTCGGCTTGGCGCCTGATGTGGTCGTTGTCACGGCCTCGGGCGGCGGACTTACCGCCGGCATCGCGCTCGCGGTGAAAGCGCGTGTGCCGTCGGCCACGGTCCTCACAGCGGAACCGCAGGGCTTCGATGATCATGCGCGCTCGTTCCGGAGCGGCCACCGTGAGCAGAACGCCGCGCTCACCGGCACAATTTGCGACGCGCTGATGGCGCGGATGCCTGGAAAGCTCACTTTTGCGATCAATCAGTCGCTGGTCGGAGGCGGCGTTGTGGTGAGCGACGACGAGGTCACGACCGCCGTCGCATTCGCGTTTGCCGAATTAAAGCTCGTGGTCGAGCCCGGCGGCGCGGTCGCTCTCGCGGCACTCATGAACGGCAGGGTTGCGGTGGCTGGCAAAGTTGCCGTCGCCGTGCTGTCCGGCGGCAATGTCGACCCTGAGCTGTTCTCGCGCCTGGTCGCCTAGACTTTGATCCATCTGAGTTAATACAGATCGTGGCTTAGATCTTCAGTTTATGGCTGATCTCTTCAGAAATTCGATCCCTACCCCGGATCGCATCCAGGACAGACTTTTTCTGAAACATGCTCTAACTAACGCGGCTCGTCAGCGCTACGCACCAGCGCCGGGCAAGAAACAGCGTATTTGCGTCGCGCCGGCAGCATCCTGATACGGCCACACGACTGCCGGACCAAACCGGTTCGGTTCGGTGACAAGTGCCATATCCGGTACGACAACCCATTGCCCCTGCAGCCGCACGCGATAGCGGCCATCCTGGGTGTCCCAATCGACATCCTCGACTTTGACACCGTCGGCGAACGAGCAGCACAGGCCCTTCCCGCTCGCAAGTTTGTCAAACCAGGGCTTGAGCAGAGAATCGGCGAAGCGACCGTCGTCACGCGCCGACAATGTGTTTGATGCGAACGCTCCGATGCACAACACTACGATCGCAATAGCGCAAGCAGTAAGCTTCTGCATTGTGGCCTCCAGCAGATCATCTTCAGCGGACCAATAACGGGCCGTCCTACAGACCTGGAGAACTCAAACTGCATCGCATCGACGTCGTTGTTGATCCGCATCACCTCATGGAAAGCAACTTCTGTGCCGTGTAACGGAATCAGATTTGAGAACACGAACAAATCATAAGAAATTGACGCGCCCGACGCCACCGTCATGATAGCGCCAAAAGCCGGTATTCATGAACTGTCCGTGATGGGTAACGACGTACGGCTAGCTGAACAACGCCAAAAGCTCTTCCTCGCTCAAGGCGCGCAATGCTGCGAGCGGATCGTTGGGCCCCGGGCGGGCCGCTGGCCTCACTTCGGACGCCGCGGTGCTTGCCGCGGCGTGGGGCCGAGGGCGACATGGCCTCCCCTCCCGGTTCGAGGTCGGCGGAAGCCGGTTGAGACGGCCTCTTCGCCGCGGCCTCAGCCGCTGAACTGCGATCTGCCTCATTATTATTCAGCGGCGCACTCGAATTCTCGGAGCGATCGGAGCGATCGGAAGTCTCGGAGGCGCCTTTGAGTGGATGAGCTTCGCCTTCTTCTGCGACTGTTGCGGGAACCGGAAGGACCTCTGATTCCGGCGGCGCCAGTGGTTCCGGCGAAGCAGGCGCTTTCAACGAAACGCTGGCCGTCGGCGCTTGCGCCGCCAACGGGCTCGGCGGCGGAGACGGCTCGAACAGGTCCGCCGGATCATCTTCCGGACCGGACGGCGGCGATTCGGTCGGCGACGGACGCATTAGAACCGCTTCACATGCGACCGGCGGGGCCTCGCCCGATGCACCGCCGAACTGCGCGCCCGCAACACCTTCGATCGGCGCCCGATTGACTGGCGATGCCGCCGCGGTCTCGCCGGCGGACGGTTCTCCGCGATCGCTCGCGAGCCACAGTTCTATCGTGTCGGTGATCCGGCTCGCCAGGTCACGGACCCGATGAGCGGCGTTGCGCGTGCGTTCGGCGGTCGCATCGTTGAGCGCACAGGCAACACTGATCTCACGTATCGCCTTATCGAGTGCATCGCACAGCGTCGCCTCGACGTCACTCTCGCGGATCGCAAAGGCAATGTCTTGCAGCCGCTCGGCGGCCGTAAGGCCGTTGGGTGGCTGGGCGTCGCTGGTCGCGATCTCTGCCTTGATGCGGTTGATCGCCGACGCAAGCTCGGCAAGGTCGCGACGCCGCGACACGCGCGGTGCCACCGGAGCTGCGGGCGCAGGCGGCTCAACCGGGCGATTGCGGGCGCGGTATTCTGTCAGAAACCGGCGGCCGCTCTCGGTCGCGACAAAAGCCGCCTGAGCGGCATCGTAGTCTGCCTCGCCAGACGGCCCAGTCCCAATTTCCGGCAATGCCGATGGGTCGTTGGACATAGTTGCACCTTGCCGTCGATTCGACAGTATAACCGCCGAATACGCGCAACCGGAATGAAGAAAACGTCATCCCCAGGCATCGAAAGTCCTGACGGAGTCCTGATCAATCGATCCTGGCACCCGCAAGGTGAACGATGGCGCCCCATTTCCGCATCTGTTCGGCGAGGAACGTCTTGAAATCTTCCGGCGTGCCAAGCTTCGCGATCGCGGAGAATTTAGCGAGGCTGTCCTGAGCGGACTGTGACTTCAGGCCATCATTGATGGCCGCGTTGAGCTGCTCGACGATCGCGCGCGGCGTGCCCGCGCGGAGCCACCACGCCGGTCCAGGCGTCGATGACAAAATCCGGATAGCCGCTTTCAGCGAGGGTCGGCACATCGGGCAGCGCCGGCCAACGCTCGGCACGCGCAATCGCCAGCGCGCGGACTTTGCCGGCCTTGATCATGCGGATAGAGCGCAACGAGCCCGTCGATGGTGAATTGGGTCCGGCCACCGAGCAGATCGTTGACCGATTGGGCGGAACCTGTGTACGGCACATACACGACGTCGATTCCAGCCTCGGTCTTGAACAGCGAGCCGAGCAGATGCGGCGGCGTGCCCAGTCCGGCACCGAAATTCAGCTTTCCCGGGTTGGCCTTGGCATAGGCGACGAATTCACCGATCGTTTTCGCCGGGACGTCGATGTTCTCGACAAAAACGTGCGGCAGGAGCGCGACCGTTGCGACCGGCTCGAACGCTTTGCGTGGATCGATGCCGAGGCTGGAATAGAGCGCCGGTGCGACCGCAAGCGACCCCGACGAGCCGAACAGCAGCGTGTAGCCGTCGGGTTCGGCGGCCGCCACGAATTTGGTGCCGATCGTCGAGCCGCCGCCGGCGCGGTTTTCGACGACAACCTGCCCGACACGCGTGCTGAGTTCTTGCGCCACCACACGCGCCATGGTGTCGATCGGTCCGCCCGGCGGAAACGGCACGATCATCATGATCGGCCGATCGGGATATTTCTGTTGCGCGCCGGCCGCCCCGCTCAGCGCGAGCAGGATCGCGGCAAAAGCTCCGGCGATAACAATCCGTGCGCTATGCTTGTTCGCCACGGCAGTCCTCCCAAAGCGACCGGCAAATTACGCGGATCATAGCGCGATGGCTGGCCGAATTTCAGCCCCATAGTGCCGGTTCGGGCGGGTACACCACGCTCCCATCGTAGCGCAGGCCATGGGGGCGATCCTCGGCGAGCAGTAGCGCGCCATCGAGATCGACCAGACGGGCACGCTGCGCCACCAGCATGGCCGGCGCCATTGCCAGCGAGGTCGCCACCATGCACCCGACCATCACGGCAAAACCCCGTTGTTCCGCTTCGGCCGTGAGCGCCAAGGCCTCGGTTAGGCCGCCAGCCTTGTCGAGCTTGATATTGACGGCGTCATACTTTCCGGCAAGCCCATCGAGCGACGCGCGCGCGTGCACGCTCTCGTCGGCACAAACCGGGATCGGCCGGCTCATCCGCGCAAGCGCCGCGTCCTGGCCTTCGGGCAGCGGCTGTTCGATCAGCGTAACGCCGGCGTCGGCACAAGCGGCGAGGTTTTGCCGAAGATTACCCTCGGTCCAGCCCTCGTTGGCATCGACAATAAGCTCCGATCGCGGGGCGGCGCCGCGCACCGCCGCGATCCGCTCGGCGTCAGGATCGCCGCCGCCGAGCTTGACCTTGAGCAGGGGCCGATGCGACGCCCGCTCCGCCGCTGCAGCCATGGCCGCAGGCGCGGCGAGCGAAATCGTATAGGCCGTGACCAGTGGCGCAGGCGCAACAAGACCGGCTAATTCATGGACCCGGCGGCAGGTTTGCCTGGCGTTGAGGTCCCAGCAAGCACAATCGAGTGCGTTACGGGCAGCGCCGGGAGGCATGGCGTCCTGCAAGGCCTCGCGGCTGAGGCCGCGCCGCAACGCCGGGCGCATGGCTTCAATTGCCGCAACGATGCCGTCCGGAGTCTCCCCGTAGCGTGCGTAGGGGACGCACTCACCGCGACCGCGCTGCATTCCATCGTCGAGTTCGGCCACCACCACGACGGCTTCGGTTTTGCTGCCGCGGCTGATTGTGAAGGCGCCGGCCAAGGGCCAGCGCTCGATCCGGACGGAGAGCTCCATGCAAGGACCGAGTATGGGCGCAGACAGGTCCGCGCCTCAAGAGCAATGACGCGCCTTCTATCGCAGGACGTCAGCGGCCGTGACCGCCACGGACGCGTTTATCGTGAACCGCATGGCGCCGTCGCGCGTCTGACGGCGACCCACAATTCACGCAAGCCCAACAGCAACGCTGCCAAGAGCAGCGGCAGCACGAAATAAAGAACGCGGAACACCAGCAGCGAAGCCAGCAGGTCCTCCTTCTGAAATTGCGGCAGGCCCACGATCATTGCCGCCTCCAGGACGCCGAGGCTGCCCGGTGCGTAGCTAATCACTCCGATCAAAATTGCCGTGACGAAAATCACCATCAGGTCCAGGAAATGGATCGAGGGTTGCGCCGGCAATAATGTGTACATGGCGAGGGATACAAAGATCAGGTCCCCGGCTCCGATCCCAATTTGAACGAGCGTTGATCCCATATCCGGGAGAACAATGCGCCAAACCGATCGGCCGATAACGCGGGGGCAACGCCCCAGCCACAGCATATAAGCTGTGAGGCTAGCGAGGCCCATGAGCCCAATCAGACGATTGGCGGCTGCGGGCAAGTGGTCGATGGCGCCTAGAGACTCTGGAGCGCCAACAACGCCGCCGCTCAACACGAGCGCGGTGCCCAGACAGTATGTCAATCCTGTTATGAAGGCGATCCTGGCAATGTCACTGACGCTCAGGCCCCAGGCCGAATAGATGCGATACCGAATGATCCCCGAAGTAAAAACCGTCGCACCGCAATTGTGTCCAATCGTGTAGCTCGTAAAGCCCGCCAGCGCAGCGACCCGAAAGGGCAGGCTACTCCAGCCAATGGCACGCAACGCAAAAGGGTCGTAGCAGGTCAGCATGACGTGACCCACCGCGACGAACCCGACTGATATGAGAATGTCGCAACGTGATTGCGCCTTCAGCGCAGCGACCAATTTATCAACGTCGATTTCACGCCATAGTTCGAACAGCGTCATTGCCGCGAACGAGACGACCATCAGGCTGACCACGACGGCGACGGTATTCCAACTTGCGTTTCTCCGGATCGCCTGCGTGACGATGCTCGTCACATTTGTATTTGACTCGATGTGATGAGCTCCTGCGCGGCCGGGTGAGTCGCACTGGAAACTTCGCATCAGTCTGCAACGTTTTTGTTACAAGAGCGTTTGCTCAAACTATTTGTTCTGATCGTTCTCAAATTCAGGCGACGCGGCGCAGCGTCACACAATTGAGACATGACATAGGCAATGCTGTCGCATGATTCGAAGTTGAACAACCAAATTCATACCGCGAGAACGACATATGCGGGTTCTCATCGCGACGGATGCGTGGTCTCCCCAAGTCAACGGCGTGGTGCGGACCTTGAAGTCGTTGGCGCGCGCTGCGCAAAACCTTGGCGTCAGCATCGAATTCTTGTCGCCGGATGGGTTTCCGACGTTTCCCGTTCCGACTTATCCCGGATTGCGCCTGGCGTTGCCAAGCCGTCGGCTGATCGCTCGCCGGATCGAAGAGGCCGCGCCCGACGCGATCCACATCGCGACCGAGGGACCAATCGGTCATGCCGTGCGCGCCTATTGCCGCAAACGCGGCAGGCCATTCACCACCAGCTACACCACGCGCTTTCCCGAGTATATCGCAGCGCGTTTCCCGCTGCCTGAAAGCTGGATTTATGCGGCGCTGCGGCGCTTTCACTCAAGCGCCGCCGTGACGATGGTGGCGACGCCATCGCTGATGACCGAGCTTGCGCAGCGCGGTTTTTCCAAGCTCGGCATGTGGACCCGCGGGGTCGATGCCGATTTGTTCAGGCCGGACCGCGCGATCGATATCGGCTTGCCGCGGCCGATCTTCATCAGTGTTGGACGCGTCGCCGTCGAGAAGAATCTCGACGCGTTCCTCTCGCTCGACCTCCCCGGCACCAAAGTTGTCATCGGGACGGGTCCCATGGAGGACGAGCTGAAGCGCCGCTTCCCCCAGACAAAATTTCTCGGCTTGCTGGAGAACGGAACCCTGGCCGCCCATTTGGCCGCTGCAGACGTCTTCGTTTTTCCGAGCCGGACCGACACGTTCGGCGTCGTGCAGCTCGAGGCACTCGCGAGCGGGGTTCCGGTCGCCGCCTTTCCGGTCACCGGTCCAAAGGACGTTGTCGGCGATCATCCGATCGGTGTGCTGAGCGAAGATCTGCGCGTTGCCTGTCTCGGCGCCCTGCAAATCTCGCGCGACGCCTGCCGGGCGTTCGCCTTGAGCCGGTCCTGGGACCACAGCGCGCGTCAATTTATCGGACATGTCCAGAAGGTCAGCGTCGGCACGAGCGGCTATTGCGCTTCGGGGACGGCAACGCCCATTGCCGCAACGAAGCACGGCTGACAGCGCACAACGCGGACCGCACGCAGATAAAACAAGAAGGGGCCAAACGATGTCTGATTTTTCGCGCACGGAACTCGACAAGGAAACGATTGAGAAGGCCTACGACCGCTGGGCGCCAGTCTATGATCTCGTGTTCGGCGCGGTTTTCGAGCGTGGCCGTCATGCCGCCATAGCGGCTGCCGAACGCATCGGCGGACGAATTCTCGAGGTCGGGGTCGGAACCGGAATATCGCTGCCATCCTATTCTTCCAAGAACCGCCTTTGCGGGGTCGATATTTCCGAAGCCATGCTCGCCAAGGCGAAGCAGCGGGTCGTCGAGCTCGGCCTGAGAAACGTCGAGGCGCTCAGCGTCATGGACGCCGAGCACATGGATTTTTCGGATGCCTTTTTCGATGCGATCGTGGCGCAATACGTCATTACAACGGTGCCGAATCCCGAGGCTACGCTTGACGAATTCGCGCGCGTCCTCAAGCCGGGCGGCGAAATTATCCTTGTCAGCCGCGTCGGCGCGGAAGCGGGACTGCGGCGGTCCTTGGAGCACTGGTTCGCGCCCGCAGCCCGTAAGCTGGGCTGGCGGACGGAATTTTCCTGGGAGCGTTACGCCGTTTGGGCCGACAGGACGCAGGGTATGCAGCTCACCGAACGGCGAGCGATGCCGCCGTTCGGACACTTCTCGCTCATTCGCTTTGCCAAGGATGGCGCAACAGCAGATCAGCGGGAAACCCATCGCGCGACGCGCGCGGCCGGCTGACGGACGCTTTTCGTAACGTGCACGGCGCCGCAGCGCCGGCGCCCCAAGAACCGGCATGTCACGCCGGATTCATCGAAATCGCCATATCATATTTCGGATGAACGCAAGGCGGAGGGCAGCATGGCCGGTTTCCTCGAGACACTCGAAGTACAACGCTGGGACGATCATCGTTATTATCATCACAGCCGGATCAATCAGTCGCTTCACCTCGTGAGCGCGCTGAGTTTCTGTTTTTATGTACGTGATTATTTTCAAGGCACCGGCCCTCGCAGCTTTGGTCGGCTGGCTCGTATCGATGACCAGCCGGCAAATCGGCCACTTTTTCTTCGAGCCGCGGGACTATGACGTCGTCAACCAGGCGACCCATGAATACAAAGAGGAAATCAAGGTCGGCTATAATCTGCAACGCAAAGTCGTCCTGATGACGATATGGGCGCTATCGCCGCTGACGCTCTACCTCGATCCGACGCTATTCGGAATTTTCAAGCCGCACGCGAATAATGTCGAATTTATCCGCCATGTTGCGTACCTCTGGCTCGCGATCGGCCTCGGCGGCCTGCTGTTCCGGACGATCCAGTTGTTCTTCATCAAGGATGTCCAGACCGGTCTGGTATGGGCCACGAAAATCCTGACCGACCCGTTTCACGACATCAAACTTTATCACAAGGCGCCGCTCTATCTTCTCAAGGGTCAATTGATCGATCCGGGCCTTGGCGCCGGCTGGAGCGACGAGCGCGCCGAAGAGGCGCCGCAAGCAGGCTGAATTTCACAAGGGTTGACGCCGTTGACGATCGCGCGCGATGCGGAACCGATGCGCGATCGTCTCGCTCAAGATTCGCCGCTTGATCGATCGATTTGTCATAGCCGGGTTGCGCCACCACCAGTCATCCTGCTGCATCGCCTTCGCGGCCCCGATAAAGCGCTCGGTCACCGCCTCGAAGTCGCTATCGGTGAAGTTGAGGCTGAAGATCAGACGGCCTGTGCCGATCCAGCTCAAGGCCAGTGCTTCGGCGCGCAGGTAATATTGCAGCATCCAGTTGTAGCGCGACGGCTCGGTGTAGAAGACCGTCCATATCGAAGACATGTTGGCGATCCGGATCGGCAGCGCCGCGTCTTCCAAGCGTTGATTGAATTGCCGCGCCCGCCTGTTCCAAACCCGATCAAGATCGCGGTACAATTCACGAGCCGGCGGCGTCTCGAGAAAGCGAAGGAACTCGTCCATCGCCGCCATCACGTAGGGATGCGAGTTGAACGTACCGCGGGCAAAACAAACGTCAACGGGCCGGTCGTCGCGGAAGCGCTTCATCAAGTCCTTGCGCCCACAGACCGCCCCGATCGGAAGACCGCCGCCGAGCGTCTTGCCGTAGGTGACGAGATCGGCGCGAACGCCGAAGTATTGTTGCGCACCGCCGAGCGCCAGCCGAAAGCCGACAAATACCTCATCGAAGATCAGCACGATGTTTTGCTTGGTGCAGACCTCGCGCAACCGCATCAGCCAGTCGGTGTAGGCGCCCTTGTCGAAATGCGCGCTGCGCGCACTATCGACCAAGGCGGAGTCCGCGGGCGCGCTCGCGTTGGGATGCAGCGCCTGCAGCGGGTTGACGAGCACGCAGGCGATGTCGCGCCGCGTCCGCAGCACGCGCAACGAATCCTCCGACATATCCTCCAGCGTATAGGTGACGTGCGCCGGCACCGGATTGCCGATACCCGGCTGAACGTCGCCCCACCAGCCATGATAGGCGCCACAGAACCGCACGAGGCGGGACCGGCGCGTATGGTAACGGGCCAATCGCACGGCCTGCATCACGGCCTCGGTCCCGGACATGTGAAACGAGACTTCATCGAGCCCGGAAATTTCTTTCAGGCGCCGCACATTGTCGGCGATCACCGGGTGGTAAGGGCCGAGCACCGGGCCGAGCGTGTGAACACGCTCGAGACTGCGCGCCATCGCCTCCTTGTAGAAATCGTAGCCCAGAAGATTGACGCCGTACGAACCGGTCAGGTCGTAGAACGCGTTGCCGTCCAGATCCGTAACCGTGACTCCGGCCGAGGATTGCACGAACGCTCCCGATTTGAAGTGCCGGCGCGCCAAACGGCCGAACTGAAACGGCACGCGATAAGCATCGGTGAATTGCAAATCGGAGACGCTGCCGGCGATCTCGGCGGTGAGCGCGGCAGTCTTGGCGAACCGCGCTTCGTAGAGCGCCGACAATCGCATGAAACCGGCGCGGCGGCGCGCGGCGACAAACTCGGGCGCGTCATCTGCACGGAAGAAATGGGCTTCGTCGTAGTCGTAAAACGGCATAAAGGCTGCGATTCGGCCGCGCCAGCCGGGCATGGCCGGCGAGCGAGCGATGCTTGCCTTTGGAGAGCTGCAACCGCCGCTTCGCTGTCACCAGCGACGTCGCCAGCGCGGCCGCGCCGAGTCCGAAGAATGCCAGTGTCTCGCTGCCCCAAGCCATCGAATCGCGCTATACCTGAGGGAATTTACGGTAGCATGACGCTTCGAACCCGAATCCGCCGTATCCTTGGCCGCGACGACATCAATTTCCTGCTGACCAATCGGATTCCCCGCCGATTATTGACGCGTTTTACAGGCTGGTTCAGCCAGATCGAACATCCGCTCGTCTGCGACATTTCGATCAGGCTGTGGGGATTTTTCTCGGACCTCGATCTCAGCGAGGCGAGCGATAGCCAATTCCGCAGCCTGCATGATTGCTTCATCCGGCGATTGAAGGACGGTTCTCGTCAGATCGACCCGAATCCCGGCATTCTGGTCAGCCCGTGCGACGCGATCGTCGGCGCCAACGGCAACATTTCCGGGACCGATCTCTACCAGATCAAGGGCTTCCATTATGATCTGAAAGAATTGCTTTGCGATGAACGACCTGGTCAGCGCCCATCGCAACGGCCGCTATGTGACCCTGCGGCTGACATCGAGCCATGTATCATCGCTTCCACGCGCCGCACGACTGCCATGTCGATCGTGTCGCGTATATTTCGGGCGACACCTGGAACGTCAATGCGCCTGCCCTGCGGCGCGTCGAAAAGTTGTACTGCAAGAACGAACGCGCGATTTTACGAACAAAATTATCCCAAACCGGTCACGCCGTTACGCTGGTTCCGGTCGGCGCTGTGCTCGTTGCCAGCATCCGTCTGAATTTCCTCGACGTCGCGCACCGCCGCGGTACCTTTGCGTGCAATAATGATTTCACGAAGGGTGAGGAGATGGGCTGGTTCCAACATGGTTCGACAATCATCGTGTTTGCGCCCGATGGCTTCTCGCTGTGCGACAACGTCAAGGAAGGCGCACTCATTCGCGTCGGCCAGCCGCTTATGCGTCTGCCATGAAGGGGTGGTTCTGAAATCGGCTCCATCACGTAGCTCGATGTGTCGCCCTTCGGTCGCTCGCCCGCAATGGCGTGACCTTCGACCATGTAGTGCACCGCTTCGGCGATGTTAGTGGCATGATCACCGATTCGCTCGATGTTCTTGGCGCAAAACAGGTGGTGGATGCACGTCGATACGGAGCCTGGATCCTCCATCGTGTAGGTGAGCAGCTCCCGGAACAATGACACGTAGAGCGCATCGACCTCCTTGTCGCCTTGCCAGACTTTGATCGCGCTGAATAGGTTGCGATCAACAAAGCTGTCCAACACCGCGGCCAGTTGCGTGACCACAAGCGTGGCCATGTGGGTCAGCCCGCGCATCAAGGTGCGTTGCGGCCGCTCGCCGCTCATCGCGATGACACGCTTGCCGATGTTTTTTGCCAAGTCTCCAATTCGCTCCAAATCGCTGGCGATGCGCAGCATGGCGACGAGCGCACGCAGGTCGATAGCCATTGGTTGCCGCAAGGCAATCGTCTCGACGGCCTTTTCTTCGATCCGCCGCTGCAAATCGTCCACCATCGGGTCGGCAGCGATAACTTGCTGCGCTAGACCTTTATCGCGTTTCGCCAGCGCATCGATGGCGTCCGTGATCTGCTTTTGCGCAAGGCCTCCCATTTGAGCGACCATCTGCGTGAGCTTGATCAAGTCGGTATCAAAGACCCTGGTGGTGTGATCGGAAACAATCATGATGTGGCCGCGATCCCCGGGATTTCGCTTCGAGATCGTCCCATTTGCCATCGGCGGGCGATCGTCGAATCCGTCGCAACTCATTGATGATTCTACAATTCGACCATGACGCCTGAATGACACCGCGCGGCAGCGTTCGTTGCCAGCCCCGGCAACAGCATCAGCACGCGGCCCGCAGCGTGTCATCACAGCCACACCGCAACGCCGCTAAGCTCGAATTCGAGCGATGGGGCACAACGGAGATTGAAGCGATGGCATCCGCGCTCGTCCATGCGATCGGGGCGGCTGGCGCAGTCTTGACGACCCTGTGCTGGGTGCCGCAGGCCGTCAAAATTATTCGCGAGCGCGAGACGCGCGCCATTTCGCTGCCGGGCACGATGCTGTGTGCTCTCGGCGTTCTCTTCTGGCTGGTCTACGGAGTCGCGATCGCCGATGTCCCGCTGATCGGGTCAAGCATCGTTACTTTTGCGATGACTGCGATCATCGTGGTGCTCAAAATCCACCACGGCTAAATTATCAGGACGTTCGGTCTGCCGCTCAGGCGGCAATTTCCGTTCGCTGTTCAATCGAGCCGTCCGGCTCATCGGGAAGCGGCTTTAGATTGTCGTCCCGATCGGTCCAGCGAATAATTTCAAACCGCCCGTCCTCGTGCTCCACGACGGCGGTGCAGCTCTCGACCCAATCGCCGCAATTGATGTAACGGATGCCGAAATCGTCGTGGATCACGGCGTGATGGATGTGGCCGCAGATGACGCCGTCGACATGGCGGCGTTGCGCCTCCGCCGCCAGGGTTTGTTCGAAGGCGCCGATATAGTTCACGGCGTTCTTGACCTTATGCTTCGCCCATTGCGACAGCGACCAGTAGGTGAAGCCGAGCCGGCGGCGCACGGCGTTGAAATAACGGTTGATCACGATGGCGAGATCGTAGGCCGTGTCGCCGAGGAGAGCGAGCCAGCGCGCATGCTTGACGACGAGGTCGAAGACGTCGCCGTGCACGACGAGGTAGCGGCGGCCGTCGGCGGCTTCGTGGATCGCCGTTTCCACCACCTCGATGCCGCCGAAATGCGTGCCGTAATAAGTCGCGCAGGAACTCGTCGTGATTGCCCGGCAGATAGACGACGCGCGCGCCCTTGCGCGCCTTGCGCAAGAGCTTTTGCACGACATCGTTATGATGCCTGCGGCCAATACCAGCCGGACCGCAATTGCCAGCCATCGACGATGTCGCCGACAAGGTAGATCGTATCGGCGTCGTTATAGCGCAGGAAATCGAGCAGGCGTTCGGCCTGGCAGCCGCGCGCGCCGAGATGAACATCGGAGATGAAGAGCGTACGGAACCGCAGTGCGCCGTCCTCAGCAGTCACGGATATTCTTTCATTTGCTCGATCCGACCGTGTTTATAAATGCGTCCCATTGCAGGACGATGACAGCAGAAGTTAACGCAGCGTCTCATCACGTCAGATATCGGGCCGCGGCATCGAGCTGAGTCACAGCGCTGTCACGACGGTTCATTAAATGGTCGGCAATGACAGCGCCGATTCTCGCCGCAGTAGCAATCTGCATCACCTTAACCGCCGTTCACGTCGCAAGCATCGTGATCGCGATCGTTCGCCTCCGCTACGGCGCCGGCCGCGCAGAGCCGCCTGTCCAACCAATATCCCCCCGTCAGCCTGGTGCGCCCGTTATGCGGACTCGACAATTATGCCGCCGATACGCTGCGTTCGACGTTCGCGCTCGATTATCCGCGTTACGAAATCCTGTTCTGCGTCGCTTCCGCAAACGACCCCGTCGTACCTCTCGTCGAAAGCTTGATCGCCAGGCACGCCGGCGTGAACGCGCAGACTGCTCGTCGGCGACGAGCGGGTGAGCACCAATCCCAAGCTGAATAATGTGCTCAAGGGCTGGCGCGCGGCCGCGCACCAGTGGATCATCATCGCCGACAGCAACGTGCTGATGCCGCGCGACTACATCCAGCGGCTGTTCGCGAACTGGCGCGCGGATACCGGCCTGGTCGCTTCGCCGCCGGTCGGCTGCCGCCCGGATGGTTTCTGGGCCGGACTCGAATGCGCGTTCCTCAACACCTATCAGGCGCGCTGGCAATATCTGGCCGACGCGTTCGGCTTCGGCTTCGCGCAGGGCAAGACCATGCTGTGGCGGCGCGCCGATCTGGAACGCGCCGGCGGCATCGCGGCGCTGGCCGAGGAAGTCGCGGAAGACGCGGCAGCGACCAAGATCGTGCGCGGCGCCGGCCTGCAAGGTCCGGCTGGTCGATCGGCCGCTGGCGCAGCCGCTCGGCCGGCGCAGCGCCGCCGAAGTCTGGAATCGGCAAGTGCGCTGGGCGCGGCTGCGCCGCGCGAGCTTCTTCTTGCTATTTCCTGCCGGAGATCCTGTCGGGCGGCGTTGCTGCCAATGATCGCCGTCGCGATCGTGGCCGGCGCACTCGGAATCTCGCCGCCGCTGTCAGTGCGGCAGCGTTCGGCGGCCTTCTGGTACGGCGGCGAAATGCTGCTCGCCGCAGCCGCCGGATGGCACGCTTTCGCTGTTCTATCCCGTTTACGCGTTTGGCCCGCGATCTGCTGTTGCCGGTGCTTTTCGTCAGCGCGCTGCACGGCAACGGCTTCGTCTGGCGCGGCAACGACATGCAGGTCGAGCGCATGCGGCACGCGCGCCGCATGATGGCGCGGATGCGGCCGCGTCTGCATGAGCTCGCGCAGCGGCAGCCGACGAGGCGCCTGCGCGCGCTGCGCGCCCGAGCGTCGTGATCGCTCAGCTAACGGCAGATTGCGACTGTCGCGCGCCGCGCGCTCGGCAATCGCCTCGATCGCGGCGCGCGCTCGGCCGGGAAATCCGCCGCGATCCAAGCCTCCTTGGCGGCGCGCATGCGCGGCGCCCAGCGCCGGGCCCGCCGGCACGCCGCGGCGGATGAAATCGGCAGACTTGAGCGGAAACGCCGGCGCGGTCCAGCGCTGCGGCAGGGTCGCAAGATCGCGCCAAGCGCGATCCGCCGCACCCGCCGGCGAGCGCGACCAGGCGACCAGCACGCGATCGGCAAATGATTGCGGCCCGAGACGATAGAGCAGCGCGCGCGCGGCCTGCTCGCCGGCGACCGGCGCAGCGCGCCACCAGCGATCCTAGTGCCGTCAGCCGCTCGGCTTCGGCGTTGAAGAGGCGCAGCCGCTGCGCCAGCCGCTCGGCATCCTCCTTGACCCACACGCCGAGCGCGCCGAGCCGCCGCACCGCATCGGCGCGGCATGCCGAGCGCCGCTTCGATCTTCGGCCATGTTCTCGAAGCTCGCGAGATAGCGGCACGCCGCCGAGCACCGTGCCGAGGATGCCCGCTCTCCGCCATCACCGCGAGCGTCGGCGCCGCGCGCGGCGCGAGCAAGAGCTTCAGCAATTCCATGCGCACGCGCTCGCGCGAGAGCGTCTCGAGGCCGGCGCGCCCGCGGATGCAGGCCAGCAAGCCGGCGGCATCCGGCAGCGCCTTCGCCGAAATGCGCGTGGAAGCGGAAGAAGCGCAGGATGCGCAGATAGTCCTCGGCGATCCGCTGCTCGCGGCTCGCCGATGAAGCGCACGCGGCGCGCCGCGATGTCGTCGAGGCCGCCGACATAATCGAAGACCTTGCCGTCGGGCGAAGCCGAAAGCGCATTGATGGTGAAGTCGCGCCGCTCGGCGTCGGCTCGCCCAGTCGCGGCCGAACGCGACCTTCGCCTTGCGGCCGAAGGTCTCGACGTCCTGGCGCAGCGTCGTGACTTCGAACGGCTGGCTGTCGACGACGACAGTGACGGTGCCGTGCTCGATGCCGGTCGGCACCGCCTTGAAGCCGGCCGCCTCGACGCGGCGCATGACTTCGTCCGGCACCGCCGTGGTCGCCACGTCGATCTCGGCGACCGGCAGCTCCAGCAGCGCGTTGCGCACGGCGCCGCCGACCACGCGCGCTTCCTCGCCGTCGCGATCGAGCAGCGCCAGCAGCCGCGCGACCGCGCCGTCCTTGAGCCAGGCGGCATCGCCGAGATGCGCGCGCCTCGCTCACCGCGTCGCCCCGGGCACGAACTTGCCGCCCTCGACATGCGCCGGCACATAGGTCGAGCCCGGCGGCGCGCCGGAGAACTGCGCCAGCAGCAGAAAGCTGCCGACCATCAGCACCAGCGACACGATGACCAACAGCGCAAGCCGCCGCAGCGTCCACGCTTTCGGCTGCAAAATGCCGGCGCGCGTCAGCACCAGAAACGCGGCATAGAGCACGAACGGCGCGAGGAACAGCCCGATCTCGGTGAAGATTGGCCGGATCATGCGCCGTAGATCCGCTCGTAGAGATTGCGCAGAATACCCGCGGTGATGCCCCAAATGTAGCGGTTCTCGAACGGCATGGCGTAATATTCGCGCGCGATGCCTTTCCAGTCGCGCGTCTTGCGCTGATGATTGGCCGGCGTCATCAGAAATGCGAGCGGCACTTCGAACGCCTCGGTCACTTCGCTCGGATTGAGCGTCAGCGTGAAGTCCGGCTTGACGCGCGCCACCGTCGGCAGAATGCGAAAGCCGGAAAAAGTCAGATAGAGGTCGAGATAGCCGATCGGCTCGATCAACGTCGGCGCCAGCCCGATCTCCTCCTTGGCTTCGCGCAGCGCCGCGGCGACCGGGCTCTCGTCGCCGGGATCGATCTTGCCGCCGGGAAACGCCACCTGCCCGGCATGGCTCGCCAGTTCCGCGGTGCGGAGCGTGAGCAGCACCGTCGGCTCCTCGCGATCGATGACCGGAACCAGCACCGCGGCCGGCTTGGTTGCGCGCACGCCGGCACGCTCCCACACGCGCCGGATCGAGATCGAGATCGCCGCGCGCGCCCTTGCGCCATCGGATCGGTGAGCGCCGGCGGCACTTCGAGCGTCAGCCGCGCCCGCGCCCGCGCTAAAAAAGCTCTCGGCGGCCGCATGCTGCGACGGTTCGCGCCGCTCTCGTTCACGCGAAATCCCTCACCTGCTCGGCCGGGCGCCATGGGAAAGAACGCGCCCATCGAAGCCACGCCGAACATGGCCTTGCCCTCGACCTCGCGCTCCTCGCCGAGCTCGACCAGATCGAAGAACAGCGTGCGCGTCACTTTCGCCCACAGATCGCGGCGAACGTGAAGATAAGGCTTGAGACCGCCGGTGCCGGCTTCCGGCTCGAACCGCAGCGCATGCTCGCGGCCCGCAGGCGACCCAATCGTCGACATTGGTGCGGAAATTGAGCACCGGCCCTGCGCGGCGTCTCCTCGACATTGAGTTCGACCGCGAGGAACGGTGCATCGTCGACCTTGATGCCGCACTTCTCCACCGGCGTGACCAGGAAGTAGTTGTCGCCTTCGCGCTTGAGCACCGAGGCGAACAGCTTGACCAGCGCCGGCCGGCCGATCGGCGTCTTAAGATAAAACCAGGTGCCGTCGGCGGCGATGCGCATGTCGAGATCGCCGCAAAACGGCGGATTCCACCGTTCGACCGGCGGCGGCCCCTTGGCGGCGCGCACGCTAGCGCGCCTGTGATCGCCTCAAGGCCAGATTGCCCTTCCTTCGCCATGGTTTGCCTGGAACGTAACGGCGGACATGAGTCCGGGGGCGGAATCATTCGCGGGATTGCTTTCGCCAATTTGCGTCCGAACCGCCCGAAATCCCACGTTGTTCCCTGTGGATGGACAATAGGCGCAAGATCGTCTCCGTGTTGCTGGCGCATATATTGCATGTTGTGTGCCCAATAGCTGTGCAATGTTGGCTGCCGTTAGATTCGCGCGTGTGGCGCAGGTCTCGATCCGATACAAGAATTCGGCCTGAAGACAAGGAGTTAGCAATGCCTGCTGCTGGCGGAGAAGGGCTCGAAAAGCTCGAAGACATGATCGTGCGCGCGGCCGAATCGACCGCGGATCACGTGCGCGCGGCCAAGGCGGCGATCGGCACCGTCATCTTCGGCCAGGACAAGGTCGTCGAGCAGGCGCTCGTCACGATTCTGTCCGGCGGCCACGCCTTGCTGCTCGGCGTGCCGGGTCTCGCCAAGACCAAGCTCGTCGAAACCATGGGCATCGTGCTCGGCCTCGATGCGCAAACGCATCCAATTCACGCCCGATCTGATGCCGTCCGACATTCTCGGCACCGAGGTGTTGGAAGAAAGCCAGACCGGCAAGCGCAGCTTCCGCTTCCTTTCCGGGCCGGTCTTCGCCCAGCTTCTGATGGCGGACGAGATCAACCGCGCCAGTCCGCGCACGCAATCGGCACTACTGCAGGCGATGCAGGAGCAGCACGTCACCGTCGCCGGCACCCGCCACGATCTGCCCAAACCGTTCCACGTGCTCGCCACGCAAAATCCGCTGGAGCAGGAAGGCACCTATCCGTTGCCGGAAGCCCAGCTCGACCGTTTCCTGATGGAGATCGACGTCGGCTATCCCGACCGCGACGCCGAACGAAAAATCCTGTTCGAGACCACGGGCGCCGAGGAAACGCGGCCCAAGCCGGCGATGACCGCTGACGATCTGATGGCGGCGCAGCGTCTGGTGCGACGGCTGCCGGTTGGCGAATCCGTGGTCGAGGCGATCCTTGCTCTGGTGCGCTCGGCGCGGCCGGGCCCGGAAGGTGGCGAAGGCGCCAAGCTGATCGCCTGGGGCCCGAGCCCGCGCGCGAGCCAGGCGCTGATGCTTGCGGTACGCGCCCGCGCGCTGCTCGACGGCCGGCTCGCGCCTTCGATCGACGACGTGCTCGATCTTGCCGAGCCGGTGCTCAAGCACCGCATGGCGCTGACGTTCACCGCGCGCGCAGAAGGCGAGAGCATCGAAGCGGTGATCGGCCGCCTGAAGGCGCGGATCGGATAGCGATGGCGGTCGAGCCCAGGCGCACTAACCAGGATGGCCCGACGGTTGGACGCGCGGTCGGCGAAGGCCGCACGCTCGCCGCCGGTATGCCCCGATTAATTCTGGAAGCGCGGCGCGTGGCGGCAACCGTTATCCATGGCCTGCACGGCCGCCGCCGCGCCGGACCGGGCGAGAATTTTTGGCAATACCGTCGCTTTGTTTCCGGCGAGCCCGCTTCGCGTGTCGATTGGCGGCGCTCGGCGCGCGACGATCATCTCTATGTGCGCGAGCTGGAATGGGAAGCGGCGCACACGGTCTGGATCTGGCCGGATCGCTCGCCATCGATGAATTTCATCTCTCCCTTGGCCCGTGACAGCAAGCTCCACCGCACGCTGGTTATCGCCATGGCGCTGGCTGAGATATTGGTTGAAGGCGGCGAGCGCGTCGGCATCCCCGGGTTGATGCGCCCGACCGGCAGCCGTAACGTCATCGAGCGGATCGCGGAGGCGATGGTGCACGATCGCAACGAGCGCGCGAGCTTGCCGCCGACGTTTGCACCCTCCCCGCTCGCCGAAATCGTGCTGCTCTCCGATCTATGGAGCGACATCGGCGAAGTGCGGCGGACCATCACACAGCTTTCCGGCAACGGCGCCCACGGCCATGTCGTGCAGATCGTCGATCCCGCCGAGGAAACGTTTCCGTATTGGGGTCGCATCGAATTCGTTGAACCGGAGGGCGGCGGTCGCATCACGGCCGGCCGCGCCGAAACCTGGCGCACCGATTACGGAGCGCGCGTCATACGTCACCGCGCCGAAATTCGTGGCGAGACCGACCGGCTCGGCTGGAGCTTCACCATCCACCGCACCGATCGCCCGGCAACCGAACTCCTGCTGGCCCTGCATGCGCGCATCGGCGCCGGCTCGGCGGCCGGCAAAACACGATCCCACACCTTGGCTGCTTCGCGGGTGCCCGCATGATCGGTGGACTGCCGCTCGGCTTTGCTGAACCGCTCGTCCTGCTCGGCTTGCTGACGCTGCCGGTGCTATGGTGGCTGCTGCGACTGGTGCCGCCGCGGCCGCGCCGAATCGATTTCCCGCCGACGCGGCTGCTGCTTGAAATAGCGCCCAAGGAGCAAACCCCGGCGCGCACGCCATGGTGGCTCACGCTGCTGCGGCTCGCGCTTGCCGCACTCGTCATCTTCGCCGCCGCCGGCCCGTTGTGGCATCCGCCGCTCGCAGCGACGGGAGCGCGGGCGCCGGTCGCGATCCTGATCGACGACGGCTGGGGCGCCGCCGCAACCTGGGATGCACGGGTACGCACGGCCGACGACCTCATTGCGCGAGCCGACGACGATCGGCGCGCGGTGGCGCTCATTCCACTGTCCGATGGCACGCGCGATATCTCGCTGGAAACCGCGGGTTCCGCACGCGTGCGGCTGCACCAGATGAAGCCCGTTCCGCAATCAATCGTGCGCAGCGACGTGCTGCCCGCAATCTCCCGGTTCCTGAACGATACGCACGATGTCGCTCTGTTCTGGCTTTCCGACGGCGTCGACGTCGGCCACGGCGCCGAATTCGTCAAAGCGCTGGCGCAGACGGTCGGTCAGCATCCGCTCACGATCGTGACCGGCGGCATTCCCGGTGCCCGCGCCCTCGCCGCAGCCGATAATGCTGCCGGCGCACTGAGCGTCAAGGTTTTGCGCGCTGCCACGGGTGCCCCCGATAGCGGCACGGTGCGCGCGCTCGATCTCAAAGGCCTGCCGCTCGGCGAAGCGCCGTTCGCCTTCAAGGCGCAGGACCGCGAGACCGACGCGCAGTTCGATCTGCCGGTCGAGATCCGCAACGATATCGCGCGCATCGAGATCAGCGGCGAGCGCTCCGCCGGCGCCGTCCAGTTGCTCGACAAACGATGGCGGCGCCGTACCGTCGGCATCGTCTCCGGCGCCACCGCCGACACCGCGCAACCGCTGCTGTCATCGAGCTATTATGTCGAGCGCGCCCTGACGCCCTTCGCCGACATCCGGCTCGCTCAAGGCGAGTCGCCGTCGGAAGCGGTATCGCATTTCCTTGATCAGAGCCTGCCGATGCTGATCTTTACCGATGTCGGCACGATCACCGGCGACGTGCATGATCGTCTCGCCAAGTGGATCGACGACGGTGGTGTGCTGGTACGCTTTGCCGGCCCGCGGCTGGCGGCCTCCGACGACGATCTGGTCCCGGTGAAACTGCGCCGCGGCGGCCGCATCCTTGGCGGCACCTTGAGCTGGGACAAGCCGCAACCGCTTGCCGCGTTCTCGCGCGACAGTCCGTTCAACGGCATGGCGGTGCCGAACGACGTGACCGTGTCGCGGCAGGTGCTCGCCGAACCCGACGCCACGCTGAATGACAACACCTGGGCGACGCTTGCAGACGGCACGCCGCTTGTGACCGCGGCGCGGCGCGGCAAGGGTTTGATCGTCCTGTTTCACGTCACCGGCGATACGCGATGGTCGGACTTGCCGCTGTCGGGATCCTTCGTCGAAATGCTCCGGCGGATCGTCGCTCTGTCCGGCACCGCCCATGTCGCTCAAACCGACGAAGAGAAGACAAAAACGGCGCACGAAGTCGTTCCGCCGAGCCGTGTGCTCGACGGCTTCGGCAGCTTTGTTCCGCCGCCTTCGACGGCGCGCCCAGTTCCGACGGATTTTTCCGGCGCCGCTACCGCGGATCATCCACCCGGCTTTTATGGCCAAGCCGAAAGTCTCTTGGCCGTGAACACGCTCGCCCCCGCCGATCGGCTGGTTCCGCTCGATTTCACGCCGCTCGCCAACGCGAGCCATGAAATCTATCGCACGACCGAGCCGCTCGACCTGCGCGGTCCGATCTTCCTGGCTGCTCTCGCACTGTTCTTGCTCGATACGCTGATCGTTCTGTTTCTCGGCGGCGGTATCCAGCGCCTCATGCCACGCCGTTCTCGCGCTGCGGCGGCTGTGATGATCGGCTTCTCGATGCTCGCACTCACCGTCTTGCAAGCGCGAGCCGAGGATTTCTTAAGCTCGGACGTGCCGCAATCGGCGCTTGAGACCAAACTCGCCTATGTGGTCACTGGCGATAGCGAAGTGGATAACATCAGCAAAGCTGGACTTGGCGGCCTCACATTGTTCCTCGCGCAGCGCACCGCGCTCGAGGCCGGCGAACCGATCGGGCTCGACATCGCGCACGACGAACTGGCGTTTTATCCGCTGATCTATTGGCCGATCGTGCCCGGCGCCGCGCGTCCGTCCGAAGAGGCCCTCAAGCGTATCGACACCTACATGAAGGACGGCGGCACCGTTCTATTCGACACCCGCGACGCCGTCGTGGCGCCGCCGGGCCCCGGCGGCGAAACACGCAGCCCCGGCATGATGGAGTTGCGCAAAATTCTATCTTCGCTCGATATTCCCGAGCTTGAGCCGGTGCCGCGCGATCACGTGCTGACCAAGACATTTTACCTGTTGCGCGAGTTTCCGGGCCGGTTCGATACCGGCCAGCTTTGGGTCGAGGCGCTGCCCGCGGAAAACGAAGACGATGAGGCTTCGGGGCGCCCGGCACGCGGCGGCGATGGCGTCTCCGGAATTATCATTACCTCGAATGATATGGCGGGCGCCTGGGCGACGCGCGCCGATGGCCAGCCCATGCTGCCGATGGTCGAAGGCGAGCCGCGGCAACGCGAACTGGCGTTCCGCGCTGGCGTCAACATCGTCATGTATACGCTGACCGGCAACTACAAAGCCGACCAGGTGCATGTGCCCGCGCTGCTCGAGCGGCTGGGCCAATAGGAGAAGGCACGTTGAATTTCGGTGTGGCGTTTGCGCCGCTTATCAGTGCTCAGGCCCTTTGGGCGGCGCTCGTCGCCGTGGGCATTCTGGCGCTGTTGCTGTTCATCTCGCGCAGCCGCGGCGCCGCGATTCGCACGCTGGCGCTGGCGCTCATCGTACTGGCGCTCGCCAACCCGTCGCTCACGCGCGAGGATCGCGACCCGCTCAGTTCGGTCGCCGTCGTCGTGGTCGACAAAAGTCCGAGCCAGAATTTCGGCGACCGCACCCAGCAAACCGAGGCCGCGCGCGCCGCCGTTGTCGAGCGCTTGAGCCACATTCCCGGGCTTGAAGTCCGCGTCGTCGAGGCCGGACAAGCGGACGGCGAAACCGATGGCACCCGGTTGTTCACCGCGCTCGGCTCAACGCTCGCCGACGTGCCGACCGATCGGGTCGCCGGCGTCATCATGATCACCGACGGCCGCGTCCACGACGTGCCCGCGGATGCCAGCGCATTGGGTTTCTCCGCGCCCATTCACGCGCTGATCACCGGCAACAAGGACGAACGCGACCGCCGCGTCGCGCTCATTGCCGCGCCGCGCTTCGGCATCGTCGGCCAGTCGCAAACCATCACCTACCGGGTCGAGGACCAGGGCGCTAACGAAAGACCGCCCAGGTCACGGTGCGCCGCGATGGCGATGTCGTGGAGACGCGACACCGTGCCTGTCGGCGTAGCGCAGAGCGTCGCTATTCCAATTCCGCACGCCGGCCAGAACATCGTCGAGATCGAAGCTGCACCGCTTGCCGGCGAAATCACCACCGTCAACAACCGCGC
Organism: uncultured Alphaproteobacteria bacterium; assembly: GCA_963841575.1. Taxonomy (GTDB): domain Bacteria; phylum Pseudomonadota; class Alphaproteobacteria; order Rhizobiales; family Xanthobacteraceae; genus BOG-931. The sequence continues at coordinate 75,909 of CAWJDC010000017.1, forward strand.
CGTTGTCACGATCGACGGCGTCCGCGACAAGCTGCGCGTGCTTCTGGTATCGGGCGAGCCCAATGCCGGCGAGCGGACTTGGCGTAACCTGCTCAAGTCGGACCCCTCGGTCGATCTCGTCCATTTCACGATTTTGCGCCCGCCGGAGAAGCAGGACGGAACGCCGATCAACGAGCTGTCGCTCATCGCCTTCCCGACGCGCGAACTGTTTCAGCAGAAGATCAGCGAGTTTCAGCTCATCATCTTCGACCGTTATGCGCGCCAAGGCGTGCTGCCGATCATCTATTTCGACAATATCACGCGCTACGTGCGTGATGGCGGCGCGGTACTCGTCGCCGCCGGGCCCGATTATGCGAGCCAGACCAGCATCTGGCATACGCCGCTCGATGCCATCCTGCCGGCGGAGCCAGACGGCAATGTTACCGAGCAAGGCTTTCATCCTCGCCTGACCGAACTCGGCAAACGCCACCCGGTGACGCGAGGTCTCGAAGGCTCCGACAGCGATCCGCCGCGCTGGAGTAAGTGGTTCCGGATCGTCGATACCCGCAATACCACTGGCACGGCCGTCATGGAGGGTCCTGACAATAAGCCGCTCCTGGTCCTGTCGCACGAGGGCGAGGGGCGCGTGGCGCTGCTGCTGTCCGACCAGCTCTGGTTGTGGGCTCGCGGCTTCGAGGGCGGCGGTCCGCATCTCGACCTGCTGCGCCGGCTTTCGCACTGGCTCATGAAGGAGCCGGATCTCGAAGAAGAGGCGCTTCGGCTCAGCGTCAACGGGCATGATCTTCTAGTGAAACGCCAAACCATGGCGGATAGGTCTCGGACGTCACGGTGACGTCGCCGTCGGGTAAGACCAGCACACTCACGCTCGATGCGACCGAACCTGGCGTGTGGGAAAAAAGCGTCGCGGCTAACGAGCTTGGACTGTGGCGCGCGACCGACGGCAAGCTCAACGCACTGGTCAATATCGGACCCGCCAATCCACGCGAGTTCGCCGAAGTGACATCGACGACCAAGGTCCTCGCGCCGATCGCCGACGCGACCGGCGGCGATTCGCGCCGGCTCGACGATGGCAAAGGCCTCAACGTGCCGCGCATCGTCGCGGTACGCTCCGGCGATACCTACAAGGGCGACGATTGGATCGGCTTGAAAATGCGCGATGCGAGCGTGGTGCGCGGCATCGGCGTGCTGCCGGTCTTCACCGGATTGCTCGGCCTATTGCTTCTGATCGGCAGTCTCGCCGGACCTGGGCACGCGAAGGGCGCTGAACCGAGCCGCATGGAGCGAACACCACGCTTGCTAGATTCTCTCCTATTCGGGCTGGATTGCTCCGGACACACCCTCGAACGCGCCATCGACCAGTTCGGCAACGAGCAATCGCGCTGGATCGACCGGCCCGGGCATGATCGCGCGTCCCGGCGGAATGCGTTTGAAGCCGGATTTGCCGTAATAGGGCTCGTCACCGACCAGGATCACCAGCCGGTGACCGGTTGCGCCAGCCTCCTTGAGCGCGCGCTCGATCAGCGCCGCACCGATGCCGCGCTCGCGAAACGGCGGCTCCACGGTGAGCGGCCCGAGCAGCAGCGCCTTGGCCGTTCCGATGCGGATCGGCGACAGCCGCACCGAGCCGACCAGCAGCGTACCGACGCGCGCCGTGAACGACACGTCGAGCCGGTGCGCGTTCTGCTCGCGCAAGCGGTAAGCGGTCTTGGCATAGCGGCCGGGACCAAAGGTGCGCTCGTGGAGACGCTCGATCGCCTCGGCGTCGCCCGGCGTCTCGGACAGGATGGTGAGCGAGATGTCATTCATCGCGTCGCCGCGTAGCATCTGAGGTGGTCCGAAGTCCAGCCGAGGCCTGACCTGTTCCACGGCACGGGGCGGCACGCTGGCGCCGGCCGGACGAATGATTAGATTGCGACGAGATCAGCGGAGATGACAATGGGCCTGCTCGTCGACGGTACGTGGCAAGAGGACGTTTCGCGAACCAAGGCAGGCCGCTTCATTCGGCCGACGCCGCGCTTCCGCAATTTTGTCACGCCCGATGGCGGTCCGGGCGTTTCGGGCGAAGGCGGATTTCCCGCGGAAGCCGGCCGCTACCATCTCTATGTCAGTCTGGCCTGCCCGTGGGCGCATCGCACCCTCATCTTTCGCAGTCTCAAGAAACTCGACGATGTAATTTCGGTCGGCGTGACCGAGCCGCTTTATGGAAAAACGGGTTGGGAATTCGGCACCGAGCACGGCGGTATGACAGACGGCGTCAACGGTAAAAAGACGCTGGCGGAAATCTACCTTATCGCCGATCCGCATTATACCGGCCGGGTCTCGGTGCCGGTGTTGTGGGACAAGGAGCGGCGCACCATCGTCAACAATGAATCGTCGGAGATCATCCGCATGCTGAACGCGGCATTCGACGCATTCACCAGCGTGCGCACCGATTATTATCCCGCCGCCTTGCGCGCGGAGATCGACCGCATCAACGAGATCGTTTACCCGAACCTTAATAACGGCGTTTACCGCGCCGGCTTCGCCACATCGCAGGAGGCCTATGAGGAAGCCGCGCGCGGCATTTTCGCGACGCTCGACCAGCTCGAACAACGCCTGTCGCGGCAGCGCTATCTCGTCGGAGAGCAGATGACGGAAGCGGATTGGCGGCTATTCACGACCCTCGTTCGCTTCGACGCGGTCTATAACGGCCACTTCAAGTGCAACTTGCGGCGCATCGCCGATTATCCCAACCTCTGGAATTACCTGCGCGATCTTTATCAGGTGCCCGGCATAGCCGAGACCGTCAGCATCGATCAGATCAAGCGGCACTATTACGGCAGTCAAAAACACGTGAATCCCACCGGGATCGTGCCGATCGGACCCATCATCGATTTCAACAAACCGCATGACCGCGGACGATTTCATTAAGCGAAGACGCGCCGCCAAGTTTGGCAGCGCGTCTTGATCGCTCAGGCAAAACCGTTAGTAGCAGACGTAAACGTTGCGATAGACCAGGCCGTAGGGGGTGCGGACCAGACGGCGCTGATAGCAACCGCCGTAGCCGCCGTAATAGTACCCGGGATAGTAGTACCCGGGGCCGCCAAAAGCATACAGAGCGCCAAGTCCCAAGCCTAACCCCAAGCCAATGCCGCCGCCGTAGTATCCGTGGCCGCCACGGTAGCCGCCATGATAGCCGCCGAAATGCCCGCCGCCGCCGGCGAAATGCGCGCCGCCGCCGAAATGCCCGCCGCCGCCACCACCATGGCCGCCACGCGCCATCGCGCCGGTTGTCAAAGTCGCGGTGCCGAGAATGATCGCCGAAGCGATCGCTATGAGCTTCTTACGCATCAAGTCCTCCTGCCGTTAGGTGTTTGAACCGTCTAATCGAACTAACGTCCCCGCCCGGAGATTGGTTGCAGGTCCTTGCGACATAATGACTAAATGACGCGGCAGCGTATCGGCTATGCCGTTGGGGCATGCCGTTGGCGTGATCGCAGCGATCACCACAGCTCCGCTCCGACACGCCCCGTGAGCACCTCGGCGATACGTTCGCGTGTTGCGCCGGTCGTGCCTTCAGGCAACGCTTCGGTTGCGAAGAAGCCATGCGCCACGATTTCGCGATTCGGTCGCGGCGATGAACTTTGGCGGAATGAGCGCACCACAAATAGCGCAACGTGATCGCGCTGCGAGGTGCCTTGATTGAAGTAAACGCCAAAGAGTTGCGGCGCGGCGGTCAGTTCGATGTTGCCCTCCTCGTGCAACTCCCGGCCGAGCGCCATAAGGAGCGTCTCCCCCACCTCGACGCCACCACCCGGCAAATGCCACCCGGCGACATAGCTGTGCTTGACCAGAAACACCTGCCCCTGCGGATTAATGACGAGGCCGCGAACGCCGAGCGTAAGACCACGTGCGAACCGCCAATAGAAATGGAGGGCGCGCCGCAGCGCCGGCTCATAAATCGGGCGTATCGCGTCATATCTCATCTTACTCAGGGCTAGTATCATTGATTAGAAACATTCTAATATAGTCCTTCATGGCGATATCCGCCGGTGCCAAACAGGCCTTTGGGGCGAACAACGTGAAGCGTTTTGCCGACTTGAGCGAGCAGGAAATCCTCGCGCTCGCCATCTCGAACGAAGACGAGGACAACCGCATTTACCGCTCCTTTGCGGACACGCTGCGGGGTTCCTATCCCGACACGGCCGACATGTACGACAAGATGGCCGAAGAGGAGATCGAGCACCGCGACTTGCTGCTCGATCTTCACCACACGAAATTCGGCGATTTTTTGCCGCTGATCCGGCGCCAGCATATCAAAGGCTTTGTCGAACGCCGTCCGATCTGGCTCAACCGCACGCTCGGCATCGACGCCGCCCGCAAATTCGCCGAGGAAATGGAGTTCGAGACGGCGCGGTTCTACCGCCGCGCGGCGCGATCGGCGCATGACGATGCCGTCAGCAATTTGCTGAACAAGCTTGCTGCCGCGGAGGACACGCATGGGAAGATCGCCCACGCGCTCGGCGAAAAGCTCACGCCGAAAGCACGCGCCACCGAGGACGCGACCGCCAAGCGCATGTTCATGCTGCAATACGTGCAGCCGGGTCTGGCCGGCCTCATGGACGGCTCCGTCTCTACGCTGGCACCGCTCTTCGCGGCCGCCTTCGCGACCCATAATACCTGGTCGACCTTCCTGGTCGGACTTGCGGCGGCGATCGGCGCCGGCATCTCCATGGCCTTCGCCGAAGCGCTGTCGGACGACGGCTCGTTGACCGGCCGCGGCGCGCCTCTGGTGCGCGGCGCGGTATGCGGCGGCATGACCGCGCTCGGCGGCCTCGGTCACACCCTGCCCTATCTCATTCCCCACTTTGCTCTGGCGACCTCGCTCGCGTTCGCGGTTGTCGCAGTCGAACTGGCAGTGATCTCCTGGATCCGCACTCGCTTCATGGACACGCCATTCCTGCAGGCCGCGTTTCAGGTGCTCATCGGCGGCGCGCTGGTTTTCGCCGCCGGCATCATCATCGGGAATTCGTGACCTCGCATCACGCGGCGTGTATGCACTCCTGAACCTGAACCGGGCATTCATCGCGCCGCAATGTTCACGCTCGCCCACCTGTCCGACCCGCATCTCGCCCCGCTGCCGCAATGGCGGCCGGCTGAACTTGTCGGCAAGCGTGGGCTCGGTTTTCTCAACTGGCAACGCGGCCGCAAGAACGTCCATCGCACCGACGTCCTGGATGCGGTCGTTCGCGATCTGAAAGCTCATCGCCCGGACCACATCGCGGTTACCGGCGATCTGGTCAATCTCTCGCTCCCGGATGAATATGTGCGGGCGCGGGCGTGGCTCGAGACGCTCGGCTCGCCGTCCGACGTCACCGTGATCCCGGGCAACCACGACATTTATGTGCCTGCCGCGCAGCCATGGCCGGCCGCTTACTGGGGCGACTCCATGCGCGGCGACGACGGCGCAAACCGCATCAGCTTTCCGTTCGTGCGCCAACGCGGCGCTGTCGCGCTGATCGCGCTGTCGACCGCGCTGCCGACCGCGCCGTTCCTGGCGACGGGAACGCTCGGCGACGCGCAACTGTCCCGCCTCGCCGCATTGCTCGATCAAACCGCTGGACAGTTTCGGGCCGTGCTGATCCATCATCCGCCGCAGTCTCCGTCGCAACGTTATCTCAAGCGCCTGACCGATGCCGCCGCCTTGCGCCGCGTGCTCGCCACCAAGGGCGCCGAGCTTTTGCTCCACGGTCACGATCACCGCCGGTCGCTGATTTGGCTCGACGGGCCGAACAAACCGATCCCGGCGGTCGGCGTGCCGTCCGCCTCGGCGCGCACGGCGAAATGGGGAGCATGCGGCCGGCTACAATCTTTTCCGCATCGAAGGCGCGCCGGGCGCTTGGCGTTGCGAGTTGATCGCGCGACAACGCCATGCCGATGGCGCCATCGCGCGACGCCGAGCGCCAGATGTTGACCTAAAACCGCATCGCCAGCAGCACGCCGGCGGCGAACAGCGTCAACAGCCCCAGCACAAAACCAAACAACAGCGAGCCTGCGGCACGCCAGCGCCGCCGGCGGCGCTCGCGCTCGGCTTCGCTGCGCGCCACGCGCATGATGAATTCGGGGTCCTCGTCGAGCGCGCGCTGCCGCTCGACCAGCCGGCGCGCGACATAACGGGTCATCGCGGTAACGATGTCGGCAATCTCGTGCGATTCCGCGAGGACGTGGCGCCCGACGCGGGTATCGTGCAAAAAGCGATAGATGCGTTTGTCTCGCCCCATGGCGACGTGAGCGACGGCGTCGACCCACAGCCGCGGCGTGTCGCCGCGACTGACGCCGCGGTCGAACAGGTCGACCTCCAGCGGAATTTCGGCAAAAAGCGGATCGAGCGCTTCATTCAAGAGTTCGAGCCGAGCCACCTCCGCATCGCGCAGATCGACAACGACGCTGGTGCGCTCGGCCGCCTCGACGCGTGCTTCATGGATCGCCTCCCGCAGCGCGGAAGGCGGCACAACCTCGCCGGCGGCCAGCACCGCGGACTTACGTTTTTTGCCCCACATCGACCCTGTGTTCCCTCGAACTGACAATACACCAACGGCCAAGGTTGCAGAAAGCACAACACTTGGCCCATGCGGTCGCACAAAGGGGAAATTATGGCCGATTCGGCGGAAGCGGGGACCGGCCGCTGCTTGTCGCCGACAAGGTGACGCTGCAACACGAGACGCAAAACAAGCAGGGTGATGGAAAAGTTCGCGCATCACGCCGTCTAAATCGTCCGCCCGCCATCGACCTCGACGATATTGCCGGTAACGAACTCCGCATCCGCCGAGGCCAGGAACAACGCGGCGTTGGCGATATCCTGCGGCTGCGCCAAACGGCCGAGCGGCACTGTGGCGATGAATTTCTCGCGCATGGCCTGGCGCCGGACCGAGGAACGACGGCAATAGCGGCGTGTCGGTCGCGACCGGCGCGATGGCGCAGACGCGGATGCGATCCGGCGCCAACTCGACCGCGAGCGACTTGGTCAGCATATGCACGGCGCCCTTGGTGGCGTTGTAGGCCGAGAGCCCCGGACGCGGCCGCAACCCCGCGGTCGAGCCGATATTGATGATGGCGCCGGATTTTTGCTTGCGGAAATGCGGCACCACCGCCTGGCAGAACAGAAAAATACCTTTGACGTTGACGGCGATAGATGCGGTCGAACTCGGCCTCGTCGATCTCCAGCATCGGCTTGTTGACATGAGTGGCGCCGGCATTGTTGACCAGGATGTCGAGACCGCCGAAGGCCGACAGCGTCTCCGCGACCGCGGCGGCGATGTCGGCCTTCTTGCGTCACATCGCAGCGCACAGCGATGGCATTGTTGCCGATCGCGCGGGCGGCCGATTTCGCCGCGTCGAGATTGACGTCGGCCAACGCGACCCGGGCGCCCTCCCTGCGCGTAAGTCTCCGCAATGCATTTGCCGATGCCCGATCCGGCGCCGGTCACGAGCGCGGTTTTGCCGTCGAGACGCATGGCTATGCCGCCCGTGCGCGACGGCCGCGGCTCATGCGAGACGGCCGCGGCGACGATCTCCGCACGATCTTGTCGAGCTTAGAGGCGATTGTGCGCCTTGCGGATTCCAACGCGTAGCCGGTCTGGAAATTCATCCAAAACTCGGCCGTCGTCCCGAAATAACGCGACAGACGCAAGGCGGTGTCGGCCGTCAACGCCGTTTCTTCTCTGACCAACCGCTCGATCCGCGTGCGGGGAACCCCGATCGCCTTTGCGATAGCGTACGGCGAAAGTTCAAGAGGTTCCAAAAATTCCACCCGCAGCACTTCCCCCACATGCAGAGGCGGCAGCCGCCGAAAGTTTCGATCGATGTCAGTGGTAGTCGACGACTTCGACATTATGAACTCCGTCATCCGTCCAGATGAAACATATCCGCCATTGATCGTTAATACGAATTGACCATTGACCCACTCGATTGCCCTTTAACTTCTCGAGCCGATTCCCCGGTGGCTCAGTAAGGTCTCGTATGGCCGTCGCCGCATCAATCATGCGCAACTTGCGGCGAGCGACCTTGACCAGATCCGGCGAAAAGCCCTTTGGGCATTGCCCATCGACAGAATCGGACCGCGTCGGTCCTTAAAGTCCCGGATCGCCATCGGTTTCCGCCGCTCGTATCATGGCACGATACAGGAGAAAATGCCAGCTGCCATCCGCTTAGCCGCGCGGCACAACACCGTAACGCTTTATCCAGCCTAGCCCGTCTTCGGTCCGCGTGCGCGGCTTGTATTCGCAGCCGATCCATCCGGTATAGCCCAATCGATCAATCGCTTCGAACACCGCGGGAAAATTGATTTCGCCCTCGTCGGGCTCATGGCGCGTCGGCACCGCCGCGATCTGGACGTGTCCGATCACCGGAAGGTGCTTCTCAAAACGCTTGAGCAGATCGCCGCTGACGATCTGGACGTGATAGAAATCGAACTGGATGCGCACATTCGGCGCGCCGACTTTTGGCGATGATATCGGCGGCGTGCTCGACGCGATTGAGGAAATAGTTCGGCCGGTCGCGCGGATTGATCGGCTCGATCAGGAGCGTGATGTTCGCCTTCGCCGCCTCTTCGGCGGCGCGCGTAAGGTTCTTGATGAAGACCGTTTCGGCCGCCGGCCGCTCGTGCGGCGGCACGATGCCGGTCATGCAATGGATGGCGCGGCCGCCGATCGCGACCACATAATCGAGCGCCCGTTTGAACGCGACCTCCCAATCGCGCTCGCGCCCCGGCTGCGCCGCGAGGCCCGAATGCCCTCCCGGCCCGGCGCCGTGTTGATGCCAAGCTGGGTGAGGCCGTGGCGTTGCAGTTCCGCTTTCACGGCGGACGGCGGCAACGCCGTAAGGAAGCTGCAGTTCGACCGCGGTGAAGCCGGCCGCGGCAGCCGCGCCGAAGCGTTCGATCAGCGGACGTTCGGTGAACAGATGGCCGAGATTGGCGGCAAAGCGGGGCATGGCGTTTCCTGGTGTTGCCCGAACCGTAATCCTGGCCCGGAACAAAGCAATCCGTTCTCGCGACGCGTTTTGCGCCCGAGGTTTGCCAATGGTCTGTAGCCCGGATTGAGCGGAGCGAAATCCGGGGCGGCTTTGACGCGTCGCCTTCGTTCCCGGGTTTCGCTCCGCTCAACCCAGGCTACGAAGCTAAGAAAAAGGGGAAGCGGAACGCCGACAGACGCGGACTCCAGCTACCGCACCAGCGGGTGCGGCGCGCGCTCAGCGGAGCGCGCTCGTCTGTCGGCGTTCCACCGCGGTTCTCGCCAGAGGGACTATTCATCCCCAAGGCTCAGCTCGGGCCAAGGCTTCCCGCAGACGGCACCGGTACGCGGCGGGTTACCCCCGCCAGTACCGCCTTTGGTTACAGCGATGCACCTCGCGTGCCGGTCATAATGCCGGCAGGCTTGATGCCCGAGCCGCCCGGGTGCGGAGTGCAAATCCACCCGCGGGCACCGCACTCGCTCCATGTTCAGGTATGCCTCGAGAACACATCCCTTGGTGAGCGAATTCGTCGCTTTTTTACCAAAATTAGTGACGAATGTCAAGAAAAAATGTCTTGCTTGGAGACGAGGAAGTATTGGCACCAAAATGGTCACAGCAATGCTGGACCAGCTCGGTTGTGCGTCGTCAGCTAGACAGGTCCGCGAGCGGCAATTCGATGCGAACAACCAAGCCGCTTTGCGACCAGTCGTAATCGATATGGCCGCGGTGCGAAGCAATCGTGCTGGCAACAAGATTGCTGCCGAATCCGAACTGGGCAGGCTTTCGCGCTGGCTTCCCGTTCTCGCGCCACACGATTTCAACGTTGCCGTTGTCCACGCGCCACGTCACGGCAACCCCGCCGCCGTCCTTGAGAGCGCCATATTTGGCCGCATTGGTTGCAAGTTCGTGGAAGACGAGCGCGACGCTGTTGGTGGAACGCTCGCCCAGTTGCACGGTCGGCCCGCTCAAGTCGGGCGTGGCGTAGGGCTTCAGGACCGAACTGATGGCCTCCACCATATCCACGCCCTTGAGAACGCCGTCGGGACTGAAAGAGCGTCGAACCAGAGAGTGGGCATCCGCGAGCGCGGTGAGGCGGCCCGTCAAAGCCTCGGTCATGGCCTCCTTGGAGCCTGTGCTCCGCGAGGTCATATGGATCAGGGCGTCCGTGACAGCGAAGAGGTTCTTGACCCGGTGGCTCATCTCCTGGGTCAACATCTCCTGGGCCTCGAGCGCTTTCTTCAATTCGAGATCGGCGTGGATCATCTGCAGCGCGATGCCCGTGAACACGGACATCTCGGAAAGCGCGCGCGCATGACCGGAATGAAATGTTTGACCTTCCTTGGCGACCACCCAGAGCGTCCCAACCGGGATGGCGCCATGTCTCAGGAGCGGCACCAGCAAAACCTCAGGTACGGTGATGTTGGCGTCCGCAATCCATGAATACACCCGCTCCGGCCGCTCCATCAGGATTGGCCTGGTTTGGTCGAGACAAATGCCGCACGGACTGAAGTTTCGAGGTGTGGTCGTGCCTTCGAACACCGACAGTTTGCCGACGAGCGCGGTCCAGCGAAACACGTCGCCGTCGAGGGCGCTGATGCCGGCCGATTCCGCGTCACAGATTTCCATGGCGAGCCCGACGAGGCGCGGCAGAACTTCGGCGGGACGATCCGCCATATTCGCGGCGAGGTCCTGAAGGGCGAGCTTCTCGCGAACATAATCGGGCGGCGACGCGACGCGAGCGAAAAGCTCGTCGGTTTTAAGAACCCGCGCCGCCCCGGCAGGAATGTCGACACTGCTACTCATCATCGCTCCTCTGTTCATTCTATCTCGGAGATCATTGGCGGGGCAATTTTTGGCCGTGAGGCGGGCGGCCGGCGTTCGACTGGAGCATTGGGTTAAGTGTAATGTTTTGATTTATATGCTGAATTCTGGTGGTAAAGATCGCGTACGGGGCGCCAAGCTGACGCGCTTACCGCAACAGAATTCCGCTTATGTCCGAACGTTTCCGGGCGTCGCGGTGACAATCGAGGGATAAGCGATGCTCGCCAACGACAGTTTCCACATCGCGGTATTGGCCGGCGACGGCATTGGGCCCGAGGTCATGGCGCCGGCGCTCGACGTGCTACGCCGGGTCGAGGCGATGAACACCGGGCTGAAATTCCGGTTCAGCGCCGCGCCGGCCGGCGCCGGCCATTATCGCGACACCGGCAAATCGATGCCCGAGAGCACCATAAAACTTTGCCGCGAAGCGGATGCGATCCTGCTCGGCGCGTGCGGACTGCCGGACGTGCGCTACCCGGACGGCACCGAGATCATGCCGCAGGTCGAACTGCGCTTCATCTTCGATCTCTATGCCGGCGTGCGCCCGGCGCGGCTGGTCCCTGGCGTGCCGAGCCCGATCGTCGGCGCCGACACGCACGGCATCGATCTCGTCCTGATCCGCGAGTCGACCGAAGGTTTATTCGCCTCCATGGGCAAAGGCGTTGTCACCCAGGACGAGGCGCGCGAAACACTGGTGATCACCCGCAAAACCTCGCAGCGGCTATTCGACTTCTCGTTTCGCCTCGCCGAACGCCGCAAGGCGCGCGGGCGGCCCGGCAAGCTCGCCTGCGTCGACAAGGCCAACGCGTTCAAGGCCTATGCGTTCTTTCGCCAGATCTTCGACGAAGCCGCCGCACGTCATCCCGGCGTCGCCACCGAACGGCTTTACGTCGACGCCTGCTCGGCCATGCTGGTGCGCCGGCCATGGGATTTCGATGTGATGGTGATGGAGAACATGTTCGGCGACATTCTCTCCGATCTCACCGCCGGCCTGATCGGCGGCATGGGCATGGCGCCATCGGCCGATATCGGGGATACACACGCGGTGTTTCAACCCTGCCACGGCACCGCGCCGGACATCATGGGCCAAGGTCTCGCCAATCCGTCCGCGATGATCCTGTCCACCGCGATGATGCTCGACTGGCTCGCCGACAAATTCGATCACGCCCCCGCGGCTGAAGCGGCGCGGCGCATCGAAGGCGCCGTCGACCGCGCCTTCGCGGCCGGCATCAAGCCGCGCGACTTGGGCGGCCAGGACGGCACGGCGGCGGTCGCGAAAGCGGTCCTCGCCGGTCTCGCTGGTCAGGACTGACGACCTCCATCCCTGCCCACAGTGATTGGGCTAAAGCCCAATATTTTGCCCACCGTAATAGTGGGCGAATTTGTGGTTGACCCCGTGCCCGGCTCTTGGTTCGCTGCGATCACAGCGCCGCGCAGAAATCGCCATAACGATCGCGCGCTCATCATCGAGGAAACGTCAGGGAGCGGCGGGCCATGAACGCCCAGCAACTCCTTCAGGAAATCTCCGACTATTGCCGCCAGACCGGGCTCGCCGAGTCGACGTTCGGCCGCCGCGCGGTCAACGACGGCAAGCTCGCGGCGCGGTTGCGCAACGGCGGCCGCATCACCACCGACACGCTCGACCGCATCCACGGCTTCATGGCGGCCAATCCCACGCAGGGCGAGCGTCCCACCATCATCGAGCGGCCGCGCGAGACGCGGCCGGCCTGCCCCGCCTCCGGCGCCGCCGGCCGCACCGGCGAAAGCCCGACGATCCGCAGCGCAATTTCCGCTTCTTCGACAACCGGCAGAAGTATCTGCTGTTCGTCAATACCTGCAGCGAGAAATGGGAGGTCGCGCACCGCGTCTCCGAAGAGCTCGTCGCACATCCATCCGCGGCCGCCGGCGGTGCGCGTGTTCGACGCCGGCGTCGGCGACGGCTCGGTGCTGGTGCGGGTGATGCGCGCCATGCACGACCGTTTCCCGCACATGCCGTTCTATACGGTCGGCAAGGAAATCAGCCTCGAGGACGTGCGCCTCACGTTGCAGAAAATGTCGGACCGCTTCTTCGAGCATCCGGCGTCCGTGCTGGTGCTGACCAATCTCGCCTATGCGGATGCGCCGTGGCTCGCGGTGAAATCGCTCAACGCCGCGTCGAGCCTGGTGTGGCACGAGCTGCCGCTCGCCGGCAATTCGGCGCATCGCTTCGAGCAGCAGATCATCGATCTCGAACCGTTCCTGGCGCAGAACTGGAAAGCCGGCGTGAGCCCGCGCACCGGCAATCCGGTTTACGAGCGCCCGGTCGTGCTCGTGATCTATCGCGAAGATCACCGCTTCCTGCTCGATCCGATCATTCCGAAGCCCGGCGGCACGCAGGCCAATTACGATCTCGTCATCGCCTCGCAGCCCTATCGCGCGCGCGCCTCGCTCGACTTCAAGGCCAAGCGCGTGATCGGTCCGCTGGCGCGCGCGCTCGGCCCCGGCGGCCGGCTGATCGCCATCCATTCGCACGGCCACGATCCCGGCATGGAGATCATTCAAAAAGTCTGGCCGGACGACCATCCGTTCATCCACGACCGCCATCAGATCCTCAAGGCGGTGAAGCACGACCTCGGCTCCGCCGGCCGCGATCTCAATTTCAACGCCTATGCCGACAACCGCTCGCTGTTCCGCTACGAGATGCACACGCTGCCGTCGGAAATTTCCGAATCGATCGGCACCTCGACGCTGTTCGCGGCCTGGAACGCGGCGATCTATGTGGCGCAGGTCGAGGATCGACCGGCTCGGCGACGTCGTGGCCGACGGCCGCTATCTCGACGCCACGCGCGCGGTGCTGCGCGAGCGCGGCGGACTGTGGTTCTACGACGAATCCTACGTGATCTCGCGCCGCCGGGCGTAGGCTCGCGAGCGAAGCGCGCCGGAAGGGGCAAGTCTTTGATGCTTGCGCTAGCTGTTATGCCCTATGCCCCCTCCACCACGCTTCGCGTGGTCCCCCTCACCCGCTGCGCTTCGCTCCGCGGGGGCGGATAAGATGACCGCGATCGCGATTTCAGAACTTCCGCGCCGCGATCCGATCGCGCGCATCGTGCGTTCATGGACGGATTTTCCGTCGAGGCGACGCGGCCGTCGGATGCTGATATCGCGGCGCTTGGCGTGCTGGCGCCCGGCACGCGCATCTATTTGAGCGCCGTGCCGGGCCGGCCCGCCGATGAAGCGCTCACCGCGGCGAAAAGGCTGCGGGCCGCCGGCTTCACGGCGGTGCCGCATATTGCGGTGCGCAATTTCGGCAGCGCCGCGGCGCTGGACGACATTCTGGCGCGCCTCAACGGCGAAGCCGGCGTGCAGCAGGCTCTGGTGATCGCCGGCGACCGCACGCGAATGCGGACCGTTCCGGCGCGCCATCGACGCGATCGACAGCGGCGTGCTGCGGCGGCGCGGCATGCGTGCGATCGGCATCGCCGGCTATCCCGAAGGCCATCCGCGCATCGGCGCCGAGGCGCTCGACCGGGCGCTGACCGAGAAAATCGCCGCCGCCGAGGCGACCGGCCTCAAGGTCGAGATCGTCACGCAATTCTGTTTCGATCCACGGGCCATGCTCGATTACGTTGCGCGGCTGCGCGCCTTCGGCCTCGATCATCCGGTGCGCATCGGACTTGCCGGCCCGACGAGTCTCGCGGCACTGATGCGTTACGCCAGCCGTTGCGGCGTGCAGCGCGTCCGCGCAGGCGCTGGCCCGGCGTGCCGGGCTGCTGCGGCAGATGTTCGCGCTGGCAACGCCTGACGATCTTGTCCGCGCTCTGGCCGGCGCCGCGCCCGCCAACGTCGGCGCGCATTTCTTCTCTTTCGGCGGCCTGCCCGCGACCGCGCGATGGGCAGGCGCTGTCGCCGCCGGCCGCCTCGCGCTCGACGGCGAGAGCGGATTTAAAGTCGCGCCGACGCAGCGGCAGGATTAGTCTATTCGTCTCCCCCTGTGGCGAGGGAGATTTACGGAGCCCGACATGCTGTTCGTCGTTCATGCGACCGACAAGAAAGACATCTTGCCGATGCGGGCCAAGCATTACCGCGAGCACCGCATCCACCTCGACAAATCCGAAGACCACGCCGTCGACGTGGTGACCGCAGGCACGCTCGTCGCCGACGACGGCGAGACGCCGGTCGGCAGCATCTTCGTGATCGACGCCAGGGACCGTGCCGCCGTCGATGCGTTTACGCGCAGCGATCCGTACCACCTCAACGGCGTCTGGGAGCGCGTGCAAACGCACCGCTACAACAAGAAGCGCGGCACCTCGATTACGAGTAGACGGTGAGCTCTCCCCTTCCCCTTGTGGGGAGGGGCTGGGGGGTGGGGGTCGGGAGGCGGCGAGAAATCGTGGACGATTGCACGCCGGTCGTCGACGCGGGCGCGTCGCCTCCCGACCCCCCACCCCGCCCTCCCCCGCAAGGGGGGAGGGAGCAGCAAGCGTCTTACGCGCTGCCCACCTTTTCCCTTATCCCCATGCGCTCCAGCCGGCCGATCACCTCGTCGCAGAAATACGGCAGTTCGTCGGCATAGTTGACCAGCGATATCGCGATGCCGGTGAGGCCGGCCTTGCTGAGATCGGCGAGTTGCGCCGCGACATGATCGGGATCGCCGACGATCGGCAGGCCGCCCATGCCCTGGGCGTATTGGCTGCGCTTGGTGAGATATTCCTGCATCGGCACCGTTTGCGGTGAAATGTTCTTCAGCGCCAATATGTCGTCGACCGCTTTCCAGTCGGCCCTGTCGACAATGCAGTGCTGATAATAGTCCTCGGCGTCCTTTTGCGTCGGGCGGCAGGTGATGACGCCGACGGTGTAGCAACCGATCTGGCGGCCTTGATCCTGCGCCGCCTGCTGGGCGGCACGCACTTTTTGCGCAGTGTCGTCGAGCGACGTGCGCGACGCCTGCATGAAGAAAGCATCGCAGTTCTTGACCGCGAACGCCTGCCCGGTCGCCGACGCGCCGGCGTTCATGATCACCGGCCGGGCACCGCCATAGGGTTTCGGCTTGCCGCGGATGCCCTTCATGTTGAGATAGGCGCCGTGGAAATCGAAATCTTCGCGGTCCGACCAGATCATCTTGATGACGTCGATCCACTCCTGCGCAAAGGCGTAACGGTCACCGTGCTGGCGCTGCTCGACGCCGAACATGTCGAACTCGCCCTCGTTCCAGCCGACCACGATGTTGAGGCCGAAACGGCCCTCCGAAATGTGATCGGCGGTGACCATCTCCTTGGCCGCCACCACCGGATTGAAGATCGGCGCGTGCACGGTGCCGAACACCGTGATGCGCTTGGTGGCGGCGAGGAGCCCGGTCGCCCAGGTGATCGTTTCCAAGCGTCGTGCCCTGGTAGTCGGTATCGCCGCCGTAACCCTTCCAGCGGCCGATCGGCAGCAGGAAATCGATGCCGGCGTCGTCCGACATCACCGCCAGCCGCTTGTTGTCAGGCCAATTTCCCGACCAGCGTTCCGGCACCAGCGTCACCGCGCGGCCGGACGAGCAGTTGGAACCGAACAGGCCGATCTGCAGCTTGTTGTTGGCGTACATCGAACGGCGCGACTCGAGCGAAGCATTTCGCGTGGATTCAGAATGGGAAGCGTGCACGGTCTCAACCTCGTCTGACTGGCGCGCCATCATTCCTACGGGCAGCGCGAACGGCAAGCTAGGCGAATTCTCACGGCTGCTCCAGCGCCGCGCGCCGCAGCATCATCATGGCCATAGCGCCTTGGTCGCGAGAGCGGCGCCTTGACATAGCGCCTTGAACTTCTCCCACACCACGGTGTGGTGCACCTCGGTTCGATAGAGCGCCTGCGATGAGAAGCCGCAATCCGCCGCCGCGATGACGTTTTCCTTACCGACCAATCTGGCAAAGCGCACGATGCGCTCGGCGATCAATTCCGGATGTTCGACGATGTTACTGGCATGCGTGATCATGCCGGGCGCCAGCACCTTGCCGTCCGCAAGCTTGATGCGCTCGAACAGATGGTACTCGTGCTCGTGACGGGGATTGGCGGCTTCGAAGCTGTACGAGCCGGCGTTGATCTTGAGCACGTAGTCGATGATGTCGGAGAGCGCCGCCTCGTAGAGCCGCGGGCCTTCGTTGATGCCGTAGCAGGTGTGGAAACGCACCATCTCGGGCGCGATGCCCTGCAGGGCGGTGTTGATCGCCTCGACATAGATCTCGGCGCGGCGTTTCATCTGCGCGCGGTCGAGCCCCGGCTCGAAGAAAATGTCCGGCAGGAACGGATCGTCGATCTGCACCAGAATGCCGGCATCGACGATGGCGCGATATTCCTTCGCAAGCTCGCCCGCGAGCGCGTGGAAATACTCCTCCTCGGACTTGTAGTATTCATTGATGCCGACGCCTGATGGCGCCGTCGCCGGCAGAAAGACGTGATGATCGGCGACGCCGACCGCCGCCGCGGCGCGCTTGACGTTGTCGATGTCGCGTTTCACGAACGCCTCGCCGCGATACTTCACGGGCGCCACGCAAACCACCGGCGCCAGGCCGACGATCGCGCCGCCCATCATCGCCTGTTTGAAATACTCGGCATAATATTCCGGAAAGGCCTCGACCTCCTTCTGGAACAACTTCATCTTCTGATTGGGGCGGGACTCGAATCCTTCGAGGCGCTCCTGGATGTA
Organism: uncultured Alphaproteobacteria bacterium; assembly: GCA_963841575.1. GTDB lineage: Bacteria > Pseudomonadota > Alphaproteobacteria > Rhizobiales > Xanthobacteraceae > BOG-931. Next base: position 93,385 of record CAWJDC010000017.1, read on the forward strand.
AGTGAAGAATCCGGGCTTGGAAAATTCGCCGTCGGTAACGATGTCGATTCCGCACTCCACCTGGCGGCGCACGGCGTCGCTGACCGCCTGAGATAGGATTTCGTCGTATTTCTTTCGATCGTAGGACTGGCCGCCGAATTTTGCCTTCATCAGATCGAGCAGGTCATGCGGGCGCGGCAGGCTGCCGATATGCGTCGTCTGGATGCGATCGGTGTTCTGCTGGATGGTCATGGCGTCTTCATCCCTTCTTCGTGTTCCCGGCGTGCAGACGCGTTTGCGCTCCGGCAGTCGAACAGGCGGCCGCGGCAATTGCGGCGGTCGCCGATGCCGAGAAGCGACAACGCCTCCCAGATCACCACCTGATTGCTCGTCACCACCGGCCGGTCGAGTTTTTGTTCGATCGTCTCGATGACCGGAAACACCGAAATGTTGGCGCAACTGATCAGATAGGCGTCGGCATCGGGGCGTGCCGCCTCGATGGCGCGGTCGCGCCAGAAATGCGGCGGCGTCGCGCAGTATTCATCGCTGCCTTTGAGCGCGAAACCGCGGGCGTGCAGCACGTCGTAGCCGGCCTTGCGCAGAAATTCGGCTTCTTCCTCGGTCGTGTGCGCGCTGTAGGGCGTCAGCAGAACGATGCGGCGCGCGCCGAGCGCATCGAAGGCGTGGCGGATCGCCGTCGCCGTCGTCGTCGCGTGCGCCGCGCCGCCGCGACGCACGGCATCGAGGAGTTTCGCCTCGCCGTCGGCGCCCTCCGACATCGAATTGGCGGTGCAGTGAAAAGCGACCACGTCGCAGCGGGCATCGGTCAGCGTTGCGGTTGCCTGTTCGACGCGGGGCAGCAATTGATCGATGGGCCCATTGTGCGCGCCGGTCATGCGCAAGCGCATGACGTGCGCCTGCACGTCCGGCGGGGTGTGCCGCACCATCTCCTGCTCGACCATACGGTTCGAGGACGGGATGATGAGCCCGATGCGCGCCGTCATGCCGGGTCTCCTTGTGTTCCCCTCTCGGATTCTAGCCTAGCATGGCGCCAACGGATCGGGGAGGACGCCATGGCCTATCGATCGGCCTATCGATCGGCTCTTGTGTCGACAGTCGCGACGCACTGCGCCGCGCTCGCTCTCATGTGTTCGCTGCCGTTCGCCGCGCAAGCCGAGAACGCTTACCCCGCGCACGCCATCCACATCGTCATCCCGTTTCCGGCCGGCGGCCCATCCGATATCGCCGCGCGGATCATCGCGCAGAAGATGAACGAGGACTGGGGACAGCCGGTCGTCGTCGACAACCGCCCCGGCGCCAACACCATCATCGGCGCCGAGACGGTCGCCAAGGCCGCGCCCGACGGCTACACGCTGCTGATGGCGATCGATTCGACGCTGGTGATGAATCAGTATCTCTACAAATCGCTGCCCTACGACCCGCTCAACGATTTCGCGCCGATCACGCCCACGGTCAAATCGATGTCGCTCTTGGCCGTGCCGGCCGAACACGGCCCCAAGACGGTGAAAGACCTGATCGCGCGCGCCAAGGCTGCACCAGGAAAACTCACTTACGGCGCCGGAACGATCACCGCACAACTGATGGGCGTCCTGTTCAACAAAGCGGCAGGCATCGATGTCCTTTATGTACCGTTCAGGGGCACCGCGGAGACCGTGCAGGGCCTTCTGACCGGCAGCGTCGACATGGTCTATGGCGCGAACGTGGTGGTAGGCCCGCTGATCGACAGCGGCAAGGTGCGCCCACTCGCCAAGCTCGATGGCCGCAAAGAGCCCTACCCCGATCTGCCGACGCTTGCGGCAGCCGGTGACCTTGCCCATTTCGACGACCTCTCGGTCTGGCTTGGCCTCGTCGCACCGAAGGGAACGCCGAAGCCGATCGTCGACAAACTCAACCACGAGGTCGTGCACATCCTATCGGAGCCCGATGTGCGGCAGATATTCAATCAAACGGGCAATTTCGTTTTCACCAGCACGCCGGAGGAATTTTCAACCTTCATTCGCAACGAGGCAGAGCGCTGGTCCAAGGTGCTAAAGGAAGCCAATATCAAATACGATTAGGCAGCTCGCCGTGCTGTTGGCCCGTGCCCGCTTATATTTGCCGGCCGTAGGAACTTAAGTTCCCGTGGCGGTTTGTGATGGCAGCGTGAACGATGAAATACGGATCGAAGCATGAGCCTGCTCGTCATCATAATCATCCTGGTGCTGCTTTTTGGCGGCGGCGGCGGTTACTACGGCTACAATCGCGGATATTACGGCGGCAGAGGCCACGGACTGATTTGGATCATTGTGATCATCGTCATTCTGGTCCTGCTGTTCGGCGGCGGACATTTTGGCGGCCGCGTGTAATCACGCGCCCAGAACAGGAGATAAGACGTGAAAATTGCACCACTTGTTGGCGCCGGCTTGCTGGCGTTGAGTTTACAGGGGTTGAGTTTGCCGGCGCAGGCTGCCACCCGGATCATGACCAGCGTTCCCACCGATGCTTACACGGTGACGAACTGGTACAAGCAGAGCGTTTACGATCCCAAGGACAACAAGATCGGCGAGATCATGGATGTGCTGCTCGACAAGGGCGGCCAAGCAAAAGCACTGATCATCGGCGTCGGCGGATTCCTTGGCGCGGGCGAGAAGGATGTCGCGGTGCCGATGGGTTCGGTGAAGGTTACCACCAAGGACAAGAAATGGTACCTCGTCATGGATACCAACAAGGACCAGCTCGAGAAGGCTCCTGGGTTCAAGTACGACAGCGACAAGACCGCTTGGATCGCCGACAACAGCAAGAAGTAATTCCAGCGCTTTCCACTCCGGAACGGCCAACGGCCGGCTCATTGCGAGCCGGCCGTTAACGGTTGGAACGAAAGAGACGTTATCGCGTTCCAATATCGCTCAATGCGGCTCTGACGAGGGAGAACAGCCGTGCCGATGCTTTTAGGATTCATTCTTGGGGTTGCGCTGACGATTACGGGTGCTTTCGCCTATGACACGTCCACGGGACGCGCCCAGAACGGCCTGTCGCCGACGGCGAATGCCCAGGCGCCGATGGTCAACTGGAATGTTGTCAGCGACGACTGGCATGGTGTGAAGACAAATTTGGAGACCCTCGGCGAGGATCTTCAAAGGGGCATCAAGCGCGTGACGGGCTGATCGCTCTACGTCCGGACGATGCAGCAGATCTGCGAGCCGCCCTCCGGGGCCTGCTGGATCGGATCGTAGGTATTGAACATGCATGTCGTGCCGAGCACAGCGCCGTAGACACCCGATTGCGCTGCGCGGACGTGCTTTTCCGGTGGGATGCCGCCGGCGAAAATAACCGTCGGTTGGCCGAGTACGTGCCCGTCGGCGGCAACGCCGGACTTGATGAGCGCCCCGACCACGCGATCAGGCTCGGCAAGTTCACCATCATCGTCGAGACGCAGCCCGGCGCCGATCAGCATGCGCTTGAGCGGCCGCACGTCGAGCAAGCTTCCGGTCAGCGTGGCGCCGGCGACGAAACGGCCGCCGATACCCGATCGATTGCCCAACACAATAACTTCGACCTGCTTGACGGTGGGACCGGTGAAAGTCTGGACGCGGCTCGTATGAAGCGAGAGATCGGTCCCGATCGTTGCATCGGTCACGCGGCCCGGGTCAGTCTCACCCAAGGCAACACCCGCGCCAAGCGCCGCGACGGCGCGAGCACGGCGGCCACGAGCAGCCTTATCGCCCGTCGAAGGCGACGGCGTGTTCACGAACACCGTGGCGACATCGCGCGCCGCCATTCCACCGTCCGCAATAGCGGCATGGACGATCTCCGCGATCTTTATCGCGAATTCGGCCGTATCGAGCTCATCGTCGGCAGGCGGACGGCCACGCGCGAGACCGATTGCAAGCCGCGGCCCGGTTTCGCCGCTGCCGTCATCCGTCACGTCGGCGAAAACATACGCGCAGGGCGTCGTGGCACCTTCGCACCCGACGACTGTGATCATTTCGGCGCGATCGGCCAGAGCGTGTTCAGCGAGCACGCGATCGACAGCGGCGCGCGCTTTCTCGCGCGAGCCGTCCTCGTATTCACCGGGAACGCGGAAGAACAATGCAAGCTTCTGCACCTGCTGTGGTGCAAATTTCATCAGAGCCGTCTTCAATCCGGCAAGATCGTCGGGCGCGTGCAGCACGAAACGCTCAAATTCTGTGCTCATGATGTCTTTATCGCTTCACCAGATTCGTCACATTGCTAGCCGCAATAACTGTGGCTAGTGTCACATCACACCAGATCGCTCGCAAGCGGCAACCGCAAAGTGAAATCTCCATGAAGCAAAACGATCGCATCTTGATTGCGGGCGGCGGCCCGATCGGCACCGTGACCGGGCTGCGTCTCGCTAGGCACGGTATTCCCGTGACCGTATTCGACCGGCTCGCGAAGCCGGCGGAAGACCACCGCGCCGCCACGCTGCAACCCTCGACCCTCGATCTGTTCGAAGACCTTGGGCTGACCGAAGAAATCCTCCGCCAGGGATTGCGGTCGCCGATCTTCCAGTGGCGCGATCGGGTCACGCAGGACGTGGTGGCCGAATTCGACTACGGCGTGCTCGCCGACGAGAGCAAGCACCCATACGTGATCCAGCTCGAGCAACATCGCACGGTATACGTGGCGCTGGCCGCGGCCGAAAAGGTGCCGGGTTTCACCATGGTACGGCCCGCCGAGGTCGTCTCGGTGTGGCAGGATTCCGATTTTGTCGAAGCCGAAGTCAAAATGGAGGACGGCAGCATCGAACTGCACCGTGGCCGCTATTTGATCGGCTGCGACGGCGGCCGCAGCGTCGTTCGCAAGGCCACCGGTGTGTCGTTCGAAGGCTTCACCTGGCCCGAACGTTTCAACATCGTCGGCGTGCCGTTCGACTTCGGCAAGGCGATGGGATACCGGCTGCGAAACTACTGCGCGCATCCCGATCGATGGGTCTCGCTGATGAAAGTGCCGGGAGAGGATTTTGCCGGACTATGGCGCTGCCTGTTCCCGGCCAAGTCCGAAGAGAGCGACGAAGAGGTCATGGGCGACGACTGGATTCAGGCGCGTTTCGCCGAGTGCCTGCCCGACGGCGCCCCTTACGAGATCGTTCATCGCAACATGTATGCGGTGCATCAACGGGTCGCGGGGGCTTTTCGCGCCGGCCGCATCGTGCTCGCGGGCGACGCCGCCCACGTCAACAATCCGATCGGCGGCATGGGAATGAACAGCGGCTTTCAGGACGGCCTCAACCTCGCGGACAAGCTCAAAGAGATTTGGCAGGGCGCCGACGCCGATCCCCTGCTCGACCGCTACGACCGGCAACGCCGGCGCACCGCCATCGATTACGTTCAGGCACAGTCCATCGCCAACAAGCGCACGCTCGAGGAGCGCGACCCGGAAAAGCGGCGCGAGTACCTCGACAATCTGCGCCGCATCGCCGAAGACCCAAAAAAGCATCACGAATTCGTCCGCCGCGGCTCGCTGATCGCGATGCTGGAAAGCGCCGAAGCGATCGAGTGAAATCGAAAGCAAGACCCGTCCGGACTGAATCGATAGTTTAGCGGTCCCCCCATGAAAATACACAGGCGCTGAACTACCGTTCATCCGCCCCCGCACGCAGTGCGGGGAGGGGGACCACGCGAAGCGTGGTGGAGGGGGCTTCTGAGCAAACGATCATGAGAGCTCCGAGGAAAACCATCAACAACGCCCAACGTCTGCGTCGCGCATTGTCGGCACCGGAAGCACGGCTGTGGAGTTGATTGCGCATACGTGCGCTGGGGCAACCGGTTTTCCGCCGACAGCATCCGATCGGACCATATGTTCTCGATTTCTACTGCGCCAAGGCACGGCTTGCGATCGAAATCGATGGCGTAAGTCACGATATGGGCGATCGACCGCAACGCGATATCCGCCGGGACGCATGGCTTGAAGCACACGGAGTAAGGGTAGTGCGCATTGCCGCGAGCGAATTAACGCGTAGGATCGATGAAGCGGCTGACGCCATCGTTCGAATGGCGGCAGAGAAGCTCTGAGGCCGCAGCCCCCTCCACCGCGCTGACGCGCGGTCCCCCTCCCCGCACTTCGTGCGGGGGCGGATGAACGTTCCCTCCCCCGCACGCAGTGCGGGGGCCGGTGAACATTCGCCTACTTCCCCAATATCCCCGTCGCCATGGCGCGCGGATCGCGCGGCCGCCAGGCGCCGATGTCGACGCTGTGCACAAAGTCGCCAATGCAGCGATTGAATTCCTCCGGCTCCTCGAGGTTGATCGTGTGTCCGGCATTCGGCAGCACGACCAGCGCCGACGTCAGGATGGTGCGCTTGAGCAGCAGCGCGGGTTCGAGGCACGGAAAATCCTCATCACCCGTCATGATCAAGGTCGGCGCCGTGATGGTCTTGATCTTGTCGACCAGATCGAACAGCGACGGCCGCCGCTTCTGCACGCCGCGCATGGTCAGCGCCGCGCCGGCGGTCGAGTGCTCGGCGAGCTGGTCGGCGAATTCCCGCCAGCCGCGCGGGTCTTTGTTCTGTAACTGTACGCGCGAAGGCGCCAGCGCGTAAGCCTCGGCCGCTTTCGCCATGCCGATACTCTCGAAGCGCTGGGCCGCAGCCTCGGTCTCCTCGGCAAATTGCTGGCGCTTGTCGGGCGACGCCCCATAGCCGCAACCAGCGACCACCAGCGAGCGGGCGCGATCCGGATAGGTGAAGCCGAAGTGCAAGGTGGCGAAGCCTCCCATCGACAAACCGACGACATGCGCCTTGTCGATCTTCAACGCGTCGAGCACCGCACGAATATCGTCGCGCGCGCGGTCCTGCGAATAGCGCTCGACGTCGTCGGGCACATCCGACGGCGGATAGCCGCGCGCATTGAAGACGACGCAGCGGTAACTGCGGCTGAAATGGCGCACCTGCGTCTCGTAGGAGCGGCAGTCCCCGGCGAACTCGTGCACGAACAGGATCGGAATGCCGGAGCCGGTTTCCTCATAGTAGAGCTTGATACCATCATCGGTGGTCAGGTGAGGCATGGGTACACCACTTTGTTTTCAGGACGTCGCTGTCCTGTCGAGGTCGGCAATGCCGGCCGGGATACGGCCGTGCCAGTCCGTCATCTTTTGCACCGCTGCGGCTAGCGCGATCAAGGCAAGATCGGCGCCGGGCCGTCCGACGATCTGCAACGCCACCGGCAGTCCGCGATCGTCGAAGCCGGCTGGCATCGCCAGCGCCGGAAATCCCAGCATGTTGACGAACCGCGTCCATTGGCTCAGCCGGTAGAGCGTACGCGCATCGAATGTGGGAGACGTCGGATCGCATAGCGCGCGCGGCGGCGTACGGATCGGCATGACCGGCAAGACAGCGGCGTCCGCACCGGCGAGAACATCGTTGAGAAAGTTTGCGCCAAGTGATGCGCGCGCTGCGCGGCTTGCGGCCAAAGTCGGCTCGTCGATGGTCAGCCCCTTGGCAAGACGTTTACGCAGCACCGGATCGAGCGAAGTGCCTTCGAGACGCGCACGATGCGCTCGCGCCGGCTCGGCCTGAAGGACAGTGAGGGCGTGCGCGTCGATGACTTCAACCGCCGCGATGGCATCGCACCGCATCATTTTAATGCCGGTTGCCGCGATCGCCGCGATGCCGTCCTCGCAGGCACGGCGTACCGCCGGTTCGGCCGCCGCCATCAGGCCGGCGAATACCGTAACGCATTCGATTGATGGCGCAGCGGGCCGGTCGTCCCCGGCCAGGATCTTGGCCGGAGCGGCCAAGTCGTCAAAACTGCGCGCCAAAATGCCGATCGTGTCGAGGGTCGGCGCCAGCGCCATCGCACCGCGCGTCGAGACCAGCCCGGCCGTCGGCTTCCATGCCGCCACGCCGCAAGCCTGGGCGGGAATGCGCACCGAACCGCCGGTATCCGATCCGAGCGCGAAAACCGCAGAGCCGCTGCTCACCGCAACCGCGGAGCCGGACGACGATCCGCCGGTGATGAAATCGGCACTCCACGGATTGACTGCCGCCGCCTGCTGCGTGCTGTAACCCGAAGGTTCGTAGGCCAGTTCCGTCATCGTGCAGAAGCCGATGCTGACGGCCCCGTTATCGCCAAGACGACGCAAGACTTCGGCATTGCCGGAACAGCCGATATCGATGCCGTGAGCAAGCCCGCATGTCGGCTGCCGGCCAGCGGTCGCGAAGATATCCTTCGCAGCATAAGGCATGCCGGCCAGCGCGCCCGCCGCAGCAGGAGGCACTCGCGACGCGAGCGAGATGTAGGCATGGAGGCTCGGCTCGAGCCGCCCCGCGCGTGCAAGCGCGGCGCCTGCCGCCGCGCGCCGCGCTTCTTCGTCAAGCGACGCCCAATCCGGGAACCCGCGCGGCGCGGGACGACTATGGACTTCGCGGAGCCCGGCTAACTTCACCGCCGAGGCCCACAAGGGAATGTCAGCCGCGATGGTCGCGGCGAATTGCTGCGGCGTGTCGCCAAGCGGCTCGACCCCATAGCCCTTGAGGTGCGCCACGACTGCGGGATTTTTCACCACGATCGCGATTTCCTTGGCCAGCTTGTCGATGATCGCCGGCGGGGTCCCGGCGGGCGCCATCAACCCGTTCCAGGTGATGGTGTTGAAACCCGGGTAACCGGATTCGCTGACTGTCGGCACATCGGGGAGTTGCGCGGTGCGCTTCTCGCTCGACATCGCGATCGCGCGCAGCGCGCCGGCCTGGACCTGGGGAATCACCTCCGAAAGATTGCCGAAGTAGATCTTGAGGTGCCCGGCGATTGTATCCGCCAACGCAGGACCGCCGCCTTTGTACGGAACGGCGACCATGCGAGAGCTTGGCGCGATCGAGCAGCAGGACCATTGAGAGGTGGCTGAGTGTGCCGGTGCCGCCGTCCGCATAGGACAGCTCGTCGGGCTGCGCCTTCACGTAATCGACAAACTCCTTCAGCGTCTTGACCGGCAGGCTCGGGTGCACGACGAGCACGAACGGATTGGTGCCGACATCGCTGATCGGTGCGAAATCCTTCACCGGATCGTAGGCCACCTTCATCATGGCCGGGAAAATCGCGATCTGCGGCAGCGCGGCCCAGAACAGCGTGTAGCCGTCGGTGGGCGCGTGCGCGACCGCTTCGGCGGCGATCGCTCCCATTCCGCCGGGCCGATTTTCAATGATGAATTGCTGTCCAAGCTTCTCGCCGAGGCTCTGCCCGATGACCCGCGCCATGCCATCGCTGTTCCCGCCCGGGGCGAACGGCATGATGACCTTGACGGGGCGATCGGGCCAGCCCTCGGCGCGAGCCGGCCGCACGATGGCCGCCGCCGTGAGTGCGGTAAAGGTCGTCAGGAACCGTCGTCGCGTCGTCATTGCGAAAATCTCCGCGGCACAATGCCTGCGCCGAATGAATACAAGTTTCGTTCCAGTTGAGCGTGCCGGCCTGTCACGCGATCATGAACGCGGCGGTTCCTTGTGTATCGACGGCAAGCCATGCGATCCTTTGCCGAGCAGAAAGGAACAGGGATCGTGCCAGATACTTTGGGATTTCGAAAGCGCATTGGCGTCGTGGTGCCATCGACCAACACCACCGTGCAACCGGAGTGCGAGTTGCTGCGTCCGCGCGGTGTCACCAACCACACCGGCCGATCGACCATCAAGGAGCGGCCGCTCAACACCGAGCAGGCCTTCTTCGAGCACATGCATGACATGCGCGAAGGCATCCAGACCGCCATCGACCAGATCATGACGGCCGGCCTCGATCATCTCATCATCGGCATCTCGCTCGAAACCTTCTGGGGCGGCGTGGCGGCGGCGGAGAAACTCCAGAACGAGCTTAGCCAGCGCGCCGGCGCCGGCATATCGATGGGGTCGAGCGCGTCCGTTGCCGCCCTGAAGGCGTTCGGCGCCAAGCGCATCGCCGTGCTGACGCCGCATCAGCAGCGCGGCGACGACATGGTGCGGCTCTATCTGGCCGAGGCCGGATTCGAGATCGTGCGGCTCCATGGCATGAAATGCGCCACACCGCGCGCCATTGCCCAGGTGCCCGTTGCTGATATCCAGAATGCGCTGAAGCAGCTCGACGGTCCCGATGTCGATGCGATCCTCCAAGTCGGCACCGCACTGCCGACGGTCGCCATCGCGGCCGAGGCCGAGCGCTGGCTCGGCAAGCCGGTGCTGGCGATCAATGCGGTGACCTATTGGGATGCGTTGCGCCGCTGCGGCATCGAGGATCGCGTGAACGGCTGCGGCCGTCTCCTCGAGGAGTTCTGACAGCGACGCTACCATCGCGACGAATCCGCCGGACCATGGAGAACACCATGCGCTGCATTCGCTTTATTGCACTCGCCGTGCTGTCCGCGCTTTGCGCTGCGCCGGCGGCCGCGCAGGACACTTACCCCAATCGCCCGATCCACATCGTCGTGCCGTTCCCGGCGGGTGGCCCATCGGATGTGCTGGCGCGCATGGTCGGTGAAAGGATGAGCCGGGATTTCGGCCAGGGCGTCGTGATCGATAACCGGCCGGGCGCCAACACGGTCATCGGCGCCCAACTGGTGCAGAAGGCGACACCTGACGGCTACACCCTCCTCATGGCGATCGATTCGACGCTGGTGATGAACCAATATCTCTACAGCCACCTGCCCTATGATCCGATCAACGATTTCGCGCCGATCTCACTGGTGGCGAAATCCATGGGCCTGCTCGTGGTCAACGCATCGGGCGATTACAAGACGGCGAAGGATTTGATCGCGGCCGCAAAGGCGCACCCCGGCAAGCTCAACTGCGGCGCGGGGACGATCACGACCAAGCTGACCTGCCTTCTGTTCAACGACAAGGCCGGCATCGACACCGTGCTGCTGCCCTACAACGGCAGCGCGGAAGTCGCCAACGGCATCCTGACCAAGAGTGTCGATTTCGTCTTCGATGGTCCCTCGGCGGTGCTGCCGCTCATCGAGGCCGGCCAGTTGCGCGCGGTCGCCAAGCTCGACGGCAGGCCGTTTCCGCCGGTACCCGATCTGCCGACGCTGGCCGCCGCGACTGGCGTCGATCTCGGCGATCTCACGGTGTGGCTCGGCCTCGTCGCGCCGAAAGGCACGCCGCCGGCCATCATCGACAAGCTGGCGGCGGAGGTCGCAAAAGCCTTGAACAATCCGGCCGTCAAATCCAAGGCCGATGCTGTCGGGCTTTACCCCGCGACCTCGACGCCCGCGGAATTTGCCGCCTTCATCCGCAGCGAGGCGGCACGCTGGCCGAGCGTTGTGAAAAAGAGTGGTATGCATTTTGACTGACAGCACGATCGACGTTCTCTCGCCTTTCAGACTAGGCCCACTGGCGTTGCCCAATCGCGTGGTGATGGCGCCGATGACGCGCAATCGCGCCGGACCCGGCAACGTGCCCGGCCCGCTCAACGCTACCTATTATGCACAACGTGCGAGCGCTGGCCTCATCATCAGCGAAGCGACGCAGGTTTCCCCGCAGGGCCTCGGCTATCCGGGAACGCCGGGCATCCATAGCGCCGAACAGGTCGCCGGCTGGAAAGGCGTGACGGACGCCGTGCACCACGCCGGCGGCCGCATTTTTCTCCAGCTCTGGCATGTCGGCCGCATCTCGCATCCCTCGCTGCAGCCCGACGGTGCGCTGCCCGTCGCGCCTTCGGCCATCGCTCCCGAGGGCCAAGCCTGGACGTTGAGCGGCATGCAGCCCTACGTCACGCCGCGCGCGCTCGAAACGCATGAGGTCGCCGCCATCGTCGAGGATTTTCGCCGCGGCGCCGCGCATGCCAAACAGGCCGGCTTCGATGGCGTCGAACTGCATGGCGCCAACGGTTACCTCGTCGATCAATTTCTTCGCGACAAGACCAACCGGCGCACCGACCGCTACGGCGGCAGCGCCGCGAACCGCGTGCGCTTCCTGATCGAGATTACGCAAGCGTTGATCGGCGAATGGGGCGCCGATCGCGTCGGCGTGCGGCTGTCGCCGACCAATCCCTACAACGACGTGGCCGACAGCAACCCGGCAGCGACCTTCGCCGCCGCCGTCGGCGCGCTCAACCGGCTCGGCATTGCCTATCTGCATATCGTCGAGCCCGGCACGACCGATCCGGTTGCCGCCGGCGAAGTGCCCGACATCGCGTTCTTCCGGCGGCTGTGGGGCGGCGCGCTCATCGCCAACAAAGGCTACGACCTCGATCGCGCCAACGCCGTGCTGCGCGACGGCACCGCTGATCTTGTGTCTTTTGCGACGCTGTTTCTCGCCAATCCCGATCTGCCAAAGCGCTTCCGCAGCGGCGGCGCATTCAATCCGCCGGATCGCAAGACGTTCTACGGCGGGGCTGAACCAGGCTACACCGACTACCCCGCGCTGGCCGATTGAAAAAGTTTCAATTTTTCAAATACTTAAATGGAAAATGGAGTTTTGTGATCCGCGTCACTTCCCGCTTTCCAGGCCCGCAGTAGGGTGATGGCGTGATGGGAAGGCAATCAATAACGGGGAGCACTTCAATGACCGCCACCTTCAAATATCTCGTCCAGAAGACAAACGACATCTTCGAGAACCACATGCGCCGCGCCGCGATCAGGATCAATGCGCGCCAGCATTTGTTATCGCGCCACGCCGCGTGACCGGCCGTTTTTGGAGAGAAGCGAGCAACCGGGATCGAATTCCCGAATCTCAGTTTTAATTTTACCTTCTACCTGCCTGATCGCGTGGCATTACACGCCAAGCTGTTTCGCCAAATCCTCGAGACTGTTCGCCGCGGCATCGACCGGAATAGTGGGCGTGACTTCGCCCTTGCCGGCGCCATGCTCGTCCGGCCGCGCCACATGGCCGGTGCGCAGGCCGAGCACCGCCGCAGCTTTGAGATCGGAACTGTGCGCGGCCACCATCATGCAATCCTGCGGTGCGAGATCGAAAGCCTCCGCGGCAGCGAGATAGACCCGCGGCTTCGGCTTGTAGTCGCCGGCAATCTCGGCGCCGAGGATCGCGTCCCACGGAAAGCCGTTGCGCCGCGCGAGGTCGACCATCAGCGAAATGTTGCCGTTCGAAACCGGCGCCAGGAGGTAGCGGCGCTTGAGACGGGCGAGTCCCGCCGCGGCATCGGGCCAGCCGTCGAGCCGGTGCCACGCCAGGTTGAGGTGACGGCGGTCCTCTTCGCTCAGCGCATCGAGGCCGAAACGCGGCAGGATGAGTTCGAGATTGCGCCGATGCAGCACGTCGAGCTTGGAGAATGCGATGCGGCCCGCGCGCACCTCCTCCATGGCGCCTTGGTACTCGCCGCGCCAAGCATCGGCAAAGGCGAGCCAATCGAGCGAAAATCCGCGCGGCTTGAGCATCGCCTCGGCCTCGCGCGCAATCGAACGGCGCCAATCGACGACCGTGCCGAAAATATCGAAAAATAATGCCTTCACCGCGACGGACATCGCACATTCCTCGGCCGCATGAGATCGATCCCGAGACGGTCTAGCGCAATCCCGGGCGGGATGCCAAAAGGGACGTCCAAGGCAATCATCTCAAGGAACGGCGATGTCCGAACAAGAGCGATGGGAGGCGCGGTTCAGTGCGCCCGGCTATGCGTTTGGCAAGGCGCCGAATGCGTTCTTGAAGGCGCAGGCGCCCCGCCTGCGCGCCGGGCAAACCGCGCTGTCGGTCGCGGACGGCGAAGGCCGCAACGGCGTCTGGCTCGCCGAACAGGGCCTCGATGTGCTGACCATCGATTTCTCCCCGGCGGCGCTCGCCAAGGCCCACGCCTTGGCGGCGGAGCGCGGCGTGCGATTGCGCACCGAAGTCGTCGATGTCACGCAATGGCGCTGGCCGGCGGCCGCGTTCGACGTGATCGTGGCGATCTTCATCTTTGTCGCGCCGGCCGAGCGGCCGGCGTTTTTCGCGAATCTCAAAAGTGCGCTCAAGCCAGGCGGACTGCTGCTCATGCAGGGCTATCGGCCGCAACAGCTCGACTACAAGACCGGCGGGCCGCCGACCGCGGATCGCATGTACACGCGCGCCATGCTCGAAGCGGCGTTCAGCGACATGGCGGAACTCGACATCCGCGAGCATGACAGCGCCCTCAGCGAAGGGACTTCGCATGCCGGCATGTCGGCCCTCATCGACCTCGTCGCCAGGAAGTAATCAATGCAACAACGTCATCCTGAGGTGCGAGCGCAGCGAGCCTCGAAGGATGCCAGCCGAGACGCCGAGGCCGTCGCCCTTCGAGGCTCGGCACTCCATGCCGAGCACCTCAGGGTGACGGCACCAAGTCAACGCCGACAAAACCAATAAGGGAGACCCACCTTGGCCGAAAACCTGGCAGACATCTTGCACGAACTGATCGTGTCGACGCGCATTCTCGCCAACGAGAATGTCCTCGACGCTTTCGGCCACGTTAGCGTGCGCCATCCGCACGATCCGCAGCGTTATTTCATCTCGCGCCATCAGGCCCCGGAATTGGCCGAAGTCTCCGATCTCGTTGAGTTGAATCTCGACTCAGAGCCGATCAAACCCACGGAGTTTCGGCTTTACAGCGAGCGGGTGATTCACGGCGAGATCTACAAAGCGCGGCCGGACGTCCACGCCGTGTGCCATCATCATGCCCACGCCATGCTGCCCTACGCCATATCGGGACAGGAATTGGTGCCGGTCTTCCATCTCGGCGCCGTGATCGGCAAGGTGCAGTTCTGGGATCAGCGCGATGACTTCGGCGACACCAACATGCTGGTCATCAAGCCCGAGGAAGGCGCCTCGCTGGCGCGCGCGCTCGGCCCGCATTCGACGGTGTTGATGCGCCGCCACGGCGCGACCGTCGCGGGCGCCAGTCTGCTCGAACTCACATTCCGCACCGTATTTGGCTGCGACAATGCCAAGCTGCAGAGCCAAGCCATCGCCCACGGCCATGTCGACGCGTTGTCGCCGGGCGAGGCTGAACTCACATCGGCGCACCAATTGCGGCCGCCGTCCATGGGCCGGGCGTGGAATTATTGGGTGCGCCACGTTGAGAAGGCCGGCTTGATGCCGGCGAAGAAGAGCGCAAAAGTGGCTGCCTCATCGGCAAAGCGCGCGAAGCCCAAAGCAGCAAAGAAGAGTCCGGTGAAGAAAGCGAAGAAGCGTCGTTAAACAAACCCGCGGCTTCGTAAATCGCGGATGCCCGCTCGCCGGCTGCGAGCGGGGTAAAATCGACAAGATTTACGCCGGCTGGAAGTTGACGCTTTGCAGGAGCTTTCGCGCACGAACGATTTCGCTGGCGATAAATGCCTTGGTGTCCTCGATACTCTCAGTCACGGGCTCGAGGAGCGTAGAGGTCAGTGATTTGATGACGGCCGGATCGCGCATTGTTTCCTGCACGAGCGCGTGGACCGTCGTCTGAATCTCGCCGGGCGTGCCTTTGGGAGCCCAGATGGCGTACCATGACTGGAACTCGAAATCCGGCACGCCGGCTTCCGCCATGGTCGGAATTTGCGGCGCAAGAACGGACCGCTTGGCGGCAGCGATGCCCAGCGCGCGCGCCTTTGTGCCGTCCTTCGCCGCCGGGATCAGCGCGAAACTTGTATCGATAAGCAATTGTACGGCCCCCGCCATCACGTCAAGCAGAGCGGGCTGGGTGCCGCGATAAGGCACCATGGGAATAGCGGCGCCGGTTCGGCGCAAGAAATCGATCGTCGCGAGATGTCCGGCCGAGCCGGTTGCCGAGATGGCAAAATTCCATTTGCCAGGCTCGGCTTTGGCCGCGGCGACAACTTCGCTGACGGTCTTCTGCGGTCGATCCGTCGTCATCACGCAGACGAGCGGCGCAGTGCCGGTGCGCGCGACGACCTCGAGGTCAGTTTCCGGATTAAAGTCCGCGGACTTCAACACAAGCGGCATAACGGCGGTGTTGAACGCGCTGGCGAGAAACGTATAGCCATCCGGCGGAGCGTCGATGACGTATCTCGTACCAATAAGGCCCGAGCCGCCTGTTCGGTTCTCGACGATCGTCGCGACGCCGAATTTATCCTGAATGCGTTGCGCGACGAGCCGGCCCAGCGCGTCATTGGCAGCGCCCGGCGGCCACGGCACGACGACCCTTATGGTCCTGCCTTTCGCTGGCCACCCGCTCTGCGCGATGGCGGGTTTTTGCATCGCTGCGCCGGCGGCGGCAATCGTTGCAGCTTTGATGAGATCACGTCTGTTCATCGTTTCCTCCGACTCTTCAAGCCGCCGCGCGTTTGAGCAAACCCGCGTGCCGCAGCGCACGCTCGATCGTTTCGAGTTCGGCGGCATCCGGCGTTCGCGTTGGCGGGCGCACCGCCCCATCCCGTAAAATCCCGGCAAGCGCCATGGCGGCTTTCATCCGTCCGTGCGCTTCGCCGGTCGGCTCGCCCGCGCCATAGACCGCGTCCTTCAGCGGTGTGATCAGCGCCTGCAACCGCATGGCCTCGTTGAGATCGCCGGCTTTGACCGCTTTGAGCAGGCCGTCGATCAGGCCCGGGACGAGCGACGCGAAACCCACCAAGGCACCGTCGATCCCTTGGACCATCGATGCCAACAGATACTCGTCATGGCAGGTGAGCAGCGCCTTGCTCGAATCGGCCTCGCGGATGCCCTGAATATCGCGCGCGTATTTGTTCATCTCACGCTCACCCATCTTGAAAGCGGCGACGTGAGGCATCTTTGCCAGTTGCGCGAGCAGCGATGTCGGATATGAGCCGCGCGTCCATGCCGGGTAGATATGGACAATCAGCGGCAGCTTGACCGCGTCACCGATGGCATCGAAGTATTCGAGGCAATGTTCCGGCATGAAGCCGAAGCGCAGCCAGTGATGCGGCGGCATGATATCGAGGCCCGCGGCGCCGGCCTCCTTGGCCCAATTCGCTTGCTCCACCGCATCCTTGATGCCCTCGCACACGATCGACGAGATGACGGGACACTGACCTTTGACGGCGCTTGCCGTGATGCGAGTCACTTCGGCGCGTTCGCGCGGGGTCAATGAAAACACTTCGCCGGTGTGACCATTGGTCATCAGTGCCGTGATGCCGCGTTGGCTGGCGAGCCATTGCGAGAACCGCGTCAGTTCGGCTTCGTCGATGCTGAGATCGCGGTTGAACGGTACTGCGAGCGCGGGAATGATCCCGTTGAAATTGATGGTCTTCACTGCACTCTCCTATTGCACCGCTGTGTTCTAGATGCATCTTAGATGGATGAACCACCGCCGAGCTAGGGCGAACGTCCGATATGCCGCAGCGCTTCGCCGAGATACCACGTTGCGATCTGCTCGCGCGTCGGAAACCACACCCGTGATTGGGCCTTGGCGTAAGCGACGAACTCGCGCAGCGCCGCGATCCGGTGTGGCTGGCCGATGACGTGCGGGTGCAGGCCAACGTTCATGATGCGCCCGGTGATCGCGCCCTCGCCATGGAGCTGGTCGAAGCAGAGCCTAAGCATCTCGACGCCGTCGCGGGTCGACAGGCCGCCGCGCGCGAACATGTTGAAGTCGTTGACGTCGTTCGAATACGGCACACAGACGATCGGACCGTGGACGGTTTCGATCAGATAAGGCTGATCGTCGTTGAGATAGTCGCAATAGGCGATCAGGCCGAACTCCTTGAGGAAGGCCGGCGTCTGCGGCGTGCCGCGGATCGCCGACGACAACCACGCCTTGGCGGGCTTGCCGACCACGCGCTGATAGGTTTCGAGCGTGCGGCGGATGACGGCGCGCTCGCCATCGGGATCGTGGGCGTAGTCGGTCAAAAGCGCGTTCTGCGCCCAATTGTGCGGCACCAATTCCCAGCCGCGTTCTTTGACGGCGTCGATGATGCGTTTCCGCTCGGTCAAAATCATGCCGTTGCAGGTGCAGGACGGCGCCACACCCGTCGCGTCGAACACCTCCATCAGCCGCCAAATGCCGACGCGCTGGCCGTATTCGCGCCAGGTCCAGTTCGCGGTGTCGAGCACGTCGCCGGGCAGCGCGTGCGGGATGGTCGCCGGTCCGCCGGCAAACAGCGGCTCTTTCTGACCGGGCCGAAATGGCTCCCAGTATTCGATGTTGATGGTGAAGATCAGCGCGATCTGCGCGCCATCGGGAAATTTCAGCGGCGCGCGATCCGGCAACGGCACGAAGGCGTAGGATGAAGGCGGCTGTGACATCACGATGATTTTCCTGCAAGGGCGTGTTGGCGGCGCTCGGCGCGGTCGAGCCGCCACGCCGTCACCCGGCGCGCCAGGTCCGGCGCGTCCAAAATCGCGATAACGAGAAGAATGCTGCCGGTGACGAGATCGTGGACAAACGGCGGCACGCCGATCGCGCTCAGGCCGGAGCGCAGGATGCACAGCGTCAGCACGCCGGCCGCAATTCCCATCGGGCTGCCGCGGCCACCGACCACCGACACACCGCCGACGATGGCCGCGGCGGCCGCGGGCGCCAGCACGTCGGCGAGCGCGACCGGCGAAGCCGCGCTGAGGCTATAGCTGAGCAACACGCCGGCCAGCGCCGACGATGCGCCCGAAATAGCGAACACGCCGACAATGACGCGATCGGTATTCGAGCCGGCAAGGCGGCTGGCGCGGCGGTCGCTCCCGGTCGCGATGATGTCGCGACCGAGGTGCGTCCATGTCATCACAAGAGCGGCCAACACGAATACCGCAATGGCTACCGCGCTGCGCACCGACAGCAGGTGGGCGATCGGCGCGTTTAATCCCAAAGCGACAGCCATATTGGGATAGCTGATGGTCGTATTGCCGGTCAGCACCGCAGTGATGCCCTGAAGCGTCAGCAGGCCGCCGAGCGTGACGCCCACCGAGTTCAAGGACAATCGTGTCATGATGAGGCCCTGGAGCGTGCCGCTCATCACGCCGGCGCCGATGCCGAGCAGCGCGCCGAGCCACGGATGCGAGACGCCGGTCATCACCGCGATGCATCCGGCCAGGCCGACCATGCCGGCTACCGACAAGTCGAACTCCCGCACCAGCAACGAAAGGCCGAGACCCAGCGCCACCAATCCGAGCGTGGCGAACAACTGCATCACGCTGAAAATCGTGGCGACGCTGAAGAAATAGCCGTTGCCGCGATCGATCAGCGCCAGCACCAGGATCGCACCGATCATGATGGTGAACGGCCGCACCGCCGGAGCCAGCAAGAACACTGCGGTGCGCCGCATCGTCATCGTCGCTCACCGACGGTTTGCAGGATGATGACGCCGAGCACGATTAGTCCGGTGATGAGATACTGCAGTTGCTGGCTAAACCCGCGCAGCAGCAGCACGACCTCGATGGTGGCAATCACCACGACGCCGATCATCGTGCGCACCGCCGAACCGGAGCCGCCTTGAATGCTGGTGCCGCCCACCAGAACGGCGGCAATGGCGCGTGTAATCGTAGCCGGCGCCGAGCTCCATGTCGCCGGAGCCGTAGCGTGCGGCCAGGAGCACGCCGGACACCGCCGCGCAGGCGCCGGCGATGACATAGGCGACGGTGATGGTGGTTGCGGTGGCGATCCCGGCGGCATTCGCGGCCCGCACATTGCTGCCGACCATTACCATCGCCCGGCCGACCCGCGTCCACGACAGGATGAATTGGCCGACGATCACCGTTGCGAAGAAATAAAGCGCCTCGATCGGAACGCCGGCGACGCGGCCCTTGAACATCAGTAAGCCCGCGCCGCCCGGGTAAATGCGCTGTCCTCCGGTCGCGAACGCCGTGGCGCCCAGCAGCAGCGAAAGACCGGCGATGCTGACCAGGATCGGATTGGCGCGGAAATAGCCGACCAGCAGGCCCTGGGCTCCGGTGACGACCGTGCCGAACAGCACTGCGAGAAAAAAGGCGGGCACCACGCCAATCGACAGGTCCGCCAGGAAAATCAGCGCCGATGCCGAGACCGTGGCGCCAAGGCAAAGCGACATGATGTTGCCGGTGAGCGTGATGAAGGTCATCCCGACTGCAACGCAGCCGATGAAAGAGATCGCGGTGAGGAGGGCATTGATACTGAGCGGCGAGGTAAATCCCGGCGTCGTCAGTGCGAAGATCGCAATGACAGCGGCGGCGATCATGCGAACCGCCAGCACAACATGCCGCGCCCGAACGCGGCCGAGTCGAAAACGCGCTTGGAGTGAAGCGTCGCTCATACCGTAACGGCCGGATGCGTAATGTCCGACAGGACCTGTCGGATATCGACTGCGCCGCGACGATAGCGGCCGATTTCCCGGCCGCGATACATGCTGACGACGACGTCGGCCATGCCCAAAACTTCTTCGATGTCCGACGATGCCATGATGACGCAATCGCCGCGGTCGCAGAACTGCCGAATGAGCCGATAGATTTCCGCCCGCGCGCCGACGTCGACGCCGCGGGTCGGTTCGTTCATCAGAAGCACGCCCGGTTCGGCGCTGCCGATCGAACGGCCGAAAGCCAGCTTTTGCTGATTGCCGCCACTGAGTTCGTCGGCCGGCGCGCGCAGACGAGCCCGGTCGACGCCGACAGCCGCAGCGAGCTTCGATGCGGTCGCACGCAGCCGCCGCCTTACAAGCAAGCCGAATCTGGTGTGGTCGGCCAGCTTCGTGGCAACCAGGTTCTGCCCGACGCCCAGGCGCAGAAAGACACCCTCCCCGGCCCGGTCTTCTGAAATGAACTGCACCTTGGCGGCGCGCGCCCGCGGCACCGCGCGCAGCCGCAGCGGCCGACCATTGACGCTGATCTGGCCTGTGGCGTCGGCAGTCAGGCCGGCGAGCGCCCGCAGGATCTCGATCGCCCCGGAACCTACTTGCCCGGCAAGACAAGTCACCGTGCCGCGTTCGGCGGTCAGACTGAAATCCGGCACCATCGGCGGAACCCGCAGACTGCTCGCACCGTCAACATCGGCTCGCCGGGCTTGCCGTCCCATTGCGGATACATCTCGCCCATGGCGCGGCCGAGCATCATCTGCATCAACTGCGCGCGATCGATCGCGGCGGTGCGGCTGGTGCCGACCAGCTCGCCGTTGCGCATGACCGACACGGTGTCGCAAATCTCAAAGACCTCGCCGAGCCGATGCGTGATGTAGATGATCGATTTGCCTTCCGCCTTGAGCGCGCGAAGCGCACGAAAGATACGCTCGATCTCGATATCCGATAGCGTCGCGGTCGGCTCGTCGAGGATGAGCACGCGAGCCTCACGCGTCAGCATGCGCGCGATTTCGACGAGCTGGCGCCGGCCAATGCTCAGCGCCGCCACCTTCGTATCGAGCGCGAGGTCGCCGAGGCCGACTTTTTCCAGCGCCCGCCGCGCACGTTCGCGCAAGTCCTTGCGGCGATGAAACAGCGGGACTTCACGATTGCCGAGCCAGATGTTGTCGAGCACCGACAAGGCCGGTGCGAGGCTCAGTTCCTGCGCGACGAGCGCGATGCCCAGCGTTTGGGCGTGTTGCGGGCTTGAAATAGTGCTGGGCTTGCCGTCCACGTAAACGACGCCGCCATCGGGTTGATGGGCGCCGGTCAGTATTTTGACGAGCGTGCTCTTGCCCGCGCCGTTCTCGCCGCAGATCGCGCGAATTTCCCGGGCGTCCAACGTCAGGGCGACGTTCTTGAGAACTTCGTTCCGGCCGAACCGCTTCGTGATCCCGTCAACGGCAAGGATGGGCATCGACGTCTAATACGAGCAGCCCGCGGCGAACCGATCGACATTTTCCTTGGTGACGCCATAGACGGGCACGATCTCGTACTTCTTCAGGGTCTCGCCGTTGAAATATGCGGCAATCCTCTTCGCCGCAAACTCGGCTTCTTCCGTCGGAATTTGGGTGGCGGTGCCGTACTGCTCGCCCGATTTGATGTGGATGATGCCATCCTTCATGCAGTTGCTGGCAACGACCACGATCCCTTTGTCTGCGACTCCGAGCTTGAGGCCGGCCGATTCAATCGCGTTGATCGACCCGGTTGCCTGGTTGTCGGCCATGTCGAAGATGCCGTCGATGCCGCCTTGCGCGTTGTAGCGTACCAGGAGTTCGCCGGTGATCTTCTCGCTGAGCGCCGTATTCCACTTGCCATCCTCCGTATCGACGAGTTCGATACCAGGGTGCTGTGCCAGCACGGCTTTGAAGGCGTCCATGCGGGTTATGACGTGAGTCTGTTGGGCGAGGCCGGTCACCGCGACAACCTTGGCCTTTGTCTTGCCCTCGGCGGCCAAGCCCTTGACCATATTCTCGCCGGCGAGACGCCCGAGCTCGGCGTTATCGGTGCCGATATAGGATGTGAAGAGACCTTCAAACTCCTTCTTCATCGGCGTGGCATACAAAATGACGGGGATACCGGCCGCCTTGGCACGCGTCAGCGCCGGCACCACGGCCTGATCGTTCACGTAACAGATCACGATCATGTCGAACTTCTGCGCGATCGCGTCGTCGATCTGCTGCGATTGCGTCGCTGCGTCATAGTTCGCGCTCAGGTTCGTGACCTTCATGCCGGCCTGCGTCGCAAGCTTGGCAAAAGTCGCGGTCCAGGCGCCGATGTAAGGATTGGTGTTCGAGGTACCGAGTACGATGACCCGCTTTCCCTCCGGCGACGCGACGGCGGCATTGTTGATCGTCAGGCTCACCAGCAGAAACGCAAACAAACTGATCACGAAGCGCATGAAGGTCTCCCGTCGGCCGCCAAGCAGCGCGAGAATGCTAACGTCAATCAGGCAATGACGCCAGACGTCATTGCCGCGCGGCGTTGCCGAAATGCTCTTCGGCGAGCCAACGGGCGATGGCGGCGAGGCTCTCATCCTCGTGCCAGCGGCCGAGCAACTGGATGCCGAGCGGCGCCTGATCGACCGCCAGCAACGGCAGGTTGATGGCCGGCGCACCTAGGATCGACGAAGCTTCGTTGAAGATGGCGCTGCCCTGGTCCATGCCGATCGGGCCCGGCCCCGGGGACGAAAGGGTGATGAATCCATCGGCGCGCCTGGCGAGCTCGTCATGCATCGCGCGGAAGTTGTCGCGCTCGATCAGAGCAGCGCGATAGGTTTCCTGGGTGATATCGGCGCCGTCCTGGATGCCCTTGAGCAGGCGCGGCGGCATCTTGTCGCTATAACGCTCGCGGTACTGCAACATCGGCCAGTGCATTTCGAAGCGATAAAGGTTGGTCCAAAGCTGCGGCGTGCGCGTGTGCGCGGCCTCGCAGGCCTCGACGGCCGGATCGTCGTGCCGAGAGACGATCTCAACGCCGGCGTGCACAAGCTGCGACAGATAAGATTCAAAGGCCGCCTTGGCGGCCGGCTCGGCCGCCGGCCATCCAGCGGTGTCCAAGCGGATGAGGCGCGCGGGCTGGCGCGGCGCGGGAGCGCTCGATGCGCCGTAGAGACCGGGATACGACGGATCGCCGCCGGCCGTGTGCGCGATGAACCGCGCGGTGGTCCACATGTCGGACAAGGTCCCGGCGAACACGCCGAGATGGTCCATGCTGTAGGCCATCGAGAACGAGCCTTGCCGGTTGATGGCGCCGAACGTCGGCTTGAGCGCGTAAACGCCGCAAAAGCTCGCCGGCCGAATTGTGGAACCGCGGGCGTGCGTGCCCAATGCGGCGGGAAGCATTCGCGCCGCGACCGCGGCCGCCGTGCCACTCGACGATCCGCCCGGCGTGCGGCGGGTGTCGAACGGATTGCGGGTGCGCGCCGGATCGCCGCCGCCGAAGCAGACCGTCACGGTCTTGCCGACCAACACCGCCCCGCCCTGCCGCAACGCGCGTACGCACGCCGCGTCCGTCATCGGTTGATAGGAGCGGAACAAGTCGCTGCCGAATTCCGTCGGCATGTCGTAAGTCTCGATCAAGTCCTTGATGCCGACCGGCATGCCGTCGACCGGGCTCAATGGCTTCCCCGCGTGATAACGCGCCCCCGATTCGTCTGCGGCGTGGCGCGCCCGCTCGAGATTGAGGAAGGCGAACGCCATCACGGCAGGCTCGAGCGCCTCGATGCGTTCGATGCAGCGCTCGAGATACGCGCGCGGCGTGTCGGCGCCATCGCGAAATTTCGCCACGGCGTCGTGGAAGCTCAACATCCGGTGGGTTGCCGGATCATAAGCGCCCGCGGGCGATTGTTTGCTGACGTTCAACATGATGCGGCGTGTCGCGGATCAAGACATGTGGGCGCCGTGATTCTTCAAATACCACTCGGCGATCTCCTCGCGGGTGGCAAACCAGACGTCGTCGAACTGTTTAACGTAAGCGATAAAATCGTGCAGCGCGCGAATGCGAAAGGCCTGGCCGATGACATGCGGATGCACGCCGACGTTCATAAAGCGACCGCTCGTGGCGCTTTCCTGGTAAAGCCAATCGAACTGTTCCTTGAACACGGCAAATGCGCCATCCACGTCTTGGCCCTGCCGCATGAAGACCGTGAAGTCGTTGACCTCCGACGTATAGGGGATCGAAACGATATTTTTTCCGGAGCGTGTCTCGATCAGATAGGGTTGATCGTCGTTGAGCAGGTCGGTCGTGAAGATCAGCCCTTCCTCGGCGAGGATATCGACCGTATTCAGCGTGCAGCGGAGCGAGCTCGACAGCCATCCCTTCGCTGGCTTGCCGCAGACCTCCCGATAGACCCGCAGCGTCTCGCGGATAACCTCGCGCTCCTTGTTCTCGTCGAACGCGTAGTCGGCGAGCAGCTCGGTCTGCACGTAATTGTGCGCGACGATCTCCCAGTTGCGCTCGAGCGCGGCGTCGATCACCGCGCGCCGCTCCAACCCCATTTTTGCATTCATCGTGCAGGTCGACGGTACGCCGAACTTGTCGAAAACATCGAACATGCGCCACACCCCGACGCGCTGGCCGTATTCGCGCCATGTCCAGTTCGGGTTGTCGTAGACATTCCCCGGCAGATCGCCGCCGACAATGCCCGGACCGCCGGGATAAAACGGTTTCGGCGTATCCTTCGTGGCGTCCCAATACTCGAGATTGGTCGTGATCATGACGGCGAGCCGCTTCCCGTTGGGCCACCGCAACGGCTTTCGCTGCGAAATCGGTACGAATGGGTATTTCATGAAAACACTCGCTGGACGAAAAGGACGATCGAAGCCGTTGATGATATCAACGGCAAGATTTTCGCGTAAGGGCTAACGTCGTGCCTGGCCGGCATTCCGAAACTTCGACGTATCCAAAGCGCCATTTGCTTCAGTATGATTGCTGACGATCAACCGGCGTCCACGCGGACCACGCGTCAACGAGCCAGAGGAAACCATGCCCGACATGCAATCACCCCGTCTGCCCAAACTGGACGCCGAACACCTCACGCCGCAGCAGAGCGCGCTGGCGGACGCCATCAAATCGGGCCCGCGCGGCCAGTTCAAGATGAGCGGTCCGTTCGCCATCTATCTGCATTCGCCGACCTTCGGCGAGCTGGCGCAAAAGCTCGGCGGCCATCTGCGCTTTCAGACCAGCGTGCCGCCGCGGCTCTCGGAATTCGCCATACTCTGCACCGCCCACCACTGGAAGGCGCAATACGAATGGGCGATGCATGCGCCGATGGCTGAAAAGCAGGGCGTGAAACCCCAGACCATCCGCGATATCCAGGCCGGACGCGCTCCGAAATCGGCGCCGAAAGACGAAATGGCGATCTACGCGTTCGCCAAGGAGCTCTACGCGAAACGGCGCGTCAGCACCCCGACCTACAATCGCGTGCGCAAATTGCTTGGCGACGCCGGCACCGTCGAGCTGGTCGGAATCCTCGGCTACTACGCCATGGTCTCGATGACGCTCAACACATTTCGTGCGCCGCTGCCCGAAGGCATGGCCGCGCCGTTCAAAGAGCCGACGGGAAAGTAGTGTCGCGCATAGGCTTTCGCAGCGACGAGCGGAAAAGACCGGTCGAACTGCTATGCGACGCGGCCGACCGGCCTTGCGCCGCCTCGCATCGCTTCCCTGGGTGAGGCCGGGGCTGCGGCCGGACGTGCCTTGTTCATGCGCTGCCGGAGCAGGTCGACAAAGCGTTCCTTCGGCATCGGCGGCGCGATGAGCACGCCCTGGCCGAAATCGCACCCCATCACCATCAACGACTGCAAATCCGCCGTGCTTTCGATACCTTCGGCGACCGCGGCGCTGCCGAAGCGATGCGCGAGATCGATCGCGGTCTGGCAGATCGCGGCGTTGGTGGCGTCGGTGGCGCAGCCTCTGACGAAACTGCGGTCGATCTTGAGCTCGGCAAAAGGCAGATCGCGCAGGCTCGAAAACGATGAATAACCGGCGCCGAAATCGTCGATCGCGATCGTGATGCCGCTAACGCGCAGTTGGGTGGCGATTTCTTTCGCGAGCTTAATCTCGCGAACGATCTGGTCCTCGGTCACCTCGAGAATGAGACCCGGCCAGAGTTCGGATTTCGGACGGTACTCGCCGACCAGCGCGGGGATCGGCAGCTTGAACAGCACGCTGGCCGGCACGTTGACGGCGAGGTGAAGATTGAATCCGGCTTCTTCGAACATCGACCAGTCGCACAGCGTCGCGACGAGCGCATGCTGCGCAAGCTCGGCGATACTGTCCTCGTCGACGTCCGGCAGGAAGGTTCCAGGCAGCAGCACGCCAAGCTGCGGATGATTGATGCGCGCGAGCGCTTCCGCGCCGGCCAGGCATTTGCGCTTGAGATCGATTTTTGGCTGATACCAGATTTCGAACCAGTGATTACGCAAGGCCTCGGCGATGGCGATGCACGGCCGCGTCTCCTCGACCGGGTCTTTCGGATCGGAATCACTCATGCTCGTGGACCGAATGCTACGACTGAACCAGCAAGTGGCGCCACGTCGGTATACGGCAATTAGTCTTAATCAATCGTAAGGCATGGATCATCGAGCAGGACCGGGCGGCAGCGCGTGCGTCACTGCATTTTCATCATGCCGCCGGGCTTGCCCATCGAGGAGTCCGCCCCCGCGGCGGCGCCGGGCGGCCCGCTCGCCCCGATCCCCGCGATCGGGTAGTCGACCACGACCGTTCCGGCATTGTCGAATTTGAGCGTGGCTTTAACGGAGGAGCCCTTCTCGAGCGGGTGCTTGAGATCGAGGAACATGATGTGCAAGCTCGACGGCTTGAGGGCGACGGTTTCGCCCGGCTTGATTTCCAGGCCGCCCTCGACCGGCCGCATCTTCATGACGCCGCCGTCCATGGTCATGGTGTGAATCTGGCATTTCGCGCTGGCATCGCTCGACACGCAATTGACCCGATCAGGCGTCGTGCCTTTGTTCGTGATCGTCATATAACCGGCGCCGGTGGTGGCACCTTTCGGTGTCGCCCGCGCCCATGGCTGCGAGATATGGATCGCGCCGGCGTCGTAATCGGCCGCCCGTGCGGGCGCCGTCGCAAGTTGCATTGCGGCGAGCGCGAAAATAGCGGCAACGCCGCTGGAGATGGGTCTGTACGTGAAGCCGGTCATCGATTTCTCCGTCAACGTCGCCCCGCGGGCGGCAAGATCAGGGCCGAAGATCCGTTCGGCCGAGCGGCGACCCCGCTGGTCATGGTAAGGTATCTATGACACCTCGAAGCGGGTTTCAGGTGCCGGTCCGAGCCAACAATGCGCCTTAAGCGCGCGGATCACACCCAGCGCGGGAGTGGGAGGGCCTATGCAAACTGCGCTTAGAGATTCGCTCGCAGAAGGCTTATCTTAGTCTTGACCTGCGCATGGTGGCTCTGACGTGGTGCCTAACCGACCAGATACCAATGAAGCGGAAGCTCGGACTTCGGGGCAGGTCCTGCAGTTCCAGCAGCGCCGCCGCGTTCCTCAGCGCCCGCCGCGCGGCACGCGAGCCACCCCGGGCGATCCCGAGAGCGAACCGAAGGACGATTTTGCACAGTTCGAACATGACGAGGGCAACGTCAATGATCGGCACCGCATGCTGATGAATATCCTCGCCATCGGCATCGTCACGCTGCTCATCGGTGTCGGGGTCTGGCTCGCCGACACGATCGCCGACATGGAGCGAAATCAGGATTGCGTGATGCAGGGCCTGAACAACTGCTCCCCGCTCGAGGTGCCCGTGCCCTCGAATCATCAGTAGCAATTGCCTGGTGCCGGACCGCCGCCGTTATTTCAACTGATCGGCCACGCTGGCGACGCCCGCCATGGCGCACGCCTCGTCTCCCTGCGAACTTGAACCACTCACGCCGACCGCGCCGATGGTATCATCGCCGACCTTGATCGGCACGCCGCCGCGCAACGCTATCACGTCATGCAGTTGACGTTGCGCGGCGAGCTCCGGCATGTCGGCGGTGCGCTGCGCCCATTCCGCCGATGTGCGGCCGAATGTGCGCGCCGTATAGGCCTTGCGACGCGCCAGCTCGATGTTGTGCGGCGCAGCCTTGTCACCTTGCAGGAAGGCGCGTAACCGTCCGGCGCGATCGACCACGGCCACCGACACGCTGTTACCGGATTTATCGCACGCGGCCACCGCCGCCTCGGCAATGGTAAGTGCCATGTGCAACGACACGTCACGCTGCATCAGCACTTGCGCGTCACCTGCCGATGGCCCGATCACCGTTGCAGCGAGAACGACAAATCCGAAAAGCCTGGGCGCATACGCCACGACATTTCCTCCCCATTGCCCGCTTCATTCACGAGGTATCCGACCAAGCGTCGGTGAACGGCGAATGCTGACGTTTTTTGCCGCACCCGGCAAGGTGCTGCCGATGTCGCAGAATCCCGCGGCTATCGCTTCAGAGCAGTAACGCGCAGGTGAGTCGTCGCCAAGCGCTTGCAGCGGCAATGCCGCCTAATTCGGCACGGCACTCGCGGACTCGGCCGGTGACTCCGCGTGCGGCGCCGGCGAAATAGCGCTCGCTCGCACTGAACGCCTCTCGGGCATCGCAATCATCGGCGTTCCGCTTGCGGCGAGCGGTTTCACGCCGCCCTCGTTCATCGCCCCGCTGCCCGCCTTGGCCGGCGTTTCGGTCGATCCCTCGGGCTTGGCGGCAGCGCCACCGTCCGGCGCCGGCTTTCCCTCTTCTCCACCTCGTGCATGGTGCACGACCGACCTCGCGGCCGACGGAGCTGCATCGCGACGCCGCGAACCGAGGACGGCGAGAACTTCGCTAATAACCCGCGCATGCAACCGCGGCGACTTGTCGATGCTGATATGGCCGATATTGGGGTCGCCGCTCACATCGACGTTGGCCAGCGAACCATGAAAGCCGGGCCCACGTGTCATGTAGGCGTACTCGCGTTGCGTCAGGTTGACCAACCGCCCCACATTCTTCGGCGTCGCAAAAGATTGCGTGCCGTCGAACGGCACCACCAGCGCCACCGGAATTCCCTTCCGGTCCAAATAGTCCGCCATCTGCATGACGGCGTCGGCGCCAAGGGAATGACCGATAAGGATGATCGGTCCTTCCGTGCCGGCCCGATAGCGCGCCGCTGCTTGGTCTGCGAGAGCTTGCCAGTCCCCGTAGGGGTGCACCGTCGCGTTCACACCGCGTTTCTGCAGCTCTTCGCAAAGCGTGTCCATGCCGAGCGAGAAGATATTCATCAATCCGCGAAACAGATAAACGTGCCCTCGCGACTGGGCCATGCTGGGCCTTGATCCAAATCCAAGCATCATGAAGGCTGCCAGGGCAGCGATCACCGCAAAACGCAACGTTTTTCTCATGGCCTCCTCGCGGCTCTCACCGAATCGGACAAGCTGCCTCGCGAACCCGATCGGCCCCAGCGATCTGATCCGCTCGACCATTCTAAGCGATCCATACCGCACCGCCAGATTGCCGCCGTGAAATTTCCCCCCAATAACGCCTCCGAACGCAAACCTGCGCGGACCTGTAGCAAAAATGCCACTCACGTTTCGCCGATAAAGGCAATTCCTCAATAGAACCATGGAATAACCCGCGCAGTGCGGCGCATGTAGGAGCGGTATTCATCGCCGAAACCGGCGGTCATCATGGCCTCTTCGCGCCCGACACGGCCGAAGAAAAGAGCGCCGAAACCGACCAGGCCGGCCGGCCCTGCCACCCAATTAGGCAACATCAGCACCTGTGCTACGGCCATGAGCCAAAATCCGGCGTACATCGGATGTCGAACCCAGGCGTAAACGCCGTTTGTAACGAGGGTGTGGCGCTCGCGCAGATCAAGGCTCACCGACCAATTTCGGCCGAGGTCGCGATGGGTGCGATGGAACAGCCATAGAACGCCCAGATCGACGGCAATTCCCAGGTAACCTTGCACCGGCACGAACGGATAATCGGCAAACCGCGGAAAATGCGTGGCGAGATAAATGCAGGGCAGAATGCCGAGCCCGGTCAGCGATCCCGCCAGCAAGGCGATCTCGCGCGCGTCCCGCCCCGAATACCGCACTGGCGTCTTGCGCGAGTGCCGCTCCGGCCGCAACCGTAAAATAAACCAGGCAATGCCGAACGCGAGCCAGAGAATTTTCGATAGTGTTGCGGTCACGGCGTCGCGCCTCTCGTCGTCGCCGGCGCTGCTGCCGCGCCGTCGATCAATGAGCCGTCCGCAGCGAATGCGGCAACGGCCTGATCGGGATATTCGACCCGGTCGACAAGCGCGATCGGACCGCAGCACAGCATGTAATAGTCATAGAAATAGCGGCGCTCGTTGCCCATCACGGCCTGACGATGGATGCGCAGGAAGTTGAGATGGAAGCGCCTATAGGTGGCCTCCTCCACCATCATGCGGATGCGGATGATCTTGACGATCGGCTTGCCGGTCGCCGGCATGCCGAGCGCCACGACCGGATCGACCTTGTAGACGTTGATGATGTCGACCAGGGCCTGGTATTCCACCCAATAGATCGATGGTGTGTTGGCCACGCGGCCGACGGCTTCGCGCAGCCAGCCGGCCGCCGGATGCAGTGCGACCTTGAGCAGCGAAGAGCCGCTCGACACCAGATGCAGCGGGCGCCCGCTCGTTCTGAGCTGCGGATCAAGTTGCAGCGCGCGGTCGATGACGGCGATGGACAGCGGCGCGCCGAGGCTGTGGCCGTCGACGATAATCTCGTCGGCGTCGGTCTCGTGCAGCAATCGCACCAGCGCATGGGCAAAGCCATCGAGCCGCCTTTCGAGCTCAGGTCGCGCGCGATGGGCGAGATCGCGTGCGAAGTACCAGTCGTCGAGCGCATAGCGGATGTACACCATGCGTCCGAACGTCCACCGTAACCCCACGAAAATGACGAGCACGAGGATCGGCGCAAACACGAAGGGGTGCGGCAGGCCGAGGCGGCTCACCGTAAACCGGGCGGCGCCAATCGACAGCCAGATCGTCCCGGCAATGAAAAGCAGCGGATAGAGAAAAAAGACGCCGTAGCGCCATGCAACCACGAAATACCGAATCGCCGTGCCGGTGAGAATGAACTCCAATAAGGCGGCAATGCCGAGCGGAAACCGCCACCAGTCGCTCTCCGCCATGTCGGCGGCGACCACGTCGTCCCAGCGCAAAAAGTGGAACTCGGTCGTCACCCGCCAGTTCGTCGCCCAGGTCTCGACCGTCCAGTTTGCCGCCGACCCGTCGGCGGAAAGAGTTGGCGGCGAGACCTTACCTTGCACGGTCCACGCCTTCTGGAACCGCGCCATCTCGCGGATGAAACGATGATGGCCGCGTTCCGGACTGACGGGCTCATAGCCCGTCAGCTGCACGAAACAACGCTTTCGCACGAGCGCCTTGCGCATGAATTATCCCTTGGCAGGTTCATTAGGGACTATGGCCAAGGCGATCAAGCAAGGCGGAAATCAATGCGGCGCGTAAGCACGTCGCAATAAGTGCCGCGCGTGAGCGCCCTATTGGGGTTTCCGGGCCTGCCACATCGCGGCTTTTCTCCGAACGGCCGCCGTTGAACTCCCCGGCATCCTTCGCTATACGGGGCAGTCACGACCTGAGGGCCCGCAACGACCGGGCTTTGTTCGCACCGGGCTGGGCCGGCGCCTGTCCTTATCTAACACCATAAAGAGCATGTCTGATGTCCACCACGTTTGATAAAGTGGCTGAAATCATTGCGGAAACTTGCGATATTCCGCGTGAAAACATCAAACCTGAGAGCCATGCGATCAACGATCTCGAGATCGATAGTCTCGACTTCCTCGACATTGCTTTCGCCATCGACAAGGCGTTCGGCATCAAGCTTCCGCTCGAGCAATGGACGCAAGAGGTCAATGACGGCAAGGCCACGACTGATCAGTACTTCGTGTTGAAAAACCTGTGCGAACGGATCGACGAGCTGATCGCGGCCAAAGGCGCCTGAGGCGCCAAGCATGCGTCTCGAATATTTCCAGATGATCGATCGCTTCGTCGCCGTCGATGTCGAGGCGCGGCTGATCCGATCCGTCTGCACCGTGCCGCTGCAAAGTACGGTTTTCGAAGGTCATTTTCCGGGCTATCCGTTGATGCCAGGCGTCCTGCTGATCGAATGCATGGCGCAGACCTCCGGATGGCTGGTGAGCGCCGTCACCGGCTTTACCGGCCTGCCGGCGCTTGCCGGCGTCAAGGAAGGCAAAATCCGCACTGCGGTATTTCCCGGCGATGAACTCGAATTCGAAGGCAGGCTCGTGCACGACGGCTCCGGTTACGCGATCGCGAACTCCAAAGGACGCTGCAAGGGTGCGGTCGTCTGCGACGCCCGCCTCACCTATCGGCTGATCCCCTATCCGAGCCCGGAATTCCGCAAGACCATGTGGGATTGGGCGGAACGCCTTAACTTCCCGCTCAAGGAGTTCGTGAAGTGAGCGATCGTCGCGAGGTGTGGATCACCGGCGTCGGCCTTCTCACCTGTCTGGGCGAAGGCCTTGAAACCGCCTGGAATCATCTCGAGCGCGGCGACCCGCCGCCCTACGACGACAAGAGCTTTGCGCCGTACATCGTGCATCCGCTCGGCCCGATGAGCTTCGACAAGCAGATTCCGAAGAAGAGCGATCAGCGGCAGATGGAGACGTGGCAGCGCGTCGGCGTTTACTCTGCCGGCCTTGCGCTCAGCGACGCGGGCATTGCGGGGAAAGCCGATCTGCTTGATCACACCGACATGATCGTCGCCGCCGGCGGCGGCGAGCGCGATATCGCCGTCGATACCGCGATCCTCGCCGGCGTGCGCAAGACCAATGAGCCCGGCGCCTTTCTCAACGAACGCCTCATGAGCGATCTGCGGCCGACTTTGTTCCTGGCGCAGCTCCCCAATCTCCTGGCCGGCAATATCTCGCTGGTGCACGGCGTTGTCGGCGCCTCACGCACCTTCATGGGCGAGGAAGCGGCGGGCGTCGATGCGGTGCGCGTCGCTCAGGCGCGTATTGCCGCCGGACAGAGCGAGGTGACGTTGGTCGGCGGCGCCTACAACGGCGCGCGCTGGGACGTGCTGCTCGCCTTCGAGCTCGGCGGCGTCGTGCTAAAGGACAAATTCGCGCCGGTCTGGGATCGTGGTCCCCAAGGCGGCATCGCCTTCGCCACCATGGGCGCATTCCTCGTGCTTGAAAGCCGCGAGCACGCGCTGGCGCGCGGCGCGCGGCCGCGCGCGCAGGATTTCGCCGATTATTTCCGATCGCAACCAGCGCCAACCCGGCGAAGCCGAGGCATCGCTGCGCCGGCAGTGGAACGCGCTTGCACCCAAAGTGGACGGCGCTCGCGCCGTGGTCATTTCGGGGGCCGCCGGTCTTGAGCCGGCGACATCGGCGGAGCACCGTGTGCTCGAGACGATCGGTCTTCCGGTTCGCAACACCGGTACGTATATCGGGCATGGCGTCGACACCCAGTTCATGGCCAATCTCGGAATCGCCTGCGGCGTTATCGAGCACGGCAAGCTGTTCGCGCCGACGGGGACCGGGGATGTCGGGAAAAGTCCGGCTGCCCTGTCGCAAGCCGTCGTCACGAGCGTTGGCAATTGGCGCGGCGAGGGGTTGGCGCTGATCGAACGGGTCGATTGAGGGAGATTGCACAATGGCAGCGCCAAGACGCGATAAGGCCGGTCGCCCCATCATCGCCGTCACCGGCATGGGCGTGGTGACATCGCTCGGGGTCGGCAAAACGGACAATTGGGCGAAATTGTCCACCGGCACATCCGGCATTCATCGCATTTCGCGCTTCCCGCTCGACAGCCTGCGAACCACGATCGCCGGCTCGGTCGACGACGTTTATAAAGATTACATGCCGCCGTCGGAGCTCTCCGAGCGCATCGCGTTGCTCGCGGGCGATGAGGCGGTCGCCCAAGCCGGCATCGGCACCAAGGGCCGCTTTCCCGGCCCGCTGTTCCTCGCCCTGCCGCCGCTCGAGATCGAATGGCACTACCGGATCAAGCTGGCGGACGAGGCCGCCCCCGGCACCGACGCCGGTTATCCCGACCTGATGCGGGTCGCCCACGAGCCGCAATTCGCACCGATCTACGAGACATTGAAATACGGCATTATCGGCGAACACCTCGCCAGCCATTTCGGCACTGAGGGGTCGCCGATCTCGCTGACGACAGCGTGCGCGTCCGGCGCGACCGCGATCCAGCTTGGCGTCGAAGCCATTCGGCGCGGCGAATGCCAAGCCGCGCTGGCGCTCGGGGCGGATGGCTCGCTGACGCCGGAATCGCTGGTTCGCTTCTCGCTGCTCTCGGCGCTCTCGACTCAGAACGATCCGCCGGAGCAAGCCTCAAAGCCATTCTCCAAGAATCGCGACGGCTTCGTCCTGGCCGAAGGCGCGGGCGCCGTCGTGCTCGAAGACCTCGATCACGCGCTCGCGCGCGGCGCCAAAGTTCTCGGCATTCTCGAAGGCTGCGGCGAAAAATCCGATTCGTTCCACCGCACCCGGTCGAGCCCCGACGGCAAGCCGATCATCGCCTGCATGCGCAATGCACTGGCCGACGCCGGTATCGGACCCGAGGACGTCGACTATATCAACGCCCACGGCACCTCGACGCCCGAGAACGACAAGATGGAGCACCTCGGCGTATCGACAGTTTTCGGCGAGCACATTCGCGGTATTCCGATCTCCTCCAACAAGTCGATGATCGGTCATACCTTGACGGCGGCCGGCGCGGTCGAAGCGGTATTCAGTCTGCTCACGCTCGAGCACCAGCGCATTCCGCCGACGATCAACCACACCGTCCCGGATCCCGGGATTCCGCTCGACGTGGTGCCGAACGTCGCGCGC
This sequence comes from uncultured Alphaproteobacteria bacterium, assembly GCA_963841575.1. Taxonomy (GTDB): domain Bacteria; phylum Pseudomonadota; class Alphaproteobacteria; order Rhizobiales; family Xanthobacteraceae; genus BOG-931. The sequence goes on from CAWJDC010000017.1 coordinate 128,345, forward strand.
GACGCCCGCGTGACGCGCGCCATCTCCAATTCGTTCGGTTTCGGCGGCCAAAACGTCTGCCTGGTCATGACGCGGGAGCCGGCGTGACCGGCATTGCCGCAGAAACGCAGGATCGGACGAGGGTGCCGGATAAAACCATGCGCGCTCTGACCCTGGTCGCGGACCGCAAGATCGAACTTCTCGAAGTTGCCGCCCCGGGCGCGCCGGCTGCGGGCGAGGTCCAGATTCGCATCAAGGCGATCGGCCTCAACCACATCGATGTCTGGGGCTGGCGCGGCATGGCCTTTGCCAAGCGCAAACTGCCGCTGGTCGTTGGCGTCGAAGCGGCCGGCGAGATCGCCGTTGTCGGCGCCGAGGTCGCGGGGATCAAAGTCGGCGACCGCGTCGTCGCTTACGGCGCCCTCACCTGCGGCGCCTGCAAGGCGTGCCGCGAGGGCCGCGACAATCTCTGCGAGAACGTCGCCAGCATCATGGGCTTCCATGTCGACGGCTTCGCCCGCGACCTGATCAACATGCCGCCGCGGCTGGTGGTGCCCATCCCGGCGAACGTGAGCTTCCGCGACGCCGCCTGCGCGCCCGTCGCGTTCGGCACCGTGCAGCACATGCTGTTCGACAACGCCAAACTCGAGCCGGGCGAAACCATTTTGGTGCAAGCCGGCGGTTCCGGGATCGGCACGGCCGCCATCAAAATGGCCAAGGCGATCGGCTGCACCGTGATCACGACGGTCGGCGACGATGCCAAGGCGGAAAAGGCCAAGACGCTCGGCGCCGATCACGTCATCAACTATCGCACCGACCGGTTCGAAACCATCGTCCGCAAGCTTACCGGCAAGAAGGGCGTCGATGTCGCGTTCGAGCATGTCGGCCCCGACACCTTCAACGGCTCGCTGCTGTGTCTCAAGCGCGGCGGCCGGCTGGTCACGTGCGGATCGACGTCGGGCCAGTCGATCACCATGAATTTGTTCCAGCTCTATCTGCAGCAATACCGAATAACCGGCTCGTTCGGCTGCTCGATGCGCAATATCCGCGAGAGCCTCGCTAAAATGGCGTCGGGTCTCACGCCGGTCATCGACACCGAAGTCGCGCTCGCCGATTTCGAGCGCGGATTGAACCGGCTCGAAGGCCGGCAGGTATTCGGCAAGATCATCGTCATGTTTTAGCACGCGATCGCGTTCTACTCTCTTTGGTGCGGCATGATCCTTTCGGGAAACCGGCTTTTACTGTTCCGGATCGCGCCCTGATGGCCGAGCGGCGCGTCAAAGCCCTGCTCGATGCGACAGTCGGGGCGCTCGCGGTGGGAATGCTGCGCGCGATCAGCCGGCTCGATCGCAAGCGGACCGCCAATTTCGCCGGCGCATTGATGCGCAAGGTCGGCCCGCTGTTCAAGGAACACCGCATCGGCCGCGACAATCTCCGCGCCGCATTTCCGGAGAAGTCGGACGCCGAGATTGAAAAAATCCTCGCCGGCGTCTGGGACAATCTCGGCCGGATCGCGATCGAGTTCGCGCATCTTGAAGACTTTTCCGTCGAGGGATACGGCACTCCGACGCCGGACGTCATCACCTACCCGCCGGTATCGAAGGAGCGTTACGAACGCATTTTGGCGAGCGGCAAGGCGACGGTCAGCTTTGCCGCCCATCTTGCCAACTGGGAGGTTCCCGCCGTCGGCGCAAAATTGCTCGGGGTGAAGTCGGCGGTCATTTATCGACGGCCGAATATCCGCGCCGTCAGCGACGCCATCATCAAACTCCGCGCGGGTGTCATGGGCGAACTGATCCCAACCGGTCTCAGCGCCCCGGTGCAACTCGCCCGGCTCGCCCAATCCGGCACCCATGTTGGCATGCTGGTCGATCAACACGACAGCCGGGGCGTCGAGGTGATCTTTTTCGGCCGCAAGTGCAAAGCCAACCCGTTGATCGCCCACATTGCGCGGCAGACCGGATGTCCGATCCATGGCGCGCGCGTCGTGAGACTTCCCGGAGGCAATGCGTTCTGGGGCGAGGTTACCGATCCGATCGAGCCCGCGCGTGACAGCGAAGGCAATATCGACATCCAGGGCACCATGCAGGCGATCACATCAGTGGTCGAGGGCTGGGTGCGCGAGCATCCCGAGCAATGGCTCTGGCTGCATCGCAGGTGGCGATGATCAGCCAGGCGCGGGCGCCGCAAGGTCGGACGCAAATCGACTACAGTTTCGGTATTCCCGCCTGATCGATGATCTGTTTGAACATGTCGATCTCTTTGGTCACCCGCGCCCACGCCGCGGCAGCCCCCTTGGGCCGCACCTGGAAACCCGCTTTGTAAAGCTTCTCCTTCATGTCCGGCGTCGTGAGCACCTTCAACGTTTCCGTCTCCAGCCACTTCACGTCCGCTGGCGGCGTTTTGGCCGGCGCGAGCAGCACGGTATCGGTCGCAAACACAAAGTCCTTGTAGCCGGATTCCAGCATGGTGGGCACGTCAGGCATATCGGGCCAGCGGGCGTCGCCGGTGACTGCCAGGCACCGCATCGTTCCCGACTTGATGTGCGGCGCGGCCGGCGGCAGCGAGCCGGAACTCAGTTGCACGGTGCCGCTGAGCAGTGCCGCGATCGCGTCTCCGCCGCCCTTGAACACCACGTCTTCCAGTTTCGGCAGCTTTTCGCGAATTTTCAAAACTTCCAACTGGATTTGCGGCGTCGTGCCGATCGGCGGCGTTGCGCAGTTGTATTTCTCGGGATTACCGCGGGCGAGCGCAACGAAATCCTTGATGGTTTTCACCGGCAACTCGGACTTGACCACGAATGTGTTCGGCGATGAGGCGACCTCGCTGACTGCGACAAAATCCTTGTAAGGATCATAGGGCAAGTGTTTGTAGAGCCCATAATTCACCGAATAGGCGTTGGTCGCGAGCAGGATCGTGTAGCCGTCCGGGTCGGCATGCGCAGCATATTCCATGCCGATATTGCCGCCGGCGCCGCCGCGGTTCTCGACAATGAATGTCTTGCCGGTCGACTGCTCGAGCGCAGCCGTGACGATGCGAGCGACGATATCGGACGGGCCGCCAGGCGTGTTTGCCACCACAAACTTGATGGGACGTTCCGGGTAGTCGGCAAAGGCCGAGCGGACGCGCAGCAAAGCCGGTGCAGCGATACCGATCGCTAGCACGCCGGCGCCCTTGACGATGCGGCGGCGCGAAAACGCCGAATATGTGATGAACTTTCTCATCGTCCTCCCCTGGATTGCGACGTCGCTTTAGTGTCGGCGCCGATCTTGATGCCAGCGTAGGCGTTCGCAATCATTGGAACAATGGCGCGGCCTGACGCACCCCGTCATTCGCCGGTCTTGATCCGCGTCCACATCCGGTTGATCAGCCGCTGCGTTTTCTGGTCGTGCGCAACGATGGTGTAAAGCTTCGCCATGGTAGCCGCATCGGGATAGATCGTGCGGTCATCGAGGATCGACTTGTCGATCAACGGGCTTGGACGATCGCCGTTGGCATAGGAGACGTAATTTGTGTTCTTGGCGGCGACTTCGGGCTTGATGAGGTAGTTGATGAGTTCATGCGCCTCGGCGACATCGGGCGCATCCCGCGGGATGGCGAGATTGTCGAACCACAACTGGGCGCCCTCCTTCGGTATCGAATAGCCGATCTCGATGCCGCTCTTCGCCTCCGCGGCACGCCGCCTGGCCTGGATGACATCGCCGGAGAAGCCGACCACGAAACAAATTTCGCCGGTGGCGAGTGCGTTCAAATACTCCGAGGAATGGAACTTGCGGACGTACGGCCTGATCCGCATCAAAAGCGCAGTGACCTTTTCGAGGTCGCCGCGGTTGCTCGAGTTCGGATCAAGATGCAGGTAATGCAGGCCGGCCGGCATGATATCGTCGGACGAATCGAGCAGATGAATGCCGCAATCCTTGAACTTGGCGATCTTGTCCGGGTCGAACACATCGGCCCAGCTATCGATTGACGCATTCGGCCCGAGAATCGCCTTTGCATCGTTGACGTTGTAGCCGATGCCGGTCGTACCCCACATATAGTTCACGGCATAGAGATTACCGGGATCGTAGACGGCGAGCCGGTTCGCGATTTCCGGCCAGACATTCACGAGATTCGGCAACTTGGATTTGTCGAGCTTCTGAAAGATGCCGGCTTCGATCTGGCGTGCCAGGAAATAGGCGGTCGGCACGACGACGTCGTAACCCGAGTTGCCGGCCAGCAATTTCGCTTCCAGCGTGTCGTCGGAATCGAACGTATCGAAGTGGACCTGAATGCCGGTCGCTTTGGTGAAGTCGTCGAGTACCGTCGGATCTTGATAATCCGACCAGTTGTAGAAGTTGACGACACGCTCCTTCGGCGCTGCCGGCGCGACGTCAAACAGCACGGCTGCCGTCGTCACGACGATCGCCAGAGCAACGCCGCCCGGCCCCGCGAAAACGCCGGCCCTTCTCCCACGCCCAGCCCGTTTCTGGATTTCCGCTTGCGCGGGAATGAGCGGAGATTGCCGCGCGATCATCGCGTGGAACTGATCACGTTTCTGTCGGCTGGCCGGCGGCCTTCCACGCCAGGATGCCGCCCGCAAGATGCGAAGCGTAAGGGAAGCCTTGCTCCTGCGCCGCCAGCGAAGCCGTGACCGAGCGGCGCCCCGAGCGGCAGGCAAACACCACCTCGCGGCCCGCCGGCTCCGGAATAGCGGCGGGGTCGAACGCCGACAACGGCACGATAACGCCGCCCGGAAACCGCTCGAGCGCCGTCTCGTTCGGTTCACGGACATCGACCAGAACCATCCGGCCCTCCGCGAGCCCGCGCGCGACTTCCTCGGGCGTCAGATCGCGCACGCTGGGATCTTGGTCCGACATGATCTGTCTCCTGTAGAGTGAGCGTTGCGCGCCATGAGGTGAACGATTTTACCCACCCTACGTCGGCGCGCCGCCAACGTGAAGGGCCCTAGATCGCGACCTGCGTGCCGACTTCGACCACGCGATCGGTCGGGATCTGGAAATAATCCGTCGCGTCATTGGCCGAGCGAGCGAGCGTGATGAACAGCCGCTCTTGCCAGCGCGGCATGCCCGAACGCGGCGCCAACCGCAGCGTGCGGCGCGACAGGAAAAACGACGTCGACATGATATCGAACTGCCAGCCGAGCTTGCGGGCAATCGCAAGCGCTCTGGGAATGTTCGGCGTCTCCATATAGCCGAAGCGCAACAGCACACGCATGAAGGTCGAGCCGACCGGTTCGATGCGCACGCGTTTGGCGTTCTCGACCCGCGGCGTGTGGGTGGTCTCGACGCTGATGATGACGTTCTTTTCGTGCAGCACCTTGTAGTGCTTGAGACTGTGCATGAGCGCCGTCGGCGCGCTCTTCGGGTCGCTGGTGAGGAACACCGCCGTCCCCGGAACGCGCGCCGGCGGTTTGCGCTCGAGCATGCGGACCAAATCCTCCAATGGCGTCTCGAGCCTGCGGGTCTTGTCATAGAGCAGCCTGGTGCCGCGCCGCCACGTGTACATGACCAGCATGATCAGGCCGCCGAGCGCCAGCGGCACCCAGCCGCCGTCCACGACCTTGAGCATATTGGCGGAAAGGAAGGTCAGGTCGATGAAAAGGAACGGCGCCATCAACGCCGCGGCAGCGAACGGCGACCAGCGCCACATCCGCCAGATGACGACGAAAGCCATCATGCCGGTGACCACCATGGTGCCGGTGACGGCGATGCCGTAGGCCGAGGCGAGCGCACTCGAAGAACGGAACAGCGCAACGAGCAAAAGCACGCCGATGAGCAGCAGCCCGGTGACCCGCGGCATATAAATCTGCCCGGCCTGCTGCGCCGAGGTGTGGCGAATTTCGAAGCGCGGCAACAGGCCGAGCTGGATCGCCTGGCTGGTCAGCGAATACGCGCCGGTGATCACCGCTTGGCTCGCGATCACGGTCGCGGCCGTTGCCAGCACGACCATCGGGATGCGTATGCCAGCTCGGGATAGAGCAGGAAGAACGGATTGGCGAGCGCTCGCGGGTGGGCAAAGACCAGCGCGCCCTGGCCCAGATAATTGAGCGCCAGCGCCGGCAGAACAAGGCCGAGCCAAGCCACCTGAATGGGGCCACGCGCCGAAATGCCCGAGATCGGCGTACAGCGCCTCGGCGCCGGTGACCGCGAGGAAGACTGCTCCCAGCGTGTAAAGCCCGACGATCCCGTGATGAAGGAGGAAATAGATTCCGTAGATACGGGCTCAATGCCCACAATACCCCGGGATCGCGCGACGACCCAGATCAGACCGGGCACCGCAATCACCACAAACCAGACTGCCATGACCGGACCGAACAGAGCCGCGACTTTCGCGGTGCCGCGCGACTGCATCGCAAACAGCACCAGCAGGATCACGACGGTCAGCGGCACGACGTAAGCGTGAAACGCCGGCGTCGCGACATCAAGGCCTTCGACGGCGGACAGCACCGACAGCGCCGGCGTGATAACGGCATCGCCGTAAAACAGCGCGGCGCTGACGATGCCCAGCAGCGCCACGACGCTGGCGGCCTTGCCGAAGCGACCGACCGCGCGCAAAGCCAGCGCCATGAGGGTGAGCGTGCCACCCTCGCCATTATTGTCGGCGCGCAGCAGGATCAGCACGTATTTCAGCGTCACGATGATAATGAGCGCCCACAGGATCAGCGACAGCACGCCGAGCACCATGCTTCGCGTCACCGCGCCCGTCCGCGCCGCCGGCGGCCAAAACAGCTTCACGCAGCGCATAGAGCGGGCTCGTGCCGATGTCGCCATAAACGACGCCAATGCTGCCGAGCGACAGCGCCCAGAAGCCGGTATGCGCGGCTTCCTTGCCATTGGCTGTCGCCTCGTTCCCCGCGGGAACAGCAATGCTCTCGGTCATGGGGTTTATATGGAAAAGCCAATGCCCGTTTCGGCCGTCACGCATCAATCGCGCAAGCGGCGCGGCTTTAGCACCTAAGCATGATCAAGTCATGGGCTGATTCGCTTATAAGTTTCCTATACTCCGATCGTCTGGCCCCTACGCAAATGCATGGCTCAGCATTCGGAACCGCCTCGATAAGGCGCCGCAGCAATACCGGTCTGTGGATAGCGATTTTTACACGGTCACTTGCGTGCCGACTTCCACCACGCGGCCGGTCGGAATCTGGAAGAAGTCCGTCGCATCGCTTGCCGACTTTGCCAGCAATGATGAACAGGCGATCCTGCCATCGCGGCATGCCGGAATGCGCCGCCGGCTTGAGCGAGCGGCGCGACAGGAAGAACGAGGTCGACATGATGTCGAAGTGCCAGCCAAGCTTGCGGGCGATGGCAAGCGCTTTCGGCACGTTGGGCGATTCCATGTAGCCGAACTTGAGCGCGACCTTGCTGAAGTGTGGCGACGGACTGCGTCATCTGCACCCGGTCGTCGTCGGCCACGCGCGGCGTGTCGGCGGTGACGATGGTGAGGATGACGTTGTGCTCGTGCAGCACTTTGTTGTGCTTGAGATTATGCAGCAGCGCCGTCGGCGCGAAATCCGGATCGCTGGTGAGGAACACGGCGGTGCCCGGCACGATATGCGGCGGCTTTTTTTGCAGGCTTCGCACCAGCGTTTCCAGCGGCACTTCGGTGCGCCGCGTCTTCTGCGTCAGGATTCCCGTGCCGCGGCGCCAGGTCAGGATCAGCAGCACCATGGAGCGCCGAATGCGAGCGGCGCCCAGGCGCCGTCGAAGATCTTGAGCAGGTTCGCGGAGAAAAACACGGCGTCGACGAAGACCAGCGGCGCCACCAGCGCAACCGCCTGCCACAGTTTCCAGTGCCACAGTTTCCACACCACGATGAGCCCGAGGATGCCGTCGACCACCATGGTCGTGGTCACGGCGATGCCGTAGGCCGAGGCGAGCGCGCTCGAGGTGCGGAACAACCCGACCAGCAGCAGCACGCCGGCCAGGAGCGCCGCGGTCACGCGCGGGATATAAATCTGGCCGTGATGCGCGGCGGAGGTGTGGCGGATCGCGAGCCGCGGCAGCAAGCCAAGCTGGATCGCCTGCGCCACCAGCGAATAGGCGCCGGTGATCACCGCCTGGCTGGCGATCACGGTGGCGGCAGTCGCCAGAACGATCATCGGCAGCAGCAGCGCTCGAGGCATCATCCGATAGAACGGATTTTCGATCGCCGGTGACGTCGGCCAGCACCAAGGCGCCCTGGCCGAAATAATTGAGCACCAGCGCCGGAAAGACCAGAAACAGCCACGCCGTCTGGATCGGCCTGCGGCCGAAATGGCCGAGATCGGCATAAAGCGCTTCGCCGCCGGTCACGGCAAGAAAGACGAGCGCCCAGCGTGACAAGGCCGATATGCCCGTGCGCGAGCAAGAACTTCACGCCGTAAATAGGATTGATCGCGGCCAGCACATGCGGATCGTCGCGGATGTGGACCAGACCGGCAATCGCGATGGCGACGAACCAGACGACCATGACGGGCCCGAAAAAGGCCGCAACCTTGGCCGTGCCGCGGCTTTGGACGGCGAACAATCCGACCAGGATGGCGACCGTGAGCCCAACGACAAAATGCTCGAATGCAGGGGTCGCGAGCTTCAATCCTTCAACCGCCGACAACACCGAAATCGCCGGCGTGATCACCGAATCGCCGAGGAACATCGAGGCGCCGATCACGCCGAGAATGATAGATCGCCGTCATGCGGCGGCCGAACGCCCGGCTCGCCAGCGCGGTCAGCGACAGCGTGCCGCCCTCGCCGTTGTTGTCGGCGCGCAGCAGGATCAAGACATATTTGCAGGTCACGACGATGATCAGCGCCCACAGGATGAGCGACAGCACGCCGAGCACCGCGTCGCGGCTGATGGTCCCGGTCGGGCTCGCCGCCACGACGGCCTCGCGCAAGGCGTAGAGCGGGCTGGTGCCGATATCGCCGAAGACAACGCCGATGCTGCCGAGCGTCAGCGTCCAGAGGCCGACGGAGGCTCCGCTCGCCGGTTGCGCGCCGATCGATGGCGCCAGCGCGGGAGCCCGATCGGATGTGGGTACACTCATGGGCGTGGCTGTGCCGCCAGACTGCTGACGGAGCGCGCGCCTTTATAGCATCGCGCGGAGACCCGCAACATGGCCGCCGCCGGCCAGGTCGCAGCGCAAAACGACGCCTAAGGCTGCAGATCCGGCGGAACCGGAGGCGCTTCGCGCATCAAGGTGATGGTGACGCGCCGATTGGCCGCCATGAACGGGTCGTCGGGGAACAGCGGATCAGTATCGGCCTTGCCGGCCACCTCGTAGAAATTGGCCGGAGGGCAGCCCTTCTTCTTCCAGAATTTGGCGCACCGAATTGGCGCGGTCGACCGACAGGTTCCACGGCCCGTAACCGGCCTGCCGCGGCGACTTCGAGGCGGCGGTATGGCCGGTGATGGAAATGCGGTAGGGCGTCGCTTTGAGCGGCCCGGCGATCTTTTGGATGATCTGGCGCGTGCGCTCATAGGGATCCTTTGAGCCTTCCGGGAACATCGAGCGGCCGTCCTGGTCGACGATCTCGATATTGAGGCCCTCCTTGGTCTCCTCGACCATGATGTGCTTGGAGGCCTCGGTCAGTTCCGGCATGTCCTGCAACGCTTGGCGCAGCGATGCCGCGGCGAGCGCAAAGGCTCGCTCCTTCTCCAGTTTGGCGCCGATATTCGCGGTTGCGATCGTGCTCGTCGGGCGTTGGCGTGGCGGAGGCTTCTTCGGGGCTGGATGTGTGCGGCGTTCTTGAGCTTCGGCCGGGTGGGCAGCCCGTCGACCTCGATGATGCCGGAATAGCGCACGTTGTTCTGCACGCCGAAGGCGTCGCGCATCGAGCCGGCGACGATCTGAAGCTTCTGCTGGTCCTGGTTGGAGAACGCGACCAGCATGACGAAAAAGCTCACCAGCAGGCCCATGAGATCGGCGAAGGTAACGAACCAGCCGTGGCCGCCGCCATGAGCTTCCTTACGCCGTGCCATGATCTCGCGTCCTTGCGCCGATCCGTCAGGCCGGAACCGGCTCCGGTTCGGCTTCGCCCCGATGTTTTTCCGGCAGATACGCGATCAGCATCTCGCGCACGAGCGACGGGCTCTTCGACTCGCGGATCATCAGAATGCCGTCGATGATGAGCGTGCGATTGATCTCCTCATCGACCAGCTTGAGGTGCAGCTTATCGGCGAGCGGCAGACAGAGGATATTAGCCAGCACCGCGCCGTAGAGCGTTGCCAGCAGTGCCGTCGCCATGAACGGGCCCAGCTTCGACGGATCGGTCATGTTGGCGAACATCTGCACCATCCCGACCAGGGTGCCGATCATGCCGAAGGCCGGCGCGCAGTCGCCGATCGCGCGGTAGATTTTCTGGCCCTCGTCGAGATGGGTGAGGAAGTTGTCGCGGTCGCGCTCGAGATTGTCGCGGATGAAGTCGACGTCATAGCCGTCGGCGACGAAACGGATGCCCTTGGCGAGGAAAGGGTCTTCGATTTCGACCTTCTCGAGCCCGATCGGCCCTTGCTTGCGCGCGATTTCGGCCAGCCCGGCGATCTCGTCGACCAGTTCGCGCTGGGTGGTGCGTCGCATCGTGAAGGCGAATTGGCGCCCAGCGGCAGCCCATGAAAGATCGCGACCAGCGGAAAGCGGATCAACGTGGCGGCAAACGAGCCGCCGAAAATGATGATGATGGCGTGGTCGCTCAGGAACATGCTGAGGTCGCCGCCCATGAGCATCAGGGTCAAGAGAACGGCGGTCCCGGCGAGCAAGCCGAGGCCTGTTGCAATGTCCATAAACCGCTCCCACCCGGCGCGGTCGCGCCCGAGACCCAGCCCGTAACGTAGGGTCATTGCGCTTAAGGGACGGTTACCGGTGGAACTTTGCCACGTCTCTTGAGTGCGCCAATAATTGTATTGACAACGTCGGTACAAATACTAAATTTTCCAAAACGCAATGAGGCTTGACGATGCCTACATCGACGAGACGCAAAGATGATGTCATCCAAATCCGCACCTCCGCGGAGGCGAAAGCCATCCTCAATCGCGCCGCGGCATTGCGCGGGCAAAAGCTGTCTGAATTCATGCTCGAGAGCGCCAGGCGCCGCGCCGAGGAGACGATTCTTAACCAGCGCACGTTCTTCCTCGACGACGCAGCGCACGCCCGCTTTCTAGCGCTGCTCGACGAACCGCCCAAGCCGTCGGCGAACGCTCGCGCCCGGTTGAACCGCAAGGCGCCGTGGCAAGCGTAAACGCCGCAATGCCGCGGCTTTGCGCCCCCGAACCGCTCGACGCCGGGCATGATGTTTCACATTTTACCAACGGCGTTCATCCCTCGCTCGATCAGTGGCTGCGGGAAAAGGCGCACTCAAGCGAGGGATTTTCAGCGCGGACGTACGTGGTCTGCGCCGCAGAAACACCGGATCGTGTTGTCGGTTATTTCTCCATCGCCGCCGCTGTGGAGCAGCGCAACGCGCTCCCTTCGGCAAAGCTTCGGCGCGGCTTGCCCGCCCGGGTGCCCCTGCTATTGATCGGCCGCCTTGCGGTCGATGCACAATGGCAAGGCCGCGGTTTGGGCTCGGCATTATTGGCGGACGCACTTAGGCGTTGCCTAGCCGCATCCGAGATCGCGGGTGTCCGCGGTGTGGTTGCACACGCGATCGACGACACGGCTGTCGCCTTTTACGAAAGCCATGGTTTCATCCGCTCTCCGCTGGGCGAGCGCGTTATGCTGTTGCCGATCGAGACGGTTCGATCGCTCGTCGGCAAAAGATAAAGCGTAGGCCTGCGCCAGGACTTTTTGATCGACGTCGTTCCATGGCCAGCCAGTTGTCGCCCAACAGTATCCGTGTTCGAAAAGTACAGCCCATAGGTCGCCGGCAGCGGCCTCGTGACGGCAGCCGGAAAAAACGGCACAATATGCTTCGTAAACCCAAGCGGCCGCAGCGCCGTTCAATTTCCAAGGAGAGAACCTCATGCGCGAGATCGGCCACTTCATCGGCGGCAGCGAGGTGAAGGGCGCATCGGGGCGCTTCGGCGACGTCTTCAATCCCAATACCGGCGAGGTGCAGGCCAAGGTCGCGCTGGCGAGCAAAGCGGAGGTCGAAAAAGCGATCGCCAATGCCCAGGCCGCTTTCCCGCGCTGGGCCGCCACCAATCCGCAGCGGCGCGCCCGCGTCATGTTCAAATTCCTGGAACTGATCCAGGACGAATACGACGATCTGGCGCGGCTGTTGTCCTCCGAGCACGGCAAGACCTTCGCCGACGCCAAAGGCGACATTCAGCGCGGGCTCGAAGTGGTCGAATTCGCCTGCGGCATTCCGCACCTGATGAAGGGCGAATACTCGCGAGGGCGCCGGCCCCGGCATCGACCTGTTCTCGATCCGCCAGCCGCTCGGCGTCGTCGCCGGCATCACGCCGTTCAACTTTCCGGCCATGATCCCGCTGTGGAAATGCGCGCCGGCCATCGCCTGCGGCAATGCATTCATCCTCAAGCCGTCGGAGCGCGATCCGTCGGTGCCGATGCGGATCGCCGAGCTGTTCCTCAAGGCGGGGTTGCCGCCGGGCGTGCTCAATGTCGTCAACGGCGACAAGGAAGCGGTCGATACGCTGCTCACCGATCCGCGCATCCAGGCGATCGGCTTCGTCGGCTCGTCGTCGATCGCCGAATACATTTATTCAACCGGCACCGCGCACGGCAAACGCGTGCAGTGCTTCGGCGGCGCCAAGAACCACATGATCGTCATGCCCGATGCCGACATGGACCAGGCGGTCGATGCGCTGATCGGCGCCGGCTATGGCTCCGCCGGCGAGCGCTGCATGGCGGTATCGGTCGCCGTGCCGGTCGGCAAGAAGACCGCCGACATGCTGGTGGAGAAGCTCATCCCGCGCGTCGAAAGCCTCAAGATCGGGCCCTCGACCGATCCGCAAGCCGACTACGGCCCGATGGTGACCAAGGCGCTTCTCAACAAGGTGCAGCGACTACGTCGATCTCGGCGTCAAGGAAGGCGCCAAGCTCGTGGTCGACGGCCGCAACTTCAAGCTCCAGGGTTACGAGAACGGCAATTTCATCGGCGGCTGCCTGTTCGACGACGTGAAGCCCGGACATGACGATCTACAAGGAGGAGATTTTCGGGCCGGTGCTCTCGGTGGTGCGCGCCAAGGACTACGAGGAGGCGGTGCGGCTGCCGTCCGAGCACGAATACGGCAACGGCGTCGCCATCTTCACCCGCGACGGCGACACCGCGCGCGATTTCACCAGCCGCGTGCAGGTCGGCATGGTCGGCGTCAATTTCGCGATCCCGGTGCCGCTTGCCTATCACACCTTCGGCGGCTGGAAGCGCTCCGGCTTCGGCGACCTCAACCAGCACGGCCCGGACTCGATCCGCTTCTACACCAAGACCAAGACCGTGACCGCGCGCTGGCCGTCCGGCACCAAGGAAGGCGCTGAGTTCGTCATTCCGACGATGCGGTGATCGCGGAGCTGCATCGCGCCGTCAGCTCACGCAGGTATGCGCCGCCGCTCCTGCCGTGCCGCCGAAGCGGCATTGGCAGCGCGGCGGACGCTCCAGCACCGAAATGGTCACAGGTGGTGATGCGGTTCTTCTTTGACCTCGATGTCGCAGAGCGGCGCCATCGCGCCGGCGAAGCCCTCGGCCTGGAGTTTGCGCGTGCCGACCCGCTTGGCGCAGGACTGCACTGCCCTTCTTGATCGGCGCGAGCTTCGTCGGAATCGAGATAAAGCGCCGTCTGCGTGAGCGGCGCGACCGGAACGGTCTTGATCTCGACATAGCCGACGTCGCCAGTCGGCCGGCACGCGGCGATCGCGGCGCCGACGATGAGCGCGCTCGCCAGCAGACCGACCGCACGACGCATTGTCACATTCGCGATCTTACGCTCCGGGTGGCTTGATGCCGCCGATCAGCTTGTTGAGCTGCGTCGAGGCATCGCGAATATCGTGTGTCAGGTTGCGGATCACATCGAGCGCCTTCTCCGCCTGCCGGATTTCCAGCAGCTCGCCGATGAAATCCTCGTTGTCCTGCAAGGTCTGCAGCAGGCCGACGAATTGCGCCGCGCGCGTCGTCGAGCTCTTTGGTCGCGCTTTCGGTCTGGTCTTGAAGCTTGCGCCATTGGTCGATCAGATATTGCCGCTCCTCCGGCTTGAAGCGGGTATCCTGCGATAGCATTTTGAGCTTGTCGTGGACGTGATCGAGCGCCTTGACGCCGAGCTGCGAAACCGGGCCGTTGTCCGAAACGGCGCCAAGGAGCGTCGCTGACCGTATCGCGCAGCTTGTCGATCTCGGCGCGTGCTTTCTCGACGTCGGTGGCGCTGTCGATGGTGCCGGCGCTGTCCTGGATCGACTTGTTGAGATCGGGCACGCTCTTCTGGAAATCTTCGAGCTGCTGCGAGAATTCCTCGACCGGCGAGGCTGGCGAGGACTGCCGAAGCGCCGGTGTCTTCGGCCTGTACAACACCGGTCGAAAGCACGACGAGAGCGGCAAGCGCGGTCATCGCAGGCGCCGAGAACCTCAATGCCCTAAGGACAGGTATGGTTTTCATCATGGCGTGCCTCCCTCGACACGGTTCTGCCAGGAGTTGATTTCGAATAGGAATAGTGACGCAAGTGGGGCGGTCTGCCTACCGCAAAGACGGCTTGCAACCGGCCGCCGATTGCCTTTCTCTTCAGGTCCAAATCGGGTTTTATGGGCTCAGGTTCGGGACTTCGACAGGCCTTGGGCAGGATTTGGGAATGATGGGCTTTTCAGGCATGCGCTTTGGACCGGGCGCGGGGCAAAGGCCGCCGCCTTGCTGTTGCTGCTGGCCGGCCTTGCCGCATGCGCCAGCACGACCCCCCAACCCCAGCCGGCCGTAAGCGCCGCCGCTGCGCCGCCGCCGCCACCCTCGCCTCCCCCGATCGACCTTGCCGGCAAGTGGCGGCTGTCCGCCGCCGGCGGCGGCGCCTGTCAGATGACGTTCGGAGATGCTCCCGGCGCCGCCCAAGGCACGATCGCCCCCGCTGGCGGCTGCCCGGGCAATTTCTTCACCAGCCGGAAGTGGACATTCGAGCACGGCATCGCTGATCATCCACGACCATAAGGGCGAGCCGCTGGCGCAGCTCTCCTTCGCCGAAGGACATTTCGAGGGACAAGCGAAAGATGGCGCGTCGCTGACGCTGTCGCGCTAGCAGAAGGTCATATGCCCGAATATCAGCTCTATTGTTTCGCCCAATCGGGCAACGCCTATCGCGCGGCGCTGATGCTCAATCTGATCGGCGCCGACTGGGAGCCGCTGTTCGTCGACTTTTTCGCCAAGGGCGTTCAACGCACGGCGGAGTACCGCAACGACGTCAACGAGATGGGCGAGATTCCGGTTCTCGTTCATGGTGCGAAGAAGCTCACCCAGTCCGGCGTGATCCTGACCTATCTCGCCGAACGATCGGGGAAATTCATGCCGCGCGGCGAGGACGAGCGGCTCGAAGCGCTGCGCTGGATCATTTTCGACAACCAGAAGGTCAACGGCTATCTCGGCCCATACCGTTTCTTGCGCAATTTGGCGAAGCCGCCGGGCCACCCGCTGTGCATGGATTTCCTCAAAGGCCGGATCGACAACTGCACTCGGCATTCTCGACAAGCGCCTGGCTGAGCGGCCTTATCTTCTCGGTGCTGGCGCCGACCATCGCCGACCTGTCGCTGGTCGCCTACCTCTATTATCCGCGCCGAGGAATTCGGCTTCGACATCGCTGCCGAGCACAAAAACATTGGCCGCCTGGCTCGACCGCATCAAGGCGCTGCCCGGATGGGCTCACCCTTACGACCTGATGCCGGGCCATCCGCTGCCGCAATAATCACAGAGGCAATACCATCACAGAGGCGATAATCACAACGGAATGTCCAGCGGCTTCGGCGGCGGCTTATCGCCGCCGGAGCTGGTGGCGACAGCAGCGTAGCTGGCGCCGGCGGCGCGACGCGGCGCCGGGCTGGTGAGCACGGCGTAGCGGGAGCGCGGCGGCGCAGCGGCTGCGGGAGCCGGCGGCGTTGGCGCGGGAGCAGGTCGTTGACGTCCGGCCGGCGCGTGCGAGAGGCGCGACGGCCGGTTTGGCCACGGAAGACGGCGGCTGCGGCGGACGGGGTAGCGGCCTTCGGAGCCGCAGGCGACATCTGGCTGGTCGACGACGCGGCGTGGTTGCTGCGGCTGAGCGGCGGCATTTTGTTCGGGCGGCTGCGCCGGCTTTGGCGGCGGCTGCGGTTCGGGCTCGAGCATGTATTTCTCCAGCAGCGCTGGGCGCTCGCCATGAGCTTGTCGCCGTCGACTTTGTGCTCCTTCATCTGTTTGAGCCAGGCTGCGATGACAGGTTCGGTCGCCTTGCGCCAGTGCGCCACGGCTTCCGGCATGAGCGTCGTGATGACCTCGCCGCGCTGGCTCACCATATCGGCGACTGCCGCGGCCTGCAGGTCCCACATGGCGCCGGCCATGCCGGCGGCGACCTGACCGGAATTGTCGTCGATCACCGTCTTGAGATCGGCCGGAAGCCGGTCGTAGGCCGGCTTGTTCATCGCCAGCACGAACGTGGTCGTGCTGAGCGACGAATCGGCGAAATCGGTGTGCGTTTTGAGCAGATCGTCGAGCTTGAGCGCCGGCACGGCATCCCACGGATCGACGCAGCCGTCGATCACGTGCTGGCCGATCGCGATCGGAAGCTGCGCCATCGGCATCGGCACGGCGTGCGCGCCGAGCGCCTGCACCGCGTCGGCGGCGAAGCGCGTCTGCACGTGCAGCCGCAACCCTTTGATCTCATCGACTGTCTGAACCGGCCGATTGGCGTGCACGACGCCACGATCGCTGCACGAGAAGGACAGCGCATGAACCTCGCGGAACTCGTCTTTCAGATTGGCGTCGGCATAGTCCTCGATGCGCCTTGGAACTGACCAGTGCCCGGCGCGACGGGACGAACGGCAACTCGAAAACTTCGATCTTCGGAAAGCGGCCGGGCGTATCGCTCGGCATCGCCCAGACGATATCGACAACGCCGTCGCGCGCCTGATCGAAGAGCTGCGCCGGCGCGCCGCCGAGCTGCATCGAGGGAAAAATATCGATGCGGATGCGTCCGCCGGCATCGGCTTCGACCTTGCGCGCCCACGGCGACAGGAACTTGTCATGCCCGGACGAAACCGACGAAAAGGCATGATGCAGCTTGAAGGTGAATTGCGGCGCGTCGGCCCGCGCCAACCGCAACACGGCCGGCGCCGCTACCGACGCCAAGGTCGAGGCCAGGAAGATGCGGCGCGGCAAGTCGCATGGTCGGTCCTTGGATCATGATTCAAAAGATCAGATCCATCAGAAGACTAAAGCGATGCGACTCAATTGAGGCGCGACGGACGATCGTCGCTCTCGGATGGCCGCATGATGCCCGGCGCCGATCGGCGCGGCTTGCGCGACGGCAGCTGCGTGGCGCTTCGGCTCCGTTCTCGCGCGATCGTCGCTCGTATCTTGCGATAGGACAGCCAGCCGAATGGCAGGCCTCCAAGATAGGCGAGCGTCCCCGCCGTGAGCAGCACCCACGGATAGGCAATCAGCAGCGCGACGGACAGCACCACAACGACGATCAGCGGACCCACCATCTCGGGCGGCACGCGCGTGCCGACGCGCTTGCCGGAAAAAACCGGCAGCCGCGACACCATGAGCCAGCGCGATGGCGAGCGTGTAGACAAGCGTCAGCCAGGTCAGGACAGCTCGACCGCGGCACGCCCGAGGAACACCACATAGATCGGCAGCAGCACCGTGATGGCGCCGGCCGGCGCCGGCATGCCGACGAAGAAATTGGCGGTCCAGGCCGGGCGGTCCGGGATCGTCGATCATCACATTGAAGCGGGCGAGCCGCAGCCCGGCGCAGATCGCGAACACCATAGCGGCGATCCAGCCGGCCGATTTCAGCTCATGCAGGCCCCAGAAATAGAGGATCAGCGCCGGGGCAACGCCGAAATTCACGAAGTCGGAGAGGCTGTCGAGCTCGGCGCCGAAGCGCGAGGTTCCCTTCAGCAGCCGCGCCAGACGGCCGTCGATGCCATCGAGAATGGCGGCGAACACGATCGCCGCCAGCGCCAGCTGGTAGCGGTCCTCGAACGCCAGGCGGATCGCGGTCAATCCGGCGCACAGCGCCAGCAGCGTGATGACGTTCGGCACCAGCATGCGCACCGGAATGCGGCGGAAGCGCCGCCGCCGCGAGCGCGGCAGCGCGGTCAGAATCTGGGCTGATGCATGGCCATGGCGGCATATATAGCCCTTTCCGGCCGGACCCGCCACGCGAGGCGGTTGCGCCGACTCGGGCCGCATTAACGCTTTCTCAGGCCACGCGGAACGTCCGGCCTGGGTCTGTCGCCTTCAGATCGGCGAGCACCGTCTCGCCGGCAATGGCGGTCTGGCCTTCGGCGACCAGTGGCTCGGGCGCCCTCGGGCAGATAGACGTCGACGCGCGAGCCGAACCGGATCATGCCGATGCGCTGGCCGGCGCCGACCGCCTCGCCCTCGCGCACGAACGGCACGATGCGCCGCGCGACCAGACCGGCGATCTGGATCACCGCGATGCGCTGGCCCGTGCCGGTCGCGATGACGAAGGCGTTGCGCTCATTGTCCTCGCTCGCCTTGTCGAGATCGGCGCTGAGGAAGTTGCCGGCGCGATAGACCATGCGCTCGATGCGGCCGGCGAGCGGGCTGCGATTTACGTGGCAATCGAACACGCTCATGAAGATGGAAATGCGCGGCAGTGCGCGCTCGCCGAGATCGAGCTCCTGCGGCGGCACCGCGTTGGCGATCTGGCTGACGCGGCCGTCGGCCGGCGCGACCACGATGCCGTCGCGCACCGGCGTCACGCGCGGCGGATCGCGGAAAAAATAGGCGCACCACAGCGTAGCGAAGGTCGCGATCCAGCCCAGCGGCGGCCACAGCCAGAACAGGATGAGGCTCACCAGCGCAAAGCCGCCGACGAACGGATAGCCCTCCGGATGGATCGGCGCGAGTTGCGAGCGGATCGAATTGATGATGGACATCCGGGCTTACTCGGCAGCGTCGGCGGCAGGCACGAGGCACGTGTCACCGCTCGGCGTCCTGCATCCACGTCGCGGCGGATTGCGATTGGGCGCTGCCCTATCGTCGTCGACCTCGGCGAGAATCTCGCGCGCCATCTGCGCCTCGCGCTGCCGGTTCCACATGCTGGCATAGAGCCCGTCCTGCGCCAGCAGCTGCTTGTGCGTGCCGCGCTCGACGATCACGCCGCTGATCGAGCACGAGGATTTCGTCGGCGCCGACGATGGTCGAAAGCCGGTGCGCGATGACGAGCGTGGTGCGGCCGCGCGAGACGCGGTCGAGCTCGTCCTGGATGTCCCTCTCGGTGTGGCTGTCGAGCGCCGAAGTCGCCTCGTCGAGCAGCAGGATCGGCGGCGCCTTGAGGATGGTGCGGGCGATGGCGACGCGCTGCTTCTCGCCGCCGGAGAGTTTCAGGCCGCGCTCGCCGACCTCGGTCTCGTAGCCCTTCGGCGAGCGCGCGGATGAAGCCGTCGATCTGCGCCTGACGCGCCGCCTCTTCGACCTCGGCGTCGCTGGCGTCCCAGCGGCCGTAGCGGATGTTGTAGCGGATCGTGTCGTTGAACAGCACCGTGTCCTGCGGCACCATGCCGATCGCCGCGCGCAGCGACGTCTGCGTCACGTCGCGGATATCCTGGCCGTCGATCAGGATGCGGCCGCCGGTGACATCGTAGAAGCGGAACAGCAGCCGCGAGATCGTCGACTTGCCGGCGCCCGACGGACCGACGATGGCGACCGTGTGGCCGGCCGGCGACGTCGAAGCTCAAGCCCTTGAGGATCGGCCGCGCCGGCTCATAGGCGAAACGAGACATTCTCGAAGCGGATGGTGCCGGCGCGCACCTGCGAGCGGCTTGGCGCCCGGCCGGTCCTCGATCTCCGGCTTGCGCGCCAGCATCGAGAACATGATCTCGATGTCGATCACCGCCTGCTTGATCTCGCGATAGACCATGCCCATGAAATTCAGCGGCTGATAGAGCTGGATCATCATGGCGTTGATCATGACGAAATCGCCGACCGTGTTGGTGCCGCGCTGGATGCCGTAGGCGCACAGCACCATGGCCGCCGCAAGCCCGATCGTGAACACGATCGCCTGCCCGGCATTGAGCACGGCGAGCGAGACGTATAGGCCTTGACGCTGGCGTCTTCGTAGCGCGCCATCGAGCGGTCGTAGCGCGTCGCCTCGCGCGTCCTCGGCGGAGAAATATTTGACGGTTTCGTAGTTGAGCAGCGAATCGATCGCCTTGGCGTTGGCGTCGGTGTCGCTCTCGTTCATCTTGCGGCGGATGCCGATGCGCCACTCGGTCGCCAGATAGGTGAACCACATGTAGAGCGCGACCGTGATGCCGATCGACGACCACGTAGCGCCAGTCGAAATGGAACAGCAGCACGGCGACGATCAGCACCAGCTCGACGATGGTCGGCGCGAGCTGCAGCAGCACCATGCGCACGATGGTCTCGATGCGCGTTGCGGCCGCGCTCGAGCACGCGGGTCAGGCCGCCGGTCTTGCGCTCGAGATGGAAGCGCAGCGACAGCAGGTGCATGTGCTCGAAGGTGAGCATCGCCAGCCGGCGCACCGCGTTCATCGCCACCTTGGCGAAAATGCCGTCGCGCAACTGCGTGAGCACCGCCATCAGGATGCGCATGCCGCCATAGGCGAGCGTCATCAGCACCGGCGTCGCCAGCGCCCAGACCAGCACATCGTCGGGGCCGAGCGGCGCCGTGCCGTGGCCGGCCAGCGCATCGGTCGCCCATTTGAAGGTGAACGGCACCGCGATGGTGGCGAACTTGGCGGCGAACAGCAGCACCGTCGCGAAGATGACGCGCGTCTTCAGGTCGCGCCGGTCGGCCGGCCAGATATAGGGCCACAGGTGAACGAGCGTCGCGAACATGCGCGCCGCCGTCGGCGCGCGACCTCGCGCTTGAGCGCATGTCCGGTCGTTGGAAATCGCTCATCGCAGGCCCGGCCGAGCGACCGGCCGCAGGGGCCGCCATCGAGCGTCATATAGAGGTTTTCTCCGCGCTCCGCACCGGCGCTGGCGCTGTCCGCCAAGACGCTTGCAGTGCGCACGAATCAACGCCACATGTAGCGTTCAATGAGTATGACTCCATGAGCAAAATCAATGCGCTGTGCGTCTATTGCGGATCGAGCCCGGGCACCGATCCGGCCTTTGTCGAGGCGGCACGCGATTTCGGCAAAATCCTCGCCGAAAACGGCGTGCGGCTGGTCTATGGCGGCGGCTCGGTCGGCCTGATGGGCGCGCGTCGCCGATGCCGTGCTCGAGCACGGCGGCGAGGTCACCGGCATCATCCCGGAATTCCTGACCCGGCGCGAGCGGCCGCAGCGGCTCGCGCGCAGGACCTCATCGTCACGCGCGACATGCACGAGCGCAAGCGCAAGATGTTCGAACGCGCCGACGCGCTTCGTCGCGCTGCCGGGCGGCATCGGCACGCTCGAAGAGCTGGTCGAGCAGATGACCTGGGCGCAGCTCGGCCGCCACAAGAAGCCGATCCTGATCGCCAACATCAACGGCTATTGGGACCCGCTGCTCGACGCTGGTCGAGCACATGCGGGCGCAGCAGTTCGTGCCGCGCGGCCATGCGCGTCGATTTCCTGGTCGCCGACACGGTCGAGGACATTCTGCCGAAGCTGCGCGAGGCCGCGCACGACGTGACCGAAGCCGGACAAGACGATGGCGGTCCCGGCCGAGCGGCTGTGATCGCGCAGCTCGATCCGTGACGGATCTTCACCGTCGCGTAAGAACGTCACCGCCTCGATGCGATTGCCGTCGGGGTCGCGGATGAAGGCGGCGTAATAGCTGCCGTCGATACTCCGGCCGCAGGCCGGGCGCGCCGTCCGACGTGCCGCCGGCCTGCGAGCGCCGCGGCATGGAACGCGTCGACCGCTGCGGCGTCGGACGCGCGCAGGCAGATATGCGCGCCGCTGTCGCCGGCGACGCGGCTGCCATCGCGGCGCGGCAGTTGATCCAGAATTCCGGATATTTCTTGCCGAAGCCGACGGCGGCGTCCGGCCATTCGCGCAGCTTTGCCATGCCGAGCGGCGCGAGCAGCGCCGTCGTAGAACGCGCTCGGCTGCGCTGCAGATCGCGCACCGCGATGGAGACGTGGTCGATCATGGCGGCTCGCCAGCTCTGGCGAGGCTGGTCACGCCGGCGCGCCGGACTTCACCAGCTTGTAGATGATGGAATCCATCAGCGCCTGGAACGAGGCGTCGATGATGTTGGCGCGACACGCCGACCGTGGTCCAGTGCTCGCCGCTCTCGTCCGTCGCTCTCGATCAGCACGCGGGTGACCGCCTCGGTGCCGGCATTGAGGATACGCACGCGATAATCGGTGAGCTCGAGGCCCGGTGATGAAGCTCTGATACTTGCCGAGGTCCTTGCGCAGCGCGAGATCGAGCGCGTTGACCGGGCCGTTGCCTTCGGCCGCCGAGATCAGGATCTCGTCGCCGACCTTCACCTTCACCACCGCCTGGCTCACGGTGACCCGCTCGCCCTTGGCGTTGATGCGCTGCTCGACATTGACGTCGAACTTCTCGACGTCGAAATAATGCGGCACCTTGCCGAGCATGCGCCGCGCCAGAAGCTCGAACGAGGCGTCGGCCGCCTCGTAGGCGTAGCCGATGCGCCTCGCGCTCCTTGACCTCGTCGAGAAGCCGCGTCGACGCGCGGATCGTCCTTGTCGACCGCGAGCCCGATGCGCTCGAGCTCGGCCAGCACGTTCGAGCGGCCGGCCTGATCGGACACCAGAAGCTTGCGCCGGTTGCCGACGCGCTCCGGGCGCGACGTGCTCGTAGGTCGCCGGCTCCTTCATGATCGCCGAGGCGTGGATGCCGGCCTTGGTGGCGAACGCGCTCTCGCCGACATAGGGCGCATGGCGGTTCGGGCGCGCGGTTGAGCATCTCGTCGAGCGCGTGCGAGACATGCGCGAGCCTGCTGCAGCTGCGTCGTCCGACACGCCGATGTCGAATTTGTCGGCGAAATCCGGCTTGAGCTTCAGCGTCGGGATGATGGAGACGAGATTGGCGTTGCCGCAGCGCTCGCCGAGCCCGTTGAGCGTGCCCTGGATCTGGCGCGCGCCGGCGCGCACCGCGGCAAACGAATTGGCCACCGCCTGCTCGGTGTCGTTATGGGCGTGGATGCCGACGTGATCGCCGGGGATGATCTTGCACGACCTCGCCGACGATCGCTCCGACCTCGTGCGGCAGCGTGCCGCCGTTGGTGTCGCACAGCACGACCCAGCGCGCGCCCTCCTCGTAGGCGGCCTTGGCGCAGGCCAGCGCGTAAGCCGGGATTGGCCTTGTAGCCGTCGAAGAAATGCTCGCAGTCGAGCAGCACTTCGCGGCCCTTGGCCTTGGCGGCGCGCACGCTGTCGCGGATCGAGGCGAGGTTCTCCTCCTCGGTGGTCTCCAGCGCGACGCGCGACGTGATAGTCCCAGGACTTGGCGACGAAGCAGATGGCGTCGGCCTCGGCGTCGAGCAGCGCCGCGAGGCCGGGATCGTTCGAGGCCGAGCGGCCGGGCCGCCGCGTCATGCCGAACGCGGTGAACTTTGCCGCGCAGCGGCCGCCGTTCGGCGAAAAAAATCGGTGTCGGTCGGATTGGCGCCGGGATAGCCGCCCTCGACGTAATCGATGCCGAGCTCGTCGAGCATGCGCGCGATCGCGAGCTTGTCGGCGAGCGTGAAATCGACGCCGTTCGTCTGCGCGCCGTCGCGCAGCGTGGTGTCGAACAGATAAAGGCGTTCGCGTGCCATGGCCATCAGCCGCGATAAAGCCGATAGACGGTGTAGAGCGCGACGCACGATCGCGGCGGCGATCACCGCGTATTTGAGCGATCGATGATAATAGAGCCAGTGGCGCGGGAACGGCGTGTCGGTGCGCTTCATGGCGCGGTCCCCTTGGCGGCGAGCTGTTTGCTCATCGTGGTGTTGGCGAGCCATTCGCCGGCGATCGATGACGGTGTTGCGGTGCTGCGCGACATAGCCGCGCTTTTCGAAGAAGCCGCGCGCGGTGTCGCTGGCTTCGACCGTGAGCTCCTTGGCGCCGCGCGCGGCCGCGAGCTTCTCCAGCGCGTCGCACAGCATGGCGCCGGCGCCCTGCCCGGCCGCGGCCGGATGCACGTAGAGCATGTCGATCGCTGTCGTTGCCGGCGAGCGAGGCGAAGCCGACCGGCGGCGCCGTCATGCGTCGCGACCAGCGTCAAGCTCGGCCGGCCAAGCCGCGCGCCGAACGCCTCCTCGTCGTCGGCCGCCGACGCCCACGCCTCCTGCTGCGCCTCGCTGTAATCGTCGGCGCGTCAGTTCCTCGATGCTGGCGCGGAAGATTTCCGCGCAAGCATGCGGCGATGGCGCATCCGTGGGCCGGGAGGCAGGCATGACGCGGCCGCATGCGCGCATGCATTCTCGCGTGCATACGGATGCGCGCGTGCCCGCTCATCGCGCGATCTCCCAGGTGGTGCCGTCCTTGGTGTCCTTCAGCACGACGCCCATGGCGGCGAGCTCGTCGCGGATGCGGTCGGATTCCTCGAAGTCCTTTGCTTTGCGCGCGGCGGTGCGCGCGTCGATCAGCGCTGTTCGACCTTCGTCTCGTCGACGTCCATCGACTGCTGGTCGGCACGCTGCCCATTGCGGCGGCGCTTTCGCTGCAAGAAGCCCGAGCAGCTGCAGCGACTCGCCTTGAGGCAAGCCGCAGCCGCTCTGGCGCCTTCGCGCGGCCTCGACTGCGCAATTCGTGCAGCGCGGCGATCGCCTTGCGGCGTGTTCAGATCGTCGGCGAGCGCATCGAGCACGCATCGGCGCACGAATCGTCCCGGCGCCACATCGCCGGTCAGTCCAGTACCAGTGATCGAGCGATCTTTCGCGCTCTCGCTCAAGCCCGTTCACCGTCCAGTCGATCGGCTGGCGATAATGCGTGCGCAGCATGGCAAGCGCAGCACCTCGCCCGGCCAGTCCTTCGAGCAATTCGTGGATGGTGACGAAGTTGCCGAGGGACTTCGACATCTTCTCGCCTTCGACCTGCAGGAAGCCGTTGTGCATCCAGTAATTCGCCATCACCGGCGTATGGAAGGCGCAGCGCGATTGCGCGATCTCGTTCTCGTGGTGGGGAAAGACGAGATCGATGCCGCCGCCGTGGATGTCGAAGGTTTCGCCGAGATGCTTCCACGACATCGCCGAGCATTCGATGTGCCAGCCGGGCCGGCCCGGCGCCGTCGATGCCGCACGGCGACGGCCACGCCGGCTCGCCCGGCTTCGACGGCTTCCACAGCACGAAGTCCATGCGCGTCGCGTCTTGTAGGGCGCGACCTCGACGCGGGCGCCGGCGATCATCTCGTCGAGCGGCCGCTTCGACAGCCGGCCGTAGTCCGGCATCGACGGCACGCTGAACAGCACATGGTCCTCGGCGACATAGGCGTTGCCCGACGCGACCAGCCGCTCGATCAGCGTCGCGCATCTCGGCGATGTGCTCGGTGGCGCGCGGCTCGACGGTCGGCGGCAGGCAGCCGAGCGCGGCGACGTCCGTCGTGGAATTGCCGGTCGGTCTTTTCCGTGACCTTGCGGATCGCTTCGTTGAGCGGCAGCGCCGGATATTCCTCGGCGGCGCGCGCGTTGATCTTGTCGTCGACGTCGGTGATGTTGCGGACGTAGGTGACGTGCTCCTCGCCGTAGAGATGGCGCAGCAGCCGGAACAGCACGTCGAACACGATCACCGGCCGCGCATTGCCGATATGGGCGAAGTCGTAGACCGTCGGCCCGCACACATACATGCGCACATTGGCCGGATCGAGCGGCTGAAACACCCGCTTCTCGCGCGTCAGCGTATCGTAGAGCTTGAGTTCCATCGGATCATCAGACCATGCGCCATAGCGCTAGAAGCCTTGGCCTGCTGGCCGGGCGTCTATCGAGTCTCGATCGTGAGAAAAGACGGCCGCAGCCAGCGTTGTCGCTAGCGAATAATCTCCCGGCAAATGCCGCAGATATGGTTAAGGCCGTTCATGGCGCGCACAATGGTCGAGGACGGGCAGCGTCAAGGTCGGTCTTCGGGCACTCCGGAAAACGTCGATGCAACGAGCGCGCGCCCGGCCTCCGTCCAAGCGCGAGTTAACGAAACCTTAACTCAGCCGTCGCATTCTTTATGTTTCTTGCAACCGTGATTTGTGGCGTTTTGCGCGCCGAGTGGGGGATTCCATGCGTTCCGTGATCGCGGCCACCGCTTTTGCCGCTGTGCTGTTCGGTGCGGCCGCCGCCCAGGCCGAAAAGCGCATCTTCATCATCGCCAACAACGCCGACGGCTACGGCGTCGACCGCTGCCTCGCGTCCGGCGGCACGTGCGGCGAGACGGTCGCCAACTCCTATTGCCAGTCGCGCGAGTTCGTCGCAGGCGCTGTCGTTCCGCAAGGTCGACCGCGACGATATCACCGGCGCCATTCCGACCGGCGAATCCGGCGCCTGCCACGGCGCCAATTGCGACAACTTCGTCGCCATCGAGTGCACGCGCTGATGCCGTCGCCCCGACGACGCCCCTCGCGATGGATCGTTTTACGGGCTGCCGGTGTCGCCGGCTCGGTCCAGAGGCTTCACG
Source organism: uncultured Alphaproteobacteria bacterium (assembly GCA_963841575.1). GTDB lineage: Bacteria > Pseudomonadota > Alphaproteobacteria > Rhizobiales > Xanthobacteraceae > BOG-931. The sequence goes on from CAWJDC010000017.1 coordinate 154,966, forward strand.
TCCCTTCCGGCCCGGCGGCCACGGGCGCAAGCCGTTGCGTGGGGACCCAAGTTCGTTCATCTTTGTGCTGGTGCACCGCAACACCGACAGCCTGCGGCGCCAAGCGTCCATTTTGCACCGCCCGTGATGGTATTATGGCCGGCAACCTCGCGATCGAAGACGACGTCGCGGACGCAGTGAGCGATGGTCCGCCGGCCGACGCGGAACATGCGCCGCTGAAGCTCGAGCAGTTTCTGCCTTACCAGCTCAACGTCGTGTCGAGCCTCGTCTCCCAGGCGCTGTCGCGGGTCTATGCGCGTCGTTATCGCATCGGCGTGCCGGAATGGCGGGTGCTGGTGACGCTCGGCCAGTACGGCGTGATGACCGGAAAGGCCATCGGCGCGCACACGCACATGCACAAGACCAAGGTGTCGCGCGCGGTCGCGCTGCTGGAAAAGCGCAAACTCCTGGTGCGGCGCGCCAACCGCGCCGACATGCGCGAGTCCTTCCTGTCGCTCACCGGCCGGGACGCGCCATGTATGAGGAGCTGGCGCCGCACGCTCTCGATTTTGCCCGCCGGCTGACGGAAATTCTGCCGCCCGATGATCGCGAGGCCTTCAATCGCGCCGTGAAGCAGCTTACCGAACGATCCGCGCAATTGGTTGCCGACATGGCGCGCCGCGGCGACCTTGCGGAGGATCTGTGAAGCTTTATTCCTATTTCCGCTCTTCGGCCGCCTATCGCGTGCGCATCGCGCTCAATCTCAAAGGCATCGCCTATGAGACGGCGTCCATTCACCTGGTCAAGGACGGCGGCCATAACAAGCGGCCGGAGTTCCGCGCCGTCAATCCGCAGATGCGCGTGCCGGCGCTGGTCACAGCCGGCCGGCGATGTGCTGATCCAGTCGCTCGCCATCATCGAATATCTCGACGAGACCCACCCTGACCCGCCGTTGCTGCCGAAGGATCCGGTTGCGCGCGCCAAAGTGCGGGCACTCGCCGAGCTCATCGCCTGCGACATCCATCCGCTGAACAACATCGGCCCGCTGCGTTATCTCAAGAACGACATGGGCGAGGAGCAGAGCGCGATCGATGCCTGGTATCATCACTGGGTCGTGTCGGGTTTCGAGGCGATCGAAGCGATGATCCAGCCCGCTCCTTATGCCTGCGGCAAGCAGGTGACGCTCGCCGACGTCTGCCTCGTGCCGCAGGTCTACAATGCGCGGCGGCTCAAAGTGCCGCTCGAGAAATTTCCCAAGATCGTCGGCGCCGACGCCGCCTGCTCGGCACTCGCCGCGTTCGATCGCGCTCGCCCGGAAAACCAGCCGGATGCCGAGTAAACGACGGCGTCGTGTTCGCCTATGGCGCCCCACGCCACGCTACGCGCGCGCCGCCAGGCAGTAAATCTCGCGAATTACGATTTTTGCGGTATAGAGCGCCAGTGGGGCTGCCGCCTTTTTGGGGATGACAAAGGGTGTCTTGGCGGCAATCCCGCCTTGTTCATATTTTAGTCACCATTCGGCGGCTTCATCCAATGCCCCGCGCGAAGCGGTGTCGGAACCCAATATGATCAAAAAGTTGCGCGACCTCAGCGTGGTCATACTTGCCACGACCGCGCTGTCAGCCTCTGCCGGTGCACAACAAGGCCAGTATCCGGCGTCGAATCCGATCTGCGTGCGGCTTGAAAGCCAGCTTGCCATGATCGACCGCGGCGGCGCCGACGCCGCGCGCGCCGACCTGATCAGACGCTCCGAAGACGCCGTCGCCAAGCAGCAGGCGGACCTCGATCGCACGGTTGCGCAAGGCCACAAGCAAGGTTGCGAGGGACAGGGATTCTTTGCCTTCTTCTCCAGTCTATCGCCGCAGTGCGGACCGGTCGTTTCGCAGATTCAGCAGATGCGCGGCAATCTCGACCGCATGATGAGCGACCTCGAACGGCTCAAGAGCGGCAACAACGACCAGCAGGGGCCGCGCCGCGCCCTCATCAGCCAATTGGCGCAAAACAACTGCGGATCGCAGTACACCACCGCGGCAGCGCAGCAGGGCGGAGGCGGCTTCTTCGACGCACTGTTCGGCAACGGTACGATCGTCAATCCGGGCGGCGATGGTGCGCCGTCGGGCACCTATCAGACGGTGTGCGTACGCACCTGCGACGGATATTATTTTCCGATCTCGTATTCGACAGTACCGGGCCGGTTCGCAGACGATCAGCGCACCTGCCAACGGCTTTGCCCTGCGGCCGAGGCCACGCTCTATACGTATCGCAATCCGGGCGAAGGCATGCAGCAAGCGGTTTCGGTCAACGGACAGCCCTATACGGCGCTGCCGACCGCCTTCCAGTATCGCAAGACCCTCAATGCCGCGTGCTCTTGCCGGCGTCCGGGCCAGAGCTGGGCGGACGCACTCAAGAATGCCGACGACAGCTCGACGCTCGAAAGCGGCGACATCGTCGTGACCGATCAGAAATCGAAAGCGCTGTCGCAAGTGCCGCAGGGAAAGCCCGCGCTCAAAGGCACAACCGGCCAGCCTGATCCAAACGCGGCATCCGACGCGCCGGACACCACCGCCAAGGGACCCGTCCGTACCGTTGGGCCGCCCTTCATGTCGGCGCATTGACCCCTAGGGGCAGCCTTTCCGCCGAAGGAGACCCGTTGCGGGGTCAAGCCCGGCGAAGATCTCAGAGCATGTCCGCCATCAAAAATCGGACGTTCCGGCTTTCGCCATCGCGGAACCCGGCATCACCGCGCGATCGGCCGCGGGCAGCGCCGCTCCCAAATCGTGAAATCTGTTGGTGATCGGATAGCGACGATCGCGGCCGAAATTCTTCAATGTGACTTTGACGCCCGGCGCGGCCTGCCGGCGCTTATATTCGGCAAGATAAAGCATGCGCTGGACCTTCGTCACTGTCTCGCGATCGAAGCCCGCTTCGACAATCGCGGCAATCGGCTCTTCGCGCTCGACAAGCCGCGCGAGAATCTGGTCGAGAATGTCGTAAGGCGGCAGCGTGTCCTGGTCGGTCTGATCCTCGCGCAATTCCGCGCTCGGTGCGCGCACGATCACGTTTTCCGGAACGACCTGTCCGGACGGCCCGAGCCCGCCGTCAGGCTTCCAATGATTGCGCAACCGCGTCAGCCGATAAACTTCGCTCTTGTAAAGGTCTTTGATCGGATTGAACCCACCGTTCATGTCACCGTAGAGCGTGGCGTAGCCGACCGACATTTCCGACTTGTTGCCCGTCGTCACCACCATCGCGCCGAATTTGTTGGAAATCGCCATCAGGATCATACCGCGCGCACGCGCTTGCAAATTTTCCTCGGTAACGTCGCGCGAAGTGCCGGCAAACACGCCGGCAAGAGACTGCTCGAGCCCGAGCACGGCGCTCTCGATTGGAACGATATCGTAGCGCACGCCAAGCACCCGCGCGATCGCCGCCGCATCGTCGAGCGATATCTGCGATGTGAAACGGAACGGCAGCATGACGCAGCGGACGCGGGAGGCGCCGAGCGCATCGGTCGCCATCGCAGCGCACAGCGCTGAGTCGATGCCGCCCGATAATCCGAGCACAACTCCTTTGAAGCGGTTCTTCTCGACGTAATCGCGCAAGCCCATCACGCACGCCGTGTAATCCGACCGATCGGGCTCTTCCGCCGCTACGGCCGGTCCGTGCGCGCACTGCCATCGGCCCGCGGCTCGCGACCAGCGGGTCGTCACCACGGTCTCGCGGAATTCGGGCAACTGAAATGCAACAGAACGATCGGCGTTCAATGCAAACGACGCGCCGTCGAACACCAGTTCATCCTGCCCGCCGACCTGGTTGATGTAAATCAGCGGCAAGCCGCTTTCGACGACGCGGCTGACCGCAATGTTGAGCCGTTCTTCCGACTTGCCGCGCCAATACGGCGAGCCGTTCGGAACCAGCAGAATTTCCCCGCCGGTTTCGGCCACGCACTCGACCACCTCCGCGCCCCAAATATCCTCACAGATCGGAATTCCGATCCGCACCCCATTGACGACAATCGGACCCGGCAGCGGCCCAGCGGCAAAGACGCGCTTTTCGTCGAAGACGCCGTAGTTTGGCAAATCGACTTTGAAACGGACCGCCTCGATCCGGCCACCGCCGAGGAGCGCATAGGCATTGTAGAGCTTGGCGTCCTCGACCCATGGCGTTCCCATGAGCACCATTGGCCCACCCGAGCCGGTTTCGCGCGCGAGTTGTTCGACGGCTGAGCGGCAAGCAGCCTGAAAGGCGGGCTTGAGCACTAAGTCCTCCGGCGGATAGCCGGCAATGAAGAGTTCGGGAAAAGCGATGAGATCGGCGCCATCTCGCGCAGCCTGCGCCCGCGCCTGACGAGCGCGCTCCAAATTGCCCGAGACATCGCCGACAATCGGGTTGAGCTGCGCCACCGCGATGGCGAGATGGTCGGCGGGACGTTCGTTCATGCCGCAGGTCTAGCGCCGGATCGTCCGGTCCGGCAATGGCTTCGAGACCGGCTTGGCCAAACTGGGGAAAGACGGCACGGCGGGGCTTGCTCAGAACTTGATACCGGCACCGGCGCGAACCGTATTGACCTCCACGACCGTGCTCGCGATCGACTGGAACTGGACATATTCGTATTCGGCTCGCAGGAAGATGTTGCGCGTCAGCGCCACATCCAAGCCGGCACCGACCGTTAAGCCGTACAGCCACTCCCCGTTTCTTCCCGCAGTGCCGGTAAACGAGAAGGGGCTACATGACGGAGTGCTACTGGCGCTACAGATGCCGGAAGCGGGCGGATTTGCAGTCCCGAGGTGGTTTCCGTAACGTTGACATCGGCGCGCCCGAGCGCGAAGCCGGCAAATCCGTATGGCAGGAAATTACCGAGAGCCCATCCGGCCCTCGCCCGCAGCGTGCCAAAGTCGAGATTGGTCACCGCACCGCTACCCGTAATGTTGACGAGATAGTTGTTACCTTGACTGTCTGCCGGCGTGATGCGTGAGATCGGCGAATTCGGCGCGGCAAGGGAGAGCGAGGCCTGGTCGTAATTGGCCTCAAATCCCACGACGAGCCTATCGTATTGGATGTTGTAGCCGACAAAGCCGCCAAAACCCGCAGCGCTATGATTTGCCGAACCGAGCACCGGCCAGTTGGAGGGAGTAATCTCATTCTCCAGCGTCGTTTCACGCAGACTATAGGCGATTGGCGCTTGCGTCGCGTTGCTGAAATTGGCGTTTGCATCGCTGTAGCTGAACTGCCCGCCGATATAGAAGCCGCGCCAGTCCATGTAACGAGGAGCCCCAAAAGGCTGCGAACCGGGCAGCGCATCGAAGTCATCGAATGCCGGCGGTGGCGCTGCGTTTTGCGTGAGCGGCGGCAGCCATGGCACCGCTTGATCGGCCGCGAACGCCGGAGTTGCGATCGCCCAAGCGATCGCGATTACACTCGGTAAATAAGTTCGCACTGACACCGCACACCCCGCCTGTGTTGTATTTTTTTGTTCTTACGCGGAGAGTTTGATTTCAAATTGTTTGCACGTTCCTTTATAACCGCAACCGTTTGCTGTTTAGCATAAGCGTTTCGTAAACATGCGGAATCCGCGAGCAAATCTCGCCGCCGTCTCGAACAACGGAGCGGTATTCGTTAAAGCGCGGCTACTGCCGGCAACGGCCGCGTCTTGCCCAGGCGCTCTGTTTTCAGCAAATCAGCCAGAAGAAATACGAGATCGAGCGATTGTTCGGCATTGAGCCTCGGATCGCAGACCGTGTGGTAACGGTCGTTGAGGTCTTCATCGCTGATGGCGCGCGCGCCACCCGTGCACTCGGTGACGTTCTGCCCGGTCATTTCCAGGTGAACGCCGCCGGCGATCGTGCCTTCGGCGGCATGCACTTGAAAAAACGCCCGTACTTCCTTGAGGATCTGATCGAACGGACGGGTCTTGTAGCCGGTGACCGACGTGATCGTGTTGCCGTGCATAGGATCGCACGACCACACCACGTTGCGACCCTCGCGCTTCACCGCGCGCACCATGGGCGGCAGCATTTCGGCAGCCTTGTCGGCGCCGACGCGGCAAATCAGAGTAAGCCGCCCCGGCTCGTTGTCCGGATCGAGGATGTCGATCAGCCGCAACAGTTCGTCCGGCTTTTTGCGTCGGTCCGGTCTTGAGGCCGAGCGGATTCTTGATGCCGCGGCAGAACTCGACATGCGCATGATCCGGCTGCCGGGTGCGGTCGCCGATCCAGACCATATGGCCGCTGGTGCAGTACCAGTCGCCGGTCGTGGAATCGACCCGCGTGAAAGCCTGCTCGTAGCCGAGCAACAGCGCCTCGTGGCTGGTGAAGAAATCGGTGGTCCGCAGCTCGGTGTGGACGCTCGGGTCGACGCCGCAGGCGCGCATGAAGCCGAGCGCCTCGGTGATGTGGTTGGCAAGTTCCTGATAGCGCTTGGATTGCGGGCTGTCCTTGACGAAGCTCAGCATCCATTGATGCGCATTCGACAGATTGGCATAGCCGCCGCCGGCGAAAGCGCGCAGCAGATTGAGCGTCGCCGCCGATTGGCGATACGCCTCCAGTTGCCGGCGCGGATCGGGCGTGCGCGCCTCGGGCGTGAATTCCGTGCCGTTGATGATGTCGCCGCGATAGACCGGCAGTTCGACGCCGTCGCGCTTTTCGGTCGGCGAGGTGCGCGGCTTGGCGAACTGCCCGGCGACGCGGCCGACCTTCACCACCGGCGACGCCGCCGCATAGGTCAGCACCACCGCCATCTGCAGGAACAGGCGGAAGAAATCGCGGATATTGTTGGCGCCGTGCTCGGCGAAGCTCTCGGCGCAGTCGCCGCCTTGCAGCAGGAACATTTCGCCCGCCGCGACTTGCGCCAACGCCTTTTTGAGGTTGCGCGCCTCGCCGGCAAAGACCAGCGGCGGAAAACTCGCAAGCTGCGCCTCGACGTCGCCGAGCGCCTTGGCGTCGGGATAGTCCGGCATCTGCAGCATCGGCTTGGAGCGCCAGGAATCCGGGCTCCATTTGCCAGCGGTTCGACCGGCCAGACATAACGCTATCTCCATGTCTCGCCGGACGCAGTCGCGAGCGTTCAAAGACCGCCGTTGCTGCCGCCTTATACACGGCGGCCAGGCGCGACGACAGCCCGACTACGTCGCCTATGATAGTCGCGCGAATTGCGCCTATTCGGCCGCGGCGCGGACGTAGCTCGCGCTTTTCTGCCGCATCGTGACCAGTTCCTCGGCGGCGGTCGGGTGCAGCGCCATGGTGGCGTCGAAGTCGGCCTTGGTCGCCCCCATCTTCACCGCGATGGCGGCGATCTGGGCCATCTCGGCCGCGCCCTCGCCGACCACATGGCAGCCGACCACCCGGCCGGTCAAGCCGTCGACCACGAGCTTCATCAGCACCGTGGTGTCGCGGCCGGACAGCGTCGCCTTCATCGGCCTGAACATCGCCTTGTAGATATCGGTCTGCGCGAGCCTGGCGCGCGCCTGCGGTCTCGGTGAGGCCGACCGTGCCGATCTCGGGCTCGGAGAACACCGCGGTCGGCACGTTGGCTATGGTCGACCGACGGTCGGCTTGCCGCCGAACACCGTGTCGGCGAAAGCATGGCCCTCGCGGATGGCGACCGGCGTCAGATTGATGCGGTTGGTGACGTCGCCGACGGCGTAGATATTCGGGCCGCTGGTGCGCGAATATTCATCGACCGCGATGCCGCCGTTCTTGGCGACATCGACGCCGGCCTCTTTGAGCCCGATGTTCGCGATATTCGGCGCCCGGCCGACGGCGAACATGACGCGATCGGCGGGAATGTGATTGCCGTCGAAAGCTGGACCGAATAATGCGCGCCGGTCTCTTCGATCGCCGCGACCTTGCAGCCGGTGATCACCCTGATGCCGTGCTTCTCCATCTCGGCGCGCAGGTGCTGGCGCACGTCGTCGTCAAAGCCGCGCAGGATGTTGTCGCCGCGATAGACGAGCGTCACATGCGAGCCGAGCCCGGCAAAAATGCCGGCGAACTCGACCGCGATGTAGCCGCCGCCCTGGATCACAATGCGGCGCGGCAGCTCCGGCAGATGAAACGCCTCGTTCGAGGAGATGGCATGCTCGAGGCCCGGGAATCGGTCGCCGATAGCTCGGCGTGCCGCCGGTGCAGATCAGGATGTAGGCCGCGCGCACGCGCTCGCCGTTCGCCAATCTGCACCGTATGCGCGTCGACAAGCGCGGCCCGGCTTTTGACGACGTTGACGCCGGCCTTCTCCAAGCGTCGCGCCTGTAGGCCGCTTCGAGCCGCGCGATCTCGCGGTCCTTGTTGGCGATCAGCGTCGGCCAGTCGAACGACGCGTGCGGCGACGGTCCAGCCGAAGCCGGCGGCATCCTCGAATTCGCCGCGGAAGCGCGAGGCATAGACCAGAAGCTTCTTGGGCACGCAGCCGCGGATGACGCAGGTGCCGCCGAGGCGATACTCCTCGGCCAGCATGACGCGGGCGCCATGCTGGGCGGCGATGCGCGCCGCGCGCACGCCGCCCGAGCCGCCGCCGATGACGAACAGATCGACGTCGTAATCGGACATGCTACATATCGTGTCCGCGCTTCTTCATTTCGTCGCGCATCTTGTCCATGACATCTTCGGACAGATTGTCGGCCCAAGTGCCGGCATTGCTCATGCTTTCGTCGATCGCCTTCGGCTCTTCGGCGAGCACCTTTTGGCCGAGCGGCGACTGATAGAACGCCAGGATATTCTTCAATTCCGGCTCGGTGAAATGGCTGGCATAGATACGCGCAGTCGTCGTCGACCAGTTCGCTCGACGCGCGGATCGTATTCTTTGTGCACGATCGACCGCGACCTCATTGATGATCCTTCGCCCACATGAAGTTGGTCTGCATGAACATGTCTTTGGCCTTCTCGACCACGCCGCGCACGATCGGCTCGAACATGCGCCTTGACGCCCTTGATCTCGATGATCTGCTTGGCGATCAGGATGCGACGCCGGGAGACGGCGTTCTGGCGCCGCGGCGGCCGGCGTCTGGCAACGAGGCCGACCGCGGCAAGCGCGATGCAGGGCAACGCATGACGTTGCGCGCGGAAGGACGGGCGATCATAGGCGCACTCCCTCTGAGCTCGAGATCAGGGCCGCTCGACGAGACGCACCCCGTCCGGGCCGGCAAGAATAGCAGTCCGCGCAAGGCCGATGAACAAGCCATGTTCCATGACGCCCGGCACCGCGCATAGCCGCGCCGCAAGCGCTTGCGGATCGGCGATGCGCAGCAATTGGGCGTCCAGCAGCCAGTGCCCGCCATCCGTGACGAAAGCATGGCCGTCCTGGGCCTTGCGCACCAGCGGCCGGCCCGGGACAGCCCATGTCGGCGACGCTGCTCTCGACCGCACGGTGCGTTGCCGCAGCGCCGAACGGCGCGATTTCGATCGGCAGCGGGAAGCGGCCGAGCAGTCGAGACCCATTTCGATCTCGTCGGCGATCACGATCATCTTTGCCGACGCGGCGGCCACGATCTTCTCGCGCAGCAGCGCCCCGCCGCCGCCCTTGATCAAGGTCAGATCCGGCGCGATCTCGTCGGCGCCATCGACCGTCAGGTCGAGTTCGGGCGTCTCATCGAGGGTGGTGAGCGCAATGCCGAGCTGTCGCGCCTGGGCCCGCGTCGCCTCCGAGGTCGGCACCGCGACGACGTCGAGACCCGGCGCGCACCCGCTCGCCCAGCAAATCGACGAAGTGCTTGGCGGTCGAGCCGGTGCCGAGCCCGAGCCGCATGCCCGGCCGCACGAAATCGAGCGCGCGGGCGGCGGCGGCGCGTTTCTGAGCTTCGAGGTCCATGGACAAGTCGGATGGCCTGGCGGCCCTCGCAGATCGCACTCGAGCAGCGCTATCTAGCCGCGAACGGACGACGATCCTAGTAGATAAAAGCGCCGCGCACAGCGTCCGTGCTTGCGCCGCGGCCGATCCCGCATTACGCGAAGGGGCCATGCTCACCATCGTTTTCGATCTCGACGGCACGCTGGTCGACACGGCGCCGGACCTTATCGACACGCTCAACCTCATTCTCACCGAGGAACGGCTGCCGGCCGTTCCGTTCGCGGCGGCGCGGCGGCTGATCGGCGGCGGCGCGCGGGGCATGATCGAACGGGCGCGTAGCGGCTGAAGGCCGCGACTGTCCCGGGCCGAGATCGACCGCATGTTCGCCGCGTTCATCGCCCACTACGCCGCGCACATCGCCGACCGCTCGCGGCCGTTTCCGCACTTGGAGAGCGGCGCTCGACGCTTGGCTGCCGAGGGCTACCGCCTCGCGGTGTGCACCAACAAGCTCGAATGGCTGTCGGTGCGCCTTTTGAACGCGCTGAAGCTCGCGGCGCGCTTCGCGGCGATCTGCGGCCAGGACACGTTCGGCGTGCAGAAGCCCGATCCGGACATGCTGCGGCAGACCATCCTGCGCGCCGGCGGCGATCCGGCAAAGGCGGTCATGGTCGGGGATTCCGACACCGACATACGCACCGCCCGCGCTGCGAGCGTGCCGGTGATTGCCGTCGATTTCGGCTATAGCGATGTGCCGATCGCGACGCTGCTGCCGGACCGGCTCATCAGTTCGTTCGCGGATTGCCGGCGGCCATTCACGACCTGACCGCCAACCGGCCGTAGGAATTCGCGACACTGCCCTGGCCGATCAAGCGCTCACCCTCGGTCGCAGATACGCTAGAATATCATGGACGATCAGGGCTTTATCCGGCACAATTGATGATTATCTGAGCTGTTGGCCGCCTGAGAGTTTTGGCGTTGGGAACCGCAAAGATGGATCCTGTGGTCAATCAAGACGTGGCACGGGGCGGACCGGCCCTGGTCGACCCGTTCGACCGCGCCATTACCTATCTGCGGGTCTCGGTGACCGACCGCTGCGATTTCCGCTGCGTCTACTGCATGGCGGAGAACATGACCTTCCTGCCGAAGGCCGACGTTCTCAGCCTCGAAGAGCTTGATCGGCTTTGCTCGGCCTTCGTCGCGCGCGGCGTGCGCAAGCTTCGCCTCACCGGCGGTGAGCCGCTGGTCCGCCGCGGGATCATGACGCTTGTCTCCTCGCTGTCGCGCCACCTGCAGCTCCGGCCAACTCGACGAACTGACGCTGACCACCAACGGCTCGCAGCTTGTCAAATATGCCAATGAGCTCAAGGCGCACGGCGTCCGGCGCATCAATGTTTCGCTCGACACGCTCGACGCCGGAGAAATTCCGCGCCATCACGCGCTGGGGTTCGTTGGACCAAGTGCTCGGCGGCATCGACGCCGCGCAGGCCGCCGGACTGAAGATCAAGATCAACGCGGTCGCGCTCAAGGGCGTCAACGAGGACGAATTCCCGCGGCTGATCGAATGGGCGCATGGCCGCGGCATGGATTTGACACTGATCGAGGTGATGCCGCTCGGCGAAATCGAGGCGAGAGGCCGGCTCGACCAGTACTTGCCGCTGTCGCTGGTGCGCGCGCGGCTGGCCGAGCGCTATCGGCTCGACGAGATCGATTACCGCACCGGCGGCCCGGCCCGCTATGTGCGGGTGGCGGAAACCGGCGGCCGGCTCGGTTTCATCACGCCGCTGACCCACAATTTCTGCGAATCCTGCAATCGCGTGCGCGTCACCTGCACCGGCACGCTCTACATGTGCCTCGGCCAGGACGATGCCGCCGATCTGCGCACGCCGCTGCGCGCCTCCGAAGCCAACGATCTGCTTTTTGCCGCCATCGACGAGGCGATCGCGCGCAAGCCCAAGGGCCACGATTTCATCATCGACCGCCGGCACCAGCGGCCGGCGCGTCGCCCGCCATATGAGCGTCACCGGCGGCTGATCTCAGTGCCCGCAGGTCGCTGCGGGCTACATCCTCAGAACCTTCGCGGCGGCCTGAAATTCGGCGTAGCGGAAGGCGCGGCGCTCAAGCGCCATGTCGTCGCGGCCCCACCGCTCCATATTCCAGTCCTCGTCGACATGCGCCGCGAGCCACGCGTCTTCGACCGACAGGCGCCCCCGCAACACGGCGAGCGCTAGCAGCGCCGAACCCGTGAGCGTCGTTACAACATGCAGCGCGCCGAGCCGCCAGGGATCGCTCGGGATTGCCGACTCGCTGCCGCAAGCGCCGCATCCGGTTGAGCGACATGGATGACGCCTTGGCCGAGCTTGAATTGGGCGCCGAGTGCTTCTCGCGCCCAGGCCAGGATCGGGTCCCAATGACGCGCTTGCCGTTCGACCAAGCCTGGGGGACCGCCAGCGCGATAGAACAGCAGGTCCGACGCGAGATATATTGCGATCTCCGCCGCGACCGGGCGAGGCTGATCGGCGACGCCGTCGATGATCGCGTTGGCCAGCCGCGTCAGCGGCATTTTTGCCGGATCGATGATGTCGCGCTTGGGCGTCCCATTCCGCAGCGATCGCCTGCGCCAGCGCTAGCGAAGGCGCCGCGAGGAGACGGCGCGCCGGCGTACGCACCGGCTTATCGTCGAGCTGAACCGCATAGCCCTCCGCGACTGGCGAAACCGTGGCCGAGACATAGAATCGGCGCCGCATAGCGGGACGCGCGCCGCGCCGCGCCGCTTCCGTAGCGTTCTCGGAGGGCGTGTTCTCGAATAATTCGCGCATACGGCATTAAATCATAACGGTCGCAATCATCCGACTCCCGGCGCGCGGCTGTTCGGCGGTCCTGGCATGGCTGCCGATCGGGGCGCCCTCACCACGGGCATCGGCGCCGCTCGGTGCCCGTCACAAAATGGCCTATATTTTCAATGAGTTGATGGGCGCCGAAAAGAGAGCATATCTGGCTCCGCACAACGCTGCGCTCGGGTCATCCCCAAGCGTTCCTCGTTAACGACCGCCAACGACAAAACCTTGTTAAAACAAGCAGAAGCGGTAGAAATCCGCATATCTGTCGACTAGTATCCCGCGCCGGATCGGTGCCGGGCTCGCCGGAGGAAGCCAGTCCACGCAGCAGCGTGCTTACCGCCTCAAAAGAGCGGGATGCTGCGTGCAAGAGGAGTCAATGAAACCTACCGACATTTCGGTCCCGGACTATTTCCACAAGGTCGTGGATTGTCAGTGGGCCTGCCCGGCGCACACGCCGGTTCCCGAATACATCCGTTTGATCGCGGCGGGCCGTTACGGCGACGCCTACATGATCAACTGGGAATCCAATGTGTTCCCGGGCATTCTCGGGACGCACCTGCGACCGGCCGTGCGAACCGGCCTGCCGGCGCGGACGCGTCGAGAAAGAGCCGGTCGCGATTTGCCGCCTCAAGCGCGTCGCCGCCGACTTCAAGGAAGACATCCGCGACCGCCTGCCCAAGCCGGCTGAGACGAAGAACGGCAAGCGCATTGCGCTCGTCGGCGGTGGCCCTGCTTCGCTCGCCGTCGCGCGGGATCTTGCCCCCATGGGCTACCAGTGCGTCGTGTTCGATCAGGACCCGAAGTCCGGCGGCATGATGCGTACGCAAATTCCGAAATTCCGCCTGCCGGAAAGCGTGATCGACGAGGAATGCGGCTACATCCTCGATCTCGGCATCGAATTCGTCGGCGGCAAGCGCATCGACAGCATGAAGGCGCTGATCACCGAAGATTTTGATGCGATCTTCGTCGGCTGCGGCGCGCCGCGCGGCCGCGATCTCGATATTCCCGGCCGCAAGGAAGCGGCCAAGAATATCCATATCGGCATCGACTGGCTTTCCAGCGTCTCGTTCGGTCACATCACCAGCATCGGCAAGCGCGTCATCGTGCTCGGCGGCGGCAATACGGCGATGGACTGCTGCCGCTCTTCGCGCCGGCTTGGCGGCGAGGACGTGAAGGTTGTGGTGCGCTCCGGCTTCGAGGAGATGAAGGCGTCTCCCTGGGAGAAGGAGGACGCCATGCACGAGGACATTCCGATCCTCAATTTCCTGGTGCCGAAGGAATTCACCCACGACAACGGCAAGCTCACGGGCGTTGTCTTCCAGAAGGTCAGAGCGGAGCGCGATGCCAACGGCCGTCGCAATCTGGTGCCAACCGGCGAGCCAGATCAGCACGTGCCGTGCGACGACGTCTTGGTCGCCGTCGGCCAGGAAAACGCGTTTCCCTGGATCGAGCGCGATTGCGGCATCGAATTCGACAAGTGGGACATGCCCAAGGTCGACACCAAAACCATGGCCTCGACCAATCCAAAAATATTCTTCGGCGGCGATGCCGCGTTCGGCCCGAAGAATATCATCTGGGCGGTGGCGCACGGCCATGAGGCCGCCATCTCGATCGACCGGTTTTGCCGCGGCGAGGACGTCAATGTTCGGCCGCCGCCGCAAATCGCGGTGTCGAGCCAAAAGATGGGCATCCACGAGTGGAGCTACGACAACGAGATCACGCTCGACAAACGCTATCGGGTGCCGCATCGCGAGAAGATCGTGGCGTTGCGCGACATCAAGGCCGAAGTCGAGCTTGGCTACAATCTCGAGCTGGCACTGAAGGAATCCGAGCGTTGCCTCAATTGCGACATCCAGACCGTTTTCACCGGCCAGCTCTGCATCGAATGTGACGCCTGCGTCGACATCTGCCCGATGGACTGCATCACTTTTACGCAGAACGGCGAGGAAGCCGACCTGCGCTCCCGTCTCGAGGCGCCGGCGAAGAACCAAACGCAGGACCTCTACGTCGCCAACAATCTGAAAACCGGCCGCGTCATGGTCAAGGACGAGGACGTGTGCCTGCACTGCGGATTGTGCGCCGAACGCTGTCCCACCGGGGCGTGGGACATGAAGAAATATCTCATCGACATGACTCTCGCGGAACAAGCATGCCACTCCAGAGCGTAAACGACTTCGTCGTCAGGTTCGCCAACGTCAACGGATCAGGTTCGGCCAGCGCCAACGAGCTGTTTGCTCGCGCGGTGCTGCGGATGGGCATCCCGGTCGCCCCGCGCAACATTTTTCCGTCCAACATTCAGGGGCTGCCGACTTGGTACGAGGTGCGGATTTCCGAGGCCGGGCATCTCGGCGCGCGCGGCGGCACCGACCTCATGGTCGCCATGAACCCGCAGACCTGGGACAAGGACGTCGCCTCGATCGAGACCGGCGGCTATCTGCTCTACGATTCGACGAAGCCGATATCGAAGTCGAAATTCCGTGACGACATCACCGTCATGGGCGTACCGCTCACCGCGATCTGCAATCGCGAATACACCGATCCGCGGCAGCGTCAGCTATTCAAGAATATCATCTATGTCGGCGCGCTCTCCGCGCTCATCGACATGGACGTGCCCGAAATCGAGAAGCTCATCGGCGAGCAGTTCAAAGGCAAGGAAAAGCTGTTCGACGCCAACAAGCACGCGCTGCATCTCGGCCGCGACTGGGCGACGATGAATCTCGATTGCCCCATCGGGCTGCGACTCAAGCGCGCCGACGCCGTCGGCGACCGCATCTTCATCGAAGGCAACTCGGCCGCCGCACTCGGCGCCGTCTACGGCGGCGCGACGGTGTGCGCCTGGTATCCGATCACGCCGTCGTCCTCGCTCGCCGAAGCGTTCACACGCCATTGCAACCGCCTCCGCGTCGATCCAAACACCAAAAAGAACAAGTTCGCGATCGTGCAGGCCGAGGATGAATTGGCCTCGATCGGCATGGTCATCGGCGCCGGATGGAATGGCGCCCGCGCGTTTACGGCAACGTCAGGGCCAGGCATCTCGCTGATGCAGGAATTCCTGGGTCTCGCCTATTTCGCGGAAATCCCCGCGGTGGTGTTCGATGTGCAACGTGCCGGCCCGTCGACCGGCATGCCGACACGCACGCAGCAGACCGATATCCTATGCTGCGCCTATGCCTCGCATGGCGATACCAAACACGTGTTGCTGTTCCCCGAGGATCCGGCGGAATGCTTCGAGTTCGGCGCTGAAGCCTTTGATCTCGCCGAGCGCCTGCAAACGCCGGTCTTCATGTTGCTGGACCTCGAAATCGGCATGAACCATCGCCTGTGCCGAGCGCTGAAGTGGGACGACGCCAAAGTCTATGATCGCGGCAAGCTCATAACCGCCGCCGACCTCGAGGCCGGCAAGGATTTCGGCCGCTATCTCGACGTCGACGGCGACGGCATTCCGTTTCGCACCTATCCGGGCACGCACCCGACTAAGGGTTCGTTCTTCACGCGCGGCACCTCGCGCGACCGCTACGCGCGCTACACCGAGGAAGGCGCGCCGTATGTCGACAACATGCAGCGGCTGTTGCGCAAGTTCGAGACGGCCAAAGACCTGGTGCCACGCCCGCTGCAGGCCAACGCCGACAAGCCGACGAAATACGGCGTGATCTATTATGGCTCGACCGCGTCGGCGATGGACGAAGCCATCCTGATGCTCGATGCCAACGGGCAACACCTCGATCGGCTGCGGGTGCGGGCGTTCCCGTTCCATTCGAGCGTCGCCAGCTTCATCGCCGACCACGATTTCGTGTTCGTGATCGAGCAGAACCGCGACGCGCAATTGCGCTCGCTGATCGTCAACGAATGCAGCATCGACCCGGTGCGGCTCGTGCCTATCCTGCATTACGACGGCACACCGATCACCGCACGCTTCATCGCCCGCGCGATCGGCGACCACCTCGACGCGCTCAAGGTTACACCGCTGCGGAAAGTTGTGTCATGACCTACGTCGTCAAGCCGAAATTCCACCATCCCGGACTGCCGAAGAATGAACTCGGCTTTACCCACCGCGATTACGAGGGCTCGATCTCGACGCTGTGCGCCGGCTGCGGCCACGACTTCGATCTCCGCTTCGATCATCGAAGCCTGCTTCGAGTTGTCGATCGAACCCCATCGGGTGGCAAAGCTTTCCGGCATCGGCTGCTCATCGAAGACGCCGACCTACTTCCTCGGCAGTTCGCACGGCTTCAATTCGGTCCATGGCCGCATGCCGTCGGTGCTCACCGGCGCCAATCTCGCCAACCGCGATCTCATCTATCTCGGCGTTTCCGGCGACGGCGATTCCGCTTCGATCGGCTTCGGCCAGTTCGCGCACGCGCTGCGCCGCGGCGTCAACATGGTCTATATCGTGGAGAACAACGGTGTTTATGGCCTGACCAAGGGCCAGTTCTCCGCGACCGCCGACCGCGGATCGAAATCGAAGCGCGGCGCAGTCAACAGCGACAGCGCCATCGACCTCGTCGCTATTGCACTGCAAGTCGGCGCCAGCTTTGTTGCCCGCTCGTTTTCGGGCGACAAGAAACAGCTGACCCCGCTCATCAAGGCCGCACTCGAACATCGCGGCGCCGCTTTCATCGACGTTATTTCTCCATGCGTTGCCTTCAACAACCACGTTGGCTCGACCAAGAGTTTCGATTACGTGCGCGAGCACAACGAGGCAGTTAACTTCCTCGACTTCATGACCGGCCGCGCACCAATCTACGTGGATTATGCGCCGGGCACGGTCGAGCTTGTCGAACAGCACGACGGCACGACGCTCGCTTTGCGCAAGCTTGATTCAGAATACGACGTGCATGATCGGCTCGCCGCCATGACGTTCCTGCAGCACCACGCCGCCAAAGGCCAGATCGTCACCGGGCTGCTCTACGTCGAGGCTGAGGCAGAAGATTTGCACGGCAGCCTCAACACGATCGAGGGCCCGCTCAACACGCTGGGCACAAAGGACCTATGCCCGGGCTCGGCGGCGCTGGACAAGATCAACGCCAGCCTTCGCTGATCCTCGGCCTCGCGTCACGCGATCCGCAAGCCCGCAACGCGATCATCACATCGCGCACGCACTCATATACTGACCAAGGGCCGTATTCGGCACGCCGTAAAGCGCGCCTTGATGCGCACATCGCGAGGCGCGGTCCTGGAAGGTCTCGGCGCCGTGCGGCAGATTGGGAATAGGATTAAGACCCGGAACAATGGTCGGTCCTTGCTGCTGCGGTAAAGCGTGAACCGCCGGTACCCCACCGCCCTCCGGCGGTATCAGCGGCGTACGCGGTAACGGCGTCGGGAGCACCGAACCCGACGAGCCGCGTGCAACGAACAATCTTCGCCGCCCATATCTCCTGGGAAGCGCTACCGCAGGTTCGCGAAAACGCTCGACGTGCCGGCCTCGGCTTGAGCGGCCATGAGGTCGGGTACCAAGCTCGGGAGTCATGATCGAATAGGGATAATCGCGGTAGCCCTGAGCGGCGGCGGGGCCAGCCGCGGCGAGCAATACGAGCGCAAGGCAGCAAATATGGCGGACGCGAACGCTCATGCCGGCTCTTAAATCGAAAGCCGCGAAGCGGCGGACTTGATCTCAACTCTGAAACGCAGCCGCCGTTCCGCACACCGGCTTCACTCCTGCGGCGCGTCCTCGATCGGATCGTAACGCTTGGCGTCGAGTCCAAGCAGATTCCACGACTGCAGCATGTGCGGCGGCAATGGCGCGGTGATGTCGAGCACGCCGCCGCGCGGGTGCGGCACGGCGATGCGCCGCGCCAGCAGATGCAGCTTGTTCTGCATGCCGCCCGGCAGTTCCCAGTTCTCAAGCGCGAAATATTTCGGATCGCCGACGATCGGATGACCGATATGGTCCATGTGCGCGCGCAGTTGATGGGTGCGTCCGGTGACCGGTTTCAGCGAGATCCAGGCCAGCAGCGGCCCCGACGTTTCCACCACTGCGTAATAAGTCACGGCATGGCTGGCGCCATCCTCGCCATGTCGCGCGATGCGCATGAACGACTCGTCCTCGCGCTCTTCCTTGGCGAGAAAGGTCGAGATGCGGCCTTGCTGCACCTTGGGCACGCCGGCGACCAGCGCCCAATAGATTTTTCGCGCGGAGCGCGAACGGAATGTTTTGGCCAGGGCCGACGCCGCGAACCGCGTCTTGGCGACAAGCAGACAGCCG
Source organism: uncultured Alphaproteobacteria bacterium (assembly GCA_963841575.1). GTDB lineage: Bacteria > Pseudomonadota > Alphaproteobacteria > Rhizobiales > Xanthobacteraceae > BOG-931. Next base: position 173,764 of record CAWJDC010000017.1, read on the forward strand.
GCCGTGTCCTTGTCGAGCCGGTGCACCAGCCGCGGCCGCTGGCCGTGGGCGTCGCGCAGCACCTCGAGCATGCCGTCGAGATGACGCGTGGTGCCGGAGCCGCCCTGCACCGCTAGCCCCATCGGCTTGTTGAGCACCAGCACGTCGGCATCTTCGTGCAGCGTGATCGATTGCAGAAACTCGCGGGTCTTCTCGTCTGCTTCATTGCCCACCGCGCGCGGCTTCGGCTGATCGAGCCGCAGCGGCGGAATGCGAACGGTCTGCCCGGTCTCGAGCCGGCTCTTCGGCTGGGTGCGCTTGCCGTTGACCCGCACCTCGCCTTTGCGGATGACGCGCTGGATGTGGGAGAAACTCAGGCCCGGAAAGCGTGCTTCAAAAAAACGATCGACGCGCATGCCGGTTTCGTCGGCGGTCACCGCGACGTTCTGCACGGCGGTCGGCAAAGCAGCCGGTGCGCCGTCGCGTTTCCCGTCATCCTGAGGCGGCCGGTGCAGCCGGCCCTCAAAGGATGAACGGCCCGCGGCCGTCGCCCTTCGAGGGCCGCTTCGCGGCCACCTCAGGGTGACGGTGAACAGAATCATGCCGATGACGCGGCCCCGCGGTTTGCTTGCCGCCGCCCGGCTGTCGTGGTCCGCGGCCTGTTCTCAAGTGTCGCCCCGCTCGCGTCGCAGCTTCGCCCAGTACTCCAGCCGCTTTCTGATCTCGCGCTCGAAGCCACGTTCGGGCGGATCGTAGAATTGCTGGCGGCCGAGCTGTTCCGGGAAATAATCCTGCCCGGAAAACGCGTCGGGCGCATCGTGGTCGTATTCGTAGCCCGAGCCGTAGCCTTCGGTCTTCATCAGCTTGGTCGGCGCGTTGAGGATGTGCTTGGGCGGCAGCAGCGAGCCGGCTTCCTTCGCGGTGCGCATCGCCGCGCCGAACGCCACATAGGTCGCGTTCGATTTCGGCGCGGTGGCGATGTAGATCACCGCCTCGGCGATCGCGAGTTCGCCTTCCGGGGAGCCAAGGAAATCGTAGGCGTCCTTGGCGGCATTGGCGACGACCAGCGCCTGCGGATCGGCAAGCCCGATATCCTCGACCGCCATGCGCACGACGCGGCGCGCCAGATAGAGCGGATCCTCGCCGGCATCGAGCATGCGGCAAAGATAATAGAGCGCGGCGTCGGCGTCGGAGCCGCGCACCGACTTGTGCAGCGCGCTGATGAGATTGTAGTGGCCGTCCTGCTTCTTGTCGTAGATCGGCGCGCGCCGCTGCACCACCTCCTGCAGCGCCGCGGCATCGAACGTCTCGTCCTTGCGCGCCGCGCGCCACACTTCTTCGGCGAGCGTCAGCGCGGCACGGCCGTCGCCATCGGCCATGCGGATCAGCGAGGCGCGCGCCTCATCATCGAGCGGCAGCTTCCGGCCCTCGATCGCCTCGGCGCGATCAAGCAGTTTCTCGACCGCCGGCGCATCGAGCGACTTGAACACCAGGACGCGCGCACGGGACAGCAACGGCGCGATCAGCTCGAAGGAGGGATTTTCCGTGGTGGCGCCGACCAGCACGATGGTGCCGTCCTCCATGACCGGCAGGAAGCTGTCCTGCTGGGCGCGGTTGAAGCGATGGATCTCGTCGACGAACAGCAGCGTGCCCTGCCCGGTCTCGCGCCGCAGCCGCGCCGCGTCGAACACCTTCTTGAGGTCGGCGACTCCGGAAAAGATCGCCGAAATTTGCTCGAAATAGAGTTCGGTCGCGTGCGCCAGCAGCCGCGCCACCGTGGTCTTGCCGGTGCCGGGCGGTCCCCAGAAGATCAGCGAGCCGAGCGAGCGCGTCTCCAGCATGCGCGTGAGCGCGCCGTCTGGTCCGAGCAGATGATCCTGGCCGACCACGTCGGCAAGCTTGTCGGGCCGAAGCTTGTCGGCGAGCGGCCGTGGCGCGTCGCGGTCGAGGCCGCCGGCCGCGAACAGCGAAGGGGCGCTTTTCTTGGCCCGGGAACTCATCCGCTGAACATGACTGAGATCTGCTGGCCGCCGCGCTGGATGGTGATGCGCCACTGGTGGCCGCCGGCATCGGCGATACGCTCGAGATCGGCGGACTTGGCGATCTTCTGGTTGTTGACCGAAACGACGATGTCGCCCTTCTGAAACCCGATCGATTGCGCCGTCGAGCCGTCGGCCACCTCGGTGATGACCACACCTTCGCTCTGCGGATCGAGCCGCATCTCGTCGGCCAAGGCCGGCGAAAGGTTTGCGACCGTGGCGCCGAGGAACGGCGAGCGGCCTTTGATCTTGACTTCATCGCGCGGCGTATCGGGCAGGCTTTGCAAAGCGACCGGCACGACCACGTCCTTGCCCTGCCGGATCAGGCCGACCTGCGCCGTGCCGCCGAGCGGCTTGGTGGCGAAGCGATAATCGAAGGCGTTGGGATCATCGACCGTCGTACCGTCAATGCTGACGATGAGGTCGCCGGTCTTGATGCCGGCATGCGCCGCCGGGCTGTCGGGCACGACGCTCGCCACCAGCGCGCCGGTCGGCCGCTTGAGGCCGAGGCTGTCGGCGATCTCCGGCGTAACCTCCTGCAGCTTGGCGCCGAGCCAGGGCCGCTTGACCACCGTACTGCCGCTCTTCGCCGAAGCGACCACGACGCGCACCATGTTCGCCGGAATGGCAAAGCCGATGCCTTGCGAGCCGCCGGAGCGCGAATAGATCGCCGTATTGATGCCGACCAGCCGGCCGTTGATGTCGACCAGCGCGCCGCCGGAATTGCCGGGATTGATGGCGGCGTCGGTCTGGATGAAGAACTGATAGTCGGTGATGCCGACCTGGCGTGCGCGCCACCGCCGAGACGATGCCGTGGGTCACGGTCTGGCCGACGCCGAACGGATCGCCGATCGCCAGCACCACGTCGCCGACCTGCAGCTCGTCGGAATTGGCGAATTCGAGCGTCGGGAAAGCGCTCGTGCGCGTCCTTGATGCGCAGCACGGCCAGGTCGCTGCGCTGGTCCTTCGAGCACGATATCGGCGTCGAACTCGCGCTTGTCGGAAAGCGCGACCTTCACTTCGCTGGCGCCCTCGATGACGTGATAGTTGGTGACGACGAGGCCCGACGGATCGACGATGACGCCGGAGCCGAGCGAGCGCTGCACCTGCTCGCGCGGCATGCCGCCGCCGAAGAACTGGCGGAAGAACGGATCGTTCAAAAACGGATTGTGGTTCTCGACGACGTGCGTCGGCATAGACGTTGACCACCGCCGGCGCGACGCGCTGCACCACCGGCGCGAAGGAGAGCTGGAGCTGCGCCGGGCGAGCTCGGCACCCGGCGCTCCTGCGCGCTGGCGGGCTGCAGCAGCGCCGCAAGCGCGAAAGCGATGACGGCCGAGATGAGCGGAACGCGCAGGCGTCGGCATCATGGAAACCCCGAATTCAATGCGGCCAGATATAGGCATCGACCGGGGCTTTAGAAGGGCGGCGGAGCCTTCGCCGCCCGAGAGTCTCGCCTCAGTCCTTCGGCGGCACGGTGCGCAGCCAGGCGATGACGGCGTCGAGGTCGGCGTCGGTCATATGGGCATAATACTGGTAGCCCATCGGCCCCTTGAGCTTGTTGCCGTCCTTGTCGATGCCCTGGGTGATGGCGCGCTTGATCTCGGCGTCGGTCCAGTCGCCGATGCCCTTGGTCTTGCTTGAGGTGATGTTGCGCGAGACCGAGACGCCCCACGGGCCGGGAAATTCCTGGCCGCCCGCGCCCATCGTGTTCTGAAAGTCCTGCTCGCCCTTCACCAGCGGCGTGTGGCATTCCATGCAATGGCCGATGGTGGCGAGGTAGAAGCCGTGCTTGACCTTGTCGTTGAGGTCGGCCGGATCGATCGGCTTCTCGGCGCCGGGAAAAATCTGGCGCTTCACCGGCATCTTGTAGATCGGGTCCGGCACCTTGTTCTGACCGGCTTGACGCTTTGCAGGTAAGCGACGATGGCGTCGAGATCGCTCGGCAGCAGGATGCCGTAAAAGCCGGTCGGCATGACGACCGCGATGCGGCACGCCGTTCGGCCGCACGCCGGCGAGCAGCAGCTTCTTGATGTCGGCGGCGCTCCAGTTGCCGATGCCGGTTTCCTTGTCCGGCGTGATATTCGGCGCGGTGACATCGAATGGCGGCTCGTCGAAACGCAGCCCGCCGGAAAAATCCTTGCCGGCGACCGCGTTCGGCGGCCCTTTCGGCGAGTGGCAATTGCCGCAGGTCATGATGGTGTTGACGAGATAGGCGCCGCGCTCGAGCGGCGTATCGGCAAAGCCGCACCGGCGATCACCAACGCCGCGATGGTGAGTGCTGCAATCCGTATCATGAATGCCCCCGCTCAGTTCGCCGCGCGACACAGTATTGCAAGCGTGCTGCAGCTCGCCAACGAGAACTTCGCAGGATGCGCCAAAATGGCACGCCTGCATGCGCGACCGATTCCCGATAAGGCGGTCGCGCGCACGTTCGACGCGATTGCGAGCTTAGGCCGCTGCGGAAGCCGCCTCGGCTCCGCGCGCTCGCACCGGCCCGGAATCCTTGCCCTTGGCCTCGACGTCGCGATCGACGAACTCGATCACCGCGACCGGCGCGGAATCGCCATAGCGGAAGCCGGCCTTGAGCACGCGGGTATAGCCGCCGTTGCGCTCCTTGTAGCGCGGGCCGATCACCTCGAAGAGCTTCTTGACCATGGCGAGGTCGCGCATCTGCGCAATCGCCTGGCGGCGGGCATGCAGATCGCCGCGCTTGCCGAGCGTGACCAGCTTCTCCACGACCGGACGCAGATCCTTCGCCTTCGGCAGCGTGGTGACGATCTGCTCGTGCTTGATCAGCGAGGCGGCAAGGTTCGCCAGCATCGACGCGGCGATGATCCGAGCGCCGGCTGAACTTGCGGTGGGTCTTGGCGTGACGCACTTCGTCTCCTCCGTGAGACAGGGATCAGTAATCAGACGTCAGGTATCAAGCCTGACCTGATCCCTGATTACTGATCCCTGATGCCTGCTCAGTAATGATCCTCGAAGCGCTTGGCCAGCTCTTCGATGTTCTCCGGCGGCCAGCCGGGCACTTCCATGCCGAGATGCAGGCCCATCTGCACCAGCACTTCCTTGATCTCGTTGAGCGACTTGCGGCCGAAATTCGGCGTGCGCAGCATCTCGGCTTCGGTCTTCTGCACCAGATCGCCGATATAGACGATGTTGTCGTTCTTCAGGCAGTTGGCCGAACGCACCGACAGTTCGAGCTCGTCGACCTTCTTGAGGAAGGCCGGATTGAAGGCGAGATCGGGGATCGCCTCGTGCGCGGTCTCGCGCTTGGGCTCCTCGAAATTGACGAACACGTTGAGCTGGTCCTGCAGGATGCGCGCCGCATAGGCGAGCGAATCCTCCGGGCTCACCGCGCCGTTGGTCTCGATCGTCAGCGTCAGCTTGTCGTAGTCGAGGATCTGGCCCTTCGCGGGTGTTCTCGACCTTGTAGGAGACCTTGCGCACCGGCGAATACAGGCTGTCGACCGGGATGAGCCCGATCGGCGCGTCCTCGGGCCGGTTGCGCTCGGCCGGCACGTAGCCCTTGCCGGTCGCGACCGTGAATTCCATGCGGATCTCGGCGCCCTCGTCGAGCGTGCACAGCACCAGATCGGGATTGAGCACGACGATGTCGCCGACGGTCTGGATGTCGCTGGCGGTCACCGTGCCGGGGCCCTGCTTCTTCACCACCATGCGCTTGGGCCCGTCGCCCTGCATCTTGATGGCGATGTCCTTGATGTTGAGCACGATGTCGGTCACGTCCTCGCGCACGCCGGCGATCGAGGAGAACTCGTGCAGCACGCCGTCGATATGCACCGACTGCACGGCGGCGCCCTGCAGCGACGACAAGCAGAATGCGCCGCAGCGCGTTGCCGAGCGTCACGCCGAAGCCGCGTTCGAGCGGCTCGGCGATCACGGTCGCCGCGCGCCGCGTATCGGCGCCGGCGGCTGACCTGCAGCTTGTTGGGCCTGATCAGTTCCTGCCAATTCTTCTGAATCGTCACGTTATCACCCATCGCGTTGCGCGGCGCGATTGTCTCGCGCGCCCCACTCCGCTCCGTGGGGCCAAGGTCGAGCGGCGGCAGATGTTCCACATGTTCCATCAGCCGGATGTCCTATACGCGCCGCCGCTTGCGCGGGCGGCAGCCATTGTGCGGGATCGGCGTCACGTCGCGGATCGAGGTGATGGTGAAGCCGGCCGCCTGCAGCGAGCGCAGCGCCGATTCGCGGCCCGAGCCGGGGCCGGCGACCTCGACTTCGAGCGTGCGCATGCCGTGCTCCTGCGCCTTCTTGGCGGCGTCCTCGGCGGCGACCTGCGCCGCGTAAGGCGTCGACTTGCGCGAGCCCTTGAATCCCATCGTGCCGGCCGACGACCAGGCAATGGTGTTGCCCTGCACGTCGGTGATCGTGATCATGGTGTTGTTGAACGTACGCATTCACATGCGCGACGCCCGAGGCGATGTTCTTGCGTTCGCGTCGGCGGACGCGCGTGGCTTCCTTACCCATTCTGAACCCTTTCGATCGGCACCGGCAGCCGGACCGCTGCCGGCTGCCGTCCACTGTCCTGTTTCGACGTACTGCCGGACGCGCTATTTCTTCTTGCCGGCAATCGGCTTGGCCGGACCCTTGCGGGTGCGCGCGTTGGTATGGGTGCGTTGGCCGCGCACCGGCAGGCCGCGGCGGTGGCGCAACCCGCGATAGCAGCCGAGATCCATCAGCCGCTTGATGTTCATGACGACTTCGCGCCGCAGATCGCCCTCGACCATGTAGTCGCGGTCGATGACTTCGCGGAGCTGCAGCACTTCCTGGTCGGTCAGTTGCGACACCCGGCGCGATTCGGGCATCGACACTTTCTCCAGGATTTCCTTGGCCTTGGCGCCGCCAATGCCATAGATGTACTGCAGCGCGATCACGATGCGCTTGTTGGTCGGTAGGTTGACGCCGGCGATACGGGCCAAGTCAGTTACTCCTTGCGCTGGCCGGCCCATGGAACGCCATGGCGTCCTGCCGCTGTTCCGTCGGTTCCAATGTCACCTGAGAAGGCCACAAACGTAAAAAGCCAGCGCCTGCCTGCCGTTACGGCTTGGCATCGCTGCTCAATCTCCGACTGGATATTCGTGGCTTATTAATGGATTTCACTGTGCTTTCGTCAACCTCGGCTAGCGATTTCGTGTACAAACTATGCCTAGCGTCGGCGGCGTGGCCGCCACCTTTCGGCTCGTGCTTGCTATCTTTGCGGCCCGCCTCACGGCCCCTGACGCGGCCTTGATCGCATCCGGACCGGCTTACGGCGGGCCGCACAGCCTTTTCGGACTTTTTTCCTACTTTGTGCCGTTGCGGCGCGCTTCGGCTTCGCCAGCTTGGCCGCGGTCTTTTTGGCGCTGCTTTGGCGGGCGCGGCCGCTGGTTTGGCTGCCGGCTTCTGCCGGCGCGAGAGCACTCGTCGATCGCCGCGGTGACGTCCGGGATCGGCGCCATGCCGTCGACCGTGCGCAACACCTTCTGCAGCCGGTAATAGCCGATCAGCGGCGCGGTCTGGTCCCGGTAGGCGGCGAGCCGACGGCGCAGCACCTCCGGCGCTGTCGTCATCGCGCAGCGCCTCGCCGCGCGCCTTCATCTCGGCAATGCGGCTTTCGATGCGCTTGACCAGCGCATCCTCGTCGACCCGCAACTCGATCACCGCGTCGAGCGCAAGCCCGCGCTCGCGCCAGCATGCGGTCGAGCGCCGCGGCCTGCGGCACGGTGCGCGGGAAGCCGTCGAGGATGAAGCCCTTGCGGGCGTCGGGCTCCTCGATGCGCTGGGCGACGATGCCGACCACGACGTCGTCGGGCACCAGGCCGCCGCGCGCCATGATCTCTTGCGCCTGCAGGCCGACCGGCGTGCCGGCCTTCACCGCCGCGCGCAGCATGTCGCCGGTCGAGAGCTGGACTAATACCGTATTTGGCGACGAGACGCTGGGCCTGCGTTCCTTTGCCAGCCCCCGGCGGGCCCAGCAGGATCAATCTCATCTACGGCGCCCCCTCAGCTTCGATCGCTTGATCAAGCCTTCGTATTGGTGCGCCAGCAGATAGCCCTGCACTTGCGCCACCGTATCCATGGTCACGCTGACCACGATCAGGAGCGACGTGCCGCCGAAATAGAACGGCACCGCCGCATACGAGATCAGCATTTCCGGGAAACAGGCAAACGATCGCGAGATAGGCGGCGCCGATCACGGTGATCCGCGACAGCACATAATCGATGTATTCGGCGGTGCGCTCGCCCGGGCCGGATGCCCGGAATGAAGCCGCCGTGCTTTTTCAGGTTGTCGGCGGTCTCCGTCGGATTGAACACGATCGCCGTATAGAAGAAGGCGAAGAAGACGATCAGGCCGACATAGAGCGCCAGGAACAGCGGCCGGCCATGCGCCAGCTGCGTGGTGATGGCCGTGAGCCATCCCGGCCCCTGCCCGGCCGTGAAATTGGCGATCGTCGTCGGCAGCAGCAGCAGCGACGAGGCGAAGATCGGCGGAATGACGCCGGACGTGTTGAGCTTGAGCGGCAGATGCGAGGATTGCCCCTCGAACATGCGGTTGCCGACCTGGCGCTTGGGATACTGGATCAACAGCCGCCGCTGCGCCCGCTCCATGAACACGATGAAGGCGATGACCGCCACGACCACGACGATGACGACCAGGATGAGCCCGGTCGACAGCGCGCCCTGACGGCCGAGTTCGAGCGTGCCGGCGATCGCCGACGGCAGTTGCGCGACGATGCCCGACATGATGATCAGCGAGGTGCCGTTGCCGATGCCGCGCTGGGTCATCTGCTCGCCGAGCCACATCAGGAACATGGTGCCGCCGGTGAGCGTGATCACGGTCGAGATGCGGAAGAACAGGCCCGGATCGGCTGACCACTTTGCCCGCGCCTTCAAGACCGATGGCAATGCCGTAGGCCTGGAACGCCGCCAGCACCACCGTGAGATAGCGGGTGTACTGGTTGATCATCTTGCGGCCCTGCTCGCCCTCTTTCTTGAGCTGCTCGAGGGTCGGCGACACCGTCGTCATCAACTGGATGATGATCGAGGCCGAGATGTAGGGCATGATGTTGAGCGCGAAGATCGCCATGCGGTGGATGCCACCGCCGGCGAACATATTGAACATGCCGAGAATGCCGCCGGCCTGGGACTGGAAAATCTGGTCCCAGGCGTTCGGATCGATGCCGGGCAGCGGGATATAGGTGCCGAGCCGATAGACCAGCAGCGCGCCGAGCGTGAACCAGATGCGCTTCTTCAGCTCTTCGGCCTTGGCGAGCGCCCCGAAGTTGAGATTGGCTGCCAGTTGTTCTGCTGCAGAGACCATCCGCCGATGCTCCGTTTGCCAAAGCTCTTAAACGAACCCATGGCCCTCTCGGACGACCCGAGGCCTTGGGTCAACCAAGGCCTCTAAGCGACCCGCCCAATATAGGGGCTCAGGCCGCCTGTTCGCTCGTCTCCGCCTTGGGCGCGAGGATTTCGACAGTGCCGCCGGCCTTTTCCACCGCCGCAACCGCCGATTTCGACGCGCCGAAGACCGAAAGTGCGACCTTGGCCTTGATTTCGCCGCTGCCGAGAAGCCGCACGCCATCTTTGGCGCGGCGCAGAATACCCGCCTTGACCAGCGCTGCCGCGTCGATCTTGGCCGCCGCGTCAAGCCGGCCGGCGTCGATCGCCGCCTGGATACGGCCGAGATTCACCTCGTTGAGCTTGCGCGCGAACATCGTATTCTTGAAGCCGCGCTTGGGCAGCCGGCGATGCAGCGGCATCTGGCCGCCCTCGAAGCCCTTGATGCGCACGCCAGAGCGCGCGGTCTGGCCCTTGCCGCCGCGGCCGCCGGTCTTGCCCTTGCCCGAGCCGATGCCGCGGCCGATGCGCTTTCGCGTCTTGCGCGCGCCGGGACGGCCGGAAAGTTCGTGAAGCTTCATTGCACGTCCTCGTTCTCTGCTTGTCAGGGCCGGGCTCCGCCCGGTCATCCGGTCTTCAACTCGTCAGCGGCCGCAAGACGTGGATGCCCGACACAAAGCCGGGTCTGACGACGATGTTATTACTTCTCCACCACCTCCACCAGATGCGCGACCTTGGCGATCATGCCGCGCGTCTGCGGCGTATCGACCAGTTCCGCGACGCGGCCGATCTTATTGAGCTTGAGGCCCACGAGCGTCTCGCGCTGGATATGCGGACGGCGCGACGGACTGCCGGTCTGCCGTATTTTGACCGTCTTGCCTGATTTCTTCTCGGCGTTCATCGCCTGCTCCGTAACAGCGCTCAATCGGCCGATCTGCTCGGCATCGACGTCGCGGCGGCGCGCCTGCAGCGCGAGACCTTGACGTTGCGGCGCGCCGCGACCGAGCGCGGCGAATCCTGGCGCTTGAGCGCATCGAAGGTGGCGCGAACCACATTGTAAGGGTTCGACGTGCCGAGCGACTTCGCCACCACGTCCTGCATTCCCAGCGTCTCGAACACCGCGCGCATCGGGCCGCCGGCAATGATGCCGGTGCCGGGCGGTGCGGCGCGCAGATAGACTTTGCCGGCGCCATGACGACCGGCGACGTCGTGATGCAGCGTGCGGCCCTTCGCGCAACGGCACGCGGGTGAGCCCGCGCTTGGCGGCATCGGTCGCCTTGCGGATCGCCTCCGGCACCTCGCGCGCCTTGCCGTGGCCGAAGCCGACCCGGCCTTTCTGATCGCCGACGACAACCAATGCGGCAAAGCCGAAACGACGTCCGCCCTTCACCACCTTGGCGACGCGGTTGATGTGGACGAGCTTGTCGACGAACTCGCTGTCGCGCTCGTCGTGCCTTCGATCGCGTGGTTCACGTGCCATGATATCGATCCAACTGGTTAGCTTTCCAATATTCAGAAATTCAGGCCGCCCTCGCGCGCGGCCTCCGCCAATGCCCTGACGCGGCCGTGGTAAAGATAGCCGCCGCGATCGAACACCACGTCCTTGACGCCCTTCTCCTGCGCGCGCTCGGCGATCAGCTTGCCGACCGCCTTGGCCGCTTCGACGCTGGCGCCGGTCTTGCGACCCTCGCGCGCCGTCTTCTCGATCGAGGACGCCGAAACAAGCGTGACGCCCTCCTCGTCATCGATCACTTGCGCGTAGATGTGCTTGGAGGAGCGGAACACGGACAGCCGCTTGCGCTCGCCGGCAGCGCGGCGCAACGTGCCGCGCACGCGCCCCTTCCGCCGCAAGATCCTGTCGCTGAGCTTGGTCATCGGCGGCTCCGTTACTTCTTCTTGCCTTCCTTGCGGAAGATGCGCTCGCCGGCATATTTGATGCCCTTGCCCTTGTACGGCTCGGGCGGCCGGTAGTCGCGGATTTCGGCGGCGACCTGGCCAACCTTCTGGCGGTCGCTGCCGGTGATGATGATCTCCACCGGCCGGGGCGTCGCGATCGTGATGCCTTCGGGGATCGGATAGACGATATCGTGGCTGTAGCCGAGCGCGATCTGCAGGTTCTTGCCCTGCACCGATGCGCGATAGCCGACGCCATTGATCTCGAGACGCTGCTCGAAGCCTTTCGACACGCCGGCGATGAGATTGGCGATCAGCGTGCGGGACGTGCCCCATTGCGCGCGCGCGCGCTTGGTCTCGGCCCGCGGATCGACCTTGATCTGGCCGCCGTCGAGCTTGACCGTGACGTCGTCGTGCACCACGACCTCCAGCGCGCCTTTCGGGCCTTTGACCTTGACGGTCTGGCCGTCGACATTGGCGGTGATCCCCGAGGGAACCACGATTGGCTTCTTGCCGATGCGGGACATGACTGAATTCCGTTACTCTTGCTTTTTGCTGGCCTGCGTCGTCGCTTCCTAGAACACCGTGCAGAGAATTTCGCCGCCGACATTGGCATCGCGGGCATCATGATCGGCCATGACGCCCTTGGGGGTCGACACGATGGCGACGCCGAGGCCGTTATTGATGCGCGGCAGGTTTCTGACCGAGGTGTAGACGCGCCGCCCGGGCTTGGAAATCCGCTCAATCTCGCGAATCACCGGCTCGCCGTCGAAATATTTCAGCTCGATCTCGATTTCCGCGCGGCCCTCGCGCTCGACCACCGTATAGCCGCGGATATAGCCTTCGGTCTTGAGCACATCGAGCACGCTCTCGCGCAGCCGCGAGTTCGGCGACGTCACCTTGTTCTTGCTGCGCATCTGCGCGTTGCGGATGCGGGTCAAGAGATCGCCGAGCGGATCGTTCATGGGCATCGTGCGATCCTCCTTACCAGCTCGACTTCACGAGGCCCGGGATCAGCCCTTTCGAGCCGAGCTCCCGCAGCGCGATGCGCGACAATTTGTGCTTGCGATAATAGCCGCGCGGCCGGCCGGTAATCTCGCAGCGGTTGCGGATGCGGGTCGCGGACGAATTGCGCGGCATCTCGGCAAGCTTGAGCGTGGCGGCAAAACGCTCCTCCACCGGCTTCGACTTGTCGCGCGCGATCGCCTTGAGCCGCGACCGCCGGCCAGAATACTTCTTCGTCATCCGGCGGCGCCGGCTGTTCTTCTCGATCGAACTCTTCTTCGCCATCTAGTGCTCCTCGCGATTCCGCGTCTGAGGTTTTGTCGGCCTCACTGCCGGAACGGAAAATTGAATGCCGTCAACAAGCGCGCGCGCCTCGTCGTCGTTGCGCGCCGTGGTGCACACGGTGATGTCCATGCCCCAGATATCGGCGGCCTTGTCGTAGTCGATCTCCGGGAAAACGATGTGTTCCTTGATGCCGAGCGTATAATTGCCGCGGCCGTCGAAGCTCTTGGGATTGAGGCCGCGGAAGTCGCGCACGCGCGGCAGCGCAATGTTGATGAGCCGGTCGAGAAACTCGTACATGCGCGCCTTGCGCAGCGTCACCTTGCAGCCGATGGCCTGGCCGTCGCGCAATTTGTAGGTGGCGATCGATTTCCGCGCCTTGGTGATCACCGCCTTTTGCCCGGCGATCAGCGCGAGATCGGCGGCGGCGCCGTCTACTTTCTTGCGATCGGCGACGCCTTCGCCGATGCCCATATTGATGACGACCTTGTCGAGCGACCGGAATCTGAAAGCGGTTCTTATAGCCGAACTGCTCGGCGAGCTTGCCGCGGATCGCGTCCTCGAACTGGACCTTGAGCCGCGCCGGCACGCGCGGCTCCGCCTCGCGCGGCGCCGCCCTTTTCGGATTTCTCGCCCTTCTCCGGCTTGGCCGCCTTCGCACCCTTCTCGCCCTTGTCACCACCCTTGGCGGCCTTTGGCGCCTTGGGGGCTTTCTCGGCGTGGCCCGAGGCTTCCGATCGCTGGGCCTTGTCCGTCTTCTTGGCCTTCTTCTCGTCCGTATCAGCCATCGATCTCAACTCCCGAACGCTTGGCGACGCGCACTTTCTTGCGGTCTTCGCCTTTGCCGACGAATTTGAATCCGACGCGCGTCGGCTTGCCGTCCTTGGGATCGGCAAGAGCGATATTGGACAGGTGGATCGGCGACTCCTTGGAGATGATGCCGCCTTCCTGCGTTGCGCTCTGCCGCTGATGGCGCTTGACCACGTTGACGCCGCGCACCAGCGCGCGTCCCTCGTCGCGGCGCATCTCGATGACCTCGCCGGTGCGGCCTTTGTCGCGGCCGGCGATGACGACCACCTTGTCGCCTTTTTTGATTCTTGCCGCCATCACAACACCTCGGGCGCCAGCGAAATGATTTTCATGTGGTTCTTCGCGCGCAATTCGCGCGGCACCGGACCGAAGATGCGCGTGCCGACCGGCTCCATCTGCGGGTTGATCAGCACCGCCGCATTGCGGTCGAAGCGGATGATCGAGCCGTCGGCGCGCTTGATGTCCTTGGCGACGCGCACGATGACGGCCTTCATCACTTCGCCCTTCTTCACCCGGCCGCGCGGAATCGCCTCCTTGACCGAGACGACGATGACATCGCCGATGGTGGCGTATTTGCGCTTCGAGCCGCCGAGCACCTTGATGCACATGACACGGCGCGCGCCGGAATTATCCGCCACGTCGAGATTGGTTTGCATCTGGATCATGGGTCACTCCGTCTCTGGCGCGTCCCGTTCAGGACGCCTTCTTCTTTTCGCCGCGCACCACGGCCCAGCGTTTGAGCTTGGAAATCGGGACTGTGTTCCTCGATCCAAACCATGTCGCCGACCTTGAATTCGTTCTTCTCGTCGTGCGCGTAATACTTCTTCGAACGGCGCACCGTCTTCTTGAACAAAGGATGGGTGAAGCGGCGCTCGACGCGCACGACCAACGTCTTGCTCTGTTTGTCGCTCACCACGACGCCCTGAAGGGTACGCTTCGGCATCTTTATCCCTCTCAACTCTTCGGCGCGCCGGCGCGCTTAGTCTGTGCGACGGTCTTGAGCCGCGCGATATCGCGGCGCACCTCGCGCACGCGCGCGGTGTTCTCCAACTGGCCGGTGGCGCGCTGGAAACGCAGGTTGAATTGCTCTTTCTTGAGCTTGAGCACTTCGTCGTCGATCTGGTCGACCGTCATCGCTCTGATATCCGCAACCTTCATGACATGCTCTACTCGCTGATGCGCTCGACGAAACGGGTCTTGATCGGCAGTTTGGCGGCGGCGAGCGCCAGCGCCTCCTTGGCGATCGCCACGGTCACGCCGTCGATCTCGAACAGGATGCGCCCCGGCTTGACGCGGGCGACCCAGAGCTCCGGCGTTCCCTTGCCCGAGCCCATGCGCACTTCGAGCGGCTTCTTCGACACCGGCACGTCGGGAAAAACGCGAATCCAGACGCGGCCCGAGCGCTTCATGTGCCGGGTCAGAGCGCGGCGCGCGGCCTCGATCTGACGCGCCGTCATCCGGTCTGGCTCCATCGCCTTGAGTCCGAACTGGCCGAACGCGAGCGTGATCGCGCTCGTCGCAATGCCGTGAATGCGCCCCTTGTGCGCCTTCCGGAATTTCGTTCGCTTCGGTTGCAGCATGACAAACGCCTCTATTCACTCGGTCTCGTTCACGCCGCGTCGCGCCGCGGCCGGCCGGCTTCGCCTTCGGCCATCTTCTTGTCCTGCGCCATCGGGTCGTGCTCCATGATCTCGCCCTTGAAAATCCAAACCTTCACGCCGCAGGTGCCGTAGGTCGTGAACGCGGTGGCGACGCCGTAATCGACGTCGGCGCGCAGCGTGTGCAGCGGCACGCGGCCCTCGCGATACCATTCCATCCGCGCGATCTCGGCGCCGCCAAGACGGCCCGAGCAATTGATGCGGATGCCGCCGGCGCCGAGCCGTATCGCCGATTGCACCGCGCGCTTCATGGCGCGCCGGAAGGCGACGCGGCGCTCGAGCTGCTGGGCGATCAATTCGGCAACGAGCTGTGCATCGAGTTCCGGCTTGCGGATTTCGACGATGTTGATGACGACGTCGCTGTCGGTCAGCGCGGCGACCTTGCGGCGCAGCTTCTCGATATCGGCGCCCTTCTTGCCGATGACGACGCCCGGACGCGCCGACTGGATGGTGACGCGGCATTTCTTGTGCGGGCGCTCGATCACGATCTTCGAGACCGCGGCCTGCTTGAGCTCCTTCATCAGCGCCTTGCGGATCTTCATGTCCTCGTGCAGCAGCGTGCCATAGCTCGCCTTGCCGGCGTACCACCGCGAATCCCAGGTGCGGTTGATACCCAGACGAAGCCCGATCGGATTGACTTTCTGACCCATGTGTTTCTCCTGCGCCCGCTGTTCGGGACGCCGTCCTACTGAGCCTGCGCCTCGACTTCACGCACCACGATGGTGAGGTGCGAGAACGGCTTGACGATTCTTCCGACCCGGCCGCGTGCGCGCGGCTCGTGCCGCTTGATCACCAGCGCCTTGCCGACATGCGCCTCGGCGACGACGAGATCGTCGACATCGAGGTCGTGATTATTTTCCGCGTTGGCGATCGCCGAATTCGAGGCACTTGCGAACGTCACGCGCAATGCGCTTTCGCGAGAATTCGAGGTCGGCGAGCGCGCTCGAAACCTTCTTGCCGCGAATGAGCTGCGCAAGCAGGTTCAGCTTCTGCGGGCTCACGCGCAGCATCCGGGCGACAGCCATCGCCTCGTTGTCGGGAGAGTGCGCGTTCGCGCTTCTTTTTGCTCATAGCTCCTGCTCCCGCCTCACGATGCCCCTGCGGTCGGCGCGGCCGGGCCGGCGCGGCGCCCGCTCCGCCGCCGACCACCGCTGGAACGTTTGGCCTTGCGGTCCGAGGAGTGGCCATAGAACGACCGCGTCGGCGCGAATTCGCCGAATTTGTGGCCGACCATTTCCTCGGTCACGATCACCGGGATGTGCTTTTGGCCGTTGTAGACGCCGAATGTGAGGCCGACGAATTGCGGCAGGATGGTCGAACGGCGCGACCAGATGCGGATCATATCGTGGCGCCCGGACGAGCGAGCGGCATCCGCCTTCTTCAGCAGATAGCCGTCGACAAACGGGCCCTTCCAAACCGAACGCGTCATAATCGCTCCTGACCCTCGTCCTATTTCTTCTTCTTCCGCGCGTGGCGGCTCATCATGATGAACTTCGTGGTGCTCTTGTTCTTGCGGGTCTTCGTGCCCTTGGTCGGCTTGCCCCACGGCGTGACCGGATGCCGGCCGCCGCGGGTGCGGCCGCCGAGCGGATGATCGACCGGGTTCATGGTCTCGCCGCGGACATGGCCGCGCCGTCCCATCCAGCGGGTGCGCCCGGCCTTGCCGATCGAGATATTCATATTATCCGGGTTGGACACCGCACCGACGGTTGCGATGCAGCGGCCGTGGACCAGGCGCTGCTCGCCGGAATTCAGCCGCAGGATCACGTATTCGCCGTCGCGGCCGACGATCTGCGCATAGGTGCCGGCCGAGCGCGCGATCTGGCCGCCCTTGCCGATCTTGAGCTCGATGTTGTGCACGATGGTGCCGACCGGAATGTTGGCGATCGGCATCGCGTTGCCCGGCTTCACGTCAACATGCTCGCCGGAAACGACGGTATCGCCGGCGGAAAGCCGCTGCGGCGCCAAAATGTAGTTCAGCTCGCCGTCCTCGTATTTGATCAGCGCGATAAAGGCGGTGCGGTTCGGATCGTATTCGATCCGCTCGACCTTGGCCGGCTTATCGAAATTGCGGCGCTTGAAGTCGATCTTGCGGTAGGCCTGCTTGTGACCGCCGCCGCGATAGCGGCTGGTGATCGAGCCGCCGTTGTTGCGGCCGCCGCTCGAATTCTTGCCTTCGGTGAGCGCCTTCACCGGCTTGCCGGCATAGAGGCCGGAGCGATCGACCAGGACAAGCTGGCGCTGGCCCGGCGTGATCGGATTATAGGTCTTGAGTGCCATCTCGCCGTTCCCTTACAGACCCGTGGTCACGTCGATTGTTTGACCCTCTTCGAGGGTCACGATGGCGCGCTTGGTGTCGGACGTGCGGCCGTAGCGGCCTTTGAA
Organism: uncultured Alphaproteobacteria bacterium; assembly: GCA_963841575.1. GTDB lineage: Bacteria > Pseudomonadota > Alphaproteobacteria > Rhizobiales > Xanthobacteraceae > BOG-931. Next base: position 191,162 of record CAWJDC010000017.1, read on the forward strand.
GGTCTTCCATTTGCCGCGCCGGTCGCAGCGTGTTCACGCTCTTGACCTTGACGTCGAAAAGTTTCTCGACCGCTTCCTTGATCTGCGGCTTGGTCGCGGTCATCGCGACCTTGAAGATCACCTTGTTGTGCTCGGAGGCATTGGTTGCCTTCTCGGTGATCAACGGCGCGACGATGATGTCGTAATGGCGCGGATCGGTGGTGGTCATTTGAAGCGCGCCTCCAGCGCATCGACGGCGGCGCGCGTCAACACCAGCGTGTGCCGCCGCATAACGTCGTAAACGTTGATACCGGCCACCGGCAGCAGGTCGATATTCGGAATGTTGCGCGCAGCGGTGCGAACCTTCGCTGCAATTTCGGCGCCGTCGATGAACAATGCATTCGACACGCCAAGCTTCTCGAAATGACCGCGCAGTGCCTTGGTCTTGGCTTCATCGACGTCAAGCGCCTCGATGATGACGATGCCGCCGTCCTTCGCCTTGGCCGAGAGCGCGTGCCGAGCGCCAGTGCGCGAACTTTCTTGGGCAGGCCGATTTCGTGGCTGCGGGTATGCGGCCCGAACGAGCGGCCGCCGCCGCGGAACAGATTGACGCGCGCCGAGCCGTGGCGGGCGGAGCCAGTGCCCTTTTGGCGGTACAACTTCTTGCCGGTGCGGTCGATATCGGCGCGGTTCTTGACCTGATGGGTGCCGCGTTGGCGCTTCGCGAGCTGCCATACGACACAACGATGGATGAGATCGGTACGCGGATCGAGACCGAAAATAGCATCTGAGACCGTGACGGAACCGGGTTTCTTGCCATCCAGCGAGGTGATTTTCAGCTCCATGTCAGGCGCTCCCCTGCTGCTCGGGGGCGGCGTGTCTGCCTTCGCGCCGGCGACCGCGCCTTCGGCGAGCTTGAACTTGCCGGGCTTCGGCACGCCCTCCGGCAGTTTCTTCTTCACCGCATCACGCACCGTGATCCAACCGCCTTTGACACCGGGCACTGCGCCCTCGACCAGGATAAGACCGCGATCAACATCGGTCTGCATCACTTTCAGATTGAGGGTGGTCACGCGGTCGACACCGAGGTGGCCGGGCATTTTCTTGTTCTTGAAGGTCTTGCCGGGGTCCTGGCGGCCGCCGGTCGACCCGATCGAACGATGCGAGATGGAGACGCCGTGAGTGGCACGCAGACCGGAGAAATTCCAACGCTTCATGCCGCCGGCGAACCCCTTGCCGGTCGAGGTGCCGGTGACATCGACATACTGGCCGACGACAAAATGATCAGCCGTGATTTCCGCGCCGATCGGGATCAGACCATCGTCATCGACGCGGAATTCCGCGAGCTTGCGTTTGGGCTCGACTTTGGCGACCGCGAAGTGGCCGCGATCGGCCTTGGTGGTGCGCTGCACCTTGCGCAAGCCGGCGCCGAGCTGGAGCGCGACGTAGCCGTTCTTGTCCTTGGTGCGGTGACCCACGACCTGGCAATTGCCGAGCCGCAGCACCGTGACCGGCACTTGTTCGCCGGCTTCGGTGAACAGCCGCATCATGCCGACTTTTTGCGCGAGCACTCCGGACCGCATTTTCGCTTCCCTCAGGCCTTAGAGCTTGATCTCGACGTCAACGCCGGCGGCAAGGTCGAGCTTCATCAGCGCATCGACAGTCTGCGGCGTCGGATCGACGATATCGAGCAATCGCTTATGCGTGCGCATTTCAAACTGCTCGCGGCTTTTCTTGTCGATGTGCGGCGAACGGTTGACGGTGAATTTTTCGATTTTGGTCGGCAGCGGGATCGGACCGCGCACCTGCGCGCCGGTACGCTTGGCCGTATTGACGATCTCGCGCGTCGATGCATCGAGAATGCGATGATCGAATGCCTTGAGCCGGATTCGGATATTCTGGCCGTTCATGGTCTTCTCTTTCACCCGTCATTGCCGGGCCCGACCCGGCAATCTCAATTCTCTGCTCCGCAGCGTCCTTATGATCGAGATGGCCGGGACAAGCCCGGCCATGACGATACGACAAGCTTACTCGATGATGCTGGCGACCACGCCGGCGCCAACCGTGCGGCCACCTTCGCGAATCGCGAAGCGCAGCTTCTCTTCCATGGCGATCGGCACGATCAGCGTCACTTCCATGGCGATATTATCGCCAGGCATGACCATCTCGGTACCCTCCGGAAGCGTCACCACACCGGTCACGTCCGTCGTACGGAAATAGAACTGCGGCCGATAGTTGGTGAAGAACGGCGTGTGGCGGCCGCCCTCCTCCTTGGTGAGGATGTAGGCTTCGGCCTTGAATTTGGTGTGCGGCTTCACGGAGCCCGGCTTGCACAAAACCTGACCGCGCTCGATTTCCTCGCGCTTGGTGCCGCGCAGAAGGCAACCGACGTTGTCGCCGGCCTCACCCTGATCGAGCAGCTTGCGGAACATCTCGACGCCGGTGACGGTGGTCTTCACAGTCGGCTTGATGCCGACGATCTCGACTTCCTCGCCGACCTTGATGACGCCGCGTTCGATACGGCCGGTGCAAACTGTGCCGCGACCCGAGATCGAGAACACGTCTTCGACCGGCATCAGGAACGGCTGATCCTTCGGACGCTCCGGCTGCGGAATGTTTTCATCAACGGCCTTCATCAGTTCGAAGATGGCCTCTTGACCGAGCTTGGGGTCCTTGTCCTCGAGCGCCATCAGCGCCGAACCCTTGATCACCGGAATCTTATCGCCGGGGAAATTGTACTTCGAGAGCAACTCGCGAACCTCGAGCTCGACCAGTTCGAGCAATTCCGGATCGTCGACCATGTCGACCTTGTTGAGGAATACGACGAGCGCCGGCACGCCGACCTGGCGCGCAAGCAGAATGTGCTCGCGGGTCTGCGGCATCGGACCGTCGGCCGCGCTGACCACCAGGATCGCGCCATCCATCTGCGCGGCGCCGGTGATCATGTTCTTCACATAGTCGGCATGCCCGGGGCAATCGACGTGCGCGTAGTGGCGCTTGTCGGTCTCATACTCGACGTGAGCGGTCGCAATGGTGATGCCGCGCGCCTTTTCTTCCGGTGCCTTGTCGATCTGGTCATAGGCCGTATAGGTCGCCTGACCCTTTTCCGCCAAAACCTTGGTGATCGCCGCCGTCAATGACGTCTTGCCATGATCGACGTGTCCGATCGTGCCGATATTGCAATGCGGCTTCGTGCGATTGAATTTTTCCTTGGCCATCGTTTGGTCCTCGACTGTTAGTCCAGATCTGATTTCGTGTTCGCTGTCATCGCCAGGATCAGGCGTATTTTTCCTGAACTTCCTGAGCGACGTGCTGCGGTACCTGTTCGTAGTGATCGAACTGCATGGTGAACGTAGCGCGTCCCTGACTCATGGAACGCAAGTTATTGACGTAGGAGAACATGTTCGCGAGCGGCACCATCGCCGAAATCACGTTAGCGTTGCCGCGCATATCCTGACCTTGGATTTGCCCGCGCCGTGAGTTGAGGTCGCCGATGACCGAACCGGTATAGTCCTCCGGCGTCACCACCTCGACCTTCATGACCGGCTCGAGCAGCACCGAGCCGCCCTTCTGCAGCGCTTCGCGCATGGCACCACGTGCGCAGATTTCAAATGCCATGGCCGAAGAATCGACGTCATGCGAAGTCACCGTCGACGAGGCTGACCTTGATATCGACCACCGGAAAGCCCGCGAGGACGCCAGAGGCCATCACACCTTCGAGCCCTTTCTCAACGGCCGGGATGAACTCCTTCGGCACCGATCCGCCGACGATATCGTTCTCGAATTCAAAGCCCGCGCCGGGCACACTTGGCTCGGCAACAATTTTGATCTTCGCGTACTGGCCGTGACCGCCGGTTTGCTTTTTGTGCGTGTAGTCGACGGTCGCCGGCCGTGTGATTTTCTCACGATAGGCCACCTGCGGCGCACCAATGTTGGCGTCGACCTTATAGGTACGCCTTAAGATATCGACCTTGATGTCGAGGTGCAGCTCACCCATGCCCTTGATGATGGTCTGACCAGATTCTTGATCGGTGTGGACCCGGAAAGAGGGATCCTCGGCCACCAGCTTCGCGAGCGCGACGCCGAGCTTTTCCTGATCGGCCTTCGACTTCGGCTCGATGGCAATCTCGATGACCGGATCGGGAAATTCCATCTTTTCCAGGATCACGAGCTTCTGCGGATCACACAGCGTGTCGCCGGTGCGCACTTCTTTGAGGCCCGCGAGTGCGACGATATCGCCGGCAAACGCTTCTTTGATGTCCTCGCGGTTGTTCGCATGCATCAGCAGCATGCGGCCGACGCGCTCCTTGCGGTCCTTGGTCGAATTATAGACGCCGGTGCCGCTCTCGAGCTTGCCGGAATAGATGCGGCAAAACGTAATGGTGCCGACGAACGGGTCGTCCATGATCTTGAACGCCAGCAGCGCCATCGGTTCGGTGTCGGATGGATTGCGAACGACCTCTTCGCCCTTGAGAATCGACGCCCTTGATCGCCGGTACATCGAGCGGCGACGGCAGGTAGTCGACCACGGCGTCGAGCAGCGGCTGCACGCCCTTGTTCTTGAAGGCGGAGCCGCACAGCACCGGAAAGAACGCGCCGGTAATGACGGCCTTGCGGATCAGGCGCTTGAGCGTCGCTACGTCCGGCTCTTTGCCGTCGAGATAAGCCGCCATGACATCGTCGTCGAGATCGACGGCAGCCTCGATGAGCTTCTCGCGATACTCCTTGGCCTGGTCCATCAATTCGGCCGGAATCTCGACGTCATGATATTGCGCGCCGAGCGTCTCCTCGTCCCACACCACGCCGACCATGCGGACGAGATCGATGATGCCTTTGAACTGGTTTTCAGCGCCGATCGGAAGCTGGATCGCAACCGGCTTGGCGCCAAGGCGCTCGACGATATCTTTTAGGCACTGGAAGAAGTCCGCGCCGATTTTGTCCATCTTGTTGGCGAAGACGATGCGGGGAACGTGATACTTGTCGCCCTGCCGCCATACCGTCTCGGTCTGCGGCTCGACGCCTTGGTTGGAATCGAGCACGCATATCGCGCCGTCAAGGACGCGCAGCGAGCGCTCGACCTCGATCGTGAAATCGACGTGGCCGGGAGTATCGATGATGTTGAGGCGGTGGCCGTTCCAGATCGCGGTGGTCGCGGCTGACGTAATCGTTATGCCGCGCTCCTGCTCCTGCTCCATCCAGTCCATGGTGGCGGCGCCGTCGTGGACTTCGCCGATCTTATGGCTCTTGCCGGTGTAGTAGAGCACGCGCTCGGTCGTCGTGGTCTTGCCGGCATCGATGTGCGCCATGATGCCGAAATTGCGATAGTCCTCGATGGGATGGGTGCGGGGCATGGGGGATTCCTTCGCTGTCGCCAGCTTCACCAGCGATAGTGCGAGAACGCGCGGTTGGCTTCCGCCATCCGATGCGTGTCTTCACGTTTCTTGACGGCGTTCCCCCTGTTGTTCGACGCATCGAGCAGTTCACCGGACAGCCGCTCGGTCATTGTTTTCTCATTGCGCTCGCGGGCCGCGGAGATGATCCAGCGGATGCCAAGTGCCTGACGACGCGACGTGCGCACTTCGACCGGCACCTGATAGGTGGCGCCACCAACGCGACGTGAGCGCACTTCGATCGACGGCATGACATTGTCGAGTGCCTGCTGGAAGGTGCCGATCGGGCTTTGCCGGGTCTTGCCCTCGATCATGTCGAGCGCACCGTAGACGATGCCCTCCGCAACCGACTTCTTGCCGGCGTGCATGACCGAATTCATGAATTTCGTGACCACGACGTTCCCGAATTTCGGGTCCGGCAGGATCTCGCGCTTATCTGCCCTGTGACGACGGGACATCTCTCTCTTCCTTCATCGAGGCCAATTATTTCGGCCTCTTTGCTCCGTATTTCGAACGGCGCTGCTTGCGATTCTTCACGCCCTGCGTATCGAGCACGCCGCGCAGGATGTGATAGCGCACGCCCGGCAAATCCTTGACACGACCGCCGCGGATCATCACCACCGAGTGCTCCTGGAGGTTATGACCTTCGCCCGGGATGTAGCCGATGACCTCGAAGCCGTTGGTCAGCCTGACCTTGGCGACCTTGCGTAACGCCGAGTTCGGCTTCTTCGGCGTCGTCGTATAGACGCGCGTGCAGACGCCACGCTTTTGCGGGCTCTGCTGCAGCGCCGGCACCTTCTTCTTCGCGTGCTGCCCGACCCGGGGCTTGCGAATGAGCTGATTGATCGTCGGCATTCCTTTGCCTTCACTCTCGTCGGGGCTTGGGCCCCTATCGCCAGCATGGGGCTCACGCCCCGGTCGCCATTACGGGGCTCACGCCCGTTCGTGCCTTTCCGAGGCTTGCGCCACAGATCGCCGCGCGAAGCCATTCGCGCAAAACCAAATCGCGCCATCCGCTCCTGATTGCGGAAGGGCGCTTGGCCTTCGCAGAGGACCGCGATACGGCGACCGCGGTCATGCCCCAGGTATCTGACTTTTCGGTCGAAGTCAGAGGCAGCGTTTGAGCTTCCTACGTCGAGGCGTCACGCCGCGTCCCAGTACCCAACGAGCCAAGAAAGCAATCACTTTCAATAGCTTAAACGGGGACCCGGCAGGCCGTTCCGACGGGCGAAGCTCACCGCCTGCCGAAAGTCCGCGGTATTTATCGGCGGTACTGTTCGAAGTCAAGCCGATATGGGCATGAAAGTGCGATGGCGCAAGGACATCTCAGCGCCGAACTGCCGCCGCGAGCGCGCTGTGCCGCGATTTCAGCCCGGCTCCATGCCTTTCGCACGGATGATTTGCTCGACTTCTGGCGTCGCCATAAAGGCTAGAAGGCCCGCGCCGCGGCGCCGCCGGGGCCGTTGGTCGCTAGGCCGGCGGCATAGACAATGATGTTCTGCAATTCCTCGGGCAGCGGGCCAGCCAATTCGGCGCCTTTCACAGGCAAAATCGCCACGATCTGCTGTATGCCGATCTCGGCCTCGCCCTTGGCGACGAGCTCCGCCACCGGGCCGGTCGTCAGCTTGGTCTTCGCCTTCATCTCCTCGGCGACACCGATACGCTCCAGCATGCCCGCGATATAGGCGCCGCTCGGGCCGTCGCTATAAGTGAGCGATTGCGCTTGCTGCAACGCCCGCGTGAAAGCCTCACGGTCGCAATGTCGGGCTCCGTGCGCCTGCCCGCACCGCAACCCCGATCGCCGAGCGTGTGATGTCCGCCGTCGTGCCGGCCGCAATCTTGCCGGCCTGCGCCAGCGCATCGATCTCCGGCCGCGGCAGCAAAGCGACATCGAAGACCGCGCCGTCTTCGATCGCCTTCTTCAAGGTCGACGTCAGACCGAATTCGATCGCAACTTTGGTGCCGTTGGCGCGCTCGAACAGCGGCGCAGCCTCGACCATAAGCGCCCGCATGGCGCCGCCGCTCAAGAGTTTGATCGTCGGTCACGGCTGACATCGGCAACCCCATAACAGAAGGGCCGCCGAGATGGGCGGCCCTTCGATATCGTCAAGATACTTCGTTGCGCCGGTGGGATTACTCTGCCGCCGGCAGCGCCGCGTGTTCGACGGCGGCTTCGGCTTTCACCGCTGCCTCCTTCTCCCGCTCGGCGAGGATGAGCGCGTCGCGCTTGATGGCGACTTCGCGGATCTTGTTCATCATGGCGCCGGTCCCCGCCGGGATCAGACGGCCGACGATGACGTTCTCTTTGAGGCCGTCGAGCGTATCGGCCTTGCCGTTGACCGCGGCCTCGGTGAGCACGCGCGTCGTCTCCTGGAACGAAGCCGCGGAGATGAACGAACGTGTCTGCAGCGAGGCCTTGGTGATGCCGAGCAGCACCGGATGGGCCGTCCGCCGGCTTCTTGCCCTCCGCCACGGCGCGGGCGTTGACCTCGTCGAACTCGATCCTGTCGATCTGCTCGGCCTGGATCAGGTCGGTTTCGCCGGAGTCGTCGATCTCGACCTTCTGCAGCATCTGCCGCACGATCACTTCGATGTGCTTGTCGTTGATCGCCACGCCCTGCAGCCGATAGACGTCCTGGATCTCGTTGACGAGGTAGCCGGCAAGCTCCTCGACGCCCTTGATCGCCAGGATGTCATGCGGCGCCGGGTTGCCTTCGACGATGAAGTCGCCCTTTTCGATGACGTCGCCATCCTGCAAGTGGATGTGCTTGCCCTTGGCGACGAGATACTCCCTGGGCTCCTCATCCTTGCTGGTCGGCTCGATCGTGATGCGCCGCTTGTTCTTGTAATCGCGGCCGAAGCGAACCGTGCCGGAGATTTCCGCGATGACCGCGGATTCCTTGGGCCGGCGCGCTTCGAACAGCTCGGCAACCCGCGGCAGACCGCCGGTGATGTCGCGCGTCTTGGCGCTTTCGGTCGGGATACGTGCAATGACGTCGGCCGACCTGGACCGTGGCACCGGGATCGACCGAGATGATGGCATCGACCGCCAGCATGTAGCGGGCATCGCCGCCGCGGCTGAGCTTGAGGATTTTGCCGTCCTTGCCCTTGATCACCAAGCGCCGGGCGCAGGTCCTGCTGGCCGCGGGCCGAGCCGCTGCGCCAATCGATGACCACGCGTTTGGCGATGCCGGTCGAACTCGTCGAGCGTTTCCGTCATCGACTGGCCTTCGACCAGATCCTCGTAGCCGATCGTGCCCTCGACCTCGGTGAGGATCGGCCGGGTGTAGGGATCCCACTCGGCGATGCGCTGGCCGCGCTTGATGTGCTCGCCGTCGTCGACCTTGAGCCGCGCGCCGTACTGGATACGGTGCACGGCGCGCTCGGTGCCGTCCGGATCGATGACGGCAACGATGAGGTTGCGGCCATCGCGATCAGATCGCCGTCCGAATTGCGGGCGACGTTCTTGTTCTTGATCTTGACGGTGCCTTCGAAGTTCGAACTCGACGAACGACTGCTCCGAGATTTGCGCCGCGCCGCCGATGTGGAACGTGCGCATGGTGAGCTGCGTGCCCGGCTCGCCGATCGATTGCGCCGCGATGACGCCCACCGCCTCGCCCATGTTGACCGGCGTGCCGCGGGCCAGATCGCGCCCGTAGCACGTGCCGCAAACGCCGGTGCCCGTCTCGCAGGTCAGCACCGAACGGATCTTCAGTTCCTGCACGCCGGCATTGACGAGGCGTTCGACGTGCTGCTCCTCGAGCAACGTCGCGTTCGGCGACCAGGACCTCGTTGCCGGTCGGATCGCGCACGTCCTCGGCCGTGGTGCGGCCGAGGATGCGGCTTGCCAGCGAGGCGACGACCGTGCCGGCGTCGATGATGGCGCGCACCTTGATGCCGCGCGTCGTGCCGCAGTCGAAGTCGGTGATGATGCAGTCCTGCGCCACGTCGACGAGACGCCGCGTCAGATAGCCGGAGTTCGCGGTCTTGAGCGCGGTATCGGCGAGACCCTTGCGGGCGCCGTGCGTCGAGTTGAAGTACTCGAGCACCGAGAGCCCTTCCTTGAAGTTGGAGATGATCGGGCTCTCGATGATCTCGCCGGACGGCTTCGCCATCAGGCCGCGCATGCCGGCGAGCTGACGCATCTGCGCCGGCGAGCCGCGCGCGCCGGAATGCGCCATCATGTAGATCGAGTTGACCTGCGCTTCCGGCGCCCTTCTCGACGGGCTTGGAGGTGGAGATCTCCTTCATCATCGCCTCGGCGATCTCTTCGGTGCACTTCGACCAGGCGTCGACGACCTTGTTGTACTTCTCGCCCTGGGTGATCAGGCCGTCGTTGTATTGCTGCTCGAACTCCTTCACGAGGTCGCGCGTCTTCTCGACGCTCGCTCGCTTGGAGTGCGGCACCACCATGTCGTCCTTGCCGAACGAGATGCCGGCCTTGAACGCGTGATGGAAGCCGAGCGCCATGACGCGGTCGCAGAAGATCACCGTCTCCTTCTGACCGCAGTGGCGATAGACCGTGTCGATCATGCCGGAGATTTCGCGCTTCGTCATGAGCTTGTTGACGAGGTCGAACGGGCGTCTTGGCGAGCTTCGGCAGCACCGAGCCGAGAATGACGCGGCCCGGCGTCGTCTCGTACCAGCGCGACACCGGCTTGCCGTCCTCGCCGACGCCGTTCCAGCGATATTTGATCTTGCTGTGCAGGCCGACGGTCTTCTCGCTGCAAGCGCGTGCTCGACCTCGCTGATATCGCCGAAGAAGCCCTGACGCGTTCGCTTCCTTCTTGAGCTCTCGGTGATGGAGCTCAAGCTTCCATGGCCCGGCCCGTTCTCCGTCATGATCGAAAGGTAATAGAGGCCGAGCACGATATCCTGCGACGGCACGATGATCGGCTGGCCGTTCGCCGGATGCAGGATGTTGTTGGTCGACATCATCAGGACGCGCGCTTCGAGCTGCGCCTCGAGCGACAGCGGCACGTGAACCGCCATCTGGTCGCCGTCGAAGTCGGCATTGAACGCCGCGCAGACCAGCGGATGCAGCTGGATCGCCTTGCCTTCGATCAGCACCGGCTCGAACGCCTGGATGCCGAGCCGATGCAGCGTCGGCGCGCGGTTGAGCAGCACCGGATGCTCGCGGATCACCTCGTCGAGGATATCCCAAACCTCGGGCTTCTCCTTCTCGACCAGCTTCTTGGCCTGCTTCACGGTGGTCGACAGACCCTTGGCGTCGAGCCGCGAATAGATGAACGGCTTGAACAGTTCGAGCGCCATCTTCTTCGGCAGCCCGCACTGATGCAGCTTGAGCTCGGGGCCGACCACGATCACCGAGCGGCCGGAATAATCGACGCGCTTGCCGAGCAGGTTCTGCCGGAAGCGGCCCTGCTTGCCCTTGAGCATGTCGGCGAGCGACTTCAGCGGCCGCTTGTTGGCGCCGGTGATGACGCGGCCGCGGCGGCCGTTGTCGAACAACGCGTCGACCGCCTCCTGCAGCATCCGCTTCTCGTTGCGGATGATGATGTCGGGCGCGCGCAGCTCGATCAGCCGCTTCAGGCGGTTGTTGCGGTTGATGACGCGGCGATAGAGATCGTTGAGGTCGGACGTGGCGAAGCGGCCGCCGTCGAGCGGCACCAGCGGACGCAGATCCGGCGGGATCACCGGCACGTGCGTCAGGATCATCCATTCCGGCTTGTTGCTGGACTGGGTGAACGCCTCGATCAGCTTGAGCCGCTTGGCGAGCTTCTTCGGCTTGAGCTCGGAGGTCGATCTCGATGATCTCCTGGCGCAGATCGGCCGCCATCTTCTCGAGATCGAGCGCCTTGAGCATCTCGCGGATCGCTTCCGCGCCGATCATGGCGGTGAAGCTGTCGGCGCCGAACTCGATCCTGCGCCTTGACGTACTCGTCCTCGCACAGGAGCTGGCGGTCCTTGAGCGGGGTGAGGCCCGGCTCGAGCACGACGTAGTATTCGAAATACAGGATGCGCTCGAGATCCTTGAGCGTCATGTCGAGCAGCAGGCCGATGCGGCTCGGCAGCGACTTCAGGAACCAGATATGCGCCACCGGCGCGGCGAGCTCGATATGGCCCATGCGCTCGCGCCGCACCCGCGACAAGCGTCACCTCGACCGAGCACTTCTCGCAGATGATGCCCTTGTACTTCATGCGCTTGTACTTGCCGCACAAGCACTCGTAGTCCTTGATCGGCCCGAAGATGCGCGCGCAGAACAGGCCGTCGCGCTCGGGCTTGAAGGTGCGGTAGTTGATGGTCTCCGGCTTTTTGATCTCGCCGTAGGACCAGGACAGAATCTTCTCCGGGCTCGCGATCGAAATCCGGATCTGGTCGAAGACCTGAGCCGGCACCTGCGGGCTGAAAAGATTCATGATTTCTTGGTTCATCGTCTTCTCCGCTTGCCGACCATGTCGGCCGCTGTCGCTATCTCATGTCATGCCCGCGATGGCGGGGCACCGTCACCGCCGCTGCGGTTACTGGATCGCCCGCCTTCGCGGGCGATGACTCCGAGAGCCGCACATGCCGCTCCTCGCTGCTACTCGGCCGCCTCGGACATGCCGTCGCCGCGCTGCTGCTTGGAGTTGTGCAGGTCGACGTTGAGGCCGAGCGAGCGCATCTCCTTGACCAGCACGTTGAAGCTTTCCGGAATGCCGGACTCGAACGCGTCGTCGCCGCGCACGATCGATTCGTAGACCTTGGTGCGGCCGGCGACGTCGTCGGACTTCACCGTCAGCATTTCCTGCAACGTGTAGGCGGCGCCGTAGGCTTCGAGCGCCCACACCTCCATTTCGCCGAAACGCTGGCCGCCGAACTGCGCCTTGCCGCCCAGCGGCTGCTGGGTGACGAGGCTGTAGGGGCCGATCGAGCGGGCGTGGATCTTGTCGTCGACCAGGTGATGCAGCTTGAGCATGTAGATGTGGCCGACCGTGACCTTGCGATCGAACGTGTCGCCGGTACGCCCGTCGAACAGCGTCACCTGCCCGGAATGATCGAGACCGGCGAGATCGAGCATGTGCTCGATGTCGGCCTCCTTGGCGCCGTCGAACACCGGCGTCGCGATCGGCACGCCATGACGCAGGTTGGTGCCGAGCTCGATGAGGCCTTTCTCGTCGAGCGACTTGATGGTCTCGTCTTCGCCGTAGACCTTCCTCAGCAGCTCCTTGAGCGGCTTCGGATCGCGCTTGCCGTGATAGAGATCGACGGCATTGCCGATCTTGATGCCGAGGCCGGCGCAGGCCCAGCCGAGATGGGTCTCGAGGATCTGGCCGACATTCATGCGGCTCGGCACGCCGAGCGGATTGAGCACGATGTCGACCTGCGTGCCGTCGGCGAGGAACGGCATGTCCTCGATCGGCACGATCTTCGACACCACGCCCTTGTTGCCGTGGCGGCCGGCCATCTTGTCGCCGGGCTGGATCTTGCGCTTCACGGCGACGAAGACCTTGACCATCTTCATCACGCCGGGCGGCAATTCGTCGCCGCGCTGCAGCTTCTCGACCTTGTCGAGGAAGCGCTGCTCGAGCCGCTTCTTCGATTCGTCGTACTGCTTACGGATGGCTTCGATCTCCGCCATGATCTTGTCGTTCGGCGAAGCGAACAGCCACCATTGCGAGCGCGGATATTCGTCGAGGATCACGCGGGTGATCTTGGTGTCCTTCTTGAAGCCCTTCGGCCCGGCGATGCCCTGCCGGCCCTCCAGCAGCTCGGCGAGACGGCCGTAGACGTTGCGGTCGAGGATCGCCTGCTCGTCGTCGCGGTCCTTGGCGAGCCGTTCGATCTCTTCACGCTCGATGGCGAGCGCGCGCTCGTCCTTCTCGACGCCGTGCCGGTTGAAGACCCGGACCTCGACGACGGTGCCCTGCACGCCCGGCGGAACACGCAGCGACGTGTCGCGCACATCGGACGCCTTCTCGCCGAAGATGGCGCGCAGGAGCTTTTCCTCCGGCGTCATCGGGCTTTCGCCCTTCGGCGTGATCTTGCCGACCAGGATGTCGCCGGCGCGCACTTCGGCGCCGATATAGACGATGCCCGCCTCGTCGAGATTCTTCAGCGTCTCTTCCGAGACGTTCGGAATATCGCGCGTGATTTCCTCGGGGCCGAGCTTGGTGTCGCGCGCCATCACCTCGAATTCCTCGATGTGGATCGAGGTGAAGACGTCGTCCTTGACGATCCGCTCGGAGAGCAGGATCGAGTCCTCGAAGTTGTAGCCGTTCCACGGCATGAACGCGACCAGCGCGTTCCGGCCGAGCGCCAGCTCGCCGAGATCGGTCGACGGACCGTCGGCGATGATGTCGCCCTTCTTGACCTGATCGCCCACCTTCACCAGCGGCCGCTGGTTGATGCAGGTGTTCTGGTTCGAGCGCTGGAACTTCATCAGCCGGTAGATGTCGACGCCCGGCTTGGTCGGATCCGGCTCGTCGGTGGCGCGGATGACGATACGGGTGGCGTCGACCTGATCGACCACGCCGGTGCGGCGCGCAGCGATGGCCGCGCCGGAATCGCGCGCGACCACGCCTTCCATGCCGGTGCCGACGAACGGCGCCTCGGCGCGCACCAGCGGCACCGCCTGGCGCTGCATGTTGGAGCCCATCAGCGCGCGGTTGGCGTCATCGTTCTCCAGGAACGGAATGAGCGCCGCGGCGACCGAAACCAGCTGCTTCGGCGACACGTCCATGAAGTCCACCTTGTCGGGCGGAATCAGCTGGACGTCGCCGGCATGCCGCACCACGACGAGATCGTCGGTGAAGCGGCCCTTGGGATCGATCGCGGAGTTGGCCTGCGCGACCGTGTAGCGGCCCTCCTCCATCGCCGAGAGATAGATCACCTCGTCGGTGACGCGGCCGTCCTTCACCTTGCGGTACGGCGTTTCGACGAAGCCGTATTTGTTCACCCGCGCATAGGTCGCGAGCGAATTGATCAGGCCGATATTCGGCCCTTCCGGCGTCTCGATCGGGCAGATGCGGCCGTAATGCGTCGGGTGCACGTCGCGCACCTCGAAGCCGGCGCGCTCGCGCGTCAGACCGCCCGGGCCAAGCGCCGACAGGCGCCGCTTGTGGGTGATCTCCGACAGCGGATTGGTCTGGTCCATGAACTGCGAGAGCTGCGACGAGCCGAAGAACTCGCGCACCGCCGCCGCCGCCGGCTTGGCGTTGATCAGGTCCTGCGGCATCACCGTGTCGATATCGACCGACGACATGCGCTCCTTGATGGCGCGCTCCATGCGCAGCAGGCCGATGCGATACTGATTTTCCATCAGTTCGCCGACCGAGCGGACGCGGCGGTTGCCGAGATGATCGATGTCGTCGATCTCGCCCTTGCCGTCGCGCAGGTCGACCAGCGTGCGGATCACCGAGATGATGTCTTCCTTGCGCAGGATGCGCACGGTGTCCGGCGCGTCGAGATCGAGCCGCATGTTCATCTTGACGCGGCCGACCGCGGAGAGGTCGTAGCGCTCCGGATCGAAGAACAGCGACTGGAACATGGTCTGCGCCGTGTCGATCGTCGGCGGCTCGCCCGGACGCATGACGCGGTAGATGTCGAACAGCGCGTCCTCGCGCGTCATGTTCTTGTCGACGGCGAGCGTATTGCGGATGTAGGCGCCGACATTGACATGATCGATGTTGAGGAGCGGCAGCTCCTTGTAGCCGAGCTCGATCAGGGACTTGAGCGGCGTCTTGCCGATGTTAATGTCCCACTCGCCGTCTTTTCGTTCGGTGCCCGTGATCTCCTCGCCGGCCTCGGCGTAGATTTCGCCGGTCTTCGGGTTGACGAGGTCTTCGGCGATGTAATGGCCGATCAGTTCCTCATCGGTCATCCGCAGCGCCTTGAGGCCCTTTTCGGCGAGCTGACGCGCCTGGCGCACGGTGAGCTTCTTGCCGGCCTCGAGCACGACTTTGCCGGTATCGGCGTCGACGAGATCGTTGATCGCCTTGTAGCCGCGCAGCCGGTTGGCATCGAACGGCACGCGCCAGCCGTCTTTGGTGCGCTTGTAAGGCACCTGCTTGTAGAAGGTGTTGAGGATCTCTTCGCCGCTCATGCCGAGCGCATAGAGCAGCGAGGTCACCGGGATTTTGCGGCGGCGGTCGATGCGCGCATAGACGATGTCCTTGGCGTCGAACTCGATGTCGAGCCAGGAGCCGCGATACGGAATGATGCGGGCGGCGAACAACAGCTTGCCCGAGGAATGGGTCTTGCCCTTGTCGTGGTCGAAGAACACGCCGGGCGAGCGATGCATCTGCGAGACGATGACGCGCTCGGTGCCGTTGACGACGAAGGTGCCGTTGTTGGTCATGAGCGGGATGTCGCCCATGTAGACATCCTGCTCCTTGATGTCCTTGACCGACTTGGCGCCGGTCTCTTCGTCGATATCGAACACGATCAGGCGCAGCGTCACCTTGAGCGGCGCAGCATAGGTCATGCCGCGCTGGCGGCACTCGTCGACGTCGTATTTCGGCGGCTCGAATTCGTATTTGACGAATTCAAGCATCGAGGTGGTGGAGAAGTCCGAAATCGGAAACACCGACTTGAACACGGCCTGCAGGCCCTCGTTGGGCCGGCCGCCTTGCGGCTCCTGCACCAGCAGGAATTGGTCGTAGGACGCCTTCTGAACCTCAATGAGGTTCGGCATCTCCGCGACTTCCTCGATTTTTCCGAAAAACTTCCGTAACGCGCTTCCGACCGATAAACGTCTGCGCCATCATGTCCTCTCGCTCAATCGACCCATCAGGCGAACCCAGAGGTCCAAACCTGGGCTCAAACCATGCCACCCGCTCCGGGACCGGGTCCCGGATCGGGGTATCCGAGGCGATCAAGGCGACTCTCCGAAAGGCCGCAATCCATCGCGACCATCCGGACAGGCGTCACACGCCCTATTTTCCGGTGATTCGGGCAAAATCCGATCACCGCCGTGCTCATTCCTACTCGCCGTCATGGCCGGGCTTAACCCGGCCATCCGCATCTTTCACATTTTGGAATCCCCGGCTCTTGCTCCGCTCGCTCGGGGATTTCATTCAAATAGGCATCTACCTACTTCAAGCTCAACCTTTGCGCCGACTTTTTCGAGGGTTGCCTTGATCTTGGCGGCCTCGTCCTTGTTGACGCCTTCCTTGACCGGCTTCGGAGCGCCCTCGACCAAGTCCTTGGCCTCCTTGAGGCCGAGGCCGGTAATGGCGCGGACTTCCTTGATGACCTCGATCTTCTTCTCGCCGACAGCGGCCAGAACGACCGTGAACTCGGTCTTTTCCTCAGCAGCGGCGGCAGCACCGGCGGCCGGAGCGGCCGCAACCGCGACCGCGGCAGCGGCGGAGACGCCCCACTTCTCTTCGAGCAGCTTGGCAAGTTCCGACGCCTCGAGCACGGTGAGGCTCGAGAGGTCGTCGACGATTTTCTGCAGATCAGCCATGAGTTTTGTCCTTCGGTTCTAACCTTTTGATATTCGTCTTAGGCAGCCGCGCTGTCCTCGTTCTTGCTGGCATAGGCCTGGACCACACGGGCGACCTTGGCGGCAGGGGCATTGACCACCTGCGCGATCTTGGTCGCCGGCGCCTGGATCAGGCCGACGATCTTAGCCCGCAGCTCGTCGAGCGACGGCAGGGCGGCAAGCGCCTTGACGCCGTTCGGATCGAGCGAGGTCTTGCCCATCGCTCCGCCAAGAATGACGAACTGTTCGTGCGTCTTGGCGAAATCGACCGCGGCCTTTGGCGCCGCCACCGGATCGCCCGAGAAGGCGATCAGGGCCGGCCCCTTGAGCAAGGGGCGCGATGGAGGCGACGTCACTGCCTTCGAGAGCGATCTTGGCGAGGCGGTTCTTCGCGACCTTCACGCTCGCGCCAGCCTGCTTCATCTGCCGACGCAGAGTCTGCATCTGGGCGACCGTCAGGCCCGAATAATGAGCAACAACGACGACCTTGGTGGTCTTGAAGACCTCCCCAAGGGCCGTGACGAGCTCGCTTTTTGCCGCGCGATCCACCAGCTCTCTCCGGTTGGCGGTCCGTCAGCGGAACCGCCGGTTGATGCCGAGCGTCCCGCTTCCCTACCCTTCCTCCTCCGCTGGCGGCGGACGGAGTGGGGCACAAGCAGGACGACGTCTACACCCTGCCCCCCGGCACAGCTTTGGCTGTATCGGGCCGTCGAGGTCAGAACCGAGGCCCCACTTCTCCTCCCCCGCGGCGGAGGAAAGGTGAGGGTGGTCTTCACCCGTCTATGCTGGCTCTTGCGAATTAAGCCGTTGCCGGCGCCTGCAGTCTCGGACAGGAGCACGCCCACGAAGCCAGCAAGGTCCTCCAACTCTTAGAAAATCCAAAGATGGATAGAGCTTAAGAGAGGTCTCGCCTGATGGGTTTCGAGAAGCGCACAAAGGCGCGCCGACAAACCGGGCCGGCACGCCCACGACCGCTATGTAGACGCTCCGCGCGGATTTGCCAAGCGGATTCGCGGTGCTACCGGGCCGGGCTAGCGGCTAGTATCGACGCAGCAATACCACGAGGCTCAGCCATGCCCGCAAATGCCGATCGCATCCTGACCACCCACGTCGGCAGCCTGATCCGGCCGCCAAAGCTGATCGAATTCTGGCGCGCCATCGAAGACGGCAAACCCTACGACGAAGCCGCCTTCGAGACGCTGCCTGACCGACTCTGTCGCCGAGGTCGTACGCCAACAGGCGGAAGCCGGCATCGACATCGTCAGCGACGGCGAGTTCAGCAAGGGCGTCAACTGGGCCTTCTACATCTTCAAACGGCTCACCGGCATCACGGTCCGGCCGGCAACGCCCGCGGAGGCGAAGGACCCGATGGCCTCGATGGGCGGCGGCCGCGACCACCAGGCGTTTCCTGAATTCTATGCCGAGTACGATGCGGCCTCGGGCCTGGGCAAACGGCTGGGCAACCGTGTCGTCGTCAACAGCCCGATCAAATATTCCGGCGAGCAGCAGGTTTCGCGCGACATCGCGCAATCTGAAGGCCGGCGTCGCCAAGGCGAAGGAACAGCCATCCGACGCTTGCGCGGCATTTCTGCCAGTCGTGGCGCCGGCAAGCGCGCTGCCCGGCGCCAAAGATCGAACACTACAAGGACGAAGAATCCTTTCTCACCGCGCTCGCCGACGCGCTGCACCAGGAATACCAGGCGGTCGTCGACGCCGGCCTTTACGTGCAGATCGACGACGCCTTCCTGCCCTACATGCACGAGCGCATGGTGCCGCCGATGACGAGCGCGGAATACCGGCGCTGGGCGCAGTTGCGCGTCGATGCGCTCAACCATGCGCTGCGCGGCATTCCCGAAGAGCGCTCGCGCTATCACATCTGCTGGGGAAGCTGGAACGGCCCGCACGCCTTCGACGTGCCGCTCAAGGACATCATCGATCTCGTCCTTCAAGTGCGCGCCGGCCATTACTCGTTCGAGGCCGCCAATCCGCGGCACGCCCACGAATGGCGGGTGTGGGAAACGGTGAAGCTGCCGCCCGGCAAGATCCTGATTCCGGGCGTCATCAGCCACGCCACCAACATCGTCGAGCATCCCGAGCTGGTGGCCGAGCGGATCGTGCGGCTCGCCAAGATCGTCGGGCGCGAGAACGTCATGGGGGGCACCGATTGCGGCTTCGCGCAAAGCCCGTTCGCCCGGCGCGTTCATCCCTCGATCATGTGGGCGAAGCTGCAATCGCTGGCCGAAGGCGCGCGGATCGCGCACGCAGGCGCTCTGGGGCCGGCGCGCGGCGGCCTGACTTCCCCCGCACTCACCGATGGCGTCATGACCGGGCGTGTCCCGGCCATCTCGCTTGGACGGGCACTGTGCCCACCAATCGGGATGCCCGGCACAACGTTTATACTCGGGCCGACTGGAAGGCCGGACCCGTGTGCCGGGCGACGTAGGCGGATAATGCGCTTCGGCCTCAATGCGGCTGTTGCGCGCTCGGGAACAGGCTCGCGGGCTCGACCTTCACGCCGGGCCCCATGGTCGAAGAGATCGCCACCCGGTTGATGTAGTGGCCCTTGGCGCCGGCCGGCCGCGATTTCTGCACCGCATCGGCGAACGCCAGGATGTTCTCGACCAGCTTCTCGGCGCTGAACGATGCCTTGCCGACGCCGGCCTGCACGATGCCGGCCTTCTCGACGCGGAACTCGACCGAACCGCCCTTGGCGCCTTTGACGCCGTCGGTGACATCCATGGTCACGGTGCCGACCTTCGGATTGGGCATCAGGCCGCGCGGGCCCAAAACCTTGCCGAGGCGGCCGACCAGCGGCATCAGGTCGGGCGTGGCGACGACGCGATCGAAGTCGATGCTGCCGCCCTGCACCTTCTCGACCAGATCCTCGGCGCCGACCACGTCGGCGCCGGCGGCCTTGGCCTCGTCGGCCTTGGCGCCGCGGGCGAACACCGCGACCCGCACCGAGCGGCCGGAGCCGTTCGGCAGGTTGACGACGCCGCGCACCATCTGATCGGCGTGGCGCGGATCGACGCCGAGATTCATCGCGACCTCGATGGTCTCGTCGAACTTGGCCTTGGCGCGTTCCTTGACCATCTTCACCGCTTCCTGCAGCGGATAAAGCTTCTCGCGATCGATGCCTTCGCGCGCCGCAGCGGTGCGTTTGCCAAGCGTGCTCATCATTTCACCTCCAGCCCATGGAGCGCGCGGACCCTTCGACCATGCGCATGGCCGATTCGATCGTGTCGCAGTTCAAATCCTTCATCTTCTGCTCGGCGATCTCGCGGACCTGCGCCTTGGTGACCGACCCGGCGACGTCGCGTCCCGGAGTCTTCGAGCCGCTTTCGAGCTTGGCCGCCTTCTTGAGGAAGTGCGACATCGGCGGGGTGCGCAGCTCGAAGGAGAACGAGCGGTCGGCATAGACCGTGATGGTGACCGGGATCGGCGCGCCCTTCTCCAGCTTCTGGGTCTGCGCGTTGAACGCCTTGCAGAACTCCATGATGTTGAGGCCGCGCTGGCCGAGCGCCGGTCCGATCGGCGGCGACGGATTGGCCGCCCCTGCCGGCACCTGCAGCTTGACGTAACCGGTAATCTTCTTTGCCATGCTCTGCTCCTGTTAGTGGTGCGGCTCTCGACGGCTGGCAACCGCCTCACCTCCCACGACTTTCCTGGTGCCTCGTCATGCCCGGGCTTGACCCGGGCACCCATGCTGCCTGATCGCCATATGGATTGCCGGGTCAAGCCCGGCAATGACGCTCAAGCTTCTCCACCTGCCCGAACTCCAGCTCGACCGGCGTGGCGCGGCCGAAGATCGATACCGCGACCTTGAGCCGCGAACGGCCCTCGTCGACCTCCTCCACCGTGCCGTTGAACGAGGCGAACGGCCCGTCGGACACGCGCACCTGCTCGCCGACTTCGAACGACACCGAAGGCTTCGGCCGCTCGATGCCTTCCTGCACCTGATGGATGATGCGCTCGGCCTCGGCGTCGGACAGCGGCATCGGCTTGTTGTCGGAGCCGAGGAAGCCGGTCACCTTCGGCGTGTTCTTGATCAGATGGTAGGCCTCGTCGGTCAGTTCCATCTTCACCAGCACATAGCCCGGGAAGAATTTGCGCTCGGCATCGACTTTGCGGCCGCGCCGGACCTCGACGACCTTTTCCTTCGGCACCAGGATTTCCTCGAACAGGCTCGACAGCCCGCGCTGCTTGGCCTGCTCGCGGATCGAATCCGCCACCTTGTTCTCGAAATTCGAGTAGGCGTGGACCGCGTACCACCGGCTCGTCATGTCATGAATATCCAGATCATGAATTTGCGTCGTGAATTCGAAACCGCTCACGCAGTTGATGCCGAGCAGGAAGCTGACCGCGATCCGCATGACCTGATCGGCGAGCAGGAAGAAGATCGACGCGATGGCCACCATGACGAACACCATGATGGTGGTGACGGTGGTCTCCTTGCGCGTCGGCCACGTGACCTTCTGCGCCTCCGCGCGCACTTCCTGCAGGAACTTGAACGGACTGACTTTCGGCATCGCACGAATCCACATAGCCATTCGCCGCCCAACCTTGAAGGATGAGACCGACAAAGCGGATCCTTTTGGGGAGTATGTTCGCCGCGGAAATCCGTCACCGGGCCGCTGGCGATGGCAGCTTCCTACTGCCCGGCCGCCGCAGCGTCAAGCTTGGCCGCAGTCCGCGAGCGTTGCCAAGCAGTTACGCAGACAAAGACTTGGCAGGAGTGGAGGGACTCGAACCCCCAACCCCCGGTTTTGGAGACCGGTGCTCTGGCCAATTGAGCTACACTCCTAGACACGGCCGTTGGTCCGACAAGCGCCCATTATATAGTGAATTCGCTGTGCGGTTTGCCCAGCCGGTTTTGCGGCCACTGTCGAAATCTCATGCCCTGTGGCGGGAGGCAACGCAAGTCCTCGCATACAGGTCCGATGCGGCAGCTTGCTCCTGTACTCCATGAGCCGCATTGCCAGTTCCAATCCCAGGCTTCATAACAGCCGCTGGCTTCCCCATCGCCCGACAACGAATCGGGACCAATGCTCACGCGACGCACGTTCATACCCGCCATCGCCTGCGCTGCCCTCGCCACACCTGCTGCGGCGGCCGATACGACAGCGCGCACATTCGTGAGTGCGATCTATGACGCCTATAAGGGTAAGAACAGCGAGGGTGTCGCGCTCGATGGCGCGCGCACCATCAGGCGGTACTTCGAGCCCTCTCTCGCGATATTGCTCGTCAAGGACCAGAACAACGCGGCGCGGCGCCATGAAGTAGGTAAGCTTGATTTCGATCCGTTCGTCGACGGCCAGGACTGGGACGTCACAACCGTCGACATCGCGATGACCGATTCAGCTCCCGACAGAGCAACCGCAACGGTCGGTCTGAACAATTTTGGCAAGCCTTCAACCGTCGTGCTCGATCTCGTCAAGGTCAAGAACGACTGGCGCATCAACGACATTACGTGGAATCACGACGGCAAGACGGAAACGATGCGGGGACTTTTTGCTCACTGACGAAACCTGCAAGCCGTGACATACAAAAGCGCGTGTTTGCGTAAACTTGAAGGGAAGGAATGCAATGACCAGAGCCTCAAAAACACAGACCGCGTTGTCCGGCATTGCCATCGTCGCGCTGTGCGCCGTGGCCCTGAGCGGCGGCGCTCAGGCACAGGGTGCATCCCCTCCCGATCTCAGCGGCAATTATCGATGCCAACCCGATCCAAGCCCTTGCCTGTGGTCGGGCGCGACCGCTTCGATTTCCCAATCTGGCAATAAGCTGGAGATCAAGAGCGAGAAGGGCGACGTCGTCCAACGGCACATTGACCAGCGACAGCACGATCAGCGCCGGTGCGACGTTCAATTCCTTCGGCGAGGTCCGTCCCGACAAATCGATTTCCTGGTCGAACGGCACCAAGTGGCAAAAACAATAGCCGTAACGGCTTGCGACCGCCGCGACTGAATGCGCGGCGGTCGGCCCGCAACCGCGGGCGAAGCGCTCATCGATGCCACCGCCGAAGACCTCGTCTGCGCAGTGGTTTGCAATTTCCACGCCCGCGTCAGTGGCATAAAGTCACAGCCTGAAGCAATTTCCGCGCAGGCTCGAAAGTGGCCGCGTCTTCGAAGAAATCTTGGTAAAATAGCGGCATTGGCCTCGGACTTTCGTTCAAGGCTTTGGCAACGCTCTCGCATCCGATATTCGCGGCTGCTCGGATCGCTCTGGCACTGTTGCACACAATGAAAAACGAAAGATGACATGGGTTCATTGAGGAGCGGCCCTTCCGCCGCGCAAACCAACGAGTATCAACTGCCGTACATCGTCGAGATGGAACTGCCGCGCGATGGATTCGATCATCGGCTGCGCAGAAACATGGAGGAGTTCCATCGGTCTCACGACATTCGGGCGCGCTTTGGCCGCCGGCAGCGTCGTAAGAATGGCGAGTTCTGCCGATGGTGCTTCGCGGAAGCCAGCCAAGCCGACCTCTTTCAGGCCCGCTTTGGCGGCACGCGGCTGGCGATCGACGACGTTTCAAACG
Source organism: uncultured Alphaproteobacteria bacterium (assembly GCA_963841575.1). GTDB lineage: Bacteria > Pseudomonadota > Alphaproteobacteria > Rhizobiales > Xanthobacteraceae > BOG-931. Next base: position 214,501 of record CAWJDC010000017.1, read on the forward strand.
GTCATACGGCGTCGCAATAACGTATCGAATTTGTCAGGCCGATTGGATGGTTTGGAGCGGGTGAAGGGAATCGAACCCTCGTCATAAGCTTGGAAGGCTTCTGCTCTACCATTGAGCTACACCCGCGCTCCGCGCGACGCCCCGGCAAGACCGGAAAATACCGCACGAACGTCTCTAGATGGAATTGAACGGGGTTTCAGTCAATTGCCGCGTTCATAATCGGCCCAACTGCTCGCCGAGTGGCGGCGGCGCCCAATCGGCCTTGATGCCAAGCTCGGCGAGAACGACCTGCGCGGCGTTGTAACCGGGCAAGCCGGTGATATTGCCGCCCGGATGGCTGCTCGATCCGCACAGGTAAAGGCCCGGCAAATGGGCGCGATACTGCCCGGCGCCGGGGAACGGCCGGTTGTAGCCGATCTGGCCGTCGGTAAAGGCGCCGATCAAGAAGATCGCCCTCGCGCATGTTGGGCAGCGACCGCTCCACGTCGAGCGGCGAGCGCGTGAAGCTGTCGATCACCGCATCGGCGAGGTTGGGCGCGTGCTGCCGCCACAGCCCGAGCATGTCGCGGCCGTGCGCATCGCGCGCGCCATCCCAATTGCGCGCATCGCCGTTCAGCCGATAGGGCGCCTTCTCCCACATGAACGCGGTGTGCCGGCCCGGCGGCGCCTGGGTCGGATCGAACCGCGTCGGGCATGCGCCCCACATGATCGTCGGCGGCATCGTTCCGGCCTCGTGATGGCGGATCACGTCGGAGAATTGATCGACGTGATCGAGCCCCATGACGACCATGAAGCCGCGGTCGAGCTCGGGGCGTTGCGCCGCGACCTTGTAGCGCGGCGGCTCGCGGAGATTGAGGTTGAGCGCGAACAGCGGCGCGATGAGGTTGTATTTGAAAGCGGCGGCCTGGGCGCGGAGCGGCGCCGGAACATGGGCCTCGTCGAGCAAGTCGAGAAAGGTCTGCTGCGGATTGAGCGACGACGCGACGCCGTGCCGCGCGCGGATGAACTCACCGTCAGCGGTCTCGATCGCCGCGGCGCGCCCGTTCTCGACCACGATACGGCGCGGCTCGGTCGATCGTGCGGATCGCGCCGCCGGCCTCGCGCAACGGCGGATTCAAGCGCCCGCGCCAGCGCCGCGGAACCGCCGCGCGACATTTGCGCTTTCGACGGCTGCGCCATCAGCGCCGCAATGTGATGGCCGAAGCCGCGGACTCGCACATCGACTTCGCGCAGGCCGTTGAAGAACAGCAAACCCGCCTTGATCGTCGGGATGCTCGAATTCACGCTGCACGAACTCGAGCGGCGAAAGCGCGCTCACATTCGAGCAGCCGGCGGCCGAGCGCGCTGCGTTCGAGGATGGCGCGGCGCTCTTCGGGCGGCAGCGGCGGCGATGACTGCTTCCGGCCGCAAGATTTGGGTGACGATCGGTGCAAATTCTTCGTACCAGCGCTGCAACGTCGCGGCGTCACGCCGGCTGAATTGGGCGAACGAGTCGACAGTGCGCGCAAAATCGGTCCACCATTCGAGGCTGCGGCCGTCTTTCGTCAGCAGCATCACGTTGAGTTCGGGCTCGATATAGACCGCGCCGTGCCGCTCGAGCTCGAGATCGGCGTACCAAGGCATCGCCGTGATCGCGCGCTGGAAAAAGGCATGGGTGTTGTGGAGAAACCCCGGATGGCGCGGGTCTTCGATCGTGGTCAGGCCGCCGCCCGCAATCGGCGCGCGATCGATCGCCAGAACCTTGAGACCGGCCTTGCAGAGATAGGCTTGAAGGATGAGCCCGTTATGGCCGGCGCCAAGCACGATGAAATCGTAGTCGTCCGCCATCCTCAGCGGCGCCCTTCGTAAAGATCGCGTCCGGCGACGAGCGCGCGGATCTTGCCGTCGGCGATCGGGCGCTTGAGCATCCAGAAACCGCAGTCGGGATTGATGTATTTGATGCGATCGTGCCCCAAGACAGCCTCGGCCCGCTCCAGCGCGCGGGCGATGGCGTCAGCCGATTCGATTGCGGTGGATTTGATGTCGACGACGCCGAGCCCGAGGCCGATCTCCGGGCCGCAGACCGCGGAACACGGCGAGTTCGTCCGGCGCCCGATGCGCCGTTTCGACCACGATGTGATCGGCATGAAGCGCGTTGAGGTAGGACAGGAGTTGCGCCCAGGCGCCTTTCTGAATCGACTGGCCGCCATAATTTCCGAAGCACAAGTGCACGGCAGCGACCGTTTGCACCGCGTCCAACACACAGTTCATCGCGCTGCCGCCCACGGCCATTCGTCCGGGCTGCCCGGCAGGTTCGCCTCGTCGATCTGAACGACATCGGCGTCGAGGTGACGCACCTGTTCGGCAAGCGCCGCCGCAATGGCCATCGCCAGCTCTGGCAGGCTCTTGTAGTGCATGTCGACGAGCGTCTTCGCCAGCATGTGCGGACCGGTGAGCGTGAACTTGAACGGGTGCGTCGCCAAGCCGCTTCGCGCGCGCGCAGGCCTGAGGCAGGTCGAGCACGCCGCTGCCGATCGGACCTTCGACCACGGCGGGCGGCCGCGTCCGGAAACCCATGCCGCGCTGCGCCCGGTAAGCAACGAGTTCATCGAAGGTGACCGCCGTGCGAATGCCCTGCCAGCGGCCGCACGAAATATTCGATCATGCCGTTGGTCTCGGGATGATTGACGTCGAAGCGGGAAAGCTCGCCGTCGCACACGAGATCGATGCCGGCCCGCTCCTGGATGTGCAGCACCACCCGCGTCGCATCCGACAGCGCCTGCTCCGACGGCAAAGCGACGAGCCACTCCGGAACCGGATATGATCCGACCACCGTGGTCTTGATCCGCGGTTGCGCCGTCATCCCTGTCTCCTCACTCCCATTCGACGTAGCTCCTTGCTGCGTCCACGACCGAGTATTAGTATCGGTTAAGTATCCAACTGGTTACTTACCGCGTCAATCGCGATTGCGGCTTTGCGCCGGTTGTTTGCAGCCCGTTTCTCGATATCGAGTTGGCCCATCATATGCCGCCCCACATGATCGAACCGGACTCCGTCGCGTGGCCCGATCGGTTTATCGACGAAAATCATCTCGAAGATTTCATGACGTCGCCGTCGCCAGCGTTGACGGCAGCGTTCCGAAACATCCGTGGCGACCTCATGGTGCTCGGCGTCGGCGGCAAAATGGGTCCGACACTGGCGCGTCTCGCCCGCCGCGCCGCACCTGATCGGAGCATCTTCGGCGTCGCGCGTTTCAGCGAGCCGGGGCTGCGCGAAAAGCTCGAATCATGGGGCATCGAATGTATTGCCGCCGATCTGCTCGACCGCGACGCGATCGCGCGCCTGCCCAAGGCGCCGAATATCATCTTCATGGCCGGACGAAAATTCGGCACGACCGGACGCGAGGATTTGACGTGGGCGATGAACGCACTGGTGCCGGCGATGGTTGCGGAAGCGTTCAAGGATTCCCGCATCGTCGCCTTCTCGACCGGCAATGTTTATCCCTTCGTCGACATCCTGCACGGCGGCGCCACCGAAGCGGTGGCGCCCGATCCGCGCGGCACCTACGCCAATTCCTGCGTCGGCCGCGAGCGCATGTTCGAATATTGCTCGAACAAATACGGCACGCCGGGACGGCTCATTCGTCTCAACTATGCGATCGACATGCGCTACGGCGTGCTGCACGACGTCGCGCAGAAGGTTTTGGCGGGCCGCGAGATCGATCTCACCGCCGGCCATTGCAACGTTATCTGGCAGGGCGACGCCAACAGCATGGCGCTGCGTGCGCTCGGCCATTGCACCGCGCCGACTCAGCCGCTCAACGTCAGTGGCCCTGAAACGGTCAGCATCCGCGCCCTCGCCGAGGCCTTCGGCTCGCGCTTCGACAAGCCGCCGCGCTTCGACGGCAAGCGAAGCGCCGACGGGCTGGCTCGTCAATTCGGCCGCGGCGCACCGGCTGTTCGGCTATCCGGTCGTGCCGCTCGCCCGCATGATCGACTGGGTGGCAGACTGGGTCAGCCGCGGCCAGCGCAGCCTCGGCAAGGAAACGCATTACGATAGCCGCGATGGCAGCTTCTGACCGCGGCCTGCCTCACGGTGTCGTCGCGCGGGCCTTGCGCATAGACGATTTAGACGCCGCGCTGGCGCTGTCGCGGGAAGCGCACTGGAACCAAGTCGCCGCCGATTGGCGGATATTTCTCGAACTTGGCAGCGCAATCTGTCTCACGCGCGGCGATGGACCGCCGATCGCCACCGCGGCGACGCTGCCCTATGCGGGCGGTTTCGCTTGGATCAGCATGGTGCTCGTGACTGCGGCGGAGCGTCGCCGGGGCCTGGCGCAATGGCTATTGCGCCACTGCGTCGAGAATTTGGTGGCGCGCAAGCTCGTGCCGATGCTCGACGCGACGCCGGCGGGCCGCGCCGTCTATGTCGGCCTCGGTTTCGCGGATTGTTGGACCATGCGGCGTTGGGTCGGCAGTACGATTCAAATCGCTCGCCGCCGAGCATGACGCGGCGGCGGTGCGCCCGCTCGAAGCGCGCGACTGGCCGCAGGTCGTCGCCTACGACGCGGCGGTATTCGGCGCCGACCGCAGCGCTTTGCTGCGCGGCCTTGCCGAACGCCTGCCGGGAGCTGCGCTTGTTGCCGAGCGCGATGGCCGGATCGTTGGTTTTCTGCTCGGCCGCGACGGCCGCGTTATGCGCCAGCTTGGCCCCTTGATAGCCGAGGACGACAGCATCGCGAACGCCCTCCTCTTACGCGCAATGGCGGTGATACCGACGCCACTGGTCCTTGACGTGCCGGATGGTCGCACCGCGTTTTGCGCGCGGCTCGCCGCGTTGGGCTTCGCCGTCGAGCGGCCGTATATTCGCATGGCTTATGGAGCGCAGGCACCTTTCAACGAAGACGCCCGTCTCTTCGCGATCGCCGGGCCCGAACTCGGCTGACTGCTGGTCGGCATCGCCGGTTCATGAATTTCCGGTGCGCCTCGATATCAATCAGTGAACGGCACCGCCTTCATCTTGATCGACTTGTCGAGGAAGGCGTTGGAGTAAGCCTGCGTGACGTCGAACGGCTTGTCCAGTCCCACATAGGTCTTCACCAGACCGTAAGTCTCCTCCATGCGCTTCGGGTCGAACCAGCCGAGTGCATCGGCCTGCGATGTCTTGTCGCTCATCAACTGCTCGACCTCGTGCCAGTTGACCATCTGGCTGTCGAACTGGAGGCCCGAATTGGCATCGACGAGCGCCTGGATACAAGGCTTGGCGTCCGCGACGCACGCCGCAAAGGCTTTCTGCGTCACCTTGACGAAGGCCGCCACGGTGTCGCGGTGCGCTTTGAGGTAAGCCGCCATGGACAGCGATCGCGTTGCCGTAGGGATCAACACCAGCATCCTTCCACCCCAGATAGCCCATGTCGCTGCCGAGCGCGTTTTTGTAGGTATGGTGCTCGTTGTAGAACTCGGTCACCGCGTCGACCGTGCCGGCCTTGAGGGCGGCGAGCTTTGCGCCGGGCCCGACATTCACCCAGGTGACCGAATTCGGATCGACGCCATTGGCCTTGGCGAGCGCCGGCCACAGTGCGCGCGCCGCATCGCCGGGCGGATTGCCGATCTTTTTGCCGGCGAGATCCTTCACCGATTTGATGCCGGAGCTTTTGAGCCAATAGAACCCGCCCGGATAGTTGGCATAGACATCCATCACCGCCACTTCGTCGGCGCCCTTGCCGATTGCGACCAGGATGGTGGACATGTCAGCCAAGCCGAACGTGTCGATGCCGGCGCCGGCGGCCTGCGCCGCCACGACCGAACCCTTGCCCTGCAACAACGTCAGATCGATGCCGGCGTCTTTGTACCAGCCCATCTTCTGCGCGTAGTAGTAAGGCGCATGATCACCGCCAGCGACCCAGTTGAGAAGGAAGCTGACCTGCTCATTGGCCTGCGCAGCGCCGCCAAAGCCGAGCAAGGCAAGCGCGATGATGGATGACTTCAGTTTCATGTAGGACCTCCCGCGGCGTTGACCAGCAAGAGCTTCATCGCTCATCGCGGACCAGAACGAGATTCCATTGCGGTCAAGGACGTATTCTTGTAACTGGTTGGTTACCTGCGAACGATAAAGAGCCCCAGGGAGGCTGTCAACGTGCGCCCCAAGCGGCTCAGTACGGGATCGCGCCGCCGCCAGCCGGACGCCACCCGCCGCCGGATCCTCATGGCGGCGACGACCGATTTCGCCGCCAAAGGCCTCGCCGGCGCCCGCGTCGATGAGATCGCGCGCCGGGCCCGTGTCAGCAAGCGGATGCTCTACCATTACTTCGGCGACAAGGAGGCGCTGTGGCTCGCGGTGCTCGAGCACGCCTATCTGCACATTCGCGGCGAAGAGCGCGACCTCGACGTCAGCCAGCTTTCGCCGGTCGCCGGCATGCGCCGGCTGATCGAATTCACCGTCGCCTACGTCCGCTCCCATCCGGAATTTATTTCGCTCTTGCTCGATGAGAATTTGCACCGGGCAAAATATCTGCGGCGGTCGCGCAAGGTGCGCGAGATGCACACCTCCCTGCTGGGCGTGATCGCCGATCTGCTCAAGCGCGGGCGGCGCGCCGGCGTGTTTCGCGGCGGCGTCGATCCGGCCGAGCTTTACATCACGATCGCCGCGCTGGCATTTTTCTATTTCTCCAACATCCACACGCTGTCGACGATCTTCGGTCGCAATTTCGATGCGGCACCGGCGCGGCGCCGACACCTCGATCACGCGATCAAGGTCGTCCTGGGATTTCTCAGGCCATGAGCGCCCACAGCGCTACGACATGCAGGGTTGACACTGACTATGAGCGGAGCGGAAAGTCTTTGGCTCCTTCGGAGACGGAGTGAATGACGCGCACGTGGGCGGATTGGCCGAGCGGCGTTTTGGAAACGCTGCGGCAAGGCGCGGTGATCCCGGCGCATCTCCTGGTGCTGGACGCAAACCGTAAGCTCGATGTGCGGCGGCAGCGTGCGCTGAGCCGCTATTACATCGATGCCGGCTCGGGCGGCCTGGCCGTCGGCGTCCATTCGACCCAATTCGCGATCCGTGAAGCCGGGCTCTACGAACAGGTGTTGCGGCTCGCCGCCGAGACCGCTTCGAACTGGACCAAACGGCCGCTCGTGCTGATTGCCGGTTTGGTAGGCCGCACGGAACAGGCTCGGCGCGAAGCCGCGCTCGCCGTCGATCTCGGCTACCACGCCGGCTTGCTGAGTCTCGCCGCGATGAAAGGCGCGAGCGAAGACGAACTGATCGCGCATTGTCGCGCCGTCGCCGGCGTCATGCCGCTGGTCGGCTTTTATCTTCAGACTGCCGTCGGCGGTATTCCGCTGTCGTCCGATTTCTGGCGCCGTTTCGCCGAGATCGAACAAGTCGTGGCGATCAAGATTGCGCCGTTTGACCGCTACCGCACACTGGACGCCATCAGCGGCGTCGCCGCGGCGCGGGCCGAGAGCCGTATCACGCTCTATACCGGGAACGACGATAACATCGTGCTCGACCTAGTAACGCCATACTCGTTTCGCCGCGACGAAGCCGACGTCGAAATTCGGATCAAGGGCGGCCTGCTCGGCCACTGGAGCGTCTGGACCAAGGGCGCGGTCGAACTTTTCACCCGCGTCCGGTGCGCGGCAGATGCGCGCTCCGTCAGCGGCGAAATCCTGGCGCTCGCCGCCAAGGTGACAGATTGCAACGCCGCTTTCTTCGACGTCGCCAACAACTTTCACGGCTGCATCGCCGGCTGTCACGAGGTGCTGCGACGGCAAGGACTGTTTGAAGGAATCTGGTGCCTCGACCCCGGCGAAGGCCTGAGTCCGGGCCAGGCGGACGCGATCACGCGCGTGCTGAAACTTTATCCTGATCTCGGCGACGATGACTTTGTCGCCGCAAACCGGGAGCGGTGGCTGTCATGACCGTGGAGACGGTACGCCGCTATATGCCGGCGATCCTGATTCATGTCGCGGTCATCGTTGGCTGGTACGTATTCGTGAAATACGGCCACGTGCCACCGTTCATCATGCCATCACCGCTCGCAACCGTGGCGACGCTCTGGGGTCCCAACTACGACTGGATCACCAACACCCTGGTGACGGCGAGCGAAATTTTCGGCGGCTATTTTCTGGCTGTCGCGGTCGGCGTCGCGATCGCCATCGCCTTCTCGTGGTCGCGGGCGGCGGAGACCGCCGTCATGCCGCTGCTCGTCAGTCTCAACATGATTCCGAAAGTCGCGCTGGGCCCGCTTTTCATCGTGTGGTTCTCGTACGGCATATTTCCCAACACGATTATCGCGTTCTCGATCAGCTTCTTTCCCATCCTGCTCAACACGGCCCGCGGTTTCCGCGAGGTTGAGCCCGAGCTCTTGGAACTCGTGCGTTCGCTGCGCAGCTCGAAATGGCAGACCTTCACCAAAATCCAACTGCCGAGTGCCCTGCCCTATATCTTCTCCGGCATGAAGGTCGGGGCGATCCTGGCCGTCGCCGGCGCCATCGTCGGTGAGTTCCTCGGCTCGTCGCGCGGCCTGGGTTACCTGATGCTGCAAGTCCAAGTCACTCTCGACACCGCCGGAATGTTCATGGCCGTGATCATGATCACGCTTCTCGGCATGATCCTCTACGGCATGGTTCTCGGTCTCGAGCGGCTGGTCATCGTGCGCGACGCGCGCGTTCAATGAGCACCGAAGTGAACGAGCCGTTCATCCGCGTCAGCGCTCTGCGCAAGGTGTACCGCAAGGGCGATCAGGAATTTCTCGCGATCCACGACGCGACCTTCAACGTGGCGGCAGGCGAGCTGGTGTCGCTGGTCGGCCCGTCGGGTTGCGGCAAGACCACACTCCTCAAAATCCTTGCCGGTTTGCAAGACTCACGATTCCGGCGAAGCGCATATCGGCTCGGCCACGCATCCGTTCGACCCGTCGCGCGATATCGGCATGGTATTCCAGCAGGCACTGCTGCTGAAATGGCGGCGCGTGTTGCCGAACGTGATGCTGCCGGCGGAGATTTTAGGCTTGCCGATCCGCGAAAGCCGCGAGCGCGCGCGCGAACTCCTCGCCATGGTCGGGCTTGCCGGCTTCGAGGACAAATATCCTTATGAGCTTTCCGGCGGCATGCAGCAGCGCGCGGCGATAGCGCGCGCGCTGGTCCATGATCCAAAGCTTATTCTGATGGACGAGCCGTTCGGTGCGCTCGACGCGCTGACACGCGAGAAGATGAATCTCGAGCTTCTCAATATCTGGAAGCGCAGTGGCAAGACGATCGTCTTCGTGACTCACGGCATTGCCGAAGCGGTTTTCCTCGGTACGCGCGTGATCGTCCTGACCGCGGGTCCCGCCAGAATGGCCGACAATATCGAGATCGAGTTGCCGTCAGCCGCGCACGCTCGATATCAAGACCAGCGAAGTCTTCGGCGAATACAGCAGGCGCATCTATCATCTTTTAGGAATGGGTTAGGTGACGTCCTACGTCCTAGCGATCGACCAGGGCACGACCTCGACGCGGGCCATGTTGTTCCGGGCCGACACATCGATCGCGTCCATGGCCCAACAAGAGTTTCCGCAGCACTTCCCAGCCGACGGGGAAGTCGAGCATGATCCCGAGGATTTGTGGCGAACAACCGTCGAGACGTGCCGGGGCGCCCTTCACAAAGCCGGCGCGACCGCGAGAGACATCGCCGCCATCGGCATAACCAATCAGCGCGAGACCACGCTGCTATGGCACCGGGCGACCGGGCGGCCGGTCCATCGCGCGCTCGTCTGGCAGGACCGGAGAACCACCGATTTATGCGAACGTCTCAGAGCGGCCGGTCATGAGCCGACGTTCGCGGCCAAGACCGGGCTGGTGCTCGATCCTTATTTTTCAGGCACCAAGCTTGCGTGGCTCTTGAATCTCACGCCGGATATCCGCGCCGCGGCGGCGCGTGGTGAACTCGCATTCGGGACGGTCGACACGTATCTGCTTTGGCGCCTCACCGGCGGCAAAGTTCACGCTACCGACGCAACGAACGCGTCGCGCACCCTGCTGTTCAACATCCATGACGGATGTTGGGACGATGGGCTTTTGGCGCTGCTCGGCATACCCAAGGCGATTTTGCCCGACGTGCTCGATTCGTCTGCGGCATTTGGCGTCACAGACCCGGAGCTATTCGGAGCGGCAATCGCCGTTTGCGGCATCGCCGGCGACCAGCAAGCCGCGCTCATCGGGCAGGCCTGTTTCACACCGGGAATGCTCAAAGCCACTTACGGGACCGGGTGCTTCGCGCTGCTCAATACCGGCCGCACGCCGGTGGCGTCGAATAATAAACTTCTCACAACCATCGCCTACCAGCTCGATGGTATACGCACCTATGCGCTCGAAGGCTCGATATTTGTCGCTGGAGCTGCCGTCCAGTGGTTGCGGGACAGCCTACACGTCGTGGGGAGCGCCGCGGAGACGGGTGTTCTCGCCGCGGCGGCGGACCCGACACAGGATGTTATCCTCGTCCCGGCGTTTGTCGGCATGGGAGCACCCTATTGGCGGCCCGATGCGCGCGGCGCACTGTTCGGTCTGACGCGCGCGACCGGACCACGGGAATTAGCGCAGGCCGCCCTGGAGAGCGTCTGCTTTCAAACTGCCGACCTTCTCACCGCCATGAAAGCGGACTGGCTCGAGGCCGAGAGCGCCTTTAAAACGCTGCGGGTCGACGGCGGAATGGCTAATTCCGACTGGACGATGCAACGTCTCGCCGATCTGCTCGGCGGCGCCGTCGACCGCCCGCAAATCAAGGAGACGACGGCGCTCGGCGCTGCGTATCTGGCCGGATTGCAGACTGGATTTTTTCCGGAGCCGGATCGTTTTCTTGATCACTGGCAATTGGAGAGGCGATTTGCACCGCAAATGGATACCGCTACGCGCGAACGCCGATTAGCGGGATGGACGACCGCCGTGCGCCGGCTGTTGACGTAAAATTCGCATCGCAGAATGTCTGCCGCGGCGCGCATTCATTCGACCGGCATTCCCGCTTTAATTTTGGCCCCCACTTCATCAAAGAGGAACGGCAGAAAAGCGTAGCGACAGCCTCTTGTCACGCGCGTGACAGCGTGAACAACAGCGCAGGGAAATACGATGCCCCAACCTCTCGGCACCCTATGACGCCGTTGGTTGTATTCTGGAAATAGCAGCTCGCCGCCGTCGAAATCTTCATTGAGGGCAACCGAAAGAGCAAATCGTCTGTGGGCTGTGACGGCTTGGCCGTTGTCCCGATGCGGACGAAAATGCGCCTCGTCCTCTGCGGCATAACAACCGACGAGATATCGCTCTATTCGCGTGATCTTCATGAAGAAGAGTTTTCTGATTTCTGGAATTACGCACATGGAAATGCGTCTTAGGATGATCTGCTTTACCGACTCGTCGTCGATGAAATAATCGCGCCGCCGTTTAAATGAATAATCGAACATCTCTACGTTGTTGCGCATGAAACCGCTATCGCGCGGGTTGCCGTGCTCATAGAGGCCAACCAGCCGGCTGCAGAATTCGGGGTCGAACAAGCGCGGAAGGACCAGGATCGGGGCCGGAATCTCGCATGACGTGAATGGATCCGGATCTGGAAGATCGCTTAAGAACGTAAAGACTGCCTCGCATTCGGCGCTATCCGCGCCGGTGTGAAAGTGCGCCAAAACGTGCAAGCTGGGATCGACGATAGTCCATGTGACTCGGTACTGTGTGCCTAGCGGCACCGCCTCCATCGGCGCAGCGCCGCAATGTCGGCTGATTTCGCCGTCCCGATCCAACAAAAAGTAGATCCCGCCTCGCGATGGGCTTTCAAAACCTTCCCTGGGGTCGACGGTGACGCCCACAAAGCTCACTGTCGCATCGCCGAAAGCACTTTCATGTTCGCGAAAAGCATCGAGCGCCACGCGGCCGGGGAGGATTTGCGTCGAGCCAAAACAGCAAATAACCAGATACTTCCCGGCAAACCTGTCCAGCGTCAAACCATGACGGTGGCTGCCTTCAATGATATCGACGAAGGCTTGTCCTACGGTGGGTTGCCGATAGGCATGCGATGCCATCTTATAGCGCCTTGAGATGACGAATGGGCGCGCCCGGTGTGATGGACTGCGCACCGGCGACGATCGCGTTGGCATCGATGCCATAGTGCCGATAGAGCTCGGGAATGGAGCCGGTTTGGCCAAAATGCTCGACGCCAAGTGACCGGACACGATGACCGTTGACGGCGCCAAGCCAAGCCAGCGTCGCCGGATGACCGTCAAGCACCGTGACGATGCCGCAATGTGGCGGCAGATCGGCAAACAGCCGCTCGATATGAGAACGCGCATGGACCAAGCCGCGCTCGCGTGCGCGCATCGCCGCGGTCCAACCGGCGTTGAGGCGATCGGCCGACGTCACAGCCAAGAAGCCCACGTCGCGGCGATCCTCCGCCATGAACCCAACAGCCTGGATCGCCTCCGGCGCGACCGCGCCGGTGTAGGCGACGACCACCTGGCAATTGGGTCCCGGCTCTCGCAGCCAATAGGCGCCATCGACGATCGCCTGACGCAGCGGCGCCGTCATCGAACGCTTGATCTGCTCGATCGGACGCGTCGACAACCGCAAATAGATCGAGCCCCCAGTCTCGTCGCGTAGCCAATTCCGCTCCGAGACGGAGCTCCCGCTCTCCCTCTGGATGTAGTCGAGCGAGAACGCGAGGATGACTGCGAGTTCATCGACAAAGGCCGGCTCGAACGCGGCGAGGCCGTCCTGCGCCATGCCGATCAGCGGTTCGGCGATCGACTGGTGTGCGCCGCCCTCGGGAGCAAGCGTCACGCCGGACGGCGTCGCTACCAGGATGAAGCGGGCCTCCTGGTAACAGGCGTAATTAAGTGCATCGAGGCCACGCGCAATGAATGGGTCATAGAGCGTACCGATCGGTAGCAGCCGCTCGCCATTGATGGTGTGCGACAAGCCGAGCGCCGAAAGCAGGATGAACAGATTCATCTCGGCAATGCCGAGTTCGATGTGCTGGCCTTTGGCCGAAAATTCCCAGTTGAACGTGGAAGGAATGCGCTCGCTCTTGAAGGTGTCGGCCAGCGCCTCACGCGCGAAAAGGCCGCGGCGGTTCACCCATGCGCCGAGATTGGTCGAAACCGTCACGTCGGGCGACGTGGTGACGATGTGGGCCACAAGATCGGATTTCTCGCGGGCGAGTTCATTGAGTAGCGCCCCGAAGCCGGACTGCGTCGACATTTCCGCCTGGATAGTGACGGTGAGTTCGTCGGGCGGCGCGAAACGCGGCGCGGAGAGCCGACGCGGGCCGCCGGCCGCAAACGGCACCTTATCCAGGAACTCCTGCAACAGTTCGGGATTCTGCATGCCTTCGAACCGCTCCCATTCGTGCCCGGGGCGGATATGCATCGCTTGGCGGAAGGTTTCCATCTGAGCCGGCGTCATCAGACCCGCATGATTGTCCTTGTGGCCGGCGAACGGCAGCCCGTAACCCTTGACGGTGTAGCAAATGAAACAAGCCGGCCGGTCGTGATCGATCCGGCTGAACGCTTCCAACAAGGTGGGAAGATCATGGCCGGCGAGGTTGGTCATCAGCCGCGCCAGGTCGTCGTCCGAGCGTGAGTCGATTAATTCGGTGACATCGCCTTGATCGCCGATATCGTCGCGCAGACGTTTGCGCCAGGCCGCTCCGCCCTGAAAGACCAGCGCCGAATAGAGCTGGTTCGGACAGCTATCGATCCAGCGCCGCAGCGTCCCGCCGCCCGGTTCCCGGAATGCAGCTTCCAGGAGTGACCCGTATTTCAAGATCACCACATCCCAACCAAAATTGCGGAACAGCTCCTCGTAGCGCTGCCAAAGCCCCTCACGCACCACCGCATCGAGACTCTGCCGATTGTAATCGACGATCCACCAGCAGTTCCGCAGCCCCTGCTTCCAGCCTTCGAGCATGCACTCGAAGATGTTTCCTTCATCAAGCTCGGCGTCGCCGATCAGCGCGACCATGCGGCCTTCGGGCCGATCGAGGCCCCAGCCGTGAGCGCGGACGTAATCCTGCACCAACGATGAGAACAACGTTTGCGCCACCCCGAGACCGACCGAACCGGTCGAAAAATCGACATCGTCGGTATCCTTGGATCGCGACGGATAGGACTGCGCTCCCTTGTAACCGCGAAAGTTCGCAAGCTTCTCCCGCGTCTGTTTGCCCAACAGATATTGGATGGCATGAAAATTGGGCGAGGCGTGCGGTTTGACCGCGACCCGGTCTTGCGGGCGCAAAACGCGGAAATAGAGCGCCGTCATGATCGTGGCGAGCGAGGCGGACGAGGCCTGATGACCACCCACCTTGAGGCCGTCGACGCTCTGGCGCAGGGAATTGGCGTTGTGGATCGTCCAACTCGCCAGCCAAAGGACCTTGCGCTCAAGCTCGCCGAGGATCGCCAAATCGTCTTTTGTGACCAGGTCGCCTTTCGTGATGATGTCGCGCATCGCAGCTTCCGCAACCTCTGGACCGGCATCGCCAATTCGTGGCGTGCCGACAATCGCTGTTGTGCACCAGTCTATATCATAACGATCAGACGCGCTTTTTTGAACCCGTCAGGCAGGCGATAAGGCCGTCGCTGTCGGCCGGTAAAATATCGCCACGCCACCCGACATGCTGATCCGGGCGAATGAGCGTGAAACGAGCTCCGTATCGGCCTGGTAAGCGCTCGTCCAAGTGCGTGAGGACCTTTACCGGAACATTGCGCCTCTGAGCTGCCGCAAGGAAATCCTTCGCCGGCAAAGAATCGCCGCTGGCGATGAGCAATGTGAACCCGTCCCCGAAGTGGTCGTAAAGCGACGAGCCATCGCTCAGCCAAAGATGTGGCGCCAGGCAGCCGGGATGAGCCGAGGGGACGTAAAGCATGAAATGATCGGGCGGCGGCGCGCTGCCATCCGGGACAACAATTGGTGAATCCTCGTAGCGCATGCCCAGAACGATCCCGAGGGTCTTAAACTCCCGCATCTTGGTGGCTTCAATGATGTCGGCAACCTCACGGCGCGTTGCCTCGCCGATCGATCCCGGCTCCTCCAGGGCAGGACGGACCAACTGGTTCGCTGTCGAGCCAAAATTATGGACCGCTTCGGCAATTGTCCGCTCGTGAACCTTGCGGCGTTCCAACTCGTAGGAAGCCGTGAGATCATTGCCACCCCAGCCCGCCAGACGGGCCGCAATCTTCCATCCGAGATCGACCGCATCGCCAATGCCCATATTCATGCCAAAGCCGCCGAACGGTGGGTGCAAATGGCAGGCATCGCCCGCCAAAAACACACGGCCATGCGCGTACCGTTCCGCAACAAGTCGGTTCGCGACCCAAAGATCCGTTCCGACGATCTCGATATCGAGGTCAGTCAGACCGGTGCCGCGACGGATGAGATCAATCGGATCAATCTTTGCCGGGTCGAGGTCGCCGACCAGTTTGGTCGCCATAAAGAACCAGAGGCCGTCCTCGTCCATCGGACCCAGCAGGGACGGCACATCTTCGTTGACCATCCAATACATGATGGCTGGCTCGTGGATTTGCCGCGACGCCAGATCAGGCGCGCGAAAGATGATGCTGTAGTTTCGAGAAAAGGCGCCCTCGCCGATCATCTTGGCGCCGATGGCGTCCCGAACCGCGCTCCGCGCTCCGTCGGCGCCAATGAGGAACGAGCTTTCAATGTTTGCAATACAGTCCGCGCGAATGTCACGAACCTGCGATGTGACGCCGTTTGCCGTCTGGCTGAACGACACGAATTCCGTTTCGAAATGTATCGAAACGCCGTCGAGGGATTCCGCACAACGGCGCAACACGTCTTCCAGAATGTATTGCGGAACCCACTGCGCTTCTTCGGAATAGAGATTGTTGCGCTCTCGACTGCCGTTGAGGGCATTTTCGAAGCGGGCGAGCAACGGCCCGTTCATGCGAGTCGCAAAGATCACTGTACATGGACGGTCGGGAGCAATTGGAGATGCTTGCCGAAGTGCATCGGCAATACCCCAGCGCCGCAAGTGCTCGCGGGTCCGCACATTTGTTGTCTTGGCGCGCGGACTGTAGCCGACCCGATCGTGCCGCTCGACGACGACGCAACGGATACCACGCCGCCCAAGCTCGATAGCAGCCGCGAGACCAACCGGGCCCGCGCCGACAATCACGACATCGGTTCGTGTGTCTTGGAGTCTCATCCCAAGCCCTGATTGCACTACGGCGTCGGCAACCCGATGTTGGGGATCGGGTCGGGCAAATAACTGCCGGCGCGGATCGCTTTCTGCAAAGTTTCGAACTCGGCGCCTGATCGGAATTTTTCGTAAACGCGGCCCGGATCAAAGAACGTTCCGATCGGATTCGCCGCAAAATCCGACGAGTTCCGCATCCAGGCACTCGAAACGCTCCAATCGGAAAAATTGTCGCTTTGCAGTTCGACGAAATTGCCTTCGGGGTCCTTATAATAGAGCGAGATCGTCAGCCCATGGTCCAGGCAGAATGCTGGCTCGACGCCCTCATTGCGCAACCGATCGAACGAAGACATCAGATCCGCGAAACTGTCGTATTCGAACGCGCAATGATGCATGCCGTTATGGCGCATTTTTTGAGCATCGTCGCCAAGGCCGGGAACGGCCAGGAACGCGATGCGGTGGTTGGCGCCGTCATTCGTCATCCAGGCCGCGGTTTGGTCTTTGAATTGCACTTGCGCGCCAACGAGGAGTGCGTACCAGGCGATCATGTCGTCCAGACGGCTGGTTTTGATCGTGACGTGATGCAGCTTGGGCTTGATCATTGGCCTGTCCTCCCGGTCCGACATGCGTCGCTGGCGGCTTTCTTGTTAGCGCCACCCATGATAATAGAAAAGATGGCAGAATTGCCTTAGCGATAGCACTCTACTATCGGGCTACCGACTCCCGCAGTCTCCGGTAACATCATGAAGCTGCATCATTTTCGCGATCTGATCGCGATAGCGGAGCATGGCAGCCTTCGCGGCGCCGCCCGTCACCTTGGCATCGCTCAACCCACTTTGACGCGAAGTCTCTCGGAGCTGGAGCGAGAACTCGGCGCGCCTTTGTTCGCACGCCGATCCAGAGGCATGATTGCGACACCGCTCGGCCACGCCTTCATCAAACGGGCAACCACTATTCTGAATGACGTCCGTCGGGCACGCGACGAGTTCGACCAGTTACGAGGAAACGCCGTCAGTTTGATTTCGGTCGGTCTTTCTATCGCCGCGCATCTCTGGCTTTTGCCGAAAACGCTTGCGCCGTTTCGGCAACGTTACCCAGACATCCGCCTCCATATCATCGAAGGCTTCTATCCGACCCTGGAGCCTGGACTTCGCGATGGCAGCCTCGACTTCTATATCGGCCCGGATCCGGGCCTGACACTGCCATCGGCACTTCGCAAAGAGCGGCTGCTTTCAGGACGGCGAGCGATCCTATGTCGCGCGAAGCATCCGCTTGCGAACGCGACTTCGCTTAAGCATCTCGACAAGGCGGAGTGGATCACAACCTCAATAACGCCGAGAGCGGAAAGCGAGATCGGCGACCTTTTTAGACGCCATAAGCTACCCGAACCGAGGTTGGCATTGCAGAGTCAATCCGCGCTCACACTGCTAACATGCCTCGCAAACTCCGACTTACTTGCGATGGCCCCGGCAAAATGGAAGGATTCTCCTTTTGCAAACCGCATCCTCACGACAATCCGTGTGACGGAACAGCTCTCGCCGGCACCCATTATTGTCGTGACAAGAGCTGACGCGCCGTTGACACCTGCCGCGAATTACTTGTTGGACATCATGAAGCGAGCGGCCACCCATCTCGACCTCGACGAAACACAAGAGCAGGAATTGCCGAACGCGACCGCGCGGCAAACCTGGACCCGTGAGACCTAGGAACTCGCCGCTGATTTTTGTTCAGGGCAAAGAGTTGACAGCAGGACAGCCCGCGAAACTACTTGGTGAGACGCGCGGTCATGACCGCGTTTTTGAATAGCGCCGTCATCGCGTCCGATATTCCCTGCGTCGGGCTGACGGCGAAAAACAGACCTGGCGACGCGCAGGCCTGCATCTGCGAACTGATATCGCCAGCGAAAGGATTGATGTACTGATTGTACCAGGCGTTGGTCGGCAGTGGCAGGTAGGTGGTATACAACACCGCGATCTGAATACCGCGGTTTTTGATTGCCGTGCATAAGGCAACATTGATCGGCTCCTGACAGCGTCCACTCACCGTCTGCTCGGAGCAAAAATTGGGATTGTTCTCGTCGGCGACGCCGTCGGATACGAAGAATAGCACCTTCTGCGGCGAGGCCTGGGTGCCCGGGCCTGGCGCGGGAATCGCCGAATTGATGGCCGGAACGACGCTTTCGTAATTCGTATCCTGGTCGTTGTTCTGATTCTGGCCATTGACCGTCATCAGATCGATATTGCCTATCGCCGACTGCGCGCTCGATAAATTCGAGGTCAACGAAACAACATTGGTCAGGGCCGCCGATGTGGCTGACGTTCCGAAAGTATAGACCGCCATACGATATTGGTTCGGCTGCGTCTCCATCGACGTCGCGGTGTTCATCAAATCCTGCGTCGCCGACGTCAGAACGTCGATGCGCATCGTCACGCCAAGCTTCTTCGCGAGGTTATAATAATTGTTTTGATTCGATGTGTCATGGCAGGCGAACGCGCATTGGTCGGGGGTATTGCTGACCATGGTGTTGATATCGGACTGTGTAGCCCCCACGCCCATCGAGGGCGTGTTATCCAACAGCAGATAAAAATCGATGTAGGTCGACAGGCCGGCCGACGCCGTTGACTGCCCATTGATCGTCATCGTCGGAGTACCGAAGAGCCCCATGAACGTGTTGGGCTTAGTTGCCGTATAGCTAACGATGGCAGTACGACCCGTTGCGCCATCGGTGACCGTCGCCGACACATTGGTAACCGTAACGTCGTTGAGATTGGTTGCCTCGGCATTGAAGATATTTTGTGCCGTGGTCTGGGCGGCTGCCGCAGTGCCCGAAATGGCGAGATGATCGACGGCGGAAAGTGCGGCCGAGTCCGCGACGGCATCCAGCTTCGACTTGACCATGTTCGCGGCACCGTAGTCGATACCGGCGCCTATGGCGAAAATAATGGGAACAGCCGCCAAGCCCATCATCATCGCCATCGCACCGCCTTCGTCGCGGCGGAAGCTACGCAGTTTCTGAATTGCGAAGCGGAGGGGTCGAATAGAGTTTGCCATTAGCTTGAGCCCGAGTTTATCCCGTTCGACATTGGATGCAGGTGCGTGCAAACGCGCTCAAACAGCCGCCCAGATTGTCGATTGCGAATGTCATAGCCGGTGCGTCACCCGCAACAGCAAGGTTTGGACACACCACTTAATATCCAATCTCTAAAAATGGGGTGAAGTCGCCCGACGAACATTCGTTGCCGGGCCGTAACGCTTTCCCGGGTAAATCTATAATCGCCTTCAATCAACTGGTAACGATACGCCGTCCCGTAATCTAACAGGTCACACACTCACGGCGCGCAACGCAACTGTGTTGCCCAGTCGCAATAGCCCCGGCCGACATGACAGCACCCAAAGGATTCCCGCGAACAGTAATAGAATTGATAATCAAGGCCGCAATGATTGGCGCAGTAATAGCCGCCATGACGAGGATCGAAGCTGCAGTGGTTGCGAAACCGCCGCGGCAGGGCGGTAGCGTTCTGCCAATCGACGTGCACGAACTGGCCGCTCGCACCTGAATGGGGCATCTGACTTGCGGGAATTGCAAAGCACGCCGATGTCCACGCAAAGCAGGAGAGCGTCGACGCCACAAGAGGGAGTGCGAAAATTTTCATTGGAATTTACCACCCATGCGAGGCGTCGCCTGCCGGATCGGCAAGTGACGGCGCCATTTCAGGTACGTCGGCTTCCATGACGGTTGGAGCCAGCGGCTCGATCACCGATGCGGGTTGGATCGGCAGCCTTATGGTGAAGCGCGCGCCCTCGCCTTCCTTGCTCGCCACTTCGACCCTGCCGCCATGCAGGTCGACCACCATCTTGACGAGATAGAGCCCGACGCCGGTGCCGACGATGCCCGAAACATTGCTGCCGCGATGATAGCGCTCGAACAGCCGATCGAGATCGCCGGCGGGAATGCCGATGCCGTGATCGGAGATGGCGACGACAACTTCGTCGGCGACAACTTCGGCGTCACCTCGATGGCGCCGCCGTCCGGCGAATATTTGACGGCATTGGCGAGGAGATTGCTGAAGACCTGGAACAACAGCTTCGCGTCGCCGACCATCGGCATCGGCGTCGCGGCGAACCGCTCCGTGATCTGCGAGCCCGGCACCATCTCGCGATGCAACTGGCAGACCTCCTGCAGCAAGCGCGCCGCGTCCATCTCGGCCGGGATGAAAATAGAGTTCCGGCGCCGCCGTCGATCAGCCGCGAGGAATTGAGCAGATTGTCGATCAAGTGCGTCATGCGCAGCACGGCGCTGCGGATTTTGCCGGCGCGTTCGCCGATCTCGCGCGGCTGCATCGCGTCTTTGATCTTGTCAGCCGCCGGGCATGGCCGTCGATGATGGTCAGCGGCGTGCGAAACTCGTGCGAGGCCATGGAGACGAAATTGCGCTGCAACAGCGCCAGACGCTGCTCCTGCGCCAATTGCTCCTCGAGCAGCGCCGCCTGGCGGGCGAGCGTGCGCTGGCTGCGCATCAGCTCGATCGCGTTGTTGCGAAACACCACCGTCGCCTGCGCCATCTCGCCGATCTCGTCGCGCCGCTCGGTTTCCGGGATATCGATATCGGTGTCGTTGGCGGCGAGCCGGCGCATGCGGTCGGCGAGATGCAGCAGCGGCGCCGAGATCGAGCGGCTGATATGAACGAGCGCGGCGACCACCAGCACGCCGGCGACAGCCATGGCCGAGCAGAATCAGCCAGAGCGCCTGCCGATAGGCGACGGCGAGGCGATCGCTGGCCACCTGGGCGCTGGCGACGGCCTGGTCGGTGAGCTGGCCGAGCGTATCGCTCGCCGCGTTATAGGCAGTGCGCGACGAGCTGCCGTATAGATCGCGAGCGCTTCGGCCTTGCGATCGCTGCGCGACAGCACCAGCATCTGATTGACGATGGCGCGATAGTCGTTCCAGCGCGCCTTGAACTGGCCGTACAGTTCGTCCTCCGCGGCATCGTGGCGGATGCGCTCGAAATTGCGCTCGGCTTCCGCGATCGCGCGGTCGAGATCGGCCATTTGCTTTTCGGTCGCGGCGGTCTCGGCCGGATCCGCCGACAGCAGATTACTGCCCTCGATGGCGCGGAAATCCGAGGTGTAATTGTTGAGATCGCCGAGCGCGCGGGTGGTTGGCAGCCAGATCTCGGCGACGTCGGCGGAAAGCAGATTGAAATTGCTCAGCCGCCAGATGCTGAACAAGCCGAGCACGACGACCAGCAGAAAAAACAGCAGGAATACCGCGGCGAGGTGCAAGCGGATCGAGCGCGGTTGCCGCATGGGCCCGATCACTGAGGCAAAGCCTGGCAACGGCGCGATGGCCGTGCGACGCGAACGCCGGCGGTCGCACTAGATCATATAGTACCGGCATCGGCAGGAACCGATGCGGCTAGACGCGCCGGCCAATCGTTGACGACCGGCACATGTAGCAGATTTTCGTGCCCGTAGCATGCCGGAAGCCGCAAAAAAGATCCTCTGCATCGAGGACGACCGCGAGACCGCGGCGCTGATCGCCGAGGAACTGGTCGACCGCGGCTACGAGGTGACGCTGGCGCATGACGGCCGCGAAGGGCTCGCCGCGATCCTGCAGATCATGCCCGATCTGGTGCTGTCGGACATCAGCATGCCGGCGATGTCCGGCTTCGAGCTGCTGGAGCGCCTGATCGCGCTGGCGCCGCGGTTCTCGAGATGCCGTTCGTGTTTCTGACCGCGCTCACCGACCGCGACAACGAGCTCAAGGGGCGGCAGCTCGGCGCCGACGATTATGTCACCAAGCCGATCGATTTCGAGATGCTGGCGACCATCATCACGGCGCGGCTCGCCGGCGTCGCGCGCACCGGGCTGTGGCCGAAGACGATCGCGCTCAACGATCGCGAGGTCGAGATGCTGACCTGGGTGGCGCGCGGCAAGACTTCGGCCGAAATCGCGCAAATCCTCGGCCTGACCAAGCGCACGGTCGATTTCCACATCGACAATGCCCGCGCCAAGCTCGGCGCCGCAACCCGGACCGAGGCCGTGCATCAAGGCGGCGACCGGCCGCCTGATCGAGCCCTGATGGACGCCCGCGACGCTTTGACGTCTCACCAGGTAGCGACGAGACATATCCACGCGAAAGGTAGTGCGGCAAGTCCAAGATAAAGCCAGGTCCGATAGCCATGGGCATCCTGTGGACCCTTGAAAAGCTGAAACGCAAGCCAGCAGCAAACAACAAGCCCCAAAGCTAACCGGATAAGGTCACCGGGCGTTTCGTAAACTGTACGAATGGTTTCGCTCTGGGGCATGCTGACGCGCATCGTCACGATGACCAACGTCACGATGAACAAAATGCGCAGGACGGTGCCGGCTATTCGCAGCCGCGCCGGCACTTCGGAAGCCGGCAATATTCGTTTCAGGGTGATTGTCCAACTGCGCCAAGTTGCTCGCTCCAACCAGGAAGCATGGCACTCTATTCTTACCCTTTGCGACCGCGGACCCTGTGCATCCCGCAGTCACCCGGCAAAACACCTCCGTCCAACGAACATTAATATAGTTCCAAAGTACGGGATTTTGAAAGAGCCAGTTACTGCTCGATCGCACTTTTCCAAAATGCTTGGCGAATTGGCCTGTGGCGTCGACCAAGCTTAATGGCCTCATGCGAATTAGCGCTTCGGCCGGATCGTCGTCCCGTTAATCCCTGTAGCTATTTTTGCTGGCCCGCCCAAGCCAGATGGCGCGAACCCGGGACGAATTCAGCGCGGCGCCACCGATTTTGCCCCGGTTCGGCGCTGTCGTTGTCACGATCGGGCTTGGGTATGGGTGCACGCTCTTTGGTACACCAGGACGACCGCTGGCGTTGACGAAGCCACCGGGACTATCTCCGGGGACGCCCGGGGTCACGGCGGGGAATTGCGCCGTAGCCGGCAAAGTCGCCGCGCCGAGCAGCACCGACACCAAAATATGAAAACTGATTCTCAAAACGTACTCCTTTGCGACCGCTCGCTCACTCAGTGATGGCAAGCTCGTTGCTGAAGAAAGCGCGCCTTCGGTGGCGACCAGTTCGCCGACCTGCACGCCGTCGAGGATCTGCCGGTAGCCGTCGCGCTGCTCGCCGATCTTGACCGTGCGCCGGGTGAAGCGGCGGCGGTCGGCGGTGACCCAGACCGTCATCGTGCCGTCGCCTTCGCGCACCACGCCGTCGACCGGAATGGCCGGCGAGCGCACCGGCGTCGCCGACGCTGATGATGAAATTCGCGAACATGCCGGAGCGCAGTTCGTGCTGCGGGTCCTTGACCTCGGAGCGCACCAGCACGCGCCGCGTATTCGGATCGACGCGTCGCGCCGATGGTCGTGATCTTGCCCTCGAACACGCGGCCCGGAAATGCGTCGAGCCTGACCTGCACCGGCTGGCCGACGCGGAATGCCGGGCTGTCGGTCTTCGGCGACGTTCGCCAGCATCCACATCGTGTCGATGTCGGCGACCGTATAGGGCGCCGGCGCGTTGCCGGGCTGCACAAAAAGTCCCGGGCGCCGCATTGCGCGCGGTGATCCGGCCGTCGATCGGGCTCGGCACGACCAGCGTCGGATCGGCGCTGCGCTGGGCGATGATGCGATCGATATCGGCGTCGGTCTTGCCGAACAGGCGCACCGCGTCGCGCGCCGCCCGCAGATTGCCCTCGGCGGTCTGCTGGTCGGATGCCGCCTGCTCGACGTCGTGCTGCGACACCGCCCGCGTCGTATAGAGGTCGCGCAGCCGCGCCAGATTGCGTGCTGTCGAGATCCAGCACGCCGGCGGCGGCGATCAAGGTCGACTCCGCCTGCAACAGATCGGGGCTGTCGATCGTGAACAGCGTCTGGCCCTTCTTCACGTCGTCGCCGACCTAGGCAAACAGCGCGATGATCCGGCCCTGGTAGGGCGTGAAGACCTGCACCGCCATGTCCTCGTTGAAATCGATGCTGCCGACGGCCTCCTTCTCGATCGGGAAATTCGCGCTCCTCGACCGGCGCGACCTTGACCGAGGCGAGCTGCGAATCCGACAGATCGACGCTGTCCGCGATCGGCGCGCCGCGCTGGCGGTCGGCGCGTCGGCATTGGCGCTCGTCGTCGCGCCGAAGTCCGGTTTCGGCGTCCGCCGGCGCGCCATAGCCAATAAGACCACGACCGCGACGGCAATCAGCGCGCCGGTGATCGCCGCTCTCACCCGGCTGCTTGTCGTGCGGGGAGCCATCGACAAGCCGCATCCAGAGTCGTCGGGATCGCCGCGACATGGCCAGGGCCCGGCCGCGCGGTCTACTGTCATTAATCACAGGTCGGAATCGGCTAGCATTGTCGTATCATGCGACATTCTGCGACTGCAGCGCGAACGTCTACCGCGCAGTTCGCACGGCTCAATCGGCACGCTCGACTCGGCGCAGACGCTGTGACAGTATCACAGTGCATCGCAGCGCTGAATAATGCACAGTGTGGCCAGCCGAACACAGCCAATAGCGGCTAAATCGGAAATAATGCGGCTGGGCACTCAGTCGTTGCTTTCAGTTGCAATAGTCCCAGTTGCCCTATGTCGTATGTGGCGGTCAGGTGGTTTTCTGCAGGTGCCACCGCTCTCGCGGCCGTGGTGCTTTTGAGCGGCTGCGCGGTCGGCCCGGATTTTCGTGCATCCCGCCGCGCCGGAGATCACCCGCTACACCCGCGAGCCGCTGGCGCCGACACGCCCGCGCCGATGCGCCGGGCGGCCAGCGCAGCGTTTCGTCGCAGGCCGCGACATTCCGCAGGAATGGTGGGCGCTGTTCAGATCGCCCGAGCTCGATGCGCTGGTCGAGCGCGCGCTGCAGAACAATCCCAATCTGCAATCGGCGCTGGCGACGCTGCGCGCGGCAAAGGAAGCTGTCTACGCCCAGGAGGGCAAGTTCTTTCCGCTGGTCCAGGCGAATTTCAATCCGACCCGGCAGCGGACATCCGCGGCGCTGTCGCCGGTGCCCGGCGTCCGGCGCCAGCATCTTCGATCTCGATACCGCGCAGGTCCTGGTGTCCTACACGTTCGACATCTGGGGCCTCAATCGCCGCACCGTCGAGTTGCTCGAAGCGCTGGCCGACGTGCAGCGCTTCCAGGTCGAGGCGGCCTATCTCGACGCTGACCGCCAACGTCGTGGTCGCGGCCATCACCGAAGCTTCGCTGCGCGGCGCAGATCGACGCCACCAATCAGCTCATCGCCACCAATTCGAAGATGCTCGATACGCTGCGGCGCCAGTTGAACGCCGGCTATTCCAACCGCAGCGACGTGGCGGTGCAGGAGGCGGCGCTGGCACAGGCCAAGGCGACGCTGCCGCCGCTGCGCAAGGCGCTGGCGCAGCAGCGCGATCTGCTGGCGGCGCTTGTCCGGCGGCTATCCGAGCGAGGGGCCGCGCGAGACATTCACGCTCGCCGACCTGCATTTGCCGGCCGATCTGCCGGTGAGCCTGCCGTCGCAACTGATCGAGCAGCGCCCGGACGTGCGCGCCGCGGAGGAGCAGATGCATTCGGCCAGCGCGCAGATCGGCGTCGCCACCGCCAACCTGCTGCCGACTTTCACGATCAATGCCAACGGCGGCTTCATGAACACGGCGCTCGCCCACCTGCTGGCGCCGCAAAACGTGTTCTGGGAGCTCGCCGGCAACGCCACGCAGACGGTGTTCGACGGCGGCACGCTGCTGCATCAGCTTCAGGGCGCCAAGGACACCTATCAGGCCGCGGCCTGGACCTATCGCGGCACCGTGATCGCCGCCGTGCAGAACGTCGCCGACACGCTGCGCGCGCTGCAAAACGATGCCGATCGCGCTGCGCGCGGCGCGCGATTTCGAACGCGCCGCCAAGATCAGCTTCGATCTCGCGCAACCAGCAGATGCAGAAGCGGCAACGCCAACGTGCTGCTGCTGCTCACCGCGCAGCAGACTTATCTGCAGGCGACCATCCAGGTGGTGCAGGCGCGCGCCGCTCGGCTCGCCGACACCGCGGCGCTGTTTCAGGCGCTCGGCGGCGGCTGGTGGAATCGGGCCGAGCCGCCGCCAGAGAAAATTCTCGACGTCGGCACCGGTCAAGTAGATACCCTTGTCGGGAAGCACGACGGCCACTAGCGGGCATCGGACCGCGGCCTTCAAGCCGTATCCTTATAACATTCCTATATCGCTGCTTCTGCCGCCCTCTCGAAAACATATGCCCCGAGCGGATAGATATCGCACGAACCTGCGGGTACGGGCGCGAAATTGATGTCGCGACAGGAGCAGCAAAATGCTGGACGTGATCATGCTCGCCATCGGCTTGGTCTTTTTCGCACTGTCGATCGGCTACGTCTACGCCTGCGACCGGCTTTGAGGAGACGGTCATGACTTTCGACTATTCGCTCGCGGCCGCCGTCACGGCGGGCCTGCTCGTCTACTTGGTCTACGCTCTGCTCAAGCCCGAGCGGTTCTGAAAGGCGAACCACTATGACCGCTCATCGGCTGGATCCAAATTCTGCTCTACTGCGCGATCATCGTCGCTATCACGCCGGTCCTCGGCGGCTATATGACCCGCGTCTTCAACGGCGAGCGAACTTTGCTTATCGCCGGTACTGCGGCCGGTTGAGACGGTGCATCTACAAGGTCGCCGGCGTCGACGAGCGGCGCGAACAGAGCTGGCTCTCCTACACCGTCGCCATGCTGCTGTTCCACGTCGGCGGCTTTCTCATTCTTTACGCCTTGATGCGCGTGCAGGCCGGGCTGCCGTTCAATCCGGCCGGGCAGTCGGCGGTCGCGCGAGGATCTGTCGTTCAACACGGCGATGAGCTTCATCACCAACACCAACTGGCAGAACTACGGCGGCGAAAGCACGATGTCCTACCTCGTGCAGATGCTCGGCCTTACGCATCAGAATTTCCTTTCGGCGGCGACCGGCATCGTGCTCGCGGTCGCGCTGATCCGCGGCTTCGCGCGCGCACTCGGTGCGGACCGTCGGCAATTTCTGGGTCGATATCACGCGTTGCACGCTCTACATCCTCCTGCCGATCTGCGTGCCCTATGCGCTGTTCCTGGTCTGGCAAGGCATCCCGCAGACGCTCGGTCCTTATGTCGATGCGACGACGCTCGAAGGCGCCAAGCAGACCATCGCGCGTCGGCCCGGTCGCCTCGCAGATCGCGATCAAGATGCTGGGCACCAACGGCGGCGGCTTCTTCAACGCCAATGCCGCGCATCCGTTCGAGAATCCGACCGCGCTTGTCGAACTACGTGCAGATGATCTCGATCTTCGCGATCGGCGCGGCGCTGACCAACGTGTTCGGCCGCATGGTCGGCAACCAGCGTCAAGGCTGGGCCGTGCTTGCCGTGATGGGCGTGCTGTTCATTGCCGGCGTTGTCGTCTGCTACTGGGCCGAGGCCCACGGCAACGACGCCCTCAACGCGCTTGGGCTCACCGGCGGCAACATGGAAGGCAAGGAAGTCCGCTTCGGCATCGTCGCCTCCGCGCTGTTCGCGGTGATCACCACCGCCGCCTCGTGCGGCGCGGTCAATGCCATGCACGACTCGTTCACCGCGCTCGGCGGCATGATTCCGCTGATCAACATCGAGCTCGGCGAGATCATCGTCGGCGGCGTCGGCTCCGGCATGTACGGCATGCTGCTGTTCGTCATCATCTCGATCTTCGTCGCCGGCCTGATGGTCGGCCGCACGCCGGAATATGTCGGCAAGAAGATCGAGGCGAAGGAAGTGAAGATGGCGATGCTCGCCATCCTCGTCCTGCCGCTGATGTATCTCGGCTGGACCGCGGTCGCGATGCTGGTGCCGTCCGCCGTCGCCGCGATGGACAATCCCGGGCCCGCACGGCTTCACCGAGGTGCTCTATGCCTACACCTCGCAGACCGGCAACAACGGCTCGGCCTTCGCCGGGCTGAGCGCCAATACGCTGTTCTACAACGTCACCGGCGCCATCGCGATGGGCGTCGGCCGGTTCTGGATGATCATCCCGACCATGGCGATCGCCGGCTCGCTGGCGGCCAAGAAATCGGTACCGGCCTCGGCCGGCACATTCCCGACCACCGGCGGCCTGTTCGTCGGCCTCGTCGTCGGCGTGATCATGATCGTCGGCGGCCTGACCTTTTTCCCGGCGCTGGCGCTCGGGCCCGATCGTCGAGCAGCTCGCGATGAACGCCGGCACCCTGTTCTCGTCGAATTAAGCTCGGAGCGACTGCGATGGAAACCTCAACCCTGCGCAAGAGCATGCCGGTATCGGCGCTGTTCGATCCGAAGATCGTCGCTGCCGGCCATCGGCTCCGCGTTCGTCAAGCTCGATCCGCGCACGCTGATCGAAGAATCCGGTCATGTTCGTGCTCGAAATCGTCACGGCACTGACGACCGTCATTTTGATCCGCGATCTCATAACCGGCGGCGGACATATCCTGTTCGAGTTCCAGATCATTCTCTGGCTGTGGTTCACCGTGCTGTTCGCCAATTTTGCCGAAGCCGATCGCCGAAGGCCGCGGCAAGGCACAGGCCGACGACGCTGCGGCGCCAGCGCACCGAAACGCCAGGCCAAACTGCTCAGCGGCGCCGGCGACAGAACTATCAGCTCGTGCCCAGCACCGAGTCTGAAAGTCGGCAACGTCGTTCTTGTCGAAGCCGGCGACACGATCCCGTCCGACGGCGAAGTGATCGAAGGCATGGCGTCGGTCAACGAAGCGGCGATCACCGGCGAATCCGCGCCGGTCATTCGCGAGTCCGGCGGCGACCGCTCCGCGGTCACCGGCGGCACGCAGGTGCTGTCCGATTGGATCCGCGTGCGCATCACCGCGGCGCCCGGCTCGACCTTCCTCGACCGCATGATCAGACTGGTCGAGGGCGCCGAACGGCAAAAAACGCCGAACGAGATCGCGCTGAACATCCTGCTCGTCGGTCTGACGATCATCTTCGTGTTCGCGACGGCGACGATCCCGAGCTATGTCTTCTATGCGGGCGGCACCATTTCGGTGGTCATCCTGGTGGCGCTGTTCGTCACGCTGATCCCGACCACGATCGGCGCGCTGCTGTCCGCCATCGGCATTGCCGGCATGGATCGCCTGGTTCGTTTCAACGTGCTCGCCATGTCCGGCCGCGCCGTCGAGGCGGCGGGCGACGTCGATACACTTCTTCTCGACAAGACCGGCACCATCACGCTCGGCAATCGTCAGGCGACAGAATTCAAGCCGCTGCGCGGCGTCAGCGAACAGGAATTGGCCGACGCGGCGCAGCTCGCATCGCTCGCCGACGAAACGCCCGAGGGTCGATCGATCGTGGTCCTGGCCAAGGAGCGGCACGGCATCCGCGGCCGCGACCTCGCGGAATTGCGCGCGAACTTCATTCCATTCAGCGCCCAGACGCGAATGAGTGGCGTCGAAATCGGTGACTCGTGGGTGCGCAAGGGTGCCGTCGAGGCGATGCTGAATTATCTCAACGGTCCCGCCACCGCGATTGGCGCCGGCGGCGCCGTCCAGGTGTTGCGACCCAACGTCAGCCCGGACACCGAGCGCGAAGTCACCGCGATCGCCGACGCGATCGCCAAATCCGGCGGCACGCCGCTCGCCGTAGCCAAGGACGGCAAGCTGCTCGGCGTCATTCACCTCAAGGACATCGTCAAAGGCGGCATCCGCGAGCGCTTCGCCGAGCTTCGCCGCATGGGCATCCGCACCGTCATGATCACCGGCGACAACCCGATGACAGCAGCGGCGATCGCGGCCGAAGCCGGCGTCGACGATTTCCTCGCCCAAGCGACGCCCGAGGAAAAGCTGCGTCTCATCCGGGACGAACAGGCGAAGGGGAAGCTTGTCGCGATGTGCGGTGACGGCACCAACGATGCGCCGGCCCTCGCGCAAGCCGACGTCGGCGTCGCCATGAACACCGGCACGCAAGCGGCGCGCGAGGCCGGCAACATGGTCGACCTCGATTCCAATCCGACCAAGCTGATCGAGATCGTCGAGATCGGCAAGCAGCTCCTCATGACGCGCGGGGCGCTTGCCACCTTCTCGATTGCCAATGACGTGGCAAAATATTTTGCGATCATTCCAGCAATGTTCGTCGCGTTCTACCCGCAGCTGCAGACGTTGAACATCATGAAGCTCGCGACGCCGCAGAGCGCCATTCTTTCGGCGATCATTTTTAATGCACTCGATCATCATTGCGTTGATCCCGCTCTCGCTGAAAGGCGTGCGCTATCGCGCGATCGGCGCCGGTCCGCTACTGCGGCGCAATCTCCTGATCTACGGCGTCGGTGGCGTGATCATCCCATTCGTCGGCATCAAGGCGATCGATATTTTGATCACCGCCCTGCATCTCGCCTGAGGAGAAGAAGCCATGTTGCGCGAAATCCGTCCGGCAATCATCGTCCTCGTCGCCCTCACCCTCATCACCGGGTTGGCCTATCCGCTGGCGATGACCGGCATCGCCGAAGTCATTTTCCCGGCGCGGGCGCAGGGCAGCATGATCGAGAGCGGCGGCAAGGTTGTCGGTTCACGGTTGATCGGTCAGGAATTCACCAGCGCCAAGTATTTCCATGGCCGGCCATCGGCCACGACCGCAACAGACCCGGCCGACGCCACCAAAACCGTTGCCGCGCCGTACAACGCCGCGAATTCCGGCGGCTCCAATCTCGGACCGACCAACAAGGCGTTGGTCGACCGCATCCAAGCCGACATCGACAAGCTCAAACAGGAGAACCCGTCTGCCCCGATTCCTGCCGATCTGGTCACCACATCTGGCAGCGGCCTCGATCCGGATATCTCGCCGGAGGCCGCCCTTTTCCAAGTGTCGCGTATTGCCAAGGCGCGCAATCTGCCCGAAGATCGCGTCCGCCAACTCGTCGAAGACCAAACGGAAGGCCGCTTTCTCGGCCTCTTGGGCGAGCCGCACGTCAATGTCCTGCTGCTCAATCTCGCGCTCGACCATTTGGCCATCGGCTGAGAGTAGTAAAGCTCGGGCACTGTGAGATACCTGATCGGTGATGGCGGATCAGCGGCGCGATTCCGAATTTCGACCCTCTCCGGAAGCCCTGCTTGAAGCGGCGCGCCGCGAAGAGCCTCGTCTCGGCAAGCTCAGAATTTTCGTAGGCGCCGCACCGGGCGTCGGCAAAACCTACGAGATGCTGCAGCAAGCCCAGGCGCGCGAAAAAGACGGGTACGACGTCGTCATCGGCGTCGTGGAGACGCACGGCCGCAAAGAAACGGAAGCACTCCTGGAAGGCCTCGAAGTCGTTGCGCGCCGGCACATCGAATATAAAGGCCAATTGCTTCATGAAATGGACCTCGATGCGGTCATCGCCCGCCGCCCGCAAATCGTTCTGGTCGACGAACTCGCCCATACCAATGCCGATGGCAGCCGTCACCCGAAGCGCTATCTCGATGTCGAAGAGCTGCTGAACAGCGGCATCGACGTCTATACGACGGTCAACATCCAGCACATCGAAAGCCTCAATGATGTGGTTGCCCAGATCACGCATGTGCGTGTGCGCGAGACCGTGCCGGACGCAGTGTTCGATCGCGCCGACGCCGTCGAACTGGTCGATCTGACGCCAGCCGACCTGATCCAGCGCCTTAAAGAAGGTAAGGTCTACGTTCCCAAGCAAGCCGAATGGGCGCTCGAGCATTTCTTCTCGCCCGCAAACCTGACGGCGCTTCGCGAATTGGCATTGCGTCGTACGGCCGAACGCGTGGACGAACAATTGCTCACGGAAATGCAAGCCCACGCCATCCCGGGACCGTGGGCGGCCGGCGAGCGTATTCTGATCTGCATCAGCGAGGATGCCCGCGCCGCTGGCCTTGTGCGTTACGCCAAACGGCTGGCCGACCGCCTGCACGGGCCGTGGGTTGCGCTCTATGTCGAGGGTCGGCGCAGCACGCAGATGTCGGAAGAGGAGCGTGATCGCGTTGCCGATACGTTGCGGCTCGCGGAGGCACTCGGCGGCGAAACCGTAACAATGCCTGCCGGCGATCGGCGCATAGCTGACGACGTCGTGGGTTACGCGCATGCCCATAACGTGACCCAGATCATCATTGGCAAATCGACGCGGTCGCGCTGGTTCGAAATCATGCACGGCTCCGTGGTGCACGAATTGGTCCGCCGCTCCGGCAATATCAGCGTCCATGTTATCGCCGGCGATCAGGCCGCAGGAACGCTAGTGCGAAAACACACGGTCGATACCTTGGAGCATGGCGAAGGCTTCGAGGCGCGTCCCTATGCGCTGGCGCTCATGGCGGTAGCGATTGCGCTGGGTTGCGGGGAGTTGGTCAACGACCGGCTCGGCATCGAAAACGTCGATCTGGTTTTCCTAACCGGTGTGGTCGGTGTCGCCGTGCGCTTCGGCTTATGGCCGTCGTTGCTGGCGAGCGTCGCATCTTCGCTGTGTTACAACTTCTTCTTCCTGCCGCCGATTTATACCTTCACGATAACCGATCCCACCAACATCGCGGCTTTCCTGTTCTTTACGTTGATGGCCATCATTGTCTCCAGCGTCGCCGCGCGGGGCCGCGACTCAGGCCGTCGCCGCGCAAGCACGGGTGCGTACCGTAGAGTTGCTGCACTCCTTCAGCCGCAAGCTCGCCGGCGCCGGCACACTCGATGACGTGCTATGGGCTACCGCCTACCAGACCGCGTTGATGTTGAAGGTGCGGGTCGTCCTGTTGCTGCCGTCGAACGACACGATCGCGGTGAAGGCCGGCTATCCCCCCGAAGACAGGCTGGACGATGCCGATCTCGCCGCGGCGAAATGGGCTTGGCAAAACGATCGCGCGGCCGGTCGCGGCTCGGACACGCTGCCTGGCGCCAAGCGCTTGTTCCTGCCGATGCAGACCGGACGAGGCGCGATTGGCGTCGTTGGCATTGACAGCGACAAGCCGGGTCCCTTGCTCACTCCCGATCAGCGGCGTTTGCTCGACGCGCTGATGGATCAAGGCGCGCTCGCGATCGAACGGGTTCGACTGGTTGAGGACATGGACCGAGTCGAGCGCACGGCCGAAACCGACCGGCTGCGCTCGGCGCTCTTGACCTCGATATCCCATGACCTGAAGACGCCGCTTGCTTCGGTGCTTGGATCGGCAGGGACATTACGGGACGTCGGGACAAAGCTGACCGACGACGAGAAGGCAGATCTCCTGGCAACAATCATCGACGAGTCGGAGCGGCTTAATCGTTTCATCGCCAACTTGCTGGATATGACCAAGCTCGAATCCGGCGCGGTTACGCCAAACCTTGTGCCCCACGATCTCTCCGAAATCGTCGGCTCGGCCTTGCGCCGAGCCAGCAAAATACTGCGGCATCATGAGGTGCGCCTCGAACTAGCGACCGACGTACCGATGATAGCGCTCGATGCCGTATTGTTCGAGCAGGTCCTTTTCAATCTGCTCGACAATGCGGCGAAATATGCCGCCGCCGGCACGACCATATTTATTCGCACTTGGCGCGATCTGGACTCCGCCTCTTTGCAGATCGTCGACGAGGGCGACGGCATTCCGCAAAACGACCTCGAGCACATCTTCGATAAATTCTACCGCGCGCAAAAAACAGATCAGGTCCGCGCCGGGACTGGACTTGGATTGGCGATCTCGCGTGGCTTCGTAGAAGCCATGCGCGGGACTATCATAGCATCGAACCGCGCCGACGGCCGCGGTGCTGTCTTCACGATCAGGTTGCCGATCCCAGGGCAACGGCGCAATTTGGACGCTGCCACATGAATGCCGCACCGCTGCGTGTCCTTGTGGTCGACGACGAACCGCCCATTCGCAAACTCCTGCGCATGGGCCTTGCGGCGCACGGCTATCACGTCATGGAGGCACCGAACGGCAAGTCGGCGCTTGAAATGCTCGGCGAGGCCCCCGACCTGATCATCCTCGATCTCGGCCTGCCCGACATGAATGGGCACGATCTTCTCAGAACGATCCGCGCCCGCAACGATAGCATTCCTGTCGTTGTTTTATCCAGTCGCGGGGACGAAGCCGGCAAAGTCCAAGCGCTCGATTTGGGCGCCGACGACTATGTCACCAAGCCGTTTGGTATGGACGAACTGCTGGCCAGAATACGGGCGGCGCTGCGGCACCAGCTTCAAACCCACGGCGAACGGCCGATCTTCCGGCTCGGCAACCTTTCGGTCGATCTCGTTCGGCGCGTCGTCAAGATCGGCGACAAAGATGTGAAACTCTCACCTAAGGAATATGATCTCCTGCGCGTGCTGCTCCAGCATGCCGGCAAAGTGCTGACGCACAAATTTCTTCTCGGCGAGCTGTGGGATGATTTGACCGATGCCCAATACCTGCGGGTGTATGTGCGCCAGCTCCGGCAAAAGGTCGAACCCGATCCGGAACGGCCACAGTACATCCTCACGGAAACAGGTATCGGCTATCGGCTGCGTGCACCTGATTGAGCAGCCACACGGCACCCGAACGGCATCATCGGTTGACATTGCCGGATCAGCACACAACTCATATCTGGCGCAAGCGGCGAGGAACGACAAATGGCTGATGAACTCACACTGTACACCAACCCGCAGTCGCGCGGCCGGATCGCCCGCTGGATGCTGGAGGAAGTCGGCCAGCCTTACAAAACCGAAGTTCTCGATTACGCAACCACGATGAAGGCACCCGCCTATCTCGCCATCAACCCGATGGGCAAGGTGCCGGCGCTGCGCCATGGCGATACCGTGGTGACCGAAATTGCGGCCATCTGTGCCTATCTCGCCGACGCTTTCCCGCAGGCCGGTCTTGCACCGCCGCCCGGCCACCGTCTGCGTGGCCCTTACTATCGTTGGTTATTTTTTAGCGCCGGTCCGGTCGAGGCGGCGATCAGCAACAAGGCTCTGGGTTTCGTGGTGCCGGCGGAACGCGAGCGGATGATGGGATATGGCAACGTCGATCTCGCCATGAAGGTGCTTGAAGATGCCGTGTCACGCGGCAACTATCTGGCCGGCGAAAGCTTTACGGCGGCCGATCTCTACGTCGGCGCGCAAATAGGCTATGGCCTGATGTTCGGGACGATCGAAAAGCGGCCTGCCTTTGAGCAATACTGGAAACGGATCGGCGCCCGTCCGGCGCTAGCTCGTGCCAACAAGATCGACGAAGAACTCATGGCGCGGCAGAAACCGGCGGCAAGTTGAACGCCGGGCGGCGTTAGGCCCCGGGGTCGCGTGCCTGAAACATGCCTGACAGTTAGGCGCAGTGAGCACACCATCGCGAAAGCACTGGAAGGCACCTAGGTTGCGGCATAAAATCTTGGCGTGCATAACGCATGGCGTCAGCTTGGGAGTGTGTGAGGGTTGAAACGGGGCGAAATTCCGTCGATTGGCGGATTGACATCGTTTGTTTCAGCGGCGCGGCACGGCAGTTTCACGCGTGCCGCAAGGGAACTCAATTTAACCCAGGGCGCGATCAGCCGGCAGATCCGGGAGATCGAGAGCCAGCTCGGCGTCCGCTTATTCGAGCGCATTCGCCAGCGTGTGGTCTTGACCGACGTCGGCCAGCTCTATCTTACGCACGTCAAAAAGGCGTTGGACGATCTGTCGGTCGCGACGCAAAAGGTCGTGGCATTTTCCGACAACACCATGCTGAGCTTGTTGGTACTCCCGACATTCGCAGCGCGCTGGCTCATCCCTCGATTGGCGGATTTTCAGAAAAAATACCCGAAGATCATGATCCATCTCACGACTCGGCAAACCCCGGTCGAATTCGCCATTGAAACATTCGATGCCGCAATCTTTTTCGGCTCCCCGAACTGGCCCGGCACGATCGCTCATCACCTCATGGACATGGAGATCATCGCAGTCTGCAGTCCCAAACTGAAAGCGAAGCGCGTCATCAAGACGCCGGAGGACGTCGTCAAGTTCCCACTGCTGCATCAGATGACGCGGCCACGCCGCTGGGCAGACTGGATGGCCGAAGTCGGCGTCAAGTTGGATGGCCCATTGAAGGGACACAGTTATCAACTCGCAATGCTCTCCCAAGCTGCGGTCGCCGGCTTGGGCATCGCTCTGTTGCCGCGGTATCTGGTCGAGGAGGAACTCGGCGACGGACGCCTGGAGATCGTCGCGAGTGAATTCATTGATATGAAGGCGTCGTATTACCTGATCGTGCCGGAAACACGCACCAGTTCCAACGCCGTCCAGACGTTTGCCAACTGGCTGATGTCGGAGGTGCGGATATGGAGCTTGGATAATGGCGTGGTGGCGAACGCCACGCAAACGAGACGACGGCTGAACGGCAGAAAGCTCGCCTGACGCCGATACTGGCGCCTTCGGACCAAGGACGGCGCACGCAATCCTGCCAACGTGTATTGTTCTACACACACTGTAGCGCTGCGCAGAACAGTCCGAACCTTGTAAGGAAGTCCCCCGCGCGTTAAGGTCCCGTCGTGTGTCATGGGGCTGATGATGTCGGGTAGCATTGTGGCTCCAAGCGTGCGGAGGGGCTTCTCGAACCACTGCTGGCGTGCGCTTACGGCGGCAATTCTCCTTTGCGCGCCGTTCGTCGCCACAATGCCTCGCCAAGCCGCTGCGGAAACGATCCAAGCGGCATTGGCGAGGGCTTACGAGAACAATCCACAGCTCAATGCGCAACGCGCGATCGTACGCCAGAGCGATGAGAACGTGGCACAGGCGCTTTCGGGCTATCGGCCGAACATCGCCGCGAACGCGAGTATCGGTCGAGAATACACCAAAGAGCAGGAAATCTTTCCGCCGATCCCGGGAACGCCGCTGTCCCAAGGTGCTTCGGTCAACCTCAAGGGCACGTCACGACCGCGCGCGGTCGGCGCCACAGGCACGCAGACGATTTTCAATGGTGAGCGGACCGCCAACAGCGTCCGCAAAGCCGAGTCTCAAGTTTCCGCCGATCGCGAGACCCTGCGGATCATGGAGCAATCGGTTCTGCTGGCGGCAGCGACAGTCTACATGGACGTATCGCGCGATGCGGCCAATCTTGAGGTGCAGCAGAACAACTTTCACGTCCTGGAACGCATGCTCAAGGACACGCGCAACCGCTTCTCGGTCGGCCAGATCACCGCGACCGATGTCGACCAAGCCGAGGCCCAATTGGCCGCGGGCGAAGCGAGCTTACACGCGGCGGAATCCACGTTGATGACGACCAGAGCCAATTATCGGCGCATCATCGGCGACGATCCGGATCACCTCGCTCCGGCGTCGCCCGTCGAGCACTTTGCGCCGCCGACACTGCCGGCATCGATCGCGCTTGGTTCCGCGCAGAATCCGTCGGTGACGGCGGCAATGTACGGCGTCGACGTCGCGGTACTCCAAGTCAAGATCGCCGAAGGCGCGCTATGGCCGACGCTCGTCGCGCAAGGCAATATCCAGCAGCAGTACGATGCGAACATCACGACTCCGAAGCTTTTCACGGAATCCGCAATGCTGAATCTCACGATCCCGATTTATCAAGGCGGATCGGAATATTCGACAATTCGGCAGAACAAGGAGGCGGTCGGCCAACAGCGCCTCAACGTCGATCAGGTCCGCGATCAAGTCAGAGCCAACGTGGTTCAGGCGTGGGGACAATTGCTGGCCGCGAAGGCACAGGTCGACGCGGCGCAACGCCAGGGCGACGCCTCGGAACGAGCCTTGACCGGCGTCCGCAACGAGGCACTGGCCGGCCAACGCACGACGCTTGACGTGCTCAATTCGCAGCAAGCTTTGGTCGGCGCCCGTGTCAGTCTGATCACCGCGCAGCATGATCGCGTCGTGGCGTCGTATAGCTTGCTATCAGCCGTAGGCCGCCTATCGGCCGCGGTGCTGAGACTGCCGGTTTCGATCTACGACCCTTCGGTGCATTATCATCAGGTACGCGATGCTTGGTTCGGTCTGCGCACGCCGAGTGGTCAGTAACGCCGTCGGTAAGCACGCACTCCAGCACTGCCGACAAGGAATGCGGCGCACTTCGACGCAATTCTGGGGTATGCTTGGCAAGGCCACAGGATTCAACCGGGCCGTCAAACGTGGCTGATTGCCGTGAGCCCTACGCTTTATCCCGTACCGCCCCGTATCCGCTTGCGCATCGGTGTCAGTGGCCATCGCGTGCCGCCGAAATTGCCGGCTGAATCCGAGGCGCCGCTGCGCGCCGCGATCGATCGCATTCTCGCGACGATCGTCGCAACCGCGCACCGCATCGAAAAGAGTTATGTCGCGTGCGCACCGCGACGTGACGCGTCGAAGGCCGCGGCCTTCGCCAGCGAGTTTGCCGTTGTCTCATCGGTTGCCGAGGGCTCGGATCGCATCGTGGCCGAAGCCGGCCGCGCCGCCGGCTTCGAGCTGGAGATCGTGCTGCCGTTCGGTCGCGCCGAATATGCAAAAGATTTCGAGACGCCGGCCTCGCTCGATGAATTCGACAAGCTTCTTGGCGACGCCGCCGCCGTGTTCGAGTTGGATGGCACTCCCGACGACCGTCCACGGGCCTACGAGGCAGCGGGCTTCGTCATGCTGGCGAACATCGATCTGCTGATCGCGATCTGGGACGGTGAGGACGCGGCCGGCGTCGGCGGCACCGCGCAGATCGTCAGCCACGCGATTGCAGACGGCATCCCCGTCGTCTGGATCAAACCAACAGGACCGGACGCGATACAAATATCGTGGCCCAAGACCGACGACCTGCCGCCGGCAAATGCCTCCGCGCGCGCGAAGGATACCTTTCAGCCAGCCGACGATACCATGATCGCTGCCGCCGTCAGGGATATCATCGATCTCCCGGCGCAACCCGACTCCAGAAAGTCGCTGGAGAGATATCTCGGCGAACGCGAGCGGCAATGGAACTTTTGTCCATGGTATCCGCTACTGCTACGGTTCTTTGCCGGACGAAGCCTGCGGTGGAGCGAATTCCATCTGCCTTCAGCCCTTCCTGAATCGCAGGCGCAATGGGAGGGTTATTTGACTACTGTGCCTGCGGACCGGTCGCAACGGCCGGCGATTACGCAAACCTTGCTGCCCGCCGTCAGTGCCGCAGATCACCTCGCCGTCTATTATTCGCTCGTCTATCGCAGCACATATGTTTTCAATTTCTTGTTTGCGGCGCTTGCCGTCGCGCTGGCGCTGGTGGGTGTTTTCGTTCACGACCCGACCCTTAAGAGTTATCTGGTCCTCGGCGAACTGATCATCATCGTCTCGATCGTTGTCGTGTGGCTCATCGGCCTTCGACGCCAATGGCATCGCCACTGGCTCGAATATCGCCGGCTAGCGGAAAGCCTGCGCCTTATCCGCATTCTCGCCCCGCTTGGTTGCGAAGGCCCGGTCCCGCGCCCGGGACGCAGCTTGGACGTCGACGAACAGGACTGGGTCAATTGGTATGCCTGGGCAGTACGGCGGCTCATTCCCCTCCCTGACCGCAGGGTCGATTCCAACTATCTTGCGTCGGTGCGCAGCGCCGTGCGATCTGCGGAAATCGCCTTCCAGGTCGACTATCACACCGCGAATGCGCGACGAATCGACAAGCTCGAGCCGCGCATTCATCGCAGTGGGCAATTGCTGTTCGGCATTACCGGATGCCTCTGCGGGCTGTTTCTTTGCCTGGTCTGGTTTGGAGCGATCAGGAATACTCCGGAGCCCTATCGCGAGGCGCTGCTCGGCGCATTTACCTTTCTCAGCGCTTTGCTTCCGACGCTCGGATCTGCCATCGGCGCAATTTATGTCCAGGGTGATTTCAAGACGGTCGCTGCCCAGTCCAAGCGGACCGCAAAGCGGCTCACGGCGATCGACAAAATGTTGGCCGGCGAATTGCTGGTCCTTGCCCGGATCGCCGACCGTGTCGAGAAAACATCGGATATCATGATGTCGGACGTGCTGGAATGGCAAACCGTGTTCCGAACGCGGCCGCTATCCTTGCCGGCCTAGAGCGAAAATCGCTTCAGATCGAAACGGTTTTCGCTCTAGCATTTTGATTAGGCGTGATCTTTTCGTAAAACCGGCTTCCACTTTTCCGGATCATGCTCTAACGCAGCGAAGTCAGGAGACGGTACGATGGCGATACCTGAACCAGCCGCCGAAGCCCCCCTCGCAACCTCACGTGATCGCCACCTTTTTGGACCAGGACCCAAGCGCGTGCTTGCACTCGATGGCGGCGGGGTGCGTGGCGCGCTCACCGTGGCGTTCTTGGAGCGCATCGAGCAATTGCTCGATGCGCATTACGGCAAAGAGGTCCGCCTTGGCGATCACATCGATCTGGTCGGCGGAACTTCGACCGGCGCTATTATTGCCGGCGCGCTGGCGCTTGGCTATCGGACCGCACAGGTGAGAGAGTTCTATCTCAAGCTTGCGCCCTTTTGCTTCAAGCGCAAGAGTTGGGCCATTCCGCTCCTGCAAGCGAAATTCGATGCGCGAGGTCTGCGCAAGCAGATTGAGGACGTGGTCGGCGACCGCGTCCTGTCGAGCCCGGACCTCATCACGGGGTTCTGCATCATCACCAAGCGTATGGATACCGGCAGCCCCTGGATCATATCGAACAATCCTCACGCACCGTATTGGGAAGACGGCAAGGATTATTTCGGCAACAAGGGTTATCCGCTCGTCAACCTGGTCCGCGCGAGCACCGCGGCACCCCATTTTTTTGATCCGGAGCTATTGCCGATCAGCCAGAATGAAGCAGTGCTGCCTGATGATTTGGCAAAGCCGCTTAACGTGCCATGGCTGGCGCGCGTTTTCGACGCGACGCTGAAAAAATTCGGCTTGCGACAGCGTGTCAAGTTCGACCCCAATGTGTACGGACTGTTCGTCGACGGCGGCGTCACGCCGCATAACAACCCGTCGCTCGCACTATTCCACATGGCGACGTTGAGCCCGTTCGGCATCAAATGGCCGGTCGGCCCGGAGAATCTTACCGTGGTCTCGCTCGGGACCGGCACCTATCGACCACGGCTGTCCTATGAGAGCCTTGGCTTCGCGCGCTTCACCAAGCTCGCCTTTCACGCGCTCCTCTCGCTGATGACCGACGCGGAGATGCTGGTTCTGACCCTGATGCAATGGATGGGTGAATGCCCGGCGCCCTGGCCCATCAATTCCGAAATCGGCACCTTGGCCAAGGACGCTCCGCCCGGCGGCAAGATGTTTCGCTTCCTGCGCTACGATGTGCGACTTGAGAAAGACTGGCTGAAGCGCGAACTCGACTACACTGCAAGCGAGGAAAGCCTGGCGCGGTTGCGCGGGATGGACGATCCCGGAACGGTCGATGAACTCTATGAGATTGGCCAGAAGGCAGCGGCAAAGCAAGTAAAGGTGGAAGACTGGATTCGCTGACAGTGTTGCCCAACTGATACACCGCGCGACGATGCGCATTGCCGCCGCCAATAGAGGTTCCAGCGTATTGACCTGCCAAATTTAACCATGCAGATTATTAATAGTAAAATTGATCGGTGGGCGTATGGGGTTCCGATCACTGCCAGTTGCATTGTTGCTTTGCTTTGTCGTCAGTGCCTGCGCTGTCGTCGATCCGGTCGACAACCGGTATGACACGATCGGCCGCAGCCTTGCGAAGGGCCGCAACGAATCCATTTTTCTCAATCTCATTCGCGCCAGCCACGATTACCCACTGAGTTTTACGACGATCTCCAACGTCACGCCGACGATGTCGAACACGACATCCTTAGGATTGCCGTCGTTTCAGTTCGGTCCAAAAGTAGCAGTCGGTGGCGCCACGAGCCCACTCTTATTCACTCCTGGGCGCGACGCGATATTCGGCAACACAACCGCGTCGAATGCGACGACGGTCAGCTCGAACTTCAACGTCTCCACGCAGGAAACGAGCGCTTTCTATGAAGGCTTTCTCAAGCCGATCGATTTAACGACGCTGGATTATTTTATTCGCCAAGGCTATCCGCGCGAGCTGCTATTCTGGCTGTTCATGGATTCGTTTGAGCTGAATCTGGGCGGCCATAAATTCGGCTATCAATATAATCCGCCGGACGACTACGGCTGCGCGCCAGGAGATCCAAAGCGCCGATGTTTTCTTGATTGGATTCATATCGCCACGGCCTCGGGCCTAACCGTCGAGGAATTAACGCAGTCCGGTGGCGGCGGCGGTGGTGGTGGTGGTGCCAAGGGAGCCGGAGGCAAAGGCAGCGCAAGTGCCAGCACGTCGGGCGCCAAAGTCACTGCCTTCACGCGATTCTGCTTCAACCCAGTCCTTGCTCAGCAAGCACTGGCCGCCATGCCGCCCGCTCTCAGGCTACAGATAAAGCAGCTTGCGGACGTGCCGGTATCGGCCTTCAATCCGATCTGTGGATCACCGTGGGATCCGTTGGCAACTGCGGACCAGCCGCAACCGGATATATTACCCTTCCACGTCGGTCCAGCGACATTCAAAATCGTTCCACGCTCGGCGTTCGGCGTTTTCGAATTCCTCGGCAATATCATTAAGGAACAAGGGGCAAACCTCGATACGGTGAGTTATATGGCTCCCGCAGGCCGGCCGGAGATCCTCGCATCCCCGACTCTATTGACGGTGCACGACGATCCGAACCTCGTCACCGTTTTGCGAAACAGGACCGGGGAATGCTTCACGCATACCTGGTTCTATGACGGCGACTACTGCGTGCCGGAAGGCGCGTCGACGACCAAGCGTATTTTCAGCCTGTTGGCGCAGCTCATTGCGATTCAGACCGCGGCCACCGATCTTTCGATCACGCCGATCGTTCGGGTTCTCCAATAGCGGGCGATTACACAGCAGCGCGGATTTGATCTCCTAACGCCGGCGGCGCGCAGCAACTTCACCGGCCGGATCGAGATCGGCAATCCGGTCACCGTCGACGACGACCGACGCATCCCACAGAATCGTATCTTCAGCGTCGACCAGGAACGCGACGTTTAAATGCTCGATCAGGGTGCGCACTAGTTGAGCTTCGCTCCCTCCTGGAACAACTCCACCTTGTTGCCATCGGGATCGGCGATATAAATCGTGAGACCATAGATGCCGTCGTGCAGTTCGTTGAAGAACTTGACCTGCGCGCTCTTCAACCGCTCGGCGATGGTGCGCACGTCGGTGACGCGAAAAGCCATGTGATCGATCTGCACCGGCTTGCTGGGTCCACCGCTGGTAAGCGCGATGCCCTGCTTGAACGGCACGAACGGCCGACCATCCGGCAGCGGCGCGGCATTTCGCGGCGTGAAATTAAGCAGGTCGACGTAGAAACGCTTCGAAGCGTCGATGTCGTGCACCTGGAGCAACATATGGGCAAAATCGATGATGCGCGGCGCGGTTTGCGCATCGACCCAATCCGATACGTCTTTGGAGTCATTGAGCACGCAGAAATATTGCGCCCAGACTTCCATCGAGACTCGATCCCATTCGGCGTTCACGCCGGAGATGCAATCTGTGACTGCGACAATGTCGTAGTCACGCAGACAGGCTTCCCGGATCGTCGTCTCGACACCGCAATTGCTCGTGATGCCGGTAATGAAGAGGGTACTGACGCCAAGCTGCCGCAGCAGCAGTTCAAGCCGCGTCTCGTAGAACGCGCCGAAACGATGCTTGCGCAACACAAAGGTCGGATT
Source organism: uncultured Alphaproteobacteria bacterium (assembly GCA_963841575.1). Classification (GTDB taxonomy): domain Bacteria; phylum Pseudomonadota; class Alphaproteobacteria; order Rhizobiales; family Xanthobacteraceae; genus BOG-931. The sequence goes on from CAWJDC010000017.1 coordinate 258,159, forward strand.
GACGGCCGCGAGCGGCTTGAGTTCGTCGATGATGTCCGCATCCCAGGTCCCGGCCAGACACGACACCTGCTTGCGTTTCGCGGTGTGTGTGGTGGGCTTCCTTTGCGCCTGGCTGGCGTCGACCGCGAAATGCTCCTGCACGGTCCAGATCACCGGCATACCGGCTTTCTGGCAGCGTTCGATCAATCGCTGTTGCGCCGGCACGACCGCCGCAAGACGCTTGGTATCGACACCGGCAACCCCAAGGGTACCTTTTTCGTGCACGAAGCCGTTCTGCATGTCGATGACCAGAAGGGCTGCGCTTTTGATGTCGATGGTGTCGAGTGCCATTTATTTCTCCTGGTCTTTCACGATCGGCGGACGCCGCCGGCACCATAAATCCGGTTGCAAAGTCGTTGTTCGCGCGATCTTCCCCGCGCATAAGCCAGATCGGCCGTTTTGTATAGTTCACAATGACCGCGTCTCGTACGGGCCACTCTTGTTGCGGATGCAAAGCAACACGATGGCCACGCCGGCGCTCGCCGCGATCGGCTGACCCGCGCAATCATTCCGGGATTATCGGCAGCAGCACATGCGAGGGATGCTTGCCGGTCGTGATAGATCTTGTGCAGCACCGTTTTGCTTGAGCAGATGTGGTACGGCACATATTCGGCATTGGTGGCGCCGGCGACGCCGGTCGGCAGATCGAGACTGGTGATGTCGAGGCAGATGCGGTGGCCTTGGCGGAACAGATTCGCGGTCGCCATGACCTCGATCTGATATTCTTCGATCGCGCCCGGCGTGACCGGCTTTGACGCCTCGCGCGTCAGCGGATGCCACGGCCACCACGGCTTTGAGCGCGTCGGGATCGACGCGCGCGGTGCGAAGCCTTGAGCCAGCCGCGGGTGATTTCGCGCTCGTGCAGATTTTTCGGCACTTCGCGCTCGCCTTCGCGCACGCTCAGCACCGACACATCCGGACCGACGTCTTTGAGGATCACGATCCAGTTGGTGTCGTCCTGGTCGATCGACGCGTAGAGCGTCACGACGATCGGCCCGGCGACCAGCACGTCCTCGCGGCAGCGGATCGGTCATGTAGCGCAGCCGCTGGATCGTGCTGGTCTGCGACGGCGGCATCTGCACGAACGCATCCGGCGGCTGGGTCTCGGTCGCGCTCGACGGCGCAATCTTGTCGGGCGTCAGCCGCTCCCAGCTTTTCAGATAAAGCTTGGTCCATTGCGTTTCGGCAGCGGCCAATCGCTCGCGGTGCGCCATTCGTTCGCGCCCATGACCCAGAACCGCACCGGCGGCTCGTCCATGATGCCGGTGTCGATGCCCTTGAGCCAATGATCGTGCCAGCGCAGCACTTCGCCGTGAAAGCGTATGGTACGGCCGCTCGAGATGCGCCGGGCCGGCGAGCAAAAGCTTCTTCGGCGCTTTGATGTTGCGGTACCAGTGCTGGCAGCCGTTGAGATGCGTCTTGTAGGTGTAGCCGTACCAGCCCGAGCCGGTATAGGTCGGCACCTTGATGTCGGCGAACTCGGCCTCGCTCTTCTTCACCGCCGCTTCGCTGTCGAACGGATCGACCAGCACATTGTAATAGGGCGGCATGTGCTGGCCCTTTTGCGCGATCAGATTGTAGACGTGCGGATACATCTTGTAGTCGGGATTGTTCATGGCCTCGCGCCACAGCTTCTCGCGCTCCGGCGGCAACGGCCCGGGCGGTCCCTTGTGCTGATGCATCGCCGAGAAATGCCCGACCAGATAGCGGAACAGATGAATGACGCCGCCCGGATATTCGTCGCGAAAGCCGCCAAGCTCGCCATAGGCGCCGCGCGAATCGAACGGGAAGATCGCTTTCAGATGCGGCGGCTGCTTCTTTGCGACCGCGAGCTGCTCGGCGCCGAAGCCGGAAATGCCGACCATGCCGACATTGCCGTCGCACCATGGCTGCGCCGCGATCCACTCGATCAGGTCGTAGCAGTCCCATTCGCGCGAGCCGCCGCCTTCCGATTTGCCGACGCCGCGCGGCGAGCCGATCACATGGACATAGCCGCGCGACACGAAGAACTTGGTGTCGCCGGCCTCCATCGGCCCGGTCCACAGCGGCGACCAGGCCGGCTGCGGCGGCAGCGCTTCGCGCCATGTCGGGACCCTGAAAGTCCTTGTTGTAGATGGCGAAGGCGAGCAGCGCCGGGAAATTTCTCCGGCGCGTCGGGGCGATAGACGTCGACGCAGATTTTGACGCCGTCGCGCATCGGCACCATGACATCCATGTCGCGCACGACCGTTGCGATAAGTCGGCTCTCGCTCGTAGTTGCGGTCCGGGGTTTTCGGCCGACTGCAGCAATGGACGCGATGCCTCGACGCTCACGACTCTCCTCCCCCACGCTGCGCACTCGCGCTTGCGCGCTTGGCTCATGCATGGCAAATACCAGCATAATCCTTGATGTGCGCTATGCCGATCAAGGTGCATTGAGGAGCATGAAGCTCTTCGAGACACACGGGAGGAGTTCGAGATGGAATTGAGGTCTACACGCCGGATCGTGACCGGCCATGACGCTCAAGGCAAAGCGGTCGCGTTGTTCGACGAGCCGTTGCAGGCCAAGCAGCGCAGCCGCAGGCGGCAACGGCATGACGCTTGCTGTGGGTGACAGGCGAGTTTCCCGTCGACATGACCGGCTCGAACGACCGCGCCCAGACGCCGGTCGGCGTCCCGCCAGCCGCGAACGGCACCGATCTTTCGCATCGTCGACTTCGCCCCGGCGGCAGCGGCAGCGCGGCAGCCGGTCGATCATCATAAAATCCTGCTCTCGATGGGCATCGATCCGGCGACGCAGGGTTACGCGCGCCACGCCAACACCCATCGAACCAGGACCATCGATTACGCCATCGTGCTCGAAGGCGAGATCGACATGCTGCTCGACGATACCGAGGTGCACGTGAAGGCCGGCGACGTGCTCGTGCAGCAGGGCACCAACCACGCCTGGGTCAACAACAGCGGCAAGCCTTGCCGGATCGCCTTCATTCTCATCGACGGCAAAACACCGCCGGCATGGCAACAAGGGTGGAAGAAATAACCGCGGTGGCCAACCGGCGGATCATTTCAGATCACGAGTTCGATCAAAAATGGCCCACTGGTTTTAGTGGCGCGCGTAAAGAGGTCGGCAAATTCCGTCATGGTTTTCGCTTGAGCTGCCTCGACACCCATACCCTGGGCGAGCTTGACCCATTCGATATCGGGATCGCCCAGGTTCATCATATCCAGCGCGACACGGCCCGGGTTGGCGCCGACGTTCATCAGCTCGTTGAGCAGGATGGCGTATTTGCGATTGGAGAGTAGTACCGTGGTGATCGGCAACTTCTCACGCGCCTGCGTCCATAACGCTTGCAGCGTGTACATCGCCGAACCGTCGGCCTGCAGCGCGACAACCCGCCGGCCCGGGGCTGCGATGGCCGCGCCGGTCGCCATCGGCAACCCGCTGCCGATCGAGGCGCCGGTGATTTGCAGCCAATCATGCGGCGCGGCGCACGCGAGCCCGTTAAAAAAAGAACGGCCGAAGCTAACGCTTTCATCGATCACGATGGCGTTTTCCGGCAATAGCGCGGCGAGCGACTGGGTCGCGGATTCCGGAGTAATTTCCGGGCGTGTGACGAGCTCCGCGGGCTTTAACTCCGGAACGGCGATGGCAGGCACCACCAGCTCATCGGCGAGCCGCGCCAGCGCATCGCCGACATCCTGCTCCGGACGCGCCAGAACATGCACGCTGCTGTCCTTCGGAAATAGATAGCCAGGCTTATTGGGATAGGCGAACGGCGCGACCGGCGGCGTAGTCCCGATCAATACGATATGCTTCGCAGTCGCCAAGACGCCCACGGCCTGGTCGAGGCCATAGGGCAGCCGCGAGATCGGATGGCGGCCGCGACCACGCTCCACCCGTGCATTGAATTGCGCAGCCATTACAGTTGCGCCCGTTGCGGCAGCGATACGGGTCGCGTCGGCGACCATCGCAGCACGCATGGGCGAACCGCCGAGTACCATCGTAACCGGCTCGCCGCTCCGCAACACACCGGCGATCTGGCGGATGACATGCGGCGCAACCGTGCCGGCGGCGACGGCTGGAAGCGGCACACCGTCGATGCCGCCGTCATCCCAACTCGTGTCGGCGGGGGCGATCAGCGTCGCGATCTGGCCGTGCGCCGTCCGCGCGGCCTGCACGGCTGCCGCCGCATCCTGCCCCATGGTCGAGACCGAACTCACGACGCGCGTCCAGGCCGACAACCCGCGCGCCCAGCCCTCCGTGTCCGCTGTCAACGGTGGATCGAGCGGGCGATGATAGCTCGCCTGATCGCCGACGATGTTGACGATCGGCGATTGGGCGCGGCGGGCGTTGTGCAAATTGGCAAGGCCATTAGCTAGGCCGGGACCGCCGTGTAGCAGCGTGATGGCCGGCTTTTCCGCCATGCGGCCGTAACCGTCAGCCGCACCGGTCGCCACGCCCTCGAACAGGCACAGCACGCAACGCATGCCCGCGACCCGATCGAGCGCGGCGACGAAATGCATCTCACTCGTTCCGGGATTTGCAAAGCACGTCGTGACACCCGAGGTGAGCAACGTGCGGACCAAGGTTTCAGCGCCCTTCACGAAAACTTCCTTTTGCTATTGAGCACGAACAATCAATCGATGCGGCTTTGCTTTTGCGCTATTCGCGCTGAGCCGTCGGCAGCCACGGTATCGCCGCGCGCCACTTGGCTTCAAAGCTTTCGATCTCGTTGCGAAATTCGAGAGTGACGTCGATATCGTCGATGCCACGCATCAGCCGATCCTTGCGCAACGCACTAATGTCGAACGTGTGCGCCGTCCGATCGGGCGCGATCAGCGTTTGATTGGGCAAATCGACGGTGATTTCCGCGCCGGGACGCTCGCGCAATTGCCGCCACAAGTCATGAATGACTGGCTCGGCAAGCGTCATCGCCAAAACGCCGTTCTGAATGCAATTTACCTGAAAAATCTCGCCGAAGCTCGGCCCGACCAGCGCGCGAAGACCGAAATCCATCGCCGCGAATGCAGCGCCTTCGCGGGACGAACCACAACCGAAGTCGCTGTCGGTGACGAGGATTTTCGCGCCGCGGTAGGCCGGATCGTTCAATATGAAATCGCCGCGCGGACGGCCGGTTTCGTCGAAACGAAGGTCATAGAGGAAGGCCTCGCCATAATCGTGACCCGGACGCCGGTGGCGGCGCATGTAGCGGCCGGGCAGGATCATGCCGGTGTCGATCTTGGCAATCTCGAGCGGTGCCGCGAGGGCGGTCAGCACGGTGAACGGCAGCATGCAGGCCTCGATGTCAGGACAGCCGGCGCACGTCGGCGAGTCGGCCAGAAACAGCTGCGGCGGCGACCATAGCGGGGCTCATGATGTGGGTCAGGGCGCCGCGGCCCTGGCGGCCTTCAAAATTCCGGTTGGTGGTCGAGGCGCAGCGTTCGCCCGGCGCAACAAGTTCGCCGTTCGAGCCGTTGCACATCGAACATCCGGGGTCTCGCCATTCGAGGCCGGCCGCGAGAAAAATCCGATCGAGCCCTTCGGATTCGGCCTGCCGCTTCACCGCACTCGAACCCGGCGACACCATGCCGGGAACCGCTGACTGGCGCCCCTTGAGCACCTGCGCGGCAGCGCGCAAATCCTCGATACGGCTGTTGGTACAGGAGCCGATGAAGACGCGATCGATCGAAATTTGTTCAAGCGGCGTTGCGGGCTTCAGCCGCATGTAGTCGAGCGCGCGCTCGACATGCCGGCGGCGGTCGCCGTCACCGATATGCGAAGGGTCGGGAACAGATGCCGTCCACGGGCGAGCAATCCTCCGGATTGGTGCCCCAGGTCACCATCGGCGCGAGGCTGGCGGCATCGAAGGACAATTCGCGATCGAAGGCCGCGCCGGCGTCGGTCGGGCGCGTTGCCCAGAAGGCGAGTGCCTTATCCCATTCCGCCCCTTTTGGCGCATGTCTCCGGCCGGCAAGAAACTGATAAGTGGTTTCATCCGGGCCGATCATGCCGATGCGAGCGCCCGCCTCGATCGACATATTGCAGACCGTCAAGCGGCTCTCCATCGACATGGCGCGGATGGCGGAGCCGGCATATTCGACCGCATAGCCGGTTGCGCCGCCGATGCCGATCGCGCCGATGATCGAGAAAATCACGTCCTTCGCCGTCACCGCTTGAGGCAGCTTCCGTCGATTGAAATGCGCAGCGTCTTCGGCTTTTTCAGCCAGACCGTCTGCGTCGCAATGACGTGACGAAGCTGCGTGCCGCCGCCGATCGGAACCGCGAGCACACCGCACGCGCCATTGGTCGCGGTGTGGGAATCGTTGCACGTGATCAGCATGCCAGGCTGGGCGATACCCAGTTCGGGAGCGATGACATGCGCGATGCCCTGATCACGGTGCGACCAGCCAACGTGCGGCAGCTTGAAGTCGCTGGAATTCTCGTCCAGCATTTCGACGACCCGGCGGATTTCTGGGTTGGCCATGCCCGCAGTGCCGAGCGCGCGATTGATCGTCGGCAAATAATGGTCCGTTACCGCGAGGTGCTGTTGCGGGCGTCGCGATTGACGGCCTTCGATCCGAAGCTGGTCGAAGGCCAGGAAGGATTGGCCTTCATTGATCAGATTAAAATCGACGTAAAGCAGTTCCTCGCCCTGCGGTGACACCACGATCACATGGTCAGACCAGATCTTTTCGAACAATGTTCGCGGCGTGCTCATGGCAACATTCCGAGTTCCTTCAGCACCCTTTGGTTCTCATCATAGTCGGCTTGCATCCACTGGATGGTCTCCGGATATCGCAACGGTTTCAGCGTCCAGAAATTTTGCTCTAGATCGCGCTTGAAGTCGGGGTCAACAAGGACTTTGTCGATCGCTCGCCCCCAGAACGCAATCTGTTCGGGCGTCAATCCGTTCGGCAGCAGCACCGTGTAGGGGTTTGCGGTCACGACATCGAGGCCCTGCTCGCGTAGCGATGGATATTTTGCCAGTTCGCCGGGCAGCCGTTGGGGTGACGCAATACCGAGCATGCGAAGTTTGCCGCCTTGAATAAGCGGCATCGCGCTGCCGATGCTTGTCACGCCAACATCGATGTGTCCGCCAGCAGCCTGCGCCGCGACATCGGAGCCCGAATCGAACACCACGGTAACCAGCTTTTTCGCCGGTGCGCCCACGGCTCTGCCGACATTGACGACGGATATATGAAGCGGGCTGCCGAGACCGACTGGAAATGCAAACGTCACCGAGGCCGGATCGGCTTTGAGCCGATTGCTGACGTCGGCCATTGTCTTGAATGGCGAATCGACGTTGGTGAAGTAACATTGATAGGCGTCGAACAACTTGATCAGCGGCGTCAACTGCTTGTTCAGATCCGACCCCTTGCGGGCGATCGCATTGATGAAGCTGCCGGAGGCGAGCCCAATGAAGTTGCCGTCGCCTTTTTTGGTCGCCAGATAATTCATGGCGATGATTTGCCCGGCACCCGGCCTGTTGAGCACCGTCATCGAAATCGACCAAATGCTCTTTCGTCAGAGCGCGCTGTATCGCTCGGGCAATGCGATCGTTCTCGCCACCAGCGCCGGCGCCGACGACGAACTCCACATTGCCCACCGGCTTCCATGCGCCGGCCGCCTGCTGGGCTAGCGCGACTTGAGCAATCGCGACTTGTGCCATACCGAATAACGCGGCGATTGCGGTCACGAGCGCCGTCGCTTGCCGGATCCTCATTCTCACCTCCCGTATTCACGCTGGTGTGCGACCTGGACACCAACCGTTCTTGAACTCTGTTGCTGTAAGCTTATACTAAGTATAACCAGTACCGCTAGGCTCACAATGCCGCATCCGGTAAAGATTGTGGCGGGACGCAACGGGGCGGCAGCGATTACTGACGATGCCGCATTTCCGCTCACGCGCAGACACCGATTCGATGTGACCGGCATGGGCAAAAAACCCAAAATTCAACGCGAACGATCCTCCGACTTGGTTGGCGAACGTCTCGCCAGGATTTCGCTGAATTCCGGGCTGACGATCCGCGCGCTGGAGGCGTTCGTAGCCGTGGCAAAAACTGGAACGATGGTGGCGGCGGCCAAGTATCTCAAACTGACGCAGCCGGCCATCTCGCAGATGATCGGGGGCTTGGAGCAAGCCCTGGGATTTGAGCTGTTTGATCGCTCGGTACGGCCTCCAGCCTTGACGCTGCAAGGCACCTCGCTGATCAAGCATGCCGAAGCCATTACCGAATCCGTCCGGCAATTTCAGAGTGCGGTCCGCCTCGGCACCGCCGCACAACTGCCGCTGCTGCGGATCGGCATGCTTAACAGCTTCGCTACGACCATGGGGCCGTATGTCTTCAAGCAATTGCGCAATCTCGCGGCCGAGTGGTCGATCAACTTGGGCTTCCATGCCACCCGCTTCCGCACCGTCGTCGACCGCGATTTTGATTTTGTCATCACGGCCGACAAGTTGGCGGTTCCCACCGAAGTCAAAGCCACGCCGATCCTCACGGAACCGTTTCTACTGATCGTCCCGCCGCGTTACGATGGCGATTTGACGTCGCTGAAGAAAATCAGCGAGGATTTGGATCTTTTGCGATTTGGCCGAGATCCCACACTGCACACGCGCTTCGACCGGGTTCTCGCGCAACATGGCGTCGTCGCGCAACACCGGTATCATCTGGACACCACCGAAGCGGTACTGGCGATGGTTGCCGTCGGGTCGGGCTGGACGATCCTGCCGCCGCTCGCGATCTACAAGTCGCTGGTCCGGGGCGATCGGGTTCGCGCACTGCGTTTTCCCGGCAAGCCATTTCATCGCACGATCAACGTCGTTTCACTTAAATCAGAGGGCTTGCTGATTGCGATGAAAATTCAAAGTGCAGCAATCGACGCGTTAAACGAACATTTTATGCCACGCGTCCGCGAGCTAATGCCCGAATGCGTCGACTTGATTACATTGCACGACAGCACGCCCAGATAGGACTATTGGCCGGCCCCCGACTTCGCTGCGCTATGAGGCGCAGCAACGCCCGCCAATTTTCGCGCCCGCGCCTTCTTGTCTTCGATCTTCATGCCGCGTGCGATCTGAATTCGCTGCGCCTGCGGTGAGCCGGCGCCATGAAGGCTTTCCGTCAGATAGCCGACCGCATTTCGGCCGATCGTCATATTTTCAATCAGACGCAGCATGCGCATGCGATCGACCACCTCGACACCGTCGCGGCCTTGCAAGAATTTGCGGATCAGCGGGCCGACTTCGTTGTTGTGCAGATCCTTCTCGGACGGCATGGTGACGACCAAGCCCGCCGGCGATGTCCTGAGCGAGACGCGCTATCTCGTAAGGGAAGCGCGTAACGTTGTGCTTGGCGACATTGGAAAGCATTTCGTCGTTGATATAAGCGCCCGACGCCACCGGCTTCGACTGATGGGCCCCCGCCATGCAGCTCGAATAGATGGTCTCGTTGAGATGCGTCATCTCAACCAGCTTGTCCTTGATGTGCGAGGCGCCTTCGACGCCATTGTGCTCGGCCGCCGACGCCGCGGCGCCGATCAAAACATCGCCCAGTCCGGTTTTGCAGACGTAGGACGAGCGGTGATAGGTGGTGAAGCGCTCGACCAGCGATGACGCATAGTCCCATTCGCCGTCCATGAAGACGTGTTCGTGCGGCACGAACACGTCCTCGAACACGATGAGAGCCTCCTGGCCGGCGAACTGCGCATTGCCGGCATCCATCGCGCCGCCGTCGACGATGCGCGTATCGTTGGTCTGACGACCGACGATATAGGTCAGCCCCGGCGCATCGACGCGCACCGCGCCGACTACCGCCCAGTCGCGGTCGGCCTCGGTCATGCGCAGCGTCGGCATGAAGATGAGCCAATGCGAGTTGACCGCGCCGGTCTGATGCATCTTGGCGCCCGACAGATAGATGCCTTTGTTGTCGCGCCGCACGACATGAAGGAACAGATCGGTGTCGCGCTGCTGATGTGGCGCCTTGGAGCGATCGCCCTTCGGATCGGTCATCGCGCCGCCGATGACGACATTGGCGGCTTGCGCGCGCTTGAGGAATGCGAGAAAGCGCTGGTGATAATCGGTACCGTTCTTGGCATCGATATCGAACGTCACCGAATGGCAGGTGCCGATCGCGTCGAGCCCGACGCAGCGCTGGAAGCAGGTACCGGTGCGACGGCCGAGTTCGCGCTGCATCTCATGCTTGGCGACGAGTTCGGCGGGACTGACCGGAACATGGAGGAAACGATTGATCTGCCGGTCGCTGATGCCGGAATGAACGGTGGCGAGGTCCGGCCGCTCGGTTGCAAGCCGGAAGGTTTCGGCCATCGCGTTGATCGAGGGCCGGATCACAGGATGATCGACCGGTTCCGGCACGCGCTCGCCCATGAAAAACACGTTCATGCGGCGGTTGCGCAGCGAATTGATGTAATCGTCCGCGGTCTTGATGGGGGTCGCGAAGTCGGCCCAAAGTGTTTCGGCGTCCTGCATCAACCGCCTCCTCCACTTTCCCGCCGTCTGTTCGGCAGAAATTCACGTTTTTATCAGCTCACGCAGCTTGTAACGTATGATCTTGCCGGACCCGGTGCGAGGGATCTCGGCGATCACTTGAACGCGGTACGGCACTTTGTACGCCGACAGATGGGTCCGGCAATGGGCGATCACGGCTTCGCTGTCGATTGCCTCGCCCGGCCGCGGCACGATGAAAAGCCCCGGAACTTCGCCGAGGTGCTCGTGCGGGATGCCAACCACGGCACAGTCGAGCACCGCCTCAAACGTATTAACGATCTCTTCGATCTCGGCCGGGGCGATGTTCTGGCCGCCCCGAATGATGAGTTCCTTGAGGCGCCCGGTGATCGTCAGGAAGCCGTTGTCGTCGCTCTTGGCGAGATCACCCGTATAGTACCAGCCTTCGCGCAGCGCGCTGTGGGTCTCTTCCGGCTTGTTGTGATAACCGGGCATGACATTGGGGCCGTAAACAATCAATTCGCCTTCTCGGTTCGGCCCCACGTCGCGGCCGCTGGCATCGACGATCCGCACGGCGAGACCGGGTACCGGAATGCCGCACGATCCCAAAACGCGGCCCCCGGTCGGCCAGTTCATCGTGACCATGGTCGATGTTTCGGTGATGCCATAACCGTCGAGCAGCGGGATTCCAAATTGACTTTCAAATTCACGATTGAGCGTCGCCGGCATAATGGCGCCAGCCGAGACGCACAGCCTGAGATTGGGAAATTTCTCGCTCTGATCGCCGCGCGCCGCCTGCAACAGGTAATGAAACATCGTCGGTACGCCGGGCAAGTAGGTGAATTCGCCGGTCTTGAGCAGCCGCACAGCCTCGCTGGTCGAGAACTTCTCCATGATGTATTCGCTCGCACCCGTCGCCAGGATGCTCAGTACGGACAAATTGAGCGCGTAGGAATGGAAGAGCGGCAACGCCGACAGCACGGTATCGTGCTCGGACAGGCCGGTGATCGGCGCCCAGCAGGCGGCCGTGACCCACAGCATGCCGTGTACCGTGAGCTGCACGCCTTTGGCGCGGCCGGTGGTCCCGGAGGTGTAGAGAATAAACGACGTCTCATGCATCGAAACGGGATCGCGCGGCGCCGATTTCGGCGGCTCGTCCACCAGCTTCGAATAGCGGAGTGCCTCGGCGCGGCAATGGCCGCGATCGGTCGCGATGAAAGTCTTGAGATTGGGCGCGGCTGCTTGCTGGGCGGCCAACAGGTCGCCGCGCTCCGCGGTCGTGAAAACCGCCTTGCAGCCCGCATCCGCCAGCCGATAGGCGATTTCCGGTTCGGTGGCATCATAACTGATCGGCACGCTGATCGCGCCGGCCCGCGCGACTGCCAAAGCGCTTTCGACCCACTGCACTGAATTCGGCAGCATGATCGCGACGGTATCATTCACGGCAATGCCGTTGTCGGCGAGGTGACCGGCAAGCTTGCCGGTCCGATCCAGAAGCTCCGCATAGGTGACCGACATAGTGGCATCGCGATAGGCGCACTTCCGGCCTCGCGCGGCCGCATGCCGGCGCAACAGTTCTGGAATGGGAGCGATCAAATCCGTGCGCAGCATCTGGTCCCCCTCACACCATGCTGAATCCGCCGCTGATACTGAGCACCTGCCCGGTGATCCAGCCACTACGCGGCGACGCCAGCAATGCGACCATCGGCGCAATATCGTCAGGCATGCCGAGACGGCGCACTGGATAAAGCTTGATCAGCTTCTCGCGGTTGGCGTCGACCCAGTCCTTGTCGTGCGCGGTCTCGACCAGGCCGAGCGACACCGTATTAGCCGTCGTGCCGGAACGGCCGAACTCGCGCGCCAGCGACTTCATCAGTCCAACGACGCCAGCACGCGCGGCGGCGACAATCGCCAGCCCGGATTCACCGATGCGCGAGGAATCGCCGATGACGCTGACAATACGGCCGTTCTTGGCGGCTTCGAGATGCGGCGCGACAGCGAAGCAGCAGTGAATTGCGCCATAGAGGGAAACGTCGATCTGGCGATGCCAGTCTTCAGGCGTGGTCTCCACGAAACGCTGGCGCCTGGCAAGGCCAGCATTGTTGATCAAAATGTCGACGCCGCCGAAGTCCTTGACGACGGCATCGACCATCGCTTTCACGGCGGCGAAGTCAGCCACGTCGGCCTGATAGGCTTTGGCTTGTCCGCCCTTTGCCGCAATCTCGCTAACGAGGCTCTCCGCCTCCTTCGCCGAACTGCGATAATTGACGGCGACGCTGGCGCCTTCGGCGGCGAGGCTCAGCGAGATTTCGCGGCCGACGCCGCTCGCCGCGCCCGTCACCAGAGCGAACTTGCCTTGCAATCCTAAATCCATGGTCGCCCTTTTACGATTTGGCCTTTGCCCGCGCTGTTTCGATGAGGCGGAACAAACGCTCCGGCGTTACGGGAAGCTCGTTGATCTCAATGCCAAGCGGCGACAGCGCATCGGCCAGCGCATTGGCCACGGCTGCAGGCGCTCCAATCGTACCGCCCTCCCCCATGCCGCGAAAGCCGCCGAGCGTGGTCGGGGAATAGCTCTCGAGGTGCACGACTTGCATCGCCGGAACTTCACATGCCGACGGCACGAGATAATCGACCAAACTCGCCGTAGTGATCTGGCCTTGCTCGTCGTAGATGACCTCTTCATACAACGCCGCGCCAATACCCTGCGCCACGCCGCCATGAACCTGACCGTCGACGATCAACGGATTGACCAGCCTACCGCAGTCTTCGGCAACCACGAAATGATCGACGCGGACTTCAAACGTTTGCGGGTCGATCTCCACCGCGGCGATGTGCGTTGCCGACGTTGTGGTGCCAAACACCGGATCGTAGGTCCTGGTCGCGGCAAGCTCGTCCCGGGCATCCGGCGGCAGCCGTCCCATTTCCGAATAAACCGCGCGCGCCACCTCGCGGAACGTGACCGAACGATCGGTGCCAGCGACAAAGACTCTGCCGTCTTCCGCCACCAGATCGGCGGCGGCAGCCTCCAAAAGATGCGAAGCCGCGTTGAGCACCTTATCGCGCACCGCGTGCGCCGCCAGTGTCGCCGCGCCGCCGGCAAGCACCATGCTGCGGCTGGCGTAGGTGCCCGTGCCGCCGGGGACGGCGGCGCTGTCGCCCTGCACGATGCGGACGTCCTCGACACGCACGCCGAGATGCTCGGCGACGATTTGGGCGAGCGTCGTCTCCAGACCTTGCCCATGGGAGGCAACGCCGAACGCCGCGGTAACGGCGCCGGTTGAATCGATGCGGATGATCGCCGTTTCCGTGCCGGTATTGATCGGCATGCCTGGTGCAACGGAGATGCGCGAGCCGATCCCGGTCAATTCCGCATAGGACGCGATGCCGATGCCGATCCAGCGGCCGGCGGCGCGCGCTTCCTGCTGTTTGACGCGCAGAGCATCATAACCGATCGCACCGCAAGCAGCGTGCAGACATTCCTGAAAACCCGATTTGTCCCACACGATCCCGGATGCAGCTTTGTAGGGAAGCTCGTCGGCGCCGACGAGATTGCGTAGCCGCAAGTCTTTTGCATCAACGCCGATTTTTACCGCCGCCATATCCATCAGTCGTTCCATGACGAAGGTTGAGATCGGCCGGCCGACGCCGCGATAGGGGCCAGTCGGCGCCTTCGAGGTTGCCACCGCCTGCACGCGGCCGCGGTAGTATTGGATGCGGTAGGGTCCCGGCAAAAAACTAACCACCTGCACCGGCTCGAGGCCGGCGGTCCACGGATAGATCGAATAGGCGCCGACGTCACCGATGACGTCAGCGCGCAGCGCCAGGATCCGGCCGTCGCTGTCGAGGGCCAGCTCGGCGTCGACGATCTCGTCAAAACCCTGGCTGCTGGCGGTCAGGTCTTCCAGCCGGTCGCTGGTCCATTTGACCGCCCGCGCCAGCCGCCGTGCCGCGGCACAGACGAAAATTTCCTCCGGATAGAGCGAGCCCTTGCCGCCGAAGCCGCCGCCGACGTCGGGCGCGACAACCCGCATGCGGTGGCCCGGCAAATCGAGGGCCGAGGCCAGCGCGTCGCGCACGATGCCGGGCACCTGGGTGGCGGAATGAAGCGTGAGCGCGTCGCGCCCCGCGTCGTACTCGGCGATGCAGGCCCGCGGCTCGATCGCGACCGGCGTTTTGCGATGCATACGGAAACGGCCGCTGACGCGCACCGGCGCGGCTGCGAACGCGGCGTCGACATCGCCCCGTTTGAATTCCCGGCTTACCAGCACATTGGTGCCAGCTTCCTCATGCAGCAGCGGCGCTCCGGCGCGAACCGCCTGTTCCGGATCGATAACAACCGATAGCGGTTCGTAGTCGATCGTGACGCTTTCGAGCGCGTCTTCGGCCTGATAGCGGCTCTCGGCCACGATGCCGACAACGGCCTCGCCGACATAGCGGACCTTGCCTCGCGCCAATGGCAATATCGGCGTCGCGTAGTAGTTCGCCATGCGCGAGGTCGCGACCAGCGGCGCGACCTCCCCGCTCAGGTCTTCCGCGGTGAACACTGCAACGACGCCCGGCGCTGCGCGCGCGGCCGAGCAATCGATGGCACGGATGCGCGCATGCGACTGATCGCTGCGCCGGAATGCGGCATGCAACACGCGCATCACCTGCCGGTCGTCGGTGTAAGCGCCAAGGCCGGTGAGCAGGCGCGGGTCCTCGGTGCGCTTGATGCGGGCGCCGATGATTTTCGGCCGGGCGTGGATTTCTGGCACTTCAGTCATAAGCGTCGGCGCCTTTCGGCAGCGGCCTGTCTTCGCTTTCGTCGACGACGGCGCGGATCGCCTTCACGATGTGGTCGTAACCGGTGCAGCGGCACAGATTGCCCGACAGGCCTTTGCGAATGTCATCGTCGGTGGCGAGCGGATATTTTTTGAGGAGATCGGTCGCCGTCATGAGCATGCCCGGCGTGCAAAATCCGCACTGCAAGGCGTGATGCTCATGAAAAGATTTCTGCAACGCGTTCATCTCGCCGATCCGGCCGAGGCCTTCGACCGTCTCGACGTTGCGGCCATCGGCCTGTACGGCGAACATCAGGCACGAGCGCGCGCTGTCGCCGTCAACCAGCACGGTGCAGGCGCCGCAGACGCCATGCTCGCAACCGACATGGGTGCCAGTAAGCCCGAGCGTTTGGCGCAGAAAATCGGCGAGCAGGAATCGCGGCTCCACGGCGGCCTGATACGCGGTGCCGTTCACAGTCACGGTGATGTTTAATTTGCCGCTCATGCGGCGCTCGCGGTGGCGCGTCGCCAGGCAGCGCCGAGAGCGCGGCCGGTCAGCACGCCGGCAAGATGCCGCCGATAGTCGGACGAAGCATGCAGATCGGTATCGGGCACGACGCTGGCACGCACGGCTTCGATCACGCGGTTTGCCAACTCCAACTCGAGGACTTGACCGATCAAGAGCGCCTCGGCTTCAGCGGCACGCAGCGCGGTCGGACCGACGCCGGTAAGCGCAATGCGCGCTTGCGTGATCGCACCGCCGGCCAGCGTCAATGTGGCCGCTACCGCGGCCAACGCGAAATCGCCGTGACGGCGCGCGACCTCCTCGAAACCCCAGCCGGAATTCGGCGGTAATTTCGGTAGCACGATTTCTGTGATCATTTCATCGCCCGCGAGATCGGCCGTCAACGCATCGAGGAAAAATTTGCGCGCGGTAACCGTTCGTTGGCCGGTTGTTGAAACGACGTGAAGCTCGGCGCCGAGCAAAACCGCCATCATCGGCAGCTCAGCCGCCGGATCGGCATGGGCGAGACTGCCGCCGATGGTGCCGCGGTTGCGGATCGCCAAATGCGCCACATGCGTCATCGCGAAGGCGAGGATCGGCAGATGCTGGATGATGAGCGGTGACGTCTCGAGCTGATAGTGGCGCGTGAGTGCACCGACACGGATGTCGTTCTCGGACTCCCTGATGAAGGCCAAGCCGGCGATCCGGTTGATGTCGATCAGGATCGCCGGGCGCAGCAGCCGAAAATTCAGCATTGGAACGAGGCTTTGGCCACCGGCAATGATCTTCGCCTCGCCCTCCGCCTGCGCCAGCGCCGCAACCGCCATCTCGGTACTGTCGGCCGCGATATAGTCGAAGACAGGAGGCTTCATCGGCCACTACGGTCGGGAAACGGGGTTGCGTACGTCCAAGAGGGCCGGCGGCAGTCCCCGCACCCGCCGCACAGCCATTGATAATGAATTTCGCGCCGGTAGCCAAAGTGCCCGCTAATGGCGGAGGGAGTAGAACTATAATCCAACACTCTCCATTTACATGTGTACCACATGTTTGTATGCATTACGCATGTCAGTGATAATTCAAATCCGTAACGTCCCCGATACGCTGCACCGCCGTCTCAAATCACGTGCGGCATTAGCAGGCATGTCGCTTTCCGATTACTTATTGAGCGAAATTCGGGAGCTTGCCGCGCGGCCGACGGTCGAAGAATTGCGGAGTCGTCTGGAGCATCGCTCCTCGGTAATGCCGTCAATTGCGCCGATTGAGGCGGTCCGCGCCGAACGCGATCGGCAATGATCGTTATCGACGCGTCGGCACTGCTGGACGTCCTTCTTCGCACGCCATCAGCTCAAGCGGTGGAAACGCGCCTCTTCGAGGAGCCGCAGCAAACATTGCATGCGCCGCATCTCCTTGATGTCGAAGTGGCGCAGGTCCTTCGCCGCTACGCCACGATGGGAGAAATCAACGATCAGCGCGGCACAGAGGCGCTATTCGATCTCGCCGATTTCCCCATCCGCCGGTATCCGCATGATTTCCTACTGACACGTGTTTGGACTCTGCGGAACAACTTCACGGCTTACGACGCCGTCTATGTAGCGCTTGCCGAAGCGCTAAATGCACGATTGCTCACGCGTGATCAGCGGCTGGCTGCCGCGGTTCGTCGTCACGTCGACATTGAACTCGCATGAAAACCCGGATGTAGCCGCCAAGGTCGGGAATTTTGGTTTATAGTTCCTCTCGCCTGGGGTGGCGGAGGGAGAGGAACTGTAATCCAACATTCTCTCGCAGGATTTCGCTCGGCTTCGCAGACGCTTCGCCGAAAGGGCGTGTTGCCGGAGTCACGCCTTCCTTGCCGCCGCCGGCTTGCGCGGGCGACCACCCTTCTCGCCGTTGCGCCGGGCAGCCGCCGCCTTCGCGGCCGACGTTGCAGCGCCCGCCCGTGCGGCGCGCTGGCGGTCCATATAGGCTTTGGTGCCGAACAGTCCGGCGAGTAGCCCCGGAACGCTGAGATCGACATCGAGGCGGTCCCAGTGCAGGCCGAGTCCGAGCCCGAGAATTTCGACTTGTGCCAGTTCCGCGTCGCTGGCGCGTTCCAGCCCTTGGGCGTTGCGCGCCGGAAAGGCGAATGTGCATCCGTTTGTCAGATCGACGTGGACGCGTCCGGTTCTGCGATCGTAGCGGGCGGCGCGGGCGCGAGGTTCGGTACGCAGCGAGCGTTGGCCACGACGCTCGGCCGCCACGATCATCGTCTATGCATCATTGCTCATGAATTGCCCTCCACATCGCGATCAGCCGCTCCTGCTCGCGCAGCACTTCCTGCATCAGTTTGCGCACATCACCTCGACTGATGCCGGCGACCCAATCGAGCGTGATTCCACTTGGGCCTTCCAAAACGATCCTCGCTTCGCCACCCTGTCCGAACACATGCACATGCGGCGGACTGTGATCATTCGAGAAAATCACAAACCGGAAACCGTAAGCGCGGTGGACCGTCACCATTGAGATAACCCATCTTGGTTGGGTTTTCAAGGAGGTGCCCGTTGCACCCTGATTACGAGCGACCATCAATGTAGTCGATCACCTCCAGAAGCTTCAATCCGCAGCTCAGCCAGCTTTGCGGTCAGCATAACCGGTCCTCGACCGGCCATCAAGAGGAACGCCTTAAACACCTCATCCGAATGCTGGCTCAGAACCACCAGATGTTCGCTCCTCGGGCCATGACTTCCTGCAAACCAGTGCTTTACGGTTCGCTCGCTTGCCCCGTCCAGCGCATGACCGTTTTGATCGTTCGATGGTTCGAGCCAAGCTCGGCCCGGAGTGCCTCCGCAATCAGTTTGCTGAATTTTACTTCACCGCTACCATCATGTCCCTGCCGGTGTAACTTCTTGCCCTTTTTAGGCAACATATTGCCCGCTCCTCCGATCTAGAATGACGAAGATGCGGAGACGGTAGGAACCGATCGGCTCCGAAGAGCTAATTGGCCGCGGACGGACGGTTAAGGTGGTCGGGCGTCGAACTCCTCAAGGGCTTGGATCGGATAAGGTTGGGCAGGGAAGCGCAGCCCGCGCGGCCGAATATGTCCGCATGTCAACGGAGCATCAAAAGTACTCGACCGAAAATCAGGCTGACGCGATCCGCCAATATGCGGCTAGGCGTGGTCTGGAGATCGTGCGCACCTATGCGGATGAAGGAAGGAGCGGACTTCGCCTGGATGGCCGCGATGCGCTGAAGCAATTGATCGAGGATGTGCAAAACGGCAAAGCGAATTTTGCGACGATCTTGGTTTACGATGTCAGCCGTTGGGGCCGCTTTCAGGACGCTGATGAGAGCGCCTATTACGAGTACATCTGCAAGCGCGCCGGCATCAGCGTTCAATATTGCGCCGAACAATTTGAAAATGACGGAAGTCCGGTCTCCACGATCGTCAAGGGCGTCAAGCGCGCGATGGCCGGGGAATACAGTCGAGAGTTATCTGTAAAGGTCTTCGCCGGCCAATGCCGCTTGATCGAGCTTGGATTTCGCCAGGGCGGACCGCCGGGGTACGGCTTGCGCCGCCGCTTGATAGATCAATCGGGCGCCGCGAAGGGCGGAACTCGCCCCAGGCGAACACAAGAGCATTCAGACCGACCGTGTGGTGCTGGCGCCAGGGCCGCCGCCGGAGGTCGAGAACGTCCGCTGGATGTACCGCTCATTCGTGACGGAGGGTAAACCGGAAGGCCAGATAGCCGATATCTTAAATCAGCGTGGCGTAATGACGGACTTGGGCCGACCTTGGACGCGGGGTTCGGTTCACCAAATTCTCATCAACGAGAAATATGTCGGCAACAATGTTTGGAACCGCGGCTCCTTTAAGCTCAAGAAGAAGAGGGTCCGCAATAGCCCTGAGATGTGGATTCGCGCCGAAGGCGCGTTCGTGCCGCTCATTGAACGACCGCTGTTCGATGCTGCGCAATCCATCATTCGCGAACGGTCACAGAGGCTCACCAATGAGGAAATGCTAGAGGCGCTTCAGCGTCTGCTAAAGGACCGTGGGTACCTCTCCGGTATAATCATCGACGAGGCGGATTTGCTGCCATCCAGCAGTGCCTACCAAAGCCGGTTTGGAAGCCTGCTCCACGCCTACGAGTTGGTCGGCTACACTCCCGACCGCAATTACCGTTACATCGAGATCAATCGTGAGCTGCGCCGTCTGCACCCAGATCATGAGCGACACGATCGCTGGAATCGAAAGCGCTGGCGGCTCAGTCGTTCAGAATTCGGCAACCGACCTCCTCACCATCAATGGCGAATTTACAGCCTCAATCATTGTCGTGCGTTGCCGATTGACAGCGGCGGGTTCCCTCCGCTGGGACATCCGCTTCGACCTTGGTCTTTGGCCCGACATCACTGTCGCAGTTCGGATGGATCGGCCCAACCGGGAGCCGCTCGACTATTACCTTCTGCCGCAAATCGACATGACAGAACCACGCTTGCGGCTGGCGGAAGACAATGGCGTGTCGCTTGACGCCTACCGCTTCGAAACCCTTGAGGACTTTTTTGGTTTGGCGGCACGCGCCAGGCTTTTGGATGTCGCATGAAGAACTCTCAAGAAGCACAAACCGTTGAAATGATTCCGATTGATCGCATTACCGTGATCAATCCACGCGTTCGCAATAAGAAGATTTTCAAAGAAATCATTTCGAATATAGGCGAAATCGGCCTGAAAAAGCCCATTACGGTTTCTCGTCGTGATGGGGCGGACGGACCAAGGTTTGATCTTGTGTGCGGTCAGGGTCGGCTCGAAGCTTACCAGGTCCTGGGACAGCACGATATCCCTGCGCTCGTGATCGACGCTGACACGCAAGATTGCCTGATGATGAGTCTGATCGAAAACCTTGCACGACGCCAGCATAGCGCAATCGACCTGTTGCATGACATCGAAGGATTGCGGGAGCGTGGTTATAACAACTCCACCATCGCCCGGAAAACTGGCCTCACTCTCGAATATGTCAAAGGCGTGCTTCGATTGCTTCAAAAAGGCGAGCATCGACTGCTTCGTGCGGTCGAAGCGGGTCAGATTCCCGTCAGTATCGCCGTCGAAATAGCTGCGGCAAGTGACGCGGAGGTTCAAGGAGTGCTGCAGCAGGCGTATGAAAAAAAGCTCCTTCGCGGTCAGAGGCTGATCTCAGCCAGGCAACTCATCGAACGCCGTCGGCGAAGAGGAAAAGGGCTCAAGAACAGTATTCCGCAAAGCGCGAGAAATAGAGCGCGGCCGCTATCCTCTAACGCCCTGATCCGGGCGTTTCAGGACGACGTCGACCGCAAGCGTCTATTAATTCAAAAGTCCGAGAACACTCGAAATCGGCTGATCTTCGTCACGGAAGCACTGCGAAAACTTTTCGCCGACGATAATTTTGCGACGCTGTTGCGAGCCGAGGGGCTAGACACACTGCCTCGTAATCTCGCCGGTCGCATCGAGGTTGGCGCTCAGGCCTGACTATGAGATACCAAGCAAACTCAAACGCCTGTGAAGATGGCCTTCGAGGAAGAAGGTCTGAGGATTGCGATTACCGATATCAATCCGCTCAAGAGCGTCGATGATTCTGTCAGGAAGACCACGAAGTATATTCAAATAGCCGCTTCGATCCGGGAGGTGGGCATAGTCGAGCCGCCGATCGTCACGCGCGATCAGAATGAAAAAGGTAAATATCTCCTCCTCGATGGTCACCTGCGCGTCGATGTGCTCAAGCAACTGGGCAAGGCCGAGGTGGCATGCCTGATATCAACAGATGACGAAGCGTTCACTTACAACAAGCGCATCAATCGCCTAGCGACTGTCCAGGAACATCGGATGATCGTCAAAGCAATTGAGCGCGGCGTTTCCGAAGACAGAATTGCCAAGGCGCTTAACGTCAACATTCCGCACATCGTACTGAAGCGGCGACTCCTCGACGGTATTTGTCCAGAAGTAGCTGAGATTCTCAAGGATAAGCACGTTGCGATTCACACATTTTCTGAGCTGAAAAAGATGATTCCGCTGCGGCAGATCGAGGCCGCCGAGCTGATGGTCGCGATGAACAAGTACACAGTCAATTATGCGAAGTCGCTGGCCGCGGCAACTCCGCACGAGCAATTGGTTCAGTCGGACAAGCCCAAGCGTGTGGCAGGGTTGAACGATGAACAAATCGCATTGATGGAGCGGGAATCGGTCAGCCTAGAGCGGGAATTCAAGATTGCGGAAAAGTCATATGGAACGGACCATCTCGATCTTGTGCTCAGCAACGGTTATCTCGCCAAACTGCTGGGTAATGCAAAGGTCGTGCGATATCTGGCGCAATATCACAACGACATACTTGGCCGAATTTCAGAAGGTTGCAGAGACCAAGGTTGCTGCGGCCTGAACTCGACCGCGACAGAAAAATGGCGCGACGAGCCAGGCCATCGACGGGGACCCGGACCCGATAAGCGCGGGGACCCGGGAGAAGCCGCACTGTGGGGCGGATCAAGCGCGGTGGTGGGGATGGCGGCGAACCCGTTCGGAGCCCACCAGGCTGATCCTGATGGTCAGCCGCGTGACCGGTTGATCTATTCAAACGGGCACGAAAAAAGAGCGTGCCGGCAGCGGAAGCGCTCGCCGCGCCGGCACGCTCCCTCAAATGCTCGGTACGATAGCCTCCAGATTGCATTGACAGCTGCCGCCACGATCGAGCCGAATATGACTGCCTCCCGAAAAGCCCATGAAGCCTACGTGGCGCGGCGCGCGTCACCGCCTTGTCAGCCGAACGCGGCAATGGGTGCGGAGCCGCTTGCCAGCCCAGCGCGGCGGAGTACCTTCGCAGTATGAAGAAGGTGGGGTCTTCCTTTGAACTCAGCGCGACCGATTTGGTCGGTTATCTCCATTGCCATCACCTTACGAGCCTGGACCGTGCGGTGGCTGAAGGTGCTTTGGCTAAACCGAAGGATCTGGGACCCTCTTCTGCAGATTTTAGCAGAGCGTGGGGCGGCGCACGAGCTGGGCTATGTCGAGCACTTAACCAGTGCGGGTCTAGATGTCACCCGAATTGAGGGCTTTTGAGATTACGAGTGAGGCCGCGGCGGAGACGCTCGCCGCCATGCGACGCGGTGCGCCGGTCATTGTTCAAGGGAGCATTATCGGATCAGGGCTGGAACGGCCGGGCCGACATCTTGCGCCGGGATCGAATTGCCCAGCGCGATGGGGCGGTTGGTCCTATGAGGCAATCGACACGAAGCTTGCTTCGCGAAACAAGAGCCGGCACTAGTTCTCCAACTCTGTCTTTATTCTGACCTGCTGGCCTCCGGCGCAACGGGCTAGCGCCCGAACATATGTATGTGGGTCGCACCCTGGTCGGATTTCGAACCGCAGCAGTATCGGTTTGCCGATTACGCGGCTTATTTCCGGAAGGTGAAGCGCGCGTTGCTGGCGGCGATGGCCGGATCGCCGGTGGGGGATGACACCTAATCCTAGCCCGATCGACCATTGCGACATTTGCCGGTGGCGGAGGCCTGTGACGAAGCGCCGCCGGGATGATGATCACCTTTGCCTCGTCGGCGGGAATTTCAAAGCTTCAAATTAATGAACTGACCGCACATGGCGTTGCTACGGTGAAAGATCTAGCCAGCATGCCACTGCCGCTCGATTGGAGACCTGATCGGGGTTCAGCCGACTCTTACACTCGTATCCGCGAGCAGGCGCGGGTCGTCGTGGAAGCGCGTTCGGCAGGGAGTCGGCAAATTTGAATTGCTGCCGGTGGTGCAGCCTGGCTTCGGGTTGGCGCGCCTCCCCGACCCATCCGACGGAGACGTCTTTCTCGATCTTCGAGGGCGACCCTTTTCGTCGGCGAGCACGGATCTCGAATATCTGTCGGCTATCTCTTCAGAGGAAGCACAGGGTGCATTGGTTTATGAGGCGAACTGGGCCTTTGGCGCGCACTGACGAGAAACGCGCCTTTGAGAACATTCGTCGATTTTGTGATGGCCCGGTGGATGCAATATCCTGGCCTACACATCTACCACTATGCTCCTTACGAACCGGCGGCCTTAAAACGGCTGATGGGTCGCTATGCGACGCGGGAGGAAGAGATCGATCGAATGCTCCGCGCCAAGTTTGTTCGTCGATCTCTATCACGTTGTACGGCACGGCCTGCGGGCAAGCGTCGAAAGCTATTCGATCAAACGGTTAGAGCCGGTCTACGCGTTCGAGCGCGGCATGCCACTCTGCTGATGCGAATGCCGCCCTCGCCAATCTCCAGGCGAATCTCGAACTCGGCGATGTTCCTTCGATTCCCGAGGACGCCAAGGCCGCGGTCCGCGCCTACAATGAGGACGATTGTCGGTCGACCTTGATGTACGCGATTGGCTCGAAAGGCAGCGCGCTAACCTTATCGTTGACGGGATAGACGTGCCTCGCTTGCAGCCCGGCGATGGCGCGCCGAATGAGAAGATCACGGACTGGCTTGTCAGGGTCAATGCATTGATCGGGAGGCTGACAGCCGACGTCCCGGCCGATCGCCGCCGAACGGAACGAGGACCAACAAGCTCGCTGGATATTGGCAAACATTCCTCGATTGGCACCGTCGGGAGGAAAAGGCCATATGGTGGGAGTATTTCCGGCTGGCCGATCTTTCCAGCGAAGAATTACTTGAGGAACGCGCGGGCCTCGCCGGTCTTGCCTTTGTCGACAATGTTGGAGGCACCGCAAAGGCGCCGGTTCATCGCTACCACTTCCAGCCCCAGGAAACTGAAATTCGCGGCGGTGAGGAACTCCGCAACGTCGGTGGCGCCAAACTTGGCAAGGTGGAGGCAATCTCGTTCGCAAACAACACCGTTGATATCAAGAAACGACAAGACACCGCTGGCCTCCATCCGCAGGCGGTGTTCGCCCACAGCTACGTCGATACGAAGGTCATGGCGGAGGCTCTCGTTCGCATCGGCGAACACGTCTCCGACCATGGCTTGCAAGGCGACGGACCTTATCAGGCAGCGCGCGATCTCCTGTTGAGACAGAAGCCGCGAGTCGGCGGTGAGACGTTGCATCGCGACGGAGAGACCACAGTCGAGGCCGCCGTTCGGCTGTGCGCACATCTGGCGGGTGGTGTCCTGCCGATCCAAGGACCGCCGGGTGCGGGCAAAACCTTCACCGGCGCACGCATGATTTGCGAGCTGGTGCGCCGCGGCAAGACAGTTGGGATTACAGCCAACAGCCACAAAGTGATTCGCAACCTGATCAACGCGACGATCACGGCAGCCGACGAATTGGGTATCAAGTTACAATGTTGTCAGAAGGCCGATGAGGTCGAAGAGCCCACAGCAACGTCTTTCCTTCGCGAGGAATAACGAGGAGTTGTTCGCCGCATTTGGGGGGCGATGCATCGGTCGGTGGCGGCACCGCTTGGCTATGGTCACGCCCAGAGCCGTCGACACAGTCGACGTGCTGTTCGTCGATGAGGCTGCTCAGATGTCGCTCGCTAACGTGCTTGCGGTGTCGCACGCGGCAAAGACAGTGGTACTGATCGGCGATCCGCAACAGCTCGATCAACCGACACAGGGTACCCATCCGGAGGGCACCGATGGTTCTGCGCTCAATCATATTCTCGGCAAAGAGCGTACCATCGGTCGTGACCATGGACTTTCTTGGAAGAGACTTGGCGGTTGCATCCTGCCATTTGCGCCTATACGTCCGAGCTCTTCTACGACGGCAAACTATGCTCAAGAAGCGGACTTGAACGACAAGTCGTCAAGAATGGTTGGCTTGTTAATGGATTCGGCTTGTACTTTCTGCCTGTCCCGCACAGCGGCAATCAAAACTGTTCACCTGAGGAGGCGGAAGAGGTCGGCAAGCTTGTACGCGCGATCCTTGCCGCCGGTACGAGTTGGGTGGATCGGGAGGCTACAGAGCAACTGATTACTCTCGATGATATTGTCATCATCACGCCCTACAACGCGCAGGTCTTCGAGCTTCAGCGATGCCTGCCCGACGCTCGCGTCGGTACGGTGGACAAGTTTCAGGGGCAGGAAGCACCCATCGCCATCTATTCGACCGCGACCTCGAGCCATGCGGATGCACCTCGCGGGATGGAGTTCCTCTATAGCCTCAATCGACTCAACGTCGCGACTTCTCGGGCTAAATGCATGTCGATCCTTGTCGGCTCGCCGCAAATCTTCGAGGCCGAATGTCGAACGCCACGCCAAATTCAACTGGCGAACGCGTTCTGCCGGTTCTTCGAAATGGCGAGGCCGCTAATCATCGAGTAGTTCCCGCCTCGATCCGCACCACACAGGGAATCTAACGCTCGATCGTCGTAATAATCGGTTCAAACTGCGGTCCCGTTGTCACCCCGGTGAAATAGGCATGTAGGACGAAAACCCAACCCGGCGCGATGATCAGCGGCTCCATATGGCGCACAATGGTCGATGCAGTCGAACCCGCGATTGAGCCGGAAGGTTGCGCCGCATTTGAGAAGCGCAGAACAAACTCATCATTGAGTACCGGCGCCGCCGCCTTGAGTACGCACTGGCCAACGATGCGCTTGTTGCCGGTCGCCGATCCCGAGCCGAGGTTGCCGCAGACCGCCTGGCTGATCGAACCCTGCTGCGAACCGATGTTGCCGCTGGCGCTGAACGTGATCGTCGAACCACCGGGACCGGAACCCCAGCGTGAGACGTTGTCGAGAACGGCGACCACCCGCATTGCGGTAATGCCGGCGCCGACGTTCGAACAGATGAGCTTGATGGTGTCGAGCCGGACTCCGACCGGAGAGCCGGCGCTTGCGGCGGCAGTCTTGAGCATGACCAGTGCCGAAGTATCGGAGAAGGTCGCTTGTGCGGCCGCGGTGAATCCTGTGCCGGGAACGTAGCCGGTCATCACGCCCGAGTAATAGGAACCCTCGTTGAGGAAGACGTCGAGGCCGTCGGCGCTGGCCGGCTGGTTAAATGGCTCGCCGTAGCCGTTGCCGCGCGGCGTGATTTCTGCCGGGCCGTCGGTCGCCTTGGCGGGACGCTGGGTGAACGAAGAGGCAATGCCGTTGAGCATTTTAGACTCCCATGTAGTTGAGGGTGAGAAGAAGGTGGGCCGATCCGTCGGGTGCCGGCCGGCCGTCGATCATGAAGACGACACCGCCGACTGCGATAAGACCGGCGCGAAACCTGTGATGCAGGCGTCGACCGCCAGGCCCTTGGTCAGGAGCAGCGGATTGACCACCGAGATCAGCGGCCGCATGCCGGCCTTCAATCGTGGCTCCGCAATGGTCGCCGAGAACAAGGTCTTCTGAACGCCGATCAGCGCCTGACCGCTGAACGGAGCCGAAGCCCCGGGCGATGCTGAAGTCGCGGCCGGCGAGATGCTGCCGGACGAAGTCCCGACACTGAGGCCGTCCGACATCGTCCATTGGCCGGCGCCGTTGCTTTCCAGCTCGATATAGCCAAGTGCCGTCGTAACGATGCTGGAGAAGACGCCAACCAGCACGTCCGTCCCTTGCGGCACCACCGCAATCGACTTTGAAAACGAGCAGGCGCCGCTCTCGTCGATCACGAGCAATCGCGCGCCGGCCTGGAAGGTGGCGGCGACCGGCAAGGTGATCAGGATCGACGAGACCATCGCGGTCACAGCAATCAGGCGATCGGTCGGCGTGGCCGCATACGACGTCGAGATCGCCGTGCGGGCGATCCGCGGCACTTCGGCGAGCTTGGCGGCCGGCCAGCCGCCCGGCGTGACTCCATCCTGGACGACGAGCCGGTTGTTCGTCGTGTCGACGATGGTTTCGCGCGAGGGGCCGGTATACGCGGCGACATTGGCCGCCGTGTCGCCGCGCAGACGAAGCTGTTCGCTCATGAAGTGAGGTTGCCGAGATCGACCACGCCGGTGGCTGCAACGGTCAGCGAACCGAAGTCATCCGTGACGGTGACGGGGCTCGAAACCAAGCCGAGATCAGGCGGGAAGCCGCTGGCGAGCTGCGCCGCGATCGGATCGACGAAGCCGGCGCCTGAGGGCGTGTAGGTGCAGACGGCACAGGTCGAGAGGTCCTGTACGCCACCGCCGAACACGTTGAAGGATTGCAGCTTGATGTAGAGCTTTATGCCGACATATTCGGCCGGCAGGTCGTACTTGAAGACGGTGCTATCGAGCCGAGCGAACGGCGCACCCGAAGCGTGCGTAGCCATCGCCGTGCCATAGAGGCCGCGATAGAGATACGTCAGCGCGTATTGATCGCCCGACGTGAGTGTTGCAGTCGCATAGGACACAAGCTCGCCGTCGACGATGCACAGCGTGTTGCCGAGTTGCGCATCAAGGGTGGTCGCCGTCGCGAGCGACCCGCCGCTCTCGCCATGTTCACGGCGAGCGTGTCGGCCTTATCAGGATTTGTGCCGCTATAGGCCGGAAGCGAAGCTGCGAGCACGCCCTGCCGCGAGGCGCCGACGATCGGGCCGATTTGATTGTAGGTCGCACCGTCGATCGAGAACCAAACATTGGCACCGCCCCAGTTCGGGTCGGCGACGCCGCCTGATCCGCCCGATGCCGCGATCCAGACCTGCGCGGTCGAGCCGACCAATGCGGACGGTGGCTCGAAGATGATCGGCGGGTTGACCGGGTCGGCGGCGGCATTGCGGTTGAGCGGATTATTGGTCACGGGCTGGGTCTGGTAGAGCGTCGCGGTCGCCGCCCCAAGCGGAAACTCCTCGGCGGTGACGCTCAGCAAGCCGTTTTCGTCTTCCTCGATCTCGGTGATGCGGATCGGCGCGTTGGAGAGGCCAAGCAGCGAGTCTGTGACAGTGACCAGGTCCATCGGGTCGAGCAGGCAGTATTCCCACGACAGCCGAAACTTGTAGGTATTGCGGATATAGAGCGCGCGCTGGAGAATGAGCTGGCCGGAGATCAGCGCGATGTTGGGATCGCAGATCTCATGGGCGGTGACCGTCGAGGCGATGCGCATGCCGTAGAGTTCGATGGCATTCTGGTCGCGCGACTCCACGCTGGTGAGATTGTAGGCATTGCCGCGCTCCGCGATTTCGAGACGCCAGACGTTGTAGGCCTGATACGGGTCGGAGCGCGAAACCTGCAGCGGGTCCTCGTCGTTCTCGACCTTGAAGTCGTCGTCGCCGAGATTATAGATCGGCGTCACATTCGGATTGAATGTGATGCCGTTACCGCTGGCGGCACTGTCGCCATAGGGAATGAACCGCAAGAGTCCGCCCGACCAGACTGCGGCCGTGTTGGTCAGTTGCAGCCACCGCCCGAGGACGCTTGATGCCTGCTCCTGATCGGTGAGCGCGGGCGAGAGCGCAAGGCCGACTGCCCGGCAATAGGTCTGATAGGAGGCATCGCCGCCCGAGCCGAAGAGTGTGGTGGCGTCGATCGAGGCCTGCGGGAAGCCAACGCCGTATTGCGCATTGGTGAGAAAGTCGGAAAGGACCAGCGACGGATCGGCGTCGGCGCCGGTCGCGTATCCGGGCCCGTACCCGGTGCCGAAGAAGAACCCTTGGACTTCGAAATTATGATTGTCGAGCGTCGCGCTGTCGCCGAGGCTGTAGTTCGGCGCGCACAGATAAGCGGTGCCCTGGTAAGCGAGTGCCTGTGAGGAATATGCTGCGGCGAGATAGCTCCACTCGCTTTGCGGCGTCGTCCCGGCGAACAACGACAGGCCGAGCTCGCTCAGCGTATAGACCGATTGATTTTTCCAGATTTGATTGATGCCGGCGATCGGCCCCTCGCAAAGGGCCATGATTATCGCCGCGCTGTAGGTGTAGCTGACGGAGCCACCGCCACCGCCGCTGAACAGCCCGCCCTTGCCGCCGCTCCCCTTGCCGCCACCGCCACTCTCGTACGTTTGGAAATTGTTATACCAGACGATGTTGGGTGCGAGCCTGGATTCGCCCCATACAATCGGGATCGGCAGCGTGTTGACGGCAGTCTGGATTTGCAGGCCGGTATAATCCGGCGCGGTCGTCGGCTGCGACCCGCCGCCGAAGAGACCGCTCATGGGTTTTTCGCCCAATAGCTGAAGAAGCGCGGCGACCGCACGGCCTCGGACAATTGGCTGTTGTGCTCGATTTCCTCTTCAAGAACGCGGTGCGCCGGATGGAAAGCATGCACCATCGTCAGCGGACTCGGCTTGGTGACGATGCCGCCGTGCGAGTAGCAGCGGCCGTAGCGCAGCACCATCACGTCGCCGGGCAGCGGCTCCACGACCTCGCGGCAGCGGTCGAAGACAAAGCCGAGGTAGCGCTCCTCGCCCCGATGCAGGTGCCAATCGGCGGGATAGGGCCGCGGGTCGAATGGCGGGCAGAGCCCCGTGTCCACGAACACGCGGACCAGCAGCATGCCGCAATCGACCCCCGCACCCTTTACATCGGCGCAATTGTGATAGGGCGTGCCGATCCAAGAGCGCGCCTCCGCCACCACAGCGGCGCGCTGTCGGCCCTCAATGTCGAGCATTTCAGATGGCCATCTGCGGCGGTGGCACGTAGGGGAAACCGCGGAAGTTCGCCAGATTATTGAATATGTTCTGGCAGGTACCCGGCGTGTGATCGCAGCCCTGGTAGACTGTGAACGTGTCGCCCGGCGCCGGCGTGCTTTGCAGCGGGTAGCCAAGCGTGAGCGAACCGCCGGCAGCCACGCTGTTGACGTTCGCCGTCACTCCAGCGTTGACACCTGATGTGAAGGTGATCGAGCCCTGCTGATAAATTGACGACGCCCCCGACCAGTTGATGACAGAGGCCGTCGAGGCGGACCCGACCGTGCCATTGGTGCCGAAGGCGTTCTTTACCAGCGTGCAGCCGGAATCATAGAGCGCGTGCAGACAGGTCGGCTGATACACATTGCGCGGCATGTCGATGTCGAGCAGCACCAGGTCGGAATTGACTGTGAGCTTTGCGGTCGTCCGCCCGATCTGGTCGACATTGCCGAGCCTACCCTTGAACAGCAGCACTGAGCCGATCGCGGTGCCGCCGATACGGTCGGAGAAGAAGATGCGGTCCCGCTCGATTTCACAACCATCGAAGGAGCCGTCGCGCAGCGCCTGAAGGAACGGCGCGCCTCCCGTGATCGTGTCGGTCCCGCGTGCGGAGACAGTGATCTGTTGCTGGTCGACTTCAAGGCCGACCGCGGCCTTGTACTTCAGACCGTCAACCAGGATCGAGTTGCCGAGATAGGTGTTGCCGCCGTAGCTGAACGATACGTCGACATTGGTGTAGCAAAGGACGAGCCCGGTGCGCAGCGTGAAGGTGAAGGTGTCCGCCATGAACAGCGGCACGTCGGGGCTTGCCCGCGCGGCGTTGAGGTAGCTGATAAGCGCCGAGGATGCCGGCTTCATGGTTTCACGCTGCGGAATTTCATGCTGGCGAGTTTCCAGAGGTTCGCCATGAACTCCTCGAAGTCCATCTGGTCATCGAGGAAGCGGCATTGGAACGCGTAAGCGAAATCGGCCGAGACGACGACGCCAGAACTCGGCGCCGAGGTGAAACTGAGCGTGTTCGGGGTGGTTAGGCTAAAGCCGCTCGTCTGCTTCGCGCCGTTCAGATAGACATTCGAGAGCGTCGTCACCCAGCCCACAGGTTCGAGAAAACCGCCGAGCGACCGCATGATCGTGAACGACGTGGTCGAGCCGTCGCCGCTGGCGAATGCCTGGCCCGTAACCGGACTGTCGTCGGGATCAGTGTAGAGAAACGTTCCGAATTGCCCCTGGAGTTGCAGAAAGAACCCCATAAGGCTCTGCAAGCTGTTGGTCCCGAGGCCGGCAAAGGTGCTCCCCGACGATGTCAGCCCGTTGTAGACGGCTTCGAACTCATAGAGCGGGTAGCTCATAAGCGCGACGCGCACCTCGCGGCCGGAAACGTGCGAGGCGACGCGCGTCGAAAACCCAGGCTTCTTGTGCCGCGACCAGGCGAGCCCCGCCAATGCCGGCAGCGAAGGCGGCGTGGTCATGACCGCACCGTGCGCAGCTTGAGCGACCGCAGCGCGTAGAGCGCGGCCATGAACTCCTCGAAGTCCTCGCTGTCGTCATCGAACCGGCAGAGGAAGTACCAGTGGAAGTCGGCGGTTACGGCGACGCCGACGGCCGGCGCCGTCGCGAACGTCACCGATGGCGCGAGCGCCGTCGTGTTGACGGTGTACCCGCTCGGTTGCGCGACGCCGTTGAAATAAACCGCGGAGACCGTTCCGACGCCCGCCGGCGAGAGCGTGGCGCTGCCGATCGAGACCGTGAAGGGAAACGTGGTCGTCGAGCCGTCGCCGGTGCCGAGCGCCTGCGCGGCAACCGGCGAGAGCGTCGGCGGCTCGAAATAGAACGATGTCGCCTCGCCTTCGCACTCTTCGAAGAAGCCGACGATCTGCTGCAACTCGGTGTTGGGCGACACCATGCGCAGCAGGTCGAAGTTCAGCTCGATCTCCCACAGCGGGCGAGACATATTTCGCCGCGCGCACCTCGCGGCCGGAAACATGCAACGCCGCGCCGGTGGAAAAGATCGGCGAATAATGCACCGACCACCCGAGCGTCGGCACGGCCGGGAATACCGCATACGGGCCGGGCTCCGGCGGATCGTCGGGAACGAGCGGCGTAAGAAACGGCCCCTTGCCGCCGAGCCAATTCCCGGCCGGCCAATTGCCGGTGTCGCCCCACACCTCCGCCATCTGCGGGAAGGTGGGGAACGGCCGCGCATCCCAATTCCAGACCGACATAAAGGCGGTCTGGATCATCGGCATGCCGCTGCCCGACGTCTCATTGTTGCCGTCGGTTACCCAATATTCGTAGACGGCTTGCAGCGCGAGCAGCTGCAGCTCGTCGTCGCGCCGAGGCCAATAGTTGCCGGCAACGCTCTGGCTCGGGTCCCAGATCGACCAGAACGGCGTGAAGCTTTCGAGCGAGTTGGGAGCGTAGAAGACGTTCGGCTGATTGGTGCCGCGGTCACAGGCCGGGAAGCCATACTCGGCGAACGTGATCGACTTCGATTGCGGATTCCATTCGGTGTAAGGGCCGTGCGGCGACCACCCAGTGCCATCACCCTCGTCATAGATCGCCTGGTGGCTGTTGTTCCACCACCAGCGTAGTTGCTTGTTCGCCAGCAATTGCTGGTTCGGATAATATTGGTTGCGCGATTGCGTCAAGCCGATCGCCTTCTGGCACCGACACGTGCAGATCGGTGCCGTTCGGATCGAGGCCGAGGCCGAGATTGTTGCTGTCGTTGTAGAACCAATTGAACTTCTCGCCGCCCTCGATGTTCGCTTTCAGATACGCCTTGCTGTGGATCGTCGGCTGGCCGGACATGCCGAGACCGTTGAACGTCGCCGGGCTCGGCGGCCACGCGCCGCTCGGCGCCGGATCGAGCCAATTCTGCGCATCGAGGCCGCCGTCGCCCGTCGTCCAGTCCGACAGCGGCAGGTAATTGTCGAAACAGACGAGATCGATATTGGCGTGGCCGTAGAGCTGGTCGAGATGCGGCCATTGGCCGTTTTCGCCCGGGTGCTGATAGCCCATCCAGACCGACCAGTCGGCCGAATAGCTGATGAGGTTGTGCAGCCCGGTCGGATTTTTTGTCAGCCCGGCGCCGTCGAAGACGCTGCGCACGTCGTCGGCGAGCTGGATCAGGCCGGCAACGAACGGATAATCCCACGTCACCCGGCCGTCGCCGCCGGTCGTCCCCGCCTTCGTCCAGGCCGGGCCGCGGATCGGTCTCGATGCCGCGAAATTCCGAGCCGAGGAGGAACAGATCGACGCCGCCGGCGACCACGCACAGATTCGCGTAATGCAGGATCATCCGCCGAAAAGTGTAATCGGTCGGCGATCCCGAATAGGCGACGGTCAGGTTCGTCGCGTCACGCGTAAACTGCGAGGTCGCGGCAGTGCCGAGGAAGGCATCGACGGCGGCCGTCGCGGCGCTGGAAACGTCCGGCCGTAATAGGTGATGCGTCCGCGCCAGGGCTCGCCCGCCGCGGTCATCAGGATGAACGGATAGAAGACGACGCGGAGCCCGCGCGATTTCAGGTCCTGGATGCAACGGACGATCGATTGGTCCGATGGCGTGCCGCCGTAGATGAAGGTACCGCCGAGGACGGGATCGGGATCAGGCCGGGCGAGAATTGCGTCAGGCCCGAGCAGCGCCAGACATCCGACCCGCCGGCCGCCTGCTGGAACGTGCCGCCGATGTAGGTGGTCGAGGGATAGATGTGGCAGGCGGTGATGTCGGTCGAATTGCCGAACCAGGCGACGACGAGGGCGACGGTTTCGCAGTCGGGGAATTCGGATTGCAGGTTATCGAGCGCGATCGTGTAGTCGGTCGTCGTGCCGGTCGCCGCCAGCGGCCCACCGTAGGCGTAGCGGTTGATCGAGGTCAGGATGGATTCGGTGACGCGCTGGCCGAGATAGGGAATGGTGTCGTAGGTGAACTCGCCGGTCGACGGCAGCAGGTTGACGCCATTGATGTAACCCACAGTGCGGCCTCACCCATGTTCAGCGAGCTCTCGCAACGCCAAGGCGGCCTTGGGATTGGTGATGGCGCAACCACGCCTCAGTTCATTCGGACTGATGCTTGGCACAAGGGAAAGAACGAGGACGGGATCGCGCTCTGGGCCTGCCCGAGTGGCGTGAATGCACCGTTCCAAACACCGTGCAGTCGGTACGCGTGGCCAGAATGTTGGATTAAAGAAATCTGCGCTTTAAAGTTGTGCCAAATCGTATGGATAAACACGATGGCTTGCACGAACGGAAAGTCGCGGAGGACACCGTTTTGATCGAGCGGCCCGTTGTCGTTGTCGGCACCATGCCACCGCAAACCGTCTGGATGCGGCCACCAGAAATGGTCGCCGACCTTGTGCGCCGCAAGCGTCCAGAGATGACCGTTCACCTTCCCGAGAACCGGGTCTTGTCTGAGATCGATTAGCTCGTCCGCATAAGAATGGATTGCAGTTCGGGGCAGCGCCACGACGAGGATGGTTGGCTTCTCCTCGAACTGGCCCTGTTTCACGTTTGCGCCGATTTGGCGCATTACCCGCTGCATGACCTCAAGCCAATTCTCCGCACCGCCATGAGGCTTGATTGAGGATCGCCCAACCCGACACCGTAAGTCCGGGCCCGCGCGAGCGCATTCTTGTGGCTTTCCCGCCCCGCCTCGGCGATCGAGGGGTAAACGTTGCTCCCGCCCGAAATATCAAGGGTCTTGAGTTCGTAATTCTCTCCGAAGACCTTGGCAACGAATTCCGGCGTCTTGCCGCTAACCTCCGGCACATGACAAAGTTGAACGCCGCGATGCTTGGCAAGAAGGTAAAATAGGCCCTCGTGATAATTCTCGAACACCGCGTTGAATGCGTTCGGATCGTGTGGCCAATTACCTTGCCTGACGGCTCTCAGGATACGGTCGCGCGACGTGATCGCCGCGGTCTCACCCGCGGTCGCGGCTTGGTCGAGCAGGTCGATCACGCTGCGACTGAGGAGGAAACTGGTGAAGTTTCCACCATCGCTGTTGATTGCCTGCACGACCGGCAGAACATCATTCCACAAGCTCATCAATAGGCGGCCTAACCGGGCGAAAGGGCGCGGTCAAGTGCCACCAAAGCGCTGCAAAGCGGCCGATAACCTCGATTTATACGCACGCACGACGTCACGGATGG
>CAWJDC010000018.1:0-23586 GCA_963841575.1 uncultured Alphaproteobacteria bacterium
CCATCGCCCTGTCGGCGGCCCATAACCGGCCGCGGCACCAACGAGCCCGTCGTATGGTGCACCACCATGGAAACCTGGACCGCGGAGCGGGGTCGAACAGCTCCGAACCTTTGTTTTGGTCTCTACCGGGCTCGATTGCAGCAGATTGCCGCCGAGATCAGCATCACCCTAACGCCGCATCGGGCAGATTTACCGGCTCCGCTTAGCGCCGGGGCGGCCCGCGGGCGCTTCGCGCGTTCATCTTCCACGCGCCGGACGCCCGCGGCTCCGACCCAGCGCCAGCTTCTGCACCTGATCGGCGCCCGAAACGCCGTGCGCCGCCGGCGGGATCGCGCTTGGCGCGGTGCCGATCGAGAGCGCGCAGCGCTGCTCGCTGCTCGAACTCGCGCAGGACAAATGCCGCTGGCCGGTCAGCGAATGCGAAAAGGCGGATTTCGCCTTTTGCGGCAATGAGGCGATTGCGGGCTTCCCGTGCTGCGCCGGCCATGCCCGCATGGCCTATCGATCGCCGGCGCGGCGGCGCGCCCAGCCAGAACGGTGCACCGCGGTGGCGCAATGCAGGCCCCAAACCCGCGTTAAGGTTTCGTTAACCGGGATCGCAGATCAAAAAGACGGGGGCACCAAAACAAAAGGGAAGTGATCAATGGACTAAATCTGACGCATCGTATCCGCGAGCGCGCTTACGAAATTTGGGCGGCAAGCGGTTACAGCGACGGACGAGCCGACCAGCATTGGCTGGCGGCGGAGCGGGAAATCTCCAAAATCCTGGTCGCCGCCCAACCGGCACGCCGTATCGCGGAGAAGAAAGTCAGCCGTTCGCTCTCGGCCCGCAAAACCCAAAAGAAGCCACAACCGCTATCATACGCGAAATGACGATCGTGACCCGCGACACGACTGCCCGCGCCTGCCGCGGGCATTTGCCATTTTTGACTGAACCGTCATCCTGCGCGCGTTTTTAGCTCGCGCCCGGACCGGATGGCGCAGCTATCGCACGCACGAAAGGCGTCGCGTTACCATTTACTCGGCGTTCCAGCGACCGTCGTACTTGAACTAGGCGCCGCTTTGACTGATTCGGCGTTGGTGTTCATGGCGGCGTGCCATTTTTGTCGGAGCTGTTGTAGCTCCACCTTAACATCCGACTGGTTCCTGACGGCGATGTAGTGATCGCCCATGCCGAGGAAGCCGCCGACCGACAAGATATAGGCCCGCGTGCGGCCTTGCGGTCCCATGGCGATATCCTTGATCTGGCCGATATCCTGGTTCGAATTGTTATAGACGTCGAGGCCGACCAGATTTGAGCTCAATTCGTCGTTGTTCGCGACCGGGACGAATTGCTGAGCTGCTCGCCGGCGATGACGAGTTGGACGAGTCATTGGCACGATTCGTGCCATTCGCGCCTGAAGTTCCAAGTTCCGCAACTTCGGTGACATCCGGGCTCACGCTCATGACGACGGGATTGCCGTCCTGATCCTTGGCGTGAATCATGAAGGAACTCGGCATCATCCGAATGTCGGAGAATCCGGAACTCTGCAGCATGTTGCGCACATGGGTGCGCAATAACCGGCGGTCGCTCGAATTCTGATTAGCGCCGGACTGCGCACGCCGGCGGTGTATTGGCAGGTGCCGTCGTGGATTGTGCCATCGCCGCCGCAGGGCAACCAGCAACAAAGTGCGCCCCGGCGAAGAACTGAAAGTCGCATTGTGTCTCTCCTGTGTCGCCCCTCAGACCACATAGGTTGAACGGGCGCGACGCTGGCCCGTTCCGTGAATTTTCGGCCATGTGGGAGCGAGCAACCGGAGCAGCGGTTCGACGGCGATTTCAGCCGACCCCGTCGGGCCGATTCCGGTGGTATGTTAGCCGCGGCCCCGTCGCCAGAATAAAGCGTCGAGGCTCCACGGCCCGGCGCCGGCGAACCAGGTAGAAGAAGATGAAACAATAAAGGATCGCCGGATCGCCACGGTTGAGGATCGGAAAGAAGCCGTGCGGCGCATGGCTGAAAAATAAGCAAACGCCATCTCGCCCGACATAATGAAAGCCGCCGGCCGCGTGAACAGGCCGAGCAAAACCAGAGCACCGCCAACAAACTCAATCGCGCCGGCGAACCAGTACATGGTCAGTATCGGCGGCGTCGGCAGCGGTGAAGGAAAACCGAACAGGCGCGACATGCCGTGCTCGAGAAACAGAGCCCGCTACAATACGCAGAATGCTGAGCACGGTGGGGCGCCAGCCGATCCAGCGCTGCCGCGGACGAACGAACAGGCGAATGATTTGCCAGACCTGGGACGGCTTGATCCATTTTGGATACATTCCTATCGACGCCCCTGGAGCGCGATGTACTGGAACTCGAGATCGCTTGCACTTCACAAAAACATGATGTGCGGATGTGCGCAGGACGAAAGCGCGCTTTATAATCCGGCAGGCTTCGCTTTGTTCTCGCCAGCAGCTACTATGCGCGCAGGGGAGAACATCCGTGACTTGCAGCAACATTCTCTATCTCGTCATCGGCGCGCTGGTGGTCGTCGCTGCCGTGCTGGGCTATCAGCTTTACCAGGATCGCAAGCAGCCCGAAGGCGTCCACATCGACCTCGGTCCCAAAGGATTGTCGATCGAGAAGAAGTAGCAAGCGCCGCACAGCATGACGGCGCAGCGCCCTTGCGCCACGGATCGAAACCGCTCAGGCTTCCGGCATCAAAAAAGCATACCGGGAGAATGTCCGATGCGGTGGCGCACTTTGCTGGGGACGCTTGGCTTCGCCCTGCTGTTGGTTGCGGCCGTCGATCGCGCAGCCGTTTCGCAGAATAAGACAATCAGGATCATCGTGCCTTACACGCCGGGCAGCGGCCCCGACATCCTTTCGCGGCTGATGGCCGAGGAGATCGGCAACGAGCACGGGCCGACCATGGTGGTCGAGAACCGGCCGCGGCGCCGGCACCGTGGTCGGCACCGAAGTGGTGGAGCATGCCGATCCGGACGGCAGCATGGTGCTCCTGGTCGCGAATTCGTTCGTCATCAATCCGGCGCTCAAGCGCGGCAACTACGAGAGTCGACGAAGGACTTCGCGCCGGTCTGCTATCTCGCCGTCGACGCCGATGGTGCTCGTGGTGCAGGGCGCCTCGCCCTACAAGACACTGGCGGATCTGATCGCCGCGGTGAAGGGCCAAGCCCGGCGAATCGCATTTGCCAGCGGCGGTCCGGCTCGTCGCTGCATGTGGCCATCGAGGTGCTGCGCCGCGCCGCCAACCTCAACATCACCTACGTGCCTACGGCGGCACCGGCCCCGCCATCAGCGCGCTGTTCGGCGGCCATGTCATGCGGTCTGGGCGGATTATCCGACCGTGGTGTCGCAACTTCAGGCCGGCACGCTGCGCGGCCTCGTCACCACCTCCGCCATGCGCGCGTCGAGACGCTGCCGGATGTGCCGACCTTCGCCGAGACCGGCGTCAGCAACTACGAGGCGGACATTTTCTACGGCTATCGTCGCACCGGCGAAGACGCCGGCGCGACACGCTGGCGCAGCTGTCCAAAATGTTCAGCACGCGCATTGAAAGCGCCCGACATGAAGCCGAAACTCGCCAAGCAAGGGCTGTTTCCGGTCGGCACGCTGCGGGGCCGAGTTCGGCGCCTACATGCGAAGCTCTGGCGACGACTACGCGCGCATCATTCGCAGAGGCGCACATCACGACCAACTGATATCCGGCATCGAACGTTCTTATTCCTCAGGCTCGGTGGTGAAGAACAGCGGATAGCCTTTGCTCTTGCCGAGTTCGGTCGCTTCCTTGGCTTTGGTCTCGGCGACGTCCCGGGTGTAGACCGCGATGACGCAGGCGCCGCGCTGGTGCGCGGTCATCATCACGCGATAAGCCTGGTCCGCATTCATGCGGAACACCGCCTTGAGCACCTGCACCACGAATTCGCGCGGCGTGTAATCGTCGTTGAGCAGGATCACCTTGTAGAGCGGCGGCCGCTGCGTCTTCGGTCTTCACCTTGGTGCGCGGTTTGACGAGGGTTTTGCTCATTCTCGGAACCTTCGCGCCCAACTCCGTGGCAGATGCACGCCAGTATAGATCAAACCTGCCGGCACATCCCAGCGCGCGACGCCCGCCGACCATCATGGAACCCGCCGCGGCCCTGTGGCGTTGCGCGCCGCCAATGTGCGAAGATCAGCCGCTCGGCATTCATTGCGGGAGGGTCGCCATGAGCATCATCTGGATCATCATCATCGGCTTCGTCGCCGGCATCATCGCGCGATTGCTGGCGCCGGGCGCCAACAATCCGGCGGGCTTCATTCTGACGACGGTGCTCGGCATCGCCGGCGCATTCGTGGCGACGTTGATCGGTCAGATGATCGGCTGGTACCGGCCGGACCAGGGCGCAGGGCTTATCGGCGCCGTCGTCGGCGCGCTCGTCGTCCTGTTCATCTGGCACCGGCTGGTGGCGAAGCGCGCCATCTCCGATCCCGGCGCCCGGCGCTGGCTGTAAGCGCCGGCGGGTTCGCTCGCGCGCCGATCACTGACCGGCTCCGCAGCGGGCGGCGCAGCGTCCGGCGCTCGACCACCACGGCGCGCGGCGCGCCGGTGCGGCTGGCGATCGTGACGCGGCTCGACGTCCTTGCGCTGTCCCAGCCGCAGAACAGCGCCCCTCGCCTCGTCGGCCGAGACTTCCATCAGCGACGCCACGATCTCGATCTGCTCGCCGAGTCTCGTCGGTAAGGCCTTGCGCCGCCAGGACCGCTTCCTCCACCGTCGGCGGGTCGCGCCGAACCCGGCGCCGGCCATATTTGGTGTCCCATATTTCGCTCATGTCGCACCTCTCTTGTTCGCTTGTCGCGGATCTTGATGCGGATTATCAGGCGTTTACCGCATTGCAGCAAGAAAATTGTGCGGCGCACTCACGACAAATTTAACGCCGAGCGCGGCATGCGGCTTCGCCGGCGCGCAACGGCGCGCGCCGGTCGCGATAGTGCAAGCGGCTTCAAGACGGTCGGCTAGCGCGCCGGCATGTCGCTGAACAGCACGCCGCCTTTGGCCTTGGAATGCTTTGCCGTCTCGACCAGCGAAACGGTAACGGCTTCGGCGGGCGCGCCGGCATTCTTCATCACCGCGGCGGTAATGTCCTTCACGAGCCCGCGCTTCTGTTCGAGCGTACGGCCTTCCAGAATGTAGACGACGACTTCAGGCATGGGCTTTCCTCCAGTGTTGCAGCCGATCAAGGCTTGCGTGCGAATAACCGGTCTCGCCTGCGCATAACAAGGCTTGCTCGCGCATAGGCCGTAGTCATTCCGGCACAGGCTTGTCTCGTGATCGAGCCCTTACTATCTGAAAGTTTCGGCATGGCACAACAGGGAAGCTGACAATGAAGCGATTAGTTTTTGCGGCTGGCGTTTTCGCTCTCGGACTTGCGGCCTCGTCGCCGGCGCGCGCGGATTACGCCGTGGTGAGATTCGAAAGTGGCTATTGCCAAATCTGGTGGGATAGCGCTGCCAATCCATGGGGCGACAATTGGCAGAAGATTGCGATGGCGCCAGACTACGCCGGCGCATCCAGTGCGCTGGAAATGGCGATCGACGCAAATCAATGCCGGTAATTTAAGTCCGCAGCCGCGCCTATGCTGAGCCGCCCGCCAACACATTGGCGGGCCAATCTTCGTCGCTTCAGATCGCTGGCCGCATGGCCGGCTGAGCACGCGCGCGACGGATCGATTTTAAGATCAGGTCAATTCGAGGAGTAGCCGCTGCGGGCGCTGAAGAGGCGGCGCAGAAGCGGTGCCAGCCCGACATCGTCCGCCGGCCGGCCGCGCATGGTGGTGCCGTAGTATGCGGGCTCGCTGCGCTGCGCATAATGCGCCGGCGCGACATGCTTCTTGACCAGCTTCTTTGGCGGCGGCGGCGCGTCAGCAACCGTTGTCTCATCTTGAACCTGAGCCGGTGCGACCGCTGGCGCGGGCGGGACTTCGGCCATCGCCGCAACGCTTGCCGGCGCATCAGACGTCGAAGCCGCGCTCGCGTCGCTCACTGCGGGAGCTGCGGGTTGGCCATCGGCAGCGGCGGCTCCTATCGAACCACTTGCGATCGTCGGCTGTGCGCTGGGCTGCACCGCCGCCGGCGCCTCCGTATTGGATTGATCCGTCTTCGTCTTCGGCTCATCAAACTTGGCCTGAACCGGCGCCGGTTCTTGCGCCGGAGCAGGCAAAGCGGCCGCCGGCACGACCGCCGCTGTCGCGGCACTCACCGGCGCTGCGAGCAGTACGGGATTATCGGCAACCGGCGCAGCCGTCCGTACGCTCGTCACCAGCACATGCGACGCGACGGACGTCGATGCGACCGAGGCCTTGCCGATGTCGCTCGCGG
Source organism: uncultured Alphaproteobacteria bacterium (assembly GCA_963841575.1). Taxonomy (GTDB): domain Bacteria; phylum Pseudomonadota; class Alphaproteobacteria; order Rhizobiales; family Xanthobacteraceae; genus BOG-931. The sequence goes on from CAWJDC010000018.1 coordinate 6,348, forward strand.
GACTTTCAACCAGCGAAAAAACCACCGCGGCGCCTGCTGTCGCCCCGACAGCGGTGGCGACCAGAACAACGCGCGCCGTTCGCATGAAGCTCGGTGCCGGGGCAAGATACCCCCATTCAGGATGAAAACTACCGGCCGACCGCATCACCCACCTCCAGGCAGTCCAACAGCTGTTCGCACCCCATGCGACAACCAGACAGGTAACGATCAAATGTGAAACACCTGAACTTGAAACGACTAAACTTGAAACTATTCCAGCGGAGGCGATTCCTGCGCGCTAGCGTCCACGGCTTACCGGGCATCCCGGACCCCTGCAAGACGCGCTCCTGGGCGCCAAGACGAAACCTGAAACCTGTTGCCGATCGGCATCAATTTCACCAAAATTTAACGCTGTTTTCGCGGCAAATCAGCGGTTTCGGCATCGTCGGTCCCATCGTCGGTCGCTTGCGTTCACTGGCCCCGGCAGGAGCCTTCGGCAGATTCGCCGACGGCTCCTGCAGAGAGCTCGATTCGCGCCGGCGCGGCGCTATTCAACAACCGTCATCGGCCGCTCGCGGACAGCCTCTGTCCCGGTTGCAGCGAGACGTGCGGCCGCGGGCATTTGCAACACGGTGGCGCGCTGTCCTTCGCACAAGCGCGTCACCAGGACGATCTTGCCGTCGGAGAATTCCAACGCATCATGATGCACGCAAGGCTGCTCGACATTGACCTGCCGGAAGCGCGCCAAACGCTGGCCGGTCTTGCGGCTCGGAAGGATGCCGAGCGCTGGCTCGCATTCGACGTCATGATCGAACGCAATCTCGGTGCCCGGAAGCAGACACACCGCAACGCCGGAGTTGTCGACTGCCGAAAAGCCGCCGGTCGGCGTATTGACGAATTTTGTGGTGACCAGCTTGTCCCCGACTTTGGCCGGACGGCTGGCAACGTGATGCAGACTATAATCACACATCGAAGGGCTCCTCTTCGCTGTGAACAGCCAGGATGGTTGTCCCTTTGCACACGACAGCCGAACAGCTTTTGGTGGCGAACTTTTGTCGCCGCCCGCCGCGATTTCCACACAATGGCGCAGCGAAAAAATGGGCGCATTCATCGCGATGGCGCACCGCGCCCGTTTGGGCGATAGTCGATCCTGCAACACCGTATTACGCAACGCGCAGCGGGATCGGCGCAACGAAAAATGGCCCGGTGCTTGCGCGGCGACGCCGCAACGATGTTGGCCGCCACTCAACAATAGACCTTGCCACAACAAACTTTGCCACAACGCACAAGGACGATCATGACCATCTCGATGTATAAAATTTCCGTCCCGATCTTCGTGCAGTTTCTGACCAGCCTCGGTGCGGTTCTCGACAAGGCGGCCGCCCATTGCGAGGCGAAGAAGATCGAGCCGTCCACGCTCCTCAATACGAGGCTCTTCCCGGACATGTTTCCGTTGTTGCGCCAAGTGCGCGCCGCGAGCGATCACGCGATCAACGGGACCGCGCGCCTCGCCGGCGTCGAGCCGCTTGTGTTGGCCAACACCGAAGCCAGTATTCCCGAACTCAAGGAACGCCTCACCAAGACGATCGACTTCGTCAAAAGCTTCAAGCCTGCTCAGATCGACGGCAGCGAGGACAAAGCGATCAAAATCACGTTTCCGAGCGGCGCAAGCCGCGAGTTCACCGGCCAGTCGCTGCTGCTCAACAATTCCCTGCCGAACTTTTATTTCCACTGCACCACCGCCTACGACATCCTGCGCCATTGCGGCGTCGAGCTTGGCAAGCGCGATTTCATGGGAACTCCGGTGTCGAACTAGCGGCACTACGCCTCAATTACGATGCAGCGCTGTACTGTCGCGCACCGGGATCCGCACCGGGGCTCGATCCGCCGATGCGATTGCCCATCGAGGCGATCCAGGATGGGATGCCGCCGATGGCGGAAACCACGTGGAGCGCACCGTCGACAACGTGGTCCTTGATATCGAGGGTCTTGGCCAGCAGCGAATTCGGCTGCTGCGCGGGCGCCTGGATCACGGCGCCGTCAGTCGGCTGCGCTTGCGCGATAACAAGCGGCGCATGCGCGGGAATGATCACAGGCGAAGCGGCCGCAACAACTTGCACCCTGCTCCGCGCCGCGGCGGCTTTTGATGCGACCGTCACAGCAGCCAAGCGGTGCTGCGCCGTCGCGGCAGCCGCCAATTTGGCTTCAACCGTCGCCTTGGCGTCCGCGACGGCGCGGGCGGTTGCCTGGTCCTCGGCGGCATGCCGGCTCTGCTGCTCCGCCATCTGCGTCTTGAGATAGTCGACGATCATGGCGTGCTCGTCGCGAACGAGCTGCACCATCTCGGCCGACGCGGGCGCGGCCTGCTCGGCCACCGGCCGCGGCGCGACGGCGTGGCCTGATTGATACTGGGTGAATAGAAAACCGCCGACCACGCTGGCGAGAGCGGCGGGCAGGATATCGAGGGCGAATTTGGCGAAGAAATGCGTGAAAAAGGTCAGGTTGGGCTGCGGAAATCCATTTGGCCTGATGGCGACATTCTGCTGCATAACGTCGATCCCTCCGGGCGAGATAACCTCAGCGGCCCCGTGCCTACCGCTGCCGGCCTTTTTCAAACGGCCGATTGAATTTCAAACATGTGTTCTAGGCGCCCCAGGGCCGGAAACAAGGAATTTTTGCGGCAGTCCCCGGGCTTTCTTTGGCAACCGCGCGGTCAGGCTGCTTGGCCGAGGCCGCCGATGACCCAGCGGCTGATCGCCTGCGCCAGCCACTCGACCGCAGATTCGTCGAGCACGAGCTCGATCGGCGGCCCCGCGAGCTGCTCGCGATTGCGGATGAAAACGCTGCATTGGCCGATCAGCCAGATCGCCGCGACCATCAGGGTGCGGCGGTCCGCGTCGGGCAGGAAACGGCGCACGAGGTCGACGGCAAGACCCATGAAGGGCGCGGCTTCGTCGCTGAGCAACTTGCGAAAGACCGCCGTCGGCCGCACCGTTTCCCAATTGAAGATGCGCATGTGACGGCTGAGTTCGTCGCGCCCCATCAGCGGACGAAGCTGGCGGCGGATGAATTCGCGCAGCGCCATCCTCGCGCGACATCGCCTTAACCTCGTCGGCATGGGTCGAGCTGAAGTTCGGTCAGCGCCGCGAAACGCCGCGCGCAAGCACCTCGCTGATAAAGCCCGTCCTTGCCGGCGAAATGGTAGTTGATGGCGGCCTGGTTGACCCGCGCCTTGGCGACGATGGCGCGGATGCTGGTGCCTTCATAGCCGTGCTCGGCGAACAGCCGTTCCGCCGCCTTCATGATCCGTTCGCGGGTGACTTCAGACGGTCGGGTCATCGTTGATTTGCTTCTTGTTTGCCCTTGTTTCGCCCTGGTTTCGCTCTTGGCCTTTTTTCAAACCTTCGTTTGAATTCCAAATACGCGCTCGAACGCGGCAATGCAATTCGCAAAACGGGGCTTGAGCCGCGGCACGATGCAGCGCCGGGCGCCGCCTGTACGCCATCAGCCGATACTATTATCCTGCCGTCATTATGGGCTGGGCCGATCAATGCCCGGCAAGGGAGGATACAGATGAACATGCAACGGCTGCCGTCCGACATCATCGGGCTGTCCAAAGTCATGCCGCCGCTTGTCGCGGCGCGGTTTCATGACGAGTTCAGCCGCGGCTGCGGCCGGCTACACGCTCGCCGCCGGCCCGGTGCGCGCCGACGCCATCCACACCGACACCAACGGCCTCGATGCCGGCGACGCCAAGGTCAAGGTGCCGGGCGGCGACATGCCGGTCTATTACGCGCGCCCGGCCGGCGTGCAGAACCCGCCGATCATTCTCGTCGCATGGAGATCTTCGGGCTGCACGAATACATCAAGGACGTGACGCGCCGGCTCGGCCATCTCGGCGCTTTCGCGGTCGCGCCCGATTATTATTTCCGCGCTGGGCCGAGGCATCGACTGACCAAGATCACCGACATGCAGCAGCTGTTCCCGATCGTGAACGCCAAGACCGACACCGAGCTGTTCGCCGATCTCGACGCCACGGTGGCGTGGGCGAAGTCGCAGGGCGGCGACGCCAACCGGCTCGGCATCATGGGCTTCTGCCGCGGCGGCCGCACGGTGTGGCACTACTCGACCCACAATCCCGAACCTCAAGGCCGGCGTCGCGTTCTACGGCACGCTGGTCGACAAGAACGACGCCGCGCCGAAGAATTCGATCGAGCTGGCGCCCGAAGTGAAGGAGCCGGTGCTTGGCCTTTACGGCGCCGAGGACGCCGGCATCAAAGTCGAGCAGGTCAAAGCAGATGGAGGCTGCGCTCAAGGCCGCCGGCAAGACCGCCGAATTCCACATCTATCCCGGCGCGCCGCACGGCTTCCATCGCCGATTACCGGCCGAGCTATCGCAAGGAAGCCGCCGAAGACGCCTGGAATCGGATGATCGGCTGGTTCAAGAAATACGAAGTGCTGAGCTGATCGACAGCCGCAACCAAAATAAAGCGCGGCGCTGTCCAGCGCCGCGCTTTTGCGCGTCCAATCCCATGCCAGCCTTCATCTGCAGCACCTGCGGCACGCAATTCGCGCCCTCCGAGAAGGAACCCGCGCGCTGCCCGATCTGCGACGAGGAGCGTCAGTTCGTGCCGCCGTCCGGCCAAAGCTGGACCACGCACGAGGCGCTGGCGCGCCGCCACTTCAACTGCTTCCGGCAGCACGAGCCGGGCCTGATCGGCATCGGCACGGTGCCGGCCTTCGCCATCGGCCAGCGCGCGCTGCTGCTGCAGACCGACCAGGGCAACGTGCTGTGGGACTGCATCTCGCTGATCGACGACGCCACCGATCGAGATCGTCAAAGGCCTCGGCGGCCTGATCGGCATCGCGATCTCGCATCCGCACTATTACGCCTCGATGGTGGAATGGGCGCACGCCTTCGACGCGCCGATCCATCTGCATGCCGGCGATCGGCAATGGGTCATGCGGCCCGACCCGGCGATCAAGTTCTGGGACGGCGATACGCTTTCGCTCGCGGACGGCGTGACGCTGATCCGCTGCGGCGGTCACTTCGCCGGCGGCACGGTGCTGCATTGGGCGCAGGGCGGCGAAGGCCGCGGCGCGCTCCTCTCCGGCGACATCGTGCAGGTGATCCCCGACCGCAAGTTCGTCAGCTTCATGCGCAGCTATCCCGAACCTGATCCCGCTGTCGGCGCCGGCGGTCGAGCGGATCGGCGCGCTGCTGACGCCCTACCCGTTCGACGTCATCCACGGCGCCTGGTTCGACCGCACCATCCCGCGCGGCGGCAAGGAGATCGTGCAGCGATCGATCGCGCGCTATGTGGCGGCCGTCCGCGGCGACGGCTCGGCAGACCTCGAGGTAAACAGGAGAAGCACCATGGCCCGCATTGACGAAGTCAAGCGAGAAGACCTCTCGCCGCGCCAGCAGCAGGTTTATGACGACATCATGCGCTCGCGGCCGCGGCCAACGCCTCACCGGCCCATTCTCGGTCTGATTCACACGCCCGACATCGCCGAGCCCGCCGACCGGCTGGTCAACTGCTTTCGCACGACGCCCAAGCTCGATCGGCGGCTGCTCGAATTGATCATCCTGCTGATGTGCCGGGACGCCACCGTGCAATATGCCTGGTCGGTGCACGAGCCGCTCGCGCTCAAACAGGGCTTGAGCCAGGACACGATCGACGCCATTCGCGCCCGCAAGCGGCCGGATTTCGAGCGCGACGATGAGCGTCTGATCTACGATGTCGTCACCGAGCTTCTGGCCGAACAAGACCGTGACGGCAGCGACCTTCGACCGCGCCAAGGCGGCGTTCGGCCTCGAAGGCTTGATCGAGGCTGTGACCTGTGCCGGGTTTTACGGCATGATCGGATTCGTGCTCAACGCCTTCGAGATTCCGCCGCAACCAGGACATACGCTGACGTGAGAGACTGGAGCGCGGGCCGAAAACGCGCTCAAGGCGCGCCTCAGTAAAAATGGTCCATCAATCGATCATGCCGACGACGTAGAGGACGATCCCGGCGAGCAGCAGAAGGTATTGCGGCACGCATCGCAGCCTTGAGCCGCGCGCTGCGCTGGCCGAACAACCAATAGCGTACGTCCACGTCAAAGTTTGACTGGCCCGGCCGCCGCGCTTCCTGCACCAGCGGAACGAGCGCCAGCGTCCGACGCCGAGCAGCAACCGACAGCGTCAGGCACGCCATCGAAGCCAAGCGCACATCCTCGATTGGTGAATTCCACACCCGACGCCACCCAGGCCAAAAGCGCGATCGTGGCGAACAGCGCATAGCTGCTGCCCTGATTGACGAACTCCAGCGCCTTGGTCTGGGCGTCGGCGGACGATCCGTTCATGCGGCGATTCCCGAAAAGACAAAGCGTAGCAAATGCCCCGCGATGTTCCAGGCCGAATATGCGGCCACCATGATCGCCAATCTCCCCTTAATCCGCATGCGCGGCGTCTTCGAGCACGACTCTGCCGCGCTCCGTCAGCACCACCGCACGGCCCGCGGCGTTGTCGATTCGCACCAGGCCATCGATGATCGCATCTTCCCACACCGAAAGACGCGGGCAGGTGCTGCGCCACGCCGCCATGGTTTCCGGATAGGTGCGGGGGCGATCCGCCGACCCAGGCGAGAAACTGCCTCATGATCAAGCTCGCCGCTTCGGACATTGTCGGCTCCATTGGCGCCACAGTATAAGGCGGACTGTTCTTGGAATCAGCCTTGGCCGCCAGCTGCCCAATCCCATTCAGCCAATTCTGCAACACGCCGCGCGCCTGGTGACGGGGGCGTGCATGCTGGCCGTCTTTATGGCCGCGGTCGAAGCCACCATCGTGGCGACCGCGATGCCGACCATTGTGAGCGAGCTTGGCGGCTTTCACCTGTTCAGCTGGGTCTTTGCGGCTTATCTTTTGGCGCAGGCCGTCTCGACCCCGGTCTACGGACGGCTCGCCGACCTTTACGGCCGCAGGCGCATGTTCGTCATCGGCGCAACGATCTTTCTCCTTGGCTCGACCGCGTGCGGCTTTACCTGGCTGCTCAACGGCTGGGCCGTCAATCGGTCTCTGGCGGGGGAATGGCGTCGCTTGTCGTGTTCCGCCTGGTTCAAGGATTGGGCGCAGGCGCAATCCAATCGATGGCAACGACGATCGTCGGCGACATCTACCCGCCGGCCGAGCGCGCGCGTGTCCAGGGCTGGCTTTCCAGCGTTTGGGGGATAGCAGCGATTTCCGGGCCGGTGCTCGGTGCCTTTATCGTGCAACATCTGCACTGGGCCTTCGTATTCTGGATCAACCTGCCGATCGGCATCGCCGCGATTGCGGTGCTGACGCGCTATCCTCGACGAACACATCTAAGCCGCGGCCTCATCAGGTCGACGTGCTTGGCGCCGTGCTTCTGATGGTCGGCGTCGGTGCCATTCTGATGCTGGTGATCCAGGCGCAGAGCCTGGGCGCATTCGCTGTAACCGCATTGCTCGGCATCGGCGTCGTCGCCCTCACGTTGCTCGCCATGCAGGAACGGCGCGCCCAGGAACCCATCGTGCCTTTCAGACTCTGGCGCCGACGTATCATGGTGGGCAGCAGTTTCGGTGGCCTCACGGTCGGTGCGTTGCTGATGTGCGTCGTCGCGTTCCTGCCGACCTACGTTCAAGGCGTCATGGGACGCAGCGCGACGGTCGCGGGCTTCGCGATCGCGATCCAATCGGTGTCGTGGAGTTGCGGCGCTGTTGTTGCGGGCTCGCTCATGATCAAGATGTCCTATCGCGCCACGGGCGTCGTGGGCGCGCTGATGCTGATAAGCGGCACGACGTTGCTTATCGCGATCGACCGAGACAGCACTTTCTTCTGGCTTGCGCCCGCCGCGCTGCTGGTCGGCCTCGGCATGGGATTTTGCAACCAGACTTTCCTGCTCGTCATGCAGGGCAGCGTCGACTGGAATGAACGCGGCGTGGCCACCGCCTCGTTCTTGTTCTTGCGCACCATCGGTCAATCGCTCGGCGCGGCGGTTGGCGGCGCGATCCTCAATTTCGGCGTTGCCCGCGATGCGCCGGAAGCGGGTGACGCGCTCGATAAACTGCTCGAGCCGGGCCGTCGCGCGAGCCTCGGCGCCGATGCCATCGCAAATTTGAGCGCCGCGATCGCCGGCTGCACTGCACCAAGTCTATATCATCGCCGGTACGCTTGCGGTGCTCGCGCTCGCCGCGGCGCTGCTGCTGCCGGCGCGGTTAAGCCGCCAAGAGCCGTGACAACGCAAAGGCCATGGCATGACTCTTCGGGTGCGACATGCTAACAGGCGAATCATACAGCGACAGAGAGTGACTGCCCTATTCACCGCGAGGATTTCATGCCGCTTCTCATCAGTGCTTTGATCACATTTCTTGTCGTCATTCTCGTACTGTACCTCGTCAATATGCTGCCGAGTCGATGGGCGCACGAAACAGATCGTGCGCATCATCGTGATCATCATCGGCGTACTCTCGCTGTTGCGCCACTCGGTCGGCGGTCTTCTAGAAGTCGGCCACGCCTTGCACCGCATCGAAGGTTACGTCATCGTATCGGCCGACGGCATGCTGGCCGACGCGAACGGCGCGATGCCCGCCTCGATACGTAACGATGCCGATCAGGAATTCTTCCAATCCGGCCTCGATCGTGCCGCCGCCGTCGTGCATGGCCGCCACTCGCACGAAGGCGGCCCGCGGGCAGCGCGCCGCAAACGGCTGGTCTGACACGGCAGATCGCGGCCGTTGCGTCCAGATCCGTCGCATCTGAATTCGCTTCTTTGGAATCCAGCGGGCGCGACGCTCGAACAGGCGCTCAAAGCACTCGGCGTCGACGATGGCACGATCGCCATCATCGGCGGCACCGAGGTGTTTGATCTGTTCCTGCCGCGCTACGATGCGTTTCACCTGTCGCGCGCCGCCAACGCGACGATCCCGGGCGGCCGGCCGGTGTTTGGCGGCGTCGGCCCGCATGTGACGCCGGAAGATGTGCTTGCCGCGCCAAGGCCTCAGACCCGGCTCGCGGCAAGAACTCGATGCCGCGGCGGGCATCACGATGGTGACGTGGCAGCGCTGATGACGCCTGCTCTCCTGTGAAAATGGCGCCTCAGCGCACCGGCTCCAATCCGGCCGCCGTCCAGTGTGGCTGCGCCTGGGCGCTTGCAATCATCTTGACCAGCGCCGCAGCGGCATCCGCTTCAGGCGCCTTCGCCGTCACCGCGGCGTCATAGCTGGTGTATTGTTGCAGCGGCGCCGGAACGGCGCCGCCAAATTTCAAGAACGGCCGGATCTCGCTGATATTGAAGAATCCGATCTCGATCGCGCCATCGGCGATCTGATGCTGGCCGGGATCGAGCCCGACGACTTTAATCTTTGGCTTGATCGAATCGAGAACGCCGGATTTCTCGAAGATGGCTTGGGTCAAGCCGCCGCTGCCGTTGGGCATCGCGGTGTCGGTCATGGCGATCGATTTGGCGTCCATCAAGGCCTTCTTGAACGCCGCCGGCGTGGCAATGTCAGGAGGCGTCGCCTCCTTCCTCACCGCCATACCGATGCCGCCGCGCGCAACCTTGATGCGAGTGTCCGCCTTCAGACCACCGAGCTTGGCGTCGTCATCCATGGCGGGCACCGACTGCACCACCACGTCAAAAACCTCGCCCGCGGCAAGCTTTTGCGAAACGGCAAGCGGTGAGCCCACGGTATAGTTCACCGTGTTGCCGCTCGCTTTTGTGTAGTCGGCGACAATCTTGTCGAGTGCACCTTTGACGCCGCCGACGCTGATGAGCTTAACGTCGGCGGCGGCAGCGACCGAAGCCGAGACCAGAAGTATCGCCAGAGCGCCGAAAATACTCTTACAATTGACACCCATTGGTTGCCCCCTTGTTCCGATCGCCGCAAGCAGCATCACCGCGGAACCGCCGGTCATTTTTGAATTTGCACCAGTTCCTTGATCTGGTCCGGCGTTAGCGGCGCAGAGAGGAATTTCTGCTTCACGGCGTCGGCCATGATGTCGTCGAGGCCCATGACCTGATCGGTCTGCAGCGCCTCCTTCGGAATGAGCTTGAGCACCCGCTCCACGATCGTCGGCGGCAGGTCGGAATATTCGCCGTAGATCTTTCAGCGCATCGGGGCTGGAATACATCCAGTCGACCGTCTCTTTGTAGCCCTGCATGAAGCGCACGATCGCGTCGTGCTTGTTCTTCAATGTGCGCCGCGCCGGTCAGGTTCACGCGAACCGCACGGTTTTGCAGCGCCGCAACGTCGTTGCCGGTGGCGACGATCCGCGTCTTGCCGCTCTCGACCAGATCGAGACCGAACGGCGCGGCGCCGAAGCCGACATCGACTTGCTTGGTCATGGTCTGGGTGATGGTCGAGGCGATGTTGCCGGTCGAGACCGGCTTCGCGGTCAGGTGATATTGCGCGATCAGCGCCAGCAGCGAACCATTGCTCGACGAGCCGGTGAGCGAATAGGCAACCGTCTTGCCGTTCATGTCCTGGATGGTGTGGATCGGGGAATCTGCCGGGACGTACCAATACAGATCCGGCGCGCCGGTCATCTCGCTGGTGATGATGCGGATCGGCGCGCCCTTGGCGAAGGTGCCGAGCGCTGCCGAAACGCCGGAGGCGACCGCGATGTCGATGCTGCCGCCGATCATCGGCCTGGATCGATTCCGGCCCGGCCGTGGTATAGAGGATATCGAGATTGAGGCCATGCTTCTTGAAAATGCCGCCGCGCTGGCCGAGTTCGGCGATGCCGGCGTCCCAGGCGCCGCTTCTGCGGAATGGCGACCTTGAGCGTGTCCTCGGCGGCGGCAGTTGCGGAGCGCGCCCGCAAGCGCCAGAACGGACAAGGACGAAGATGACGAGCCTTCGCATGATTTCCTCCCACGCGATGACGGCATCCGCAATTGCCTATTATCGTTGCGGCATGACTTTACGCCCGCCCGCGGCCAGTTCAAGTTCGCGGGCGCCGCGCATCGTCGCCCTCGACTACGAGATCGCGCAGGAGCAGGCGTCGGCGCTCGGCCGGCTCGGCCGCGCGCTCGAAGCGGCGCTCGCGGCCTTGCCGAATACGACCGAACGGCACGCCGAGCGTCGGACGCGGACGCGCGCGCAGGCTCTGGTGCAGCAGGCAAGCGACGCGCTGTGGTGCTTCATGGTCCAGCGCGAAGCCATCGGGCTGCGCGACCCGCGGCCGGTGATGCGCGACTATCGCGTCCCCGCCGAGGTGCAAAACCGCATGGGCGTGCTTGGCAGCCCGCAACGCCGGCTCGATCCGGTCCGGCGAGGCCCGAGTCCACAGGCGCCCGGTGCAAATCGCGCCGATACTGCGATGCAAGCCGCCGCTTCGCGCGCTGCATCGCCCATTAGCCTTTCGTTAACCTCGCCGGCAGCGCCCTGCGACTGCGGAAAAGGCTTTGTTCACCGTTCCCACGGCATTCTCGCCGGCAATTCAATGGCGTGGCCGTTCCAGATCATGATGCGTAGCCTTCCCCTCCTCGACGAACTGGAAACCGCGCTCGCCGCCGGCACCAATACGCGCCGCATCGAAATCCTGACCGAGCATCACCGATCTCTTCGTCGGCGGCGCACCGCGCTATTCCGAAGATCAGATCGGCGTCTTCGACGACGTCATGGCGCGCCTGATCGGCGACGATCGAGGCGAAGGCGCGCGCCAAGCTCGCGCAGCCGGCTGGCGCCGATCGCCAATGCGCCGGCGAACGTCATCCATCATGCTGGCCTTCGACGACGACATCGAGGTGGCGCGTCCGGTGCTGACGCCAATCGGAGCGGCTCGACGAGCGCGAGCTGATGGCCAGCGCCGGCAGCAAGAGCCAGCAGCATCTGTTCGCCATCTCGCAGCGCCAGTCGCTGAGCGAAGCGGTGACCGATATCCTGGTCGAGCGCGGCGACCGCGATGTCGTCCATGCGGTGGTCAAGAATACGCGGCGCGCGGTTCTCCGACGCCGGCTTCCGCATGCCTGGTCAACGCGCTCGACGGGCGACGACGCGCTGGCGCCCGAAGTCGGCATGCGCAGCGATATTCCGCGGCCGCATTTCCTGATGCTGCTGGAGAAGGCGTCGAGCGCGGTGCGCGGCGCGCCTCGCCGCCGAGAATCCGCAGGCCGGCGCCGCCATCGAAGGCGTCGTGGCCGAGGTCGTCGGCGGCATCCGCAACGAAACCCGCAACGCGTCGCCGGATTTTGCCGCGGCGCAGGCGGACGGTGGAGCGGCAGAACCGCATCCGCCGCATCGGCGAAGCCGAAATCTACCAATATGCCCGCGACCGCAAGTTCGAGGAAACCGCGATCGCGCTGTCGATCATGTGCGACACGCCGATCGACGTGGTCGAGCGCGCGCTGCTCGATCCCGGCGCCGAGATCGTCGCTGATCCTCGCCAAGGTCGCCGGCCTGTCGCTCGACCACGACGAAGGCGATCCTGTTGCTGCGCGCCGGCCGACCGCGGCATGTCGGCCAAGGATCTCGAGCAGGCGCTGGCGAGCTTCAACAGGCTGCAGCCCGACACCGCCCGGCGCGTGCTCGGCTTCTTCCGCACGCGCGCCAAAAAACCCGCGCGAGCCCATGGTCCCGCCGGCCGTCGCGGTCAACGGCTAGCACTGCGCCGTCCGTCGAGCAAGTCCATTCAGCCGGCCAGGCGCCGGCATCAGCCTCAGCGCGGTCTGGCGGTTGATCAGCCGCGCTCGGCATCGCTGAACCGTAGGCCGCCAAGCCGTCCGCGGCCTCGATTGCCTTCGCGGTACGGATAATCCGAGCCGAACATCAGCTGCGAGACCGGCACGAGATTCAACAGCGCCGCGAACTGGCCGGGCAGATTGCCTTGCGCGATCTCGTAGTAATATTGCTGCACGATCGGCACCGGCCCATCCGGCATCCGCGGGTCCTTCTTGACCACCTGCTCGCGGATGAAGCGGCCGATCAGGAACGGCAGCGTGCCGCCGCTGTGCGACCAGATGAAGCGGATGTCGGGGCAGCGGAACGCGGTGCCGGCCTTCGCCGAAGATCAGGCTGGCGATCGTCCGCGTGGTGTCGGTGGCGAATTCGATGGCGCCGACCGAAACGCCTTTGATCATGCCGGTGCAGCAGGCCGGCGCGGTCGGATGGGTGTAAACCACCGCCTTGCGCCGGTTGAGCTCCTCGAACACCGGCACGAAGGCCGGATCGCCGAGATATTTGCCGCCGTAGCTGGTGAACAGGCCGATGCCGTCGGCCTTGAGCACGTCGAGCGCGTACTCGATCTCGCGCAGGCTGCCTTCGGTATCGGGCAGCGGAATGGCGGCGAACAGGCCGAAGCGGCCGGGATGATCGCGGCGCAACTGCGCGCCGATAGTCGTTGCACTGGCGCGCGAGCTTGCGCGCCTCCGTCGACGTCGCCGAACCAGACGCCGGGCTGCACCACGCGACAGCACCGCCGTCGCCACGCCGGCCTTCTCCATGTCGTCGAGCGACAATTGCGGCGTCCATTTCGGCGCGCTCGCCGGCTCGCTTGCTTCGCCATCGCCTCGACTTGCTCCGGCGGCAGGTAGTGGTGATGGACGTCGATGCGCGTCCTGGCCGCCGGCGCTTGCGCTGCGGCCGGTCGTGCCGCCGCCGCGCCAAGCCCGAGCGCGGCGATGCCGCCGGCGAGGAAATTGCGCCGCGCCGGGATTGCCGGCAAGCGGCACCGGCGCGCAGCAGGCGCAGTCGCGAAAAAGCGCATGGCGCACCGGCTTTCTCGCTTCCGGCATGGCATTCGCTCGTGAGGTGTCGCATCCATCCCGGTTCTCGCTTGCTTGCATCCGTGGATCGCCGGCTGAAGCTTAGCGGCGACGGCGCGCGTTCGGCAAGCCGCGCGTCGCTTCGCGCACGGCGTCTGCGTCGCTGTCACATCGATGAGCGCCACCGACTGTGGAACGTGACGAAGCTTTAAAGTTTTTCTTGCAGAATCTGCTTGACTCCCCGCCGATTGCATTTATGTGGGGACTCTTGCCGCTGTTGGTCAGTTCGCGTGGACTGATCGGGCGGCTTTCGCTTTCCGTGGCGCCGGCTTGCCGGCATCTCGGGTTCTTATCTCTGGTTGGGGAGGACGGCATGAGCCAGAACGCCCTCTTGCGATCGGTGAAGGGCTTGGGGAATCCCAGGTACCGCCCGAAAGGAAGACAGAAAGACCAAGCTGAAAGTGGCCGCGCCGGCGCCGGCGGACGCAAGGCAGCAATCGACGACGCAAGGATCATTTCGCCGTCCGCAACGGCGTGCGTTGCGCCGGCGTGCATCTGATCATCGATCTGCACGGCGCCGAGCGGCTCGACGACATCGACCACATCGAGGCGACGCTGCGCCACTGCGTGGAAGCCGCCCGGGCCACGCTGCTGCACATCCACCTGCATCACTTCCAGCCGAGCGGCGTGTCCGGCGTGGCGGTGCTGGCGGAGAGCCACATCTCCATCCACACTTGGCCGGAGGCGGGCTATGCCGCGCTCGACGTGTTCATGTGCGGCTCGGCCGATCCCGACGCCTGCATTCCGGTGCTGCGCGAGGCGTTTGCCGCCAAGCGCGTCGGCGTCAACGAGCTGTTGCGCGGCCAGGACGCCTGAGCCCGTCTACAGCTGTCGATCAGGCTTGAGCGGCCGGGCTGTAAGTCCCGGCCGTTTCGTCTATGTGCGCCGAACGCGGAGGACGTCATGGCTGAGAAGCGCTGGATTGCCGAGACGCTGTTCGACGAGCTCGGCTTCCGCATGACCTTCCAGGTCGACAAGGTGCTCTACGAGATGCAGACCGAGCATCAGCATCTCGTGCTGTTCGAGCAGCCGTTCTTCGGCAAGATGCTGATGCTCGACGGCGCCACCCAGATCACCAAGCGCGACGAATTCATCTACCAGGAGATGATGTCGCACGTGCCGCTGTTCGCCCACGGCAACGCCCGCGACGTGCTGATCATCGGCGGCGGCGATTGCGGCATCGCCGAGGAGGTGCTCAAGCACAAGACGGTCAAGCGCCTCACCCAGGTCGAGATCGACCCGGCGGTGGTGGAGTTCTCCAAGGAGCATTTCCCGGAATTCACCACGCCGGTGTTCGCCGACAAGCGCTTCGAATCCGTCATCGACGACGGCGCGAAATATGTCGCCAGGACCGACCGGCGGTTCGACGTCATCATCGTCGATTCCACCGATCCGCAAGGGCCCGGCAAAGTCCTGTTCGGCGCAAAGTTCTATGCCGGCTGCAAGCGCTGCCTGAACAAAGGCGGCGTGCTGGTGACGCAGAACGGCGTGCCGTTCTTCCAGCCGGGCGAGCTGACCTCGAGCGTCAGCAAAGTTCCGCCGGCTGTTCGCCGACGGCACCTGCTATGTCGCCGCGATCCCGACCTATGTCGGCGGCCACATGGCGATGGGCTTTGCCACCGACGACAAGCGGCTGCGGCAGACTCCGGTCAAGACCATCGCCGCGCGCTATCGCAAGGCCGGCAGCTTCAAGACCCAATACTGGACGCCCGAGGTCCACGTCGCCGCGTTCGCGCAGCCGCGCTTCATCGCCGAAGCCGTGGCAAAGCGGCAAGACGCGGCGCTGACGGCGCCTGTCGCGCCCCAGTCCGCTGCCACTATCCCGGATATCGACTCGCTGGCGGAGCGCGTATCGTCACGGTACCATCTCGATTTGAGTGATTGCTCGATGCACCGCCGTCGCGGCGCATGGCACGGAGGGCAGCGCCATGAGCTTTTTTCCCGGCAAGGACCCCGTCCACGGCGATGCGCGCGCGAGCGACGCGATCGAGCAGATCATCGTGCCGCGCACGGTCGATCTCGGCGGCTTTCAGGTGCATCGCGCGCTGCCGTCGGCGCAATCGCGCATGGTCGGGCCGTTCATCTTCTTCGATCATTTCGGCCCGGCGGTGTTCAAGCGCCGGCGACGGCATCGACGTGCGGCCGCATCCGCATATCGGCCTCGCCACCGTCACCTATCTGTTCGACGGCGAGATCGTGCATCGCGACAGCCTCGGCACCGCGCATGCCGATCCGGCCCGGCGCGGTCAACTGGATGACGGCGGGGCGCGGCATCGTGCATTCCGAGCGCACCGGCGCCGAGCATCGCGCCGGCGGCGAGCCGCTGCACGGCCTGCAATTGTGGGTCGCGCTGCCGATGCCGGACGAGGAGACGGCGCCGGCCTTCGCCCATACGCGCGGCGGCCGACATTCCCGAACTGCGCGAGCACGGCCTGACGCTGCGCGTCGTCGCCGGCGCGCATGCACGGCCTGCGCTCGCCGGTGGCGACGACCTGGGACACGCATGTTCGCCGAGGCGCGCCTCAAGGCCGGCACCGACGCTGCCGCTCGACGCCGAGCACGAGGAGCGCGCCGTCTACGTGGTCGCCGGCGAGATCGAGATCGGCGGCGACCGCCACGGCCGGAACGGCTGCTGGTGCTGCGGCCCGGCGACCGCGTCGCCGTCACGCGCGGCGAGCGACGCGCACGTCGTCGCTGGTCGGCGGCGCCGCCATGGATGGGCCGCGCCACATCTGGTGGAACTTCGTCTCCTCGCGCAAGGAGCGCATCGAGGCGGCCAAGGCCGACTGGAAGGCCGGCCGCTTCGGCCTGGTGCCCGGCGACACGACGGAGTTCATTCCGCTGCCGGAGTGACCGCGATAGCGTGCAAGGCCCGAGCCCCCGCACATGGAGGAGACGATGGCGCGTCCCGTCCGTTTCGGCGCCGCTGTTCGCGCATGATCGCGGTGTTTTGCATGTGCGCGGCAGCTATCGCGGCCGCCGCAAGCGCAATCAGACCTCGCGCGCGCCTATCGCATCATCGCCGCGAAGACATTCGTCGATCTCACCCACAGTTTCGGGCCGGAAACGCCGGTGTGGTCCGGCTTCGGCCAGGCCAAATTCTCGCCCGCCGCCGATCCGAAGCCGAGCCCTACACCATCGCCAAGGACGGTTTCCGCGCGACCTATTACGAGATGGTCGGGCAATACGGCACCCATGTCGATCCGCCGGCGCATTTCGCCGAGAACGGCATCACCATGGACCAGATTCCGCTCAAGCAGATGATCCTGCCGCTCGTCGTGCTCGACGACACGCCGTATCTCGGCAAGGATCCGAACCACGCCTTCTCGCGTCGCGGACCTCAAGGCATGGGAGAGACCGCACGGCCGCGTGCCGAAGGGCGCGTTCGCCGCCTTGCGCACCGATATGTCCAAGGATTGGGACTCCAACTCCGAGCGCTTCAAGCGCAGCCCATTTCCGGCCTGGGCCTTCGAGACCATCAAATATCTCT
>CAWJDC010000019.1:0-272944 GCA_963841575.1 uncultured Alphaproteobacteria bacterium
GTTAGCTCTGCATCCAATGCCGCCCCTCAATGCGCTGCGGGCTTTCGAGGCCGCTGCCCGCCACCTCAGCCTGACCAAGGCGGCGGCGGAATTGAATGTCAGCCCCGGCGCCGTCAGCCATCAGATCAGCGGCCTCGAAGCGCTGCTCGGGGTGCCGTTGTTCGAGCGCCGGGTGCGTGCGATCGTCTTTACCGCTCCGGGCAAGCTGCTGTATCCGTGCGTCAGACCGGCTTCCTCCACCTTCGCGAGGCGGTCGGCCGGCCTCACGCAGGTCGGACGGTGAGCGCGTGCTCGTGGTCTCGACGCCGCCGGGCCTCACCTCGAAAGTGCTGGCGCCGCGGCTCTATCGTTTCGCCGCCGCTCACCCCCGATATCGACATGCGCATCTCGTCCTCGCTCAACAATGCCAATTTCGCGACCGACGGCGTCGATGTCGCGGTCCGCCATATGCCGGAAATCCGCCGCCCGACCCGTCGCTGGAGATGGAGAAACTCGTCACGCTCGCGCTGGTGCCGGCGTGCAGCCCGAAGCTGATCGAACGGCACGCTCCCCAGCCAACGGCGAAATGCTCGCGCGGTTGCCGCTGATCCATGACGAGAGTTTCCCGGCGCGGGCCCAGGTGCCGACCTGGAGCCGATTGGTTCGAAGGCCGCCGGCCATGACAGTGTCGATGTCACGCGCGGACTTCGCTTAACAGTGCCGACACGCCCTCGAGGCGGCCAGCGAAAGCGCCGGCGTGCTGCTGGTGCAAAAAGTCCTGGCCTACGACGATCTGCGCACCGGACGCCTGGTCATTCCGGTGCGGCTCGCGCTGCCATCACGCCGCGCTTATTTCATCGTCCGGCCTACGAGTTGAAGAGCGGTGGACCCAAGAACGGTTACAAATATGCAAGGCCGCGTGCGCATGTCGAAGCCTTCATCAACTGGATCAAAAACGAACTTGGCGCGATTGATTGGAAGGTGTTCGATCAGCCGTTGCACGATGATGAGCGCCGCTCTCCGCAAATCAAGCCGCTCTCCGCAAATCAATCAGGCGACGTGAACAGTTCACCGCGTGAAAGATGACGGCGTGCCGTTGGCCATGACATTGGCCATGACCACGGCGGGGACGTTGGCCGCGTGAGACGGGCCCTTCAGACCGAACAAAAATCCGCCGAATGCCATGCCGCCGAAAAACACCGTTAGGGTCGCCAGAATCATAATGCCGTCGCGGCGCGGCGGCGGCAAAAATCGCCGCGTTTGCTTATCTAAAGGATCCTGGTCGCGTTGATCCATATCGACATCTCCGCAGAGGGATGTGTCGATAGAGAACCCGCGAAAGCGGCCGGAGTTCCGCCTGGTCGCGGCTCACGATTTTTTGAAATCCCCTCGGCGTAGCCCGGATGGAGCAAAGCGTAACCCGGGTAGCCGCGTGGCCTCTAAGCGTTCCCGGATGGCGCTGCGTTCCATCCGGGCGACTTCTCCTAACCTTTGATGTCCAGCAACTCGACGTCGAAGATCAGCGTGGCGTTGGGCGGAATGACGCCGCCGGCGCCGCGCGCGCCGTAGCCGAGGTCGGGCGGAATGATCAGGGTGCGTTTGCCGCCGGCCTTCATGGTGGCGACGCCTTCGTCCCAGCCAGCGATGACGCGATGTTGTCCGATCGGAAACTCGAACGGCTGGCCGTGATCGAGCGACGAGTTGAATTTCTTGCCTTTCTGGCCGTTCTCATCAAGCCAGCCGGTGTAGTGCATGACGCAAATCTGGCCGGGCTTTGGTGAGGGGCCGGTGCCGACTTTGGTATCGATGATTTTCAGTCCGTCTGGCATGGTGGTGACCTTTTGGGCAAAAGCGGATGAGACAGAAACGGTGGCAGCGAGAACGGCGAGGGCGCCGCGGCGCGTGACAAATCGCATTCTTCATTCTCCCTGAAGCCGGCCGCGCGAGGGCCGGGATTGCTTGGCCCGACAGCGCGCACAATGCAAGGGCATCGCGCGGCCGACCGCTCGAGCGTGGGCGGTTGAAAGCTCGCAGTTTGTAACCTCGCGGCGGGTGTCCACAACCATTCGTTCTCGCGGCGCATCGCGCCCGAGCTTTGCCGTCGTCTGAAAGGGTACGAACGTCCAAGTGCCGGCGGAGCGGAGCCCCGGGAGGCGCTGGTGGATATCCGCGCCACGCAGTCGGCGTCACCGCCTTCTGCGCTTCGGGCGCGGCATCCCCCCTCCGTATCTCTCCCGGACCTTTGAGGGAGATACGGAGGGGGGCGCGCCTCCCGGCGCTCCGCCACGGCGTCTGCGCACGATGCCGAACGGCGGAAGGCCGTTCAACGAATCATGCGACAGCGAAGGCGCGCCGATCAGACGATACGAAAGCGATCACGCGCCAAAAGCGCCGCCCTTCCTGGGTTTCCGGACCGTTTCGCGAAAACGCCCACCGCACAGCAAGGTGAGTATGATATAACCTTAACGGTGACGAAAGTCAAGTTAAAAGCGACCGAAAAATGCGAATCTGCGACTTTACCCCGCGTCGCCGTCGTCCCGGCTGGTGCGCGTCGGCAGGCGGATCACGTAGATCGAACCGATGAGGATGATCACCAAAGCGCCGAGCACGCCGAGCTCCAGCATCGACGCCTGAAAGAGCGGCACGTTCGCGGCTTGCCAATTGCTGGGCTGCGTGATTTGCGACGTTTCGAGCGTGATGACGAGAATGCGCCGGATGCACGCAATCAATCCGACGATCAGAAAGGGTTCGCACACCAGCGTCCTCGTCCTGATCGACACCTGCACGGTGTTGAGGATTTCGACCAGCATGAGCGTCAACAGCAGCCGATCGATGAGCTGGAAGATCGCGCTCGTTCCGGCCCAGTCCTGTAATCCGTCCCATAGTATTTTCCCCGCGCCGGCGACGGCCAGCACCAGCGTCAGGACCAGCAGGACTCCGATCGCGATGTAAACCACTTGCTCGGCAAGCTGAATCAGACGGGCGCTGCCTTCAGTCCGATCCTTGCGGTTCATCGCGCGCCGCCTCTTCGTCAAACGGGCCGGCCAACTGTTGCTTCGGCTGCCGGCCGCAGCAGTGCCGGCACCATAGCATTCTTTTCGTCCGGTGGTGACGAGGGTGGAAGGGCGCGAATTCATTCTGTTTCGCCCTCAATTGTCGTTGCCGGGCTTGACCCGGCAATCCATGCTGACGGTCGGCATGAGAAGCTATTGGGTCTACATTCTGGCAAGCAGGCCGCGCGGAACGCTCTATGTCGGCGTCAGCCGTGATCTCATCCGGCGCGTCTACGAACATCGCGAAGCGATTGTCGATGGCTTCACCAAAGAGCACGGCGTGAAGATGCTGGTGTACTTCGAAGAGCATGCCACCGCGATCGCTGCGATCCAGCGCGAGAAGAATATCAAGCACTGGTCTCGCAAGTGGAAGATCGATCTGATTTGCTCGCTCAATCCCGATTGGCGCGATCTTTGGGATGATATCGTACGCTGACAGTTAGGCGGGGCGAGCTGCACGTCAGTATGGACCACCGGGTCAAGCCCGGTGGTGACGAGGGGAGGGAAGAGCGCGAATTCTTTCGGCAATGTTTCGATCGTCATTGCCGGGCTCGACCCGGCAATCCATGCCGCCGTGCGACACACGCCAAGCTAACGAGCACTCGCATGATCGGCCGATCAGCATGGACCACCGGGTCAAGCCCGGTGGTGACGAGGGGAGGAAGGGCGTGGATTTATTCGGCAATGTTTCCAATCGTCACTGCCGGGCTCCTCCTCAATCGTCATTGCCGGGCTTGACCCGGCAATCCATGCTGACGACCAGAAATCAAGCTCCACGGATTCCAAGCCGTCCCGATTGCGCGAGGCGCAATCCGCGCTACGCTTGCTGGATGAGCAACAGGAGCGCTGAGAATGCCGCTGATTCATGATCCCAAGGCCTGGCAAGAACGGCTTGCCGCGCTTCCGCTCGCAAGTTATGGCGCCGGCGAGACCGTGTTCACCGAGGGCACGAAGACCGGGCGGCTTTTGATTCTCAAAAGCGGCGCGGTCAGCATCGTCAAGCGCGGCACGGAGATCGCCCCGGATTTGAAGCCATAGCTCTCGGCTATCGAGACTTCGGGCTCCAGCCAGACTTTGGCGTCTTTGTCTTGAATATGCCGAGGCTCGCGCGGGAGTTCTCGTTCGAGAAAAAGTAATAGCGCAGCCCACCGTCGGAAGATGACCGGCACGTGCTGTCCTGAGCCTAAATACCCTGCTGATGGATTGCTCAGGACGTGACAAAGTTTTTAGGATGGGTTGAGTGCAACGAAACCCATCATTTAACGGCACGGTTGTAGGAGGGGTTTCGCTTACTCAATCCTGCGAGCTAATGACAAATCCAGAAGGATGAGTGATCGGGGTCTTACGAATGCGCAGCCCCAACACCGGAATTATTTTTTCTTATTGCGTTTCGCGGTTTTTTTGGCCATTTTTTTTGCGGTAGCTTTTTTCTTCCGCTTTCTTGTCGGCGCCCCCGATTTTTTCTTTTTGTGAATCTTACCAAAGCCGTTCGTCATCGGATTTATCCCCCAAAGCTAAGTGGTAATCTGCGACGCACGCATCCGATACTTCTTATCACAATCCCATGATGCCAAAGCTAGAGAAATACTGAGCCCAATTACGATCAGCCAAATTGAACAAGCTGGCTTTTCGCTCCCACGGAAGAAATAAGTTGCAAAAGCAATAACCACCGCGACGAGAGTATTGGAGTAATATTGGTAATAGCGATAGTGATTTTCGACGATAGCGCTGAAGGCGGCCATTTTGTCTTTGTCTGTTAAGTGGGAAAAATCGATTTCCTTAGTATGCGTAATACAAGCGAGGATATGATCAACAACTAGCCAGCGAACTGCGCTGATCAATAGACCAAGTGCCAGAGACGCGAGCGTCAAATAAAGAAAACCGGCTACCGAGGATGTGCTGGAAGTAATGAAGGCATCGGTCAATGTCGGAGTAAGAAAATGACAAGCCCCAAAGAAGTATAAATCCTGGCAGCCAGAATGCTATAACGACGCCAAAATTCTTATCAGTGACATCTTTCATGGCACAGCGCCTTGAGGCATCCCCGAGGTTGGATTGTCAGTCTTACCGCCAGAGATACCAAAAGCAATGTTTGGTTTAGGACGATGCGGTTTTTGATGGGTTTCGCAACGGCTCAACCCATCCTACATACTCGAAATGGCTAATGAGGCATATAGCGACTTCGAAAAACAGATCGCCCGGATACATCGGGCGCTCGCCGAGATTGATGCGCAAGTAACTTGGAACGATCGCGTGCTTAACCCAGAAATTCAGATCAGGAACGTCAAATAGACGTAACTATCCGGCGCTCAGATCATCATTTGACATTGATAGAATGTCGTAAACGAAAGGCGACCCAGGATGTAACTTGGGTTGAGCAGCTGCATGGTCGTCGTGTTAGTTTGCGAGCCAACACTATTATCGGGGTGTCGGCCTCCGGCTTTTCACAAGGTGCAATTCTCAAGGCACAGAGCCTCGGTGTTATCTTGCGGGATTTCGATTCAGTAACTCCGGAAGAATCACGTCGTTGGGGTGAACCCAGCACTTTGTGGACTGTATTTTATGAGTTTAGAGACTTCACACTTTGGTTGAAGCGCTCGAATTTCGGCGCCTTGGGCCAGCCATGCTTGTCTGACATGTACGGGAGGCCAATCATCTGGCGGACGTTGTTGATGGAAGTGACGAAAAGATACGACCTGAACACGATGGCTGATCAATTTGTTCGATTAAGCGGGGAGATTGGTGGGGCGTTCTTGGTGAACAAGGTGCCGGTTTCGAAGCTTGCTTTTTCGTGTCGAATGAGAGGAAGGAAGCAAGAAATTCAAGCTCCGTCGGTTCGGTATCTATTCCAACCCCTTTGCTGAGGAGGGGTCAATCGAGGCACGGGTAGATCAGTTTCGGCTTGGTCAAAGCGAGGTTATCAAAGGGCCCCGAGCTTGCCTCGATTATAATCGACGCGAGCGGGATCAAGGTTCCAGATCGGTCAATATTTGGGATGGTTGGTATAAGCCAGGAGGGTGGTATCAGCGTCCGAGATTTACAATTGTTGGTATGAACAATCTGATCCAATCAACTGTCGCAATTGAAGTGCGCCCGGCAAGGTAGTCTAAGTACATTTTAAGTTGAGCCTCGCAGACCAAAATGAAAGGCGGCCCTTCGGCCGCCTTTTTATCAGGAGGCGAATTCCCTCACGAACACCCCGTCGTCGACCCGCACGTATCGCACTTCATGCACGTGCCGTTGCGCACCAGCGTGAAATTCCCGCACTCGCCGCAGGCTTCGCCTTCGTAGCCTTTGGCTTTGGCTTCGGCGCGCTTTTCGGCGGCGGCGGCTTTGGCGTGGGTGCGGGCGTCGGTCCAGTTGCAGTTGCTCGAGCGCTTGCGCGGGCGAGAGTTTTTGCTCGGGCTCGGCTCTTGAGCGCGGCGGCGCCGGCGATTTCGGCGCGCGGGCCGGAGGCGGCGAGGGCGGTGACGTTGGAAGACGCCCCACCCCGGCCGGCTTCGCTCGCGCCGAGCCGGAGGCGTCCCCCTGCAGGGGAGGGTGAAGAGGCGCCGCCTTGCATCACTTTGAGCCGGTCGGTGCGCGAGCGGGTCAGGCCCTTCGAGACGTAGCGGCCCTCGGGCGCCGGGCGGCCTTCCTCGACGCCTTTGCCGAGCGCGTCGAAGCCTTCGCCGGTCGGATCGACATGGGCGAGGTCGAAGCGCTCCATGTAGCTCACCGCCAGCTCGCGGAACACGTAGTCGAGGATCGAGGTGGCGTATTTGATGGAGTCGTTGCCCTGCACCGGGCCGGACGGCTCGAAGCGGGTGAAGGTGAAGGCATCGACATATTCGTCGAGCGGCACGCCGTATTGCAGGCCGAGCGACACCGCGATGGCGAAGTTGTTGAGGAGCGAGCGCAGCGCCGCGCCCTCCTTGTGCATGTCGATGAAGATCTCGCCGAGCCGGCCGTCGTCGTATTCGCCGGTGCGCAGATAGACCTTGTGGCCGCCGACCACGGCCTTCTGGGTGTAGCCCTTGCGGCGGTCGGGCATGCGCTCGCGCTCGCGCATCACCACGATGCGCTCGACCACTTTCTCGACGACCTTCTCGGCGAGCGCCGCGGCGCGCGCCGCCGCCGGCTTGTCGATGAAGGCCTCGATGGTATCCTCGTCGTCCTCGTCCTCGCGCGATGAGCTGCGATTGCAGCGGCTGCGACAGCTTGGAGCCGTCGCGGTAGAGCGCGTTGGCCTTGAGGCCGAGCTTCCAGGACAGCATGTAGGCCGCCTTGCAGTCCTCGACCGTGGCGTCGTTCGGCATGTTGATGGTCTTGGAGATGGCGCCGGAGATGAACGGCTGCGCCGCCGCCAGCATGCGGATGTGGCTCTCGACCGAGAGGTAGCGCTTGCCGGTGCGGCCGCACGGATTGGCGCAGTCGAACACGGCGTAGTGCTCGGGCTTGAGGTGCGGCGCGCCTTCGACCGTCATGGCGCCGCAGACGTGGATGTTGGCGGCCTCGATCTCGCGCTTGGTGAAGCCGAGATGGGCGAGCAGGTCGAAGCTCGGCGCGGCGAGGTCGGCGGCATCGACGCCGAGCGTCGTCGCGCAGGAAATCCTCGCCCAGCGTCCACTTGTTGAAGGCGAACTTGATGTCGAACGCGGTCGGCAGCGCCTTCTCGACCTTCTCGATCGCCTCGGGGGTGAAGCCCTTGGCCTTCAGCGTGGCGTGGTTGATCGCCGGCGCCTGGCCGAGCGAGCCGTGACCGACCGCATAGGCTACGATCTCGGCGATCTCGCTCTCGCGCATAGCCGAGCACGCGCAGCGCTTCCGGCACGGCGCGGTTGATGATCTTGAAGTAGCCGCCGCCGGCGAGCTTCTTGAACTTCACCAGCGCGAAATCGGGCTCGATGCCGGTGGTGTCGCAATCCATCACCAGGCCGATGGTGCCGGTCGGCGCGACCACGCTCGCCTGCGCATTGCGGTAGCCGTGCGCCTCGCCGAGCGTCGAGCGCGCGGTCCCAGGCGCGCTTGGCGTGCTCGGCGAGCGCGCTGGTCCGGATTGGCGGCTTGTGGTCGAGCGGCACCGGCGGCGTCGTCGACGCCTTCGTAGCCGGTGCGCTCGCCGTAGGCGGCGCGGCGGTGATTGCGCATGACGCGCAGCATGTGCTCGCGGTTTTCGTGCATAGCGCGGGAACGGCGCCGAGCTCGGCCGCCATTTCGGCCGACGTGGCATAGGCGACGCCGGTCATGATCGCGGACAGCGCGCCGCAGATGGCGCGGCCGGCATCGGAGTCATAGGGAATGCCGGACGACATCAAGAGGCCGCCGACATTGGCGTAGCCGAGGCCGAGCGTGCGGAAGTCGTAGGAGCGCTGCGCGATTTCGCGCGACGGGAACTGCGCCATCAGCACCGAGATTTCCAGCACGATGGTCCACAGCCGCACGGCGTGCTCGTAGCCCTCGACGTCGAAGTGTGCCCGCCTCTCCCGCGAGGGGGAGGTCGTCCGCGTCGGAGCGCGGGGGTGAGGGGTCGTCGCCGCTGGCCTGGAGCGCCGGGCAGGCCGCTTCGCCCCGCCCCTCCAGGGGTGGGCGGAGATTGTGGAACGCCAGCAGGTTGAGCGACGCCAGATTGCAGGCGGTGTCGTCGAGGAACATGTATTCCGAGCACGGATTGGAGGCGATGATCGGCCCCGACGCCGGGCAGGTGTGCCAGTCGTTGATGGTGGTGTGGAATTGCAGGCCGGGATCGGCGCTGGCCCAGGCGGCGTGGCCGATCTTCTCCCACAGCTCGCGCGCCTTCACGGTCTTGGCGATCTTGCCGGGCTTGGTGCGCCAGAACAGATCCCAGTCGCGGTCGGCCTCGACCGCCTTGAGGAACTCGTCGGTGACCCGCACCGTGTTGTTGGAGTTCTGGCCGGAGACGGTGAGATAGGCTTCCGAATCCCAATCGGTGTCGTAGATCGGGAAGTCGATGTCGGTGTAGCCCTGCTTGGCGAACTGGATGACGCGGCGGATGTAGTTGTCCGGCACGTGGTTGCGCCGCGCCGCCTTGATCTCGCGGCGCAGCACCGGGTTCTTCTCCGGATCGAAGCAGTCGTCGCCCGAGCCCTCGCAGTTGACGCAGGCCTTGAGGATCGCGCGCAGGTGGTGCTGGTTGATCTTGGAGCCGGTGACGAGGTTGGCGACCTTCTGCTCCTCGATCACCTTCCAGTCGATGAACTGCTCGATGTCGGGATGGTCGGCGTCGAGGATCACCATCTTGGCGGCGCGGCGCGTGGTGCCGCCCGACTTGATGGCGCCGGCGGCGCGGTCGCCGATCTTGAGGAAGCTCATCAGGCCGGACGACTTGCCGCCGCCGGACAGCCGTTCGCCTTCGCCGCGCAGCCTGCGAGAAGTTCGAGCCGGTGCCGGAGCCGTATTTGAACAGGCGCGCCTCGCGCACCCACAGGTCCATGATGCCGCCCTCGTTGACGAGGTCGTCGGTGATCGACTGGATGAAGCAGGCGTGCGGCTGCGGATGCTCGTAGGCGGTGGCCGACTGCATCAGCTCGCCGGTCTCGAAATCGACGTAGAAGTGGCCCTGGCTCGGGCCGTCGATGCCGTAGGCCCAGTGCAGGCCGGTGTTGAACCATTGCGGCGAGTTCGGCGCCACCATCTGCATCGCCAGCATGTAGCGGTGCTCGTCGAAGAACGCCTGCGCGTCGGCTTCGGAGGAGAAATAGCCGCCCTTCCAGCCCCAATAGGTCCAGGTGCCGGCGAGCCGATCGAACACCTGCTTGCAGGAGACTTCGCCGACGAAGCGCTCGTTCTCGGGCAGCTCCTGAGCGCGCATCCTCGTCGGCGACGCTGCGCCACAGCCAGGACGGGAACGGTTGTCCTCCTCGACCTTCTTGCAGGCGCGCGGGCACGCCGGCCTTGCGGAAATATTTCTGCGCCAGCACGTCGGAGGCGACCTGCGACCATTGCTCCGGCACTTCGACGTTCTCGGCGTGGAACACGACCGAGCCGTCCGGATTGCGGATTTCGCTCGTGGTCAGACGGAACGCGATGTCCGCGTAGGGCGATTGTCCCTCTTTGGTGTAGCGCCGCTCGATCCGCATTTTCTGCCCCTTCCAGTTTCGTTTTGTACGCCGGCGGCCGTGCGGAATACCCGCTCAATATAAGCCGCCGACAGTTTCCCTGCGACGCGGCGAACTTGCCCGTGCCTCGGCCTCACCCCTCGCTCTACCTGTCACCCATCCGCTGCCGGCGCGAAGGCCGGACCCGCCAGGACAATCCGGACGCCCGAAGCGATGCGGTCTACGCCCGCGCCATTGGCGGCGCGGCGCAGTCCCACAAACCCTTTTTGGAGAGCCCGGCGGACTTCGGTACCCGCGCGCCGAACGTCAGGAAGCTAGGCCAAGCTCGTCGCGCGCGTCAAGACTTAGTATGAAAATATGAATCAACCACTAAATGTGGGGATAGCGGGGACGAATCGTTCAGGGGATGCGCAAGTATCGGATATCGGTGCGGAATTCGAAAGCCTGCCGGATCGGCGCCGGCGATTTTCATGGGCATAACGGCGACGCCTGGGTCGCTTGCGCACGCGTTCCGAAGACGGAATCAGCGCTGTGATCAGGTCCGTAGCCGAACCTTAACGCGCATCTGTCATCGTTCGGTCACGTAATGGCGGGGCTTTCCGGCTGATTCTGAGTGAAACGGCCCGGAAAAATCGGTGTTTTTGCGGTAAGCACTGCTGCGATAACGGATAAGTCATTGAATCCATTAACAGGAATCGATGGGCCCGATCGACGCGTTCGGCGCACCGAGAACGGCGCCGCATCCGCGCGCTTTGCTTGCATAAAATGTCGCGCTGTCGCCTCGCCGTGGAATTGCGGGCGGGCGGGCAGGGCTCGCGTCAGCGCCAGCGCTTTCATGTCGTATCCGGTAAGCCCGCACCGCTTCTTGCTGCAGATTATTAACCTTAAAGAAGTCTTACTTTTAACCTTGTGTGACAGTGGCTTGACGGGGCGGGAGGGCGGCGAGGATAAGCGTTATTAATGGTGTGGTGTCGGGTCCAGCGTTTGTTTCGCGCGGGCGCATCGTCGCGTGCGCCACCTTATGGCTTGGCTGTGCCCAGCTTACCGGCTGCACGCAGGTCATCCATAATGCGCCGATCAATCAGCCGCTCTCGGCCGGAGCCAAGGACGCCGACCGTCGAGCTTGGCGCCCGCGACGTCGATACCTATTACGATGACATGGTCGTTGCGCTGTCGTTCTCGGGCGGCGGCATGCGGGCGGCCGCCTTCTCTTATGGCGTGCTGTCCGGCTTTGCCGAAACGCCGGTCACCACAGCGGCCAGCACGTCGTCGCTCGCTCGATCGCATCGACTTCGTCTCGGGCGTTTCGGGCGGCTCGGTCCTTGCCGCCTATTACGGCCTCAAGAAACGTCAGGGACTGGCCGACTTCAAGCAGCGCTTCCTGTTGCAGAATGCCGAGCAAGGCCTGCAGACGGATGTCAGCCTGGCCAACATCGCGCGCGGCCTGCAGGGCGGCATCAACGACACGACGGGCTTTCCCAAGTGGCTCGACGACCATCTGTTCGATCACGCAACCTTCAAGAATTTGCTGTTCGAGCGGCGGCCGCGCGTGTGGATCAACGCTTCGGATATTTATAACCGCACGCCGTTCGTGTTCGGTCGCGTCACGTTCGGGGCGCTGTGCAGCGATCTGGCGACTTATCCGATCTCGCTGGCGGTTGCTGCATCCGCGGCGGTGCCCTTGGTTTTCGCTCCGATCGTGATCCAGAATTATCCCGGCGGCTGTCCGGTCCCGCTGCCGGATTGGGTGCAGCGGGTGCGGGCCAACGACGAACGCGCCGCCGCTGCTGAAATCTTACGCCGATGCGCTGGAGCGCTATCACACCGGCGAAATCAAATACGTGAAGCTGCTCGATGGCGGTCTCGTCGACAATTACGGGCTCGCCGGTTTCACCATCGCGCGCCTGGCTTCGACGACACCCTATGGCCCGCTCGAGCCCGAGGACGCGGTCAAGCTGCGGCGGTTCTTGTTTCTCGTCGTCGATTCCGGCCGCGCCCCCGAAGGGGCGTGGGCGCAGACCGTGGCGGGGCCCGCCGGCGTCGAGCTCATCACGGCGGCGTCCGACACGGCGACCGAATCCGGCGCGGTCGGCAGCTACTCCGCCTTCGACGACACCATGGACGATTGGCAGTCGGCATTGATCAAGTGGCGCTGCGGTCTATCGCAAGGCGAACGCCGCAAGCTCGGCGCACCCGCCGGGATGGAATTGCAAGGACGTGAAATTCTTCATTGGCCGCATTGCGTTCGATCAACTCGGACCGGAGCGAGCCGCCGCGCTGAACGCCGTCAAGACGCGCTTGCGCCTGCCGCCGGATCAGGTCGACATGCTCGATCAGCGCCGGCCGCGATGCGCTCCAGACCAACACGGTGTTCCGCTCGTTCCTCGAGTCCTTGTCGCCCGGACGCGCAGCGTCCGGTGCCACGCCTCAAGCTGCGCGCCGCGCCGGTCGCGACCTCGGAGCCGAATAGCCACGAGGCAGAGGCGCGTTAAGTCCGCGCTTGATTCAACCGCCAATTCGGCGTTGAATTTTAAGTCTTCAAAGAGACGGCGGCCGTTCCGGTTCTTGTCTTCACCGCCCGGACCGCTGCTCTTTGGTGCCAAGCACGCACCGCATTGGGAGGGCTCCATGGACGACATCGAACGGCGCGCCTTTATGAAGGGCGCCGCATCCGGCGCGCTCGCGTTTACGGTGGGCGGCGGCGAAGTCATGCTGACGCCGCGCCAGGCGCGCGCGCAGGCCGTTCCGCTGCGGACATTGACGGCCGACCAGGCGGCGACGCTCGACGCCATGGGCGAGGCGCTTGTGCCCGGCGCCAAAGAAGCCGGCATCACCAATTTCGTCGATCAGCAGATCTCGATCCCGCCGGAGGAAGCGCTGCTGCAGGCGCGCATTCTCAATGTCCGGCCGCCCTATGCGAACTTCTATCGCGCCGCGCTCGGCGCCATCGATGGCGCGAGCGGCAAGGCGAACGGCCGCAAGTTCGCAGCAGCTCACGCCCGACGAGCAGCACGACGTTCATCGATCTGATGCGGCAGAACAAGGTCGACGGCTGGCAGGGACCGCCGGGGCCGTTCGTCTACGCGGTGCTGCGCAGCGACGCGGTCGATGTCGTCTATGCCACGATGGAAGGCTATGCCGCGCTCGGCGTGCCCTACATGCCCCACATCGCGCCGACCAAGAGGTGGTGACATCATGGCCAACGAAAAAGTCGATGTCGTCATCGTCGGCGCCGGCGCTTCCGGGTCGGTCTATGCGTCCGTGCTGGCCAAGGCCGGCAAGAAGGTCGTGCTCTTCGACAACGGGCCGGATTGGCAGCTCACCGATCTGATCAGCTCGGATATCTGGGGCCGCCGCATCAAGCCGGCCGGCGCGCCGGTACTGCTCGACGGCAAAAATCCGTTCGGCTATACCTGCGCAGGCCGGCTGGGGCGTCGGCGGCGCGGCGCTGCATTACTTCGCCAATTTCCCGCGCTATCTGCCGACCGACTTCAAGATCAAGAGCGAGCACAACCGCGCCCACGATTGGCCGATCGCGTACGAAGACGTGGCGCCGTTCTACGACAAGGTGGCGGCCGACGTCGGCGTCTCCGGCGACGCCAAGGCGGAGGAGAAATGGCGGCCGGCGGGCAGGCCCTATCCGATGCCGCCGATGAAGACGTTCCCGAACGGCGAAGTCTGGCTCAAGGCCGCCGAGGAGAACGGCATCCACTTCGTGCCGGCGGCGGTCGGCATGACCTCGACCGAGTTCAAGGGCCGCGCCGGCCTGCATCTACGACGGCTGGTGCCATGTCGGCTGTCCGATCGGGGCGCTCGCCAATCCGGTGGTGACCTATCTGGGCGAGGCGCGCAAGGCCGGCGCCGAGGTGCGCGCGCTGTCCACCGTCACGCGCGTGCTCACCAATCAGGACGGCACCAAGCGTCACCGGCGTCGAATATTACGACGCCAAGAAGCAAAAGCAGGTGCAGGAGGCGAGCGTCGTCATCCTGGCGGCCTGGTCGGCGCAAAACCCGCGCCTGCTGCTCAATTCGGCGACCGACAAGCATCCGAAGGGTCTCGCCAACAAGAGCGAGCTGGTCGGCAAGTTCATGATGACGCCATCACATCGCCGGCACCTGGGCGCTGTTCGACGAGGACATCACGCCGCACATGGGCACGGTCGGCGCGCAGTTCATGTCGTATGACCGCTATGCCAAGACGAGCTATCCGAGCGCGTTCGGCTCGATCGTTCATCGTCGCGGGCGCCGCGATGAAGACCAACGACTACGCGCAAGCGCGCGGCGATCTGTTCGGCGCCGAGCTTGCCGCCTTCATGAAGCGCGCGGCGCGCGGCATCACCCGCATCACGATCTTCGGCGAAGGCTTGCCGCAGCTCGAAAACCGCGTCGAGCTGGTCGAGCGACAAGGACGAGTTCGGCATGCCGCTGGCGCGGCTGACCCACAGCTTCGACGACGACGCGCGTCGCGCTGTGGAACGCGAATTTCGAGCAGGGCATGAAGGTCGCCAAGGCCACCGACGCCAAGGAAATCTGGCCCGGCAAGGGCCCGGTGATGCCGACCAGCCACCTGCACGGCGGCGCGATCATGGGCACCGAGCGCGGCGAATTCAGTGACCAACAGCTACGGCCAGACCCACGAAATTCCGAATCTGTGGATGGCCGGCCCCTGCATCTTCCCGACCGAGGGCGCGTCGAACCCGACCTACACGATCTTCGCAGTGTCGCTGCGCGGCGCGGAGCAACTGGCGAAGACGTGGTCGACGGTCGCCGGGTAATACACTCATCGTCATGGCCGGGCTGGTCCAGGCCATCCACGTCTTTGCTGAGGAAATTTGAGTTGGGGATGCTCTGCGACAAGTCGCAGGCATGACGAGTTTTTATTGCTTGAACTCGCGGACAATGCGCTCGGCAAATGTTTTGAGCGGCGGCAGATCCTGTTCGATAGTCTTCCAAAGTATATTTGGTTCAACCCGATGGTAGGCGTGGCGTAAGCGATTGCCAAAGTCTACCATGGCTTGCCAGTCGATATCCGGTTTTCTGAGCCTTTACTCCGTCAGGAAGACGACGTGACGCCTCGCAGATAATTTCAAGGGAGCGTTCGACCGCCAGCCGAAGCATTAAATCCTCTGCGAACTCTCCGAAAGTTTTGCCTCCCAGCGCCGTTTGGATTGTGTCGATGGCGGTGAGAATATGGACCAGCCTGTCGGATAAAGTTGGAGGCATCGCTAGAAAACTTCGATAACATCGTCGGCGATGCGCTCCGCAAATCGCGGCTCGATCGACCGGCGCATTTCGGCTTGAGTGGGAATCCAGTAGCCGCATCGACGATGCTACGTTCAACGCGAACGAGATCGAGCCCTGAGAATATTCTGTCGGATCGACATCGATCAGGACATCGAGGTCGCTGTCCTCCGCGCGTCGCCGCGCGCCCGCGAACCGAATATGGCAAGCCGTGTCACGCCTTTGGCGCGCAGCGCCGGGGCGGTTTCCTTGAGCTTGGCAATAATCTCGTCGCGGGTCATGCGGATCATCATAGCATGCGGCGCCGGTACCGTTCACTCCGCCGCGGCCTTCGTGTGCCCCAGGCGGCGGTTGAGGGAGATGAGCAAGTCTGCCGCGGCCTCGGCGATGACGGTGCCGGGCGGGAAGATCGCCTCGGCGCCGGCGGCTTTGAGCGCTTCGTAGTCCTGCGGCGGCACCACGCCGCCGACCACGATCATGATGTCGCCGCGGCCCTGGCTCGTCGAGCTCGGTTTTCAGCTCCGGCACCAATGTCAGATGCGCGGCGGCGAGCGAGGAGATGCCGAGAATGTGGACGTCGTTCTCGACCGCCTGGCGCGCGGCTTCCGCCGGCGTCGCAAACAGCGCGCCGATATCGACGTCGAAGCCGAGATCGGCGAAGGCGGTCGCAATCACCTTCTGGCCGCGGTCATGGCCGTCCTGACCGATCTTGGCGACCAGGATGCGCGGCCGGCGGCCTTCGTTCTCCTCGAATTCGGCGACGAGCTTTTGTACCCGCTCGACGGCGTCAGTCATGCCGACCTCCCGCCTGTAGACGCCGGAGATTGCCTTGATCTCGGCCCGATGGCGACCAAAAACCTGTTCCAGCGCCAATGA
The DNA here is from genome assembly GCA_963841575.1 of uncultured Alphaproteobacteria bacterium. Lineage (GTDB taxonomy): Bacteria > Pseudomonadota > Alphaproteobacteria > Rhizobiales > Xanthobacteraceae > BOG-931. The sequence continues at coordinate 16,208 of CAWJDC010000019.1, forward strand.
AATTTCGCCGACCGTCGCCTTGGCGCGCGCCGCATCGACCGCGAGCGCCAGGAGATTGCCGTTGCCGCCTTCGGCATTGCGCGTCAGCGCCGCGAGCGCGTCGGTGAGCGCCTGCGGGTCGCGTTCGCGCTTGAGCCGGGCGAGCTTGTCGATCTGCAATTGCCGCACGGCGGCGTTGTCGATTTTGAGGATGTCGATTGGCGCCTCGTCGCGCGGCCGATACTTGTTGACGCCGATCACCGCTTGGTTGCCGGAATCGATGCGCGCTTGCGTGCGTGCCGCGGCCTCCTCGATGCGCAACTTCGGCAGCGCCGCTTCGATCGCGCGCGTCATGCCGCCGAGTTCTTCGACTTCGCGGATGTGGCCCCAGGTTTTAGCAGCGAGATCGTGCGTCAGCCGCTCGACGTAGAACGAACCGCCCCAGGGATCGATGACGCGGGTGGTGCCGCTTTCTTTTTGCAGCACGATCTGCGTGTTGCGTGCGATCCGGGCGGAAAAGTCGGTCGGCAACGCGAGCGCCTCGTCGAGCGCATTGGTGTGCAGCGATTGGGTGCCGCCGTGCGTCGCCGCCATCGCCTCGATGGCGGTGCGCGTCACGTTGTTGAAGACGTCTTGCGCGGCGAGCGACCAGCCGGAGGTCTGGCAATGGGTGCGCAGCGACAACGAGCGCGCGTCTTGCGGCGCGAACGGCTGCATCAGCTTCGCCCACAGCACGCGCGCGGCGCGCAGCTTCGCCACCTCCATGAAAAAATTCATGCCGATGCCGAAGAAAAACGAAAGCCGCGGCGCAAAGCGGTCGATCGCGAGGTTCGCGGCGAGGCCGGCGCGCACATATTCGACGCCGTCGGCGAGCGTATAGGCGAGCTCCAGATCGGCAGTCGCTCCGGCCTCCTGCATGTGATAGCCGGAGATCGAGATCGAATTGAACTTCGGCATATGCGCCGAGGTATAGGAGAAAATGTCGGAGATGATGCGCAGCGACGGCTTCGGCGGATAAATGTAGGTGTTGCGCACCATGAATTCTTTGAGGATGTCGTTCTGGATCGTGCCCGAAAGCTTTTCCGGCGTGCACGCCTTGCTCCTCGGCGGCCACGATATAGAGCGCCAGCACCGGCAGCACCGCGCCGTTCATGGTCATCGACACCGACATGCTGTCGAGCGGGATGCCGGCAAACAGCGTGCGCATGTCGTAGATCGAATCGATCGCAACGCCGGCCATGCCGACATCGCCGGTAACGCGCGGATGGTCGCTGTCGTAGCCGCGATGGGTGGCGAGATCGAAGGCGATCGAGAGGCCTTTCTGCCCGGCGGCGAGATTGCGCCGGTAGAAGGCGTTGGAATCTTCCGCGCGTGGAGAAGCCGGCATATTGCCGGATGGTCCACGGCTGGGTGGCGTACATGGTGGGGTAGGGGCCGCGCAGATAAGGCGCGATGCCGGGATAGCCGTCGAGGTATCGGAAGGCCGGACACGTCGTCCGGCGCCGTAGAGCGGCTTCACCGCAATGCCTTCGGGCGTGAGCCAGGGAGCACCGGACGCGCCGCCGCCGAGGGACTTGCCGTCGGCAAATTCTAGCTTTGAAAAATCGGGGATATGGCTCATGCGACGTCAGTCCACATGCAGGCCCAGTTTTTGAATCAAGGCGCGGTTCTTGATGTAGTCCTTTTCCATGAAGGTCGCCAGATCGCCGGACGTATCGCCCTTGGCCTCGAAGCCGCGGACTTTGAGCGCCTGCTGATAAGCGGGGTCGGCGACGACCTTGTTGATGTCTGCGTTCAAATTCTTCACGATCTCCGGCGGCGTGGCGCTGGGCGCTTCGATCGCGAACCACAGGCTGTAATCGACCTGCGGCAACCCGGCCTCGGCAAAGGTCGGCACGTCCGGCAGGCTGTCGACCCGCTGGCTGGAGGTGACGGCAAGCGCCCGCACGTTGCCGTTCTTGATGAACGGAACCGCGGTCGAGGTGCCGACCATGAACATCGCGACATCGCCCGCGATCAGCGCCCGGATAGCCTGCGCCGACGAGCCGTTGTAGGGCACGTGCGTCAGCTTGAGATCGGCGACCGAGAGGAACAGCTCGGCGGCGAGGTACGGCGCGGTGCCGAGGCCGATCGAGGCGAAATTAAGCGCGCCCGGCTTTGACTTTCGCCAGCGCGATGAAGTCCGCCAGCGTTGTGCACCGGCAGCTTGGGATCGACGATCAGCACCTGATAGCCCACGGTAATCATCGACACCGGCGCAAAGTCGCGCTTCCAGTCATAAGGCACATGCTGGTGCAGCGTCGCCGCCACGGTGAGCGGCCCATCGGTTGCCAGATAGAGCGTGTAGCCATCGGCGGGCGCGTGCGCCGCGGTTTCGGTGCCGATCATCGCGCCGGCGCCTGGCCGGTTTTCGATCACGACCTGCTGGCCCCACAGCGCCGAGAGCTTGTCGCCGAGAAGGCGGGCGATGAGATCGCCGCTGCCGCCCGGCGCGTAGGGCACGATGAGCTGGACCGGCCGCGATCGGAAAATCCTCGGCTGCGGCAATTGCGCGGCGTCGCAATGCAGCGTCAAGGTGAGCAAGCCGAAGCTTGCGTCGCGTGAGCGTCATCATCGTTGCCGCCTCCTCGCCGAAGCTCACCCGTGCTGCCGTGGCCGCTCCGTTGCTCAGGCTTGCCATCAGCCGGCCGTTGCCCCTCGATGCGGTCGTCAATGCCGAGCACGCGGAACGCCTCCCAGTAATCGGCGTGTGCGCCGGTCACGACCGGAACGCCGCATTCAGTTTCGATCAATCGGTGCGGCGTCGGCGGCGGCCCATTGGTTGCACGGGATATAGATGCCGTCGGCTGTGTCGGCGGCGGCATCAGCGCACGCGCTTGGCCGACGGCGGCGATGTGGGCCGCTGTGACGTCCTGCAGCCTCTTGAACACCACGTCCTCGGTGTGCTCGGCCGCGATGGTAAAGCCGCTGGCTTTGAAAAAGGTCAGCGCCGACTGATGCAGCTCCTGCGGATAGGGCGACACGACGACGACGTTCTTGATGCCGAGATGTGCGAGCGCCCGGATCGCCGAGCGGATGCTGGTCGACGCCGGCAGCCCGTCGGCGTCGGTGATGAGCTTGACGATCTCTTCCTCAAAACCCTTGCCGCGCAGTCGTCACCACCGGCATGCCGCAATGCATGATGTAATCGACGTCGCGCGAGGCGAGATATTTCGACAGCCGTCACCAGCGGCTCGATCACGTGCCTGCTGGAAATTCTCGTTGTTCCAGTGCTCGATGTTGGAGGTCGTGGCGCACATCGAGACGCCGTCGGGGGCGATCCTGAAAAAATCATGGCAGGCGGTTTCGATCACGGTCGGACTAAGCAGGCCGATGCGCTTGCGCCAGCCGAAAGGTCGATCGGGTCTGCTCATTGATCGTCGACTCCTGAAGGTTTTGAGATGGCCTCGGCAGTGTGATGGCTTTGCCGTCAGCTGGCAATGAGGCCATTGCGTATGAGACCATGCGCCGCTTCGAGCACGGCGAGCACATCGCAGCCGCTATAGATGAAAGTCTGCACGCCGGCGTCGCGGTAGTGCCGCTTCGCGCGTCGCCCGGCCGCCGGCGAGATAAATGTGCCGTGCGCCCGCCGCTTTAAGCGCCTCGGCCGCCGCTAACGGCCGCTCTGTCGTAGACTTTGTCGGACGCCGCACAGGCACGCCAGCGCGGCGCCGGAGGCTTTAAACGCGGCCGAAGGTCGGGAGATGCGCGCCCTCAGCTGCCACCGCTTCGATACCGCCGGCCTCGAAGAAGTTCTTGGCGAAGCTCGCGCGCGCGGTGAAATCGGCTGGCGTGCCCGAGCGTTAGCGAGGAAGATCTGTCGGCCGCGCGCCGGTCTGGGCGAGGATCGCATCGGAAGCATCGCGCAGCCGCTCGAACGGTTCGGCGAGCCGGATGCGCGGCAGCGCCGCGACGGCGATGCGGCCCGGATCGTCGGCGTGCAACGGCGCGCGCGGCGCGACTGGAAGCACCGATACCGGCGCAGTTTCGCGCAGGTCGGGAAATAGCGTTCGTGCCGGTCAGAATGTCGATCGCGACGCGCGACCGCGGCTTGCGCGCTGGCGCGCACCGCGGCGACCTTGTGCTGGATCGAGCCCGCGTTCCAGCGCCGCCGCGGCGCCGCCGGCGCTTTCGATCTCCTGGAACAGCGCCCAGGCCGCGTGGCAGAGCTGCTTCGGTCATGGTCCTCGATGCGCGCCGGAGCCGGCGGCCGGATCGGCGACGCGGGCGAGGTTTGATTCTTCCAGCAGCACAAGCTGGGTGTTGCGCGCGATCGCGGCGGGCGAACGCGATCCGGCAGGCCGAGCGCCGCGGTATGCGGCAGCACCGTGATGCGTCGGCGCCGCCGAGGCCGGCGGCGGCGACCGCGATCGTGGTGCGCAGCATGTTCACGTGAGGATCGCGCCGCGCCATCATGCGCCAGGCGGTCTCGGCCGCGACCAGCGCCGGCTTCGGCGCAAGCCCGCAGGCCGTCTTCGACGCGCGCCCACAATTTCCGCATCGCGCGGAATTTCGCCATGGTCAGAAACTGGTCGGCATCGGCGGCAGCCGGAAATAGATCGCGTCGCGCGCCGCGGCGAGCGCCATGCCGCCGCGCTTCAAGCGCGCGCAGATAGGCGACCGCGCTGGCGAGCGCGAAAGCGAGCTCCTGCGCTTCCGAGCCGCCGGCATTGTGGATGACGCGGCCGTCGGCGACGGCGAACGGCCCGCGAAAGCCTTCGCCGGCGAGGTCGGCGATGCATCGCGGCAAAGTACGGCGCGAGCTCGCTCCAGGGCCGCGCCGGCTGCGCCGGTGGCGGCAAGGCCGCCGATCGGATTGATGCTGCCGCGCAGATCGACCGCGGCCGGCGCAATGCCGCGGCTTTTGACCAGCGCGGCGAGATCGCGGACCACGTGCCGCGATCGCCGGACGAGGTTGAGATCGATCGCAATGCCGGCATCGAGCTCGATGCCGTCGAGCACGCGCGCGAGCGCTGCCGGCGCGGCATCGAGGCCGAAGCCGTTGGCGCTGACCGAGCCGGCAAAGACCAGCGTCAGTCCGGTCGCGCCATTTTCGAGATCGTCGAGCGCCTGCGCATTGGCGGCGGCCGGATCGGGATGATCGATGCGCTGCATGACGCGTCCAGGCCGCGCCCGGCGCGCGGCCGGTGATGGCGTGCGCCGCGGCGCCGCGGTCATACAGCGGCGCGATGCGTAAGCCCGTCGTAGGTCTTGCTTTCCAGCCGCGCGAACGGCGCGCCCTTGAGCACGGCGTCGACCAGCTTGCGCCAATCCTCGCGCGTCGCCGCGGGGAAATCGGCCGCGAGCGGCAGGCTGTCGGGATTCGTCATTCGCCGCAAAATGCCACGCCGGGCGGGGAGGGCCAAGTCGTCCCACGGGGCGTCTGGCCGGCCATAGCGGCTATCGCCGCGGAAGCTTTTCGATGCCGCTGGCATCCACCCGCGCCAGCGCGTCGCGCACCCGGATGCCGGCGATGACGCGATCCGGGGCGATCTCGGCGAGCGGCACCAGCACGAAGGCGCGCTCGAACAGGCGCGGGTGCGGCAGGGTCAGGTCCGGCGTCGTGCGAGCACGAGATCGTCATAGGCCAGGAGATCGATGTCGATGGTGCGCGGTCCCCAACGGCGCTCGTGCGTGCGGTCGCGGCCGAGCGCGCGCTCGCACGCCGTGCGCGCGGGCAAAGAGCGCATGCGGCGGCAATGCGGTCGCGACCGCAATCACGGCATTGACGAACGGCGGCTGGTCGGTGACGCCCCACGGCGGCGTGCGGTAGTCGGACGAGCGCGCGATAAGCCGCACCACTGCGCCGTCGCACAGCATGGCGATCGCGCGATCGAAGGTTTGCCGCACGTCGCCGACATTGCCGCCGAGCGCGATGAACGCTTCAGCCATGTCAGCGTCATGCCACGGTCGCGATCGACGCGCGCGCTCGATGATGACGCCGACATCGTCGAAGGTCGCGGCGATCGGCGCGTGCGGCTTGTGCACGGTGACGCGAATGCTGCGCACTTGCGGGAAGCGCGTCGAGCACGGCATCGGCGACGGCGCCGGCCGCGGCTTCGACCAGGCGATAGCGGCGCGTCGCAGAACGCCTCGCTCGCCGTCTTCACCACCATGGTCATAGGAGACCGTATGCTTGAGCTTGTCGGTGCGCGAGGCTTCGGCGAGGTCGATGTCGAGCACCAGGTCGAGCTTGAATGTCTGCCCGACCTTGGCCTCGTGCTGCATCACGCCATGATAGGCGTGCAGCACCAGGCCGTTGACGAAGATCGCGTCGCTCATCGCGCGTGCCTGATCGCGGCGGCGACGGCGAGCGCCTGCACGGTCGGCGCGACGTCATGGACGCGAACGATGGCGGCGCCGTTCTCGACCGCGAGGAGATGCGCGGCGAGCGATCCGCCGAGGCGCTCCGTCGGCTCCGACGGCGACAACCGAATGGATGAAGCGCTTGCGCGAGGCGCCGACCAGGAGCGGCAGGCCGAAGCCGCGCAACGCATCGAGTCGGGCGATGCAGGTCAGGCTCTGCTCCGGCGTCTTGCCGAAGCCGATGCCGGGATCGAGCACGATGCGGTCGTGCGGGATGCCGGCGCTCCAGGCGATCTCGAGCGAGCGGGAGAAGAACGCGGCCACGTCGGCGATGATGTCGATGGTGGGATCGGCGGCGTCGCGATTGTGCATGATGATGACCGGCGCGCCGTGCTCGGCGACGACACGCGCCATGTCGGGATCGCGCTGCAGGCCCCAGACGTCGTTGACGATCGCCGCGCCCGCTTCGAGCGCCCAGGCGGCGACGCTCGCCTTCATCGTGTCGATCGAAACCGGCACGCCGAGCGCGACGACCGCGGGCAGCACGGCGGCGAGCCGTCGGCGTTCCTCCTCGAGCGGCACACGGACCGCGCCGCCGTAGGGCCGCGTCGATTCGGCGCCGATATCGAGAATGTCGGCGCCTTCGGCGGCCAGACGCTGTGCGTGCGCGATCGCCGCGTCCGGATCGAGGAAGCGGCCGCCGTCGGAAAACGAATCCGGCGTGACATTGAGCACGCCCATGACCAGCGGCCGCCGGCTTCGCCAACAGCCCAGCCAGCACGCCGCCGGCGGGCGGGGAATGCGGCATCGCATCGGCGCGCTGGGGCAGGGCCATGGCCATGATTTCGGGCCATCCGTACGGTCGCATCGTGATCGTGCCGTCGCTTTGCGCGGTCGACTGCGACGAGTCAAGCTGCCGGTTCGTCAAGGCGAGCGCGAGGACGCGCGCGCTGGCGATCAATAGCGGATCACCGGCGGCAGCTTCTTGGCGTTCTCGATCCAGCGCGTCACCGTGCTTTCCGACGGCAGCAGGCGCACCAGTTTGCGCTTGCTTTGGGCTCCGCCATTTTCTCGGCGAGCTTTTGCGGATTGCGAAATTGGAGTTCGTTGACGGTCTTGACGCCGGCGGCGCGCAGCAGCTCCGCATATTCCCAGCCGACGCCTTTGACGCGCATCCGGTCGGCGGCCGTGACCCAGTCGAGCACATGCTTCTCGTCGGCGCCGGTCTTCGCGGCCATCTTGAGCCGCTGCTTCGGCGTCTTGGCCGCCCGCAACAAGCCGATGGTCGTGCGAATCCCGTCCGATTTCAGAATCGCCGCCGCGTCCGGTGCGATGCCCTGGATATCGGAAATGGGATACGCCATCGATGTCCCCCGTTCAGCGCAATGCCGTCGTGTCAAAAAGCCCGAACTCAAACAAATTGAGCGAGGCCAGGGATCGAAGCGCCGATCTCGCTAATCGTCTCTGCGCCGGCCTTCTCGCGTGCATAGGCGAGAACGTCTCGGGCAACACTCTGCACCTGCGTCCATACTCAACCCCACCGCCATCATCCGCATGCCCGCCCCCATGACTCCCCCCATGGCAGGAGCCGCCTGCGTTGTCAGTCGCGGCCTTCTGCATCAAGGCGTCGGCCCCCGGCAGCTTGGCCAAGAGCAGCCGCACCTTGTTGGCCGGACCTTCTTTGACGAGGAAGTCGAGAATGATGCCGACAGCTTTTTCCGCCGCCGCCCGGTCCACTCCGGCATCGGCAACGAGTCGCCCGATCAGCTCGTCCATCAACCCCTCGCAACCCCTCGCCCGTCCCGCACTCTCGGCGGGTTTTGGCCATAATGTACTTCGGGCGCTCGCGGTGTGACAAGGCTGAGTCGGCCAATCGGGCCGATCGCTGACGCGCGCTCTGGCAGAGCGTTGCAAACATGCAACGCTTTGTGGACGCTGCGGAGGAGTGGCAATGACCTTCGCCGCGGCATTATAGATTTATTGACGCACGGGCTCGACCGCGATCGGGGCTGCGGATCGCGGATGAAGGACAAGAGTCATGACGAATCCGGATCGCGATGGGAAAATTTTCGTCGGCAAGGGCGCCGGCGACGAATTTCTTGCTCTTGCGCTCGCCAATCGGCACGGACTCGCCACCGGCGCAACCGGTACCGGCAAGACCGTGATCGTTGCAGGTGCTGGCCGAAGGCTTTTCGCGCGCCGGCGTCCCGGTGTTCGCCGCCGACATCAAAGGCGATCTCTCCGGCATCGCCGCCCGCGGCGAAGCCAAGCCGGAATTGGTCAAGCGCGCCAAGGACATGGGCTTTGACTACCAGCCCGAGCGAATTTCCGGTCGTGTTCTGGGATCTGTTCGGCGAGCAGGGCCATCCGATCCGCGCCACGGTGTTCGAAATGGGGCCGCTGCTGGTCTCGCGCATGCTCAGTCTCAACGACGTCCAGGAAGGCATCATCAACATCGCGTTCCGTATGCCGACGACGACCCGGAATTGAAGGCGACCGATGGCAACGGTCTCGTCGATCTCAAGGATCTGCGCGAGCTGCTGGCCTATCTGTCGAAGAACGCGAAGGAAATCAGCGGCCGCTACGGCAATGTGGCGGTGACCGCGGTCGGCGCCGTGCAGCGCCAGCTCCTGGTGCTCGAGAACCAGGGCGGCACGAAATTCTTCGGCGAGCCGGCGCTCGCGATCAACGATCTGATGCAGACCGCGCCCGATGGCCGCGGCATCATCAATGTGCTGGCCGCCGACAAGCTGATGGCGAACCCGCGGCTCTACGCCACGTTCCTGCTGTGGCTGCTGTCCGAGCTGTTCGAGAAACTGCCGGAGGTCGGCGATCCGCCGAAGCCGAAGCTCGTGTTCTTCTTCGACGAGGCGCATCTTCTGTTCAACGAGGCGCCAAAGGAGTTGCTCGACAAGATCGAGCAGGTGGTGCGGCTGATCCGTTCCAAGGGCGTCGGCGTCTATTTCGTCACCCAGAACCCGATCGACGTGCCGGACAAGGTGTTGGCGCAGCTCGGCAACCGCGTGCAGCACGCGCTGCGCGCCTTCACGCCGCGCGATCAGAAGGCCGTGAAGGCCGCGGCCGAGACATTCCGGCCGAACCCGAAGCTCGACACCGCGCAGGTCATCACCCAGCTCGGCAAGGGCGAGGCGCTGGTGTCGTTCCTCGAAGGCGGCGGCACGCCGTCGATGGTCGACCGCACCATGATCCGGCCGCCGTCGGCGCGCATCGGGCCGGTCACGCCGGACGAACGCAAGGCGATGATCGCCAAGAGCCCGCTCAAGGGCAAATACGATACGACCGTCGATCCGGAATTCGGCCTATGAGATTTTGCAGAAGCGCGCTCGGCGGCCGGCGGTGCGCTGCCGCCGCGCCGGCAGGTGCGCCCGGTCGCGCCGGGCCAAGCGGCCTGCGGCCGCCGCGCCGGTGCGGCTTCTTCCATCGGATCGGCCAATCGTTCGCGCAACATCTTCGGCATCGGCCGGCCGCGCGGCCAGGTGCTGACGACCTCGCAGCAGGTCGCCCGCAATGTCGCCCGCGCCGTGGCCGCCGGGCGTCGCCACCCAGGTGGCGGCGGAATTCACCAGGCACGAGCGGCAGCAAGACTGCGGGCACGATCGGCAAGGCCGTCGTGCGCGGCGCGCTCGGCGGCGTGTTGAGACGGTGACAGCATGACGGCATCGGAAGCTCTGCCCGCGGTTCTCGACCGCATCGACCGCGATCTCGACGCCAGCCTCGAGCGGCTGTTCGCGCTGCTGCGCATCCAGTCGATCTCGACCGATCCGGCCTACGCGCCGCACTGCCGCACCGCCGCCGAGCATGTCGCCGCCGACTGCGCAGCCTCGGCTTCGAGACCAGCGTGCGGCCGACCGCAAGGCCATCCGGTGGTGGTCGGCAAAGCGCGGCAACGGCGCATGCGCAACGGCAAGGCGCCGCGCGTGCTGTTCTACGGCCATTACGACGTGCAGCCGGTCGATCCGCTCGATCTGTGGCAGACGCCGCCGTTCGAGCCGCGCATCGAGACGCTCGACGGCGGCCGCAAGATCATCGTCGCGCGCGGCGCCTGCGACGACAAAGGCCAGGCCATGACCTTCATCGAGGCCTGCCGCGCCTTCAAGGCGGTGACCGGCAAGCTGCCGCTCGACATCACCATGATGATCGAGGGCGAGGAGGAGTGCGGCTCGAAACACCTGTTCGGCTTCGTGCGCGACAATGCCGCCGAGCTCAAGCGCGACCTGGCGCTGGTCTGCGACACCGGCATGTGGGACGCGCAGACGCCGTCGATCACGACGTCGCTGCGCGGCCTGGTCTACGAGGAGGTCAGGCTGACCTGCGCCGACCGCGACCTGCATTCCGGCCTGTTCGGCGGCGCGGCGCGCAATCCGATCCATGTGCTCGCCGACATTCTTGCGGCGCTGCACAAGCCGGACGGCTCGCGTCGCCATTCCGGGCTTCTACGACGGCGTGCACGAGCTGCCGGCCGACATCAAGGCCGATCTCGCAGGGCTCGGCCTGACGCCGGAGAAATTCCTCGGCCCGATCGGGCTGAAAATCCCGGCCGGCGAGAAGGGCCGCATGCTGATCGAGCAGATCTCGACGCGGCCGACCGCCGAGGTCAACGGCATCATCGGCGGCTATACCGGGGAGGGCGCCAAGACCGTGATCCCCGGCAAGGCGATGGCCAAGGTGTCGTTCCGCCTGGTCGGCGCGCAGGACCCGGAAAAGATCCGCGCCGCCTTCCGCGACTTCGTGCGCGCGCGGCTGCCGGCCGACTGCACGGTCGAGTTCGGCAATTTCACCAGCGCGCCGGCGTTCGAGGTGGCGTTCGACAATCCGGCGCTCGGCAAGGCGCGCGCCGCGCTCGCCGAGGAGTGGGGCAAGAAGGCGGTGACGGTCGGCGCCGGCGGCTCGATCCCGATCGTCGGCGATTTCAAGACCGTGCTCGGCATGGACACGCTGATGGTCGGCTTCGCGCTCGACGACGACCGCGTGCATTCGCCGAACGAGAAGTACGACCTGCAAATGCTTCCACAAGGGCATCCGCAGCTGGGCGCGGATTCTGGCGGCGCTGGCGGGCTAACGACTGCAGAGCGACGGGCAAACAAGGTCGCCGGAATTCCACGAATAGGGACACCGCATGATCCGTCACATCATCCTCGCCGCTGCGTTGGTCGCGACGGCGGCGACTTCGGCGCTGGCGCAGACCTATCCGGAGCGGCCGATCACGCTGGTGGTGCCGCTGCCGGCGGGCGGTACCGCGGACCTGTTGTGCCGGCTTGCGGCCGATCGGGCATCAGAACTGCTCGGCCAGCAGATGGTGGTCGACAATCGCGCCGGCGGCGCCGGCGGCCGCGTCGGCACCGAATCCGTGCTGCGCGCTGCGCCGGACGGCTACACGCTGCTTTGCGCGCCGCAGCTCACCTACAGCGTGACGCACCTCGTCTTCGCAAAGTCCGCGTTCGACACCCGCGGCCGATGGAGCCGATCAGCGTTCTCGCCGCCTATCCGCTGATCATGATCGCGCGCACAGGGCTTTCCGGCCGACAATCTCGGCGGCCATGATCGCCTACGCGAAAGCCAATCCCGGCAAGGTCAACTACGGCAATCAGGGCAAGGGCAACACCGGCGATCTGCTCGGCGAGTTCATGATGCTGAAGGGCGGCTTCACCATGACGCAAATTCCCTATCGCGGCTCGGCGCCCGCGATCAACGATCTGCTTGCCGGCAACATCGATGTCATGTCGGATTATTTGCTGGCCAACAAACAAAACATCGACACCGGCAAGCTGAAGCTGCTCGCCACCGCCGGCCACGAGCGATTGAAGGACTATCCGAATGTCGCGACCGTCGCGGAGACGCTGCCCGGCGTCTATTCCGACACCTGGATGGGCGTGGCGGCGCCGCCCGGCACGCCGACAGGCGATCGTCGACAAGGTCTCCGCGGCGATCGCGCAGGGCTTCCAGGCGCCCGATCTGCGCGCCCGCATCCTGTCGCTCGAGGCGCAGCCGTTCGGCAGCACGCCGGATGAGATGCGCGACATGATCCACCGCAGTCTCGAACAGTGGGCGCCGGTGATCGAGGCGGCGCACATTAGCTTGGATTGACGGCGGCGGCGCGGCCGCTGGTCGAGCGCCCGCGGACGCGGTAAGCAAAGCAATGGATTCCGTTACTCCGCCGATCATCGGCGCGGCTGCCTCGTCGTCCTCGCTGTTCCGTCATCGGCCGTTCTTGTTGTTCTGGTGCTCGCGCACATTGACGAGCGGCGCCTACAACATGCAGGCCGTGGCGGTCGGCTGGCAGCTTTACGATCTGACCAACGATCCGTTCGATCTCGGCCTCGTCGGGCTGATGCAGTTTTTTCCGGTGGTCGTATTGGCGCCCGTCATCGGCCAGACGGTCGATCATTTCGACCGGCGCGCCGTCGCCGCCACGTGCCAGGTGATCAAGGCGATCTGCGCCGCGATGTTCGTGCTCGGCACGCTGCAAGGCTGGCTCGGCCGTGACATGATCCTGGCACTGATCCTGATCACCGGGACGGCGCGCGCCTTTGAGGCGCCGACCTTGCACTCGATCGTGCCGGGCAATCGTCCCGCGGGAGCTGCTGCCGCGCGCGATCGCCATGTCGGCAACGGCGCAACAGACGGCCATTATTTGCGGACCTGCGCTCGGCGGCTTCCTCTATGTGCTGGGGCCCGCGACGGTGTATCTCGTCTGTACGGCTGCCTTTATCATGGCGAGCATTTTCATCGGCTTTGTCCAAGGCAGGCATCGCGCCGAGCGGAGCAAGAGAGTGAGTCGCGAGACGTTGTTCGCTGGCTTTGCCTACATCCGCAAGAATCCGATATTGTTTGGTGTGATCTCGCTCGACCTGTTCGCGGTGCTGCTCGGCGGGGTGACAGCGCTATTGCCGATTTATGCCCGCGACATTCTTCAGACGGGTCCTTGGGGTCTCGGTTTGCTGCGCGCGGCGCCAGCCGTCGGCGCACTCGGCATGTCGATCTTTCTGGCGCGGCATGTCATCGATCGACGCGCGGGCTTGTTGATGTTTGCAACGGTCTGCGTCTTCGGGTTGGCATCGACGACCTTTGCGCTGTCGACTACGCTTTGGCTCTCCTTTGTCGCACTTGCCGTCTACGGCTCTTCCGATGCGATCAGCGTGGTGATCAGGCAGTCGCTGGTGCAGTCGCGCACGCCGCACGCCATGTTGGGCCGGGTCATGTCGGTCAATTCGATGTTCAGCGGCTCGTCGGGAACGCTCGGTGAATTTCGCGCGGGCGCCATGGCGGCGTGGATCGGGACGGTACCGTCGGCGCTGATCGGCGGTATCGGCGTGGTCGCTGTCGCGCTGTTGTGGATGCGGCTTTTTCCAGGCGCTACGCCGCGTTCAGCGCTTAGCCGGCGAACCGGCGCCAGGCGAAGGCGCGTGAGATCGCAGAGATGGCTGTTATCGCCGAATTCTTATTCGGCTCGGGTCACGAGGCGCGCTTCCACGTTTGATGAGAAACGATTGATCCGAGCACCCGGTCTTGCACCGGTGCCGTCATCAGGTCGAGATCGGTCGCGGAGATGGATTCAACCGTTTCCTTGCGATCGGTGCCGTCCCACCGCGGAAACGTGGCGCCCTCGACATGATAAGTCAGTGTCTTGGTCGCCTCATCGACCGTATAGGTCCCAAAATAGCCCAGCGTCTGGCCTACCGGCGTGCGAGGGCTTTTTGACGCCGCTTTGTCACGATTGGCGGCGACAATGAGCAACGCGAAGCGCCCGGTTGGACTTAACATGAGGGAACCTTGGACGCCCGATCCCCACAGGGATCGACTTTCGGTGCATTGCCGCGCTGATTGGAGATCGAAGCCAGAGTCCAGGCGCCGACGAGCTGGTCTTTGAGCGATTGTTGCTGAGCGGGCGCACTGCCTGTCAGCAAGGCCAGTCCCAGCACTGCCAACGTCGAAATGCTCAGAACGCTGCGGCAATTCATCGGCCCCTCCACGACAGTTTGCACGCGCAGCCGGCGCGCGACGTGATTTTCTGATGCTGCATCACTCACAGCATGCCGGCCAAAGCTAACGCATTCTTTCTTGCGAAAGAAGCCGCCCGGCAAATTAAAACTTGCGGTTCGCCGACGTTCTACGACGGCCACACGCCGTGCCGGCTTCCAATGACGATAGACGGTATTGGGATATTCAACCAAATCAGAAGCCCGATGCGTCTTGCTTTGAGAAACAGTTTGCCACAACATGGGTTGACGGAAGGGTGTGCTTGGGGGTTTTCCATGCGGACAGTTGCTGCTTTGGTAGCATGTGCTTGCGTGCTCGGTGGGGCAAACCGCGCCGCAGCGGACCAACTGACTTCTTTCAACGTCGGAAACTGGTCGGGCGGCGCCTATTCCGACGCCACCGGCTCGAAGACGTTTTCCTACTGTGCAGGATCGGCCAGCTACAACAGCGGCATCACGGTCGTATTCTTCGTCGACAGCAACTTCCAATGGGGTATCGGCTTCTTCAACTCTGCCTGGAATCTGACGTCGGGAAGCTCTTACCCAATCGGCTTTGCTGTGGATTTTCGTCGACGGTTCTGGGAACCGCGACCGCGATTACCACGAACGAGGTGCTGTTGCCGTTATCGCCGACGGTGGCGCTATTCACGGCGTTCATGCACGGGGAGAATTCTCAAGGTGAATGTTTCGGCGGGAAGCTTCCAGTTCAAACTGACCGACACCGTCGAGCTGCTGCCCGACCTTCTGAAATGCGCCGAAGCGTATTCCGGTAAGGCTCCCGCCTCCTCAAATCCCTTCGCGAATTAGCGATGCGTGCCACCGTCGAGGGGCATTGAAAATGTGAAGCAGGTCTCTTCGTCCGACGACCTGGCTTCGATTTTTCCACCATGGGCGCGTGCGATCTCCGAAGCGATATAAAGTCCGAGACCGAGGCCTTGCTGGTTGGGGCGGACCTTGCCCCGTGAGAATGGCTGAAACAGGCGTTCCATCGCTGCCGCCGGTATCGGAGCGCCGGCGTTGCACACGGTCAGTTCGAAGCGACCATTGGTCGTTGCCCTGACCGCACGGGCTCACGCTCGCCGCCATACGCCAGCGCATTGCCGAGCAGGTTCGATAAAAGCTGACCGATGCGTAAGCCGTCGCAGATCACCGGGCGCCGCGAGCTCGATGTCTGCTTTGACTGTCCGCCCGGGGTGCGTCGCTTTCCATTCTTCGATGACTTGTGTGAGCACGGGTTCCAAGCTCGTCGCGGAGCGCGCCACTTTCAATCCGCCACCGAGGCGGCCTCGTGCGAAGTCCAGCACGTCATCGATGAGCGCCGACATGCGCGCAACGCTTTTGTCCATCAACGCAATGACGGAGATTGCTTTTTCGTTGAGCGGGGTGCGTTGCAGAAGTTGCGTTCCGGCCGCGATGGATGCCAGCGGATTTCGCAGATCGTGCCCGAGGACGGCGATAAATTGCTCGCGCAATTCCGCCGCGGTGCGGGCGTCGAGGAGGTTGGCTTCTGCCGTCGCCAACTGTCGAGCGGCATCGAGATGGAAAGCGATCAGCTCGGCGAACAGCTTGAACATCCCGATAACGCCCGGGGTTGTTCAGCTTGGCCGGTTTGGGGTCGATCGCACAAAGTGTGCCGAAGAAGCTGCCATCCTTGAGGAAGATCGGCATCGAAATGTAGCTCTGGAACCCATACATCGCTGGTGTTTGGTGCCCGCGATAGGCATCGTCTTCTGCGACATGATCAATGACGAGCACTTCGCGGCTGTCGCGAACCTCCCGGCAGAGGGTCGTTTCCACCTTGAGTTCGCCACCGCGTTTAAGCCCGAAATTGATTTCGTCATGGACGGCAAGGCACACCCAGCGACTTTCGGTCACCCGCGCGATGGCGGCAAAGCCCATCCCGGTGACGCGGCACGCCACATTCAAGATTGCCGGCACGGCGCTCGATGCCCGCAATGGCATCGGCCGCCGCCTGAAAGTCGTCCGTCATCGTCAATGTTCCAGAACAGGACCTGATATTTCGCGAAATCAATGCTTTGGCGAGGTGCACCCAGCTATCACTACTGTAGGACGTCTTGGACCGCCGCGATGATGCGTTCGGGGCTGTATGGTTTTGGCACGAATTGGCTGTGCTGCGGCATCAGCTTCGGGTCGGGCCTTTCTTTCCCAGTAACAATGATGATTTTGATCGGCGGCCATCGCCCCCGTACTGCGCGGCGAGCTTAAGGCCGTCCATCGAACCGGGCATGTTGATGTCGGTGATGATGATCCGAATATCGTCGCGCGACTCCAGGACGGCAATGGCCTGGGCGGCGTGGGCGGTCGCGATGACCTCGTGACCCACCTCGGCAAGTACGCTGCCCAAGTATTCGCTGATGAGGAACTCGTCTTCAACCGTCAAGATAACTGTCATGCTGCCAGCCTGTTTTTGGTAACGGCTGTTTAAGTTTTTGGTTCCGCCGACGGGATTATTATCGAGCGCCCGGAGCCTCGCCCAGTCCCTGGGGGGCCGGCGCTTCATTCGGTCGCGGCGGCAATCAGGCGCGGGCTGACGAAGCGCTCCAGCCGGCCGGCTTGCGGGTGCAGTTGCGACCAATCATCAAACGGTAAATCGATGACGACAAGGCCCGATGTCGGCAAATCCTCTTTGACCCGTTCGCGCGCCGGCGTGTCGCCTTTGGCGATCAGCCGCACGGCGAGATCATGCAGACTTGGATTATGCCCAACGACGAGGAGCGACTGCGCGCCGTGTGTTCCGGCGATCACCCCGAACAACTTTTCCGTACTGGCATTGTAGATGACGCTCATCGTTGACGACGCGGGGTGCTGGAGCGAAGGCCGCCGCTACGAGGGCCCAGGTTTCCTGGGCTCGCGCCGCCGTCGATACGAGGGCAAGTTCGGGCGCCAGGCCATGGCGAGCCATGTAAGCCCCGATCGCGGGCGCGTCGGTCCTGCCGCGCTTGGTGAGATTGCGATCGCGATCGCGCGCGCCGGGGTCGGCACGTTCGGTCTTGGCATGGCGCAGCAGCATCAGACGACGCATGGCGGCAATGTCGCTTTCTGGTCGCCGGGAGTTTAGCATGTGCGTTCGCGTGCCGGAGTGCCGGCAAGAGCTTCGTCATGAGCGATATCGATACGAAAACCTATGGCGCAAGCTGGTATGCCGCAACGATGGTGGACGCCCCGTCGCGGGGGCCGTTGACGGTCGACCTCGACACCGATGTTTGCGTCATCGGCGGCGGTCTTGCGGGGCTGACCGTGGCGCGCGAGATCGCCCGCGCCGGCTGGTCCGTTGCGCTCCTGGAAGCCGACCGCATCGCGGCGAATGCATCGGGGCGCAACACCGGTTTCGTGCTGCCGGGCTTTGCTGCCGAGGCCGACGCTCTCGTCGAGCGCGTCGGCTTCGAGCGCGCCAAGGATTTGTGGGCGCTGTCTCAGGCCGGACTCGACTACGTGCGCAACGCCGTGCGGACGGAGGCCATCGCCGGCATCGATTCGCAGGACGGCTGGCTCTATGTCTCGAAGATCGACAACGGCGAGGAGTTTTTGCATCTCGTCGGCCTGCTCGGCGAACTGGGCTGCGAGATCGAGGGCTGGCCGACCGAGCGCGTCCGCGCGGTGCTGCGCAGCGAGCGTTATTTCCACGCCATTCACTACCTGCGTGCGATCACGATCCATCCCCTCAATTATGCGCTCGGATTGGCGGCCGCCGCCGAACGCGATGGCGCTCGCATTTTCGAGCACACGCCGGCGCTATCGATTGATCCCGCCGGTGTGCGCAAACGCATCGTCACGCCGTCGGCGCGGCTGCGCGCCAACCATGTGGTGCTCTGCGGCAACGTGCAGCTCGGCGGCCTGATGCCGCGGGTCGCCAATACGCTCGTTCCGATCACGACATACGTCGTCGCGACCGCGCCGCTCGGGCCGCGGCTTGCCGAGGCGATCGGTTATCAAGGTGCGGTCAGCGATACGGAGCTTGCCGATAATCATTACCGCGTCGTCGGCGGCGACCGGTTGATGTTGTCCGGCCGCGCGACGACGTGGGCGCGCAATCCGCGCCGTTATGTGCGGGCGTTAACCGCGGACATCAAAAAGACCTACCCTCAACTCGGCAAGGTTGAGATCGACTATGCGTGGTCGGGCACGCTCGGCAATACGGTGCATCGGATGCCGCAGATCGGCGCGCTCGGTCCGGGCGTCTGGCTTGCCAGTGGCTTCGGCGGCCACGGCCTCAATACCACGGCGATGGCTGGCAACATCATCGCGCGCGCCATCGTCGACGGCGATGAAACCTGGCGGCAATTCGCGCCGTTCGAATTGGTTTGGGCCGGCGGAGTTCTCGGTCGTGCGGCGGTGCAGATGCGTGTGTGGCTCAAGCGGATGAGTGATGCCGTCGCCGAGCGCCGCGCCCGCACGATGGCGCGCCGCCGCGCCGGCGAGGGCGCGGCGGTGCTGGAAGCAGAACAGCCGCAAGGTTTGGCGCCGGAGCAGGGCGGGGCGACGCCCGATGCTCTAACCCGAGATGTGTTGCCGTCACCGCGTTCGGAATCAGCCGATCCGGACGCCATCGTGTCGCCTGAGGATCGTGCGGACGAGGGCCCCGACTCCGAAGCGTCGGCGTTACTTTCGGCCTCGAAAAGCCGGGAGCGGCGGCGAAGGCGACGCGAGACCGCCAAGACGGAAGACTAGCGCCGCGTGCCGTGTGGGCAGATCGGCCCGGAGTGCCGGTGGTTGGGTACCTCTGAATCGGTCAGTGGCCGACAAGACCGAACAAATGGGCAACGCAGTAGACCAAATCGGGCAACACTCGGCGTGAAAATGTCCGAAGGCCCTTGGCAATTTCGCTCTCTTAGGGGATTTGCGTTATGGTGCAGCGCGGGTCCGGAGTTGCGGACGGGGCAGGGGGTTGCGTCGATGTCATTATCCGATTGGCGCTTGGCATGTGTGGGTCTCGTTGCGCTGGCACCGGCCATGGCGGCCGCGGCCGATTTGCCTCAGCAAGCGCCGCCAATGGCGCCGACCGCGCCGGCGGCCTACGCGCCCGCTCCGGAATACACAGTCACACTCGGCGCTGAATTCCGCCTGGTTCCTGCTTCGGCGGGAGCGCCGGATGACAAATTTGGCTATTCGGTCTTCCCGCTGTTCAGCATTCGCAAGGCGGGAACCCCGCCGGACTTCTTCGGCGCGCGCGACAGTTTCGGATTTCAGCATCCTCGATCTCGGCCAATTCAAGCTGGGTCCGGCGGTGAAAGTTATCTGGGAGCGCAAGGCGTCAGACTATACCCAGCTCAATGGCTTGGGGAACATCAACTACGCGGTTCAGGCCGGCGGCTTTGCTGAATACTGGCCGGTACCGTGGCTGCGCCTGCACGGCGAGGTTCGCCAAGGCTTCGGCGGCGAGAACGGCCTCACGGGCGATCTGTTTTTGGATGCTGTCGTTCCGGCCGGTCAATTCAGGTTTTCCGCTGGACCGCGGGTGACGTGGCAAACCGCCAAGGCCATCGACCCGTATTTCAGCATCACCGCAGCACAGTCGGCCGGTTCTACCGTTTCAGGCCTGCCGCAATTGCCCATCTATAATGCGCACGGCGGTTTATACTCCTACGGCGCTGGATCGCAGGTGGAGTATTTCTTCAGCAAGCAATGGGCCGCGCACGTGCTGGCCGAGTACGAGCGGCTCACCGACAGCGCGGCGGATTCCCCGCTCGTCACGATGCGTGGTTCGCCGAACCAGTTCACGTTCGGGGTTGGCGCGACCTATTCCTTCGACGTGGCGTCGCCATTTTAGAAGACGCTGCTTCATATCCGCTCGAAGTGGATCTCGTCGGCGAGAGCCGTCCACTTGGCGATATCGGCGGCAAGGCGTTGCTTGAATTGCTCCGGCGTTGCACGGCGCGGGCTCGTTGCCGAAGGTGTGCAGCCGCTCAATGGTCGCCGGCTCCTTGAGGATGCGGACCGTTTCGGCGTTGAGCCGGCTGACGATAGGGTCCGGCAGCCGGCCGGCGCGATCAGGCCCTGCCAGGCCGTGACGTCGAAATCCAGGCAACGCCGCTTTCGGCGACCGTCGGCACGTCGGGCAGGGCGAAATAGCGCTTCGCTCCGGACGTGGCGAGCGCGCGCAGCTTGCCGTTGCGAATGAAGCCGATCAAACTCGCCGGCGGGTCCATCATGAAATCGAGGCGTCCGGCGACGAGCTCGGTCGCGGCCGGCTCGCTGCCTTGAAGGGAATGTGCTGAACCTTGATTTTCGTTTGCAGTGCGAACAGTTCGATAGCGAGTTGCGGGCCGGAGCCGACGCCCGGCGTGCCGTACAGCAGCGGTTTTGAAGGGGCCTGCGCCGGCGCTGATGAGTTCGGCAACGCTCTTGATGGCGCTCTCCGCGTTCGCCGCCATAACGTAAGGATACTCCGACGCCAGCGTGATCATGGTGAAGTCGTCGATCGAGCGGTAAGGCAGCTTGGCGAAGGTCGCTGCCGCGGTGGCGTGTCCTGACGGAATGACGCCGAGCGTGTAGCCGTCGGGCGTGGCGCGCGCGATTTGAGCCGCCGCGCTGGTGCCCGAAGCGCCCGGGCGCGGTCTCGACGATGACCGACTGGCCGAGCGCCTTGGACAAGGCCGTCGGCGATAATGCGGGCGACGACGTCGGACGGTCCGCCGGCCGGAAAGCCGTGAATGATGGTGATCGTGCGTGACGGCCATTCCGCTTCCGCGCGCGCGGTGCGGGCGGCCACGCCGGCAAGACCACCAACCACGGCGCGTCGCGTCAGTCCGGTCATGGCATTTCCTCGTTTGTCGGAGCCCTCTCAGCGTCCTTCGCGCCGCGCCATGAAGGCGAGCCGCTCGAACAGGTGCACGTCCTGCTCGTTCTTGATCAGCGCGCCGTGCAGCGGCGGGATCAGGCGCTTGGGATCGCGCTCGCGCAGCGTCTCCGCCGAAATGTCCTCGACCATCAGGAGCTTGAGCCAGTCGAGCAGTTCGGAGGTCGACGGTTTTTTCTTCATGCCCGGCACGTCGCGGATTTCGTAGAACAGCTTCAGCGCTTCGGCGACCAGCCGCTGCTTGATGCCGGGGAAGTGCACCTCGACGATGGCCCGCATGGTGTCGGCATCGGGGAAGCGGATGTAGTGGAAGAAGCAGCGGCGCAGAAACGCGTCCGGCAATTCCTTCTCGTTGTTCGAGGTGATGACGACGATCGGCCGGCGCCGCGCGTGGATGGTTTCGCCGGTCTCGTAGACGAAGAACTCCATGCGATCGAGCTCTTGCAGCAGATCGTTGGGAAACTCGATATCGGCCTTGTCGATCTCGTCGATCAGCAGCACCGGCCGCTCGTCGGCGACGAACGCGTCCCACAGCTTGCCGCGCTTGATGTAGTTGCGGATGTCCTTGACGCGGGCGTCGCCAAGCTGGCTGTCGCGCAGCCGCGTCACCGCGTCGTATTCGTAAAGGCCCTGCAGCGCCTTGGTGGTCGACTTGATGTGCCATTCGATCAGCGGCGCGCCGAGCGCCTTGGCGATCTCGATCGCCAGCACGGTCTTGCCGGTGCCGGGCTCGCCCTTGACCAGCAGCGGCCGCTCCAGCGCGATCGCGGCGTTGACCGCGACCTTCAGATCGTCGGTGGCGACGTAGGCGCTGGTGCCTTCAAAGCGCATGTCTGTTCCTGTTGCGAAGCGTTGGCGGAAATTAGAACACGGCGACCTTGTTCCTCACAAGGCGGGCCCGGCTTCTGCGGCAGGCGATGGCGTCAGTCGCAGCGACCCCCGGCAATTTTTGCCGCGAGCCGGCATATCCGGCCAGGGCGCTCGGCGGCGCCGATCCCAACGCATTTGAAAAGCAAAGAAATTCTATGGCACGCGGCTTGCTGCAAGCTGACACCGGAAGTGGGCTGCCATTTGCGATCCGCCGCGCCGTCAGTTGAAGATCGAGTTGGAGATCAAGTCATGGGTATCTTCGATGCATTGACCACCGCAGTGGCTGGTCTGCAGGCGCAGTCGTTCGCGCTGCAAAATATTTCCGGCAACATCGCCAACTCGCAGACCACCGGCTACAAGGAAACCAACACAAGCTTCGAGGATCTGGTGTCCGGCGGCCGCCGAGGGCCAGCAGACGTCAGGCGGCGTGATCGCCGGCTCGGTCGCGCACCAACACGGTCGCAGGGCACGATCCAGAGACGACGGTCTCGACCGACATGGCGATCAACGGCGACGGCTATTTCGTGGTGGCGAAGCCGACCGGAGTTGCCGACAACGCAGCCGACCTTCAGCGGCGTCGACGACTACACCCGGGCCGGCGATTTCCAGATGAACAGCAACGGCTATCTGGTCAACGGCGCCGGCTACTACCTGATGGGCATTCCGGTCGATCCGACCACCGGCAATCCGGTCGGCAGCGTGCCGCAGGTGCTGCAGTTCAACAACAACTTCGTGCCGGCGCAGGAGACCACGCAGATCCAGTATCAGGCCAACCTGCCGAGCACGCCGACGTCGGGCATGCTCAATCCAGACAAGCTTCGAAGCCAATCCAATCGCCGGCGCGCCGGTCGCGGCGCAGATCACCGGCACCGGCGCGACGCTCCAACCGGATGCGCTGGCGACCGGCACGGGCACCGTGGCTCGGCTGACGGCGAGCACACGCTGCTGACGCGACGGCGAGACGTATACGGTGAGCGACGGCACCAACACGACGACCTTCACGGCGCGGGGCGACTTCCACGGTCGGCGATCTGATCAGCGCCATCAACGGCGGCACCGCCGCGGTGCAGCGCACGCCTTGACCGGCGGCAACCTCGTGCTCACCGGCACCAGCCCGACCGCCATCGATCACGGTCGGCGGCACCGGCGCGGCCGCCGTCGGGTTCGGCGCCGGCAAGAACTCGTTCCAGCCGACCAATCTGCTTGACGCAGAGCGCCGTGGCGCAAGGGCAAACCTTGACCGTCACCGTCGGCGGCGGCACGCCGCAGACCATCACGTTCGGCACCGGCAGCCGGCCAAGTCGCGACGCTTGCCGAGTTGCAGACCGCGGTGCAGGGCCTGACCGGCGTGACGGCTCGGTGGATACCGCCAACGGCGACATCACGCTGACGGCGACCGATCCGACCGCGAGCATCACCGTCGGCGGCACGGCCTCGGCCGCGAAATTCGGCATCCAGAATCTAACCGCGCTTGCCGGCCAACGGCACGGTGATCGGCAACGACGTGTCGAACGTTCAACGACGAGTCGATCGATGGCGGCTCGATCACCGCCTATGACTTCGAGGGCAATCCGGTCGACGTCCAGTTCCGCTGGGCCAAGGTCGGCAGTTCGTCCGGCGGCACGACTCCTGGCAGCTGTTCTATCAGACCAATCGCGCGCGACCGGCACCCAGGCCGCCTGGCAGAACGTCGGCACGACATTCACCTTCAACGCCAACGGCGAATTGAGCCCGCCGATCACGAGCCTGACGCTGCAGAACCTGACTGTGAACGGCGACACGCTCGGCAACGTCCAGCTCCAGTTCGGCACCAACGGCCTGACGCAGTTCGCCGCATCCAAGCGGCACGGTCAGGTCAACGAGCTGCAGCAGAACGGTTTCGCGGCCGGCTCGCTGCAATCGGTCTCGGTCGACAGCCAGAACCGCATGGTCGGCACGTTCTCCAACGGCCAGACCATTCCGCTGGCCCAGATCACGCTCGCCACCTTCAACGGCGAGGACGCGCTGCAGGCGCTCAACGGCGGCGCCTATCGCGGCGACGGCGGATTCGGGGCCGCCGATCTACGGGGCGACCGGCACCATCGCCGGCAGTTCGCTCGAAGCCTCGAACGTCGACATCGCCACCCAGTTCAGCCAGCTCATCGTCGCGCAGCAGGCCTATTCGGCCAATGCCCGCGTGATGTCGACCGCCGACCAGATGATCCAGAGCCTGCTCCAGGTCGTCCAGTGAGCGGCATGGCCGTCGTCTGCGCGTCGGCGCCGGCCGTGAGGCCGACCTAGGACGCGCTAGAAGCCATGGGCATCACCCAGGCGTTGTCGGCCGCGTTGGCGGGCGTCAACATGACCCAGCAGGGCCTGTCGGTCATCGCCGGCAACGTGGCGAATGCCAATACGCCCGGTTACGTCGACGAGAGCGTCAATCAGGTCGAGGTTGGCACCGGCGGGCAGCGCCGGCGACCAGCGTCGATACGACCGGCATCAACCGCAATCTCAATACGCTGCTGCAAAGCCAATTGTGGACCGAGACCTCCGGCGGCTCCTATGCCGACACCGTCGGCGCAGCTCTACCAGCAGCTGCAGCAAGTCTACGGCACGCCGGGATCGTCGACCTCGTTCGACGCCATCTACAACAATTTCACGACCGCGCTGCAGTCGCTGTCGACAAGTCCGGGTTCCTATTCCGCGCAGGCCGCGGTCGTCGAGCGCGGCGCAGGAGCTTGGCGCAAAATCTCAATGCGATGACCGACCAGCATCCAGCAGCTGCGCACCCAGGCGGAGCAGGGCATCGCCAACGACGTGCAGACCGCCAATACCGCGTTGAAGCAGATCGCGCAGATCAACCAGCAGCTCGAGGGCGTCCTCCACTGCAGACAGCGCCGCGGCGACGCTCGAGGATCAGCGCGACCAGGACATCACGCAGCTCTCGCAGCTGATGAATGTCACGCGTCGTCCACAACCCCAACAATCAGATGTCGGTCTTTACCGGCACCGGCCAGCAGCTCGTCGAGCGGCGCGCAGGCCTCGCAGCTCAACTTCGACAATGTCGGCACGCTGTCGGCGACCTCGCTGTGGAGCGCCGACCCGAGCCAGGACGGTGCCGGCACCATCACGCTGGTGTCGCCGGGCGGCACCACGCACGGACCTCGTCGCCGACGGCGCCATTCAGTCGGGCGAGATCGGCGCCTATCTGCAGATGCGCGACACCATCCTGCCGCAGGCGCAGACCCAGCTCGACGAATTCGCCAATCAGATGTCGCAGGCGCTGTCGAACCAGACGACAAGCGGCACCGCGGTGACGTCCGGCGGACAATCCGGATACAGGCGTCGATGTCGGCGGCGTGTTGCCGGGCAATTCGATCCAGCTCACCTATACCGATGGCAGCGAATACCCAGCACACCGTCACGGTCGTGTCGCTCGGCGCCGGCGGCGCGCTGCCGCAGACAGACCGCTGCGTCCAATGCGAACAATCAGGTCATCGGCGTCGATTTTTCCGGCGGCATGAGCTCGGTGGTGTCGCAGCTCAATGCCGCGCTCGGCTCGAACCTGCAATTCTCCAATCCGTCCGGCACCGTGTTGCAGGTGCTCAACACCGGCGGCACGCAACGTCGTCAATGCGCTGTCGGCGACTTCGACCGCGACCTCGCTGACCAGCGGCAGCCCGCAACTGCCGTTGTTCCTCGACGGCACTCAGCCGATCACCGGCGCGATCACCGCGGGCGGCTCGCAGACCACGGGGCTTGCCGGGCGCATCACCGTCAACAGCGCGCTTGCTGCCTCGCCCTCGAGCCTGGTCGCCTACGCGCCGAACACCGCGTCCGGCGACTCGACGCGGCCGAATTTCATGCTCAACCAGCTGAACAACGCGTCTGCTGAGCTATTCTCCGACCACCGGCATCGGCACGGCGCAGGCGCCGTATAGCGGCACGCTGACGGATTATATGAGCCAGATTGCCAGCCAGCAGAGCCAGGCGGCGAACGCGGCGTACAAATCTGCAGCAGGGCCAGGACACCGTGCGTGACCGCGCTGCAGCAGCGCTTCAACGACCAGTCCGGCGTCAACATCGACACCGAAATGTCGAACCTCATCGCCCTGCAGAACGCCTATGGCGCCAATGCGCGGGTGATGTCGACGATCCAGCAAATGATGACGACGTTGCTGCAAGTGGGGACGTAATGAGCATTACCGGAGCCGGATCGATTACCGCGGCCAATATACAGGCGGAGAACAACATGAACAATCAGCTCAACACGCTGGCCACGAGCTCGGCACCGGGCAGGCGGCGCAGACCTATTCAGGTCTGGCGTCGCAGGCGGGCCTGGCGTTGGCGCTTGAATGCGCAGACTGGCGGCCATCACGGCTACAGCAACACCGCAACGACAGTCGGCACGACGCTGAGCGTCGCCCAGTCGGCGCTGACCCAGATCGGCAGCGTCGGCAGCGCGGTCGAGCAGGCGATCGAACGCAGCAAAGCGGTGCGTTCACTCTCAACAATAACGGCCAGACGGCGGCGCAACAATCCGCCGCTAGCGCAACTCGACCAGATTCTTTCGCTGCTCAACACCCAGGCCGGCGACAATTACCTTTTCTCCGGCAGCGCCGTTAATCAGCCGTCGGTGGCAACGACCGATGCGATTCTCAACGGCAACGGCGCGCAGGCCGGCCTCACGCAGGTGATCGCCGAGCGCCAGCAGGCCGATCTCGGCACCGACGGGCTCGGCCGCTTGGTCATTCCGGCAGCTTCGGGATCGACGGTGTCGGTCAGCGAGGACGTCGCAGGCTCGCCGTTCGGTTTCAAACTCGCCGGCGTGAACTCCAGCCTGACGGGAGCCGCGGTCAGCGGCCCCTCGCGGGTCGCCGGCAGCGATCTCGATCGATGCTTGGCACCACCAATCCGAATGCCGGCGATAATATTCAGTTCAGCCTGACCCTTCCCGACGGCTCCAGCCAGACCATATCGCTGCAGGCAACCAGTGCTTCGACTCCGGGCGCGAACCAGTTCACCATTGGCGCGACGCCGGCGGACACGGCGACCAATCTGCAGGCGGCGCTGAGCAGCGCGGTGGGCACCTTGGCGCAGACCGCACTGCCGGCGGCGTCGGCTGTTGAAGCCGCGAACGAATTCTTCAACTCGAATCCGCCACAACGGGTCAACGGACCGCCCTTCGACACGGCGACTTCGCTGGTGAACGGCACGGCGGCCAATACGGTGTTCTGGTACACCGGCGAATCCGGCACCACGCCGGCGCGTCAGACCGCAACCGCGCAGGTCGGTCCCTCGACGACCATCGCTTACGGCATGCGCGCCAACGAACAGGGCATCAGCTCGCTTGTCGCCAATATCGCCTTGCTGGCCGCAACGACCTATTCGGCGAGCGATCCCAATGCCCAGGCGAGCTATCAGGCGCTCAGCGCGAGCGTTGCGACGAACCTCGACAGCCCATCGGGCCCGCAGTCGGTCGCGGACATCGAAGCCGACCTCGCCAACGCGCAGACGACCGTGAGCAACGCCAGCACGCTGAACACGCAGACGCAGACCACTTTGAACGACATGATGCAGAGTATCGACGGCGTCAATCAGGACCAGGTCGGCGAGCAGATTCTGAATATACAGAATAGCCTCTCTGCGGCGCTGTCGATTACGGCGCGCCTTGGCCAGTTCAGCCTGGTCAATTTTCTTGCGCCATCGAGCGGATAAAGGCCGCGAATAGCGCCCCAGCGCCTAGGCGCCATCGAATTGAATGCCTTTACGCCGGGAGTTTCGCGCTTGTCCTGACGAATATGGAATCCGCGGCGCAGGTCGCGTTGCGGCCGAAATTATCGGTAAATCGCGTGTCCACCAGATAAGCGCCGAGATGCGCGCCGAGAAATGCTCGAAGCGCTTCTCGTTTCACGTCGCTGTCTTCGACCACCAGATAATCGCCGGCCGACAAGTACTTGTGCATGTGTTCGAGGACCGCGGCCACATTGTGGTGCGCATCCTCGACGACTAGCCACGGATGCGGCTCCAGGCACAGCAGTTCGGGATCGAACAGCCCTTCAGGATTTGAGCAATCGCCCTGATAGAAGCTGACGCGCGGGTGCTCGATCGTGGCCTTCACCCGATCGACGGAATGGATGCGGCTTTCGATGCCGCTGAACGCCAGGTTGTCGGCGAACCACGCCGCGCTGGCGCCCAGGCCGGATCCGATCTCGAAGACGGTTCGCGGCCCCAGTTCCGTGAGCAGTGCCGGGTACATGGCGAAATCGAATACATTTTTCATCAGCGGGGTGCCGCGCCAACGCATGAGCGAGGGGGCGCCCTGACAGGTCAGGAGCACATCGACCCCGAACTCGGTGCCGAACCGCGGATGATAATGCGCGCCCGACTGCTCACGCTGGGAATAGTCCACGAAGCGCCCCTGCCGCCAGCGATCGAGGAAAAGCCGCAGCCGATGAAGGTCCCATTGCAGGCCTTGGTCGTGCCCGGGCGACCGCAGCGCGTCATGGCGCACGCTGTCTTCCCAGGAGCGGGTCGGGTCGAAGCTGATCAAACGGGTGAGAACGCGCGTGAACCAACTATCGAAGATGCCGTGCAGGCCGTTTTGCTCGCGTTCGATTTTTACCCGCATTTCGCCCATGTATTCGAGCGCGGCCGCCTTCAAGGCATCTTCCGAAATCAAATCTGCTTCGGTCATCGTGAATTCCTGCGCGGCCAGCCCGCCTACGCGGCGCCGAACTGCGACGACAGATCGCCGTTAAATGTCATCGGGCCAACGTGACTGAGTTTGCTCTTGAGATCGGCCCAGATTTCGCCGCCCATGTCGGTCCAGCGCTTGCAGAACGCAAAATCCTCGCTCAGGTAGGTGCCGTCTTCAGCGATCATGCATTCGAACAGAGCAAAGCGGTTTTTGCTGCTGGTCGCGGCGTCTAGCGAATGATCGCGCCTGTACTGGAGTTGCGGATGGCTGGCGCACATGCGCTCCAGCGCTTGGCGCCGGATCATCAGAAATCCTGTGCCAGCGTAGCGCACCTTCACGAAGCCGCTGTTTTCGATCACGGCGTTCGCATCGTCGACTTCAAAGACATATTTTAAAGCCGAGGCGGCCGGATTAGGACGCGCAGCCTCGAACGTCGATTTGACTTTGGTCCAGTCGATCCGTTTGATCGGGTAAATGGCGGCACACATGTCCGCGCCGCATTCGATCAGGCGCAGAACCTGATCCGGCTCAAAGCCGATATCGGCATCGACGAACAGCAGATGTGTCGCGTCGGGGTCATCGAGGAATTGCGATACCAAGCTTGCCCGCGCTCGTGTGATCAAAGCGTCGCCATCCTTGAACAAAACCTTAAGATTGAAGTCGCTGTAGGCGCGTACCAGCTTTTGCAGCTTGAACAGCGAAGCCGTGAAAAGGACGGATAGCTGCCCGCCGAAACACGGCGTGGCGATCACCAGATTGACGCGCGCGGGGTTCGCGGCCGCGGGTGCGCCGGCTTCCGGCTCAGGCACGGTCGGCATCGAGGCAGGCTTTTCAATCAGAGCGCGTCTCCGATTTTCGATTATGGTTAACCAATAGCAAAGACAATGGTTAACAGCCTCTTAAGTGACGCGGCAAAAGGCGCTGTACGCGCGAAAACCATGGCTGAAAGCGTAGACATCGGATCGGTCGCAGGATACCGCGCCGCTCATTGTGGCGCCCACAACTGAGGCGAAAAGCTCTGAGATTTACGCGTCTTTAAACGAATTGCGGCAAACCTTCGGCAGCCGGTCGTGTGATCGGACCATGCACTCGCGAGTACAGCACGTACAACGAGTGCGAAGCCAGTACGGCCTGAAAACCAGAAGGGTAGCTACACTATGTCTGACATTACTTTGAGCAGCGGCATTCGGCAGAACCTGCTGGCGCTGCAAAACACGTCCAACGACTTGAATACGACGCAGGAACAGCTTGCCACCGGCAAGAAGGTCAACACGGCGTTCGATAATCCGACCTCCTACTTCACCTCGCAGTCGCTGACCAATCGTTCCAACGATCTGAGCGCGCTGCTTGACCAGATCGGTCAGGCTCAACAGACGCTCAACGCGGCCAACGATGGCCTCACCGGCTTGACGAGTTTGCTCGAACAGGCCCTGTCGACGGCGCAGCAAGCCCAGCAGGCCAATAACGATACCGCAGGCGTGGCTACCGGCTCTGTCGACCTTACCGCCAACACATTGGCGGCTGGCACTCTTACCGTCGCGACGGGCGGGACGACCTACACCGTTTCGGTTGGCGCAAGCGCGGCCCTGAGCACCATCGAGTTCGATATCAACGGCACGGCCGGTCTCGGCAGCACCGGCGCCGTAACCGCAAGCGACGATGGCTCCGGCCATCTGGTCCTCACCGCCAACAGTCCCAGCACCAGCTTTACCGCAGGCGGTACAGAGCAATCGGCATTCGGTCTCGCTTCCACGGCCGTCTCCGGGACAAGCAGCACGCGCACCACGCTGCAAACCAACTATAACTCTTTGCTGACCCAGATCGACCAGCTCGCCGGCGACTCTTCTTATAATGGCGTCAACCTGCTCAACGGCAATAATCTGCAGGTTAATTTCAACGAAAACGGCACCAGCTCGCTCACGATCGCGGGCGTGAACTTCGACCACGCGGGTCTTGGACTTTCGGCGATTGCCACTGGCGGTTTCCAGTCCAACACCACGATCTCGACGTCGGAAACGGCGATCAATGCCGCAATCTCCCAAGTGCGTGCTCAAACCGAGACGTTCGGCACCAATTCGTCGACGATCTCGACCCGTCAGACGTTTGAGACCAACTTGATCAACACCCTGCAGACTGGCGCCTCCAACCTCGTTCTGGCCGACCAGAACCAGGCCAGCGCCAACCTGTTGACCGAGCAGACCCAGCAACAGCTGGAAATCTCCGCACTGTCCATCGCCAATGAGGCGAACCAGTCGGTGCTCAAGCTGTTCGGCTAAGACTTTTCTGGTACAGGCTTCTGGTGAAGGCGGCGGGGCGAAAGCCTCGCCGCTTTTTTAATGGCGAATGGTATAAACGGCCCGCGTGGTCTCGCTTACTTATCTGCGACTCGCAATCTTCAATCCGCTTAGCCCGACCTTAACCAGCGTCCGCAACGATGGGTCGGCGCAGCAAGGATGCAAACGTGGCCTTGAAGATCGAACTCAAGCCCAACGAACGGATACTGCTTGGCGATTGCGTGGTAACCAACACCGATCAGCGCACGCGTCTATCGATCGAGGGCACGGTTCCCATCTTACGCGAGAAAGACATCATGTCGCTGGGCCGCGCAGATACCTTGGCGAAGCTCATCTATCTTGCGGTGCAGTTCATCTACACGGCCAAGCGGCCGCAGGAGCACCACGCGCTTTACTTCGGGCTGGCCGGTCAATTCGTGAAGGCTGCACCCGGAGCGAAGCCATATATTGAAAGCATCAACAATCGAATCTTAACAGGCGAGCTGTATAAAGCCCTCAAGGAAGCGCGAAAACTCATTGCCTACGAAAAGGAACATCTAGATATGCATCACGCCAGCAACGCTTACGCGAAGACCGCCATAGAAACGGCAAGCCCGCGTGAGCTTGAGGCGAGCCTGCTTTTGCAAGCCGCAGCAAAATTGCAAGCCGTTCATGATTCGTGGCGCGATAAGCCGCGTGGCCTTGACGACGCGCTTTTGTACAATCGCAGGCTCTGGACGGTATTCCTTGACGCGGTGATGAGCGAAAGCAATAAATTGCCAGCCGTGGTCCGCGAAAATGTCAGGCGGCTTGGCGTGTACGTCATGGCGGAGACGTTCTCGCTGATGACCAACCCTAAGCCGGACCATTTGACGTCGATCATCAAGATCAATCGCGGCATTGCCGCTGGCCTGCGGGCTAAAGTCTGAACATTCGCGCTTTTTGCCTACATCAGTGCCGCGCGGCATAGGGCCGTCGCTGTGCTGGCTGCGGTCGCGAATGGCTTGTCCGTTTGACTAGGCTAGTTGACGTTCATTGCTGCGTGATCAGGCGGCAAGTGGAAGGTTCAATCGGAGTTGTCCGCGCAGATGCGGGATACGATTGACGTCCATCTTCGCGGAAAGTATCCGCAAATAATATAACTCTTCTTTGGTCGCTATTTCAAAATTCGCAAATTCGCGTTGGCCGTCACGCATATCGGCATCCGATAGTGCTGTTTCGAATAAGTCGAGCCAGCCTGATTCATCAACGCTGCCGTCCGCACCCTCATGAAAAAGCATCTTTTGCCGATCGCGAATGCAGGTTGGCAGCTCTGCAGGATACAAGTCATACAGCGCGCGCAATGGCGCTTTGCCGATCGGCGCGTTGCCCGTTTGTTTAACCAGGGCGGTCTCATCGAGCTCGCTGGCATAACCGACCACCGCCTGATCCAGGAATGGTTCGCGAATTTCGAGTTGGAATTGCATTGAGCAGCGGTCGACCCTTTGAAGGTTGGCGCGATGCATCATGCCCAGGCATTGCCGTTGCACGTAACGGCCTGCTTCGTTTGATTGCGTGAAAGCATTTTCGAGCGGCACGTAGCCCGCAAACAATTCGTCGGCGCCTTCGCCGCACAGCGCGACGCGGAAACCATCTTGATGAATACGCTGCGAGAGAAGATAGGTGTGAAGGCTTGAACGAATGACCGCCGGCTCGAATGTTTCCACGGCGTCGACGACCGTCTCTATAAGTGCAAGCGTTTTGGCGCAATGCGCTTCTACGGTGACTTCCCGCAGATCGAGGTCGGTTTCCTCGGCATAACGCTTGGCATAGATATGGTCGGGCGCGTTAGACCCAACCGCAATGTACCCTGGTATGGTGGGGGAGAATCGTCGCGCGTAATGCATAATGAGCGTGCTGTCGATGCCGCCGCTGAATAGCGCTGCGATTGGAAGGTTCGACGGCATACGGATCCGCACGGCTTCCGATAGAATGCGATCCAGTTCATGGGGCGAGGCGGCGCTCAATGCGGTCGTTGATGGCAGGTCGTAATGGCGGCCGCAAAAATTGCGTTTCAACATATAGCCTGGCGGCAACAATAGGACATCGTTGCCGTCGGTTGCGTCCAGCAGCGGTCGGATTTCAGAGCAAAACAGAAAGCCCTTCGGCGATTGTATCAGATAGAGCGGCTTCACACCGAAAGGATCGCGTGCGGCAAGAAAGTTGCCGGTTACGGTGTCGACCGCAACGAAGGCGTACATGCCGGCCAGGCGTTTGATTCCATCCGGGCCCCAAGCGCGAAGGACGTTGGCGACGACTTCCGTGTCGCACTCTGTACGGAAGCGCATGCCGAGCGCCTCCAATTCGTGGCGCAATTCGACATGATTATAAATCTCGCCGTTAAACGAGACGAGAAAGCGTTCATCGAAAGACGCTTGCGGTTGCGCGCCATGTGTCGCATCCACGATGCGCAGGCGGCGCGTGCACATCGCAATATTGGTTCCGACCGTGACAAGTGGATCGGTGACGTCTCCTCGATGCCGCACACCCTCGATCAAACGCCGGACAGCCGCTTCAGCGCCATCCCAATCGATGGCTACCGCTATACCGCACATGCCGCCCCCGGGAATGGCAACCAGATAAGCTGCTGCAAATGCAAAGCGTGCATGTCGCAGCAATACAGGGAGCTAAGCTAAGTGCGTTATGGTTAACAACTGGTTGCGATGACCAGGAGAGGCATCGCCGGGCCGCGCGCGTGCCGTCGCGACGCGAGTACGTAGCCTCAAGCCAGCAGGTTGAGCAACGAGCCACTCAAGCCGCTGGACGCCAAGAGCGTCTCGGCGGTCCCGCCGGTTTGGAGCGCGTAGGAGGAATTAAACAGAACAGCGGACGAGGGGGGCGCGATGGTGGAAGAGCTGCTCGAACTGCTTCCGCTGCTCGTTGAGGACGCCGTGCTCGAAGAACTCGAAGAAGCAGACGTGCTGGAAGAGGTGGAAGTGCTGGAAGAGGTGGGAGTGCTGGAGGCGGGTGCGACGGGCTGGAAACTGGCGTTCGTGGTGCCGAAACCAATATTCGATGCGAAAAGGCCCCCGACCGATATTGGAACGGTTGTATTGTCGCCCGTGAGAACAAGTTGTCCGCTGCCGTTGAGCGACGCGGTTACTTGAGCATTGCCATAAGCTATTTTGTTAATGCCGTTGATCAGGTCCGCGACCGTATCAGTCCCGGTCGAGGCGTACGTCGTCGTATTGGTACCGTCGTTTACGGTGATCTTTCCTCCGGCGGGAATCCCGAGGGTTATAAGGGCGGTGCTCGCCGAGAGCGGCACTGTGCCGGTTCCGATGGCCGGAGAGCCGACACTTGAAGGTTGAGGACTTGAGGTCGAGTTGGCCGGAGCGCCTGTGACGGTTTGCACCGCGCTTTGTAACGCGGCCGTAAACTGCGCATTGACGCGGTCCAGCGCTGTTTTGTTCGCGATGCTCGCCAGGCCCTTCACCTCATTGGTCATGAGGCTGCCCATTGCGTTGATCAGCGCACTGCTTTGCGCGGAGCTTTGCGACTGGGATTGCGCCTGGTTCCAGAAGTTTTGGTCGTCCTGCCAGAACGACGTGCTGCTTCCGATGCTGCCGATGCTCATGGAATTCGACGCCTTGCTAACCCGATGCCACAGCCAGGTATTCATGCGCCCCAGGAGGTTAATGTGAAGTGTCGGTTTCGCCGTTTTTACGTCAGGTTAACCATATTGCCCGAGTAAGGGTGGCATGGCGAAGCAGGCGACCACGCGGCCCTCGCATACGGCCTTCTCGGTCCAGCAGGCGCTGGCGCTGCATCAGCAGGGGCGCCTCAATGAGGCGAAGGAGATCTACGATTTTGTTCTTGCGAGCGATCCACGTCATTTCGATGCGTTGCATCTCAGTGGGGTGCTTCGCCATCAGCAAGGTCGGTCCGCAGAAGCCCTGCATCTGGTCGCCGCTGCGCTCAAAGCCAAGCCAGGTTCGGCGGACGTTCTCGCCAATTACGGCGTCATTCTTGATGAGCTCAACCGTCATGAAGAGGCGCTGGCAAGCTTCGACAAGGTGTTGGCGATGCGCTCGGGCGATGCCGGCGTGTACTACAATCGCGGTAACGCCCTAAAGCATCTCGGTCGCTACGCAGAGGCGTTGGCGAGCTACGACCGGGCGCACGCGCTCGCGCCCGATCATGTTGATGCGCTTTACAATCGCGGCAATACGCTCTCGGTGCTCAGGAGGCACCAGGAAGCGCTTGCCGACTACGACAAGGTGCTGAAAGTCCGGCCACGCCATGTTGCAGCGCTCAATCGGCGAGGTATCGCCGTTGCTGAGCTTGGTCATCCTGACGAAGCACTCGCGGCCTACGACGCGGCGCTTGCCGTCGCGCCGGACAACGCCGAGGCGCACAACAATCGTAGCGTGGCTCTCGCGGCACTTGGCCGGTTCGATGAGGCCTTGCGCGCCTGCGACCGCGCATTGGCAGTGAAGCCCGACTATACCGATGCGCTCTACAATCGCGGCAACGCATTGCGGGAGCTGCACCGGCTTGAAGAGGCTCGGGCGAGCTACGCGGCGGTGCTCGCGCGCGAGCCGCGGCGCTCCGATACGCTCAATAATATGGGCCTGGTTCTGGCCGAACTCGGGTTCCATGACGAAGCGCTGAAGAATTACGAGAGCGCGCTCGTCGCTGATCCGCATAATCTCGGTGTGCTCCATAACCTCGCCACTGCGCTTTTGGAACTGCGCTCCTTCGAAGAGGCTCTCAAGCCTTGCGACAAGGTGTTGGCGGCAAATCCGCTGCACGCCGACGCGCTCAACACCCGCGGTGTTGTGCTGGCGAAGCTGCGACGCTATCCCGAAGCATTGGCGAGTTACGACGCGGCTCTGGCGGTTGAGCCCGGTCGCGTCGACATCGAGGTCAATCGCGGCACGGCGTTGCTGGACCTTGACCGGCACGAGGAGGCCCTCGCCAGTTTCGATATTGCGCTGCAGGCCGATCCCGAGAACACGATCGCTCTGACCAACCGCGGCAACGTCTTTATCAGACGCAAGCGCTTTGCCGAGGCTCTTGGTAGTCTTGACAAAGCCCTCTCCATAAACCCGGGCCAGGCGACGGCGATCAGCCATCGCGGCGTTGCACTGGCAGAGCTGGATCGCTTCGACGAAGCGCTCGATGCGCATGAACACGCACTGCGCATCGAACCGCATGTTGTCGCGGCCCATGTCAATCGCGGCAACGCGTTGCTGAAACTCGGACGCCTGCAGGAAGCGCTCGCAAGCTATGCCGAGGCGCTTGCCATGGAGCCGGAGAATGCGGAAGCCAATTTTAATGCGGCCATCACGCGGCTGTGCGCGGGCGATTTCCGCGAAGGCTGGAAACAATACGAGTATCGATGGAAGAAAAAGGACTTCGCAAAGCCGCGGCACGAATTCTCACAGCGGTTATGGCGAGGCGAAGGGGACCTGAGCGGCAAGACCGTGTTCCTGCAAGCCGAGCAGGGTCTCGGAGATACCATCAATTTCATGCGCTATGCGCCGCTGGTCGCAGCGCTCGGCGCTAAAGTTATTCTCGGCGTCCAGGCGCCGCTCAAGACGATCGCGCGGACCGTTCCGGGTGTCGCCCAGGTGCTCAGCGATGGCGAAGCGATTCCGGAGTTTGATCTTTATTGCCCTTTGCTCAGCTTGCCCATGGCTTTCGAGACCGAGCTTGCGACCGTTCCCGCCAATATTCCTTATGTCCGGCCTTATGAGCAGCGGCTGGCGAAGTGGCGCGCGAGGGTGCCGGCGGAGGGCCGCCTGTGCGTCGGAATATGCTGGGCCGGCAGCGGCGCGCATTTGAACGATCGTCACCGCTCGATGCCGCTCGATCGCTTTGCGACGCTGCTATCGGTACCTAACCTCGATTTCGTCAGCCTGCAAAAAGACGTCAACGAGGCGCAGGCGGCGACCCTGCGCCATCACGGCGTTATCCAACTCGGACAAGATTTCGACGATTTCGCCGATACCGCCGCTGTTATCGCGATGCTCGATCTCGTCATCGCGGTGGATACATCGGTCGCGCATGTTGCCGGCGCAATGGGCAAAGGCGTTGCGCTTCTGCTGCCGTTTTCGCCGGATTTTCGCTGGTTGCTCGATCGCACCGATAGCCCCTGGTATCCGACCATGCGCCTGTTTCGGCAAACTGCGATCGGCGATTGGGATGGTCCGCTCGGGCGGCTAAGCCAAGAACTCACCGCTCTTGGCCGCAGACCCGTCAAGCCGCGTTGACTCAATTATAGCGTGCGGCTGAGGGCAAGCGGCCGGCCGTGCTTGGGATTGGGCGCCGTCGCGCGGCCCGACGCGCCATAGACTTGCGGCGAAGCTTTGCGGGCGAGATCGCCCGAGAGCCGGCGCACGATGCCTTCCGATACCGCGTGAGCGGTCGCCAGAACGATCATATTTTTTTGCAGGACGACGCGGAATGCATCCTGCAAACGATGCAGCGCGGCGCAGCGCGTCGGCGCCGCCTGGAGCAGGAATTTCGCATTTGCCTTCAGCCGTTCACCGGCGGCAAAAAGTTGGCCGGCAAGTTCGCGCTTGGTTGGTTCAATCGCGGCGGCGCCGCGCATCCGGCCGGCGTGCACCAGTGCGGTTTCCTGCTCGATGATGCCGTGCAGCCGTTCGATCAATGCGGCGAGATTGTCGATCGCTTGTTCCGCCTCGGCGGTCGTCGTGAACGGCCGAGGAGCAGGGGAGGTTGCGGCTTGAAGTGCGGCGCTCATGTTACGTTCCGGTTCATGACGGGCTGATGCCCTGTTGCTTGAGCAGTTCATCGTAGACGTGCGGGGCGATACCGATGCCGCCGCTTTTGGCGAACGTCTTGGCGTATTGATCGGTCATGAACGAGCGCCACACTTTCAAGGCGCCGCTGCCGCCCATCGGACCATCGCCGTCGACGCCGCTGAACATCTCCTGGAACATGTTGTTGAGAAACATGCTCTCGAATTCGCGCGAGGCGGCCTTGGCTTTGGTTTTGATGCTGTTGGCATTGGTGTCGAGCGCGGAATGAGCCTGCGCCGTCTTGGCATCGCCAAGCGAAGACAGTGAAAGGCCAAGTGTCGCGGCTGATGCGGCAGATGCTGTCGTCATCACATCACCTCGATATCGGCTTGGATGGCGCCGGCGGCCTTGATCGCCTGCAAGATGACGATGAGATCGCGCGGCCCGATGCCGAGCGCGTTCAAGCCATCGACAATTTCTTGGAGCGATACACCTTCCTGGACCAAGGCAAATTTCTTGCCGTCCTCCTGCACGCCGACGCGCGTGCGGGGCACAGTGACGGTGCGACCACGTGAGAGCGGCGCCGGCTGACTGACTTGCGGGGATTCCGAAATTGAGACTGTAAGATTGCCCTCCGCGACCGCGACCGTCGACACCCGCACGTCGCGGCCGATGACGATCACGCCCGAGCGCTCATCGATGACGATCTTCGCGGCGATATCCGGTTCGACCTGCAACTGTTCGATTTCGGTGAGCACCTCGACCACGTTTTCGGGATATTTCTTCGGCAGTGTGAGCTGCACCGTGGAGGGATCGAGCGGCTCGGCGACCGGCGCGCCCATATAGTCGTTGATCGCGATCGCGATGCGCTTGGCCGTCGTGAAATCGGCATTGCGCAAAGCAAGCCGCAGCTGGCCGAGCGAATTGAGCGCGAAATCAATCTCGCGTTCGATGATGGCGCCGTTGGGCAGGCGCCCGACGGTTGGGACACCGCGCGTGATCTTGGCGCCCTGGCCTTCGGCCGTGAAGCCGCCGATGGCGAGCGAGCCCTGCGCGACCGCATAGACATTGCCATCGGCGCCGAGCAGCGGCGTCACCAAGAGCGTGCCGCCCTCCAGGCTCTTGGCATCGCCCATCGCCGAAGCGGTGACATCAATGCGCGTGCCTTGGGTGCCAAATGGCGGCAGATTGGCCGTGACCATGACGGCGGCGACGTTGCCGGTACGGATTTGCTGGCCACGGATGTTGACGCCGAGGCGTTCCAGCATCGCTTGCAGGGATTGCTTGGTGAATGGCGTATTGTTGAGCGTGTCGCCGGTGCCATTAAGGCCGACGACGAGCCCATAGCCCAGCAGCTGATTCTGCCGGATGCCCTCGATATTGGCGAGGTCCTTGATGCGCGACAACGCCGATGCCGTCGAAACGGCACAGCCAAGCACCACCAGCGCCGCGAGCGCCGTACGAATCGTCCTGATCATTCTCTCTTGCTCCCCAAGAGGTCCTCGCTCTCGCTCCCCAAGAGGTCGGACGAGCATCATGATGCCAATCGCGTGCCACCCGGTGTTGTGCTCTAAGTATCTGTGTTTAAAAGGTAATATTTTTAAATGCCGAAACCATCTCGCCGTGATGGCGAGCACACCTTGCCGGTTCCGGCAATTCTTGCCGGGATGGTTTACGGCCCATTAACCATACGCGCCCACTCTCACATCATGCGTGTCTATGGACCGAACGGGACGGCCCTCGCGACCGCGCCGGCGGCGGCCCGGCGCTCGTCCGGCGGGACCTTCACGCTTGCCGAAACCGAAGCCCCGCACGGCCCAAGCGCGGCGGTAGCCTTGCGCACGCTCGGCGGAATCGACGCGCTGATCGCGCTCCAGGGCGTCGAGGATCCGGTCGAACGTCGCCGCCGAGCGGTCAAGCATGGCCGTCGCGCGCTCGACGCCCTCGATGAGCTCAAGCTCGGCCTTCTTGGCGGCACCCTCGACCGTGGGACGCTGTTGCGGCTGAAATCCGCGGCCGGCGATCTGACGGACGGTTCGGGCGACGAAAAGCTCGATCATGTGCTGTCCGAGATCGACCTCCGGGTCGCGGTTGAACTGGCCAAAGCCGGAATTTCCTGAGTCTTTTGAATAACGTCCGGTCCGGGACGCGGGCCAGGCCGGCGACTTTGCGCGTCACGCGCCTTCGGGCGGCTGTGGGCAACATCATCCTTATTGTCTCTGTCATC
Source organism: uncultured Alphaproteobacteria bacterium (assembly GCA_963841575.1). Taxonomy (GTDB): domain Bacteria; phylum Pseudomonadota; class Alphaproteobacteria; order Rhizobiales; family Xanthobacteraceae; genus BOG-931. The sequence continues at coordinate 56,144 of CAWJDC010000019.1, forward strand.
GACCCTCGATATATAGGCCAACCTTGCGGGGAGGACCCTGCGCCAGTCGCGTGCGCGGAGTAAAAGAAAATGCAGTTGGTCAAAGCGAAAAACGGGAAATCTGTCGAAAAGCTCTACAGGAATGGCAAAGACGTTCGGCCCAAAGACTTAACGGCCAAGGATTTGCGGCCCAAAGACTTGGCGTCAAAAGACGTGAGGCCCAAAAACTTGCAGCCCAAAAATATAAACTTGCAGCCCAAAGACTTAACGGCCAAGGATTTGCGGTCGATGGAACGGCTCTATCGGCCTACCGACAAAGAGCCGTTCATGAATGACCGCCAAAGGGATTATTTCCGCATCAAGCTGCTCGGCTGGCGGGACGATATCCTCAAGGAGGCCAAGGAGACCCTGCAGCATCTCCAGGACGAGAGCCAGAATCACCCTGACCTCGCCGACCGTGCCTCCTCGGAAACCGATCGGGCCATCGAATTGCGGGCCCGTGACCGCCAACGCAAGCTGATCGCCAAGATCGATGCTGCCCTGCAACGCCTGGAAGAGGGCACCTACGGTTACTGCGAGGAGACCGGCGAGCCGATCTCGATCAAGCGCCTCGAGGCGCGTCCGATCGCGACCCTCTCGATCGAGGCCCAGGAGCGTCACGAGCGCCGCGAGCGGGTTTATCGGGACGATTAGTCTCTTCATCCTGCCCCGCGCAAGGGGGACCGCGCTGCGCAGCAGCGTGGTGGAAGGGGCCTCGGCCGCGACGCCGCGCGGGAGTTTTAAATTCATCTCGGCGTTCGCACTTCTTCTGCAACGGTAACGAAGCTTTATCTCAGATGCCCCCTCCACCACGCTTCGCGTGGTCCCCCTCCACCCGCTTCGCGGGGGCGGATAAGCGAAAGCGGTCTCGCGATGCGGTCGCATCCGAGGTTTGCTGCACGCTCACGAAGAACGGTCCCTCAACAACAAGCGAGGGAAGCGGAGCGCCGACAGGCGCGCCGTCCGTGCCCGCATCATCGGATGCGGGCGCGCGCCCTGCGTCCTCTTTCTCCTCCCCCGTTTACGGGGGGGAGGTTGGGAGGGGGCGCGCTCGCCTCTCGGCGCTCCACCGCGGCTCTCGCCAAGGCTTTTACCCCTTGGCTCAGCCCAGACCGCGCTTCCTGTGCGCCGGATCGGTGCCTTGTTGGGCTCCCCGGGCCTCAGTGCAGCGAGCTCCTCGCGGACCGGTCATCATGCCGGACGGGCGGAGTTCTGGGCCGCCCGGGAGCGGGGTTACGAGCCCCGCGCGCGAGCGCCGCACTTGCTCCATCCAACGGCCGTCACCGGTTGACGTCCCTCACTGAGCAAGATTTCGTCAAAAGTAGCGTCAAACGAGACGATTGTCAAGGTGCGTCGTCGCGTTATTTGCGACCCGATGAAGGCGACTGCCGCCAGGCGACAGTTTCCGGCAGAAACGCATATAGTGAGAATAAGAAGTGAGCGGGAAGACGAATATGTCAGATGTCGGGAACGCTCCGCATTACTCCGGCGCGCGCCTCTGGGTGCTTCGGCTGTTTGGCGCCGCACTTTTCCTCATCGGCACCGTTCTTGCGGTTGGAGGATTTAAGCTCGCGACGCTCGGCGGAAGTTTATATTACGTCGTCATCGGGTTATTTTTGATCGTCTCCGGTGTCTTGACCATACTGGGACGTGTGCAAGGTCTTTATCTTTATAGCATTGCTTTTCTGATCACGCTTGTTTGGTCGCTTTGGGAGGCCGGACTCGACGGGTGGGCTTTGGTCCCACGCCTCGTCGGACCTTTCGTTCTGCTCATTCTAGCGGTTCTTGTGATGCCGCCGCGCTTGCCGGATGGCCAACGGACGCGCCGGCGAACTCGTGGCGGCCCTGACCGTGATCGCGTTGTTCGGTGTCGGCATCGCTGTTCCCTTGGCCAAAAAGTCGATTGCTCCACTGCCCATTCCTGCCGTGCAAAGCGGGAATGCCTACTTCGATCAAACGACCGCGCCGGCGGCAACGGATTGGCCGACATATGGTGGAGGATACGGCGCGCAGCGCTACTCGGACCTTTCGCAGATCACGCCGGAGAATGTGAGTCAGCTCAAGAGAGCCTGGGTCTTTCGCACCGGCGACATTCCAAAGAACTACGGCGCCGAGATGACGCCGCTCAAGATCGGCGACTTGCTCTATGGCTGCACCGCGCGTCACAAGCTGTTCGCGTTGGATGCAGCGACAGGCAAGCAGAAATGGATGTTCGATCCCAAGACCCCAGCGCAGTATGCTCCGTCGAACTCGGCCTGTCGGGGCGTTGCCTATTACAAGCAACCGAATGCTCAGCCCAACCGAGCCTGCGCCGAGAGAATTATCGCGGGCACGCTCGACGCTAAATTGATTGCCGTCGATGCGATGACCGGCCAGCCCTGCCAGGATTTCGGCACCGGCGGCGCCGTCGATCTGATGGAGGGACTAGGCGAGGGCATACCGCCCGGCATGGTGTCGATGACGTCGTCACCGACTATCGTTCGGGGTGTCGTCGTGACCGGCTTGCAGATCATGGATGGCCAGCGGCGGCTGGCCCCGTCAGGCGTCATTCGTGGCTACGACGCGGCGACCGGTGCGTTGCGCTTTGCTTGGGACATGGGACAGCCCGATATTACGAAGCTTCCTCCAGCCGGGAAGACCTACACGGTGGGCACGCCGAACATGTGGTCGACCGCGGTTGGTGACGAGGCCCTGGGCTTGGTCTATCTGCCGATGGCCAATTCAGCGGGCGACTATTACAGCTCGACCAGGACTGCGGACGAGCGGAAATACAATTCCTCGGTGACTGCGCTCGATGTCGAGACCGGCAAACCGCGCTGGGTTTATCAGTTCGTCACGAACGATGTGTGGGACTACGACACGCCGTCCCAGCCGAGCCTGGTGGATTTTCCGACGCCGGGCGGCAACGTGCCGGCTCTCGTTCAAACATTGAAAACCGGCGACATCTTTATTCTCGATCGGCGGACCGGACAGCCGCTGACCAAAGTCGCCGAAGTCAAGGCGCCACAGGGCGGCGTCGAGCCCGCGGAACGCTCTCCGACCCAGCTCCGCTCGCTGTACAGCACGACACAGCAGCCTGACATCACCGAAGCGCAAATGTGGGGCATTTCGCCGATCGACCAGATGCTGTGCCGCATCCAGTTTCGATCGGCCCATTACCAAGGGATATTTACGCCGCCAAGCGTGGATGAACCTTGGATCGAATATCCGGGCAATAATGGCGGCTCCGACTGGGGCAGTCTTTCGGTCGATGTTCGCCGCGGTGTCATCGTTGAAAATTACAACATGTTTCCGAGCTACTCGACGCTCGTGCCCCGCGCCGTCGACGACAAACTCGGCGTCTTCTATATGGGCGATCCACGCTACAAAGGTCCTGGCCCCGGTAATAACCGCCCGCAGGCCGATTTGCCGTATGGCATTTCGGCCAACCAGGGTTGGCTCATGCCGACCGGCGTCTTATGCAAGCAGCCGCCTTATGGCGGCATCCGTGCTGTCGACTTGGCGACCGGCAAAACCTTATGGGATCATCCGTTCGGCACGGCGCAGCGCAACGGACCTTTGGGCATTCCCTCCATGCTGCCGTTCACAATCGGAACGCCGAATAACGGCGGTCCGGTCACCACGGCAAGCGGATTGATCTTCATCGCGGCCACGACGGATGATTTCATTCGCGCCATCGATCTTAAGACCGGAAAGACCGTCTGGTCCGACCAGCTTCCCGCCGGCGGTCAGGCGGCGCCGATGATTTACGAGGCCGCAGGCAAGCAGTTTGTCGTCATCATGGCGGGCGGTCACCACAGCATGATGACGCCCGCAGGCGATGACCTCATCGCGTACGCGTTGCCCGATAAACCTTGAGTGCGTGCAGGGTGGGCATCGCGGATGCATCCGGCTGCGTCAGCCGTCAACATCCGCGGTGACCGGCGCAAGATTGCTTGCCGCGATCCACTTGAGCGGAAAAGTCGCTGAAAATCGCAGGCCATCCGGCTCGGGCAACAGTACGCTGTTGCCGTGTAAATCTTGCTCCACGATCGAAGAGATCAGGAGCGAACCGAAGCCTTTTTTGTCGAGCGGTCGCACCGACGGGCCATTACGCTCTTTCCACTCGAAATTAAGCCTCTCTTGTGCATCATCGCGCTCGAACAGCCAGCGCACGGCGACGCGGCCTTCGACGACGGAGAGCGAGCCGTATTTGGCCGCATTGGTCGCGAGCTCGTGCAGCACCATTGCTATGCTGACGACGGCGCTCGAGCGCAGCTCGATGGACTCGCCATCGATTTGGACGTGACTGTCGTCGGTAAACGGGCGGCAGGCAGCGCGTACAATGTCTTCGAGGTTGCTTCCACGCCAACCGGACCGCGTGAGCGCGTCGTGCGAGCTCGATAGCGCCATCAGCCGCCCTTCGAAAGCGGAGCCGAACTCGTCGAGTGACGATGAGCGCCTGCGCGTCTGCCACGCAATCGATTGAATAATGGTGAGCGTATTTTTGACGCGGTGATTGAGCTCATCGATGAGCAACTCTTGAATTCTGTCGTGTTTCTTCAGCGTGCCGGCGGCTTCAGTCAGCGAGCCGATGACCCCATCGAACTCGGAGATGCCGGTGCGTGCGTTTAGGTTTGCTTCCTCGCGCCGGCCGACGGCCAACGCGTAAAGTTGAAGCGCATTGATACGCTCGATCAGCCAGCGGCCGTAGCTCGTGGCGAGCAGAAGCGACACCACGATGCCGACCAGAGCGAGGGTCCCCAGTATCGACATGGACTGTCGTACCGGCGCTTCCAGCTCGGAGCTCGGTATGCCAACCGACATGCGCCAACCGGTCAGCGGCGAACGCTGCCATACGTTATAGACGGAGATGCCGTCCAGTGAAACGTTGGTGAAGTCACCGCCGGCCGTCAGCGTTCGCTTGAGAAATGACGCGGTCGCACTCCGGCCGATGAAACGTTCGAATTCCCACGTCCGCGCGATGAGGCGGCCGTTATTGTCGGTAACGCCGAAGAGCCATCCCGTCCGAACCTGCGCGAGGAGGACGGTCTGCAACCGTGCCGGCGGGATGCCGATCGTGAGCAGCATGGTGGCTTGGCCGTCTTTCATGATCGGCTGATCAATCCCGACAAAAAAGTCCTTGGTCGTGCCGCCATGAAAAAGGTTGGAGACGACGGCTTGCCCGCGGGCGATCGCTTCGCGATCGGCATCCAGAAGGATGCCATCGGCATTCGGCTTGAGCGGCGCTCCGAACGGCAACGACGTCAGGAAGATGGGCTGACCGTCGAGTCTGCGCAGCCCGATCACCACACCCGGCAATTCCTCCGCCAGCTTTTTTGCCCGGTCGTAAAACCCAGCGACGTCGCCGTCGGCCAAAGTGTGGGACGTCGACAAAACCCATAGCGCAAGGCGATAGCGTTCAAGCTCCGCGTCGATCGCCGCCGTGACGGTCTGCACGAGGTCCTGCGCTATGCGCTGGGCGCGGGCACGTTCGCTATCGATATACCGGACGGAAAGGAACAGGCCGACGAGCAGGACCGGCAGGACGATCAGAACACCGAAAATGGCAAGATGCCATCGGATCGCCAGACTGCGTCGCATAAGTTCCCGCCCGCGAAGGTCTCCGTGCTATCTGAACTACGGACGTTGACTAGACAAGTTGATTCCAAGGTCGGACTGCGGTTTCTCTTTAAAAGAAATGACACATGCGGCCGCTGAAATGTCTGCTCGGGGTCGATTTGGACCGATCGAATTAGTCTTGTCTGGCGATCAATATCCGCTTCGCCTTGAAAGCGGAACTTCGGCTGGGCGCTACGACAAGCGCGCGGCGAACGACTTGGCCTTCGTTCGGTTCGAATCACTGCGGCTGTCGTTGGATGCTCATGCGCCCCCCTAATACGATTTCGGCAGCCCCAAGACTTTCTCGGCGATGAAGCAAAGAATGAGGTGCGGCGTGACCGGCGCGATGCGCGGGATCATGCTTTCGCGAAGATAGCGCTCGACGTGGTATTCCTTGGCGTAGCCATAGCCGCCATGGGTCATGACCGCGGTCTGGCAGGCTTTGAAACCGGCTTCGGCGGCAAGGTATTTCGCCGCGTTGGCCGCCGGCCCGCAGGGAACGCCGTGGTCGTATTGCCAGGCCGCTTTGAACACCATGAGGTCGGCGGCTTCGAGCTCCATCCAGCACTGCCGCGAGCGGGTGTTGGATTCCCTGGTTTTGGCCGATCGGGTCGGCCGAACACGACCCGGTCTTTGGCGTATGACGTGGCGCGACGGAGCGCGGCGCGGCCGAGGCCGATCGCTTCCGCGCCGACCAGGATGCGCTCCGGATTGAGCCCGTCGAAGGATGTATTCGAAGCCACGGCCTTCCTCGCCGATCCGATCCTCGACCGGAACTTCCAGGCCGTCGATGAACATCTGATTGGAGTCGACCGCCTTGCGTCCCATCTTCTCGATCTCGCGGACTTCGACGAAGCGGCGGTCGAGCTCGGTGTAGAACAGGCTCAAGCCTTCGGTCGGCTTGCGCACCTCTTCGAGCGGCGTGGTGCGGGCGAGGATCAGCATGTTGTCGGCGACTTGCGCGGTGGAAATCCAGATCTTCGCGCCGTTGATGACATAGCGGTCGCCGCGGCGTTCGGCGCGGGTCTGCAGTTTCGTCGTATCGAGCCCGGCGTTGGGTTCGGTCACCGCGAAACAGGCCTTGTCTTTGCCGGCAGCGATCGGCGGCAGCATGCGGCGCTTCTGCTCCTCGTTGCCATAAACGACGACCGGGTTGAGCCCGAAGATATTCATGTGAACGGCCGAGGCGCCGGAAAAGCCGGCGCCGGATGCCGCGATCGTCTCCATCATGATGGCGGCTTCGGTGATGCCGAGGCCCGATCCGCCGTAAGCCTCCGGAATGCAGACGCCGAGCCAGCCATCGGCGGCGAGCGCGCGATGAAATTCGTCGGGAAATTCGCCGTCGCGGTCGCGCTCCAGCCAATAATCGTCGCCGAAGCGCGCGCAGATTTTTTCGACCGCGTCGCGCAGCGATAGCTGAAACTCCGAGAGCGCAAAGTCGATCGCCGTCACTCCAATCGGCCGTTAATCCTTCATTTACCATCCCTGTTTACGGATTGTTAGGGTTCGGCGTTCGGGTCACGAGCGCGTCGGACTCTGGGCCTTTTGCAACGACGACGGACTGGCCGTCACTCCAGATGCAGGCGAACCTTATCGCGAATGCTTCGACGCGCGCGACGCGCATACGACGAGGGCGATCACGATAAGGCGGAGCGGCTTTATTCCGCATTCCTGCAACATCAACCCGACAATTTCGATGCCCTGCACGGTCTCGGCCAGATCAATTACCAGCGTGGCCGATTGGACGCGGCGCTGGCGCTGTTTCAGGCGGCGCTGAAGAGCGATCTTGATCGCGCCGAAGGCTTTGCGAGCCTGGGGCTCGTGTTTCATGCGTTGCGGCAATTCGAACGGGCGCTGGCGAGCTATGACGAGGGACTTCGCATCGCGCCGGACGACTGCGAACTTCTCAACAGGCGCGGCGTGGCGCTGTTGGAGATTGGCCGGCCGCGCGAAGCGCTGCAAGATTTCGAACGCGTGCTGGCCGCCGAACCCGACCGTCTCGATGCGCTCGGCAATCTTGGCAACGCGTTGCTCAAGCTCAATCGGCCCGCGGAGGCGGTCGGCGCCTATGACAGGGCGCTTGACGATCGCGCCCGGCAATGCGCAGCTCTTGACCAACCGCGCCGTGGCGCTGCGGCGGCTCGACCGGCCGCAGGAAGCGGCTGATGAGCGCCAGCATGGCGCTGGTCAGTAAACCGGATTTTGCCCAGGCGCGGTTTGTCGAGAGCGTTGCGCGGCTGACGCTGGGCGAATTCGCCGCCGGCTGGCGTGGTTATGAAGCGCGCTGGTCGGTCGGGACGCTGGCGTCACAGCGGCGGAAGTTTGCCGCGCCGCTCTGGCTCGGCAGGGAGCCGCTCGTCGGCAAGACCATCCTGCTGCACGCCGAGCAGGGTTTCGGCGACACCATCCAGTTCGTACGCTATGCGCCGCTGGTGGCGGCGCGCGGCGCCAAAGTCGTGCTCGAAGTTCAGCGCGAACTGCGTGCGCTTGCTGGCACGTATCGCCGGGGTCGACGCCGTGATGGCGCATGGCGCGCCGTTGCCGCACTTTGATTTCCATTGTCCGCTTGCTTAGCCTGCCGCTGGCGTTTGCGACTGAGCTGGCAACCGTCCCGGCCGAACGTGCCTTATGTCGCGCCGGCCGATGACGAAGTTGCCGCCTGGCGGCGGCGCCTGCCGGAGCGTCGGCCGCGTATCGGATTGGTGTGGTCCGGCGAACGATCGCACGACAACGACCTCAATCGCTCGTTACGCCTCGCAACATTGCTGCCGTTGTTCGATCGATCCGACGTCGCCTTCGTCAGCCTTCAGCACGAGGTCCGCGAGGAGGACGCCGCCGTTCTGCGCGGCTGCGCGAACGTAGTTCAGATCGGTCAGCAGTTTCGCGATTTCGCCGACACGGCGGCAGCGATCGCGTCGCTCGATATTGTGATCTCGGTCGACACCGCGGTTGCGCATCTCGCCGGCGCGATGGGCAAACCGCTTATGCTCTTGCTGCCGTTCGCGGCCGATTTCCGTTGGCTGCGCGAGCGCCGGGACAGCCCCTGGTATCCGTCCGCGCTGCTGTTCCGCCAGCCAGCGTTCGGCGAGTGGCGAAGTGTCATCGATGTGTTGCATTCGGAATTGACGAGGTTCGGCAACCGCGCCGCCGCATAGGGCCGCGCAATGTCGCAAATCTCTCGCCGACACACGCCATGCTCCACCGTGTGACGAAACGATAAACGCGGCCCCCGGCGGGAGCTGCCGGGGGCCGCGTCGTGTCGGAAGCTGCGTCGCGCAGGCGCGACGCAGACCGGGGAGCCAGAATCAGGTATCAGGTAATCGGTAAATCAGATATCAGGCAGAAAGCGTGCTGTATTTTCTCCTTCTGATCACTGATCCCTGACCTGATCCTGCCATTCTGATCTCCGATCAGAACGGCAACACCACGTCCAGCGCCTGCTGGCCCTAGCGCGGTTGCTGGATGTTGGTGAGCTTGCCGCGTCCGCCATAGGCGACGCGCGCCTCGGCGATCTTCGGCAGATCGATGGTGTTGTCGCTGTCGATGTCCTCCGGTCGCACGACGCCGGCGACGATGAGTTCGCGCACTTCGGAATTGAGCCGGATCTCCTGCTTGCCCTCGATCACGAAGTTGCCGTTCGGCAGCATCTGCGTCACGATCGCGGCGACGTTGGTCACGACTGATCCTGCCGGTTGATCGTGCCGTTGGCGTTGCTCTGCGAATTGCTGTCCGCGCTCAGCAGTCGGCCCGGCAGGATCGCTTTGGCCGGATTGGGGATGGTATTGGCGCCGATGAAATTGGTGATGCCGGAATCTTCGGTGGCGGTGCGGGTGACCTGGGTCTGATCCTGGAATTCCGCCGTGTCGTTGATGTTGACCTTCACGGTCAAAATGTCGCCGACCTGATGGGCGCGCTGGTCCTTGAAGAACGCGCGCGAGCCGTTGCGCCACAGCGAATTCGGATTGTAGGAGGCCGGCTGCGGCGTCGGCATCGGCATCTGCACCGGCTTGTAGCCGGGCTTGGTGGTGGGATTGTCCACCGGCGAGAGCGGCGGCGTCTCGCCGATCGTCTTCAAGTGATCGAACGTGGAGCAGCCCGCGGTGAACACGGCCACCGTGGACAACAGCGCGCAACGTAGCAGCAGAACACGTTTCGACATCTGTACAGCCTTTCACTCAGCGCTACTCACTCGGGCCGCGTCGGCGCCGCGCCCATGGCAATTGGTGCGTTCTCGACCAGGCGTGTCGGCACCGCGGCGACCGTCACGCGGCCGGGGCCGGTGACGACGCCTTGCACGACACGCTTTGATTCGGCGTTGAGCACGCCGATCGTATCGCCCAGCGCGCCGGCGTCCTGCGCTTGGCCGCGCAGCGTCAGCGTCAAGCCCGGCGCTTCGAAGACGAGGGTCACGGTCTCGTTGCGCTGCACGATCTCCGGCTTCATCAGATCGGCGCCGCGCAGCGGCTGGCCAGGGCGCAGCTGATGGCTTGCCGCGAGCCCCACGACGGCGTTGATATCGGTGATGGCGCCGAATTCGGATTTCGGCCGCCGCAGGATGGTAAGATCGGATGCGTTCAACACCTCGCCGCGCTCGATCGGATGATCGACCGCGACCGCGTCGACCGTCTCGATCGCCGTGCCGGAGAAGCGCGGCGGCTGGCGGTGAAAAGCTGCGCTCGACGGCAGGTCGAGCGTGACGTCGAAGCGCGCGGTGCGCGGATCGTAAACGAGCGACAGGACCTGCAGTTCGCCGGTCGCGTCGGCTTCGACTTGCAGCGTGCGCACGGCCGGTCGAAAGTGACGGAAATGTTGCGGGCGTCGCCGAGCCCGTATTGGCCGGCCAGCGCCTGGGCGATGCGCTCCGAAATTTCCTGCGCCGTAATGGCGCGGCTCGCGCGCGTGACCACCACTTCGGCAAGCCCGCGGGTGTCGATGTCGATAAGCTGGTGCGGGCGGATCGCCTCGACGATGCGCGTCGGTCGCCACCGCGCCGCTGGTGCCGAGATCGGGCGAGCGGAAGATCGGCACGTTGGCGACCGGGCCGGCGTTCTCGACCAGGTCGCCGATGCGCACGACGTCGCCGGTGACGGTGACATTGGCGCGCAATGCCGGCGCGGCATTTTGCGCGGTCGCGGGGCCGGCGAGCGCGAGGATAATCGCGAGTGTGCGGATGATTGGCCGGAGCATCGAAGCAACCTTTCTCAGCGCATCAGTTGCGAGGTCGTCTGCAGCATCTCGTCGGCCGCGGTGATGACCTTGGAGTTCATCTCGTAGGCGCGTTGCGCGGCGATCAGGTTGGAGATTTCGGTCACCGCCTCGACGTTGGATTGTTCGAGGCTGCCTTGCAGCAACGTGCCGGCGCCGTTCGTCGCCGGCAGGCCGTCCTGCGGCGTGCCCGAGGCCGGCGTGGCGGTGAACAGGTTGTCGCCGTTGGCCTGCAAGCCGGCATCGTTGATGAAGCGTGGTCAGCGTGAACTGGCCGAGGATGGTGGAGGTCGTGCTGCCGGGCAGCGTCACCGAGACCTGGCCTTGCTTGTTGATGGTGAGGCCGGTCGAGTTCGGCGGGATGGTGATGGTCGGCTGAACGATGTTGCCCTCGGCGGTGACGATGCGGCCCTGCGAGTCCATCTGGAACGAGCCATCGCGCGTATAGCTGTAGGTGCCGTCCGGCATCAGGATCTTGAACCAGCCCGAACCCTGGATCGCGACATCGAGCGTATTGCCGGTCTGCGACAGCGACCCTTGCGTCATCAGCCGCGGCGTGCCGACGGTCTTGACGCCGGAGCCGAGCTCGATGCCGACCGGCAGGATGTTGCCCTGGTCGGAAGCCTGCGCGCCGATGCGCTGCACGTGCTCGTAGATGAGATCCTGAAACTCGGCACGCTGACTCTTGAAGCCGGTGGTGCTCAGGTTGGCGATGTTGCCGGCGATGACCTGGACCTGAAGGTCCATGGCCGCCATTCCGGTCGCTGCGGTATCGAGGGCACGCATGGCACAGTCTCCTGAAACTCGAGCCTTATGAAGTGGGCGTCTGGGAGAGTTGTTGCAGCGCGTTGCGGCGCTGGTCGCTCTGCTGTTGAAGAACGTTGGCGATGTCGGTGTAGCTGCGGGTGATCTGGATCATGCGCGCCATCTCGACGACCGCTTTGACGTTCGATTTCTCGATCGCGCCTTGCACCAGGCGCGTATTGGGCGAGGGCGGCCCGGCGGCGACTCCGGCGGGCGCCATGAATGTGCTGCTGCCATCTTTCTGCAGAAGCTGCGGCTGATCGAACGAGGCGAGCTGCAGCCGCCCGCGCGGCGCGTCTTGCGTGCTGTTGCCCTCGCGCACCGTGATGATGCCGTTGGCGCTGATGCTGATGTCGTTGTCGGTCGGCTGGAACGTGATCGGCCCGCTGTCGCCGAGCACCGGATCGCCTTCACTGGTGACGAGTTGGCCGGTGGCGTTGATCGAGAGCGCGCCGTTGCGGGTGTAGCGCTGGCCGCGCGCCGTTTGCACGACCAGGTAGCCTTTGCCGTCGATGGCGACGTCTAGCGGATTGCCGGTGTGCTGAAGCGCGCCGGGACTGAAATCGATCCAGGTCGACCGATCCTGCACGAAGCTGACGCGACGGTCGCCGCCGGCGAACTGGTCGTCGCTGGCGCCCGGCATGAGAAATTCGGAGAAGTCGGTATTGTCGGCCTTGTAGCCCGTGGTGTCGATGTTGGCGATGTTGTTGGCAATGACGTCGAGCTCGTGGCTAAGCGCCATCTGTCGCGACAAGCCGATGAGAAGAGCATTCTCCATCGGTACACTCCCCTTAAGCGAGAAAGATGCCGCGTATCGGCAGCCTCATCGTGCGCCGCGGCTCTCCCAAGCTGCGGCGAAGGGTGAAATGCAGAAGCCGTGCCAACGCGGAAAATGTCGTGCGAACAGCGGCTTAAGGCGACCCAGCGGCCCGCGGGCCGGGCAGAAAAGGCCGCCATGGTGGTTCGACTGGGCAAATAATTCCCCCTGCGGCGGCGCCGGCAAGTTTCCGTTAACCATTCCTGCCTAGCTTGGCTTGCGACGGCGCCACATCCGATGGCGTTTCAATGGCGCTCGCGGCGTTGGTTTTGCGTTTTGTGTCCTGCCGGCTGCGTGCGCTTCACGCTAGCGGGAGCGGTGATGGCAAAGACAAAAGAAACGCAACCCGAAAACGCAGGCGCTGAAGGCGAGGAGGGGGCTCCAGCTCCCGCCAAGCGCAAGCTGCCGCTGAAGCTCATCTTGATTGCCGCCGGTGGCCTTCTCGTCCTTGGGGGTGGTGGCTTTGGCGCCTTCCATTTCTTCTTCGCCACCAAAAGCGAGGCGGCGGTCGTCCCCCAGGTCAAGCCGCCCGTCTTCGTCGATATGCCGGAGGTGCTCGTCAATCTGTCGAGCACCGGCGGCGACCACACGCAATATCTCAAGGTGAAGGTCGTGCTCGAGGTGCCCGATCAGGCGCTGGCGGCTCAAATCCAGCCGGTGATGCCGCGGCTGACGGACACGTTCCAAACTTATCTCCGCGAGTTGCGGCCGACCGATCTCGATGGTTCGGCCGGACTCTATCGGCTCAAGGAGGAGTTGACGCGGCGCGTCAATGCCGCGATCGCGCCGAGCCGGATCAATGCCGTGTTGTTCAAGGAAATCGTTATCCAGTGACGCTCTGAAGAGAGTGGTCCAACCCGTGGTCTGACGATCAATGGCGAAAGATCAAATCGACCAGGATGCGCTCGCCGCCGAGTGGGGCGTGGCGCTCGAGGCCGAGCAGGAGAACGCGGCCGCCGAAGCTGCCGCTGAGCCCGAGGAGGGTGAGGGCGGCGCCGACGCCATGGCGGCGCATTGGGCCGCCATGGTCGATGACGGCCAGTTCATTCAGGCGGCCAAAGGCGGCGCCGAGCGCATCCTCTCGCAAGACGAAATCGATTCGCTGCTCGGCTTCAGCCTCGCCGACATCTCGCTCAATGACAATTCCGGCATCCGCGCGATCATCGACTCGGCGATGGTCTCCTACGAGCGGTTGCCGATGCTCGAGATCGTGTTCGACCGGCTGGTCCGGTTGATGACGACAAGCCTGCGCAACTTCACCTCCGATAACGTCGAAGTATCGCTCGACCGCATTACCTCGGTGCGTTTCGGCGACTACCTCAACTCGATTCCGCTGCCGGCCATCCTCGGCGTGTTCAAAGCCGAGGAATGGGAAAATTCCGGTCTCGTGACCGTCAATTCGAGCCTGATCTATTCGATCATCGATGTGCTGCTCGGCGGCCGGCGCGGTCAGACCGCGATCCGCATCGAAGGCCGGCCTTACACGACGATCGAGACCAACCTCGTCAAGCGCATGATCGAAGTCGTGCTGGCTGATGCCGAGATGGCTTTCAGGCCGCTGTCGCCGGTGAAGTTCAATATCGACCGGCTCGAGACCAATCCGCGCTTTGCCGCCATCTCGCGGCCGGCAAATGCCGCGATCCTGGTACGGCTGCGCATCGACATGGAGGATCGCGGCGGCAACATCGAACTGTTGCTGCCTTACGCGACCATCGAACCGATCCGCGACGTTCTGTTGCAGATGTTCATGGGCGAAAAATTCGGCCGTGACCCGACCTGGGAAGGGCATCTTGCGACCGAGATTGGCCAAGCGACAATCGCAGTCGACGCAGTGCTTTACGAGGCAAAGCTGCCGTTAAAGCAAATTATGAAGCTCGATGTCGGCGACACGCTGATGCTCGAACTCAAGTCCGATGCTCATGTGATCGTGCGCTGCGGTGACATCACGCTGACCGAGGGCCTGATGGGCCGCGTCGGCGACCGGGTCGCGGTGCGCGTCGGCAAACCCTTGCGCAAACCCAGCACGACGCTGGCCATGTTTGAAACGGCCGGCGGCTCCGGCAATCGGATGGAGACACAATGAGCAACGGCATTGGGCTGATCGTCAATGTCATGGTCGCGGTTCTGCTGCTGCTGACAATCGGTTATTGCATGATGCTCAACCGGCGGCTCAAGCTGCTTAAAGCCGACGAGCATTCGCTGCGCGGGACCATCTCGGAGCTGGTGACGGCGACAGAAATTGCCGAGCGCGCCATAGGCGGACTCAAGCTCACGGTGCACGAGTGCGACGCCGGTCTCGGCGAACGCTTGCGGCGCGCCGAACGCGTCATCGCCGCTATCGACTGCAGTCTTGCGGCCGGCAAAGACGTGATCGAGCGCGTGACGCAGATCGCAACCGCCGGGCGAAGGCCGCCGGAGCCGGTGGCGCCGAGCGCCCCGCGCAGCCACGCACAGTCGGTCGCGGATGCTGCACAGGCCTTCTCCGAGAAGCTGCGCGTGAGGGTGGGTGGTCTGGCCGCATGATCCGCTACTTCCGCGAACTGCGGCTCGTTCCCATCGCCTTGTTGGCGAGCGCATGCCTGTTGGTCTTGAAGACCGCGGACATCGTGCTCGATAGCGGCTACTTCTTCGCCGACGACAACGCGCCGGTGAGCGATAGTGACGTAACGCTCGTCCATGCCATGCCGGATCGGCCGCAAGCGTCGGGATCGCGGCAGTCCTGGATGCAACAGATGTTCGGCTTTCCGGGCGGCAGCGGTGCGGCGTCTTCTGGCGACATCGCGCCGCCCGCCGTCGAAAGGTTCGCCGATAAATTCAATGGCGACATTACCGGTTCTGTCACGACCCCGGCTGATGGTAAAACCAAGGCGGTGGCGAAAGCCGAACCGGGCCCGCCACCCGGCAAGGACGTTAAGCCCGCCACTATCGCGTCGCCGCCGAATTCAACCGTCATCCAGGTGGATGGCGCGGCGTTGCCCGCCGGAGCCGAGCGCGCGATCCTGGAGCGGCTGCAGCAGCGCCGCGAAGAACTCGACACCCGCGCGCGCGAGCTCGATATCCGCGAGAGCCTCATCAAGGCAGCCGAGAAGCGCATGGACGGGCACCTGGCCGAGCTCAAGGAGGTCGAGGCGAAGATCAAAGTCGATACCGAGCAGAAGGACCAGGCCGAACTCGCCCGCTTCAAAGGCCTCGTAACGATGTACGAGAATATGAAGCCGCGCGACGCAGCAAAAATATTCGACCGGCTCGAAAGCGGCGTTCTGCTCCAGGTGGCGTCGCAGATCAATCCGCGGAAGATGTCGGATATTTTGGCGCAGATGTCGCCGGATACGGCCGAACACTTGACCGTCGAGCTTGCCAGCCAAGCGCAGCAGCACCCCGAGAAGGCAGGCCCTGCCGAGCTGCCGAAGATCGAGGGCCACCCGACCACGCCGTGAGCGTTTGAATTACCGCGCTGCAGCGAGCCCGTTCAACTCGCCTGTGGCGGTTCGCCATTCCTGATCCGCGCTCAGGCTGCACTGGTCGGCGACAAGCTGAAACTGTCGCCGCGCTTCGTCTTTCAGGCCGCGCAGCAGGGCGAACTCGCCGGCGAAAAGCTGCCCCTCGCAGACGTGGGATTGTTTGATCCGCGGATTGTCGTCGTCGGCGGCGGCCAGTGTTTCGTCCGGCGTCGTTTCGCCGAGGAAGAGACGGACGACCGGTCCCGGCCAGTTCTTGAGATCAAGCTGCTTGGCCGCAAGCGGCAGCGCGCTCGGCATGTTGCTGCGGCGCTCGACGATGTAGCGCCACAGTACCGCGTAGCTGTATGCGGGCGCCACTTCGGTGGCCGTCTTGAAATCGGTTTGTGCGTCGGCCAGCGCGCCGCGGTACAGGTGAACCAGGCCGCTGCCCACATAAAGAACGAAGTTCTTGGGCTCGAGCTTGACCGCGGCGTCGAAGTCGGCGAGCGCTTCGTCCATCTCACCTTTGATGTAGTAGCCGATGCCGCGGTTGGCATGGGCGGTGGCGAGATTCGGATCGAGCGCGATGGCGCGCCCATAGTCGGCAATGGCGCGGTCAACGTCGCCCTTGACCATGTCGTAAGCGATCGCGCGGTTGTTGTAGGCGTTGGCATTGTTCGGATCGAGCGCGACGGCTTTGTCCAGGTCGGCGATGGCGCGGTCGGCGTCGCCCCGGTTTACGTACAGCGCTCCACGATCGACATAGGCCGCGGCGAAGTTTGCGTCGAGCGCGATGGCCTTGTCGAAAGCGCTGAAGGCGCGGTCAAAGTCGCCTTTGAACTCGAAAGCCTGAGCTTGCCGATCGTAGTCGGCGGCGGCTTGCCGAGTGTCGCCCCTGGCAAGATAGGCGGTGGCGCGGATGTCGTAGGCCACGACGGCGGTCGGCGACAGGTCGATGGCCGCGCTGGCATCCGCAATGGCGCGATCGGCGTTTGCGGTTGCACCGTAAATCTCGGCGCGTTCGATATATGCTTCGACATATTTCGGATTGAGCACGATGGCCTGGTCGAAATCGGCGACCGCCCGTTCGAAGTCTTTTTTCTGGGTGCGGTAGAGGTCACCCCGCAGGTAGCGTGAGACGGCGTTTTTTGGATCGAGGTCAATCCATTTTGAATAGCCGGCAATGGCGCCGTCGATATCGCCTTTCGAAAATGAAATGTAACCGAGGCCGCCATACGCGGCCGGCATATTCGGATCGAGCGCGATGGCCTTTTGGAAATCCGCCGCCGCATGTTCCGTGTCGCGCCGCATGGCATAGAGCAGGCCGCGATTGCCGTAGACGGTGGCGGATTTCGGGGCGAGTCCGAGCGCCTTGGCGTAATCGGCAAGCGCACGGTCGAAATCGCCGACCGAGCGGTAGGCATTGCCGCGATGCTCGTAATTGGCGGCAGTCCTCGGATCGAGGCTGATCGCTTTGCTGAAGTCGCCAATGGCGGGAAGGAACTCGGCCTTGGCAATTTCCGCGTCGCCGCGGTTGAAATAAGCATACGAAAATTTGGGATCGATTTTGATGACCCGGTCGTAATCCGCAATGGCGCCGTCGAGATCGCCTTTCTTTGCGTATTCCAGGCCGCGGTTGTTGTAAGGGAAGGAAAAAGCCGGATTGAGCTTGATGGCTGCAGTATAGTCGGCGATGGCTTGGTCGGATTGTCCCATCGCGCGATAGGCGTTGCCGCGATCGCTAAACGAACTGGCATATTTCGGATCGAGTTCGATCGCCCGATTAAATTCGCCGATGGCATCTTGATAGTGCTGCTTATTGTTGTAGGCGAGCCCAAGATTGTTGTGGACGTAGGACAGGTTCGGATCGAGCGCGAGAGCCTGTTTGTAGTCGGCAATGGCGTGATCGAAATCGTTTTTGTCGGCATAAGCTGCGCCGCGGCCGTTATAGGCGTCGGCTGACGGCTCCAGGCTGATGACCCGATCGTAGCCTTGGATGACCCGATCGATCAGGCGCTGGGCGTCCTGCTGCATACCGAGCTTGCGGTAGCTCTCCACCGTATCGAAGACGAGCGTGTGCGCGAGGTCGTTCGCGGCCGCCAAACCTTGCTTGGCGCGGTCGCGCTCCTGGGCGGCGGTGGCGAGAGCCGCCGCGGTGTTTTGCTTGGCGCGAAAGGCGAGGATGCCGAGCGCCGACGCAGCGACAGCGATGAGCGCGAAAGCGACAGCGGCCACGGCAGTCAAGCGTTGGCTCAACCGGGCGCGGTGGCGCGATGCGGCGATGAACGCGCGCGTCGGCGGCGAGAGTTCTTCGGGAAACTGACGCAAGATCGTCTCGGCCTCGGCGAGCGGCAGGCCGCGGCCGACCAGAAAGTCACGGGACCGATGCGCAGCTTCCCAGCGCCGCCGCTGCTCCTGCACCTGCGCCCGGATACGAAAAAAATCTGCGTTCTCGTGGACGATTGCCTTGGCGCGCTGCCAACTGTCGAGCACCCGGGTGTGGGCGAGACGCACTGTCGCCTCGCTGCCTTCGCCCGCAGACAACAGGATGCGCGCGTCAACCAGCGCGCGGACCAGCCTGGCCGAGCTTTCGTCGTAGGCGGCGTCGGCCAGCGGCACCGCGCGGATGTCGAACGCGGCGCGTGCGGGGCCGACCGCATTGTCGGCAGCCGGGGCCGCAAGCTCGCGCAGCAGCCGCGGCAGTTTCGCGCGTTCGGGCTCGCCGAGCGCGGCGATCGCGGATTCGGCTTCCTTGTCGACGGCGCCCTCGATGCCGCCGAGCGCGCGGTACGCCGCAAAGGTCAGACAGTTTTTTTGATGGCTCGTCTCCCGCTCGGCGAAGAGCTGGTTGAGCGTGAATTGCAGCAGCGGCAGCAGGTCGGGGCGGTCGGCATCCCGCAACAGCCGCTCGTCGAGCCTTTCGCCGGTCGCGCTATCGGTTTCGAAGTCGAGGTCGGCGGCGGTCGCGGGCCCGCGGACGATTTCGGCCAATTCCGCCATGCCGGGCGGCCCCAGGTCGTAGGAGGCGCCATCCTCCTTGAGCTGCTTCAGGATCGATTGGCCGAGGAAGCGGTCGAACAGATCCGCCCGCAAGGTCGCGACAATCCAAACGCGGCCGCTGCGCGCCAAAAGGTCAAGAAGCTGCGCAAACCGCCCACGGACGTCGTCGGGGACTTGTATGTCGAACAACTCGTCGAGCTGATCAACGACCAGAAGGAGAGATGCCGCGACCTCGCGCCCATAACCGTCATTCTCTCGCGCCGCCAGCGCGACCGCGGCAAGTGCGCCGAGCACCGGCCTGACGGCGGACGCGTCACCGTGACCCAACAGCGCCGCAAGATCCTCAGGGCTCTTGAAGTCGCTGGCGGCAATCTCGGGGAGCGCCGGCAGCCGACCGTCCTCGTCGTCCGGCAAATCGCCGGGCGCGACGAATAATGCGCGTGCAAGGGCGTCGAACGGGTCGCTGCCGGCTTCGCCTGGCCGCATGATGGCGGTTCGCCAGGTATCGACGCTCGGCACCACGCCGGCGGCAGTCAGGCGCGGCGCGAGGCCGGCACGCACCAGGGACGACTTGCCCGAGCCGCTGGCCCCGTTCACCAGCAGGAAGGCGCAGTTCTTGTCAGCGGCATCCTTGAGGCGATCGATGGCCTTGGCGCTATCGCGGTTGCGGCCGAAGAAGACCGACGCGTGCTTCGCGCCGAATGCCGCCAGGCCGCGGAACGGCGAGCCCTTGAGCTCGATCGGCCAGGCGATCGAGCGGCCGTGCAGCACTTTCTCTTCCAGCCATTTGCGCAGCAGCGCTTCGGCCTGGACTTCAAAATCGTCAGTCGATGCAAACGTTTGGAACGCGGCCTTGAACTGCCCGTCGGCGCTTAGAAACCAAGCCTCGAAGAACGCCTTAAGGCGGTCCCATTGCGCCTTGGTTTCCGTGGCCTCGGGGTCGTCGAGCTGGACCAGCGGCGGCTGCGGGTAGCGAAACACATAGACATCAGGTAGTCCGCGCCCCTTGGAGGCCGCGATGGCGCTCAGGACCTCATAGGCGGTTCCGCTCGGATAGGGCTTGCCGTCGGCCATCGCCGGGAAGTCGGGTGGTAGCTCCGTGCCGAGCCGGCCGCGAAAGATCGCGACCACGAGGTCGCACTGCGCCGCTTCGGGGATCTGTGCCTGAAAGGTGTCATGGGCTTTGTAGAATTCGGTTTCCCACCGAATCGTGGTCAGCCGGGCAACACCCTGGAATTCGCCGTTAAGGCGTTCCACCACCCGGTCCAGCCGCGTGCGTTCGAACCGCGCGTCGCCCGGCGAAGAGACGAAAATGCGGACCTGCCGGGCACTCTCTGCCACGCATCTCTCCAGGACGCATCATTCCCGAGGCAACTCTTAGCACAACCCAAAATCATTGGGCATTCGGGCAATGCGATCTGCTGCTGCGAGCGAAAGCGCTCAAATCCAGTCCTTCCACTTGAACCAAGCCAGCGGCACCGCCGCGGTGATGACGATCAAAGCCAGGGCATAAGGATAGCCCCACGCCCAATCTAGCTCCGGCATGTTCTTGAAATTCATGCCGTAGATGCCGACGATCAAGACCGGCGGAATCCCGACGACCGACGCGATGGTGAGCACCTTCATCACGTCGTTCTGGTCGATATTGATGATCCCGGTCGCGGCGTCCTGAAGCAGTTGCACACGGTTCACCAAGCCCTCGGCAAACTGAACCAGGGAAGCGATGTCGGAGCTCACCGTTTGCAGGCGCGTCGCCATGTCCGCCCCGACCCATTCCTTGCCCCGCTCCACCGTGAATTTGGCCATGCGGTCGAGGCATACCAACGTGTAGTGAATGCGCGCCATGCGTTCGCTGGTGCGGCCGGTGCGCATCATGAGTTGACGCAACATGGCCGTTTCGTGAGAGAGCCGTTTCGCATCGTCCTGCCGGAAGATGACGTGCGAGGCTTCGTCCAGGTCGCGGCCGCTCAATTCGAGGAGGTCTGCCATCCGGTCGACCAGCTCTTCAAGGATACACACGAATGCGCGCGTCGGCTCGAATTTTTCGGCGGCGCCCAATTCCTTGATCGCGGCGTCGAACGCTGCCGATTTGGCGAAGCGTTCGGTCATCAGCACATTTTTTGAAAGAACAAATCCGGTCGGGGCCAAGATCCAAGGTTCGTCTGCGGTGGCGAAGATCAGCGGTGCGGTCATATAGAGGGCATCCCGCTCGGTCTGGAGACGGCTTGTGCTCTCAATTTCGTCCAGGTCCTCCTTCATCGGCACGCGCAGGCCGAAGGTCTTTTCGAACGCGGATCGCTCCGCCTCCGTCGGATTGAGGAGGTCGACCCAGGCAGCTCCCGACAGTGAGGTGCCGCTGGCGCGTTGAGTGGGGTAGGCGCCTAGCATGGGGCGCCGTCCGAATGGTTGCGTGACACGGCTTCATCCTTCTGCGCGAAGCGTCGCGTACCGTAGCGGGCGAGGGCGAGGAGGCAAGTCTCGCGGCCGAGAGCCTTGGCATCGCCTCACCGGGTTATCCAAGCCTCGGTCTCGATGGTAAGCTTCTGGAATCATTGAAAAAGCCATTAATCGGACGTTAAACGCCGAGCCTTACCTTGAGGTGCCAGGCGGCTGCTGCGGGCTTTGCGGCTGCTTGAGCGTGGCTGTTGTCAGTGTGGCGTCGGTTGAGTTGGGTCATGGCGTGCGGTCGCACCATTCAAGATGTCTGCCTCCGCCTCTGCGGCCCTATCCTCCTGATTGCAGCGCTCGGCACGCCATGCCGGGCCGTCGCCGACCCCATCAAGGCCAGCCTCAAGGCCGACGTCAGTGGCGGCTACGCCCGGCTCGTTTTCAGCATGAGCGACGATGTCGATGCGGCCGTGCGCATCGCCGACAATGTGATGATCATCAGCTTCGAGAAGCCGATCGATGTTTCGGTCGACCGGCTTGCCGCGCAGGCGCCCGGTTACATCGGCGCTGCGCGGCGCGATCCCGATGGCAAGGCTATCCGGGTCGCGCTCGCGCAGAAGCTTAAGGTCAATTCCATATCGGCCGACGAAAAGCTTTTTGTCGATCTGTTGCCGGACTCGTGGGATGGCGACCCGCCGAGCCTGCCGCAAGACGTCATCTTGGACCTCGCGCGGCGCGCCCGCGAGGCCGATCGGCTCGAGCGCCAGGAGCGGATCGCGACGCAGCAGAAAAAATTTGCGCCGGTGCGCGTCCACGTCGCCACGCAGCCGACCTTTACGCGCTATGTGTTCGATATTCCCGATCAGACCGCGGTTTCCGCAGATCGCTTCAAGGATCGGCTGGCGCTCACCTTCGACGCGCCGCTCACATTCGACCTGGCTGATGCGAATGCGACGTTGCCGCGCGCGATCGGCGCGATCAACGCCGATGCGAAAGACGCTTCGGCCGTGGTCAGCTTCAACTTTCTCACCAAAGTCGATTCGCGCACCTTTCGCGACGGCAAGAGCTATGTCGTCGACATTGTCGGCGCCAATGCAAATCCCAGCGACGAAAGCGAAGCACCCGCCAGCCCGCAGCAGGATGCAGCGCCGCCAACGACACCGCCGCCAAAAATTCGAGGCGATGCCTCACCCGGCGATATCGACGCGCTTGCGGCAATGCTGCAGAAGCGCAATCTCGACGCGGCGGCCAAGATCGCCGCGCAAGGACCGCATACGCCATCCCCGGCGCAGCCGCTCGCCCAGCCGGCACCACCCCCGCACGCCAAGTCCGTCGAAGCCAAGTCCGTCGAAGCCAAGTCCGTCGAAGCCAAGTCCGTCGAAAAGGCGGACGCACAGCCAATTCCCGTGGCGCCGCCGTCCCTGCCTGCCGCGACTGTTCCGCCACTAGAGCAACCCAGGCCACCCGCGCTCCAGCAAGCGGCCGCAGTCCCACCGAGCGCACCTGCGGCGCCGATTGCGACAAAGACTGAAGTCGCGCCGACAAAGACCGAGCTGCCGGTCGCTGTTGCCCCGCCGCCCGTGCCGGCGCCTGTGGACGCCGCGAAGGATCACGCAACAGCGCGCAATGGCGATGCCAGCCGCAAGGTCGCGGTCGAACTGGTCAAGCAAGGCGCCACCCTGAAGTTGTCGTTTCCATTCGTAACGCCAACGGCGGCTGCGGTATTCAACCGCGCCGACACGCTCTGGATCGTGTTTGATTCGAAAGACGATATCGATCTCACCGCGCTCCAAGGCGAATCGAGCCACACCATCCGCGATGCCGTTTTCACGCGCGCTCCCGACGCCGATATCGTGCGCATCAAACTCAATCGCCCGTATCTCTCGAGCGTTGTGACCGAGGGACCGGTGTGGACCGTGGAGCTTGGCGATTCGATCCTCGACCCGACGCGCGCTCTCGACATCAGCCGCAACATGATCGGGCCGAACCGCGCCAGTATCACGGTTCCATTCGCGGCACCGCACCAGTTGCACCGGATCGCCGATCCCGAGGTTGGCGACCAGCTTCTCGTTGTTACCGCATTTGCGCCGGCACGCGGCTTCATCAACACCCAGGATTTCATCGAGTTCCGTGCGCTGGTCTCGACTCAGGGCGTGGTGATCGAGCCATTGGCCGACGACATCAATATGGAACTTGCCTCGGACAAAGTCGTCATCAGCCGTCCCAACGGGCTGACGCTGTCGTCCTCGCTGCAGACCGTGTTGCGCGGTAGCGCGCTGCGCCGGACGATGTTCGATTCTCAGATCTGGGGATCGGATCGCCAGGCGTCCTACACGGAACGGCAATCGCTGCTGCTTGCCGCCGCGGCGTCGGCGCCAGACAACATGCGTGCGGCGCCGCGACTTGATCTTGCGCGCTTTTACATCGCCCGCGACATGTATTCCGAGGCCAAGGGAGTGCTTGACGTGGCTCTGGCGGACGATCGGCCGAACGCGGACGACGTTTCGGCGACCGTCCTGCGGGCCGTTGCCGAGATCATGATGAATAGACCCGAAGACGCGCTCAAGGATCTCGCCGATCCGGCGGTCGGCGATCAACACGATGCGCCGCTGTGGCGAGCGCTCGCCTATGCGGGCGAGGGCAAATGGGCCCAGGCGCGTGACGGTTTCAAGCGTGTGGATGCCTCACTCGCCACGTTGCCGATCGAACTGCAGCGGGTCGCTCTGAAGGACGAAATGCGGGCGTCGATCGAGGTCCACGATTTCGCCGGCGCGGAGAACATGCTCGACGATTTCGCGACGCTCGGGGTGCCACACGACATGGAGCCGGCGATGGCGATCCTCATCGGCCGGCTCGCCGAAGGAACGGGCCGGCCTAATGATGCGCTCAAGGCCTATCGAACGGCGGCGGATTCATGGGATCGGCCGGCCGCGGCGCAGGGACGACTGCGCGAAACCATGCTGCGCTATGCGCTCGGCGAACTCAACCGCGCGGCCGTCATCGATGCGCTTGAATCGCTCACGACGGTCTGGCGCGGCGACGAGACCGAGGTCGAGGCATTGCAAATCCTGGCGCGGCTTTACACCGAGGACGGCCGCTACCGCGATTCATTTTATGTCATGCGCAGCGCGATGGCGGCACATCCCGATTCGGATCTGACGCGCAAAATCCAGGAGGAAGCCGCCAAGACTTTTGATTCGCTGTTCCTTGCCGGCAAAGGCGACAGCATGCCGGCCATCGACGCTCTCGCACTATTCTACGACTTTCGCGAGTTGACGCCGATCGGCCGCCGCGGCGACGAGATGATCCGGCGGCTCGCCGACCGGTTGGTTTCGGTCGATCTGCTCGACCAGGCCGCCGACCTGTTGCAGTATCAGGTCGATAAACGTCTGCAGGGCGCAGCTCGCGCGCAGGTGGCGGCGCGGCTAGCGGTCATCTACCTCATGAACCGCAAGGCCGATCGAGCGCTCGCGACGTTGCGGGCGACCCATACGGCCGACGTTTCCAACGCCTTGCGCAATCAGCGCCTGCTGCTCGAGGCACGTGCGCTCTCGGATATGGGACGGCATGATCTCGCGCTCGATGTGATTTCCAATGTCGACAAACCCGAAGCTACTCGGCTGCGGTCCGATATCCTGTGGGCGGCGCGGCGCTGGCGCGAATCGGCAGAGCAGATCGAACTCCTGTACGGCGACCGCTGGAAACAATGGCAGCCGTTGAACGACATCGAGCGCTCGGATATTTTGCGCGCCGAGGTTGGCTATGCGCTCGCCGAGGACAAGCTCGGGCTCGGCCGTTTCCGCGAGAAATACGCGGCAAAAATGGCGCAAACGCCCGATGCGCATGCCTTCCAGGTCGTCTCCGAACCGCTTGGCAAGAGCAGCGCGGAGTTTGGCGAAATTGCCCACCAAGCGGCCTCTGTGGACACGCTGGAGCGCTTCGTGCGCGACATGAGCGCGCGTTACCCGGACGCGGGCGAGACTGCCCCGCCCAATTCGCATGCGCCCGCGACCCGCCCCGCCGTCTCGGCCGAGCCTGACGCAGCGCCGACGCCGCCGGCGCGTGCCGCCGGACGCACCGCGCAGCGCTAAGGGTCGCAAGGCGGGCATTGTGCGGCGCCACCGTCGGATGTTTCGTCTTTGCTGACGGCGCAATGCCCACGCGATCGCCCGGTCAAACCGCGTGGGCAAAATCGCCAATGGCATCCGCGCGAGCCCAATGGCATCGACAGGCGATTTTACCCACCCTACAAAGTAACTTTGCAGGTGGAGTGGTGAACAGCATGACCGCGATTCAGCAAGCCGGTGCGCGCAACACGGCCGAACTGGCAAAAATCCGCACCGATGTTGTCGGCAGCTTGCTGCGGCCGATGACGGTCCGGGAAGCGCGGATCAAATTTGATGACGGCAAGATCGCCGCCGCGGACCTCCGCGCGATTGAAGACGAGGCGGTGCGGGCGGCCATACGGCTTCAGGAGGATGCCGGCCTCGACGTCGTCACCGACGGCGAGATGCGGCGGCTTAATTTCCAAGACAGTTTTGGCGCCTCGGTCGAAGGCTATGACGCGAACCGCTCGACGCTGAAAGTGTACGAGCAGCGCGTCGAGGGCTCGGCGCCGGGACAGCGCTGGGACATTGCGCAGATGCACGCCGCCGGAACGGCGGTTGCGCATCGCCGGCCGGCCAAGGCGCGGCTGACGTTGGCACGGAACGTTCCACTCGAAGAATATCGCTTCGTCAGTCCGCTGGCGAAAACGCCGGCCAAAGTTTCGCTGATCGGGCCTGACCGTATCGCGCAGCGTTTCGAGCACGAGAACTCGACGTCGGTCTATCGCGATATGGACGACTTCCTCGCCGACGTCGTGGCGATCGAGCGGCAGATCGTGACCAGCCTGGTCGAAGCAGGCTGCCGCTACGTTCACATCGATGCGCCGGGCTTCACCGCCTATGTCGATGAGCCGACGATGGCGCAAATGCGCGCGCGGGGCGAAGACCCGATGCAAAACTTTGCGCGTTCGCTCAAGGCCGAGGCGGCGGTCGTCGCCGATTATCCCGGCGTGACGTTCGGCATTCATCTGTGCCGCGGCAACCAGCGCAGCATGTGGCACCGCGAAGGCGCCTACGATGCGATCGCCGAGCGGCTGTTCAATGAATTGCCTCATGATCGCTTTCTGCTCGAATACGATACGCCGCGCGCCGGCAGCTTCGAGCCGCTGCGCTTCGTGCCGAAGGGCAGGGTGGTGGTGCTCGGCCTGGTCAGCACGAAAGTGCCGGAGATCGAGACCATCGATGCACTGAAGCGGCGGATCGAGGAAGCCAGCAAGTTTCTTCCGCTCGACCAGCTTGCCATCTCGCCGCAATGCGGGTTCGCCTCTGATGTTGTCGGCAATCTGCTCAGCGCGGACGACCAGAAGCGCAAGCTCGAACGCGTCGTCGAGACAGCACGGCAGGTTTGGGGATAAGTGGGCCGAGCATCCTCGCAATCGTCGTCGCCGGGCTCGAACGCCCGTGCATGACGGTGAGGATAGGCTTCAGGTCCCGTAGCTTTGGATCAACGAGCCGCAGACCAGCGTCCAGCCGTCGACCAGGACGAAGAAGATCAGCTTGAACGGCAGCGACACCACGACCGGCGGCAGCATCATCATGCCCATCGACATCAGCACCGAGGCGACCACCAGGTCGATAATGAGGAACGGCAGGAACAACAGGAAGCCGATCTCGAAGGCGCGTTTAAGCTCGGAAATCATGAAGGCGGGTACCAGGACGCGGAGCGAAAGGTCTTCCGGCTTCTGCGGCTGGGCCTCGCCGGACATGTCGATGAACAATTGCAAGTCCTTGTCGCGGACGTTTTTCTCCATGAAGCTGCGCAGCGGCCCGCTGGCGCGGTCGAACGCCTCGTTGACGGTGATCTCGATTGGCGATCAGCGGTTTGACGCCGGTGTCATAAACCTTCGTCAGGACCGGCCCCATGACAAAGGCGGTGAGGAACAAGGCGAGCGAGATCACGACCGAGTTGGGCGGTGCGGTCGCGGTGCCGAGCGCCGTGCGCAGCAGCGACAACACCACCACGATGCGCGTGAAGGACGTCATCATGATCAGGATCGACGGCGCCAGCGAAAGCACCGTCAACAGCGCGATCAATTGGATGATGCGCTCGTTGAGGCCGCCGCCGGCGGCGTTCTGACCGAAGTTGATGCTGATATCCTGCGCGGCGAGCGGCGTCGCCGATACTATCAGTGCCGCTACTGAGGCCGCCACCGTTCTGAAACGGACGCGACGGCCACGTGATGCTGTCATCAGTTCTTGTTTGTCGGACGACCCAACAAACTTGCCATCTCCTGTTCGAGGCTGTCGTAGAGCGCCTTGCCTTGCCCCGGCTTGGCGTCGGGACGCGGCGACTTTGGTTCGGCCGGGCGCGCGGCGCGCGGTGGTGGCGGGAGCGGCGCCGCGAGTTCGTCAGGCTCGCTCGTCCTCATCGGCCGGCGCCTGGCGGGGGGCTGTTACCGCTGGAGCAGGGCGGTTCGCGCGCGGGTCGCGGCCCTCGGCCGCTGCGTTGGGCTTGCGCAACGCGGCTTCGAGGCGGTGAGCCATTTCGGCCAAACTTTGATCGCCCTCCGCCGCGGGCTGCGTCGCCGGCTGGCGAAGCTCGTGACGCGGTTCAGGTCGGAGCTCGGCGCGAGGCTCAGGACGTTGTTCGGCGCGCGGCTCGGGACGTTGTTCTGAACGTGGCTCGGCGTTTATGACCCGCTGACCGGCTGGCGTCCGGCCGCGCAGCGGAGCTTGCTGTGTCGGTCGAACCGACAATTCATCGGCGAGTGCCGCCAAGGTGTCGCGCGGCGGGCGCGGCGCCGTCTCGGCATGCGGCTGAGCCGGCCACGCTGCCGGCTCCTCAACGTCGTCGCGGGTGGCCGCGGTATGCCGGCCGGCTCCGGCTGCAACGGCCAAGATCCGTTCGGAGTCCGGCCAGGAAGGGAACGGTGCGCGGCAGCGATTCGGCACCGTTCGGCGGTCGCGCTGCGCCCACCTCGCGTGGCGCCGCGCTGGCGCGCACGATGTTGGGCTCAACGACCACATCGGTCGGTCCGCCGATCATCAATAGGTGCTCGACATTGTCGCGCCGCACCAGGATGAGGCGCCGGCGCGCGTCGACGCTGGCGTAATCAATCACCGCCAGCCGCGGCTGACGGCCGCGCGAGTTGGCGCTTCCCAGCCGTCCCGAGCCGAAGCGGCGTACCGCCCATGCGGTCGCGCCGATCAGCGCCAGCACGATCAGGAAAGCCAAAAAGAAGCGGACGGCGAGCGGCATTTCCGCGCCGAACAACGACTCGAACATCCGCCTTCTCCCCCGTTTCGCGGCACTGCGTCCCGGGCCCAATGGTTAACAGCGCCGGTAACAATTGCCGCCGTCGAATACTAACAAAGAATTAAGAACAATGGGCGGTCCCGCACCCATCCCCGACGGCACAAGCATTCGCATGGTAAACGGCGGATTAATGGCAAAACCGCGATGGAACCCATTTTAACCCGCCATTAACCATGCGCCCGGCAAAGTCTGCCCACCTCAAGGGAGGCGGCACCATGCCAATTACCGACATCCCGATCCTTTCGATGCTGCGCACGCGCATGCAGTGGCATCAGGAGCGCCAGCAGGTTCTCGCCGAGAACGTGGCCAACGCCGACACCCCCAATTACCAGCCGCGCGACCTCGCGCCGCCGAACTTTGAACGGGAGCTGCCGGCGGCTTCGCTCGCACTGGTGCAGACCGAGCCGGGCCATATCGCCGGCCAAGGCGGCAGCTCGCAGTTCGCGAATGCGAGCAGCATCCGGTACGAGGTGCGGCCCGGCGGCAATGGTGTGACCCACGAAGACGAAATGATGAAAGTGGCGGCGAACCAGATGGACTACGAGGCGGTGGCGTCGCTCTACACGCGTAGCCTCGCGCTGATCAAGATCGCGGTTGGCAGATCCTGAAGCGGGTCGTTGCGCAGGTCGGCGCGGCAAGGGCTTTGGGCGATAAATTCGGGGCGGGTTCCTGCGTTCAGGAGAACGGGTGTGTCATGGACTTCATGAAATCGCTCACCATCGCCGCGTCCGGGTTGCGCGCGCAAATCGGCCGCATGCGCATCATCTCCGAGAACATCGCCAATGCCGAATTCGGTATCGCAGACGCCCGGCGGCGATCCCTACCGGCGCAAGATCATTACCTTCAGCTCCGAGCTCGATCATGCGCTCGATGCGCAGGTCGTCAAGATCGGACCCGTCCAGACCGATAATTCCGATTTCCTCGTCAAGCACGAGCCCGACAATCCGGCCGCCGACACGAAAGGCGACGTTAAATATCCGAACGTGAATTCGCTCGTCGAAATGACCGACCTGCGCGACGCGCAGCGCTCCTACGAAGCCAACCTCAACGTGGTCACGGCCACCCGCCGCATGATCAAGCGCACGATCGACATTCTCAAGAGCTGAGGTGATCCATGCCGATACCGACGACGCCGGCGGCTGCCGCCAACGCTTACGCCGCCCTCTCGCAACTCAACGACGACGCCGCCAAACGCATCGGCGCCGGCGCGCGCACCGATTCGGGTCCGAGCTTCAATTCCGTCCTCAAGGACGTCATCAACGCCGTCTCCAGCGCCGGCCAAAAATCGGACGCCCAGGCCCAGGCCGTGGCTTTGGGCAAGGCCAACATGGTGGATGTGGTCACCGCGGTTGCTGAAAGCGAAACGGCGATCGGAGCGCTGGTTTCGGTGCGCGACAAAGTGATCTCGGCCTACGAGGACATCTTGAAGATGCCGATCTGAGATCGGCATTTCGCGAGCGGGACGGCGAGCAGTCGAGTGGAGAAGAAATGACCGGACCGGAAGTCATGGATGTGGCGCACGACTCCATCGTAACGCTCTTGCTTGTCTCGGCGCCGTTGATGTTGGTCGGCCTTGTCGTCGGCGTCGTCGTTTCGCTGTTCCAGGCGTTGACGCAGATCCAGGAAACGACGCTTGTCTTCGTCCCAAAGATACTGGCGATCTTCCTCGCTTTGCTGATCGCGCTGCCATTCATGGCGGATGTCCTGCACAGCAATTTCCTGCGGCTCGCAGCCCATATCACCAGCGGCTGAGCGGGTTTTGCGGTGCAGATCGATCTCTCGTTCCTGTCGTCGCTCGGGGCCGCCTTTCTCCTGGTGTTCGCGCGCACCGGGACGATGGTGATGTTGCTGCCGGGGCTCGGCGAGCAAAATATTTCGCCACGGCTGCGGCTTACGATTGCGCTTGTCCTCGCCGCCGTGCTGCTGCCGCTGCATCGTAACGCCTATCACATCGATCCGGGCGCGCTTGGGCCGGCGATGGTCATGCTCGTGGAAGAGATACTGGTCGGCGCGGTGCTCGGCCTCACCGCCCGGCTGACCATTTCATCGCTGGAAGTCGCGGGCTCGGTCATTGCTCAGCAGCTTGGTCTGGGATTTGTCACCGCCGTCGATCCGACCCAGGGCGAGCAGGGCGTGATTATCGGCAATTTTCTCACCATGCTCGGCCTGACGCTGTTTTTCGCCACCAACATGCATCACCTCGTCATCGCCGCGCTGAACGACAGCTACAATCTGTTCGCGCCCGGCGAAGTGCCCGCGACGGGCGATGTCGCGGCGCTGGTCACCAAAACCGTCTCCGGCGCCTTCCGCATCGGCATCGAGCTGTCCGCGCCATTCCTGGTTTTCGGGTTGTTGTTCAATCTCGCGCTTGGCGTGCTGTCGCGGCTGATGCCGCAGATGCAGGTCTTTTTCGTCGCCCTGCCGCTGTCGATCCTGATCGGGTTGCTGTTCCTGTTGTTCGGGCTCGGCTCCATGATGGGTTTGTTTCTCGATTACGTCGGCGGCGTGCTGCACCAGCTTTCCCCGCACGCCTGAGCGACCGCGATGGCTGACGAAAGCGACGACAGCGAACGAACAGAAGACCCGACACCGAAACGCCTCGATGAGGCCATCAAGCGCGGCGACGTCGTCAAAAGCCAGGAAGTGAGCACTTGGTTCATGATCGCCGCGGGAACCCTGACCCTCATGGTGTTCGCGGTACCGACGGCGAAGAGCCTCGAAGCGACGTTGGGCGGACTGCTCGCTCACTCCTATGACATCCCCACCAACGGGCCGGCGTTGGCAGATCTGATGAAGGTGCTGGCTAGGAATGTTCTCGCTGCGCTCGGCGTCCCCTTTCTGGTGCTCGTGGTTGCCGCGATCATGGGTAACGCGATCCAGCACCGCATCGTCTTTTCGCTCGAGCCGATCAAGCCGGTCCTGTCGAGAATCTCGCCGGCGGCAGGTCTCGCCCGGTTGTTCTCAAAGCAGGCGCTGGCCAATTTCGCCAAGGGCCTCGCCAAGCTGACCTTGGTCGGCGGGGTGATCGCAGCGCTGCTGTGGCCGCAACGCTACCGTTTCGCCGGTCTCGTCGGACTGCCGACCGGAGGTGATTCTGCCGTTCACCCGGTCGCTCGCCATGCAGTTGCTTGGCACGGTCGTCGCGGTCCTCGCGGTCGTCGCGGCGGCCGACTACCTGTTCCAATACCGCCAGTGGTACGAGCGGCAGAAAATGTCGCTGCGCGAAATGAAGGAGGAGTTCCGCCAGACCGAAGGCGATCCGATCGTCAAAGGCAAAATACGTCAATTGCGCCAATCGCGTATGCGCAAGCGCATGATGGCGGCGGTGCCGAAGGCTTCGGTGGTCATAACCAACCCGACCCATTATGCCATCGCGCTCAAATACGAACGGGGCATGAACGCGCCGATCTGTCTCGCCAAAGGCGTCGACGTGATCGCCCGCAAGATCCGCGAAGTGGCCGAGAGCCATGGCATCCCGGTGATCGAGAGCCCGCCGCTTGCCCGCGCGTTGCACGCGACCGTGGAGATCGACCAGGAAATTCCGCAGGAACATTATCGCGCCGTCGCCGAAATCATCGGCTACGTGATGCAGCTACGGCGTGCGGTTCCGCGAGCGCGCTAGTTGTGAGCGGATTGCGATGCCTCTTGCGCGATTCAGTCACAAAAGGCACTGAAAGTAGAGCATGCTGGATCGGGCCATGACGACGCACGCAATCGGCCAGCCGAAGCTGGACCATCTGCGCAATGAGTCCAACGCAGGCAATTCGGTGCGCCAGTCCGTCGACCGTAGCGCCAACGCGGGACGCGGCGGCAGCGTGCTGCTGGTGCTGCTGGTCGCCGGCATACTGGTGGCATCGGCCGCCGGTATCATGCTGTTCGGTCACACCAATGCCGAACCTTACATCCTGGTCTTTCTGGCTGTGCTTGCGACGGTTGGTGTGTTCTCGCTGTTCGCTCTTGCTTGCGGCATCCTGCGGTTCTCCGCCGCACAGACCGGCAGCCCGCTCATCAAGGGGGTCGTCGATGGCGCTTTCGACGGCATTGTCGTCACCGACCGGGACGGTCGCGTCATATACGCCAATGCCGCCTACCTCGACCTCATCGATGCGGCCGACGCCAACGACATGCGACCGGTCGAACGCGTTTTCATCGGGGATGCGGATGCGTCCGAGGCGATCTACCGGCTGCTCAAGGCCGCGCGCGAGGGCAAGCGCTTGCAGGAGGAGGTCCGCGTCGCCGCCAACAAGGGCCGGCCGGCGCGCTGGCTGCGCTTCAAGATCCGGGCGCTCGGCGATGGCAAGGGCGACGGACGTCTGACCGTCTGGTCGCTCAGCGACGTGACGCGCGAGCGCGAGCGGCAAGAAAACGTGTTCCAGGAATTGCAGCACGCCATCGATTATCTCGATCACGCCCCAGCCGGCTTTTTTTCCGTCGATGCCAATGGGCGACATCGTTCTATCTCAACGCCACGCTCGCCAACTGGCTCGATCAGGATTTGGCCCAGGTCGGTTCGGGCGGCCTTAAGCTTGCCGACCTGGTGGCGGGCGACGGCGCCGCACTGCTGACGACGTTACGGGCCGCGCCAGGCGAAGTCATAACCGAGGTGCTCGACCTCGATCTGAAAGCCCGCAACGGACGCACGCTGCCGGTTCGCATCTTTCACAAGCTTGCGTTCGGCGTCGACGGCGGGCCCGGCGCGTCGCGCACTTTCGTGCTCAACCGGGCGCGCGATGACGGCACCGATCCGCAGCGGGCGGCGGAAATCCGCTTCATGCGGTTTTTCCACCGGACGCCGATGGCAATCGCGACCATCGACAAGCAGGGCGGAGTGATTCGGACCAATCCGCTGTTTGCCAAGCTGTTTCAGGACGCGCGGCGCGGCGAGAGCATGGACCGCTCGATCCGTGCCATTGTGGTGGCGCGTGATCGGCCGGCACTCGAGGAGGCGATTGCCCAGGCCGCGCTGGGCAAGGGCGATATCGCACCGGTCGACGCAACGCTGGCCGGGCCGGGCGACCGCTTCGGACGATTTTACGTTACCGCCGTCGAGGAGGAGGAGCGCGACCAGGAAGCGGCCATCGTCTACGCGCTCGAGACGACCGCCCAGCGCGAGCTTGAGACCAAAGTCACGCAGCAGCAGAAGATGGAGCTGGTCGGTCAGCTCGCGGGCGGGATCGCCCACGATTTCAACAACGTGCTCTCCGCCATCATGATGGCGACCGACTTTCTGCTCAACGCCCACAAGCCGACCGATCCGTCGTTTCAGGACATCATGCAGATCAAGCAGAATGCCAACAGGGCGGCGAGCCTGGTGCGGCATCTCTTGGCATTCTCGCGCAAACAGACCATGCGCCCGCAGGTGCTCGATTTGGGCGAGGTGTTGAGCGACGTCAACATGCTGCTGCGCCGGCTGATCGGCGAGAAGGTCGCGCTCGAAGTGGTGCATGGCCGCGATCTGTGGCCGGTGAAGGTCGATCTCTCGCAATTCGAGCAGGTCATCGTCAATCTTGTGGTCAATGCCCGTGACGCCATGCCCGGCGGCGGCCGTCTCCTGGTGCGCACCGCCAACGTGTCAACGAAGGAAAGCGAGAGCTTCCTCGCCAAGGGCATGCCGGCTGCCAACTATGTGCTCGTCGAAGTCACCGACACCGGTACCGGCATTCCGGCGGCCATCGTCGACAAAATCTTCGAGCCTTTCTTCTCGACCAAAGACGTCGGCAAAGGCACCGGTCTGGGGCTGTCCACGGTTTATGGCATCATCAAGCAAACCGGCGGTTTCGTTTACGTCAACTCGATCGAACAGAAGGGCACGACCTTCCGAATTTTCCTGCCGCGTCACGTCGTCACCGCTCAGGAGGCGGCGGCCGAGCGTGCTGCCGCGGCGCCGGCGATCATCGACGCACTCGCTGCGGCCGATCAGGTCAAGCGCGCGGCCAGCGCCGATCTCACCGGTGAGGGGACTATTCTCCTGGTTGAAGATGAGGAGGGATTGCGCGCACTCAACGCTCGCGGCCTCGCTTCGCGCGGCTATACGGTGCTCGAAGCCGGCAATGGCATCGAAGCCATCGAAGTGATCGAGAAGTCCGACGGGAAAGTCGATCTCGTCGTTTCGGACGTCGTCATGCCGGAGATGGATGGGCCGACGATGGCGCGAGAATTGCGCAACCGCAATCCCAATCTCAAGATCATCTTCGTCTCCGGTTATGCCGAGGACGCTTTCCAGAAACACCTGCCCGAGCACGGTCAATTCGCGTTCTTGCCGAAGCCCTTCACCCTCAAGCAGCTCGTTGCGGTGGTCAAAGATACGCTTGCGGCCTGATTGTGCCACAAGCCGTGTCATGGCGGCACACCTATGACAATATGGACGAGACGAATGCATTTCTTGCAGTGCGGTTTGGAACTTTAGAAAATTGTCGAATCCAAAAGCCGGTATTACACTGACGTCACGGGCGCCTTCAGGCTGCCTGGATGCGCCAAGCTTCGATAAAAGGGGCAAGGCGGCGGGAGAGAAAGCAATGGCTGGAGTTGTATCCACCAACACATATTGGACGATATGGCTGTTCGTTCACCTCATCCTGGCGGTCGGGCTGCTCGGCGCCCTGACCCATCAGGCGATGGCCGTCGCGCTGCCTGCCCGTCGGGCGGCCGGGGGGATCGTGACGCGCTTCCGCGCGGTGCCCGCCGCCGGATACGCCACCGCGGTTTGCGTGCTTTGGGTGCTCACCTTCCTCGTCGGCTCGTTTATTTACACAAAGTATCGCATCTACATCAGAATTCCGATCGAAGCGGCGCACGATTACAAAACTGGCGGCTTCTTCGATTTCAAGGAGCATGTCACGACGCTCGGCTTGATGCTGTTGCCGGCCTACTGGTACTTCTGGAAGAACGCCCAGAATCCGGAATACGACAACGCGCGCAAGGGCGTGACCCTGGTGCTCGCCATTATGTGCTGGTTCCTCTTCATCGTTGGCCATGTCCTCAACAACACCAGAGGATTTGCATCATGAGCACGACCACAACGACGACGACGACCACGACATCGCGGACAGCGCAACCGACATCGTCATTGGCGGCGTCAAGCAAGTTCAAGAAGTTCGCCACCGCTTTCTCTATTTCCGGCCCCGTTATCTATTGCGTGATCCAGTATCTCAATTGGCCGCTATTCACCTTCTGGCCGGCAACGAATCG
Source organism: uncultured Alphaproteobacteria bacterium (assembly GCA_963841575.1). Classification (GTDB taxonomy): domain Bacteria; phylum Pseudomonadota; class Alphaproteobacteria; order Rhizobiales; family Xanthobacteraceae; genus BOG-931. The sequence goes on from CAWJDC010000019.1 coordinate 91,967, forward strand.
TCTGGTCTGGGGCTTGGACGCAGTGCGGGCCGGCGAGGGACCGAATATGCTGTGGTACGGGTGGACCGTGTCGGCCATCCTCATTGCCATCGCCGTGGGTCTCATTGCTATGATGCTTCCGGAGCGCGTCACGAATAAAATCCCGCTCTGGCTGGTCTGGGTCCTCCCGATCCTGGCGATCCCCTATGTGATCTATTCGTTGAATGGTTGGTGGAAGCTCGCCGCCGCCGCTCAGTGAGGACTTGCGATGGTGCTGTCCAAGCTCGACTTGGCAATCGTCGCTGTCATCGCGTGCGGAATGCTTTGGATCGAGCACGAACATCGCATCGTCATCGCGACGCCCGCGGTTGCCGAGGTCTCGCCAACAGCCGCCTCGGTCTGTCCCGACCGAGACGATGTTCCTTTCAGCGCGGCTTGCATCGCTTTCATTAGCGGCAATGTCGTGCCGGATCGCCACTCGCGGGTGAGCGCAGCGGCGAGCACGTCCGCAGCCTCGCCGGACGCGCCCGGGCGTTTTGGGTCGTCTGTCAGCGCCTGTCCGGCCAGCAACGAGGAGGCACCCTATAGCGCGGCCTGCATTAAATTCTTGTCCGGCTGGTACTGGCAGCCGAATCCGACAGAAAACGCGCCGTGATCGAGCAGGCGATCGAGCGTCAACGGCTGCGATGGCTATCTTCGCAGCGGTTGCCTGACGCGATAAATTGCGCTCGGGTGAGCGCTAAGCGTTCCTGCACGGCGTGGGGCAGGGCTCGTCTCGGAGGGACCGCATGACACGCGATCGTGCCTGGTTGTGCGCGGCCCTGGTGGTCGCGTTCAGCCTTACCATTCCGAGTCTACTTTGCGCCGGCGGCATCAGCTTCCAGGATGACGACACCTCGGAGGATGACGGTCCCTCCTATTTCGGGTTTGTTCGCGAGGTCGACGGTCCCGGGATTGCCGACGCCAAGGTCACGGCGGAGATCAAGGATCGCGGCGCGCTGGTGACGCGCACCGACATCATGGGCGTTTATAAAATTCCCGGTTTTGGCAAGGACATCAATCCCAGCGATGTCAGCATCTCATGCGCCAAAGACGGTTACACGGAAGCGAACGTCTTGCGTCGCCCGCAAGATGATCCCAAAAATCCGATCGAGGTCGAGTGCTATCTGCAGAAGCAGAAGAAGTGAGTAGCCTTTTTCTGCTTCGCCAGGCCTGCGCTTGTCGCCGGTCCTCGCTTTTGCGTCGCTCAGGCGGCCACTCCAAAGACATGAAGCGCTGGGACAAATCGGTCGTGATGTCCGAGGTGTGATCCAACATGACAATAACTTGCTTCGGCAGAATGTTGCGGACGTCTTTCGTTGCTGCGGCGGCCGCAGTTCTGATCGTTAGCGTCGGGCCGAGCGCAGTGCGCGCCGAGATACTGACGGGTTCGGTGAATTCGGCGGCGGAAGGCGCGATGGAGGGCGTGCTGGTCAGCGCCCAAAAGGCGGGTTCGCCGATCACCGTCACGGTCGTCAGCGACGCAGCACGGCCGTTTTCGTTTCCCGGATGGGACGCTGACGGCGGGACATTACGCACTGCGCATCCGCGCGACGGCTATGAGCTGGATGGCCCGCAGGCGGTCGATCTGGGCGCTGCGCCCACCGATGTCGCGTTCAAGCTGCGCCCCACCGCCGACCTGGCCGCACAACTCACCAATACCGAATGGTTCATGAGCATGCCGGGCACGCCCGAGCAGAAGCGCCCGCTGATCGAGTGCATGAGCTGCCACACCCTCGAGCGGATCGTTCGCTCGACCTACAACGCCGCGGCGCTCTTTCCCGTGCTGAAGCGCATGGCGCAGTACGCCAATAATACGACGCAGGCGCATGTGCAGGCACGCGTAGCCGAGCGCGCCGTAAACGACGATCTTGTGCGCAAACTTGCCACCTATCTCGCCACGATCAATCTGAGCGCGGCCCCGACGTGGTCCTACAAGTTGCAAACCCTGCCGCGCCCCAAGGGCCGCGCTACGCATGTCGTCATCACCGAATACGCGCTGCCGCGCCAGACGATCGCGCCCCATGACGTGCGCACCGATGCCCAGGGCAACGTGTGGTATTCGAGCTTTGTCGAAAATGATCTCGGCGAGCTTGACCCGAAGACCGGCACGAACCGCGACTACCCCATACCCGTGCTCAAACCTGATTTCCCGACCGGCACGCTCGATCTCGAGCCTGATGCCGACGGCAATCTATGGCTCGCGCTGATGTTTCAGACCGGTCTTGCCAAATTCGACATCAAGACAAAGACGTTTCAGATTTTTCCGCTTCAGGCCGGCCTCGACAATAACGCCGCGCAGCAGTCGATGGTGATGCCGCGCGCCTCGCAAGTCGATGGCAAGGTGTGGACCAACGAAGTCGCCAAGCAGTCGATCATGCGGCTCGATCTCAAAACCGGACAATACGAACTGATCGATCCGTTCAAGCTCCTGCCAAAGGGCCATCAGCACGCGCCCTATGGCATGGTGGCCGACGCGCAGAACAATCTTTATTTCATGGATTTTGGTGACGAGAATATCGGCCGCATCGACGCCAAGACCGGCGAAGCCACGATCTATCCGACGCCGACACCGAAGTCCCGCCCACGCCGCAGCATGCTTGATGATCGGGGCCGGTTGTGGTTCGCCGAATTTGCCGCCAATAAGCTCGGCATGTTCGATATCAAGTCAGAATCGTTCAAAGAGTGGGACGTGCCGACGCCGTACACCTATCCGTACGACGTATTTATGGACAAGAATGGCGAGTTATGGAGCGGCGGAATGGCGAGCGACCGCGTGCTGCGCTTCGACCCGCAAAGCGGGCGCGCGATTGAGTATCTGCTGCCGCGGCCGACCAACATCAGGCGTGTATTCATCGATAATTCGACCCGGCCGGTGACATTCTGGGCCGGCAATAATCACGGTGCCGAAATCATCAAGCTCGAGCCGCTCGACTAAGGTACGTGTCGCTTTCGAATGGAATGAATTCACCAATCTGACATTTGGTTGTCGCGATCTTTTCGAAAGCCAGTTCCGGGTCGCGGTCGGCCCGACCCCGTGACGGACTTTTCGAGCGGCTGCCTTGCACGAAGTGCATAGGTCAGCGGCTGCGACACTCGCGCGTGCGACGCTTTGCGACAGATGTTCCCGGTCCTCGATCACTTACCTAAAGAACCATTGGGGCACGCGTCTTGGGTGACGTGTGCAGGGTATGGGAAAGGGGCCTTTCTGTCGTGCGCCGATTTGACGGAGTCGTCTCGCCTACCATGGCATCGCTGCGGTTGCTGAGGTCGCTCGCGACTCTTGCCGCGCTCGCGGCGGCTCTGCTCATTTGGGTGGACGACGCGGACGCGCGCGTGACCGGGCGTAGTTCCCGGACCGAGACATCGTCTCACATGACTTTGATTGCGACGCAGCGAACGGCTGGACCGGAACACGCGATGCTGATGCCCGGGCAACCGACGCATTCGGGCGAGTCGCTCGATGGATTGTTTAATCGTCCTGGGCTTCTGGGCGGTTTTGCAGCGGGTTTTCTCGGCGCTGGCCTGCTTGGCGTTCTTTTCGGCGAGGGCTTGTTCGGCGGGCTTGGCGGTGTGTACTCCGTCCTCGGACTGTTATTTCAGCTCGCGTTGCTCATCATGCTCGGCCGCCTGATCTGGACGTGGTGGCGTGGCGGCAATACCGCGGCCTTTGCCGGTCTTTCGCCACGGCAACTGGCCGACGCCTACGGGCGCTCACGCAACGATCGGCTGCCCGACATCAGCTCGCCGGCGATTGCGGACATCGCAATTACCGACAGCGATTATGATTTCTTCGCACGCTTATTCGGTGAGATCGAGACCGCCTACGGTCGCGAAGACGTGGATGCGCTGCGAACACGCGTCACGCCGCAAATGCTATCGGATTTTTCCGGAAATTTGGCGCGCAATGCGGGCCGTGGCGTCGTCAATGTCGTCTCGGGGGTCAAGCTGCTCAAGGGCGACGTCGCGGAAGCGTGGCGTGAGGGCGACACCGACTATGCTGCCGTCGCGATGCATTTCTCGCTGATCGATCGCATCGTCGAGCGTGTCAGCGGGCGGGTTGTCGAAGGTTCCGATACCAGGCCCACCGAAGCGGAGCAGGTCTGGACTTTTATCCGCGCGCCCGGCCACTCATGGCTATTGTCCGCAATTCAGCGAAGCTGACGGCCCGGTTTATTGCGGCGGCGGTCCGCCGTGGCACACATGTGGCTGGCTGGTGTGGAAAAAATCCGGCACGTCGCATTTAGAGCATGCGCCCAGCATCAAACCGAAGCCAAGGAGCGCAGCAAGCCTCAGCGCGCATTTGCGGGCCGTTTGTGCGGTCGATGACGCAGGCGTCACGGCTATCCCCGGCGTGAAGTGTGGCATTATCCCTCTCGTAGCCCTGGCGATGATATCGGGTTCGGGCCCTTTCCGCGAGCCTGCCGTCGCGTCGCCAGGCGGATTGCCAGAGTATCGCGGCGGAATTTCTACTATCTTACCGGGTCGCGACTGGTGCCTCGTCACTTCCGGCTGAAGATCAGGGAGGAGGGGCCATCGCAATGTGGAGGAAGGCAAATGGATATCCGCCCCTGTGGCTCCGCGCCGTCGCGCCGGACGCCGGCCGAATATTTCACTGGCGCCGTCTGGCAAGAACCGATCATCGAGGCGCCGGAGCCGGCGCGGGTGCGCTCAAGCGTCGTGCGCTTCGAGCCGGGCGCGCGCACGGCCTGGCACACCCACCCGCTCGGACAGACGCTCTATGTCGTCTCGGGCTTCGGCCGGGCGCAGTCCTGGGGCGGCCCGGTGCGCGAGATTCGACCCGGCGATGTCGTTTGGTTTCCGCCCGGCGAAAAGCACTGGCACGGCGCCGGCCCGACCACCAGCATGGTCCATATTGCCATTCAGGAAGCGCGTGACGGCAAACATGTCGATTGGCTGGAGCAAGTCAGCGACGAGCAATACAAAACGACGCCCACAAGCGGCTAGACCCATGCGCTACGAACTCTACTACTGGCCGACCATCCAGGGCCGCGGCGAATTCATCCGCCTCGCTTTGGAGGAGGCCAGCGCCGACTATGTCGACGTCGCGCGCAAAGCGGGCAAGAGCGGCGTGCCGGCAATGATGAAACTCATCGACGGCAAGCGGGTGGCGCGCCCGCCTTATGCGCCGCCGTTTCTGAAAGCCGGCAAGCTCATCATCGCCCAGACCGCGAACATTCTGTTCTATCTCGGTCCGCGCCTCAGTCTTGCGCCGCGCGATGAGGCCGGGCGGCTGTGGGCGCATCAGTTGCAGCTTACCATCGCCGATCTGGTCGTGCAAATTCACGATACCCACCACCCCATCTCCGGCTGGCTCTATTTCGAGGAGCAGCGCCCGGCGGCGCGGCGGCGCACCAAGGATTTCTGGCGCTACCGCGTGCCGAAGATGCTCGGCTATTTCGAGCGCGTTCTGGAGAAGAATGGCGGCACTTACAGCGTTGGCCGCCGCCTCAGTTATGTCGATCTGTCGCTGTTCCAGATCGTCGAAGGACTGCGCTACGCATTCCCCAAGCGTATGAAGCGCTTCGAACGCAGAGTGCCGTTGCTGATCGCGCTTCATGATCGTGTGGCGAAACGGCCGCGCATCAAGGCTTATCTCTCATCGAAGCGCCGTATACCGTTCAGCCAGTGGGGCATCTATCGCTATTTCAAGGAACTGGATGTCTAGTCGGGGCGGAGAATCGCGAGCGTGAAACTCAACGACGAAGAACAAGACATGCTGACGGGCAAGTTCGGCCCGATGCCGCAGCTTGCGCTGCAACATCAGATCAAGGTCGGTGATTTCTTTGGCGCCAAGGATTTTGTCGGCGTGACGCAAGCTCACATCATGGCCGACACCGAAAGCCTCGGCGAAGCCGGTGTGCGGTGGCTTGAAAACCTCGCCTCGACTGCCGAGGGCCAGCGCCGTGTGCGGGTGCCGACCATCACCGATCCTCGCGGCACCGATTTCGCGAAGGCTGCGTTTCTCGGCCAGACGCCCACGATGCTGGATCTCGAACGGCGCACGATTGCCGCATTCGTCGCGCTGGGCGTCACGATGACCGACACCTGCATCAACTATCAGACCATCCAGGCGCCCATTCGCAACGAGCACGTCGCCTTCGGCGACACCGGCGTCGTCATCTATTCCAATTCGGTGTGTGGCGCGCTTTCCAACTATGAAGGTGGACCCTCCGCGCTCGCGGCCGGCCTCACCGGGCGCACGCCGCGCTATGGCTTCCATCTGCCCGAACAGCGCCGCGCGACTTTGCATGTCCGCGTGGATTTCACGCCTGCGTCGCTCAATGAGTGGGGTGGCTTGGGCGGGATCATCGGGCGCCTTGCCGGCCACTACTGGGCCGTTCCGGCGATCGAAGGGATCAATAGGGCGCCGCAGTCCGATGAGCTCAAGCATTTCGGGGCGGCTATGGCGAGCTTTGGCTCTATTGCGCTGTTTCACTTGGCGGGTGTCACGCCGGAGGCGAGCCGATTGAGCGACGTTGCCGCCGGCAATTTGCCGAGCCATCGCGTCAGGCGGGCCGACTTGGGCGCTTTCCAAAAGACCTATCATACGGACGACCGGGTCGACGTCGTCGTCTTCTCGGCGCCGCAGTTAAGCCTCTACGAGTTGCGCGACCTGGCCGCGCTGTGTGCCGGCCGGCAATTCGGCGTGCCGCTGCTCGCCGTGACAAGCCCGCAGGTCAAGCCGGATGCCGACCGCATGGGATATACCGCGCGCATCGAAGACGCCGGCGGCACCGTGTTGTCGGGCATGTGCTTTTACCAATCCTATGCCCGCGAAATTGCCGAGGCCAAAGGCTGGAAACGCCTTGCCACCAATAGCGCTAAGCTCGTCAACATTCTGGGCGGCTATGGCTATCAGCCGGCGCTTGCTTCGATGGAAGCGTGTGTCGATGCCGCCGTCAGCGGCAAGCTGGCGCAGCCATGAATATGTTGGCGCAGCCATGAACATGTTGGCGCAGCCATGAACATGTTGGCGCAGCCATGACAGCCAAGATTTTCCGAGCGCGGCAAGCGATGGGAGGCATCGTGCGTGGCGTGGCGCTGGTCGCCACTGACGGCTTTTCGGCGCGTTACGATCTCGATCGTGTTGCCGGAATATTTTCCCGTCCCGCGCACAAATTGGCGGGCCAATCCTATGTCGGAAAAATATTGATTCTCGACACCGCTAAAGGCGGTGTAGCAACGGCGTGGATGCTTCATGAAATGAAATCGCGAAACATCATTCCGCTGGCGTTGGTGTTCAATTCCGTCAATCCCATTCTCGCGCAGGGCGCGGCGCTGGGCGACGTGCCGATGCTCGCGGGATTCGACGAAGATATTACCGCATGCATTCCCAATGGGGCCGCAGTCGAGGTCAATCCCGAGACGGCAGCTTTGACGCTCCTGGGCTGAGGCTCGTGCCTCGGATTGAAATTATTGCAGCGATCGGTTGAACAGTGCGGACGCCACGCCGCAGATCACGCCGAACGCCGCGCCCACGATGACGATATAGCCCGCATGCGGAAGCACGGCCTCCGGCGAGCTCGTCCACTCCCCGGTGACTTGGTATGAGGCCGCGCCCGCCCCGAACAGCGCGCCGCCGACCGCTATAAGCGGCGTGTTCCACTTTGCAGGCTTCATGGCGTCCCCACTGACTGTGTCTGCAGCGCTTGCGTCTCGTCACGGAATTGTACCAAGTTTAACGCCGGCCGCAGGTGCTATTCGGTGCGGCGGTATGCATGCCGGCTGGGAGATTTCGATGAGGCGGCTCATGGCGATCGCGGCAGCAGCGATCGTTGCTATCCTGCTTGTCGTTAGCGGCGCCGCCGCGCAGCAAGCTTATCCGACGCGGACGGTCCGTTTCATCGTGCCGTTCGGTGCCGCGAGCGCGACGGACATCACGGCGCGCTTGTTCGCGGATCGGCTGGCGGCGCGCTGGGGCAAACCGGTCGTGGTCGAGAATCGTCCCGGCGGTGACGGCCTTGTCGCCATCAGCGCCTTTGTCGGCGCTAACGACGACCACACGCTGCTATTCGCGCCAGCCGGGACTTTTACGGTCCATCCCTACGAGCACGATACGTTGCCCTACGACGCCAAGCGCGATCTCGTCCCGATCGTCGGCGTCTCCGTCATCGTGCTGGCGATCTCGACGCCTGCTTCACTCAACATCAACACGGTGGATCAGCTCGTGGCCCTGGCGCGTGCCGAGCCGGGCAAGCTCAATGCAGCCGCCGCGAACGGCAATTCCGATTTCTTGATTTTTGGCTTTATCAAGAAAATGGGCTTGGACATCGCCAAGGTGCCCTATCGCGACATCATGCAGGCGCCGAACGATCTCGCCGAAGGGCGGATTCAGGTGCTGTCGACATCGCTTGCAGTCGTGCAGCCGTTGATGCGGGCTGGTCGCATCAAGATTTTGGCGGTGACCAGCCGCCAGCGCGCGCCGAGCGCGCCGGACATCCCGACCGTGGAAGAAGCCGGCTATCCCGCGTTGACGCTCGAGAGTGTTGTCGGCCTGTTCGGGCCGCACGGGATGTCGGAGGAGCTGCGGAAAAAGATTGCAGCCGATTTCCAGGCCATCGCGGCCGGCGATCCGGTCATCAAGTCGCGGCTTGGCGACACCGGCCAAATCATGTCGCTGCGCCGACCGGAAGAGTTCGCTGCCAACATCCAGGACCAGCGCAATCAGCTTGCCGGCATTGCCAAGGTTCTGGGTCTCAAGGCGGCGCAATAGCGCGCGCTATAAAGTTGCGGCGTGCGCCTCGGGACTATTAGGCCGCGCGGGACTTTGGAATGTCCGGCGGTCACAAGGCCTCCCACAAAGTGTCATGATGCCATTTTGGATGGCGCGGGTGCGCGAGGTTCATGCATTGGGCACTCATTGCGTCGCCCCCGGAAATCAGCCGACGTGTTGTATGCGGCCTTCCGTACTCTCATTACCGATCCCAGAGGCTGGTGAGCTTTAATTCCGTGCCATGGGCTAAAAGACATCCCGTCATCGACGGCCTCGATGTTATCCGCAGACCATAAATCTTGCGGCTTTACGATGATCTTCGCTACCGGCACATAGGGGCTTTGATCTTCCGGCCATGGTTTTGAGGCGTCTTCGACCGGCATTGTTTCGAGGTTAGTGCAAAGCTGGACGCGAACCTCCCAAACGCCTCCATGCTTTTGAAAGAACTCGCGCACGAAGTCGCGCAGACCATCCGGCTTGCCATTGACGCTGAGAGCCGCATTTGTCAGCGCCGCCAACTCCGGCGTCGCCGGGGCAATCGCAATCTTGGCAATGTAGTCGCCATAGCGGATTGGAGCCTGACTGAAAAATGTTTCGCCCAAGATGTTCGTCTCAGGGTGGCCGCCCAAGGTCTTGAGGGTCGGACTTTCGCTTCCCACGCTCTCCACCACAGTTTCAAGCCCGCGCAACGTCGCCGAGAGGACCTTTTTCATCCCTTCGGCTTTGTCGGTCGTTTTTGCCAACATCTTGAGGTTGCCCAAGAACTTCTTTGCAGTGGGCGCGGTAAAGGCAGGACCGTTGACCAGTACGAAGTCCTGCGTCGTGTCGCTTTCCGATCCTGTAAGGCGATCGCCATCTACGCCCATGATCTTGACGGCGAGGCCGCGGGGCGTCGAAACGCTGTCGTCCAGTAAATCGCCGGGACTGGTGGAAAAGCGCATGATGACCGGGTAATGGCCGGCTTTTGCAAAGATACCTTGCGCCAATTCCGGCAGCAGCCCGTTCTTCACCTCCATCTCCCCGCGCAAAATACCGTGACTCTTGGCATGGACGCTCCGTAAAGCGTGCCCGGAATCCTCGTACGTCACTTCGGAAATACTCCGAAGCGTATCGATCAGTTGCTGTGTGGTCTCGCCCTCATCTTTTTCGAGCGTTTCGACTGCCGGGGTGTAGCGGACGGGGGACATCATGGAAGCTCCTTGCAACTGCACAAAGTTCCCACGGTACGGATGCCGGGGAGCAAAAGCGCATCCAGGGACAATTGGCATTTTCGTAAAACGTTCCCACGTCACTGCTTCATAAACAGCCAACGTATGCGTGTTGGCGATGCACCCCGTACGCGGGAGTGCCGTTCCGCGGCGCGGCCTGCTAAGCTGCCTTGTTGCCAGTGGCGCCGTCCTCGCGAGCTTGACATGGAAATTCTGCAAGAAACCGATTTCGATTTTCTGGGCCCGAAGACCACCGGAAAGGTGCGCGACCTCTACGAGCAGGGCAATAAGCTCGTTCTGATCACGACCGATCGGCATTCCTCATTCGATCGCATCATCGCGCATATTCCTTGGAAGGGACAGGTGCTCAATCAGGTGAGCGCCTGGTGGTTCGATAAGACGAAAGACATCGTGCCCAATCACGTGCTGGCGATTCCGGACCCGAACGTCACGATCGCGAAGAAGTGCACGATGGTGCCGGTCGAAGCGGTCGTGCGCGGCTACCTGACCGGCGTCACCGACACGGCCATCTGGACGCGATATGCCAACGGCAAGCGTGATTTCGGCGATGTTTTGCTGCCTGACGGCATGAAGAAGAATCAAAAGCTGCCACGGCCGATATTCGATCCGACGACGAAAGAAGCCGAGCACGATCGGGCACTGACGCCGCAAGATATGATTGCCGAGGGATTTATCACCAGGACATTGTTCGAGCGCATTCGCGAAACGGCGCTGGCGTTGTTTGCCCGCGGGCAGGAAGTGGCGGCACGGAGCGGCCTCATCCTGGTCGATACGAAATACGAATTCGGCACCGACGAGGCCGGCGCCCTCGTACTCATTGACGAGATTCACACGCCGGATTCCTCACGGTACTGGCAGCGCAACTCATACCAGGCGCGTTTTGCGGCAGGCGAGGAGCCGGATTATTTCGACAAGGAATTCCTCCGGCTGTGGTTCAAGGAGCACTGCGACCCCTACGCGGATGCGACATTGCCTGACGCGCCGCAAGAGCTCGTGCAAGAGCTCTCGCGCCGCTACATCCAGATGTATGAACAGATTACCGGCGCGAAATTCGAGCGTGGCGAAACGCCGATCCTGCCGCGCATCGCGCGGAACCTGAAATCGTACGTCCGCTGACCAGAATTGCCGGCTGCCAACCGGCCCGTGCTGCCGGAGAGGTCACCTATCCGAGCGCGCCGGCGCCGGCCTGCGCGATCTGCTCGTCCTCATGCGATTGCACGCCGGATACGCCGATGGCGCCGACGCATTCGTTCTGGTGCATCACCGGCACGCCGCCCTGGATCAGGATGCCGGCGGGGAAACTGGCGAACGCCGGACGTTCCTTGACCCGATCTTCGAAGAATTTGCTCGGCCGCTTGGTCATCGCCGAGGTGCGCGCCTTGCCCATCGACACTTCGGCGGAGATCGCCGTGTGCGCCATCCATGCGCTGGAAGCCCAGCAGGAAGCCGCCGTCGTCGACGATCGAGATCGCGACCGCCCATTTGTTCTTGGTGGCCTCGGCTTCGCACGCGGCGAGCATTGTCTTGACGTCGGCCGATGTCAGGCATGGCTTGGTGCGCATGGTTTTCCTTTGGATGTGATGGAGGTGATAATAGAAGCGCCGGCGATGCTTAAGCGGGAGAGGCCCGCATCAGCGCAGCGAAAAGCGGATCGGGACGGTGAGGTCGAGCTTCTGCTCCGGCATGCTCGGCGGGAACGGCGGCAGCGGCTGGGCGCGCTCGATCATCGCCATGACCTCGTCGTCGAGATCGGGATGGCCGGAGCTGCGCACGATATGGCGCGCCAGCACATGGCCGGTGCGGTCGACGCTGAAGCCGAGCAGCACGACGCCTTGTTCGCCGTGCGACTGCGCTTCGCTCGGATAGCGCTTGAACTGCTGCAGATGCCTGACGAGCCCGGTCTGCCATGACGGCTCGACGCGCGGGGCGCCGCCCTTCACGCGCGCCGCGGTTGCGCGGCGCCGGGCGGTTTCTGCTCAACGGGCTTTGTTCGTGGCGGCTTTTCTTCCGGCGGCGCGACGTCGGTCGTCGTCATTTCGGGCGGCGGCGGTTCCTCGATTTTGGGCTCTTCCGGCGGCTTCTCGACGTCGGGAGCGGCTTTCTGCTCGATCATCTCCTCGGGCGCCGGCGCGACATCGCTCTGATCGGCGTCCGCCGTACTGTCGATGGGCGCAAGTTCGACAGTCACCACGTCGGTATCGTCGCCGATTTCGTCCGGATGGTAGTGCCAGAACAGATAGCCGGAGATCAGCGCGGCATGGATGCCGAGCACGACCGCAGCCGCCATGGCCCAGCGCACCAGGTCGCGCGGATTTTCGTCCTCGAACCATGGCAGCGCGAGCGCGGTCATTTCGCTTCCCGCGTTTCCAGCCCAACCAGGGCGACCTTGAGATAACCGGCGCCGCGCAGATCGTTCATCACCTGCATGACGTCGCCGTAAGGGACGGCGCGGTCGCCGCGCAGGAAGATGCGTTCGTCCTTGTTGCCGCCGGTCGCGTCGTCCAGCGCGCCGGCAAGCGCGTCGCGCGTGATCGGGTCGTCGCCGAGCGCGAGGGTGCGGTCGGCCTTGATCGTGAGATAGACCGGCTTGTCCGGCCGCGGCTGCGGCTGCGCGGTCGAGGAGGGCAGGTCGACCGGGACGTCGACGGTGGCGAGCGGCGCCGCCACCATGAAGATGATCAGCAGCACCAGCATCACGTCGATGAACGGCGTGACGTTGATGTCGTGCACCTCGGTAAGTTCGTCGGTGCCGTGATCGAGACGAATGGCCATGCTGGACTCGGCTTACTCGGCGGCCTGCGCGCAGCGGCAGTCTTGGCGCGGTCGAGATCGCGGCTGACCAGCCGCATCACCTGCGCCGAGGCGTCGCCGAGCAGCGCGCGGTAGTGCGCCGTCTGAGCGCGCCAGCACGTTGTAGATCATCACCGCCGGAATGGCGGCGACAAGGCCGAGCGCGGTTGCGAGCAGCGCCTGGGCGATGCCCGGCGCCACCACCGCGAGATTGGTGGTGTGCGCGTTCGAGATGCCGATGAAGCTGTTCATGATGCCCCAGACCGTGCCGAACAGGCCGACGAACGGCGCGGTCGAGCCGATGGTGGCGAGCACGCCGGTGCCGCGCGAGATCTTGCGGCTGCACGCCATCTCGAGGCGCTCGAGCTGCCAGGCGATGCGCTCCTTGAGCCCGTCGCCGCGCAAATTGGCCGACAGCCGGATTTCCTGCGCGGCCGCCTGCATGAGCTGCGCCGCCGGCGCTGTCGCCGTTGCGCAGCTGCTCGTGGGCCTGCGCGAGCGTCGCCGCATTGCTGAGCGATGCGCAGGTCCGTGACGCACCTGGCGTGCGCGCGGTGCGCAGTTCAAAGGTTTTGGCGAGCCAGACCGTCCAGGTCACCAGCGACGCAAAGGCAAGCCCGATCATGACCGCCTTCACGACCATGTCGGCGTTCAGGAACATGCCCCACGGCGAGAGATCCTGCGGCAGCTCGGCGTTGCTGACGGAAGGTTGGCCTGGCTCTGGCGCCGCGGCGCCCGGTGCGGGCGGGGTCGTCGGATTGGCGTCGGTATCGGGCGCCGTAGAACTTGGCGCGGTTGCATCCGTCGCCGCCGCCGGCGCGGGCGCAGCAACAGGAGGGGGCGCCGCCGAAGGCTGATCGGTCGCCGGGACGGTGCCACTTTGCGCGCGTGCCGAATGCGCGAACGGAGCCGAGATCAGGAAAAGCACGGCAAGCGCGGCAATTCCGCGTGTAAAGCAGCGCAAAATCCGGATTTGGCTCACCCGCGGTGCGCGGCGATCATTCTGCATGTCGAGCATCCCATTTTCACTCTCGTCGGCATTCCCCCGGCCGGCACGGCGCAATCCGCCGTGCCAAACCCTGTCCAGCAATGCGACGTTATAATGTAACATAATGCCATCCAAGAATCCATTGGCGAGCGGCGCGTGTGGGCGCGTCTTGCGGTGGATTTGTGAAAAGCGGCCGCCGTTTCGGCATCGTCTGCCGGCACAACTGGTGCGGTCAAGCCGTTAAGTGGGGCGCTGCCGAAAAACACCTGGATTCCCGTCCCGAAGCAGGCTGCCGCCCCCGGCTCGGCCGCCGTGACCGACTTTCGTCTGGCACCAACATTCTATTCTCGTCCATGCCGGGCGCGACACCTCGCGCGCACTATTATGCGCGATCCGCTCTTGATTTTGCGCGATGCGCTGTTGCTGCCGGGCTGCTACCTTTGCCGGCGGTCTTACCGCTGGAGAATAACGCAATGCCGTTCCAGGACTTCCGTCAGTTTCTCGACGTGCTGCGCCAGCATGGCGAATTGATCGACATCAACCGGCCGGTCGCATTGAACGATGTCGGCAAGGCCATGAAGCAGAGCTACGTGCGCAACGGGCCGGCGATCATGTTCAATGACAACGGCACCGACTATCCGCTGGTCGCCGGCGTCTATTCGACACGCGAGAAGGCGCTGCTGGCATTCGAGGCGGATGACGAAACGATCCTCGACAAGGTCCTGCACGGGTTCGACAACCCGATCGCGCCGACGCTCGCTGCCAACGGCGCGCCGTGCCAGGAGGAGATCATCACAGGCGACGACATCGACATCCGCAATTTCCCGGTTCCGCAATACAGCCCGAAGGACGGCGGCCCCTACATCACGCCCGGCATCGTGGTGTCCGAGGATCCGGAGACCGGCGTGCCGGATGTCGGGCATTACCGTTTCCTGATCCTCGGCAAGGACACGATGTCGTTCTCGGCGCAGCCGTTTCACCGCTTCGGCAAGAATCTGGCCAAATGCAAGAAGCTCGGCATCGTGCCCAAGGCGGCGCTGGTGATCGGCGTCGATCCGATCATCGCCTACACCTGCCAGGTGCAGGTGCCGGATACCACCGACGACTGGGCGTTGGCCGGCGGCTTGCGCGGCGCGCCGATCGAGCTCGTCACGATGCAAGACCTGCGACGTCAAAGTGCCGGCGACCGCCGAAGTGGTGATCGAATTCGAGGTCGATCTCAACAACACCGTGCTGGAAGGCCCGCTCGGCGAATATACCGGTTATTACACGCGGCCGTCGCAAAAGCCGGTGGCGCGCATCACCGCGATCACCCACCGCCGCAAGCCGATCTTCCAGGGCCTGCTCACCGGCAAGCCGGTGACCGAGAACCATATCCTCAAGCAGATCCCGTTCGAGGCGTCGTTCCTGCGGTCGCTCAAGCGGCAGTTTCCGACCATCAAGGCCGTGTCGGTGCGCGCCTCGGCCGGCGTGTCGTTCTACGTGGTGATCGCGATGGAGCCGCGTTTTGCCGGCGAGGCGCGGCAGGTGATCCTGGCGCGATGTCGAGCAACATCCGGCCGAAATGGACCGTCATCGTCGATCCCGACATCGACGTGCATTCCTCGACCGAAGTGGAATGGGCGCTGGCTTTCCGCGTGCAGCCGGCAGCGCGACGTCATCATCGTCGACAACGTGCCGGCCGGTCCGTCCGACCCGTCGGTCGATCTCACGCGCGACCGCACCATGCGCATTGCCTCGCAAATCGGCATCGACGCGACGCGGCCGTTCGGCGAGAAATTCTACGACGTCGCCGACGTGCCGGGCTGGGAGGATTACGAGGTGCCGGAACTGGATCGATTGACCCGTCATTCCGGGCTGAGCGAAGCGCGGAACCCGGAATCCATACACCCAGACTTGGCGACTGAAACTGCATAGACAAGGATTATGGATTCCGGGTTCGCGCTCGCGCGGCCCGGAATGACGAAATCTACACCGGCTCGGCGTCAATCAGCACAAACGCCACAACCGCCATTCTCCTGGGTGCGGTTGCTCCAGGCGTGGTTGGTGCCGCGTTGGACCAGCACATCGCCGGCTTTCAGCAGCACTTCGCCGTCGTCCATCATGAGCGTAGATCTCGCCCGCGAGCACGATGGCGTAATCGATGGTGCTGGTTTTGTGAAAGCCGGGATGGCGCGGATTGTTGCGATCGGTTGCCGCGCTGCGTCCGGACCCGTCATCGGGCGAGCGCGTGCTCGCGCGCATATGGCGGCGAGCCGTTCGCTGTCCGGCGGATATTCGATGACGCGGAATACGGAGCCGTTTTTTGGCGGCGCCAGACGATGGCCGCGAGCAATGGCGTCATCGTTGCCACGATTGTCGGCCGGCGTGCGCGTCGTTTCCCAAAGCTCGTGCACGATGGCGCTGCCTTTGGTGCGGCTGAAGACGTGCGGGGTGGGGGCATCGATGATGAAGGTCGATCGGCCGGCGGCATCATGACCGGTCACAACGCGGCGAATTTGTTTGGACATGGTCAGCTCGTTATCCGTAGCCCGGATGGAGCGTAGCGCAATCCGGGGTTCTTTAACTTGCCGATAGGCGGTCCCGGATTGCGCTACGCTCCATCCGGGCTACTCAGATGCTACCGGCAGCCTTTGAGCGTGCCGGTCTTGTTGATGAGTTCGAACGGTCCGAGCGTCTTTGGCGACATCGGCCGCGTAGCTCACATCGACCAGCTTCTCGGCCGGCGACGCCTTGGCAATCACGCCTTGGTCTTTGAAAGAACGCTTGCATGGAGAGGATGCTGGCGACGTTAAACGCGCCGTCGGGGTTGCGCGACTGCCAAGCCATGCGGTCGAGCAACTCGCGGTCGGTGCCGATGCGGTATTTGAGAAAGATATCGATGATCTCGGCGCGGTTCGGTCCATGATGATAGGCTTGACAGTAGTCCCGCCCGGCGCGCGCCAGCGCGACGAACAGTTTCTCCGCCTGATCGCGGTTGTTTCGCGCCCAATCGGTATTGACGATATAGCCGACGCTGCTCATCGGCAGCGGCTGAGATATAATCGTCCGGATCGATCCAAGGCACGCCGATCTTTTGCTCGATCATGCGCTCGGTGAACGGCGCCACTTCCATGGCGGCGTCGAGCGCGTCATTCGCCATCGCCGCCGCCATCTGCGAGAATGCGAGATTCTTGACGTCGACGTCCTTGAGCGTGAGCTTGGCGGATGCCAGCACGGATGCGACCTCGTACATCGATGTCGAACCGGGCGAGCTCAAGCCCACGGTGCGGCCCTTGAGGTCGGCTGGCGTCCTGATCTTGTCCTTGAGATCGGTGCGCACGAGAATCTGGTGATAGGTCGGCGACGAGCCGCTTTCGAGGGCGAGACTCACCGGCAGGCCTTGCGCGACCGCGTTGTAGAACCCGGCATTGATGCCGCCTTGCGCCACCTGCACCTGATTGGTGGCGAGAAACGCCACGGCTTTGCCGAGTGAATCGATGCGCTCGATGGTCACGTCAAGGCCGGCGTCTCGGAAGTAACCCTTGTCGAGCGCCACATAGGTGGTGCCGCCCGGCACGCTTGGCACTACCGCGATGGTGATCTGCGCCGCGCCGGCTGGGCCGAACGCGAAGACAACAAGCGAGGCGACGATAAGAATAGTGCGCATGGGCCGCGGCCGCCTTAGGACGACGGGGAACGGGATTTCAGGTACCAGTTCAAAATCTCCTCGCCGGTCCAGTACAGCACTCCGTCGAACCGGCGCACGTAGTCGTAGATCGCTTCGAGATATTTGATCCGGTGCGGCTGGCCGCTCAGATAGGGATGAATGGCGAGTGAGAGTATTTTTGCCCGCTTTTCGCCCTCGGCGTAGAGCCGGTCGAACTGATCGATCGCGCGTTTGGCGAGATAGTCGCTTTCGTGGTGCTGCACCGCCATCATCGGGATGTCGTTGAGCTCCATGGTGTAGGGCAGCGTCACCAAGTCGCCGTTCTTGGTGCGGATCGTCGACGGTTCGTCGTCGTACACCCAATCTCCGATATATTTGATGCCGGCTTGCGCCAGCAGATCCGGCGTCTCCAGCGTCTCGGTCAAGCCGGGGCCGAGCCAGCCGACCGGCCGCTTACCGGTGAAGCGCTCGACCACATCGAGTGAGCGCGCGATCATCGCCTTTTGGTTCGGCTCTTTGTGGATCGGCCCCTGCTCATAGGAATGGCCCATGAATTCCCAGCGGTCTTTCTTCGCCTCCTCGGCGACACGCGCGTAGTCCTCACAGACGCGCGCATTGATGGCGAGCGTCGGCCGGATGTTTTGCCGCTTGAACAGATCGAAGAAACGCCACACGCCGACCCGCATGCCGTACTCGTGCCAGCTCCAGTTCGGCACGTCCGGAATCTGCGTCTGCCCAGTCGGCGGCGCCAGCACTTGGCGCGCCATCGGTTTGCCGATGTCCCAAACTTCGAGATTGACGATGCTCCAGAACACGACACGGGCGCCCCCGGGAAGCTTGAGCGGCGGCCGGTCAACAATCGCCGAAAAGTCGCAACGTTCGCGCGGCAGCATCACGGTGCCTGTCGATCGCCTCTTTGCCATGGATTTCTTCGTTGCCACGGGTTTTTTCATTATCCTTCTCGTCGTATTGGAGCCGACTGCGATCGCCGCGATACACGGCAAATCATATGTCGAGAGGAGGGCTTACACCAACTTCAGTCAGTTTCGGCTGAACTTGAGCGTCCGATCACAACCGCGTTAGTATGGACTAACGAGACATTGTAGTCTGCGGTGAAGGGATCATGTATGGAACCAACGCCCCGAGGGCTGATTATCTTCCCAGCCATTGAGAATCTACCTATAAATCCCGCCCTTTGCGGACTTCACAATGCCATCTTCTGCCGTTTCGAAGCGTGTCCGGGTTGCTGAGCTTGCCCACGACATTGCCGTGGATACCGTTGCGGCCGGCAATTCCCCCGGCAATCCGCGCCAGTTCTGGCTCGACGCTTTTCGCGCGGTGCGCGCCGAGAGCGAACGGCGCGCAGCGTGTCTCGGGCCGGAGGATCAGGTCATCCAGTCGATGCCCGATGCCAGTCCGATCAAATGGCATCGCGCCCACATCACGTGGTTCTTCGAGCAGTTCCTGCTCCGCCCTTTTGCTCCGGCTTATAAGCCGTTCGATGAGGCGTTCGCCTATCTTTACAACTCATATTATGTCGCGGTGGGACCGCGTCAGGCACGGCCGCAGCGCGGATTGATTACGCGACCCACCGTCGCCGAAGTCGCCGCCTATCGCGCCCACGTTGACGCCGCCGTCGAGGAGCTCATTCAATCAGCGCCGGATTTGGACAGTATCATTCCGGTCATTGAGATTGGTCTTAATCACGAACAGCAGCATCAGGAGCTGATGCTCACCGACATCCTGCACGCATTCTCGTTCAATGGGACGCACCCGGCCTACGATCCAAATTGGCAATGGCCCGACGGCGAGACCAAGAGTGTCGCCGCCGGAGCGCTCCTCGCCGGCATCCACATGATCGGACACAACGGCGAAGGGTTTTGCTTTGACAACGAGCAGCCGGCGCATCAGGTGGTGCTGCGGCCGGTGCGTCTCGCGCCTTCGCTTGTGACGAACGGCGAGTGGCTGGAGTTCATGGCTGACGATGGCTACGCGACGCCCACCCTGTGGCTCTCTGACGGTTGGGCTCAGGTTGAGGCGCAAGCCTGGGATTCGCCGGGCTACTGGCGCAAAGTCGGCGACTCTTGGTTTGCGATGACGCTCGGCGGCCTGCGCCGCATTGACCCCGCGACGGCCGTCTGCCACGTCAGCTACTATGAGGCCGACGCCTTTGCGCGCTGGGCCGGCAAAGATTTGCCGACCGAAGGCGAATGGGAGGTGGCGGCAAAAAGCGGCGTGCTGGCCGATGCTTTCGGCAAAGTATGGCAATGGACGCGCGGTGCCTACACACCTTATCCCGGCTACCGGGCGGCGCCCGGCGCGCTCGGCGAATACAACGGCAAATTCATGGTCAACCAAATGGTGCTCCGGGGCTCGTCGCTGGCGACGCCCACCGGACATTCGCGTCCGAGTTATCGCAATTTCTTCTATCCGGCGGCACGCTGGCAGTTCACCGGACTGCGGCTCGCGCAATACGAGAACTGAGCCCTCAAAATGAATGTCCAGTCTGCTATTCGTGCGCTAGGCCCAATCGGCGCCGTCGATGCTTTCGCCGCC
The DNA here is from genome assembly GCA_963841575.1 of uncultured Alphaproteobacteria bacterium. Classification (GTDB taxonomy): domain Bacteria; phylum Pseudomonadota; class Alphaproteobacteria; order Rhizobiales; family Xanthobacteraceae; genus BOG-931. Next base: position 111,934 of record CAWJDC010000019.1, read on the forward strand.
GACGTTGTCGAGGGTCTGACGGCGAAGCCGAAGCATCTTTCGCCGAAATATTTCTATGATTTGGCGGGTTCGGCGCTGTTCGACCGTATCACCAAGCAGCCGGAATATTATCCGACGCGTTGCGAACTCGGAATTCTCAAGGGTAATGCCCCGGCAATAGCCTCGCTGTTTCCGCCGGGCTGCGCCTTGATCGAATTTGGCAGCGGTTCAAGCCGCAAGGCGCGCATCCTGTTGAGCGCCGCCGCTACGGTCGAAGCTTATGTTCCCGTCGATATATCCGGCGATTTCTTGCAACAGGACGCGGCGCAGTTGCGGCGCGATTTTCCGAGGCTCGCGGTTTATCCGTTGGTGGCTGACTTCACCCAGCCGTTCGAGATGCCGCCGGCGATTGCCGCGCTGCCCCGCGTCGGCTTCTTTCCGGGATCGACGATCGGCAATTTCGAGCCTTACGAAGCGTGCAAATTTCTCCGCCATGCCGGAGGCATGCTTGGCAATGGTGCTTTACTTGTCATCGGCGTCGATCTGGCCAAGGATGCCGACATCCTTTATCGCGCCTACAACGATGCCGATGGCGTCACGGCGAAATTCAATCTTAATCTGCTGACACGCATCAACCGAGAGCTTGGCGCCGACTTCAATCTGTCCGCCTTTGAGCACCACGCGTTTTTCAACGGTGAAAAGAACCGTATTGAAATGCACCTTGCCAGCACCAAACGGCAAAAAGTGAGAGTGAAGGGTGTGACGCTCGATTTCCGCGTCGGCGAAACGATCCACACCGAGAACAGCTACAAATATACCGTCGACTCGTTCCAGGCGCTGGCGCGCGGCAGCGGCTGGTCGCCCCTCAAGGTGTGGACCGACGGTCTGTTCTCCGTGCATGCGCTCACGTTTGATGGGGCGCAGGAGGGCAGCTGACCGGCCATGCCGATCTGCGAGGCCGATCCGTGGCGGCTGCAATACTTCGCTCACGTGAAGACCGCGGCTAATGTCCCGACCGAAGACTGCGATGCGTGGCTTTGGAATCCAACCCATCGCTGGGTGTATGACAAACTCGCGGTCGCGCTGAGCCAGAACCTCGATGCCGGTCCGCACGGCACGCCGCCGCCGCGGTTTCCGATTTTTTCCAAGCCCATCATCAATCTCAAGGGCATGGGCGTTGGCAGCCGCGTTCTGCAATCGCAGGCCGATTACGACGCGTACTATGCGCCGGGCCATTTTTGGATGACGTTGCTCGACGGTCGCCATGTCTCATCCGACGTCGCGGTGGTCGACGGCGAGCCGCGCTGGTGGCGGCATGTGACCGGAAAGCCGGCGGGCGAGGGCACATTCGACTATTGGACCGTGCATGCCGAGCCCGACGACGGCATCGAACACCATTGCGGCGAATGGCTGCACCGCCGGCTTGCGGGTTATACCGGCATGCTCAATCTCGAGACCATTGGCGGGACGATCATCGAGGTGCATCTGCGCTTCGCCGACCAGTGGCCTGACCTTTACGGGCCGGGCTGGGTCGACGCGCTCGTCGGTCTCTACGAGCGGGCGGACTGGGATTTTTATGATGACGATCGCAGTGAGGGCTATAGCGTCGTCTTGTTCGGCCCGAATGGGCGGCATTACCGCTATCCGCCGCCGGCGCTGATCGACGAAATCAAGCGCAGTCCCGGTGTCTCCAGCGTGCAAATCACGTTCCACGAGGATCGCGCACCGGAACGCCACGCTATGCCGCCGGGTGGCTTTCGTCTTGCGGTGGTGAATGGAAACGATCTCGGCAAGGTGCTCGCCGCACGCGGCCGTCTCAGGGAACATTTTCTCGGCGCGTAGTCGGCTGCCGGGTCCAGTTAGTCCGGCTTGATGCCCGCGAACTTGACGACCTTGCCCCACTTCTCGGTCTCGCTGACAATGTATTTGCCGAATTCGGCGGGTGTCATCAGCATCGGCTCGGCGCCGAGATCGGCAAATCGTGCCTTTGTGGCTGGCTCGGCGAGCACCGCATTGATTTCTGTGTTGAGCTTTTCGATGATTTCCGGCGGGGTCTTTGCCGGCGCGCCCATCGCATCCCAAACATAGGCGTCATAGCCGGGAACAAATTCAGCCGCGGTGGGGATGCCCGGCAATGCGTCCGAGCGCGTTGCCCCCGTCACCGCCAAGGCGCGCAGCTTGCCCGCCCTGATGTAGCCGATCGTTTGCGCTATCGGACTGAACGTCGCCTGCACCTGCCCGCTGAGCAGGTCCGGCAAGTAGCTGCTGCGATAGGGCACGTTGACGAGGTCGACGCCGGCCATCGCTTTGAACAGTTCGCCCGCCACGTTCGTCGCGGCGCCGCTGCCGACCGACGCATAGTTGATTTTGCCGGGATGGGACTTGGCGTAGGCGATGAATTCGGGAAGCGTGTTGGCCGGCACCGACGGGTTCACCGCCAGCACCAGGGACAACCGGACCATTCCCGAGACTGGCGCAATGTCGCGAAGGAAATCGAAGCCGAGATTATTGTAGAGAGAGGTGTTGATTGCGTTCGTCGTCGTCACGACCAGGAGCGTATAGCCGTCGGCCGGAGCGCGAACGACAATCTCAGTGCCGATATTGCTGGCGCCGCCCGGCCGGTTCTCGACGATGAATTGCTGGCGCATTCGCACCGACAGCGATTGAGCAACCAGACGCGTCACAATATCGGGTGCAATCCCGGGGGGATAAGGGACGACGATGCGCACCGGCCGAGTCGGATAGTCGAGCGCCCACGCGAGGCGCGGCGCGATCGGAAGCGCGACAGCGCCGATGGCGCAATGCAGAAATTGTTTGCGCGAGAGCGTGATGTCCGTACCTCTCAAAATACTCGCTGCTGGCGCAGCGATCGTTCCCGGATTTTGCTTCCGCTCCATCCCGGCTACGCATTATAGTCGCCGTCTTGCGCAGTGATCCACGGCATTAAGGAAGCATAGCTCATGAAAATTGTCGCATTCGAAGGGCAGGGAGGCCCGCATTTCGGTGTCGTCGAGGGCGACCACGTCGTCGATCTGCAAGCCGCCGACAGCAAGGTGCCGGGCGATCTCGGCGAATGGCTGGCGAAGAACAATGGTGATACGAAACCGCTCGCCGATATCGCAAGGCATGCTCCGGCCAGCGCGCGAAAGCCGCTTGCGGGCCTCAAATATGCGCTGCCGGTCGCCAGGCCCGGCAAGATCGTCTGCCTCGGACTGAACTACCTCGACCACGTCAAGGAAGGTTCGCAACGCGACAACATTCCGAAATTTCCGACCATTTTCATGCGCGGCCTGACCTCTATGGTGCCGCACGCCCAGCCGATCATTCGCCCGAAAGTCTCGGAGACCCTCGACTACGAAGCTGAACTGATCCTCGTCGTCGGCAAGCGCGCCAAGCATTTGACCGCCGCCAACGCGACTTCGTGTATCGCCGGCTATTCCTGCGGCAACGAAGGCTCGGTGCGCGAATTTCAACGCAAGACCACGCAATGGGACATGGGCAAGAATTTCGACCGCACCGGCGGCTTCGGCCCATGGCTCGTCACCGCCGACGAATTGCCCGATGCTGCCAAGGGTCTCAAGATCGAAAGCCGACTCAACGGCAAGGTCATGCAGTCCGACAACACCGATAACATGATGTTCCCGGTGGTCGAGATGCTGGTCTACATCACCGAGGGCATCACGCTCGAACCCGGCGATGTCATCTTCACCGGGACGCCGTCTGGTGTCGGCCATGCCCGCAAACCACCGGCCTGGATGAAGAACGGCGACACCTGCGAGGTCGAAATCCAGGGCATCGGCGTGCTGCGCAATCCGATCGCCGACGAGTAGGGCGGTTGGCCAAAATGCCGCGCCGGCCGGGACGCCCCTGTGGCAAGCGTGCGAGCGCGCCGCTCCGCGGGCTTGCCGCGCTTCTGGTCATACCCATGGCGTTGTCGCTTGTTTCGTCGCCAGGGTGGGCGCAGCAGCCGGTGAAGATTGGCATCGGTTTCGGTCTTGCGTTTCTGCCGCTCTACATCTGCGAGGATTTAAAGCTCGTCGAAAAGCATGCCAAGGCGGCACACTTTGATGTCAAGGCGAGCTATCCACGTCTTCTTGGCGCCGGCCCGATTCAAGACGCGATCGCATCGGGTGCGATCGACATGGGGCCATTCGGCACCGCTCCTCTCCTGGCCGCATGGGAAAAGGCCAAGAACACACGGCAACAGATTGTCGCCGTATCCGGCATCACGTCATTGCCGATGACGTTGTTGAGCAATCGATCGAACGTACAGTCGCTCGCCGATCTCAAGCCATCGGACCGTATCGCGATGCCGACCTTGTCGGCGCCGCAGATGTACGTTCTGGAGATGCAGTCGGAAAAGAGTTTCGGCCAATACGACAAGCTGCGCGCCCAAGTGGTGGCGCTGTCGCATCCCGACGCGATCGAGGCGCTTGCTAAAGGCTCGGGGTCGGTGACGGCCTATTTCTCATCCGAGCCGTTTACGCAACTCGCGCTCAGAGATACGGCGATCCATAAGGTTCTGAGCTCGGAAGACGTGATGGGCGGCAAGGCTTCGTTCCTGATCATGGGAGCCACCAAGACCTATATCGACGCCCATCCGAAGATCGCCGAGGTGATCGAGCAGGCGATTGACGAAGCGGCGCGCCTCATCCACGACGATCCGCGGCGGGCGGCGCAGATATTCCTGACGCATGAGCCCTCGAAGACGCTCGACGCCGCTGCCATCGCGGCGATCCTCACGGAGAACGCCGACGAATTCGGCAGCGCCGTCTATGGCGTTGATGCGTTTGCCGCATTCATGAGCAAACACGGCGAACTCAAAAGCCCACCGGAGAGCTGGAAAGAGGTCGTGGCGCCGCCGCTTTTGAATTCGCCGAGTACATAGTCGCGCTGCGACCCGCATGGCTGCTCTATGCTGGATCACGCTTGACGCCCCAGGCGGGTGGGCGCGAAAATCCACTCAAATCCGCAAAGCTTTCGAATTTTCACGGTTTGCACGACAGTCCCGGGAGAACGCCATGCCGAACCGCCGCCATTCGCCCGAACTCGAGCCGCCGTAATTTCCTGAAAGGCGCTGGTCTTGTCGGCGCCGCCGCTGCGGTTGTCCCTCCGATCGCCGCCAACGCCATGCCGGCGGCGCCGCCGGAAAAATTGAAGGCTGCGGTTCCCGGCCCGCTGCAAGTCGCGGCCGAGACCATGGCGCCGGCGAACGATCCGGTGAATCAGACTTCGAGCGGCGGCGACTTCATGACTGACGTGCTGAAGTCGCTCAACATCGATTATCTGACGATCAACTGCGCCTCGAGCTATCGCGGCCTGCATGAGGCCGTCATCAATCATGGCGGCAACACCAAGCCCGAAATCATCACTTGCGTGCACGAGGACATCGCCGTCCACATGGCGCAAGGCTACGCCAAGATCGAGGGCAAGCCGCTCGCGATGGCGTGCCATGGCGTCGTCGGCCTGCAGCACGCCACCATGGCCATGTACAATGCGTGGTGTGACCGCGTGCCGGTCTTGGTGTTCGGTGGCAACATCATGGAAGCCGACAAGCGGGCGCCGGGCGCCGAGTGGCTGCACTCCGGCGTCGACATCGGCGAGATCGTCCGCGAGTTCACCAAGTGGGACGATCAGCCGGCGTCATTGCAGCATTTCGCCGAATCGACGGTGCGCGCCTACAAGATCGCGACGACCCCGCCGATGGGGCCGGTCTTCATCGCCCTCGACGGCGAGTTGCAGGAAAACCCGATCAAAGATCGGGACAGCTTGCGCATTCCGAAATTTGCGCCGGTCGTTCCGCCCATTGGCGATTCCGGCGCCATTGCCGAAGCGGCGAAAATGCTCGCCGAGGCGCAAAATCCGGTCATCGTCTGCGATCGCGTGTCGCGCACGCCGGCCGGCATGGCGAACCTCGTCGAGCTTGCCGAAACGCTGCAATGCGGCGTCATCGATAATGCGGGCCGCATGAACTTCCCGTCACGGCATCCGCTCAATCAAAGTTTTCGCCGCGGCTTGATCGGTCAGGCCGACGTCATTCTGGCGATCGAGATGAATGATCTCTGGGGTACGCTCACCCACTTCAGCGACCGCATCGAGCGCCGCTCGCGACCCGCCACCAAGCCGGGGGCAAAGGTCATCACCCTCGGTGTGCGCGACCTGTTCTTGAAATCGAATTATCAGGACTTCGGCCGCTGGCAGGACGTCGATCTCGACATCGCGGGCGACGGGGAGTCGTCGCTGCCTGCGCTCACCGAAGCGGTCAAGGGACACATCGACGAGGGTCGCATGGCCGCCTACGACGCGCGCGGCAAGAAGCTTGCCGCGTCGCACCAGGCGATGGTCGAGCAGTCAAAAACCGATGCCACGATCGGCTGGGATGCCAGCCCGATCACGACAGCGCGGATGTGCGCCGAGGTCTATAACCAGATCAAAAACGAAGATTGGTCGGTGGTCGGCACCAGCATCCGGCTGTCATGGATGCACCGGCTGTGGGATTTCAAGCGGCCCTACCAATGGAACGGCAGTTCCGGCGGCGCCGGTGTCGGCTATAACCTGCCGGCCTCGCTCGGCGCCGCGCTCGCCAACAAAAAACACAGTCGCTTCACTGTCGCCTTCGGCGGCGACGGCGATTTCATGTTCAATCCCGGAGCGCTGTGGACCGCCGCGCACCACAAGATCCCGATCCTCTACATCGTGCAGAACAACCGCGCCTACCATCAGGAATACATGTACCTGATTGCGATGGCGGCCCGGCACGGCCGCGGTGTCGACAAGATGGATATCGGCACCACGATCAAGGATCCGAATATCGATTACGCCACGGTGGCGCGCGGCATGGGCGTCTATGGCGAGGGGCCGATCGTCGACCCCAAGGACCTCGCGCCCGCGCTGGCGCGCGCCATCGCCGTCGTCAAGACCGGCGAGCCGGCCGTGATCGACGTCGTAACCGATCCGCGTTGAGGAGTTTAGCGATGAACCGGTTCAAGCATTTCGCGGCCACGGCTGTCGCTGCGGCCGTCATCAGCATGGGTTCGCTCGCGGTGGCGCGGGCGCAGGATACGCCGGCGGGCGATGCGGCCAATGGCAAGCGCATCTTCCTTGCAGATGGCTGCTTCACCTGTCACGGCCGCGCGGGGCAGGGCGGCGCCTACAACGGCCCGGCGCCGATCCTGGCTCATACCGCGCTGCCCTTCGACGGCTTCAAGGGCCAGGTGCGCAATCCCGTGAACGACATGCCGGCCTACAACGAGGCGGTGTTGTCGGACAAGGACATCGCCGACATCTACGCGTTCGTGGTGTCGCTTCCGGGACCGAAGTCGGCGAAAGATTTTCCGATTCTAAATAACAATTGAGCCGCGGAACGGTACATTGTCACTGGCTTGGGCATGGCTCGCTACTGGCCGGTTGTTCGTGATATCGACATTGTTGAAGCTTTCGCCTCCGTCATCCTGAGGTGGCCGCAAAGCGGCCCTCGAAGGATGCACGGCCGGGGCCGTCGCCCTTCGAGGCTCGCTTCGCTCGCACCTCAGGGTGACGGAATATTGGCCGATTAGGAGGATCGAATGGTTGAAAAATCACTCAACGTCATCAGCATTTGCGGCAGCCTGCGCAAGGGCTCTTACAATAGAATGGTCATGAATGCGCTGCCCGGCCTCGCGCCGGAGGGCATGGCGATCAAGGAAGCGCCGCCGTTCGCCGAGTTTCCGCTCTACAACGCCGACATCCAGAATTCGACCGGCTTCCCGGGCGCCGTCAACACGCTCGCTGACGCGATCCGCGCTGCCGACGGCGTGATCATCGTCACGCCGGAATATAATTTCGGCATCCCGGGGCCATTGAAGAACGCGATCGATTGGGTGTCGCGGCTGCCGAACCAGCCATTCGTTGGCAAACCCATCGCACTGCAGTCCGCCTCGCCGGGACCGCTCGGCGGTGGCCGCGTGCAGTATGATCTACGCCGCTCTATGGTGTTTCTCGACGCCCTGGTGCTGAACAAACCTGAAATCTTCATCGGCGGTTGCGCGCAGCGCATCGATGAGAAGACCGGCAAGATCACCGACGAGGCGACCAACAGATTCATCAAGCAGCAACTTGCGGCGTTCGCCAAATTCATTACGGCTCACGGCAGCAAGAGCTGAAAGACCGGAGCGGTTAAGGGGGGAATTCACTCGTGTCCGATAACCAACTCAATGTACTAGTCGTGTGCGGCAGCCTGCGCAAAGGCTCCTACAATGCATCGCTGGCGCGGACGCTGCCGTCGCTGGCGCCGCCCGGCATGGCGCTCGCGCCGGCACCGGCATGGGACAAGATGCCGATCTACAATCACGACATACAGGTCGAAACCGGGTTTCCGGCCGACGCCACTGCGTGGGCCGACGCTATCCGCGCCGCCGACGGCGTCATCATCGTCTCGCCCGAGTACAATTGGACCATTCCGGGCGGGCTCAAGAATGCCATCGATTGGGTTTCGCGGATGAAAGACGTGCCGTTCAAGGAAAAGCCCGTCGCCATCCAGTCCTGCGTCAGCGGCGTGCTCGGCGGCTCGCGGATGCAATACCATCTGCGCCAATGTCTTACGTCGATCGATGCATTTCTGTACGGCAAGCCCGAAGTGCTGGTGACGTTCGCGGCGAAGAAGTTCGACGAAAAGACCAACGAGCTCACCGATCAGCCGACCCTCGACATCGTAAAGCTTCAGCTCGCCGGCTTTGAGAAATTCGTCCGCCGGCTCGACGGCAAGAGGTAACCATGGCACGTCTCGACGGCCGCGTTGCGATCCTGACCGGGGGCGCCAAGGGGATCGGCCGGCACTATGCCCATGCGCTCGCCGCCGAGGGCGCGCGTTTGATGATCGCCGATGTCTCCGACGGCAAGGACGTTGCCGAAGCGATCGCGCGCGACCGCGGCGCCAATTCGGTGGCCAGTCTCGTTACCGACGTCAGCGACGAGACCGCGGTCGAAGCGCTGGTCGCCAAGACCATGGAGCGGTTCGGCAAGATCGACATCCTGGTCAACAATGCCGCGCTCTTTGCGCCGCTTGCCGAGCAAAGCGTCACCGACATCGACACCGCGTTGTGGGACAAGGTCATGGCGGTCAATGTGCGGGGCGTCTTCCTGATGACGAAGCACGTCGCCCCCCATCTGATCGCGCAAAAGTACGGCAAGATCATCAATATCACGTCGGGAACGGTGGCCCGCGGCATCCCGCAGTTCGCCCACTACGTGACCTCGAAGGGTGCGGTCCAGGCTTTCACACGGTCGGTTTCGCGCGAACTCGGCGAGCACAACATCTGCGTCAACAACCTGGCGCCGGGCTTCACGCTGAGCGACAGCGTGGTCAACGAGAACCCCGGACATCTCGACCATTCGCGCGCGCCATCGATCGTCCGGCGCGCCATCAAGCGCGACCAGTACCCCGAAGACCTCCTGGGAGCGTTGGTGTTCCTCGCGTCCGCCGACAGCGATTTCGTCACCGGCCAGACCATCGCGGTGGATGGCGGCGCCACCAACAACTGACCGCGAACGCAAACAGTGTGATAAGACATATGGCTAAATCTGTGGAGCCGTCTTAGATTGCTGTATCACGACTATGCTTGGATTCATCGTCGGCTTGCGCATGGTAACGTCGGCGGTGTGCATTCGTCTGCGGCGCTGGAAAACCAGATGAAATGTTGACATTGTCGGACCTCATTGCACGAACTCGGCACAGTGCGGTGCTGCGCAGCCGACTCGCCGATAATCCTCGCGCCTATCTGCTTGCGCATGGGATTGACCCGACCCCGTACAATTTGCCGGATCAGTTGAGTTCGGCGCAGATGGATCGGCTTCTCGCCCAGTTTGCTCAGCCGTCAGCCTCAATCGAACCGCCAATCCCTGCGACCCCGCCGGCAGTCCCGAACCCATTCGACGATCGGCCAACACCGCCCGTCCAGCCCTATCCGCCTGCCCCGACGCCTGTCTATGGCCCCGCTCCCGGGCCGCCGAAGCGGAAGTGGTGGTGGTAAGATGCCGCCCGAAGCCCGCCAGAGTCCGAAGTACGACGGCCACCCGCATAACCTTGCCCGCTGGCGTCCGGAGCAGGATTCCCCACCGAGCATCGCGGTTTGGGAGATTACCCTTCGTTGCGATCTTGGCTGCCGCCATTGCGGCTCGCGCGCAGGCCGCGCGCGAAAGGATGAACTCAGCTCTACGGAAGCGTTCGACCTCGTACACCAGTTCGCGGATCTCGGGCTCAAGGAGGTCACGCTCATCGGTGGCGAGTTCTACATGCGCGACGATTGGGACTTGATCGCCGCGGAGATCGACCGCTGCGGCATGACGTGCAGTATCGTCACAGGCGCACGGCAGTTGACGGACGAACGTGTCCGCAGGGCGGTCACAGCGCGGGTCGGAAAAATCTCCATTTCAATCGATGGGCTTGAGCGAACCCACGATGCGATCCGTGGCTCGATGGGCTCTTGGAAGGCGGCGGTCGCCGCCGCGCGGCGGATCAGCGCGGCCGGAATCGACCTGTCGGTTAATACGCAGATGAACCGCCTTACCATGCCGGAGCTCCCGGCTGTAGCCGACCTCCTTGTCGACATTGGCGCGCGAAGTTGGATGGTTATTCTGACCGCGGCAATGGGCCGGGCCGCGGACCGCCCATCGCTTCTGCTGCAACCCTATCACCTCCTTTATCTCTTTCCGTTGTTGGCCGACATCAAGCGCGAAAAACTCGATCCGAATGGCATCGCCTTCTTCCCAGGCAATAATGTCGGCTACTTCGGTCCGCTCGCGGAAACGCTTCGCTACGGCAGCGAATTAGGCCACATGTGGGACGGCTGCGGCGCCGGCATCTCGGCGCTCGGTATCGAAGCAGACGGGCAGATCAAAGGCTGTCCGTCGCTGCCAACATCGGACTATGCACGCGGAAACATTCGCGACCATTCACTGCGCGATATCGCATCGCATCTCCGGCGGGAGAAAACAGAATCTCCGACCGAGCTCTGGGGCTTCTGCAAGAGCTGCCCGTATGCGGCACGCTGCAAGGGCGGCTGCACTTGGACGTCTCACGTATTGTTCGGCCGGCCGGGCAACAATCCATTTTGCCACTCCCGCGCGCTCGCCCTAGCCGAGGCCGGCCTGGTGGAGAAGATCGAGCGAGTGACCGAGGCGCCGGGCGAACCCTTCGATTTCGGACATTACCGGATCGTGCAGGTTCCATTCGGGCCTGAAATCGAAGCCGATCCCCTGATCGGGATGACCAAAGTCAGCCAAGTGTTCGGTCTTAGTTCTGAGGCCGCGGGCTTGTGGTCGAAGCGCGAACTCTCCGACACGCTCGGCGGCAGACCGTAAGAGCGTAGCTGCGGATATCACCGCTGCGCGGACGACCACCTTCCGGCCTACTCCGCCCTTGCCCAATCCAGCGGCCTGGCAACTTGGCGGCGCCCGTTACCCCATCTACAAATTTCGTCAGTGCTTGCAGCATGATCGTGATGGCAGCCGGCCGCCACCGCCGGCGTCATCTGAGCAGGATCAGGCCCCGCAAGTTTGTTTTGGGCAGGTTCGTTCTTGGGCAAGTTTGTTCTTGGGAATGGCTCGGCATAGCTCGGGCGCAAAGGCACGCCGCGAGAACGGGAGAGCCTATTCATGACCGGGCCGCCGCGCCCGCATGGCAGACCCGCCGTTCTCTCGTTTATGGGCTATTTCCGCCAACTGCCGCTTTGATTATATACAGTGGAAGCAATCGGATTCCGAACTCCAGGAGGACGCCATGGCGGTCGCAACCGCGACAAAGACGACCAACGGCAAACCCGACCCCAAGCACAATATCGAGGCGATGCGGGAAGCCTTCTACGAGCGGATTGCCAAGAAAGACATGGCGCCGCTGTGGAAGGTGATGAAATCGGTCGTCACCAATGAACCGGTGACACGCTGCCAGCCGCATGTCTGGCGTTACAACGACGTCAAATCGCTGGTGATGGAATCCGGCGGCCTGATCACCGCAGAGGAGGCCGAGCGCCGCGTGCTGGTTCTGGAGAACCCGGCGATGCACGGCGAGTCGCGCGCCACCAACACGCTCTTTGCCGGGATCCAGATGATCATGCCGGGCGAAGTCGCGCCGGCCCATCGCCACGTCTCCTCCGCCATCCGCTTCGTGCTCGACGGCGAGGGCGCCTACACCGCGGTCGAGGGTGAGAAGGCCTTCATGGCGCCGGGCGATTTTGTCATCACCGCGAATTGGGCGCCGCACGACCACGGCAACCCGTCGAAAGAGCCGATGCTTTGGCTCGATGTCCTCGATTTCCCGGCCGTGAACTTCTACGAAGCCTCGTTTGCCGAGCATTTCGACGACGCGACGCAGACCACGACGCGGCAGGACGGCGATTCGCTCTCGTTCTACGCTTCGGGAGTTTTGCCGGACGGAACGCCGGCAATGAACCGCAGCCCGGTCATCAACTACACCTACGCGCGCACGCGGCCGATCGTGGAACGCATGATGCACGCGGGTGAAATCGACAAGCGCCATGGCGCGCGGGTGCGCTACGCCAACCCCGTCACCGGCGGCTCGGTGCTGCCGACCATGGGTGCCTACCTCGCCATGCTGCCGAAGGGATTTAAGGGCGAGCCGTACCGGGCCACGGATGGCACCATTTTCGTCTGCACCGAGGGCCAGGGAACCACCACGGTGGATGGCAAAGTGCTCGAATGGGGCCCGAACGACGTGTTCGTGGTGCCGTCATGGAAGCGCTACGCGCACAACGCGACGAAGGAAACGGTGCTGTTCTCGATTTCCGACCGCCCGGCGCAAGAAGCGCTCGGCATCTGGCGCGAAGAAAAGTAAGCGGGCCTACCGAGGCCTCGATTCGGCCTCCGCTGAAACGTCCAAATATTTCCATCGTCACCCCCGGGCTTGACCCGGGGGTCCATGTTGACTCGCCGAAATCTCGGCACTGGCGCATGGATTGCCGGGCCTTTGGCCGCCGAAGGGTGGTGCGCGTTAGCGTAGCATTCGACTGCTACGGCCCGCAGGCGGGTCAAGCCCGGCAATGACGAAGCGAGGCGAGTATGTTGCCCTCCTTTACGCACGACGTTCCATCGCAGCGCGTCGTTTTCGCATTGGGCGCAACGGCGCGGATCGGTGAGGAAGCCGAGCGGCTCGGTCTTTCCCGCGCGCTTGTGATCGCGACGCCGGGAAGCGGCGCGCGGCTTGGTCAGCACGTCGTCGATCTTCTGGGCGCCCGCTCGGCGGGGCTGCACGCGCAGGCGGTGGTGCATGTGCCGAAAGCGGTGGCGGATACTGGCCTTGCGGCCGCGTGCGCAAAAAAAGCCGACGGCCTCGTCACGGTCGGCGGCGGTGCGGCGATCGGGCTCGCCAAAGCCATCGCGCACGAGACCGGCCTGCCGATCCTCGCGCTGCCGACGACCTATTCGGGCTCGGAGGCGACGACGATTTTCAGCACCAGCGATGGCGAACGAAAGAATACCGGCCGCGATGCCAAAGTCTTGCCGCGCACCATCATTTACGATCCGGACCTCACACTGGGCCTGCCCGCGGCGGTCAGTGCCGCGAGCGGAATGAACGCCATCGCGCATTGCGTCGAGGCTTTTTGGGCCGATGGCCGCACGCCGGTCACGATGGCGTTGGCGAGCGAAGGGGCGCGGCGGTTTGCCAAAAGCCTGCCGGCGGTCGTCGCCGACGGCTCCGATCGCGAGGCGCGCGGGGAGTGCCTTATCGCCGCGTGGCTCTCGGGCACCGTGCTGAGCGGCGGCACCGCGCTGCATCATAAGCTCGCCCACGTGCTCGGCGGTCTTGGCCTGCCGCACGCGGAGACCCATGCGATCATCCTGCCGCACGTCACGCGTTTCAATCTTGACGCGGCGCCGGAGGCAAAGGTGCGGTTGGGGGAGGCGTTCGACAGCGATAAGCCAGCGGATGCGATCGCAGCGATGCTGAGAAAATTTCCCATCCCGCAGCGGCTCCGCGAGGTCGGGTTCGACGCCAGCAAGACCGATTTCGTCGCCAACGAGATTGCCGCCGCCGCCATCACATCGCCGCGCCAAGTTTCGGCAAACGACGTGCGCGCCATCGTTACCGCGGCCTATTGATTCTTTCCCAGTCCGGCGGCGGCGACGATCGGAGCCCAGCGCTGTGTCTCCGCCTTCATGAGCGCAACGACCTCCTCCGGGGTCATCGCAATCGGTTCGATGAGTTCCTGGCGCAGAACGCTCGCGACCTCGGGCCGTGCCAGGGTCTCGTTCACATCGTGATTGATCCGCTGGACAAGCGGCGCCGGCATGCCGGCGGGGCCGGACAGCGTGAGCCAGTTCACCGCTGAGATATCGAAACCGGCTTCGCGGAATGTCGGCACGTCGGCAAAATCCGGCAGGCGCTTGTCGCTCGCGACGGCCAGCACGCGCAAATTGCCGCCGTGAATGTTGCCGGCCACGGTCGACATCACCAGCGAACCGAAATCCACCACGCCCGACATTACGTCGGCGATCATCGGCCCGTTGTAGGGCACGTGGATGAATTTCAACCCGGCTTTGTGCGCAACGTATTGCGCAAAGATATAGCCGAGCGTGCCGACGCCCGCGGACCCATAACTCACCGGCGCCGCGCGCGCGGCTTTGAGAAGATCGTCCAGGCCGCGCAACTTGCTGCTGGCGGCGGCGAAGAAGCAGTTCGGCGGCCCGCCGATATAGGCGATATGCGTAAAGCTCTTGAAGGTATCAAATCCGGTATTGGCATTGATGAGCGGAGCGATCACCTGGCTCGGCAGCGATGAGATCAGGAGCGAACTGCCATCGGCCGGCGAATGCGCCACATCGAGCGAGCCGAGGATTCCGCCCGCGCCCGGCTTGTTCTCGACATAGACCCGTTGATCGAGACTTTCCGACAGATATTTGGCGAGGACGCGCGCCAACCGATCGGGAAAACCGGTCGGCGCGAACGGCACCACGATGCGGACCGGGCGCGACAATTCCTGCGCCCGGATCGCCGGGCTGGAAATGATAACCGTCGCGCCGATGGCGGCGCTCGCCAATGCAGCAAGCCAACGGCGCATGCGTTCCTCCAATCCGCCAAACCGCGTTTTCGGGGACGGCGCAGAGCAGCTGCGCTCAGTCCAGCTTGATGCCAACGTCCTGGATCACCCTTTTACGGATTTCCGCCTGTGCGCGGATAAAATCGGCGAATTGCTGCGGCGATTGACTGGTCGCGGGCTCGAGGCCCTGCGTGATGAGCTTGTCGCGCACGCTGTCGCGCTCAAGTACGGCGACGATTTCGTCATGCAGCTTGTTCACGATCGCGGTCGGGGTGCCGGCTGGCGCGACGATGCTCTGCCAGATGCCGAGGTCGAACCCGGGCAGCGTCTCCGCGACCGTCGGAATATCCGGCGCAAGCGAGATGCGCTCGCCGCGGGTGAGCGCAAGGATTTTGAGCTTTCCGGCGCGCGCCAAGGGCAACGCCACGTTCACGCTCTCGACGCCAATTTGGATTTCGCCGCCGAGCAGCCCGGTGACCTGCGTCAATCCTCCGCGATACGGCACCAGCGTAGCCTTGATGCCGGATCTCATGACGAAGAGTTCCGCGGTGACCTGCGATGTCGGTGTGCTGTATCCCATCGACAGGCGGCCGGGCTTCGCCTTCTCGAGGTCGATCAGCTCCTGCACGGTATTCGCCGGCACGGCGAGGTTGGCCTCGATGACCGAAGGCACCTGAGCGATCAGCGAGATCGGCGCGAAATCCTTGAACGGATCGTACGACAGCTTGCTGTAGAGGAACGGATTCATCACCAGCGTGCCGTCGATCGCCATCAAGAGCGTGTAGCCGTCGGGATCGGCCTTCGCCACCAGCTCGGCACCGATGATCGTATTGGCGCCGGGGCGATTGTCGACATAGACCTGTTGGCCGAGATCCTGGCTCATGGCGTTGGCGATGATGCGGCCGAGCAGATCGGCCGGCCCGCCCGCCGCGAAGGGAACCACAAGGCGAATTTGCCGGGACGGATAGGTCTGCGCAAAAGCCGGGAACGCCAACACAAGGCACGCCGCAAACGCCACGATGCGGTTGATGTGACATCTCATGACGGCGTCCTTCGATCACTCCACGGTGAAGTTGCCGTTGTCGCGGATCACCTTGCCCCACCGCTCCGTCTCGCTGTGAACCAGGGTATTGAGCTCCGCGGGCGTGCTGCTGACGGCGATGATACCGGCCGCTTCGAGCCGTTTGGCCACGACCGGGTCGGCGTAGATGGTGGCGATGAAGTTCTGCAATTTGCCGATGATCTCGCTCGACGTGCCAGCCGGTGCATAGAAGCCGATCCAGGTGGAAATATCGCCGAGCGCGGGAATGCCCGCGGCCTCGGCAAGCGGCGGCAGATCGGGCAATTGGCTGAGCGGCCGGTCGCTGAGTTTGGCGAGCGCGCGGACTTTGCCGTTCTTGATGAGCGGCAAACTAGAAGCCACGCCGTCGATGCCAAAATCGATGCTGTGGGTCAGAATGCCTTGTGCTGTCTCCGCGCTGCCTTTGTAGGGGATGATGGCGAAACTCGTTCCAGTCAATTTGGCGAATAACAGCGCCGCGAGCTTGCCGTTGATCGTACCGGTGCCGAAATTGAGCCGGCCCGGCCGCGCTTTGAGCGTTTCGATCAGGTCCGCCACTGTGTGCGCCGTCGAATCCCCAGGGACTTCCAGCAACGAAATGTTTTTGGCGCCGAGCGAGATCGGCTCGAAATCCCTGAATGGATCGTACGGCAGATTCTTTTTCACGAGCGGATTCAGCACCATCGTCGAATCCATCGCCGCCAGTAGCGTATAGCCGTCAGGATCGGACTTCGCGACCGCGACCGCGCCGATCGTCGGTGTCGGCGCCGGGGCGATTTTCGATCATAACGGGCTGGCCCCAGGAGGCTGTCATCTCCTTGCCGATAATGCGCGAGAGCAAATCGGTCGGGCCGCCGGCCGGGAACGGGACGATGATGCGGATCGGCCGGCTCGGATAATTGCTGGCGTCGAAATCCTGCGCCCTTGCCGTCATGGTCGCGGCAAACGCCATGACCATCAATATGGCGGCGATGGGCGCGACGGCAAAGGGCGCGCGTGTGACGCGGACGTTCATATCACGCGTCAAGACGAGCCATGAGCTGTCCGAGTTCTGGCATGTCCGGCACGTCGCCAAGCTGCCCTTTGAGCCGCTTCAGACAGCCCCACAGCACGGCCTGATTGCTGTTGACGACCGGTTTGCCGAGCGCTTGCTCGATCGCAGCCACCGCCTCGATCTGAGTCGTGTTGGTGCAGCTCAGGAAGACGCCGTCGGCCTCCGGGGTGTCGTTCTCTTTGGCGAGTTCCAGCCAGCGCTGCGGCGTTATCGCCTCGAAGTCGGCGGCACTGCTGCATTTCAGCGCGACGTCGCTCACGACGGTGAAACCGGCCGCGCCGAGATAGCTGATGATGTCCGCGTTCGACTGGTAGGGGCTCAGCACCACCAGCTTGCTGACGCCGACGGCGCGTAGCGCGTCTTTGACCAGGCTGCTGGTCGACAGCGCCTCGATTCCCGTCGTCTTGCGGATCAGGTCGATGATACGCGTTTCGCCGTCGGCGCCCTCCTTCATCGACGTATGGGTGCAGTGGAAAACGATGAGATCGGGGCCGGCGTCGGCCAGCGTGCCGGCGGCGTGGGCGATTTCATCGGTGAGGTCGGCGACCGTCTTTGCCGGCTGGCCGGCAACGCGGCCGCGCGCCACATGAATACCGAGCCCGTCTGGGGCATAGTGGTTGAACTGCGGCTCGGTCATGCGATTGACCGAAGGAATGATCAGGCCGATGCGGGCGCGGGGCTCCGCCAGCTGCGGGCGCCACGCGCGCTTTTTCTGTTAAGGCATCCATCGTTCGCGCTCCGTATTTTTTCTATTGTAGCGGCAATCCGCTCGGCGCGCAGCGTGTCCCGCTGGGCGCCAGCTATCCAGGAATTGTCCCGATCCTATCAGGCGGCACAAGCGCCTGCATCAGGCTGTCGCAGGATTTGGCCTTATCAATCTCCATGACGCTATCGACGATCCGACTTTGCGCCGACGGGGAAAGATGAGCCGCCGTGACGCGGTTAAACTTCTCGAGCACGGTTTTGGCTGTCGAGCCCGTCGCGCGACGAAGCCGGGTGGCGTAAGGACTTCGACGTCGTAGTTGTCGGCCATCGCGGTCGGTCGCGTGCAGTGCGCATGGATAGGCTTCGCCGGCGCGGCGCGCCAAGTCGCGCATCCGTCGATAGCGCGAGGCGCGCCATCAAGGCGCGGACTTTCGGATCGTTCCACCGCTCGCCGGCGAATTGCGCCAGGCCGAATGCGCCGTCGATCAGCGACACAGCGAGGAGGAACTGCAGGCTGTGGTCGGCGGCCTCGCGCGAATGTGGCGCGATTCTGCCAGGATCGACGATGCTGCCGCCGCACAATGGGGACATCGGCGAACACCGCGCGAATAGTGCCGAGCCGCTCGACATCGCCGCCGGACCTTATCATGGAGCGCGAGCGCTGCCGCGACAGCGCTCTGTCCGCCGGCAAAACAAGGATAGGCTTTGATCGCGGTGCGCATGACGACCTCTTCCGCCGCAAGCGGAGCGCCCAAAATGTCACCCGCAGCCTCTGCGCGGGAACACCGACCTCAGCCCGCGCTCGGCTTCGAACAGGTCGAGCGGGCCGGCTGACGCCTTGCGCGGCGAGCAGCGCCGCCTGCATGCCGTTCTGCGCGATCAGCGCGTTGGCGATCGACTTGGCGGCCGAAATGCCGCCTTCCCGCACGGCGACCGGTGTCGGCGCGCGCGCGGCGCTGAGCGCGATCGCGTGCGCGAGCTTGGTTTCGATCGAGCCCTATCAGCCAGCCGGCAATGGCGGGCGCGACCAGCCCGGAGATGCTGATGCCGTCCCACATTGAGTCGGCATCCATCAGCGCTTTGCCGCGGCCATAAATTTCGTAGCCGAGCACGATCAGCGGCGATGAGATCGAGTCCGCTTGCTCCGGCAAGCTCGGCGGCGGCGAGCGCGACCGGAATATTGTCACTCGGGTGTCCGCCACGCGCGCCACTGAGCGGGTGTGCGCCGGTCACATAGTCGTTGAGGTCGAGCACGCGGATCAGTGTGCCATTAGCGAGCACGGCATTCAGCGCGTTCGTCCTGTGCGGGGTTGCCCAGGACGGTGCAGTGCGGCGAGCCCTCCGAGCGCGTCGAGCGTCCCATGACGGCGCGCCCGCATTCGTCGTCGAGCGCGGCGAAGCCGCAGCCGAGCGTGTCGAGGACGAGAAGCTTCGCCCGGTCGATAGCGCGCCGGTCGATGCTCTCGATGCGCACGGCAGCCACTTGCGCCGCAAGCCGCTCGATGGCGCCGGGTTGCGACGACGACACGTCATGCTCTCCGTGGAACGACGCGCTGCCTGTTCAGGGTTTCGCCACGCTGTCCGGCGTCGGGTGCAGGATCAGCTTCTGCACACGCCAATTGAGGATTTCGGCGACGTAGAGCGTGTTCTCGCTCGGGCAGGCGATTTCGTGAATCCAGCCGAATTGCTTGAGCTGCTTGCCGGCGCGGCCGAGCATGCCAAGAACCTTGCCGTCGAGCGTGAGCTTGTAGATGCGGCCGGGAAAGGCGTCGGCGACGTAGAGCACTTGGTTCGGCGGCGGCGTGATGCAGAGCGCCCAGGGCGCGCCGGGCGTCATGGTGCCGCCGTTCTCCAGGTAATTGGTGAGATCGGGCTTGTTGCCGATCGCCGGCTGCGCGTCCGGGTCGGGCGGGATGTCGATCGTGATGATGCGCTGGAAATTGCCGTCGCTGTCGAACACCTGGATGCGGCGATTGCCGCGGTCGGCGACATAGAGGGTGCCGTTTGGCGTCGGCAGCGATGCTGTGGACGGTATTGAACTGGCCCTCGCCCTTGCCGGGCTCGCCCCACGATTTGATCCAGTCGCCGTCCTTGCTGAGCTTGGCGACGCGCGAATTGATGTAGCCGTCGCTGATGAAGATATCGCCCGCCGGATCCCAGGTGACGTCGGTCGGCTGCCGGAACCGCCCGTTCTCCGGCGGCAGCGGCGGATTGACGTGCTCATGCGGCTTGGTGTCGGCGTCGGACGCTTCCGGCTTGCGTCCGATCACCATGGTGACGCGGCCCTCCGGGTTGAACCTGATGATCATGTCCGAGCCCTTGTCGATCGCCCAGATATTGTCGTCCTTGTCGATGCGCACGGCATGGGCGAACGACCAGGCATAGAGATTCTTGCCGATCTCGCGGATGAAACTGGCCGTCGGGGTCGAACTCCCATAGCTGTGCGGCCGTGTTGGCGAAGGCCGGACCGTGGCTGCTGCCGCCGCGGTGGAAGACGAAGATATGCCCCTTGGAATTGACCGCGACGCCCGCGGCCTCGCCCATGTAGAGGTCGGGCGGAAGCTTGAGCGCGTTGGGCACCGAATTGAAGGGAATGAGCGGAGCCGTTTGCTGTGCCGTCTGTTGCGCCATGACCGGCGGGCTCAGCAGCAGGCAAACGGCAACGACAAAACGCTTCATCGGGTCCTCCTTGATGTTTTTCTCTCGGCTGGTTTTCGATTGGCAGGATCGCGCGTGCAAGTACTCAAGCATCGACGCACCCGGGCCGCAATGGCTCGCTGCAGCTTGCGCAGGCTTGACGTTAGGTGGCGAAGTGGCTTCGATCGGCTGGGACTTGCCGCAAACGCGGGAAGCGCGTAACGCGGCCCGAAACGAGTTGGACGCGTAAACACAATGGATGTTCCGGTTCGGAAATCGAAGCTGATCAAGGGCGCAACCGGCGACTGGGAAGTCGTCATCGGCATAGAGGTGCATGCCCAGGTGACCTCGCAGGCCAAATTGTTCTCCGGCGCCTCGACGGCATTCGGCGGCGAGGCTAACTCGCACGTGTCGCTCGTCGATGCGGCGATGCCTGGCATGCTGCCGGTGATCAACGAGGAGTGCGTGCGCCAAGCGGTGCGCACCGGCCTCGGGCTCAAGGCTCAGATCAACCTCAAATCGGTGTTCGATCGGAAAAACTACTTTTATCCGGATCTGCCGCAAGGCTACCAGATCAGCCAGTACAAATCGCCGATCGTGGGCGAAGGCGAAGTTCTCATCGACATGCCGGACTGGCGAGACGGTCCGCGTCGGGATCGAGCGGCTGCACCTCGAACAGGATGCCGGCAAATCCCTGCACGAGCAAAATCCGACGATGTCGCTTGTCGACCTCAATCGTTCCGGCGTCGCGCTGATGGAGATCGTGACCAAGCCCGATCTGCGTTCCGCCGACGAGGCCAAGGCATTCGTCACTAAGCTGCGCGCCATCCTGCGTTACTTCGGTACCTGCGACGGCGATATGGAAAAGGGCAATCTGCGTGCCGACGTCAACGTCTCGGTGCGCAAGCCGGGCGGCCGCTTACGGCACGCGGTGCGAGATCAAGAACGTCAACTCGATCCGCTTCATCGGGCAGGCCATCGAGCACGAAGCGTGGCGGCAGATCGGAGTCATCGAGGATGGCGGCCGCATTGAGCAGGAGACGCGGCTGTTCGATCCGGATGAAAGGCGAGACGCGGTCGATGCGCTCCAAGGAAGAGGCGCACGACTACCGGTATTTTCCCGATCCGGACCTGCTGCCGCTCGAATTTCGCCATCGCTCGTCGAGGACTTGCAGAAGGAGCTGCCCGAGTTGCCGGACGGAAAGAAGGCAAGGTTTGTTCGTGACTATGCGCTATCGGGCTACGACGCGGACGTGCTGGTTGCGGAGCGCGAGACGGCCGAATACTTCGAAGCAGTCGCTTAACGGTGAAACGGGGAAACGCGATCCGAAGCTTGCCGCCAATTGGGTGATCAACGAATTGGCCGGGCGGCTCAATCGCGAGGGCAATGACATTTCCGCCGCGCCGGTGTCTGCCGCGCAGCTCGGCGCCATCCTCGACCTGATCGCCGCGGGCACGATCTCCGGCAAGATCGCCAAGGACGTGTTCGAGATCGTCTGGACCGAGGGCGGCGACCCGCGCGCGATCGTCGAGCAGCGCGGTCTTAAGCAGGTGACCGACCATTCCGCGATCGAAAAGCTCGTCGACGACGATCGTCGCGGCGAATTCCGACAAGGCGGAACAAGTCAAAACCAAGCCGAACCTGCTCGGCTGGTTCGTCGGACAGGTGATGAAGGCGTCGGGCGGCAAGGCGAACCCGCAAGCCGTCAATGATCTGCTGAAGAAGCGGATCGGCATCTGAGCGCGCCGATTTTTCGCCGCCGCGGCGCGCCCGCTCGCCGCCGCTTTTTGCTTTCCGCACGCATCCAACACGCGGCGATTGACCGTTCGAAGTGACGCCGCGAGCATCGCGCGCGGTCGCGAAACGCACTGCCGGCGCGAATTGGTTGACACCGATTCGCGCGTTTTGCGCCGCGATCGTCCCTTCGACGCGTCCGCAAAGGCGTTTCACGCAAAATTATTTTCGCCGCGCCGCAGCGACTGTATCGGCGTCGTTGCGCGCAGGGAAATGGCAACTCCGTGCGTTCGCCGCGCGTGCGTTCGCCGCAACATCGACAACGGCAGTATCGCCTTAAAGCCGCATTTCATCGGCACTTCTGCATTTTTGTGATTTTCTCGCGCGCATTTGCACCAAAGAAAAATGTTTCGGCGCTGCACTTGCCGGCGATTGTCGCGCGCGCGCACTGACGAAGCTGGCGGCGGCACTTACACACAAAATTAAGTGGACTCACTGTTATTTTTTTCCCTGTGTAGTAATCGGATGGCAGTGCAGATCGATTTCGCGACTGCACTGACTATGTCGCCATCCACTAAAGCTTAGGAGGGCAGCAATGGCGAAGAAGAGAAAGACTAAAGCAGCGGCGAAGAAGACGGCGAAAAAGACGACGAAGCGAAAGAAGAAGTAGTCAACGCCGCTAACGGTCTTCGGCTTCGCATGAGTTGAAGATCGCGTCACACGGGCCGGCTGCTTTCAAGGGTGGATCCATGATCGCCCGAGAAGCGCCGGCTCAGGTGAACGACAGAGGGCGTCGGCGAGACCGAGGCGCGAGCTTCACAATCGTAAGCGGGGCGGTCATTCGCAAGGCTTGCGACGGTGAATGCGAGGGACGGAACAACCGGACCTCATCCCGGCGAATAGCCGGCGAACGCGTTCCTCAGGCCTCTCGCCGACGCCCTCGGTTCTTTTCCAGGACTGGCCTACGATGTTTGACGGCGTCGCGGACTAATCCCGTGGCGCTTTTTTGTGTGCGGTGACGTGGCCCCGGCGCGCAAAAGAACGAGGGTGAGCCGCATCGCCGCGACGCGGCATGAGACCGCACCATCAAAATCTCCGAAGCCAAGAACTGGGCGCCGCAGCGAGCCGATCGAGCTCTATTACTGGCCGACGCCGAACGGCTGGAAGATTTCGATCATGCTCGAGGAGTGCGGGCTGCCTTACGTCGTGCGTCCGCTCGATATCTCCAAGGGCGAGCAATTTGCGCCGCGCTTCTTGGCGATCTCGCCCAACAATCGCATGCCGGCCATAGTCGACCCAGCCGGGCTTGGTGGGCGTCCGATCTCCGTCTTCGAGTCCGGAGCTATTCTGCAATATCTCGGTCGCAAGACCGGGAAATTTTATCCGCGTGACGAGCGTAGCCGGGTCGCTGTCGAGGAGTGGTTGTTCTGGCAGATGGGCGGCCTTGGACCCATGGCGGGCCAGGCGATCCACTTTCGTCGCTATGCGCCGGAGCAGATTGCTTACGCGCTGGCGCGCTACACGGACGAGGTCAGTCGCCTCTATGGCGTCATGAACAGGCACCTCGCCGATCGCGAATTCCTGGCCGGCCGCTATTCGATCGCCGATATCGCTTGCGTCGGCTGGGTCCGTTTAGCCGAACGCCAGGGGCAGGACTTGGCGCAGTTCCCGCATCTCGCGCGCTGGTTCGAGACCATCCGGGCGCGAGCTGCGGTCAAGCGCGCTTTCGCCATCCGCATCGAGGCGGCATCCGCCGTTGATCTGAAAGACCCGAAGGTGCGCGCGGTTCTGTTCGGACAGCGCGCCCGGTAATGTTCTCAGTTCGCCCGCGTCCAGGTCTGTGACTTGCAAATCAAGCCGCCGAGCACGCAGCCTTTAAGCTCGGCCGTGGTCGCGCTCGTCAGTGTGAACGAGCCGCTGTAGGTCTTGCCGTCCTGGGCATTGTAGACGTCGCCGCTCCAGACATTTTGTCCGCTGGGTTTCATGCCGAGCACGATTGGCGTGCCGATGAGCGGGTGACTCTGCTTGCTCGCATTGGCATTGTTCTTGTCGGTCTTGGGCCTGCCGGTCGCCGGATCGTTCGGCACCTTGAGCCATACCAATGTACCGCACAAGGCGCCGCCACAATTGGTGATGCGGACTTGGCTGTCTTTATCGGCCGTATACCACGTGCCTAAGGCATCGGCTGCGCGCGCCGTGATCGGCAGCGCTGCGAGCAGCGACAACCCCATAGAAAAGCAAAGTATGCCTTGAGCTAAACGAATGGTTTTCATGGCGACCTCGGGTCCTTTCACGCGACAATGCCGAAAGATAGTCGACGCGGCTCGGATTGCCTAGTTCCGAGGGCGAATACGGCATTTCCGGGCTATCCGCCGGTGAAGCGAAGCCCGTTGCTTAACGGCGCGTTGCCGAAAATATCCCACCGCCAACCCGCCAGTTCAGATTCGATTCATTGCATTGCTTAAACCACCATTCAAATCTTCCGATGATTATCCGCACGTCGTCAGCGGAACAGGGGCCGGTGAAAACGCGAAAGCGGCCGGTGGAAGTAGGGGAGTGTACGATGGCTCGTTTCGAAATTCTGGATAGCAACACGGCACCGCTCGGCGAAGGGCCGGCTGCCGGTGACGTGCTGTTCGAGCTTGGGATGATGTATTCGATTGGCCGCGAAATGCCGGTCGATCTCGTCTCCGCTCACAAGTGGTTCAATCTTGCGGCGGTGCGAGGCAACGCGGATGCGATCCGGCTGCGGCGCGAAATTGCCAGCCAGATGTCGGATGCCGAGGTCGCTGCTGCGCAGCGCGCGGCGCGGGACTGGCTGCGTGGCAATGAGACTGCGTCCCCCGCGATGGCGGCTTGAGGCCGGCGCGGGGCGATCTCGATCACGATCCGCAAACAGATCGTGCTCCAGCAAAAATGCCGGAGCGCCACTATTGCGCTCTAAGCCGGCGCCGCTGCTGTTTCGGCCGGGCGCGCGGCAACCTTGCGCACGCGAAACTGGTACATGTTTGCGAACGTGTCGGGAGCTTCGGTTTCGAAGAGGTGCCAACAGTCGAGATCGGTCAAGTCCTCCCGCCGGGGAAAACGGGTCGCGAAGCGCTGCAGGGTGCGCGTATCGAGAAGAAAGCCTGCAAATTGCGCCTCGTTGGCTGCGAGGAAAGATTTGATCTCGCGCAGCGTGATGCGGTGCTCCTGGACGTGGAACAGGAGATCGCGACATTCGTTGGTCGCGAAGAAATCATCCCACTTCGTCACCGATTTCAATAACGGATCATTCGAACCGATAATGTCCTCGCGACAGCGCCGGATGTCTTCGGGAATTGGCTGATAGCCGCGTTCGGCGATCAGGGCGCGCGCCGCGACGATATTCTGGCGCGCCATCTCGCTATAGAGTCCCACCTGCATGGCGCCGCCCGGGCGCAGCAGCGACAGCAGCACCCGCCATCCCTCCCAGGGATCCGCGAGATGGTGCAGTACACCTGATGCGTCGATCAGATCGAACTGCCGCCCGAGGGATGCGAGCTTCATGATATCGGCCTGTCCGAATTCAATGGACGTGAAGCCGAAAGCCCGGGCCATACGCTTGGCGTAGCTGAGGCTGGCGCGGCTCAGATCGATGGCGAGAATGCGCGCGCCGTGCGGTTGCCGCGCGAACTCGACGGTGGAAAGACCCGTCCCGCAACCTGCAATGAGCGCGTCAAAAGGCTGGTTCGGCGGTCGGTTGTCATGGCCGGCTGCTTGTTCCGATGGTGCTGCCGTGACCCAGCGCGGGTAGGGGCTTTCCTCATACTGTTCGCGCACGGCGAGCGATACGCCGCCGTCGATCTCGGTCAGGGCGGGTATCGTCGTTGCGATCTGGCGTTCCTCTGCCGGCTCCTTGACCTGCTGCCCGAGCAACGCCGCCACGGGTTCGGGCCAGGGTCGGTCTAGCAGCGACGCGGCCGCCGGCAGCACGTGAAGCGGAAAATATGCGCTGACGACGATTGGCCAGAGTGCGGGATACGGCTCTCCGGCGGCCAGCGCCTGTTCTAGCGATGTCCGCAGTTGCTGGGCCCGGTCGGCTTCGTCTGCCGTCGTCGAGAAGACGTATTGATTGATGAAGCATTGCCGTGCCAAGCCGCAGTAGAGAGGAAGGAGACGCTCGTCCAATGCTTCGTCCGCCGCAGTCAGCATGGCGCGGCGCACGTTGGTCAAAAGGCGTTCAAGGCCGATGTCCGTTATCGGATCGAATTCCAACAGACGGAGCAGCAACAGATCACCCGACAGGGCAGCCATTCCGGATGCGCCAAATAGATCGGTTGCCGGGAGACGCGCCGGCCACGCCGAATTGGCCCGCGCGACGCCGTCGCTGACGGCGCCGTTGAGCCTGATCAGATTGATGCACGCGCTCGTCAGCTCGCGCGGAGGCGCCCAGGCTTCCGAAAGCGCGCGCAGCAACAATGCGCGGGATCGCTCGTCGTCTCCGGTGAATCGCGCAAATTTGACGCATTGCGCGAAGAGCGCCTTGCCCTGCGCCGTTTCATTCAGGTCGAGCGCGCGGGCGGCGGCACGGGTCGCCGCCTCGTGCTCGCCGGCCGCCATATAGGCTTTGGCGAGATCTTCTTGCGCAGCGTGCTGATTGGGCCTGAGAGCCGCCACCCGTTCGAATTGGGTAACGGCTTCGCGGGGTTTGCCCTGCGTCATCAGTGCCGCGCCAAATCTGCCTTGGACCTCGGGATTGTTCGGCTCGAGCACCGATGCTTGCTGATAGCGATCGAGCGCTGCATCCCGCCGACCTTGTTCCAGCAGAACGTTGGCGAGGTTGAAATAGGCGGCGGCGGACTTTGGATCGACCGCGATGGCGCGCTCATAACAGGCGGCCGCATCGGCTGCTCTGCCTTGCTCCCGGCGGACATTGCCGAGGTTGAGATGGGCCAGGGCATAGTCGCTGCGAAGCGCGATCGCTCGCTCCAGATGAGCGGCCACGCCGTCCAGGCGGTTGAGAGCGCGCCAAGCCAAGGCGATGTTGAAGTGATATTCGGCAGTCCTTTCGTTGAGGGTGATTGCTTTGCCGATCAGTTCCACAGCGGACGTCGCATTGCCGCCTTGGAGGGCAACGAGCCCTAGATTGTGCAGGCTGTCCGCATGGTCGGGAAAGAGCGAAAGAATATGCCGGTAGCGATTTTCGGCGTCAGCAAGTGCTCCGCTTCGGTGCTGCGCCACGGCCGCGCCGAACAACTGGGCAAGTGTGCTGGCGGCCGCTGCATTGCCCGCTGAACCAAGCGCCGGCTTTGCGCCGGGCGCGCCCGCGGCTCGCCTTTGTTTGCGGTTCATGGCGCTGATCGCTGGCTGAATTGAAGCACTACATCCTGCTAGCGAATCGACTTTGGGGGGTCAATTTCGGATCGACTTCGCTTTTCGGATATATCGAGAAGTCGCTTTTTGGCAAAGGCTTTGCCGGAACCCGACTTAAAGTACCGCTCGAGCCTTCGTGCAGTCGGTTCTTCAGTCACAGCGGCATACGACCTCAGAATTGCAGGCAGATACTTACTCGTGGAAGCAACTCGCCCATTCTGGTGAGAATGGAATCGGCGACGAAGGTCGTTCGTCGAGCCGACGTAGATGTCGCCATTTCTCAATTCGAGGAAATAGACGTACCACACGTTGCACGTCTCCCTACGCTCCTATGGAGCTTCGGGAGACACCCTTCGCCCCTTTTCTGTGGCCTGCCACCCGTAGCCCGTTAGGGCGAGTCTCCCTACGCTCCTACGGAGCTTCGGGAGACACCCTTCGCCCCTTTTTCTGTGGCCTGCCACCCGTAGCCCGCCAGGGCGAGTCTCCCTACGCTCCTACGGAGCTTCGGGAGACACCCTTCGCCCCTTTTTCTGTGGCCTGCCACCCGTAGCCCGCCAGGGCGAGTTCTCCCTACGCTCCTACGGAGCTTCGGGAGACACCCTTCGCCCCTTTTTCTGTGGCCTGCCACCCGTAGCCCGCCAGGGCGAGTCTCCCTACGCTCCTACGGAGCTTCGGGAGACACCGTTCGCCCCTTTTTCTGTGGCCTGCCACCCGTAGCCCGTTAGGGCGAGTCTCCCTACGCTCCTACGGAGCTTCGGGAGACACCCTTCGCCCCTTTTTCTGTGGCCTGCCACCCGTAGCCCGCCAGGGCGAGTCTCCCTACGCTCCTACGGAGCTTCGGGAGACACCCTTCGCCCCTTTTTTCTGTGGCCTGCCACCCGTAGCCCGCCAGGGCGAAGTCTCCCCTACGCTCCTACGGAGCTTCGGGAGACACCCTTCGCCCCTTTTTCTGTGGCCTGCCACCCGTAGCCCGCCAGGGCGAGTCTCCCTACGCTCCTACGGAGCTTCGGGAGACACCCTTCGCCCCTTTTTCTGTGGCCTGCCACCCTTCGCCCCTTTTTCTGTGGCCTGCCACCCGTAGCCCGCCAGGGCGAAGGGTGGCGGAGAGGAAGGGATTCGAACCCTTGATACGGCTTTAGACCGTATAACGGTTTAGCAAACCGCCGCCTTCAGCCACTCGGCCACCTCTCCGGAATACGGAAACGCTTATAGTTTCAGCATTTCCACGTCAAATGTAGGATGCTACGCAGGCTTGCTCCAGGGTCTTGCCAAAAGCGATCATGACGCGGCGGTTGATCGCTTTTCGTGACGGACAGTGTCGCGTGGTCGAAAGCCCATGCATTTGAGCGCTATCTCACGTCAAGGCGCGGCCAGGCGTTTTCGCGGAGGCGCTTATTCGAGCAAGGGCTTATGTCACTTGAAACTCTTGAGGAAATCACTCCGATGCTAGGGCGAAGTCGGCTTATCCGGTGCTGGTTCGCGGCCTTGTTCTTTTGCGTCTCCGCGGTCGGCGTCCGCGCACAAAGTGCGTTGGTCGACCGCAATATTGCGACCGCACCGGGCCGCGACGTGCGCGTCGGCGTCTACACCGATATCCGCTCGGATTGCACCTCCGGTCCGCTTCCCGCAATCAAGCTTGTCACGGCGCCGGCGCATGGCGTCGTCACCGTCAAGCGCGGCACGCTCAAGGCGACGAATTTCAAGCAGTGCCTGGCCACCGAGGTGCCGGCCTTCGTGGCTTTTTACCGCGCGGCGGCGGATTTCACCGGCACCGATGAGTTCGAGTTGGAAATCAGCTTTTTCGGCGGCCACAAGCAGATTCAGCACATCAGGGTGAGCGTAACGAGCAATCCAGCCGGCGCTAAGGGAATTTAGCGCGGCGACGAATTGAACGTCGCGTCAATGTCACACGTGTCACAGGCTGTCTCTTCCGCACCATTGCATGCCGGGGACGCCGAACCCGCCGTCCCTGATTCTTAGAGCCGTGTCTGATTCTTAGAAATGATCGCTCGTCGCGGTTTGAGAAGCCCGATTAAGGCATCGGATTCGCCGTTTCGGTGCCTTCGCGGGTACGAACCCGCAGCGGATCAAGCGGCGATCAGCCAACTTGAGATGTTTCACCGTGCGGTCAAAAACGCGTCTGTCGATACAGTGTGGTTTTTATTAAAATATTGATATTTAATATGAATTTCATTTTGTTGCGGCTGATTTTGGAAAATTTACGCACAGCCTTGCAGCAAAGGTCTGCGTGTTTTTTGCGCAACACCTTCCCGAAAACGATCCCAGAGCACTGTGAGTCAGGCAGTTCTTCATTGCACAGAGGGGCCCGTCAGTTAATGTGGCGATGCGACGGAGGGGGG
Source organism: uncultured Alphaproteobacteria bacterium (assembly GCA_963841575.1). Classification (GTDB taxonomy): domain Bacteria; phylum Pseudomonadota; class Alphaproteobacteria; order Rhizobiales; family Xanthobacteraceae; genus BOG-931. The sequence goes on from CAWJDC010000019.1 coordinate 141,827, forward strand.
AACCCCAAGTCGACCTGATCCGGTGTTTTCGGGAAAGTGAAAAGACCGGATTGGGTGTTGGGGACTAACCAAGGGGACCTTCCAGGGGTGCGAGCACCCGGCGGAGACCCTCCCACGGCAAACAACTGGAGGTTCAAAATGAAGATGGTGAAAAGCCTCCTCCTCGGATCCGCGGCCAGCATGGCTGTGATCACTATGGGGCAGGCAGCTGATCTTCCCGTCAAGGCCAAGCCGGTCGAATACGTGAAGGTCTGCAGCCTCTACGGGGCAGGATTCTACTATATGCCGGGCACCGATCTGTGCATCAAGATCGGTGGCTGGGTTCGTGCTGAAATCGGTGCCGGCAATACCAACGGTAACATAACCTGGGGCCCCTACGCGGGCGTCTCCAACCAACGCACGACAAGCAATGCGTCTGGGCGCGCGCGCGGCTACATCACGGCCGATGCTCGTGAGCAGAGCGCTTATGGCACGATCCGCGGTTACCTTGCAGTCGGCGTCAACACCAACGACGTCGGCCTCAACACGGCGGCGAACCAGTTCAGCGCAAACCGGGCCTTCGTGCAGTGGGCCGGGTTCACCGGCGGCGTGGCACAGTCATTCTATGACTTCTATAGCGTGCCGGCGACGTCGTACTGGGGTTCCTTCCCGGCGTCGGATACGGGTGATCCAGGTTGGCTCGTGTTTGCCTACACGGCTCAGCTCGGCAATGGTCTGTCGGCGACGATCTCCGAAGAAGAGCGCCGCATGACGCAGATCGTCAACGCCGGGTCGGCTGTTGGATTCGTGGCCAGCGCCGCGAACGGCAGCATCGCCCCAGGAGCGTATACCAGCGCGGTTACGGGCGGCGGTGCGCTGTTCCCTGGTGACGGCGCCTACGGTGGCCTCCAGGTCGGCGACCTCGTCGGCAATCTGCGGGTCGATCAGGCCTGGGGTAGTGCTCAGATCATGGGCGCGTTGCACCAGGTCAATGCCAGCTACTACGATAGCGCTGCTGGTGTTCCTACTGCGGCTCTCGGCAATCCTGGCGACAGGTGGGGCTGGGCGGCTGGTGCCGGCTTCAAGCTGCTCGCGCCGATGATCGGCCAGGGCGACTATTTGCAGACGCAGTTCAACGTCACGCAGGGCGCAACGCGGTACATCTTCAATACTCCGAACACCAACTACGGTGCTAGCAACGGTCTGAATACAGACTTCGGTGTGTTGACCGATGGCGTTTACGGCGGCTCAGTTGCCGGCGGTTCCGCCACGAGTGTGCAGTTGACCTCGGCCTGGGGCTTTAACGCCGCATACGAGCATCACTGGAACTCGTCGTTGCACACGTCGTTGTACGGCGGCTATGACAAGGTGACCTACGGAGCCAACGCCAATGCAATGCTTTGCTCGGCAGGCGGCTTTGGTGCCGGATTTGGTTCGCTGGCTGCTAACATCACCGGCTGTAACATGGACTGGTCGACATACTTCATCGGCTCCCGCACCCAGTGGGATGTGAACAAGAACTTCTACCTGGGCGTCGACGTCCTCTACGAGAACCTGAGAGGCGCCTCGACCGGTTCGTTGACAAACGCTGCCGGGGGCTTCGCGATCAGCACGGCGGCCTTCACCGAGCAGAACTCGAGCGCTTGGTTGTTCCGCTTCCGCGCGCATCGTGACTTCCTGCCTTGATCCTTTGATCGAGGTCTGAGTTCGGGAAACCCCGGCGGCTTGTCCGCCGGGGTTTTTCTTTGAGTTGCTTGATGCGGTGGCGCCGAAACGACTTGAAGCTGCCATGGCCGCTCGGCGGATCCGAACCGAACGCCGCTTGCCGCCCAGGAAGAGCTGATTACAAACCCGACTGAATGAAATCTTTCAGCGCGGCCTGAACGCGCGCAATGACGTTTCCCCATGACCGCGTGTTATTTTGACGAAACAGCCGAACGGTTGGGTACCAGGGGCTGTCGTTGCGGTCCAACAGCCAGCGCCAATCGGCGTTATAGGGCAACAGTATCCAGACCGGCTTTCCCATCGCACCTGCGAGATGAGCGACGCTGGTATCTACGGTGATGACCAAATCCAAAAGATCGATCACCGCCGCGGTATCCGAAAAGTCCCGGAACTCATCGCCACAAGCGATCACGTTATGAAAATCGCGAAGCAAAGCAGAATCGCCGTCTCCGAGTTCTTTTTGCAGCGATATCCAGTGTGCATCGGCGGAGAACAGTGCTCCAAGCGCCGATAAATCAATCGATCGATTGTGGTCGTTTTTGTGATTTCTACTTCCGCTCCAAACAATTCCTACTCGAGGTTTTGTTCGCGGCGGCAGCCGAGCGGCCCATGCTTTGCGCAGCGGCTCATCGGCAAAAATATAACGCTGCTCTGATGGTATGGTTGCCAATGTGGTCCCGAGAGCAAGCGGCAAGCTCATCAGCGGACAGTGATAATCATACGCGTCCGGCACGTCGTCGTGACGGATAATCTGTATATTGGGATTCATTTGATTGAGGAGCTGGTACAAGGGTTCTTGAACCGACATCGCAACCCTTATGCCTCGCGCTGTCAGCAGTTTGCCATATCGGCAGAATTGTATCGTATCGCCAAGTCCTTGTTCGCAATGAACGAACAAAGTCCGGTTCGAAATATCCTCGTTCCCAAGCCAAAGCGGCTTCGGCAATAAACGATTGCCGACCGGTATTGCGGTCTTCTTGCGCCATTCGTGCAGACGCCAACCCCGCTCGAAGCGCCCCGTCTGCAAGAGACAGTAACTTTGGTTGCTATAAGCCTCGGCGTAGTTCGGTTTCAGCGCTACGGCTTGGTCGTAGCTAGCCAGTGCGTCGCCAAGGCGCCTCAAGTCTTGCAGCACAAGGCCACGGTTATTGTAGGCCTCTGCATAATCTGGCTTCAGTGCGATCGCCTTGTCGAAACCGATGAGCGCCTCATCGAAGCGCTGCAGGTCCTGCAGCACGATACCTCGGTTGTAATAAGCCTCGGCGTAATCGGGCTTGCACGTGATGGCCTTGTCGTAATTGGCGAGCGCTTCATCGGGACGCCTCAGGGCTTGCAGCACGACGCCACGATTATTGTGGGCCCACGCATTATCGGGCTTGAGCGCGATGGCCCTGTCGAAACTGCCGAGCGCATCATCAAGGCGCTCAAGGTCTTGCAGCACAATGCCACGGTTATTATACGCCTGTGCATAGTCCGGTTTCAGCGCGATTGCTTTGTCGAAACTGGCGAGTGCGTCTTCAAAGCGTGTCAGATCTGCTTGCTCGATGCCGCGGCTATTATAGGTCTCTGCGGATCTGGTCTTCTGCGCGATGGCCTGGTCGTAACCGACGTATTGCTGAAAGAAACCTTGCTGCAAGTTCGCTTGAATCGAAATCGTATACGGTTGCTGAGGTTGCGGCGTGTTCAGGCGGTTTCGCGACACTGTCAATACCTAACCGCCACTTCGAGCCTTGGCGTTATTTTAGATCTCGATGATGGTTTAGCTTATTGGGCGATCATCGACAGCTTGTTTCGTCCACTGCGCAGCCGCTGGCGGTTTCTCACAAGCGGCCACGAATTGACTGACTTTGCGCAGAAGATCGTCGCCCTCGAGCAAAGGGACGTGTCCCTGATCCTCTATCTCGATGGTTTCCATGCCGGGGTGGCGCATGCTCATGGCGGCGACCGTCTCTGCCGAGAGAATGTCGGAGTTCGCACCCCGAATGACCAGCAACGGCACGCGCGAAAGCGCGTCGAATTCGTTCCACAGCGGCGGCAGCGGACGCTCGATGTCGATGCTGGCAAGCGTGCGGGCGAGCCGCACATCGTAGGTGGCGGAGAGCTTGCCGTCTTGGATTCGCCAAGTCCGCTGCGCCGCGCCGAGCCATTGCGCTGCGGTGAATTTCGGAAACTGGGCGTAAAAGAGACGGCGCAGAACCTCGGCGCCTTCGTCAAAATTGCGCGGTTGCGGCAGCTTGCCGACATAGCTCTTGATGCGTGCGAGCCCCTTCGGTTCGATGACCGGACCGATGTCATGGAGCACGGCGCCCGCGACCGCGCTCGGATGGGCCACGCCCATGAGCAACGTGATGAGGCCGCCTCGCGAGCTTCCGATGAACACCGCCGGATCGACGCCCAGCGCGGTCAGCACTGTCACGACATCGGCGAGCTCGACCATGAGATTGTAATTCTCGGGATTGCTGTCGTGCTCGGACCGGCCGCGGCCGCGTGAAGTCAATCGCAATGACGCGACGGGTTTGCGAACCGTTGTCAGCCAGCGCCGGCGCGAGCACGTCGAAGTCGGCAACCGTGCGGGCGAGGCCGGGCAGACACACGACAGGTAGCCCAGGAGCCGTGCGCACCCCGTATTCGCATACGTGCAGCCGCAAGCCGTCCTGAGCGGTAACGAAGATGCTTCTGCCTGTGTCGAGCGAGCCGTTCAACGCCATGATCGCCTGCCGCATCGGCCCTCAGTGCTGGGACGACGGCAATGTAGTGGCCAGCGCCGAGCGGTGCAATTATCCCCGCCGACTGTTACGATCTCGGAATATTCTCTAACGAACTCAAAGTCTTATCCGTAGTTTCGAATTCTGTTTGACTTCCGTCCGAGGTCAACATTGCATGGCCCGAATATGCCCGTGTCCTCGACGACGGATTTACTGCAGGCCGCGTTGGCGCTGCACCGGCGCGGTGCTGTTGCCGACGCCGCGGCGCGTTACGCCGAGGTGCTGCAAGGCGATCCGGGCAATGCCGATGCCCACTATTACCTCGCGACGATTTCCTGCCAGCACGGCAGCTTTGCGGACGGCGCCGAGCGTGCGCGCAAGGCGCTGGCCAGCGATCCGCGCCACACGCGCGCGCATGTGTTGCTGGGGCGCGCCTTGAACGCGCTTGGCCAACACGAGGAAGCGCTGGCCAGCCTGGAGCGCGCGCTCGGGCTCGCGCCGGATCTCGCCCAGGCGCATGGCATTCGCGGCAATATTCTGAGTGATGTCGGCCGCAACACCGAGGCGATCGAAAGCTACGATCGGGCTTTGGCATTGGCGCCAGACTTTGCCGAGGACTGGTTCGACCGCGGCGTGGCGCTCGTTGCGGTCGGCCGGCTGGACGATGCCGTTTCCAGTTTCGATCGGGCTATCGCCGGCAAGCCGGATTTTGCTCAAGCTCACTTGCGGCGTGCGAAGGCCTTGTCGGACCTCCGTTGCCACGGGGAAGCGCTCGAGGGTGTCGATAAAGCGCTCGAAATAGAGCCAAGTCTCGCCGAAGCCTGGCTCGGCCGCGGCAATATTTTGACCGACCTTGAACGATATGAGGAGGCGCTGGCGGCTTATGATCGGGCCTTGGCGCTTGAGCCCGACCTCGCTGAGGCCTGGCTAGGCCGCGGCAACGTCATCGCCAAACTTAAACGCCTTCATGAGTCGTTGGCGGCTTATGACAAAGCGCTGGCACTCAAGCGTGATCTCGCAGAGGCATGGTTTAGCCGCGGCAATGTTCTCACCGACCTCCGACGGTACGATGAAGCCTTCGCCGCTTATGACAGGGCGCTGGCCCTGGCGCCTGGTTTAAGCTTCGGAGCTGGCGCTCGTCTCAATTCGAAGCTGCATATTTGCGACTGGACGGACTTGAAGGCGGACTTCGCGCAGATTTTGGAAGCGGTCAGACAACAGAAACCGGCAAGTATTCCCTTTCGGTTTCTCGCCGTACCGTCATCGGCCGCCGATCAGCTCCAATGCGCCAGGCGCTATGTGCAAGAGCAGCCGACTTTTCCCGAAATGTGTCGCGGCGAAATCTATTCTCATGATCGCATCCGCGTTGCTTATCTGTCAGCCGATTTCCACGAGCATGCAACGGCGTATCTGATGGCTGGTCTGTTCGAGCAGCATGACAAATCGCGTTTCGAAGTGACCGGAGTATCGTTTGGGCCGGACCAGAATTCAAAGATGCGGCACAGAATCAAAGAGCGCGTTTGAGCACTTCGTGGATGTCCGTGATAAAAGCGACCAGGATATCGCGGACCTTATTCGGCGGCTTGAAATCGATATCGCGGTCGATCTCAAAGGCTTCACGTCTGATTGCCGGCTCAATGTTCTGGCGCGGCGCGCTGCGCCGATTCAGGTCAATTATCTCGGCTATCCAGGCACCATGGGGGCTGACTACATCGATTACATCCTCGCCGACGCGACAATTATTCCCGAAGACCACTGTGCATCTTATGCCGAAAACGTGGTGTGGTTGCCTGACAGCTATCAGGTCAACGATGACAAACGTCACATCTCCGAACGCACGCCGACGCGCCGTGAATGCGGCTTGCCGGATACGGCTTTTGTTTTTTGTTGTTTCAACAATAGTTATAAGATCATTCCCGAGGTCTTCGATGTTTGGATGAGAATGTTGGGGGCAACGGAGAACAGCGTTCTCTGGCTGTTCGAGGCGAATGCAGCAGCTTCAGCAAATCTTCGCCGGGAGGCCGAGAAGCGCGGAATTGCATCGCAGCGATTGATATTCGCGCCGAGAATGGACTTTGCAGACCACTTGGCGCGTCATCGGCAGGCGGATTTGTTCCTCGACACATTGCCTTACAATGCTCACACGACGGCGAGCGATGCGCTGTGGGCCGGACTTCCGTTGCTGACGTGCCTCGGTACGACATTTGCGGGACGCGTGGCGGGAAGCTTGCTGAAAGCCGCCGGTCTCGACGCGTTGGTCACGCATTCACTCGAAGAATACGAAGCGTTGGCTTTTAAGCTCGCTCATGACCCGGCCCGTCTCGCGTCCCTCAAGGCCACGCTCGCATGCAACCGCAACACCTTTCCACTGTTCAATACGGCGCGCGCGGCGCGGCACATCGAACAGGCTTACACGACCATGGTCGATATCCGGCGGCGCGGCGAAAGCCCGCGCCGCTTCAGTGTCGAACCGATATAACCGCGGATGCCGAAGCGCCAAGCGCTTCAATTTGCAGCGATTGTGTTCTAGCCGCCGCGGCGCAGATCGGCCTCGATCAGCAGCTTTGGATTGTTCTCGATGCGGGCGCGGTAGACCTGCATATTCTCGATCACGCGCTGGACGTAATTGCGCGTCTCCGAGAACGGGATGCGTTCGATCCAATCGACCGGATCGACCTGCGGATTGCGTGGGTCGCCGTATTGCTCGATCCATTCCTTCACCCGGCGCCGCCCGGCATTGTAGGAGGCGAACGCCAGGATGTAGGAGCCGCGATAGTCGCTGATGACGTCGCCGAGCTCGGCCGTTCCGATCTGAGCGTTGTAGGTCACGTCGTCGAGCAGGCGGCGCTGGTCGAATGCGACGTTGAATTTCCTGGCGATCGTACGCCCGGCGTCCGGCGTGACCTGCATCAGGCCAAGCGCGTCGCGCGCTGGAGACCGCGCGGGGTTGAAGGCGCTTTCCTGGCGAACGATCGAATAGACGACGCAGCGTTCGACCTCGGGCCCGATCTGCTGATAGTTCGGCACGCCGAAGTCCGGGAAAGCGAAATGCTCGAGCGGAAAGCCGCGGCCAAGCGCGGTCTTGCCGATGAGCAGCGTCGACGCGCGCGTCGTTGTGGCGGGTCGCGATCTCGGCCAGCGTCGCGAGCGCGCCGGCGTCGGTCGCCTTGTCGCCGAGATCGGCCGCCATGGTGGCGACAAGGTCGCGCTCGTCGATGGCGTAGAGAATCTCGAAGGCGCGCGCGAGCTTCGAGATTGCGGTGCTCGGCCGGCGGCTCCGGCAGCGCTGCGCAGCGTGACGTCGTCGAGGCCAAGCCGTGCCCGCGCCAGCTGCCCGTAATAGGCGGTCGGATAGCGCGCCGCCGTTTCATAATGGGCGCGCGCGTCCTGGCCGCGTCCGAGCGCCTCCGCCGCGCGGCCCTGCCAGTAGAAGGAGCGCGCCAGCGTGATCGGATTGGAGACGCCCTCGGCGATCCGCGCGAAATGGGTGAGCGCGACGGCGGGCTCGCGCAGGAAGCGCAGCGCAATCCAGCCGGCCGTGAATTGCTGTTCGGCCCGGTAGTTCTCGTTGGGCGGCGGAGCGCGCGCCGCTGGCGACCTCATAGGCCAATTTGGCGTCGTCGAGATCGAGCAGCTTGCGCGCAACCAGCCGCCGCTCGATCCACCATTGATCGAGGTCGCCGAGCTTCGCCGGATCGCGCGGCGCCGCCACCATCCACTGCGCGGCTTCGGCGATCTTGTCGGAGCGGCGCAGCCATTGGATGCGGCTGAACATGTAGCCGGGGTCGTGGCGTCGGCCTCCGGCACGGCGTCAAGCAACGCTTTGGCATTGGCGATTTGCTGATGACGGCAGCGCGCGCCTTGGCGATGGCGAACATCGGCGGGGTCGAGGTGCTGCGCCGCCCGCATCGCGGCATCGTCGTCCTCGACATAGAGGCGCGCATCCATGCGCGCTTTATCGTCGGCCGGCGTGATCAGGCCGTTGAAAGCGGCACGGGCCTGCTCCTCGAGATCGCGCGGAAAAGCCGTCGTTGCGCCACGCTTCGCGTATCGCGGCCTGCGCGCCGGCGCGGTCGCCTGCCGCGAGCAAGGCGCGCGCCAGCGCAAACTGTCCCTTCGCGCTGTGCGGCGGCTCGCTGGCGAAAAAGCTGATGACGCCTTGCGGGATCGAGTTCTGCTGCCAAAGCGCCGCCTCGGCGCGTCGGCGCAAGCGTTACGATGCTCGGCCAGCTCGGGTTGGCGTTGACGAAAGCCGCATAGCGCGAGAAATCGAGCGTCGCGTCGTCGCTCCGCAGGATGATCCATTCGACGAGCTTGCGGGCGAGCGGATCGGAAATCGTGCGCTCGACATCGGTGGCGTCGTCCTGTCTCCCCTTATGGACCAGTTCGACGGCCTGTTTGACCGCGGTGAGGTCGATGGGTGACGTCGCCGTCGTCGTTGCCATGGCCAACGGCGCGACCGGTGCGCACCGGTGCTGCGCGATGACGGCAGCCGCCGACCAGGGTGCGGCGGGCAGCCGAAAGCGCCGGGCGTGGCGGAATCGATGCGGTCGCCGAAAACCGCGACGTGGAAGGCGTGAACGCCGGACGCGTCGCCGGGCCTTGGCCGCTTTCTCGCTCGGCATCCCGACGGTCCGTGGCTTTGCCGGCCTTATCGGTCTTGAGGGCCGGCCGCGCGCGCGGCACCGGAATCCGGCCCCGATACCGGCGCAGCAACAGCATCGCCGGCCACGAGACCCGCAGCGATAAGGACCGTAACGAGCCGAATACCGGTTACCAGCACGGACCCTCCTGCCGCGGCGCCACGATACGTGATTCCAGAGAATCTCATCGGCCGGTAAGATTGAGGAAACCCTAACCGCCCGGAAGATCAAGCCACTATTGACGTAATTTCACGGCAAAAGCGGGGCGCTATCCACCGGCCTGCGAGAAGGGGCTTTCAAGGCCCGCCGCGACCCGATATTTAAGGGTCATTGCCGCGCCTTCGCCGCAGACCATCCGGCTGCGCCAAAAGATCGCGCCAAAGGACTCGTGTCATGACCGCGAAGACAAGCTTCCGAGGCTCGTTCACCGCGCTCGTCACGCCGTTCAAGAACGGATCCGTCGACGAAAAAGCCTTTCGCGACCTGGTCGACTGGCAGATCGCCGAGGGCACCAGCGGGCTTGGTGCCGGTCGGCACCACAGGCGAAAGCCCGACGCTGTCCCATGAGGAGCATCGCGACGTGGTCGAATGGTGCGTCGAGCAGGCGCGCGGCCGGGTCCCGGTCGTCGCCGGCGCCGGCTCCAACTCGACCAAGGAAGCGGTCGATCTTGCCAAGCACGCCGAAAAGGCCGGCGCCGACGCGGTGCTCGTGGTCACGCCCTATTACAACAAGCCGACCCAGGAAGGACTCTATCAGCACTTCAAGGCGATCAACGACGCGATCGGCATTCCGATCATCATCTACAATATCCCGCCGCGTTCGGTGATCGACATGTCGGTCGACACCATGAAGCGGCTTTTCGAGCTCAAAAACATCGCCGGCGTGAAGGATGCGACCGCCAATGTCGTGCGCGTGTCGCAGCAGCGTGCCGCCATGGGCGGCGATTTCAACCAGCTCTCCGGCGAGGATGCGACCGCGCTCGGCTTCATGGCGCATGGCGGCCACGGCTGCATCTCGGTGACGGCGAACGTGGCGCCGCGGCTGTGCGCGGAGTTCCAGGCCTGCTGCCTCAAGGACGATTATGCCGGTGCGCTCGAGCTTCAGGACAAGCTGATGCCGCTGCACACGGCGCTGTTCATCGAAACCAATCCGGCGCCGGCGAAATATGCGCTGTCGCTGCTCGGCAAATGCGCCGAAACGGTGCGGTTGCCGATGGTGCCGCTTGCCGACAAGACGCGCGCCGCGGTGCGCGAAGCGATGGTGCATGCCGGGTTGATCAATTGAGACAACCGGCTCGCAGCCAGCCGACAGATCTGCTCTTCTGGCGCGCGCATGCGCTTCGAGCGAAGCGGACAACGGTGCGTGATCATAGGCAGGGGAGGGGTCGATGCTCGAGGAATTCAAGAAATTCGCGATGCGTGGCAACGTCGTCGATCTTGCCGTCGGCGTGATCATCGGCGCGGCATTCGGCGCAATCGTCAACTCGCTGGTCAGCGATATCATCATGCCGATCATCGGCGCGGTGACCGGCGGGCTCGATTTCTCCAATTATTTCCTGCCGCTATCGGCAAAAGTTACGGCAAGCGCGCTGGCCGACGCAAAAAAGCAAGGCGCGGTGCTTGGCTTGGGGCAATTTTCTCACGATCGCGCATGAACTTTTATGATCATCGCCTTCGTGCTGTTTCTGTGCATCAAGGGCATCAACGGACTGAAAGACGAGACAACCTGCGCCGGCGCCTGCACCGGCGCCCGTCAAAGGAAGTGCAATTGCTGACCGAGATCCGCGACACGCTGAAGAGCAGTGGCACGTGCTAGGGTCGCGGCATGGCGGCGAAGGCTGAAAGAAAACTCCGCGTCGTCGCCGACAACCGCAAGGCGCGCTTCAATTATTTCATCGACGAGACCTTGGAGGCCGGCGTCGCTCTCACCGGCACGGAAGTCAAATCGCTGCGCCTGGGCAAGGCGACGATCGGCGAGTCCTACGCCGATAGCCCGCGGCGGCGAGATTTGGCTGATCAATTCCAATATTCCGGAATACCTGCAGGCCAACCGCTTCAATCACACGCCGAAGCGGCCGCGCAAATTGCTGCTGCACCGGACCCAGATCAACAAGCTCATCGGCGCGGTCGAGCGCGATGGCATGACGCTCGTTCCGCTCAAGCTCTATTTCAACGAGCGGGGCCGCGCCAAGATCGAACTCGCGCTGGCGCGGGGCAAGAAGCTCTACGACAAGCGCGAGACCGAAAAGAAGCGGTCCTGGGAACGCGAGCGCGGCCGGCTGTTGCGGCAGAAAGGATAGAGAAATGCTGCCAACGAAACTCGACCATTGCGTGATCCACGTCGACCAACTGGGAACGCTCGAACGCCTTCTACACGAGCGTGCTCGGCGCCGAGCTGGTGCCGCGGCCGGCCGGTTACGCCTATCGCTTCGGCGACAAGCAGCTCAATGTGCACGGGCCCGGCGTGAAGCCCGCCGAGGTAGCGCAGGCTTCCGGTTGCGCCCGGCAACAGCGATCTTTGTTTCGAATGGGTCGGGCCGATCACGGAAGCCGATCGCGCACCTCGAACGCTGCAAGGTCGTTGTCGAATGCGGGCCGATGCAGCGCTTTGGCGCCAAGGGCCCCGGCACCAGCGTTTATTTCCGCGATCCCGATGGTTCGCTGATGGAATTCATGTCGTACGGCCCGTGAGGCCGTCGGCTGATCTGATGTGCAGACAAAAATTTGGAGGGCGACATGAGCGAAGCTCCCGGCACGCACAATCCAACCGTGCTTCCCGCCGATATCCCGGTCCCGCAGGACGACGGCAGAGCGCGCGCATCTGACCGGCATGAAACTGCCTGATCTCGCACTGCCGGCGACCAGCGGCGGCCGCCATCAACTTGGCGAAGCTCAAGGGCCGCACGGTGCTCTACATCTATCCGCGCACCGGCGTCCCGGGGGTCGATCCGCCGGCGGGCTGGGACCAGATTCCCGGGCGCGCGCGGCTGCACGCCGCAATCGTGCGGCTTTCGCGACCATTTTGCCGAACTCAAGGGGCTAGGGGTCGCCCACGTGTTCGGTCTGTCGACGCAAGACACCGACTACCAGCGCGAAGCGCGCAGAGCGGCTGCATTTGCCGTTTCCGATTCTGTCGGACGCCGCCCTTGATTTCGCGCCGACCCTGTATCTGCCGATGTTCATGGCCGGCGGCATGACGTTGCTGGCCCGCATGGCGCTCGTCATCGAGGACGGCAAAATCGCGAAAGTGTTCTATCCGGTGTTTCCGCCGGACAAGAGCGCCGAGGAGGTCGTCGCCTGGCTCATGCCGAAGGCGCGGTAGATTGGCGTCGCCGCGTCACGCGCCGACACCGCTGTCGCAAAATGCCGCGCCATGAAATCGTTGAAGACCTGACTTTGGCGGAGAGCTGGCTGCTGGCCGGATAGACGGCGTAGATCGCCACTTCGGGCAACTGGAATTCCGGCAGTACGCGGACTACGCGCCTGGCGTCGAAATCCTCGCGAAAGAAAATCGTCGGGCCGTAGGCGATGCCGAGCCCGCGCACCGCAGCAGTTCTAAGCACCTGCGGGTGGCTGGTCACGATCGGGCCGTTGACTTTCACGACCCGTTCGCCGTCGGCGCCGATGAGATGCCATTCATCGGGCTCATCCAGATAGCTGTAGCTGAGGCAGTCGTGCTGCCGAGGTCTTCGGGCCGCTGCGGCATGCCCCGGCGCGACAGATAATCCGGCGCAGCGCAGAGAATACGGCGCGACGAATTGAGCTTGCGTGCGATCAGGCTCGATGCGGTGCCGCGCGGCCGGCCGACGCTGATGGCGATGTCGTAGCCGCCCTCGATCGGGTCGGTGACGCGATCATTCAGCGTGAGATTGATGCGCAGGCGAGGGTAGGCGATCGACCAGGTCGGTGATCGCCGTACCGATCTCGGTCAAGGCCGAAATTGGTCGGCGCGATGACCCGCAATTCGCCGCGCGGCTCGTTGTGGAGTTCGCCGGCGGCTCGTTCGGCGTCGTCAAGCTCGGCAAGAATGCGACGGCATTGCTGATAAAAGGCGCGCCCGGCATCGGTAACGCTGACCCGGCGTGTGGTGCGATTGAGAAGACGTGCGCCGAGACGTTCCTCGAGCTGCCGCACATGCTTGCTGGTTGCGGCGCGCGAGAGGCCAAGCCGCTCGGCCGCAGCTCGTGAAGCCGCCGGCTTCCACGACGGCAGTGAAAACTCTTGCGTTTTCAAAGCGATCCATCACGAGCGCAAATTGTCAACTCAATTGACGACAATCTATTTCCCCGCATGCCGGCTTTATCAAGCGGATTGTCGATGATCGTAGCAACTGCTCAAGGTCAAATTCTACCGCAAGGAGGAAATCACCATGTCGGAGTTCGTCGTTGCACCGCATTTCCGCCTGCACGAATGGGTCGCCGAGGAAAAGGGCTATTTCGACGCCGAAGGGCTCGATTACGAATTCCGCGAGACCATGGATTCGAGCGCCAGCGGCGGCCACCACATCGGCAACAAGGTCGGCGCCTATCAGACCCTCGAAAAGGGGCGAGCCTGCAATGTCAGCGGCGCCTGCCACTGGACCATGAACGTCGCCGCCTCGAAAGGTCACGGCAAGCTCTACGCCGACTGCTATTCGGTCTCGCCTTGCGGCGTATTCGTGCCGCCGGATTCACCCGTGAAGACGCCGGCCGATCTCGCCGGCGTGCCGATCTCGGTCGGCTATCAGTCGGGCAGCCATTATGCGACCATCCAGGGGCTCGAGCAGTACCTCAAGCCGGATCAGATCAACCTGTCGTTCAACGACGGGCTGTTGTTCAGCCGCATGGAGATGCTGGTCGACCGCAAAGTGCCCGCGGCTTCGCTGTTCAGCGGACCGTATTATTTCCTCGAGCAGCTCGGCTTCCGCAAAGTCATCGACACCACCTTCATGATGGCGTCGATGGTCACCGGCGACGCCTGATCCGGAGGACGTGCGGAAATACTTCCGCGCATTGCGCCGCGCCCAGCGCGATATCGACCTGCGGCCGGAACTCTATACGCACTATTACAAGAAGGAGTTCCCGGCGCGCTTCCACGACCAGATGGATACGCGCCGTTGGGGCCCGGGCGAGCGGCTGGTGTTCGAGCCCTATTCGAAGCAGACATTTGATGAATCATTCGAATGGATCGAGCAGCACGGCATTTTTCCGCGCAGCGAGATGGGCAGCGGCAAGTACGAAAGCTCGATCTTCGTTTAAGCGGCCGAACTGGCGCAACGTGCCACCTAACCCTCCAGTGTCGTCATGGCCGGGCTTGTCCCGGCCATTTCGATTTGGATGCCCGTGCCTGCCTAAGCGGGATGCCCGGCACAAGGCCGGGCGTGACGGATTGGGATGATTGCTGAGACTCGATCCACTCTATCGAGGTGCTCGCGCACCTTCGCAAAGACATCGCGGAACATCGGCGGCGTGAGCACACCGGTATTCGTGTTGTAGCGCGAGCAATGATAGCTATCGAACAGCGTGATCGTGCCCATCGGATGGGCGCGGCCATGGGCAAAGGGATAGTGCGATCGCCGCGCATCGCACGTCACGATGAATGTATCATGCGCGATGCGCCCGAGTGCAAGCACGACGGAGAGCTGCCGCATTTCGGCAAGCGTGGCGGTCAGGAAACCGCCGGCAGGTGACGATCTCCTGCGGCGTCGGCTTGTTCTCCGGCGGCACGCAACGAACCGCGTTGGTGATCCGGCAATTGATCAGCGTAAGGCCATCATCGGGGCTTGCCCGATAATCGCCTTTGGCAAATCCAAACTCTTTTAGCGTCGCGTAGAGCAGATCGCCGGCATAGTCGCCGGTGAACGGCCGGCCGGTGCGGTTTGCGCCGCGCAGACCCGGCGCCAGACCGAGGATAAGAAGCCGCGCGTCGGCTGCTCCGAATGAGTCGACAGGCGCGTTGAACCAGTCCGGCTCTTGCGCACGCCAAGCTTGGCGAAATGCGACAAGGCGGGGACAGCGAGGACAATTGCGGCCGGGCCTGCCGCTCGGGTGCGCCATGACTCGCCCTGATGCGGCGTTTAATCTTCGTCGAATTCGTCTTCTTCGACCTCGACGCGCTGCGACGCGGGGCTGCGTTGCAGGAATTGCGGGGTGTGGCGTGGCTCCCGCGCCTCGCGCTGTTCTCGCGGTTCGCGCTGAGGCCGCTCGGAGGGATCGCGGCCGATTTTCGACTGCAGTTCCATGATGTCGACGAACTGGTCGGCCTGACGGCGAAGCTCGTCGGCAACCATCGGCGGCTGCGTAGAAATCGTCGACACCACGATGACGCGCACGCCGCGACGTTGCACCGCCTCGACCAGCGAGCGGAAATCGCCGTCACCGGAGAAAAGAACCATTTGGTCGATGTGCGGTGCGATCTCCATGGCATCGACCGCGAGTTCGATATCCATGTTGCCTTTGACCTTGCGACGACCGGTCTGATCGACGAACTCCTTGGTCGCCTTGGTGACGACCGAGTAGCCGTTGTAGTCGAGCCAATCGATCAGCGGGCGAATCGAGGAGTATTCCTGATCTTCGATCACCGCGGTGTAGTAGAACGCGCGAACCAGATAGCCCGCGCGACTGGAATTCGCGGAGAAGCTTCTTGTAATCGATATCGAATCCAAGCGATTTCGCCGTGGCATAAAGATTGGCACCGTCAATGAAAAGCGCGATTTTTTCGATCTGTGCAGACATGGTCTCTCGTCTCTCGTGATGAATCCGGATCGGCCGCAAAGGATCTCGACGGGTCCGGCTTTTTTAAAACAGCTTGGTCGCTATCGGGAACATGCGGCGTCCGAAGCGCTGTCAGCACTGTGGCAATTACACGGTGCTCGGAGCACTGTGGCACGCCGTCGCGGCGCCTCCGAAAGTATGATTCGGAACAGGCTGCTGCGGTTCCCAAAATTTTGGGTAACAGAGGCGGATAGCTGCGCCGCGTTAATATCGCGGCGAAACGCGCGCTAAAATGGCACTTGCGCTCGCCAGCCCAGGACGATACCTAACCCACAACTTTATGTCATAATTTCCACCAGGAGCCGAATTATGGCCCGCGTCACCGTTGAAGACTGCATCGACAAGGTCGAGAACCGATTCGACCTGGTGTTGCTCGCGAGCCATCGCGCGCGAATGATCTCTTCCGGCACTCAGATCGCCGTCGAGCGGGATAACGACAAGAACCCTGTCGTGGCGCTGCGCGAAATCGCGGAGCAGGCGATTTCGCCCGAGGACCTCAAGGAGGAACTCGTCCATTCGCTGCAAAAATATGTCGAGGTCGACGAGCCCGAGCCCGAGGGGATACCGCTTATTGGCGCGCCCGGCACGGGTGTCGATGTCGACGACACGGATGTCACGACCGACCGCATGAGCGAGGAAGAGCTGCTCAAGGGGCTGGAAGGTCTGACGCCGCCGGAGAGCGTGCCGGAGCCAGATACCGGTGACGACGAGGAGTAGTTTCGTCGCCTCGGCGTGCTCTGACGGAAGACGATAGGGCGCGTCCTATCAGGGCGTATTCTGTTAACGCATAGCGTGTTAACGAAAATTTGGCACTCAAAGGCGACGCTTTCGTCGCTGGGGTGCCGTTTCGCGCCCTGTGGCGCGGGCGCAACTCCATGATATCTTTGTCATCAGGCTCTGTCGGCTGTGCCACACCGGCGCGGCTGAGATGGACAAAAGGGTTGCCAAAGGGTCGCGATGGCGCGCTCGCCGATTGATCTGCCACGCATGCAGAATCAGCCCCGAATCCGGGTGCCGATCGCGCACGGTCCGAACCTGGTGCCCAATGACCGGGACGGCGTGCCGCCGCAAAAGCCGCGCAAGCCGCAGATGATGCGGCAATACGAGCTCGTCGATCTGGTTAAACAGTACAATCCTGCGGCTAACGAGGACTTGCTGAACCGTGCCTATGTGTACGCCATGAGGGCGCATGGCGAACAGCGGCGCGACTCCGGTGACCCTTACTTCTCGCATCCGCTCGAGGTTGCCGCGATTCTTACCGCTCTCAAGCTCGACGATGCCACGATAGCGGCGGCCCTGCTCCACGACACCATCGAGGATACGGACGCCACCCGTGCCGAAATTGACCGGGTATTCGGTCACGATATCGGCCGTCTCGTCGAGGGCCTGACCAAGCTCAAGCGGCTCGAACTCGTCTCCCGGGAGGCCAAGCAGGCCGAAAATCTGCGCAAGCTTTTGCTGGCGATCGCCAACGACGTCCGGGTTTTGCTCATCAAGCTGGCCGATCGTTTGCACAATATGCGCACGATCGCCTATCGGCCGCCGGAGGCGCGGCGCCGCACTGCCGAGGAAACGCTCGACATCTATGCCCCCTTGGCTGGGCGCATGGGCATGCACGAAATGCGTGAGGAACTCGAGGATTTATCGTTCCGCGAGCTCAATCCTGAAGCTCATAAAGTTATCACGGAGCGGCTCGAGGGGCTGGCGGCGCGGTCGAGCGGCTGGATTACCGAGATCGAGCAGCAGCTCGCCAAAAAGCTCGGCGACCGCGGCATCGCCGCCGATGTCTCCGGGCGGCGCAAGCGCGCCTATTCGATCTGGCGCAAAATGGAACGCAAGGCGGTCGGCTTTGAGCAGCTTTCGGATATCTTTGGATTCCGCGTCGTGGTGGGAACGCTGACCGAGTGCTACCAGGCCCTTGGCATCGTCCACACGTCTTGGCCGGTCGTGCCCGGTCGCTTCAAGGATTACATCTCGACGCCAAAGCAGAACGATTATCGTTCGATCCACACCACGGTGATCGGGCCCGGCAAGCAGCGAGTTCGAGCTGCAGATCCGCACCCGCGGCATGCAGCAGATCGCCGAATATGGCATCGCCGCCCATGCGCTCTACAAAGATGACGTCGGCTCGCCGACCGAAACGCTGTCGCGCGAGTCGAGCGCCTACGCGTGGCTCCGCCACACCATCGAGCGCCTGGCGGAAGGCTCCAACCCTGAGGAATTCCTCGAACACACCAAACTCGAACTGTTCCATGATCAGGTGTTTTGCTTCACCCCGAAGGGCAAGCTGATCGCGCTGCCGCGTGGCGCGACGCCAATCGATTTCGGTTATGCGGTGCACACCGATGTCGGCAACATGGCGATTGGCGCCAAGATCAATGGCAAGATCGGCCCGCTCAGCGCGCCGCTGCAAAACGGTGACGAAGTCCAAATCCTGACGTCCAAGGCGCAGATTACGCCGCCGGCTGCTTGGGAATCGATCGTGGTCACCGGCAAGGCGCGCGACTCGATCCGGCGCGCGACTCGCGACGCCGTCCGCAACCAGTATTCGGGTCTTGGCCGGCGCATCGTCGAACGGCTGTGCCAGCGCGCCAAGATCGAGTATTCGGATGAAAAGCTCGAGGGCGCGTTGCCGCGTGTTGCCCGAGCTTCGATCGATGACGTGATGTCCGCCGTCGGCCGCGGCGAGATGAAAGCCTCCGACGTCGTGCGAGCGATGTATCCCGATTACAAGGACGAGCGGGTCGCGCCGGTTGCGCCGAAGGCGGAGAGCGGCTGGTTCGGCCTCAAGAAGGCCAAGGCGGTGAAATTCAAGGTACCGGACGACGGAGAAAAAGGCGCGGCCATTCCGATCCGCGGCATCAATACCGATCTGCCGGTGCGGTTCGCGCCCGATGGCGGCGCGGTGCCGGGTGATCGCATCGTCGGCATCATGACACCGGGTGAGGGCATCACCATTTACCCGATCCATTCCGACGCGTTGACGCAATTCGAGGACGTGCCGGAGCACTGGCTCGACGTCCGCTGGGATATCGACGACAAGGTGCCGCAGCGGTTTCCCGCTCGGCTTGCGGTGCAATCGGTCAACGAGCCGGGAACGCTGGCGCAGATCGCCCAAGTGATTGCCGAGCACGACGGTAACATCGACAACATCCGCATGACGCGGCAATCGCCGGATTTCACCGAGCTGACCATCGATCTTGAAGTCTACAACCTCAAGCACCTCACCTCGATCATCTCGCAGCTCCGCGCGAAGAAGGTGGTGGCGAACGCCGAACGCGTGAACGGCTAAGCAGGTAGACGCGAAGCATTGCATCCGCGATGGAGTCGTTGTATATCCATCAAGGGATATACGGAGAGATGACGTGGCAACGGCCCGGGTTTTTAGATCAGGAAATAGTCAGGCGGTTCGGCTGCCGAAGGAGTTCCGTTTTAGCAGCAAGGAAGTGGAAATTTTCCGACGCGGCGGGGAAGTTGTCTTGCGCGAAAAATCAAAGGGGATGGAGCGCGCATTCTGGCTGCTCGCCAATCTTCCGATCGATGGTGATGCTATCGAAGAAGCCCGTCGCGAGCGGCCGCAAAAACGACACGGCCTGTAATGTCCCCACGCTATCTGCTTGACACCAATATCTGTATCTATGTTCGTCGCAGGCGGCCGCCGCAGGTCTTAACTCAGTTCTTGCAGTTGAAATCTGGTGAGGCGGTAATTTCGGTCGTGACCTACGGGGAACTCGTCTACGGCATTGCGAAGCTGCATTCGCCACCGCCACCTCAGGCCTGGGAACAGTTGGAGGAGTTTGTAAGCATTATCGGCGTGATGCCGCTCCCCGTCGATGCCGGTAAGAGATACGGTGAGATACGTGCTGTCCTGGAGGCGAGAGGTCAAATCATTGGCAGTAACGATTTGTGGATAGCGGCGCACGCGGTCAGTGCTGACCTAACTCTTGTCACCAACAACGAGCGTGAATTTCGGCGTGTTCCAGATCTGAAAATCGAAAACTGGACGAAATAGGGCGCGGAAAACGGCTGAATCCTATGCCTGCAAACACTCTACTGCGCCTCGGTGTCAATATCGACCACGTTGCGACCGTGCGTAACGCGCGTGGCGGCAAGCATCCCGATCCGGTGAAGGCTGCCGAGATTGCGATTGCGGCCGGCGCCGACGGCATCACGGCCCACTTACGCGAAGATCGCCGCCACATCGTCGATGGCGACATCACCCGGCTCAAGGAGCGCCTCACCAAGCCGCTCAACCTTGAAATGGCGGCAACGCCGGAGATGGTCGGCATTGCCCGCAAGGTGCGCCCGCATGCGGCTTGCATCGTTCCCGAACGGCGCCAGGAGCGCACGACCGAAGGCGGTCTCGACGCGGCCGGGCAGCGCGACGCGCTTCGCGCAGCGGTCTGGGAACTCGTCGACGCCGACATCCGTGTTTCGCTGTTCATCGCCGCCGAGCCGGTCCAGATCGAGGCTGCGGCGGCGATCGGCGCGCCGGTCATCGAGCTTCACACCGGGGCGTGGTGCGATGCCGTGACGGCAGGCAATGCCGCAGAAAGTGCCGCCGAGTTTGAGCGGATCACGCGCGGTGCGGCTTTGGCCAGGAGCCTCGGTCTGGAAGTCCACGCCGGACACGGTCTCGATTTCATGACCGCTGAACGGATTGCGGCACTCAACGAGATTGTCGAACTCAACATCGGCCATTTTCTCATTGGCGAAGCGATATTCGACGGCCTCGGCGCAGCGGTGCGCAAGATGCGGGCCGCGATGGATCGCGGCAGAGCCAAAAAGGACGAGACCAAGCTATGATCCTCGGCATCGGCTCCGACATCACCGATGTGCGCCGAATTGCCGAGGTGATCGAGCGCCATGGCGACCGTTTCACGGGCCGCGTCTTCACCGAGACCGAACGCGCCCTTGCTGACCGGCGCCGCAATCGGGTCGAGACATATGCCAAGCGCTTTGCCGCCAAGGAGGCGTGCGCCAAAGCGCTGGGAACTGGGCTGCGCGCCGGCGTTTGGTGGCGCGATATGGGTGTTGTCAATCTGCCGTCGGGGCGGCCGACCTTCGAGCTCACCGGTGGCGCCAAACGGCGCCTGCTGGCGCTCACGCCGCACGGCTACGAGGCTCGCATCGACCTCACCATCACCGATGAGGGGCCGATGGCCCACGCCTTTGTGATCATCTCCGCGATCGTTCTGCACGGTTCCCAATCGAATCAATGCCGGTGAATGTGCGCTGCCGATAGCAGGAATGAAATATTCGTCATGACTTTAATGCTGGCGATAAGTATCTGAATTACATAGATAAAACTTCGCGCTGATGGGCTGCGGCGAATTCCTCCGCACATTTGCGTAGGGCTGTCCCAGGGGTTACAAGGTCGCGGGGTTAGCGGCGCGCAGAAGTGGGACGATGAGCCGATGACGGTGCAGAGTGGGAGCAAGCGGAAAGAGGGTGGCTTCGCCGAAACGACACGCGTGGTGATCCATGCTCTGATCATTGCTCTCGTCATTCGCACCTTTCTGTTCCAGCCCTTCAACATCCCTTCGGGTTCGATGATTCCGACCTTGCTGGTCGGCGATTATCTGTTCGTCTCGAAATATTCCTATGGCTACACCCATTATTCCTTCCCGTTCTCGCCGCCGATCTTTTCCGGTCGCGTTTTTGCCTCGCAGCCCAATCGTGGCGATGTGGTGGTGTTTCGCCTGCCGAAGGACGACTCGATCGACTACATCAAGCGCGTCATCGGATTGCCGGGCGACCGCATTCAGATGATCGACGGCGTCGTCAACATCAACGGCGTACCGGTTAAGCGCGAGCGCATCGACGACTATGTGACCGACGACGAGGACGGCGTCGTGCAGCGCGTTAAGCGCTATCGCGAGACCCTGCCGAACGGTGTCGTTCACACGACGCTCGATCTGACGGATAACGGCTTCTACGACAACACGCCGGTCTACACGGTGCCGCCCGGTCATTATTTTATGATGGGTGACAACCGCGACAACTCGACCGACAGCCGGGTGCTCAGCCAAGTCGGCTATGTGCCTTTTGAGAACCTCATCGGGCGGGCTCAAATCATTTTCTTCTCGATCAAGGACGGCACCCACGCCTGGGAGGTGTGGCGCTGGCCATGGGAAGTGCGCTGGGGCAGGCTTTTCACCCTCGTAAGATGAGATGATCGGGCGCAAGAAACGCAAGTCCGCCGCAGATACGCCTGCCGGAGAGGTTGTTGCGGCGGCAGCCGTTGCGACCGACGGCAAGAAAGAGCTCCCGGCAACGGACGGCCAGAAAGAGCCGCGGCGCCGACGCAAATCAACGCCGCTCGAAGAGCGCATCAGCTATCGTTTCAGCGACAGCGCGTTGCTCGAGTGCGCGCTGACGCACATTTCCGCGCTCAAAGGTGCGCGCAACCGTGCCGGCAGCTACCAGCGGATGGAATTTCTCGGCGATCACGTGCTCGGCTTGGTCATTTCCGACATGCTGTACCGTGATTTTCCGAAGGCCGACGAAGGCGAGTTGTCGCGTCGGCTGGCCGATCTGGTGCGCAAGGAGACTTGCGCGGAAATGGCCCTCACGATTGATCTTGGCGCCGCGATTCGTGTCGGCTCGTCGGAAGCCAACGCTGGCGCTCGCAGACGGCCGGCGATTCTCGCGGATGTCTGCGAGGCTCTGATCGGCGCGGTCTTTCTCGACGGCGGTCATGCGGCCGCGGCGGACGTGGTGGAACGGCTGTGGCAGGTCCGCATGCGGGCCAAGGCCCAGCCGCTGCGCGATCCGAAAACCGTCCTGCAGGAATGGGCCCAGGCGCGCGGTTTGCCGACGCCGGCCTATCGGGAAGTGGCGCGTTCGGGGCCCGACCACGATCCGGAATTTCGCGTCGCCGTGCAGCTTCCCAATTTCGCTTCGGCGGAGGGCTCGGGACGCTCCAAGCGCTCCGCGGAACAAGCCGCCGCTGCCGCGATGTTGGCACGCGAAGGCGTAAAGGCCAAACGGCTCGATGTCTGAGCCGACCCAGCCCGAACCGAGCGAGCAGGCGACCCACTGCGGGTTCGTGGCGTTGATCGGAGCGCCGAACGCCGGAAAATCGACGCTGATCAACGCCCTGGTCGGCTCGAAGGTATCGATCGTCACGCCCAAAGTGCAGACCACGCGCGCGCTCGTGCGCGGCATCGCCATCGAGGGCGCGGCACAGCTTATCTTCGTCGATACGCCGGGAATCTTTGCGCCGCGCCGGCGTCTCGACCGCGCCATGGTCGGCACCGCGTGGGGCAGCGCGCAGGATGCCGATATTGTCGCGCTGCTGGTCGACGCTCGTAAGGGCGTGGCCGACGATGAGGAAGAGATCCTGCGCGCTCTGCGCGACGTGCGTCCCGCCAAGGTTCTCGTGCTCAACAAAGTCGATTTGGTCGACAAGCCGACGCTCCTGGCGCTGACGCAGACGCTCAATGAGCGGCAGGCGTTTGGTGCGACCTTCATGGTCTGCGCGCGCTCCGGCGACGGCGTCGCCGATCTCAAGGGCTGGTTTGCCGCGCATGTTCCGCCGGGACCTTGGCTTTATCCTGAGGACCAAATCTCGGACGCCCCGTTGCGCCAGCTTGCCGCCGAGATCACCCGCGAGAAACTTTATCTGCGGCTGCATCAGGAGTTGCCCTACCAGTCGACCGTCGAGACCGAGGTCTGGAAGGAACTCAAGGACGGCTCCGTGCGCATCGAGCAGACGATCTACGTCGAGCGCGATAGCCAACGTAAAATCGTGCTCGGCAAAGGCGGTCAGGCGATCAGGGCGATCGGCGCTGCGGCCCGCGTCGATATCGCCGAAGCCATCGAGCAGCCGGTCCATCTGTTCTTGTTCGTCAAGGTGCGGGAAGGGTGGGGCGACGACCCCGAACGCTATCGCGAGATGGGATTGGAATTCCCGAAGGAGTGAGTCATGCCGGCTCCTCGCTTCGCTCTGACCCGGAATGACGCTACAAACATCCCATGCAATGGACCGATGACGGCATCGTGCTCGGCGTCAAACGTCATGGCGAGACGAGCGGCATTCTCGAGTTGATGACGCTGGAACACGGCCGGCACCTCGGGCTGGTGCGTGGCGGTGCTGGGGTGCGGCTGCGCGCGGTGCTGCAGCCCGGTAATTCGCTGCGCGCGACATGGCGGGCGCGGCTTGATGAGCATCTCGGCCATTACACGGTCGAGGGTCTCAATTTGCGGGCGGCCGGATTTCTGCCCGCAGCCCACGCCGTCCATGGCGTGACGCATCTCGCCGCGCTGTGCCGGCTGCTCGCCGAGCGGGAACCGCACGCACGCCTATATGCGACGCTCGAAACTATTCTGGACGGTTTTTACGAACCGCAACTTGCGGCGTCGCTGATCGCGGGCTTTGAACTGGCGTTCCTGGCCGAGCTTGGCTTCGGCCTCGATCTCGCGTCCTGCGCCGCCACCGGCGCAACGGTTGATCTGATCTATGTATCGCCGCGATCGGGCCGCGCGGTTTCGCGGCAGGCAGGCGAGCCTTACCGCGACAAGCTCCTGAGGTTGCCCGCCTTCCTGCGCGCCGACGGCGAGCCAACGTCCGCGGCCGATCTCGCCGACGCATTCGCACTCACGGGATTTTTTCTCGATCGGCACGCTTTTGCGCCGCGCGGTCTTGCGTTGCCGGACGCGCGCGCGCACTTCGTTGCGGCCATTACGCGGCGGCTGTCAGCCGAGACGAGTCAGTCCGCGTGATACGGGCGATTACCAATTAGGCCAGCAGGCGCAGTGCCGGTAGCCGTAGGGGCCGGCGCGGCAGGTATAGTGATAGCCCCACGGACAAGCAGGCCGATAGCTGCCGCCATACCAGCCGCCCCAGTAAGAGACCTGCACCGCATGGGCGATCGTCGTGGCATTGTGTTTAGCCACGACATCCGCGCGCGCGGCGGCCAGCGCTGGCACGCAGCCGATCGCTGCCGCCGCAAGAGCTACAGTCAAAATGCGACGCATGCGGTCTCTGATCACCGGTGGCGCCAGTGGCGGTGATGCCAGCCCCAATGGTGGTGCCAACCCCAATGCCGATGCCAGCCCCAATTCCATCGCCACGGCTGCGCCCAAACGGGCAGCCTCGGCCAACCCCAATAGTACCGGCCGGGTCCCCAGTAATGACGATGCCAGCCGTGCCCGCATCGCCAGTGCCCGCAGCGGTACGCGGCTTTTTGGACGAGGCCTGAGTCCTGCGGTGCGGTCCCGAGTTGAGTCGGCGTCGAAATCGTCATCGCGGCTGCGCGCTGCGCTGGCATGACGAACGATAAAATTGCCGCGATAGCGGCGGCCGCAACAATGGTCTTGCGCATGAATGTCTCCTGGCGGTCAAGTCGGCGCGAACCAATTCAATGCGCCTGAGCGCACACCGGTCATTTTATCGAATTGGCAAGGCCGGTCCATGTTGCGGTTGCCGTGGCACGCATGAAAATGTTTTGCGTCCGTCAAGCCTGTTCATCCCTTGTTCAGGAGCCACAACCGCGGTAGCGCTCCTGGGCCATGAACAAAAAAGTGATTCCCCCGGAACCTAACGAGGTGCAGGAGATCGCGCTCCGCGAGGCGCTGGAAGAGCGCTACCTCGCCTACGCGTTGTCCACCATCATGCATCGCGCGCTGCCGGACGCGCGCGACGGACTCAAGCCCGTGCACCGGCGCATCCTCTACGGCATGCGGTTGCTGCGGCTCGATCCCGGCGCGACATTCAAGAAATCGGCGAAGATCGTCGGCGATGTGATGGGCAATTTCCATCCGCACGGCGATCAGGCGATTTACGACGCGCTGGTACGCCTCGCGCAGGATTTCTCTTCGCGCTATCCGCTGGTCGACGGGCAGGGCAATTTTGGCAATATCGACGGCGATAACGCCGCCGCCTACCGTTACACCGAAGCGCGGTTGACCGAGGTCGCGCGCCTTCTGCTCGACGGCATCGATGAAGACGCCGTCGATTTCCGTCCCAATTACGACGGCGTGTCGCAAGAACCGGTTGTGCTGCCGGCGGCTTTCCCGAACCTCTTGGCTAACGGCTCGCAAGGCATCGCTGTCGGAATGGCGACTTCGATTCCACCCCACAATGCCGCCGAACTTTGCGACGCCGCGCTCCACCTTATCGAGCAACCAAACGCGCGCACGCGCACCTTGCTCAAGTTCGTGCCGGGTCCCGATTTCCCGACCGGCGGTATCGTCGTCGACAGTTCCGAGACCATTGCCGAAGCCTACGCGACCGGCCGCGGTTCGTTCCGGTTGCGCGCGCGCTGGAAGACCGAAGACACCGGCCGTGGCACGTACCTGGTCGTCGTTACGGAAATTCCTTGGCAGATTCAGAAAATGCGGCTCGTCGAGCGCATCGCCGAGCTGATGAACGAAAAGAAGCTGCCGCTTCTGGCTGATATGCGCGATGAATCGGCCGAAGATGTGCGGCTGGTCTTCGAGCCGCGCTCGCGCACGGTCGATCCGGCGCTGCTCATGGAAAGCCTCTTCAAGCTCACCGAGCTCGAAAGCCGCGTGCCGCTCAACATGAATGTGCTGGTGCGCGGCCGCGTTCCGAAGGTCGTGGGCCTCGCCGAAGCACTGACCGAATGGCTTGCGCATCGGCGCGACGTGTTGCTGCGGCGCTCCCGCCACCGGCTGGCGCAAATCGAGCATCGGCTTGAGATGCTGGGCGGCTACCTCATCGCCTATCTCAATCTCGACAAGGTCATCAAGATCATCCGCACCGAGGATGAGCCCAAGCCGGTCCTGATAAAAACCTTCAAGTTGTCCGACGTCCAGGCCGACGCGATCCTCAATATGCGGCTGCGCAATTTGCGCCGCCTCGAAGAGATGGAGATCCGCCAAGAGGACAAGGATCTGCGCGCCGAGAAAAAATCGATCGAAGATTTGTTGCGGTCGGAAAAGGCACAGTGGAAGACCATCGCCGGCCAAATCCGCGAGGTACGCGATACGTTCGGGCCGAAAACGCCGCTCGGCAAGCGTCGCACCAGTTTCGCGGAGGCTCCCACCCACGACGATGCCGCGATCGAGGAAGCGTTGGTCGAGCGCGAGCCGATCACCGTCGTGGTTTCCGAGAAGGGCTGGATTCGCGCGCTTCGCGGTCAGGTCGCTGACCTTTCGGGCCTTCCTTTCAAGGCCGACGACAGTCTCGATCACGCTTTTTATGCCGAGACGACGTCGAAGATCGTGGTCTTTGCCACCAACGGGCGTTGCTACACCATCGAGGCGGCGAAACTGCCCGGCGGGCGCGGCCACGGCGAGCCGATCCGCCTCTTCATCGAGCTGGAGCAACAAAGCGAAGTTGTCGCCGTATTCCGCTATCAGGGCGGCCGCAGGCTGATCGTGGCGAGCAAACAGGGCAGGGGATTCGTCGTGCCCGAGGACGAATGCCTGGGCAACACCCGCAAGGGCAAGCAGGTGCTCAACGTCAAGGCGCCGGATCAAGCGCGCGCGATCGCGCCGGTCGAGGGCGATCTCGTGGCGGCAATCGGCGACAATCGCAAGATGATCGTCTTTCCGCTCGACCAAGTCCCAGAGATGACCCGCGGCCGCGGCGTACGCCTGCAGCGTCACAAAGACGGTGGGCTCTCCGACATCAAGACGTTCGAGGTCGAGAAAGGGCTCACTTGGACCGATTCCGCCGGCCGCGTCTTCACGCTGTCGCTGAAGGAACTCGCCGACTGGCGCGGCAACCGTGCCGACGCCGGCCGTCTCGCACCCAAGGGGTTTCCGAAGACCAACAAGTTCGACAGCACATCAAGCCGTTCGCCGGCGAACGGGAAGGGCGCGGGCGAGTAATAGGTGTCGATTGCTCTCTCGCGGCACTGGCGCTGGTGCTAAAATGTCGGCCAAGCCGAACGGGGAGCGCGATGTCCGGGACCGATCTCACACGACGCATGGTGTTGGCCGGGATGACGGCCGCGCCATTTATCGGCGCTGCGAAAGCGCAAACCACGTGGCCGGATCGGCCGGTGCGGGTCATCGTGCCTTATCCGCCGGCCGGCGGCGCCGACACCACGGCGCGCATCCTTTACGCCAAGCTGAGCGAGGATCTCGGTCAGCAATTCGCCATCGAAAACCGTGGCGGCGCCGGCGGCACCATTGGCGAAGAGGTGGTCGCCAGGGCCGCGCCCGACGGCTACACCATTCTGCATGACGCCACCGCGTTCTCGGTGAACGGCTCGCTCTATCCGCATTTGCCTTTCGACTACCAAAAGGATTTCGACCCGGTCTTCCTCGTTTCGCTGGTGCCGAACATCCTGGTGGTGACCCCGTCGGTGCCGGTGCAGACAGTCGCCGACGTCATCGCCTTTGCCAAAGCCTCGCCCGATGGGATCAACATGGCGTCGTCCGGCAACGGCACGCTGCAACATCTCTGTCTCGAAATGTTCCGGCACGTGACCGGCATCAAGATCAATCACGTGCCCTATCGCGGCGGCGGTCTGGCGCTCACCGACGTCATGTCGGGTCAGGTGAAATTCTTCTTTTCCAACGGCTCGTCGGTGGTCGGCCTGATCAAAGCCGGCAAGGTGAAAGCGATTGCTCACACCGGCAAGGGCCGCCTTGCCAGCCTGCCGGACATCCCGCCGATCTCCGACACGCTGCCGGGATTTGAAGCCTTCGAGTGGAACGGCGTCTTCGTTCCGCATGGCACGCCGCCCGCCATCGTCCAGAAGCTCAACGCCGGCCTCAACGCGGCGCTCCGCGCCCCGCAGGTTGCCGATCGTTTCAGGGAGCTCAACATCGAGTTCGCGCCCGAATACGCCGCAGGAGTTCGGCGCGTTCGTGCAGGCGCAGACGCGGCTTTGGAGCGGCGTGGTGAAGGAAGCCCATATCAGGTTGGGTTGAGGCTTTCGCCGTCATGGATACTGCCAACGAGCCTCCGCGCATTGCCGGTCCGGCGGCGCATCCGCGGCGGCCGTGCCTGCCGCCGCCGCCTGGCGCATGGGATACGCATGCGCACGTCTTCGGGCCGGCCGCTCGATTTCCCTACACGCCGGGACGCGGCTACACGCCGCCCGATGCGCCGGTCGAGCGGTTCGCGGCCTTGCTCGACCATCTCGGCTTTGCGCGCGGCGTCGCGGTGCAGGGTAATGCCCACGGCTACGACAATCGCGTGCTGCTCGATGCGCTCGAACGCTATCCGCAGCGGCTGCGCGGTGTCGCCATCACCGATACCCGCATCAAGCCGGAGACGCTGCGCGACTGGCACCGGCTCGGCATGCGGGGGCTGCGTTTCCATCTGTTTCCGGAAAAGCCGAATTACGTGCGCGGCGTCGGCTTTGACGTGTTCGAGGTGTTTCGCAAGACGATGGCCGATCTCGGTTGGGTTTTTCAGATCTTTTGCGATTACCGCATGCTGCGCGATGCGGCCGGGACGCTGTGCGGCATCTCACGCGAAATGCCGGTGATCGTCGATCACTTCGGCGTGGTGCCGGCGGAGCGCGGCGTCGGCGACGCGAATTTCCAGGCGTTGCTAAAGCTGGTCGGGGACGGGCACGTCCACGTCAAGCTTTCGGCGGTCTATAGCGTGTCGGCGCAATACCCAGACTATGCCGATGCGCGGGCGCTGCACGACGCGCTGGTGCGCGCCAATCCACAGCGCTTGATGTGGGGCACCGATTGGCCGCACCCATCGATCGACGCCGCTGCGATGCCCGACGACGGCCATCTGCTCGATCTGTTCAATGACTGGACGCCGGACGCTACAACGCGCCACGGCATCCTGGTCGACACGCCGACGCGTTTATTCGGGACGTAGCGAGACGGAGTTGGCGGCTGGTTCGGAACCGCCAGGTCTTTTCCCAACGCAATCGTTGACGCAGCCATCTTTTGACACCCGGATTATCTCGCGATATTAAGAGCTAATATCGATATTCCTGACGATTATCGAGGGATTATGCAATCTTCAGTTGTCGTTCCTGGCGCTACCCTTGCCGAAACGGCCTTTGCGCGGCTGCGGGAAGATATCCTTGCCGTAAAATTTCGCCCGGGAGAACGGATGCATGTCGAACGGCTGCGAACCGCTTATGGCTTCGGGGCGACGCCGCTGCGCGAGGCGCTATCGAAACTCACGTCGCTGGAACTGGTGACGGCCGAAGGCCAGCGCGGCTTTCGGGTGGCGCCGGTATCAATCGAGAACCTTCTCGACATCACCAAGACCCGCGCCTGGTTCGAAGGCGCGGCGCTGCGCGTTGCGATTGCGGCCGGCGACAGAAACTGGGAAGCGCAAATCATAGCGGCAGCGCACCGGCTAAAGAATTGCCCGAAAAGCGACGGCGAAAGACTGAGCGACGACTGGTATCGCGAAAACCGAGAGTTTCACGATGCGCTCGCGGGCGCCTGCAACTCGCGCCAGACCATGGCATTCCGCTCTCAGCTCTACGATCTCAGCGACCGCTATCGGCGGCTGTCCGTACGCAGCGGATTGTCGGGCCGGGATTTCGACGCCGAGCATCAGCGCATCATGGACGCGGCGCTGGCGCGCAACGCGGACGCCGCCGTCGCATTCACGGTGGATCATTTCGTCGAGACCACCCGGGTCATCTTGTCGGACGAGCTTCACGAACCTGCCGACGTCGACCGCGTCGTTACCGCGCTTCGTAGCGACATCCGCGCCGGGACGAACCTTCGCTGACTGATCGCACCGCCAGCCGCATCAGTAAATCCCCATCTCAAGAAACGAGGAACGCATGCTGCCGCCTCATTCGAAAATCGTCGATATCAGTCTCGAATTGGATCCGAAAAACTTTGCGATGCGCACGCCCGCCGGGTTCAAGAAGGACATGCAATTCGAAATGGAAGTCATCAAGGAGCATGATGCGCCCGGCGGCGCCGGTCAGATCGTTCGCGGCGTCCATATGAGGTTGCACGCCGGGAGCCACGTCGATGCGCCCGAGCACAATGTCCGCGGCGGAACGCAAATCCACCAGTTGCCGCTCGATTTGTTCATCGGCGACGCCATCGTTGCCGACCTGCGCGATAAATTGCCCGCCAAGGCAATCACCGCGAAGCGATCTCGAAAAAAGCGTCGGCAAGAACATTCGCAAGGGCGATCGCCTGCTGCTGCGCACCGATCACAACAATACCTACGACGGGGGATCGGAAAAATGGATGAAGGATTCGCCCTACCTGACCATCGACGCGACCATGTGGTGCATCGAGAAGGGCGTCGTCATCGTCGGCTACGATTTCTATCACGGCAACGACGAGCCGGGCTCTCCGCGCGTGTTCCACAATTCGCGCACGCTCAGCGAGCACGGCGTGATCACCATGCCTTATCTCAAGAATTTGGATCGGATCGACAAGCAGCGCTTCACGCTGATCGGCCTCCCGCTCAAACTGATCGATGCCGAGGCCTCTCCGATTCGCGCGGTCGCACTGCTCTAGCGACGACGCGCTCCAAAAAAATAAGCATAGGGAGAAACACCATGAGGGTGAGAAGCTTTATTTCAGCCGTGCTGATGATTTTGGCCTGCTCCTGTCTTGCGGTGCGCGCGCAGGACGAATTTCCGACGCGAATGATCACGCTCGTCGTTCCGCTCACGCCAGGAACCACGATCGACATTCTGGCACGGCTTTACGCCGACAAGCTTCTCGAAGTTCTTGGGCCAGCAGATCGTGGTGATGAACCGCCCGGTGCGGGCGGCATCATCGGCGGCGGAGGCGGTCACCAATGCGAACGCTGATGGCTACACGCTTCTGTTCGCGAATTCCGGGCATTCCATCCTGGGCTTTCTGAACAAGAATCTGCCGTTTGATCCGATCCGCGATTTCGCCGGCGTCTCGATGATCGGTGCGGCGCCGGCCATCGTGGTCGTGCCGCGGTCGCTTGGCGTGCCATGACCTGAAAGAGTTCATTGCGCTCGCCAAAGCCAAGCCCGGCGCGCATCAATTATGGCTCGGCCGGTATCGGAACCTCGACCCATCTCGCCGGCGCCTATTTCGCGTCGGAGACGAAGACCGAATTGGTGCATATCCCTTATACGATGAGCAGCGACATCATCTCGGACATGCTCAGCGGCAGCATCCAGGCCTCATTCGACCCATTGGCGTTTGTATTGTCATTCGTTCAGAACGGCAGCCTGCTCGCGTTGGCCGCCGGCTCCGACGAGCCCATCACCGACCCGGTCAAGATACCGACCGCGGTATCCCAAGGGGTCGATTATCGCTATGCAACTTGGTACGGCATTCTGGCACCGAGAAAGACGCCCAAGCCGGTGTTGAAAGTGCTGGCCGATGCGATCGCGACGGCCAGCAAAGATCCCGAACTTCAGGCAAAAATACATGCTCAGGGCATCGATCAACAGGTCGTGGCCCTGGACGCGTTCGATTTGTACATCGACGAAGATGTCGCGCGGTTGTCTCCGCTCATCGGCGGCATCGCTGAAAGGTGACGATGTAAAATGGAGGCCGCGCCGCAACAGCAGATCGAAGTGCGCATGGCCGCACGCGCACTGGCGCGATGCGGCCTGGTCGATGCCTATGGCCATTGTTCCATCAGGCTCGAGCCGAGCACATTTCTGGTTTGCAGGGCGGGCCCGATGGGTCTTATCAGGCCGGGAGACGATGGAGTTGTGTGTCCCGTTGAAGGTCCGTTGCCGGACGGTGTTCTCGGCGAAGTGCGGGTCCACCAGCAGATCTACAAAAGACGTTCCGAGGTCGGCGCCGTTTGCCGGGTGATCCCGCCGCATGTCATGACGATGTCGGCGCTCGGCCGAGCACCAAAGGTCCGGCATGGTTTCGGAGCGTTTTTCTATCCGGCGCCAGCCTATTGGAACGACCCGGTCCTGATGCGATCGGACGCAATCGCGGCGGCGGTTGCCGAGGCTTTGGGATCATCAGGCGGCATCATCCTGCGCGGCAACGGCGCGGTGCTTGCCGGGGCCAACATGATGCAAGCGGTGACCTTGGCCATTTTTCTCGAAGATATGTGCAGGCTGGAACTCGCAATCCTGGCGACCGGCGAGGCGGACGGCGCGCCGCTTTTCAGCGCTCGCGAGGCGACGTCGAGAGCGGATTGGGCCGGCCAAGTGGCTGAGCGGATGTGGGCGTATCTCACCGCTGGCGACCCTGAGGCCGATGTCGTGCCGCGCCGCGAGGAGTACAAGCTAGGCTTCGGCTTGCGGTGAAGACGCTTCGGGAGCTGCAAATGGCGCAGGGGGCTATGGCCGGATCGCAGGCGGCCGGGATGTCCGCCGACATGGTGGCGGCGCGGCTTGACCGGTTGCCGGTTTCGTCCTGGCACGTGCGCGTTCGTCTCATCCTGGGCATTGCCACCTTCTTCGACGCGGTCGATCTCTTGGCCATCAGCTTCGCGCTGCCGGCGATCGTCGGACCGTGGCATCTCTCGCCGCCGCAGATCGGTGCCGTCATCTCGGCGGCGTTCGTTGGCCAGATCATCGGCGCGTTCGCCGCGGGGTGGGCGGCCGAGGTTTTCGGCCGGTTGCGCACGGTGACGATCGCGGTCGCAATCTTCGGCTTGATGAGCTTTGCCTGCGCGTTCGCCTGGAATGCTCAATCCTTGATGGCGTTCCGCTTCATCCAGGGCATCGGCCTTGGCGGCGAAGTGCCGATCGCCACGGCCTACATCATCGAACTTGCGCGCGGCGAAGGGCGCGGCCGTTTCTACATTCTCTATGAACTGATCTTCGCCTTCGGCCTCGTCGCGGCGGCACTGCTCGGCTACGTGATGGTGCCGCGGCTCGGCTGGCAGTCGATGTTCTATTTGGGCGCCGTACCGGCGGTCCTCGCGGTGTTCCTGACGCGGCTGCTGCCGGAATTGCCGCGCTGGCTCGCCAGCCAAGGCCGACTGGCTGAAGCGGACGCCATCGTCGCCCGGATCGAACGGCAGATCGAAGCATCGGGCAAAGTGCTGCCGCCGCCAATTCCAGTTTCGCCAGCACCAGAACCGGCGTCGCGCCGCCGCTGGTTCGAAATGCTCGCGCCGGCCTATCGCACCAGGACGCTGGGCGTCTGGGCGATGTGGTTTTGCTGTTTCTCGACGACCTATGGATCACACCTGGATCCCGACGCTCTACCGGACCAATTTCCACCTGCCGCTATCGCAAGCCCTGGGCTATGGGCTTGTCGTGCAGGTCTGCGGCATCCTCGGGTCGATCCTCTGCGCCTTCACGATCGACAAGGTCGGCCGTCGTCCCTGGTTTGCGGCGGCTCTGCTGGGCGGCGGTGCCGCGCTGTTGATCCTGGCCGCGGTCGGCGCCAGCACTGCGGTGATGCTTCTGATCTTCATCTCGATTGGAACCTTCTTCATGTCGAGCGTGTCGATCGGCCTTAACCTCTATACCGCCGAAATCTATCCGAACTCGCATCCGCGCCTTTGCCAGCAGTGTCGGGGGCGCCTGGCAACGCGTGGCGGCGGCGACCGGACCCATCGTCGTGGCCTATCTATTGACCGGCGTGGGGTTGAACTCGGTCTTCGCCTATTTCGGCATCGTTGCGCTGATCGGCGCCGCGGTCGCAGCAGGCTTCACGATCGAGACGAAGAATTGATCGCTTGAGGCTGTGTCGGAACGCAAATTCGGTTGAGCGAGCACGTAACGACGGTCTTACTCGACCCGCGCCCAGCCGTCCGGCGTCAGGCGCTCCTGCGGCAGGAAGCGGCCTTGTAGTCCATCTTGCCGCGAGCCGCGGACCCAGTAGCCGAGATAGACGTAGGCCAGACCCATGCGCTGCGCGCGCGCGATATGGTCGAGGACCATGAAGGTGCCGAGCGAGCGCGCCGCTTCGTCCGGCTCGAAGAACGAATAGACCATCGAAAGCCCGTCGCCGAGCACGTCGGTCAGCGCCACGGCGAGCAAGATCGCCGCTGCCGCGCTGCGCCGCGGTGCGCCGGGCTCGCGGCGGCGGTATTCGATGATGCGGGTCTCGATGTGGCTGTCCTCGACCATCATCGCGTAGTCGAGCACCGTCATGTCGGCCATGCCGCCGTCGCGATGGCGCGAATCGAGATAGGCGCGGAAGATCGAATATTGCTCCGAGGTCGGCACCGGCGACCCGCATCTCGCCGGCGATGTCGGCGTTGCGCTTGGCGATGCGGCGCATGCTGCGGGTCGGCTGGAAATCGCTTGCTGAGCACGCGCACCGAGACGCAGGAGCGGCAGCCCTCGCAGGCCGGCCGGTAGGCGATCGACTGGCTGCGGCGGAAGCCGCCATGGGTCAGGATGTTGTTGAGTTCGGCGGCGCGCTCGCCGACCAGATGAGTGAACACCTTCCGCTCCTCCTTGCCGGCGAGATAGGGGCAGGGCGAGGGCGCGGTCAGGTAGAATTGCGGCGTATCGCGCGAGTGCTGGGTCACGGGCCGTTCTGGCGTTCCTTCGCAGCCGGAAACGACTCCGGCCGCCGCCTAGGATCGCCCGAGACCGCGCGCGCGTCAAAGGCGCAATGCAGCGCGCGGCGCGCAGGCGGCGCAGTGCGGCCGCCCGGGCCGGATTGTTGATGACGACGGTGCCGACCAGCATGTCGTGCAGCAGCCGCCGGCGGGCGTTGAACAGGCCGACCAGCAGGATCAAGCGGCGTGAGCACGCTGACGCTGATCCAGAACACCACGGCATGGACGGCGCCGAGCACGAAATAAGCCGGCGCGCCGTACCAGGTGCGCATCTCGATATCCATGGCGCGCATGCCGATGCGTGGCGGAGGCCGGCGCCGCCGAGCGTCAGGCCGTAATAGACAAGCGCCCAGACCACCGATGCCGGCGACAGCAGCCAGAACAGCGCCCAGCCGAGCCCGAAGGTGACGAGGCCGAAGACGAAGATGAAGATCGATGCCAGCGACCAGCGGAATGGCGATGATGATGAGGTCGATGACGAAGGCGACGACGCGGCGCGCCAGCACGCCCTCGAACAGCTCCGGGTTGGCGACCGGATCGTAGGCATGCGGCTTGACATCGATCGAGACGCCGATCGCCGTGGGCCGGATCGATCGGGCCAGAATCGCGTCCTGGGTCGGATAGGCAGATGCAACCCCGTATTGCGGCGGAACCGCAAATGGGGCAAGCGAGCCGCCGGCTGCAAGAGGCGACTAGAGCGGCGCCGACTGGAGCGACTTGGCCATGGTGACGCTCGCCGACATCGAGGCGGCCCGGCGCATCATCGCCGGCCATGTGCTGCGCACGCCGCTGCTGCCGGCGCCGCCGCTGTCGGCGCTGACCGGCGCCGAGGTGTTCGTCAAATACGAGAATCTGCAGGTCACCAACTCGTTCAAGGAGCGCGGCGCCTGCGTCAAGCTCGCGGCGCTGACGGCGGACGAGCGCCGCCGCGGCGTCATCGCCATGTCGGCCGGCAACCATGCCCAGGCGGTGGCCTACCACGCCCGGCGCGCTCGGCATCCCGGCCACCATCGTCATGCCGGTGACGACGCCGTTCGTGAAGGTCGAAGGCGACCGAGGCGCACGGCGCCGACGGTCGTGCTCGACGGCGAGACGCTGGCCGAGGCGCAGGCGCGCGCCGAGACGATCGCGGCGGAGCGCGACCTGGTCTGGGTGCATCCCTACGACGATCCCGCACATCATCGCCGGGCAGGGCACCATCGCGCTGGAAATGCTGGAGGACGTGCCCGACGCTCGACGTGCTGGTCATCCCGATCGGCGGCGGCGGGCTGATCGCCGGCAACGCCATCGCGGCGCGCGCGATAAAGCCCGGCGATCGAGATCGTCGGCGTCGAATGCGCGCTCTATCCGTCGATGTGGAACGCCATCCACCGGCGGCAACATGCCGCTGCGGCGGCGCGACGCTGGCCGAAGGCATCGCGGTCAAGAATGTCGGCGCGCTGACGCTGCCGATCGTGCGCGAACTGGTCGCCGACATCATCCTGGTCGACGAGGCGCAGATCGAGCGCGCCGTCAACGCCTTCCTCACGCTGCAGAAGGCGATGGCGGAAGGCGCCGGCGCCGCGGGCCTTGCCGCCATGCTGGCGGAGCCGGAGCGCTTTCGCCGGCCGCAAGGTCGGCCTGATCCTGTGCGGCGGCAATATCGATCCGCGCATCCTCGCCTCGATCATGGTGCGCGAACTGGAGCGCGACGACCGCATCGTCTCGTTCCGCCTCACCATTCCCGACCGGCCGGGAATTCTCGGCCAGATCGCGAGCCGGCTCGGCGAGCTCGGCGCCAATATTCTCGGCGTCGATCATCACCGCCTGTTCCTCGACGTGCCGGCCAAGGGCGCCAAGCTCGACGTCACCGTGGAGACCCGCGACGGCGCCCACGCCGAGGAAATCTTTCGCGCGCTGCATGACGACGGTTATCGCGCCGGTGCGCATGGAAAGCGGCGCGGCGCTGGAGTGAACGGCGCTCGAGCCTGATGCGCGTGGCTAATGAACGCACCATACGGTCGTAGCCGGCAGGTGCTTCCGGCTCGCGGCGGCGCCGCCTCGGGCGCGGCGGCTGGGCGCGCCCGCGGCAGCGGCACGCCGCCGGCGCTCGCGCCATGGCGAACGAGACGTCGGGCGATGCGGCGGCAGCGGAATCGGCCCGGTGATCGGTCGGCGGCAGGCGCCATGGCGTCAGACGCGTGCATCGTCCGGACGGTTGCGCTGCCGGCGGTGCATCGCCGGCGACGCAGAGCCGGGCGGTGGCGGCCGAACAGTCGCTGCGGCGGCTGCGGGCGCGGCGGATGCGGCCGGCAGTCGCGGTCGGGATTGAGCGCCGTCGTCGGCTGCGCGGTGTTGCCGAAGCGATCGGCGAGCCGCTGCCGGCACGCTGGTATCGCCGTGTCGGACGACGTCGTCGGCGGCAGGAGCTGATCGGACTGATCGGGCGCGGCGCGCGCGTCGCCGTCGCTCGGCTCGGCGACTGCGCCTCGACCTCGGCAGCGTCGCTTGCCGATTGCGATCGGCGCCGGTGCGCGGGGCGGCTGCGACGAGCGTCGTCGCGCTCGGGACGGAAGTCGGCGTCTGGCGGCCGCATGCCGCGCACGGCGCGGATGAAGTCCACGCCGTCACGGGCGGCAGCCACATCGCGTGCGACGAAATGATGCAGTCGCAATGATCGACCGCAGCAGCCGCGTGTGACGACGCGTCGACCGATGATGATCCGCCTCCAGAGCGATCGCGTCAGATCGCGCCGACAGTACTCAACTCGGCGTGAAAGCATCGATCATAGCCGGTCAGCCGTCACGGATCAGGGCATGGCCAGGCGCTTGCTGTTCCGGCTCGGCCGCGGCCCGAAGCCGGCGCGGTTGATTACACGCCGCCCTTCTTCAGCTTCTCCGCGATCCTTGCCGCGAAATAGGTCAGCACGCCGTCGGCGCCGGCGCGCTTGAACGCGATGAGGCTCTCGATCATCGCCTTGTCGCCGTCGAGCCAGCCGTTCTCGCGGCCGCCATGATCATCGCATATTCGCCGGACACTTGGTAGGCGAAGGTCGGCATCGCGAAGGTCTCTTTGACGCGCTGCAGGATGTCGAGATAGGGCAGGCCGGGCTTGACCATGACCATGTCGGCGCCCTCGGCGATGTCGAGCTCGACCTCGCGCAGCGCCTCGTCGGAATTTGCCGGGTCCATCTGGTAGGTGCGCTTGTCGCCGATCAGCGTGGCGCTGGAGCCGACCGCGTCGCGGAACGGGCCGTAGAAGGCCGAGGCGTATTTGGCCGCATAGGCCATGATCTGGACGTCGCTGGAATCCGGCCGCGTCGAGCCCGGCGCGGATGGCGCCGACCCGGCCATCCATCATGTCGGACGGCGCGATGATGTCGCAGCCGGCCTCGGCCTGCGACCAGCGCCTGCTGCACCAGCACCGCGACGGTCTCGTCGTTGAGGATGACGCCGTCGCGCATCAGCCCGTCATGGCCGTGGCTGGTGTAGGGATCGAGCGCCACATCGCACAGCACGCCGATCTCCGGCACCGCTTTCTTGATGGCGCGGATCGCGCGGCAGACCAGATTGTCCGGGTTGAGCGCTTCGGTGCCGTCGTCGTCGCGCCGAGCCGGGTCGGTGTAGGGAAACAGCGCGAGGCAGGGGATGGTGAGCTTCGCCGCGCGCTCGGCGGCGCGCACCGCCTCGTCGACCGACAGGCGCTCGACGCCCGGCATCGAGTCGACCGGCGCGCGGACGTTGCGTGCCGTCGACCAGGAACAGCGGCCAGATCAGGTCGTCGGTGGTCAGCACGTTCTCGCGCACCATGCGCCGCGCCCATTCGGCGCGGCGGTTGCGGCGCGGCCGGATCGTCAGGTCGAGCGGATCGGCGCGGCCGCCCGCTGGTCCTCGAACGGCGCGACGCGCGTCGCGGCTGCGTTCGAGCGGTCGGCCGAATTTGATGGCCATGCGCGCGCTCCTTCTCGTCCGCCGTCTGCAGATTGTCCTTTTACCCCTTCCGACCCATGCCCGCCACTGGCCATCTGCCGCGGCCATCTGGCGGCCATACCGGACTTTAGTCCGGCGTTGACGGGCTATCGCGGCGCCTCTATCGGTCCTGGCGATTCGCCCGCCGGCGAAGCTATTGGCGCGAACGACCATGAGCGATCGAGCGACCGGGCGACGCCGACCCGGCCGAGCGACATGCTCGAGCCCGTGCGGGTCGGAAAGAGCGTCGGCCAAGGGACTTGGACCGAATATCTGGTCCTGTTTCTGCGCATCATGGCGGCGGTCTCGCTGGTCAAAGGTCTTTATCACTGGGCGCAGGTCTGCGGCGTGGGTGCGTCGGCCGACCAGAGGCTTCGAGACGCACACCGTGGCCTGGCAGACGGCGACAGTGTTCTTCGCGGTGCTCGACCTCGTCGCCGCGGTCGGGCTGTGGCTTGCGGCGGCCTGGGGCGCGGTGGTGTGGCTCACCTCCGTCGTATCCATGGCGGCGGTGGAGGTCTTTTTTCCGAAAGTCTACGGCGGCAGCATCATCATCGTCGTCAGCGAGATGGCGCTGCTGGCCATATATCTGTTTCTCGCGATTGTTTCCGCGCGCGAGCGGCGACATGATGCCGCGCGGTCAGGTGCCGCCTGATCTGTAGGCACGGCAAAGCTTGACAAAGCAGCGAGGCGCAAAGACTATTTTGCACTTCTCGCGCAGCAATGTCGCCGCCGGTGCGAGAAATCCACTTGAAGAGATATTTGCAGAAAGAGCAGGAGATTGACCATGCGCGCAAGTGCCGCCGTCACGCATGCCATCGGAAAATTCACCGTCGCGACGCTTGCCGGTGGCGCCTTGTTGGCAGCAGCGATGCCCGCGTTCGCGCAGGGCACGATCAAGATCGGCGAGATGAACTCCTACAAGAGCCAGCCCGCCTTTCTCGAGCCCTACAAACGGGGCTGGCAAATGGCGATCGACGAGATCAATGCCGCCGGCGGTGTCCTCGGCAAAAAGCTCGAAGTCGTCTCGCGCGATGATGGCGCCAATCCGGGCGATGCCGTTCGCGCCGCCGACGAACTGGTGACCGGCGAGGGCATCAACATCCTGTGCGGCACGTTTCTGTCAAATGTCGGTCTCGCGGTGACCGAATTCGCCGGCAAGAAGAAGGTGTTCTTCCTCGGCGCCGAGCCGCTGACCGACAAGATCGTCTGGCAGAACGGCAACCATTACACGTTCCGCCTGCGCCCCTCGACCTACATGCAGGTGGCGATGACTGATGCCGGACGCGCTTGCCGCGAAGAAGAAGCGCTGGGCGCTGGTCTATCCGAATTTCGAGTACGGCCAGGCCGCCGTCGCCGCGTTCAAGGAGCTGATCAAGGCCAAGCAGCCCGACGTCGAATTCGTCACCGAGCAGGCCACGCCGCTCGGCAAGATCGACGCCGGCGCGGTGGCGCAGGCGATCGACGACGCCAAGCCCGATGCCATCTTCAGCGCCGAGTTCGGTCCCGATCTCGCGCAGTTCGTGCGCGAGGGCAACACCCGCGGCGTGTTCAAGAACCGTTTCGTCGCGGCATTGCTCGCCGGCGAGCCGGAATATCTCGAGCCGCTGCGCGACGATGCGCCGGTCGGCTGGGTGGTCACCGGCTATCCGCCGAACGCCGACATTCCGCCGCAGAACAAGGCGTTCGTCGCAGCCTACAAGAAGCGCTACAACGACGAGCCGAAGATGGGCTCGATCGTCGGCTATCTGACGATCAAGTCGCTTGCCGCCGGCATTGCCAAG
Organism: uncultured Alphaproteobacteria bacterium; assembly: GCA_963841575.1. Classification (GTDB taxonomy): domain Bacteria; phylum Pseudomonadota; class Alphaproteobacteria; order Rhizobiales; family Xanthobacteraceae; genus BOG-931. The sequence goes on from CAWJDC010000019.1 coordinate 182,719, forward strand.
GCGGGCTCGACCGACACCGAAAAGCTGGTCGATGCTTTCCGCGGCCTGCAGGTCGACGGCCCATTCGGACCATTCGTCTTCCGTGCCATCGATCATCAGGCGACGCTCGGCGCCTATGTCGGCAAGATCGGCATCAAGAACGGCCTTGGCGCCATGGTCGACTACAAATACGTCGACGGTGCCTCGCGTGCTGCCCTCCGATGCCGAGGTGCAGCAAGCTGCGGCCGGCATCGGCCGATTGACGCGACGCCAAGTTTGACCGCGCCTGGCTTTGACCAAGGTCTGACAAAGAGGCGCGGTGACGCATCGGCGCGCCTCTGATAACGTGTGCGATGACTCTCGAAGGCCTTGCGTTCCAGGCCCTGAACGGCCTCGCCTCGGCGTCCGGCCTGTTTTTTGTCGCAGCCGGGCTTTCGCTCATCTTCGGCGTCACGCGCATCATCAATATCGCGCATGGCTCGCTCTACATGCTCGGGACTTATATCGCCGTCACGCTGGCGACGGCGGTCGGCGGCGCCTTCGGCTTCTGGGGCGGCGTCGTTGTCAGCGCCCTCGTCGTCGGCCTCATCGGCGCATTGATCGAGATCGTGCTGCTGCGCCGCATCTACGTCGCGCCGGAGCTGTTTCAGCTGCTCGCCACCTTCGCTCTGGTGCTGGTCATCAATGACGCGACACTGTGGCTGTGGGGGCCGCAGGACCTGTTCGGGCCGCGCGCGCCGGGGTTGCGCGGCGCCGTCGAAATCCTCGGCCGCCGGCTGCCGACCTACGATGCGTTCCTGATCTTCGTCGCGCCGGCCGTTCTCTGCGCGCTGCATCTTGTATTCACCCGCACGCGGTTCGGCCGGCTGGTGCGGGCCGCGACCGAGGATCGCGAGATGGTCGGCGCGCTCGGCGTCAATCAGTCGGTGCTGTTCACCGCCGTGTTCGCGCTTGGGGTCGCTGCTCGCCGGATTGGGCGGCGCGCTGCAGGCGGCGCGCGAACCGGCCAATCTCGGGATGGATCTTGACCGCCATCAGCGACGCCTTCGTGGTCGTGGTGGTCGGCGGCATGGGCTCGATCGTCGGCTCCTACGTCGCCGCCGTGCTGATCGCCGAGGTCAAGGCGCTGTGCATCGGCATCGGCCTGGTGCATTTCGGCGCTTTTTCGGTCAATTTCTCCAAGCTGACGCTGGTCGCCGAATTTCTGGTCATGGCGGTGGTGTTGATCGCGCGGCCGCATGGCTTGCTCGGCCGCCCGCAGATCGCGGTGCGCGGCGTGGCGGAGCCTGATGCCGCCGATCCGGCCGGCCTCCAAGGCGATGGGATCGTTGCCCTGGCCGTGCTCGTGGTGCTGGCCGCGTTGCCGGTGTTGGCGCGCTCGTCGCCCTATACGCTGGTGCTCGGGGTCGACGTGCTGATCGCGGTCCTGTTCGCTGCCAGCCTTCACTTCATCATGGGGCCGGGCGGGATGCATTCGTTCGGCCATGCCGCCTATTTCGGGCTCGGCGCTTATGGCGCGGCGCTGGCGGTCAAATGGTTCGCCGCGCCGATGGGTCTCGCGCTGGCGGCGGCGCCGGTCGCGGCGGCGCTCGGCGCGCTTTTATTCGGCTGGTTCGCGGTGCGGCTCTCCGGCGTCTATCTCGCCATGTTGACGCTCGCCTTTGCGCAGATCGTCTGGTCGATCGTTTTCCAATGGGAGGACGTCACCGGCGGCTCGAACGGCATTCTCGGCATCTGGCCAAGCGTGCCATTCGATCAAATATCGGTCTATTTCCTTCTCACGCTTGCACTCACAGTCGCCGGTGTTCTGCTGTTGCGGCGTATTCTGTTTGCGCCGTTCGGTTACGCGATGCGCTGCGGCCGCGATTCGCCATTGCGGGCGGAGGCGATCGGGATCGACGTGAAACGGGTGCACTGGCTCGCCTTTGCCATCGCCGGCGCGGTGTGTGGCGTGGCCGGAGGAATTTTTGCTTTTGCCAAGGGATCGATTTCCCCGGAGACGATCAGCATCGGCCGCTCCATCGACGGGCTGGTGATGGTGCTGCTCGGCGGCATCCAGACTCTCGCCGGCCCCATTGTCGGCGCCTCGGTCTTTTCAGTCCTGCAAGACGAGATCATGCGGCAGACCGAATATTGGCACGCGCTGCTTGGCGGCATCATTCTCGTGTTGGTGCTGGCTTTTCCCATGGGGCTTGCCGGCGGCGCGCTGCGGCTCGCAACGCGCTGGCGGCGGTCATGAGCGGGCTTTCGGTCGCGGCGCTGCGCAAGAGCTTTGGTGCCGTGCGCGCCGTCGACGATGTGAGCTTTTCGGTTGCCGGCGGCGAATTTCTGGCGCTGATCGGTCCCAACGGTGCGGGCAAGTCGACCTGCTTCAATATCATCAATGGCCAGTTGTTGCCGGATTCCGGGGACATTCGCTTCGACGGCCGCGCCATCGCCAAGCTGCCGCCGCGCGAAATCTGTCGCCGCGGCATCGCCCGCACGTTTCAGATTGCCGCCACGTTCGGTTCGATGACCGTCGTCGAGAATATCCAGATGGCGCTCATCGCCCACAACGGGGAGACATACCGGTTATGGCGGCCGGTGCGGTCGTATCATCGCGAGCGAGCCGTCGCGCTTTTGCGGCAAGTCGGCATGCACGAGGCGGCCGACCGGCCATGCCGCGAACTGGCTTATGGCGATGTGAAGCGGGTGGAATTGGCCATCGCGCTCGCCAGCGAGCCGCTGCTCCTGCTGATGGACGAGCCGACCGCCGGCATGGCGCCGCGCGAGCGCAATGACTTGATCGCGCTGGTCAAGCGGCTGGTGGTCGAGCGCGGCATCTCGGTGCTCTTTACCGAGCATTCCATGGACGTGGTGTTTGCCTTTGCCGATCGGATCATCGTGATGGCGCGCGGCCGATTGATTGCGGATGGTGACGCCAAGACCATCCGCAGCGATCCGCAGGTGCAGCAGGTTTATTTCGGCAGTGGCCGGACCTTCGAGCGCGTGGAGCCGGTGTCGTGACCACGCCGGCGCTCGATGTCGAAGGCCTCTGCGCCTGGTACGGCGTCGCGCAGATTCTCTACGACGTGACGTTCACGGTGGGGCGCGGCGAGGTCGTCGCCCTCATGGGCCGCAATGGGGCCGGAAAATCGACGACCATGAAGGCCGTCATGGGGTTGCTGGCGCGGCGAAGCGGCGTGGTTCGCGCCGGCGGGCACGACATTTCCGCTCTAAAACCGTTCGAGATTGCGCGGCTGGGTGTTGGCTTCACGCCGGAAGATCGCCGCATTTTTTCCGATCTGACGGTTCTCGAAAATCTCGACATCGGACGGCAGCCGCCGCGCACATTCGAGGACGGCGCCGAAGCTCCCACGTGGACGCCCGACACTTTGTTCCGGCTGTTTCCCAATCTCGGCGAGATGCGCCACCGCCCCGGTGGGCGCATGAGCGGCGGCGAGCAGCAAATGCTGACGATCGCCCGTACCCTGATGGGCAATCCGCTTGTCGTGTTGCTCGACGAACCGTCCGAAGGCGTCGCGCCGCTGATCGTCGAACAAGTCGCCGACACGATCGTCGAGTTGAAGAAGCGCGGCCTCTCGATCCTGTTGTCCGAGCAAAATGTCGGATTCGCGCAACTGGTGTCGGATCGCGCTTATATGTTGGAGAAAGGCCAAATCCGCTGGTCCGGAACCATGGCGGAGCTCGCAGCGAACGAAGAAGTCCAGCGCAGTTATTTGACGCTTTGAACGTAGGGCGGCGTTGCGCCGTTTGGCGGGATGCCCACGCGTTTTGCAGGCGCGTGGGCGAAACCGCGGAAAACAACATGCTGCCCTCAAACTCCGTCAGGCGATTTCGCCCACCCTACAGTCTATAATTTCTTTGCCCCGCGCAGGGCCGCGCGGATGCGCTGCGGCGTTGCCGGCATTTCGTCGATCGCGACGCCGAAGGGCGCCAGCGCGTCGTTTATGGCGTTGATGACGGCTGCCGGTGCGCCGATGGCGCCACCTTCGCCCAGGCCCTTGGCGCCGGTGATCGAGGCGTCGGTCGGCGTTTCGATGTGGTGGAGCTCAATCGGCGGGATTTCGCGGGTTGTGGGCGGCAAGTAGTCGGCCAGCGTCGCGGTCTGGATATTGCCGAGATCGTCATAAATGATTTCCTCCAGCAGCGCGTTGCCGATGCCTTGCGCGATGCCGCCGTGGACCTGGCCGTCGGCAATCATCGGGTTGATGATGCGGCCGGCATCCTCCGCGGCCAAAAATTTCTCCATTGTGACGCGGCCGGTTTCGGGATCGACCGCGACGATCGCCACATGGCAGGCGTTGGAGAAAGTGCCGGACGGATCGTAATCCGCGCTTTCACGCAAGCCCGGCGTAATGTCGCCCTTGAAACGGTGCGTCTGATAATAGGCGTCGCGGGCCAGCGCGGCGATCGGGATCGCGCGATCGGTCCCCGAGACCTTGGCGCTGCCGTTTTCCAGCACGATGTCCTCGGCCGACGCCTCCAGGACATGACTCGCGATGGTGAGCAGCTTGCTGCGAATTTTACGCGCCGCGAGCACGCAAGCGCCACCCGAGATGACCAGCGAGCGGCTGGCGAAGGTACCCCAGCCATAGGGCGTGCGGTCGGTGTCGCCGTGCACCACGCGCACGTCCTGCGGCGCGACACCGACCTCGTCGGCGATGAGCTGGGCGATGGTGGTGCGCAGGCCTTGGCCGTGCGGACTGGCACCGATGCGCGCCTCGAGCCGGCCCGACGGGTCCATGGCGAGCTCGACGGTTTCCCAGCCCGGCGTGATCTCCATGCCGCGCGCCGCAAACGCCGGACTGCCGTAGCCGGTGCGCTCGGAAAAGGTTGCGAAGCCGATGCCGAGATAGCGGCCGTGGGTGCGGGCGTCGCGCTGGCGCGCGCGAAATCCGGGCAGGTCGACATGCGCGACCGCCTTTTCCAGCGTCGCCAGGTAACTGCCTTCGTCGAATACCAATCCGGTCGCCGACGTGTAAGGAAAGCGGTCGATCAGATTGCGCCGGCGGATTTCGTCCGGCGCGAGATCGAACGCGGCGGCAGCTTTGTCCATCAGCCGCTCGATAGCGAAAGTGATGACGGGCCGCGACACGCCGCGATAGGGCGCCATGGTGCAGGTATGGGTGGCAACGCCGCGCGCGACGCAGCAATAAGCGCGCACATCGTATGGCCCCGGCAACTCGGCCATGGCCATCAGCGGCTCGACGCCGCAGGTCGTGGGAAAGCACGAATAGGCGCCGGTGTTGGCGATGACATCGGCTGAGAGCGCGATAAGCTTGCCGCGTTCGTCGAAGGCGCCTTCGAGCGCGACGTGTTGATCGCGGCTGTGGAAGGCGGCTATCAGGTTCTCACGGCGATCCTCGCTCCAGGCGACGGTGCTGCGCAGCTTTCGCGCCAGCCACACCAGCACGGCGTATTCGGCGGGCAAGGACATTTTTTGCCCAAAACCGCCACCGACGTCGGGCGCGATCACGCGCAGATCGGCCTCGGCAAAGCCGAGTAAATCGGCAATCGCCGTTCGCATGAGATGCGGCATCTGCGTGGCGCAGGTCAGCGTGGTTCGGCCCGACGCCGGATCGAACGCCGCATGGGCGCCGCGCGCTTCGAGCGGCGTTGCATTCTGACGCCGCGAACGGCCTTCGAAGCGGACCAACCGGTGAGCACGGGCAAGCGTTGCGTCGAAATTTGGCGTCTTGATGCGGCCTTCGACGACGACGTTTGTTGCTGCGCCTTCATGGACGAGCGGAGCGTCGGGCTTGAACGCGTCCCGGGCGTCGACGACCGCTGACAGGTCGGCAATGTCGACATTGACACTGTCGGCGACATCTTCGGCCGCCGCGCTTGTTGACGCGAAGACGGCCGCGACCGGCTCGCCGACGAAGCGCACGACATCCTTCGCCAGGATCGGCTGCTCGATCGGCTGGTAGTTGAATTTGTGGAGCATCGGGCGGATCGCCTGGACGTCGCCAAGGTCTTCGGCGCGGACGATTTGGGTGCCACTTGGCGCGTTAATGCCGACGATGCGGCCGGAAGCGACGGGACTGCGGATGAAGCGCACATAATGTAAGGCGGGAAGATCGGCGGTGAACCGGCCGCGCCCGGTCACCAACGCGGGGTCCTCCAGCCGCCGGATGGCGCGGCCGACCCATTTCATTCCCGATCCGGCCGTCGCGGAAGTCATGTCGCGGCACTCAGGTCAGCAGCAGCTGGTCGTCGGAGAGTTCGGTACCCTCCTTACGCCGAAAAAATTGCATTAAATTCTCGATCGTCAATGCCGCCCGTTCGTCGCCGGCGACATCGAGCGTGACATGGCCCTGATGCAGCATGATCGTACGTTGGCCGTACTCCAGCGCCTGACGCATGCTGTGGGTTACCATGACGGTGGTGATGCCCAGGTTGCGCACCACGTTGTCGGTCAGCCGCATGACAAGCTCGGCCGCCGCCGGGTCGAGTGCCGCCGTATGTTCGTCAAGCAGAAGAACTTTGGTCGCGCCGAGCGTCGCCATGATCAGGGCGAGCGCTTGGCGCTGGCCGCCGGAAAGCAGGGCGACCTGATCCTCGAGGCGGTTTTCAAGACCGAGCCCGAGCATCGCCAGCCGCTCGCGCGCCAGGCTGCGCAACGGCAAATCGATAGCCGCTCGCAGACCGCGCGGCGCCGTGCGTGCCGCGGCGATGGCGACGTTTTCCATGATCGACATCGACTCGCAGATGCCGGCGCGCGGGTCCTGAAACATACGCGCGATCAGGCCAGACCGCCGCGGCACCGGCCAGTCCGTCACATCGGTCTCGTCCACCAGGACGCGGCCGGAATCGGGCGCGAGTTCGCCGGCCAGAATGTTCAGCAGCGTCGATTTGCCGGCGCCGTTGGAGCCGATCATGGTGAGAAACTGCCCGGTCGGGACTTCAAGATCGATGTCGCGGAGCGCGCGCATCTCGAGCGCGGTGCCGCGATTGAAGGTGATGCCGATCTTTTGCGTGCGAATCATTTGGCCCGCCGCCCCAACCGGTTGAGCCGCTTGCGGTTGGGTAGGTATAGGGCGATCGCCACCAGGACGGCGGTCACGATATTCACGTCGGACGCGGTGAGGCCGACGGCGCCGGTGTTGAGCGCGACCGCGATCGCCAGCCGATACAGGATGGCGCCGAGGACGCAGGCGAGCGTTCCGACCGCGATCAGCCGCGACGGCATCAGCGCAGTGCCGCCAATGACGGCGGCAAGCGCGACCACGATGACGCCGATACCCATGGAGACATCCGCGGCGCCCAGCATCTGGGCGAACAACGCTCCGCTGAGCGCAGTCAGGCCATTGGCGACGCCTAGTCCGATGAAAACCATGAGCCCGGTGCGCACGCCGTTCGCTTGCGCCATGCGTGGGTTGGCGCCCGCTGCGCGGAGTGAAAGCCCGATGCCGGTCGCGAGGAAGAGATCGAGCGCGATCATGCAGACCAGGACGATAACCGCCAAAAGCACCAACGGTGCGTAGAGCGAGCGGACGCCCAGGTGCTCGATTGCGCTATAGACTGTATCGACGCCCAGGAGACCGATATTGGGACGGTCCATGATGCGCAGATTGACCGAGTAGAGCGCGATCGCCGTCAATATGCCGGCGAGGATGTGCAAGATCCGCAGCTTGAGATTGAGGAACGCCGTCGTAAAGCCGGCGAGACAGCCCGCGGCAACGGCGGCGAGCGTTGCCGGCCACGGCCCAACTCCCGCAACCATCAGCTTCGCGGCGACGGCGGCGCCGAGCGGGAACGAACCCTCGACGGTCAGATCGGGAAAATCGAGCAGGCGAAAGGTGACGTAGGAGCCCAGCGCGACCAGCGCGAAGACCAGTCCAGTTTCGAGCGCACCGACGAAAGCGTAAAGGCTCACGGACGAATATCGAACGGCATCGTTGCACGGCTCCGCAGTAAGGTGACCGGTTTAGAAAAAGGTGACCGGTTTAGAAAACTTGGGCAGCCCGCGAGAGGATCGCCGGAGAAAGCGTGACGCCCATTTTCTCGGCCAATTCCTTGTTGACGTAAAGGCTGAGCGATTTCGGATCGTCTTTCATGTACATCGCGTCGATCTCGCCCGGCTTTTCACCTTTGAACACGCGCTCGACGAAGCCCGCGGTCAATTTTCCCATATCGCCGAAATCGAAGCCGACGGTGGCGATGGCGCCGCGCTGAACGCTGCGCCGCTCGGCGGAGAACAGCGGCGTCTTGGTATCCTGCGCGACTTTTACCACGGCCTCGAACGCCGCATACACCGTCGTGTCGTTGGGCACGAAGATCGCGTCGCATTTTCCGACGAGACTCTGCGCCGCCGTCGGAACGTCGTTGAGGCCCATGGCCGTCGCTTCGACGATCTTGAAGCCTTTTGATTTGGCAAATTCCTTGACACTGTCGACGGTCGAGCGCGCGCTGTCGAGGCTGGGATCGTAAAGCAGGCCCAATGTCTGCATTTTAGGAACGATTTCCCGGATCACGTCGATCTGCTGCTCGGTCGGGACGAGATCGGAAATGCCGGTGACGTTGCCGCCCGGATGTTTGAACTGCGGAATAATCTTCGCGCGCAGCGGATCGGTGACGGTGGTGAAGACGATTGGAATGTCCTTTGTGGCGGCCACCACGGCCTGACTAGCGGGCGTCGTGATCGAGACGATGACGTTCGGGTTGTCACCGACGAATTGCCGCGCGATCTGCTGCGCGGTGCCGAAATTGCCCTGCGCGCTCTTGAAATCGATTTTCAAGTTCTTGCCGTCGGTATAGCCACGATCGGCAAGACCCTTGACCAGCCCATCTTTGACTTCGACAAGTTGCGGCGTGTCCACCATGGTGACGATGTCCACGGTCTTCACCGCGTCTGCGGCGCGCGTCCCACTTGCGGCCAGAATGGTTGCGGCGAACGCAAAAACAACTTTAGCCACCGGGACGCGCATTGCATTCTCCTCGACGTCGGCCGCATCTGTTCGGGCAGTCTATTGTCTCATTGACAAAACACAAGCGCGGCGGAATTGCGCGGGCACGCGGCAGCCGTCAGTCGGGCTGGATGCGGAATGTGCGCGGCACCGGTGCGAACCAGGCGTCGTAAATCTTGGCCGCCTCGCCGGACGCTTCGAGCTTGAGCAGCGTTTGGTTGACGAAGTCGCGGAAACGCGGCTCGTTCTTCTTTAACGCGAAGCCCGCGGTGCGCGGCAATTCGTAGTCGGGGATCAGGGCGAAGTCCTGCGGGTGGCCGCTTTGCTGCGCGAACCACAGCAACAGCATCTTGTCGGCCAGAAAGCCATCGACCTCACCATTGGCGAGCGCGCGGAAGGAAGCGTCGTAATCGTCGAACAGAACGATCTGCATGGTCGGGACTTCGACTTTGAGCGCGGCGTCGACGCTCGCCGAGCGCACCAGTGCAAGCTTGCGGCCGGCCAAGTCCGCGATATGCGCGATGCCGCCTGTTTTGCGCACCAGCACCATGTGGGGTGAATCCAGATAGGCAAAGCTGAAGTCGACATCCTTGGCGCGGCCCTTGGAGCGGGTCATGCCGACGGCCACCAGATCGACGCGGTCGTGCTGCAAGGCCGTTATGCGTTCGGCGTTGATGATCGGCACATAGTCGGTAGCAACGCCCAAGCTCTTGGCGACGCGGCCGGCGAGATCGACATCATAGCCGACGATCCCTTGTCCGGCTTTGCGGAAGCTGAACGGCGGCGAGCTTTCGGTCACGCCGACGAGAAGACGGCCGCGCGCCATGATGTCGTCGAGCTTGTCGGCGTTGGCCTTCGCCGACAGCGCCAACAAGATGGTGATCGCGGTGAGTAAGACGTTGTATTTCATCGCAGCAGATATCTTTGTAGCCTGGATGGAGCGAAGCGCAATCCAGGAGCGGCGGTGCGGAGTTCTCCGTAATCCCGGATTACGCTTCGCTCCATCCGGGCTACGCCTAGTGCGGTAGATATTTTTCGGTGACGAGCGATTGCATGTCCGGCGCGCTGGTCAGCGTGCCCATTTCCACAAACGAGCGCGCCAGCACGGCGAGTGCTTTGGGGTCGAAGTGTCCGGTACGGTTGAACATGCCCATCAACTCGTCGTAGTCGCGGGTGGCGATGGTCTGCGAGACTTGCGCGGTGCGGCGCACGATATCGATAGTCTGGTCGCGGTGCGTGTGCATGTAGGTGATCGTGTCGAACCAGCCGGCGAGGAAGCCGCGTACCGCGTCGGGATTGGCCGCGGCAAACGCGCGGCGCGCGTACAGGATATAGATGTGGAATGTTTTGATGCGGTCGCCGAACTGTACCAGCACGCGGCCGGTGCCGTCTTCCTCCAGGCGATATCCGGCATTGGCTTCGACGATCATGCCGTCGATCTGATGGGTCTTGAGCGCGGCCATCTGCGTTGCCGTGGTGCCGAGCGGCGCGATGGTGAAGCCGTTGGATCCCCAACCAAGTTGCCGCGATAACTCCTGCGCCAGCCAGTAGGTGAGGGAGCCTTTGCTCGACACGCTGACGGTCTTGCCCTTCAAGTCCTCCGCGGTCTTGATCGGTGAATCCTTGAGCACGGCGAGCAGGACCGAGTAGGGCGCATCAGCCATCGCCGCGACGGCGATCTCCGGCGCGCCTTTGACTTCGAGCGCAAGCTCGGGCCCCGAGCCGATCGCGATGTCGATCGAATCGGCGGCGAGCGCTTGTTGCACGCGCGGACCGCCGCCGAAGTCGGTCACCTGCACGTCGATGCCGTGTTGTTTGAAGATTCCGGCTTCGATGCCGACCTGCAGCGGCACGAACTGAAAGGTGCCGGCCTGGGGCTGGCCGACGCGCACCACCGTCGTGGCTCGCGCCGAACCAAGCGCGCTCATGACGATCAGTAACGCAGCGGCGAATTTCTGCAGCATTATGTCCTCCCGGTCGATCGGGATATTAGAGCGGCGTTTGATGCGTTGTGCCACTGAAATCGCTGGCGCGACGGCGGCGTGCCGGTGCGTTATGGTCGCAGGACTGATGTTTGAATGTTCAAGACAATCTGGTGTTGTGGCACTGCTCCTTGAAAGGGACTCGAACCGCCGTCATGGACCGAGCGCAAGCCTGCATATCGTCAATATTCATCCTTGCGCTGGTCGGCGTCGCCCTTGCGGGTTGCGGCTCGGGTTGCAGCGGGAACGACTGTTTGAAGGGATCGGGCAAGGTTGTCACGCAGTCCCGGCCGGTCGAAAATATTACCGCTATCAAACTCGATTCGATCGGTTCGCTTGTCGTCGAACAGACCGGTACCAACTCGTTGACGGTTGAGACCGACGACAATTTGCAGTCGATCGTGACGTCCGTTGTCAAGAACGGGACGCTCACACTCGCGGACTCCGGCTGCCGGAACTGTTTGCCGACTAAGATCGCTTTCAAGATGACGGTGAAGAATCTGCAAGCGCTCAACCTGACGAGCGTTGGGAGCGTCGAGCTGTCCAAGTTCGCCGGCCCGGCATTGTCGATCGACCAGTCCGGGACCGGATCTCTCAAGGTTTCGGGGCGAGTCGATGACCTTAAGATAGCGTCGAGCGGAACCGGCGTCTGCGATGCATCAGGCCTTGCTGCCAAGAGCGCGACCGTCGTCTTGAGCGGCACCGGCGTCGTGCGCGTCAATGCCAGCGGCACCCTAAACGCCAAGATGAGCGGCGTCGGCAAGATTCTGTATGCTGGCTCGCCCGAATTGACGCAGTCCGTCTCGGGCATCGGATCAATCGAGCCGGACACGAACTAGGGCGGTGAGGCACGGCCCGCACCGCGCCGCGGCTTTGTTTTGCAACTCTTTCGGCGTTCCGCGCTTCAAAACCGCGGCGGCTCGCCGGCATAGGCTTGCGTGATGACGTTTGTCAGGTCCGCTTTCGAGACCGGCCTTGGGTGCGTGATTTTGACGGCGGCGACCACGTCGATGGCCTTGGCGATGTCGTCCTCGCGCATGCCGAGGCCTTGGAGACCGGTCGGCAGCCCAAGCTGGACATTGAGGTCGTAAAGTCCGCGCGCGGCATCGCGCACGCCGAGCGCGCGTTTGATGCGGTCCATGGCTTCGGGCGCGGCCGTGGTGTTGAAGCCGGCCGCGTAGGGGGTGGCGACAGCGTGAGTATGCGCGTGATCGAGATTGAACCACTGCCGCACCCGTTGGGCGACCGCGTGTTCAAGTCCGACCGCGGCGCGAAAATTCGCCGCCAGCCACGCGCCGTACATCGCGTCGCTGCGCGCCGCAAGATCGCGCGGATTTTGCATGATGCGCGGCAGGCTGGCGCCGAGCCGGCGCACGGCTTCCTCGGCCATGGTCTGCACCACCGGATTGGTGTCGATGCCGTAGAGGCTCTCGACCGCGTGCGCCATCGCGTTCATGCCGCTCGCCGCGGAAGTGCGTGGGGGAAGGTCAAGGGTCAGTTCGGGATCGTAAATGGCGGTCGCGGGCAGCGCCGCGCGGCCGCCGCCGGAGGCGCGATTGTCGGCCACTCCGACGTACCAGCGGGCCGCCATTTCCGAACCCGAATAGGTGGTGACGACGGCGATATAAGGAATCGTCGTTGTCGCCGCCGCAGCTTTGGCGAGCCCGATCGGCGAGCCGCCGCCGACGACGACAAAGCCATCGGCGTCGAGCCGCTTGATTTCCGCGACGATGTGCTCGAATGCCTCGCGCGGCATGTTGGGTGCTGCCGCATTGCAGAAGCCGACGCAGCGGTCAGCGATCGGGGCCGTGACGGCGCGCGCATAGTCGAGACGCGACGTCGAGCACAGCACCATCAGACGCGTCATTTTATGAAAGTCGGCCTCGCCGCCCAGCGAACCGATCGCGCCGGGACCAAACACGATGCGGATGGGGTGGGAGTGGTAGGTGAATGTGTTTGTCATCGCCTCGACCAAATTCCTGACTTCGCTCGCTATGTCGCGGGCATCCACGTCTTTTTAATTCTTTGATGCGGGAAAGACGTGGATGGCCGGGTCAAGCCCGGCCATGACGACACTGAGCTCGAATTTCACTCCGCCTTCATGCCGGCTTTTTTGACGACCGGTCCCCACTTGGCGATTTCCGACGCGACGTATTTGCCGAATTCCGCGGAGCTCATGTGCACGGGTGTCGCGCCTTGCTTGTCGAGATATTTCTTGGTGTCGTCCGAATTCAAGACGTCTTCGATCGCGCCATGCAGCTTGTCGATGATCGGCTGCGGCGTGCCGGCGGGCGCGAGGATGCCCCACCAGTCGGATGCCACATAGCCGGGGACGCCGGCTTCCGCGATGGTCGGCAGGTCGGGCAGGATCGGGCTGCGCATCTCGCCGCCGGTTGCGAGCGCCCGCAACAGGCCGGATTGGATATTCGGCACGGTCTGCACGATCGAGCTGAACATCACCTGATCTTCGCCGGCGATGACGGCCATCATCGCGGGGCCGCCGCCCTTGTACGGCACATGCACGATGTCGACGCCGGCCATGAGCTTGAACAATTCGCCGCTCAAGTTCTGGAAGCTGCCGATCCCGGCAGACCCGTAGTTCAGAACACCCGGCTTTTGCTTGGCGAGATCGAGCAGTTCCTTGACCGAATGCACCGGCAATTTCGGATTGACGGTGAGCACATTGGTGCCGGTGGCGAGAATGCTGACCGGGACGAAATCCTTGATCGGGTCGAACGTCTCTTTGTAGATCCAGGGATCGACGGCGTGCGCGACGGAGATGACCAGCAGCGTGTAGCCGTCAGGCGTCGATTTCGCGGCGACGTCGGTGCCGACGACGCCGCCGGCACCGCTGCGGTTATCGACGAACACCTGCTGGCCGAGTTTCTGGCCAAGCTGGTTGGCGATGATGCGCCCGACCACATCGTTGCTGCCGCCGGGCGGAAACGGAATGATCAGCCGGATCGACCGGGTCGGATAATCGTCCGCGGCGGCGGGGGCGGCGAATGCCGCGAGCGCGAGCAAAAGCCCGAGGCCGCCCGCCATCAGTGTCTGCCGCTTGGCCATTTGCGTCCTCCCCGAGCTTCTTTTGATGAAGGTCTTATACACGAACCGCACGGAAAGAAACGTGTGGCACGGTGTCAACGCGGCGCGGCCAAATCGATCTCGCGCACTTCCTTGGCTTTGGCGGTCGAGGCCGCGAGCAGGAAGCCGAGGTCAGTGCCGGTCGACACGTAGCGCGCGCCCATGCGCACGAATTCCGCCGCCAGCGTCGGGCGCGTCGCCAGGCCGCCGACGCCGACGTGCTTGCCGTGCTTGCGGCAGGCGGCGATGGTCTTGGCGTAGGCGTCGCGCACGCGCGGATGGTCGAATTGGCCGGGCATGCCCCAATCGGCGAGCAGATCGTTGGTGCCGATCATCACCATGTCGACGCCGTCGACGGCGGCGATCGCGTCGGCCTGCGCCAAGGCCTCGTCACTCTCGAATTGAACCATGAGGGTGGTAGCGGCATTCATCGCCGCATCGGCCTCGGCGGCCGGGAACGCGCGATAGTGCAGATGGGGCAGGGGACCGGCAGCCGAGCGCTCGCCGAGCGGTGGAAATTTGGTCGCCTGGACGTATTCGCGGGCTTCCGCCGCGGTGCGGACATGGGGAGCGATCATGCCGAGCGCGCCGCCGTCGAGCACGCCCGGCACGGCGGCGACGCCGGGAACACGCACGAACGGGGTTATGCCGACTTCCAGCGCCGCCATGCAGATTTGGCTCGTGGTTTCGAGCGAAAAACTCGCATGCTCGAGATCGACGTAGAGACTGTCGAAACCTGCCGTTTTGGCAATGCGCGCGATTTCGATGCCGCGCGTGAGCCGCACCGTCATCGAGGCCACGACCTCGTCGCGGGCAAGCTTTTCCTTCACATGGTTGCGCAAAATGTCGCTGATCTTGACTGACATGGCTTGCCCGGGGCGGTATGCTGGTGACGAGAGGAAAAACAGCCGTGAATTATGCGACCGACTTTCAATCAATCCGCAACGACGTGTCCGCGCAAGAGTGGCAGACCAGAATTGATCTCGCCGCCTGCTACCGGCTGGTCGACTGCTATGGCATGGCCGACCTCATCTACAACCATATCACGGCGCGGATTCCCGGCACCGATCATCTGCTGATCAATCTCTATGGCCTGCTTTACAAGGAGATCACCGCATCGAGCCTGGTCAAGATCGACATCGAAGGCAACATCGTCTGGAAGCCTGACACCGATTACGGAATCAACGTCTCCGGCTACGTCATCCACGGCGCCATCCACAAGGCGCGGCCGGACGTCGCCTGCGTGCTGCACACCCACACGCGCGCCGGCATGGCGGTGTCGGCCATGAAATGCGGACTGTTGCCGCTGTCGCAGACGTCGATCCGTTTTGTCGGTCATATCGGCGAGCACGGTTACGAGGGGCCGGCCATCGATGTCGCCGAACGCGAGCGCATCGTCAGCGATCTCGGCCCGCATGATGCTCTGATCATGCGCAATCATGGTCTGCTCACCTGCGGCGCGACCATCCAGCAGGCTTTCAATACGATGTATCAGCTCGAACTGTCGTGCCGTTCCCAGGTCGACGCCATGGCGGCGCGCACCGAACTCGCCATGCCGGGCGAGAACGTCCTGGCCCACACCGCGCACCTCTACCAGCCCGGCACGCGGCGGCCTTATGGCGTGCTCGAATGGCCGCGCGATGCTGCGCCTGCTCGCGGCGGAAGAGCATAAATCAGGCTATCCGCCGCACTGGCATTGAGCGCCTCTTATGCCTCAGCTCAGCGCTATCGTCATCACGCGCAACGAGGCGGCGAATATCGGCGAATGCCTCGACAGCCTGGCGTTCTGCGACGAGCGGATCGTGGTCGATTGCGGCAGCGATGACGCTACGGTCGATATCGCGAGGCGGAAAGGTGCCCGCGTCGAAGGTCATGAATGGCATGGTTTTGGGCCGCAGAAGAATTATGCGCTCTCGCTCGCCGCCGGCACCTGGGTCCTGTCGATCGATGCCGACGAGCGGGTCACGCCGCAACTCGCCGCCGCGATCGGAGCGGCACTCACCAGCGCCGACGCCGACGCGTGGGAAATCCCGCGGGTGTCAACCTTCTGCGGTCGGCTGATGCGGCATTCCGGTTGGTACCCCGATTATGTGCTGCGGCTGTTTCGCCGCGGCAAAGCGCGTTTTGACGATGCCGTGGTCCATGAGCGCGTGATCTGCGCGGGAAGAGTGAAACGGCTCGACAAACCGCTCATCCATCATCCGGTGTTGCGGCTCGAAGACTCGCTGTCGCGCATGGACCGCTATTCGACGGCAAGCGCGCAGGCGCTCGTCGCCTCGGGGCGCAAGGTGTCGTTCCTGTCCGGCATCGGCCATGGGCTCTATGCGTTCCTGCGCACCTACGTGTTGCGCGCCGGTTTTCTCGACGGCGCCGAGGGATTTTTGCTCGCGGTCGCCAACGCCGAAGGCAGCTATTATCGTTACATGAAGGCTTGGCTCGCGGGCCGCGAACAAAAATAAGGTCTTCGCTTCCGCCAGGCGATCCAGCCGACGACTATTGATAGTGTCGCCGCGATAAGCGGCGGCACCCCGTGCCCGTATTCGCCGTGGAGGGTGACGGTCGCGAGCGCCGCCAACATCACGGTGCAGCCGAGCGCCGAGCCCCACAGCCGCGTCCGTGCCTGCGCCAGCAGAACGGCGGTCGTGAGTTCCAGCGATCCGGTCACGAAATGGAACCAGTGCGGGTATCCCCACCGCAGATATTCCTCGTAGATAGACCCAGGGGCGAAGATGTTGCTGAGCGATCCCACGACGAAGAAAGCTGCAAGTGCCAAGGCCGAGACTTGGCGCGAGGAAATCTTTGACATTTGTCCAACCTTTTCTGATAGGGCGCGCCGCGGAGGACCTGTGTGGTCCCGCCAAGAGACGGCCGGCCGCGACGCATTCATTCCGAAGGAGATGCGAATTTCCGGAGCAGGTCCGAAAGTCGCATCTCATCGCTGATCCGCGGACCTACGCCGTGGCGGCCTTCTGGGCCGCCGCGAAGACATCGCGGGGAAGCGTTGTGCCGGCGACGTGCTCCGTGCCAGCGACGCCGAGGTCCATCCAGCCCGCGTTGACGGCCTCGAACATCGCTTCAGCCGGTCCGGTTTGGCCCTTCGGGATGCCGAACTGCTCGAACGCTGCCGGCCACTCGGCCCGCGGGACGGCGAAGGCCTTGACTTCGCGCTGCATGACATCGCCCAGTTGCGCTGCGACTTCATCCGCGCTGACCATCGAACCAAGTTCGATGACGCGATGCCCCGACCACGCCGGCCCGGTCAGCAGCGTCGCCACCTCGGCACCGATGTCGTTCGTCGCGACCATCGTCGATTTCCGGCTGGTCGGATTGTAGTAAACTGGAAGCGTGCCGCCCTGGGCGACGTGCAGGCCGTAAAGGAAGTTCTCGAAGAACCCGCCGGCGCGCACGACAGCGACCGGCGATGCCAAGTCGCGAAAGCCTTGCTCCAGCAGCGACAGGGCGGTGATCATTCCCAGCCCGCTGGTCCGGTTCGCCCCCATCGACGAGAGCGCGACCACACGCGGCGGCGCGGCCTTGGTCAGCGCCTCGACATAGTTCGCGATGACGCCCTTGGCTTCCTTGAAATCCGGCGAGGGGGCCCAGACGGCCGGCAGCATGACGAACGCGCCGTCGACGCCCTCGAGCGCCCGCTCGATCGCGGCCGCGTCGTTCCAGTCGCCGTCGACCAGTTCCACGCCCTGGTCCATCCAGCTTGCCGCCTTCGCGCGGTCGCGGACCAGCGCGCGTACTTTCTTGCCTTGCGCCAACAGATGCCTGGCCGTTGCGCCGCCGACTTTTCCTGTAATTCCCATGACTAGAAACATGCGTATTCTCCGGGTGCTAGATGGTCTATAGTTCTAGGGTAGGTCTCACATAGAGACCTGAGACCTGCACCGTAAGGAGGCAGTTTTTTGTAACCAGGAGAGAAAAAGGGAACCCGCATGAGCGACGCATTGAGCGCGATCGAGCGATTCAGCCGATATCAATCGGACGACGCCCAGTCAGTAGAACCCGTCCATTGCCCGGTGCGCGACGTGCTCGACCGCATCGGCGACAAATGGAGCATACTCATGATCATGACCCTCGCGACGCGACCGCAGCGCTTCAGCGAGCTTCACCGAGCCATCCGCGACATCTCCAAGCGCATGCTCACCCAGACGCTGCGCGACTTGGAGCGCGACGGACTGATCACCCGCCATGTCTTTCCGACCAAGCCGCCGAGCGTTGAATATTGCCTTTCCCCGCTAGGCCAATCCCTGCTGGACCCGATGGCGAGCCTCATCGATTGGGCCGACCGTCGTTATTCCGATATCCATGCCGCGCGCGTCCGCTTTGACGGAGCACCCTGTGATGTCCAGCGCTAGTGATCTGAAACAGAAGTTCGCATCATCGCGCGTGTGAGGTCTGGCGGCGTGCTTCAGATGGAGATACCAGCGGCCGCCCCTCCGAATTGCGGGTTCACGCCCCTAGCGGCGTGCCGCTTGCGCCCTGACCGCGGTCTTGTCGCCGGCCTTGTCGCGCAGCATTTTCTCCATCCGCTCGATCACCGCGGGCGCTGAAACCTCCTTCATGCAGGCATGATCGTGGGCGCAGCGGCTGAGCTGGCGCAGATAGCACGGCGAGCAGGGCAGCCCGGCCTGCAACACCGCGCCGTCGCGGCCGTAAGGGCCGGCCCAGATCGGGTCGGTTGGGCCGAAAACGCTCACGACCGGGCGGCCGAGCGCCACGGCAAGATGCATCGGCCCGGAATTATTGGTCACGCAAATCGTTGCGCCGCGGATCAGCGCCGCGAGTTCGCTGACGGTTGTCTCGCCGGCGAGATTGACGACACCGGGCGCCAGTCGCGCCACCTCCTCGCAGACAGCGCGCTCGCGATCCGATCCTATCAACGTCACGGCGAAGTTCTGTTGCAGGAAATAACGCGCCACCTCGGCGAAGGCTTCGCTGCGCCACTGTTTGGTGTTCCAGATCGTGCCTGGGGCCATGGCGATGAGCTTCGTTTTGGCGATGTCGTAATAGTCTTTCAGGCCGTCGATGCGGGTCGTGGCTTCCGGCGGAATCGGAAACGAGAAATCGGCTGCATCGCCATCCAGCCCCAGCATCGGGCCGACGCCGAGATAGCGATCGACCGCGTGGACATCGAGCGTTGCCAGCCGGATATGGTCGGTATAAGCGAGCCAGCTTCCCTCGCGCGCGCCTTGCCAGGCGTGCTTACGCGCGAGTTCCGGGAGCTGACGCGGCGAGGCGTCCCACAGTTTCGCGTTCGGCCGGTCGAAGCCGATCCGCACCGCGGCTCCGCTGGCGAATGCAAAGATTGCGGAGCGGAGCTGCCCTTGCAGATCGAGCACCAGATCGTACTCGGCGGCCCGGAGCCGGGCGATCAGCCGCGCCGCGTTGGCAAATGGCGTCCATCGCCATGGCGATGACCATTCCTGGCGCTCGAATTCGATGACGTTGGTGATGGCCGGATTATTTTGCAACAGCTCGGCGATCGCTGGGGTGACCAGCCAATCCAGCCGGGCCTTCGGATAACGCTTGCGCAGCTTGTTGAGGACCGGGATGGTCTGCACCACGTCGCCAACCGCCGACAGCTTGATCAGCAGAATTTTTTTGAAGTCCTGACTGCGAAGGTCGGCCGGAGTCGCGGTCACATTGGCTCCTGCAGCTCTCGGCTCCCGCGGCTGTTGGGCTCCTGCGGCACTCAGGCTCCTGCGGCTCCTGTAATGCCTCGTCCTTGAGACAATTCGGCACGCTCTCCAGCCTGCGCCTTGTACGACTGGAATTTATTTAGCACCATGGCGGGCGGATTGTAAACGAACGCACTGCAGCGAAGAATTCGACACCGCACCGGGGAGGAAGCCTTGAGGAAAATTGCACTCGCCATAACGGCCGCGGTCGCAGTCGCAGTCGCAGTCGGCGCTTTTGCCGGACCGGCCGCACAGGCTGCCGACCCCGCGCCGATCACCATCGTGGTGTTTAGCCCGCCGTCGCTCGGCGCGATCTTTCCCGCCGTTATCAAGCAACAGAAATTCGATATCGCCAACGGCATCGACATCACCTTTGTCGAGCGGACGCCGGATGCCTATGCGGCGGAGTTCAATTCCGGCGAGTTCCAGGTCGGCGCCAGCGCGTCCGTGCTGATCGTCGGCCTCGGCACCACGCGCGGCATCAAGGCGAGCTATCTGTTCAATCTTTTCGATTATTGGGGCACCGTGGTGACGAGCCGGCCGGACATCAAGACGGTGGCCGATCTCAAAGGCAAGCAGTTGGCCGCCGCCAAGGGCACCACGAACTACACGATGTTCGAGTGGTTTGCGAAACAGCAAGGCGTCGATCCGAGCGCGTTGCAGGTCGTGAACACGGCAACGCCCGGCCTGGTCGGTTACGCCCTGGCCGATCGCGCCGACGCGGTGCAAATCTGGGAACCGGCCTACACGCTCGTCACCGCAGAGCGGCCGTCGATCCACACCGTCGATCTCAATATCGCGAAGGTCTGGCACGATTTTGCGGGCGGCAGCACTGAGATTCCCAATCTCGGCGTGGCGGCGCATCAAGAATGGATCGACCAGCACCGCGATCTCATCGCACCGCTTTATCGGGCTTACAAACAGGCGGCCGCCTGGGTAACGGCCAACCCGGCTGCGGCGGCGCCGCTGGTTGCACCAGCCAAGGACGCGGCGCAGCGCGAAGCGATTACCGCGATGATCCGCGACAATACCCGCCTCGCGATGAAACTCGCGCCGGCCGGGAAGATCAGCAAAGACATCGAGGCGACCTACAAGGTTGGGATGGCGGTCGGCCTTTACAAGACGATGCCGCCCGCCAGCTCGATCTACACCGGCGAGATGGAGTGATGACGCTGGACGGAGCGTCGAGCACGACGCGGCGCGCCGGCAAGGGCTTTCGTTATAAAAACTTTCGCTACGAGGGTATCGTTGCACTCGCCGGCCTGGCACTCGTCTGGGAAATCGCCTCGTTCTTCGTGCCGCACTTCCTGTTTCCGTCGGTTCCGGAAATCGCCGCGCGTTTGTTTGATATTTTCACGTCCTGGACATCCATCTCCGACGCGCTGGCGACCAGCGCCCGCATCCTGGCGGGACTGGCCGGGGCCTTCGTGCTCGGCACGATCCTCGCTTGGCCGATGGCGCGTTCGCAGATGTTCGAGCGCTACACTTACCCGCTGCTGAATTTCAACCAGGGCATTCCAGCGTTGTCCTGGGTGGTGATCGCCATCATCTGGTTTCGCGGCATTGAATTCCGAATCTTTTTCATCATGGTGATGACCACGTTGCCGGCGTTCACGTTCCAGGTGCTCGACGCTTATCGCGCCATGTCGAAGGATCTTTTCGAGATGACGCTGGCGTTCCGGCCGTCGCGTTACGATCTGTTCCGCACGCTGGTCTGGCCGACGGTGTTGCCCGGCATCCTGACCGCCTGGAAGGTCAACCTCGGCAACGCCTCGCGCGTGGTCGTGGTCGCCGAGCTGGTCGGCGCGACCGGCGGCGTCGGCTACGAGTTGCTGCAGCAGCAGCAGGTTTTCGACATGGCTGGCGCGGTCGCCTGGACGCTCGTCCTGGTCATCTTCGTGCTGGTCGTGCAAGGCGCCATCACGCTCATCGAGAATCGCGCGCTGCGTTATCGCGCCTTTGCCGAGCATGCGCTGTGAACCCGGCGTTCGTCATTGCCGGGCTTGTCCCGGCAATCCCGACAAGAAGGATGCGGCTTTCTATGAATCGGGATGCGCGGGTCAAGCCCGCGCATGACGGCAATGACTAACAACGGCGCTGAAATTGTATTCGAAAGTGTCAGCAAATCGTTTCCGCGCGCCGACGGCGGCGCGGCGTTCGAGGCCGTGCGCGATCTCAGCTTCACCATCGGGCGCGGCGAGCTCGTGGCCATTCTGGGCAAGACTGGCTGCGGCAAGTCGACGACGTTCAATCTGATCTCCGGTCTGCTGCGGCCGTCGTCCGGCCGCGTCGCGGTGCGGGGTCACGATCCTTATGCCGATTTTACGTGGTTCCGCGGCAAGATCGGTATTGTTTTCCAGAACGACCGCTTGATGCCGTGGCGCACCGCGATCGACAACGTGGCGCTCGGCCTCGAGCTCAACAAGATGGATCAGGCGAAGCGGACCGAGATCGCCGCATCATGGCTGGCGCGTCTCGGGCTTTCCGGCCACGAGCACGATTATCCGCACGCGCTGTCGGGCGGCATGCGTCAGCGCGTCTCGATTGCCCGCGCGTTTGCCGGCAAGCCCGACATCTTGCTGTGCGACGAGCCGTTCAGTGCGCTCGACGAGCATACCGGCAATGCGCTGCGCGAGGAATTCCGCGAACTCTTGCGGCAAACCGGAGCCACCTCTATTTTCATCACCCACTCGATCGAGGAGGCGCTGCAACTCGGCGAACGGCTCATGGTCTTCGAGCGGCCGGCGCGCATCGCCTACGAAGCAACGCTGCGCGCGGACATGAGCGAAAGCGAACGCGAGGCCGTGCGCGGCCATATCCGGCAGGTTCTCTCCGGCGAAGAAAATCTTTCAAACGAAACATCAGGAAAGTGAATCGACCGTGATCATCGATGTGCATGCCCACTACGTTCCGCAATCCCTGCTCGACGATCTCAAGGCGCAAAAGCGGCTGTTTCCCTCGGTCAAAACCCAAGAGGAAAAGGGTTCGCTCAGCCTCGCTTTTTGCGGCGGTTCATTCAGCCGCCCGGTCATGGGGCGGCTCAGCGATCTCGACCACCGCAAGAGATGGCTTGGCGAGCAGCATATCGACAAGCAGGTGGTCGGCGGCTGGCTCGATATGTTCGCCTACGAACTTCCACCGGAAGAAGGCGCCGACTGGTCGCGCTTCCTCAACGAGCACATGCTCAAGGGCGTCAAACAGCTCGACGCCTTTACGCCGCTTGCCACGGTGCCGCTGCAAAGCGGCAAGCTTGCCGCGCAAATCCTCGACGAGGCACTCAATGCCGGCTTCCACGGTGCCATGATCGGCACGCAGCCGAAAGGCGAGGGTGGCGCGCTCGACGGTCCCGATCTCGAACCGTTCTGGGAAGTGGCGTCCGCGCGCAAGGCGACGCTGTTCGTCCATCCGATGTTTGCCTGCGGCGACGACCGGCTCAACGATTACGACCTCGTCAACGCGGTCGGCCGCCTGACCGACACCACGCACGCGGTTTCGCGGCTGCTGTATTCCGGGCACCTCACGCGCTATCCGGGCGTCAATCTGGTCGTCGCGCACGGCGGCGCGGCGTTGCCCTATGCGCTCGGCCGCCTCAAGCGCAGCCATGCCGCGCATCCCAAACACGCCGAGCCCGAGGCCGGGTTCCGCCGGCTCTACTTCGATACCGTGCTGTTCGAGGCGCGCGCGTTGCGCTTTCTCTGCGATGTCGCCGGCGTCGACAAGGTCGTGCTCGGCACCGACAGCCCGTTTCCGATCGGCGATCTCGAGCCGATGAAGGTCGTCGAAGCGGCCGGCTTCACCGCCCAGGAGAAACGCTGCATCTGCTGTGAGACCGCGGCGCGGCTGTTCCGCATTCCGGTGAAAGCCGAGGCGAGGATGTAGCGTGTTGAGAGGATTGCCGTGACGGACCATCAAACCAACGTCGTAACGGTTGTGCTCATAGCGCGAATACCTGCTGAGGGCGTCGCGGACTTTCGAGCTTACGAGGAACGCGTCTTGCCGCTATTGCCCGAGTTTAACGGCCGTTTGGAGCGTCGGCTTCGAAATCAGGACGGCACTGTCGAGATGCACATCGTGAGCTTCGCATCCGACGCGGACTTTCGGAATTATCGGAATGATCCTCGGCGCACGGCGCAAGCCGCATTGTTGAAAAAGTCGTCGGCGATCTTGGAATTGCTTCCGATGGCGGACATCTCTTGAGGTCTCAGACTGCCCCGGTTTTTTTTAAGTAATAAATCGTCAATTCTGCGGGCAGATATTAAGCACTATGAGCGAACCGCTGTTGTCGGCACCGTGCCCGAATTGCCACACCGAAATGATCTACATTACGCATCTACCGCATCGGCTTGCGCCGCAGATGCAGCAGACGACGTTTGTCTGCTACACTTGCAATCAGACCAGAAGCTACGCGCTGTCGATGGAAATGGCAGTGGCTTACGCCGGCATTGCTGCGCCGGTTCAAGACCTGCTGGATGGCGTCAGCGAGCCTCACGCGGCGGCAAGCCCCAGCTCGGCATAGGACGGGCCGAGCGTCCGGTGCGAGCCCAATGCTGCGGGCGCGGAGAATCCGGTATGCTAGTGGCTTTGCCTTGATTCAGCCAAAGCTTTAGCAATATCGTTTCATTGCGGCGAAGCGGGGCGTTCCAGGACGGGGGCTTTCTTGTTCCCAGCACGACGATGGTCTTCTGCTGTGACAGCATCGTTGCTGATCGCAGGGGCTTTTTCCGTCTCGCTTTTCTCAGCGGTGGACGCACGGGCGCAAAGTCCGTCCGGCAATTGCGAGGAGGCGGCCGGGGTCACGGTGCTGCCCGCGCCGATCGCGCCATGGAAGGGCGCGCCGTTGCGCGTCATGTTCGCCGCCGAAAAGCCGCTCGACGGGCGAGCTTTCGCTGATCGCCCCGGATGGCAGCGTTGCGGCCAAGTCGGCCGACCGGCACGGCGGCCCGCCGTATTCCTGGTACGCCGAGGTCGCCGCGCCGGCGCCCGGCAAGTGGCACGCGACGCTCGCGCTCGCCGACGCGCCGGCCGGCTGCGGCAGCATTACGCGCGACATCGTCGTGAGCGCCCGCAAGCCGCCGCCGCTACCCCCGCCGTCGGGCAGCATGTGGCAGGTGCGCAATTCA
Organism: uncultured Alphaproteobacteria bacterium; assembly: GCA_963841575.1. GTDB lineage: Bacteria > Pseudomonadota > Alphaproteobacteria > Rhizobiales > Xanthobacteraceae > BOG-931. The sequence continues at coordinate 207,483 of CAWJDC010000019.1, forward strand.
TGGAACCGTGAGACCGAAAATTTGTACTCGGCGTGGATCGCGAAGCTGTTCGACGCGCCGCTCAATGTCGAGTTGTCGTGGAAGGCTTGGCATGAAGTGCTGCGCGACCAATCGCGCAACATGCTATTCAACTATCTCGGCCTCGGCGAAGACAACATGGCGGTGAGCCTGCGCCCCGATTGCGCCGACTTCGTCTACTTTTTGCGCGCCTATTTCGCATTCAAGATGGGGCTGCCGTTCGGCTATTCGAATTGTTCGCGCGGCGTCGCCGGCAAGCCGCCGAAGTGCTACCAGTGGTTCGACATCGAGCATCCCGAGGTCACACGGCCGGCGCCGCCGCCCGAACTCGACACGGCGTCAGCCGCGCCGGCCACGGCTGCGCCCGCACCAGCTCCGGCGCCGCCCCGACCCTGTTGGGGTTATTTTCCCAGCCAGCCCCAGCCCCAGACGGCCGCGCCGCAGCCGGTCGCTCCAGTCGTGAAGCCGCCAAAGCCGAAGCCGGCGCCGGGGACTCCGGCGGCGTTCGGCGCTTATCTGCGGGACGTCGGCGACGTCGTCCATACCGGATCCGTGCGCGTGTCGGCGACCGACAACAACACCGATTTTTATACCGTGCCGCTGACCCAGGAGACGCTGCGCCCGGGCACCGTGTATGCCGACCCTTACGGCCACGTTCTGATGCTGGTGCAGCGCGTGCCGGAAGTGAACGGTACGCCGGGCGTCTTTCTCGCGGTCGACGCGGAGCCTGACGGGACGGTCACGCGCAAGCGCTTTTGGCGCGGCAATTTCCTGTTCGTGCACGATCCCGCGCTCGGCAGCCCCGGCTTCAAGCGGTTTCGGCCGATCGTGCGCGAGAAGAACGGCGCCTTGCGGCGGCTGACCAATGCCGAAATCGCGAAAAATCCTCAGTACGGCGATTTTTCGCTCGATCAGTCGCAGCTCAGCGCCGAGGACTTTTACGACCGCATGGATGACGTGATGTCGCCCCAGCCGCTCGATCCGGTCCGCGCGATGGAGGATGCGATCACGTCGCTCGACGAGCAGGTGAAGACGCGCGTCACCTCGGTCGAGAACGGGCGAAAGTATCAGGACAAGGAGCGCGCCGGCGACACCGACATGCCGAACGGCCCGTCGATCTTCGAGACCACCGGCGCCTGGGAAGATTACTCCACGCCGGCGCGCGATTTCCGTCTGTTGATCGCGATCGACGTGGTGCGCGGTTTCCCGGATCATGTCGCGCGGCGGGCCGAGCGCTACGCGATCCCGAGCGGAAAGAGCGTCGCGGACGTGAAGGCGCGAACTGCAAGGCGTGCTCGCCGCGGAGCTTGCGGCGCGCAAATTTACCTATACGCGCAGCGACGGCTCGCAGTGGACGCTCTCGCTCAAGGACGTGATCGACCGCGCCGCCGGATCTCGAGATGGCATACAATCCCAATGACTGCGTCGAAATACGGTGGGGCGCGCCGGACGGCAGCGACGAGGCATCGACCTGCAAGCGGCATGCGCCGGAGGCGCAGCGTGCCAAGATGTCGGAGTACCGCACTTGGTTCCGCGAGCGACACTGGCCGACGCACGCTTGAGAGGCCTGCGTCGTCGGCGTCGACGAAGTGGTATCGGCGCCCGAAGTCCTCAATGCACTGCCGTTGGTCTTGCGATTAATCGGGCGCGCCGCGACCGCTCGTTACGCGGCATCTTGTGAGCAAATGGGTGGCTGAACCGGATGAACTCCGGTCCCCAAGCTATCGGATTTGCTTTGCAGGTGGGCCAGAAACGACGGGAGGGTGCGAAACGCGAGATGGGTGCCTGCATTGAAAGACACTGTTTTGTAGCCGTGACGCCCCCAAGCGGCTGCCAGCGCTTGTTTGCTGAAGATCGAGACATGGCCGTTGCGTGGTCCGACGTACCACCAGCCGAGGCCGTAATTGTTGAAATCAGCCGGCTGCACAAGGGTTGAATAGAAGATGAGTCCCGGTTCCGCTACGCATTCAAGGATCAGCGCGACGCCGGCAGCCGGGTCGGGAAGATGCTCCAGCGTTTCGAAGCAAGTCACCAGATCGAATTTTCCGTTCGGACGGCGGGCGTGTGCAGTCACCATGGGATCGTATGTCACCGCCGCCGGAAATCCGTTGGTCCGAAGCGCCGTGCAGAACACATCGTTGCCGCCGCCGAAGTCGAGCACCCGCGTTTCCGATTTATGCTCGGCCCACAGGCGCCCTACAAGATCGGCATTCGCGTGTGGCCGTGCGGTGTGATAGTCCGGATCGATGGTGCCGTAATCGTCATTGTAGATATGCGCTTTGAATTGATCATCGCTCCAGTCGTCGAATGCATCGGTGAACAAGAAATCGCAAGCCGTGCAGCGGCGGTAATAAATCGGCACGCCCGAGAGCGGCAGCCGAAAGCCGCGCAGCTCTTCGCAGCACTTGTGGAAATCGACGACGCCGTAGAGCGCGGCCTTCCCGCCGCAGATCTTGCAGGGAAGGGGCGCTGCGGATACGGCCTTGAGGGCGGATTGGCTTATCGGCATGGCGGAAAACGTGGGACGGCGCCGGACGTTTGCAGTACGTTTAAGACCGGTCGGATCACGGGAGAACCCGCAGCGGTATCGTCGTTTGACCCTTCAGGCTGCGCAGGCATTAGCACCCTATCAACCCTAATTTTCCATTAAGACACGTTCATATGTGCAATCGGGTTGGAGCAGATCGAGTCCCATGGTCGTCGCGAGTTTGAACGTCACGCATTGCAAAAAATTGGCTTTGGCCTGAAGGCATGTCCGATCTCGATGCCATCGTCATCGGAGCCGGTCACAATGGACTGACGTGCGCCGCTTACCTCGGTATGGCTGGGTTGCGCGTCCGCGTTCTGGAACGCCGCGGGATCGTCGGCGGTGCTTCTGTGACGGAGGAGTTCTTTCCCGGCTTCCGCAACTCGACCGCGGCCTACACCGTAAGCCTTTTGCAGCCGAAGATCATCCGCGACCTCAAGCTCCACGAGCGCGGCCTGCGCGTCGTCGCTCGCCGCGCGCAGAACTTTCTGCCGCTGCCGGATGGGCGATATCTCCTCACCGGCGAAGGCCGTACCGAGCGCGAGATAGCAAAATTCAGCGCCAAGGATGCGACGCAGTATTCTCTTTATCAGGCGGAGATTGGTCGCGTGGCCGACGCTTTGCGCAGCATCGTGCTCGATGCACCGCCAAACCTGGCGTTACGCAATGCCAGCCGCGCCGTGCGCGACCTCTCTAAGATTGCCGCGATCGGCAAGGGGTTGCGGCAGGGCGGTAGCCTCAACACGGCGCTTCGCCTGTTGCGCAAATCGGCCGGCGACATGCTCGACGAGTGGTTCGAGTCCGATCCTATCAAGGCCGTGCTCGGCTTCGATTCAGTCGTCGGCAATCTGGCAAGCCCTTACACGCCGGGCTCGGCCTACGTGCTGCTGCACCACGCGTTCGGAGAGGTGAACGGCAAGCGCGGCGTGTGGGGCCACGCGATCGGCGGTATGGGCGCGATCACGCAGGCCATGGCAAAGGCAGCGGGGGAATACGGGGTACGCATCGACGTGTGCTCCGCGGTGTCCGAAGTCATCGTGGAGCATGGCCGCGCCGCCGGTGTCGTGCTGGACGACGGTAGCCCGATCCGCGCGCGCGCCGTCATTGCCAACGTCGACCCGCAACATCTTTTCCAGAACATCGTGCCGCCTGAGGCTGTGCCGCGCGCCGTGGCGGCGCGCATGAAGCGCTGGAAAGCAGGCTCCGGGACGTTCCGCATGAATGTCGCGCTGTCGAAGCTGCCGGTTTTCTCAGCGCTGCCAGCGGCGGGCGACCATCACACCGCAGGCATCATCATGGCGCCGAGCCTGTCCTACATGGATCAGGCTTATCGGGATTGTGTGCGCGACGGCTGGAGCCGAAAGCCCATCATCGAAATGCTGATTCCTTCGGCGGTCGACGACAGCCTCGCGCCGCGCGACGCGCACGTGGCGAGCCTGTTCTGCCAGCACGTTTCGCCGCACTTTGCGGACGGTTCGTCATGGAACGACCACCGTGAAACCGTCGCCGACCTGATGATCGATACCGTCGAAACCTATGCGCCGGGATTCAAAACCAGCGTCGTCGGCCGTCAGAGCCTCTCGCCGTTCGATCTGGAGCACATCTTCGGCTTGCCCAACGGCGATATCTTCCACGGCGCGCTGACGCTGGATCAGCTCTTTTCCATGCGCCCGATGGTTGGCTATGCCGATTATCGAATGCCGCTCGCGGGGCTCTATCTGTGCGGGTCGGGCGCGCATCCCGGCGGCGGGGTCACCGGCGCCCCGGGGCACAATGCGGCCCAGGCCGTGATCGCCGATCTGCTGCGGCGGTGAATGCGTGGCACTTTTCTGGGGATTGCGGCATGACATCGGGCGAATCTCCCGCTAATCGGAATTGATGCCTTCACGCGCTTTCCGTATCGGCCGTTCGGTGACCGGGCTCGGCCTTTTCGCGACGAAACCAATCAAGCGGACGGCCTACATCGCGACCTATCGCGGACGGCGCGTGTCGAACGAAGAAGCCGACCGGCTGGAAGCTCAAGGTTCGAAGTATTTATTCGAGCTCACCAAGCGTTGGACCATCGACGGCTCCTCGCGGCGGAATGTCGCGCGTTATATCAATCACTCCTGCCGGCCGAATGCGAAACCGGTGGGGCGCAAAGGCGGCATCGTGATCGTCGCGCTGCGTCGTATCGAGCCGGGGGAAGAAGTCACCTACAACTATGGGCCGGAGTATTTCGACTACTTCAAAAGAAACGGCGGCTGCCGCTGCGCGCCATGCCGCAGAAAGGTAGCCGCTCGACGGCGAAAGAGGGCTGCGGCGCGCAAGCGGTTGAAGAAGTCGCGTTAGGCCGCGAACCCGTAAATCTGTCGTTCGAGTCCGCTTTGCGCCGACAGTCAATTCCTGTCCGGCATCAAGGCCGCGGGACCGCCGCCTGCGGGACTTTCCCGGCGCAGCATCTGACGCGACGTATCCCCCGCGTCACGCGACAGAATTTTTTGCAGGCGGCCATGCAGGATGCCGAGCCCCGTGCCGATCAGCAGCGAGGCCGGTAGTGCGACAAGCACGTTGCGCGCGCTTGTTTCCGTCAGCGCTTCGAAGTTGAAAGCATTGGGCGCGAGGCTCAGCCAGGCAAAGGTCGAGGCAAATCCGTAGAAGGTCGCCGGCACGACGCCCAGCAGGGGCCATCGCGACGCCATGACGATCAAGAACGACGCAATGCCGGCGACGATTGCTGTCGCGATAGTCGGGGCAAGCGGCAGGATATGCGCGGTCACCACAACGGCCACGATCCAGGCCATCACCACGCCGAAGATGAGCGCAGCCGAGCTGCGGAGTGCAGCCTGCGCGGTCGCGCCCGAATGATCGTAACTCGCCCAGCCGATGAACGCCGCCCAGACAAAAAGACCGGGTGCATAAGAGAAGCCGAGAACCGCGGTTGCCGCGACGAGCGCCGCGGCAAAGGCCGTTGCGGTGAGCGCTGAAAAGTTCATGGCAATCATCCTTTAGCTTGAGGCAAGTGCCGCCGAGTCGCGCGACCCGGCGGCTTTTCTTTCACGCTGCCGCTGCGGCAGGCGCCGTGGCGGCGCGCACCGCCCGCATGTCGGGATAGAAGCGGCCGAGCCAGTTGACGATCTCGTCACGCGCCAGCGCCGAGTTGCCGACCTGGCAATGCTGCTCGCCGCCTTCGCGGGCCGTGAAAATCCGCGCGGTGACGGAGCGCGCACACACCAGTTCCCGCATCGTTCGGTACAGCCAGTCGATGTCGAACAAATGATCCTGTTCGCCCTCGGTCAGCAGGATGTCCTGTTTGACATTGTGGAGAATACCGTCGAGCGAGTGTTTCTCGATCGCGGTGAGGAAGTCGAACGGGGTCTTGGTGCCGGTGATGTGCATGCCTTGCGTGATGCACCAGTCGAACACGGATGACGGCAGCCGTTCGCGCGCGACGAGTGCCTCCGTTCCCTTTCGATCGCCGGTTTTGAACAGCGATACCAACTCGGCCGCTTTGCCCGGATGCATCTGCCTGAGCGTCATGTCGAGGCCCGAATAGGTGGTTGGCAGCGAAATGATGTGCTTGATGCGCGGTTCGAAGGCCGCGGCGCGGATCGAGAGGTAGCCGCCGCACGACGCGCCGAGCCACTCGACGCCATTGAGCTCGAAATAATTGAGCAGCGCCTTGGCCGGCTTCTCCCAAGCATATTCAAAGAAAATGCCCTGGCGCAGCGCGCCGCCCTGGCCGGGGCCATCGAAAGCGATGACGGTGAAGCCGTAATCCGTCAGTGGCAGAAGGAAGCCATAGAATTCCTCGACAAATGAATCGTATCCGCCATGGAAGACGAATGTGCCGCGTTCCTTGCCCTTGGCTTGGAGGCGAAAGCCCGGCAGGTGCCCGCCCGGATACGGCACCTTGAATCGCTCGTAGCCGGCTATTCCCTGCATGGCGAGCGCCCAGCAGCGGGCGAAGTCGTCATAGAGTCCGTTCCGAACCTCGCCCGCGGGAAGATAGAACTCGGCGCCATGATAGTAGGACGCCGCGTCCGACCAGCGCTTTTCGGACTCGGCCTTTTTGGCGACTTCCAGCCAGACCGCGTGCCAGCTCGCGTAATCCTTGATGCGCGGTGCGATCGCGCTCAATTCCTTCAAACGGGCAGGCGAGGTGCCGTCGAGCAGCGGCCGGTTGAAGGTGTAGTTCATGCCCGGATCGGGCAACAGGTGCAGGTATGGCATGACGTGTCTCCACGGTTCGGGGGTGCAACTGCGGCAGGATTGACCGGTTGGAGCGTTGATGCCATATCAATCTCGACATCATCTTGTTGCCTGAAACGCAACACTGGGGCGCGTCATGGATTTCACGGCGCTGCGCTATTTCAGCGAAACCGCCGAGTCACGCTCGATCAGGGCCGCCGCCGAACGGCTTCACGTCTCGCCGTCCGCCATCAGCCGTCAGATCGCCAAGCTTGAACACGAGCTGCGCACGCCGATCTTCGACCGGCGCGCCAAGGGCATGGTGCTCACGCCGGCGGGCGAATTGCTGCACACCAAGTTCGAAGGAATGATGCGCGAATTCTCGCGCGTGAAATCGCATATCGCGGCGCTGCAAGATATTCAGGCCGGGACCGTGGATATCTGCTGCTTCCAGACGGCGATCGAAAGTTTCGTCGCTCCGGTGCTGCACCGCTTCCACGTGCAATACCCCAATGTCGTGTTCAATGTCAGAATGAGCAGCACCGACGAGGCGATGGAGTATTTGACGAGCGGCGCGGCCGAGATCGGCCTTATCCTCAATCCGCCGCCGCGCGAAGCCATCGCCAGCACCAGCGTGTTCAACGACACGATGATCGTCGCCGTCTCTGCAAATCATCCGCTGGCGAAACGCAAGATCGTCTCGCTGCGCGAGCTTGCCGGCTACCCTTTTGTCCTCACCGAAACGTCCTTCGGATTGCGCCAGCAGATCGACCGGATATTCGCGCGCCACGATCTGAAGCCGGATGTCTTCTGTGTCACCAATTCGTTGGCGCTTGTTAAAAGCGTCGCCGGTGTCGGGCGGCAATGCACGTTATTGCCGCGTTTTGCCGTGGCTCAGGAGGTGGCGGCCGGAACGCTCTGCGCGGTCGCCGTGAAGGAGTTCGCAAAAGACCCGCTCGAATTTTGCATCTGCACCCGTAAAGCGCAATCGGTTTCACCCGCTGCGGAAGTCTTCGTCCGCGCGGTGGTCGACTACTGCGGGCGCTACCGGCGCTGATCGTTGCACCGCCGCTCGCAGTCCGGCCACGAGTTTGCCTGCGCGCTAATGCGTCCGCGTCCTAGCCTCATGGATCGCCCGCCACACGCGCTCGGGCGTCGCCGGCATTTCGACGTGGCGCACGCCGAGGTCGGATAGCGCATCGACGATCGCATTGATGATGACACCGAGCGCCGGGACGGTGCCGCCTTCGCCGGCCGGGCGAATGCCGAGCGGGTGGGTGGGCGAGGGCACTTCGGTGATTTCGGCTATAAAGGACGGCAGGTCGGACGCTCGCGGCATGGCGTAGTCCATGAACGAACCCGCCAGCATCTGCCCGGTTTCGGGGTCGTAATGCGCGTGCTCCATCAGCGCCTGGCCGGCGCCCTGGGCAATGCCGCCGTGAACCTGGCCGTGGATGATCAGCGGGTTGACGGCGCGCCCGACATCGTCGACCGCGGCGTAGTGGACCAGTTTGACGGCGCCGGTTTCAGGATCGACCTCGACCTCGCAGACCTGGCAGCCGTAAGGAAAGCTCGCCTCCGCCACGGTCTCGTCGCAGGCCGCGTACAGTGGCCCGCGCAAATCCTCCGGCAGGTCGGTGCGCTCGGCCGCGGCGCGTGCCACGTCGAAGAGGCCGACCGCATGGTTGGTGCCTTTCACGGCGAAACGGCCGTCCTTGAACTCGATATCGGCTGCGGCGGTCTCCAGAAAGATGTTCGGCGATCTTCGTGCCCTTCTCGATGATGTCATCGGAGGACCTCTTGATGACGATGCGAGCCGAGCCGCATGCCGCGGCCGGAATGCGCGCCGCCGCCGACCGTGACGCGGTCGGTATCGCCGGCGACGATGCGGACGGATTCGATCGGCACGCCGAGCCATTCGGTGATCAGTTGCGCAAAGCTCGTCTCGTGGCCCTGGCCTTGCGAGACGACGCCGATGACGAGCTCGACGACGCCCGCTCGGCAGCACGGTGATCTCGGCCTTTTCGCGCGGCACGCCGGTCGAGATATCGACGTAGTTGGCGACGCCGATGCCGCGATACTTGCCGCGCTTTTTCGCTTCGGCGCGGCGGCGCTTAAAGTCCGGCCCAATCGCCGAGCTCCAGCGCAGAATTCATAGCGCCGATATAATCGCCGCTGTCGTATTCGACGCCGAACGGGTTCTTGTATGGCAACTCCTTTTCGGTCACCAGATTGCGCCGCCGGATCGCAACGCGATCGATGCCGCATTCCCGTCGCCGCAAGATCGATCAGCCGCTCCATGACGAAAATCACTTCCGGCCGGCCGGCGCTGCGGTACGGCCGCGTCGGCGACGTGTTGCTCAGCGTGGCACGGGCGCGAAAATGCGCCGCCGGCACGCGATAGATGCTCGACATCATCTGCACGCCCTTCTGCACCATCGAATAATTCGTGGTGTGGCCGCCGAGGTTGCCGATATTGGAGCCGCGCATCGCCAGGAACTTGCCCTTGTCGTCGAGCGCAAGCTCGGCTTCGACGGCGAGATCGCGCGCCTGGTAATCGCTGAGGAAGGATTCGTGGCGTTCGATGATCCATTTGACCGGCCGGCCGAGTTTTTTCGCGGCCCAGGCGACCAGCGCGAATTCGGCGTAGATCATGCCGCGGGTGCCGAAATTGCCGCCGACATCCTGCATGAGCACGCGCACATTCTCGCGCGGCACATTCGAGCATGGTGGCAAGATCCTCCTTGAGGCGCACCGCGCCGCCGTTGCCGGCATGGACGGTGTAGCGGCCGCTCGCCGGGTCGTAGGCGGCGAGCGCGGCGCGCGGCTCCATCGGCACGCCGGTGACGCGCTGCACCCAGGTCTCGAACCGCGTGACGTGCGCGGCTCTGGCGAAAGCGGCTGCCGTGGCCTCGGCGTCGCCGATCTGGGCGTCGAAGCAGACGTTCGATCGCGCGGCCTCGTGCACCTGCGGGGCGTCCTGCCGCGCCGCGGCGACCGTCGCGGTGACCGCGGGCAGCGCCTCGTAATCGATCGCGATGCGCTCGGCAGCCGTCCTTCGCCGCGTTGACGGTTTCGGCGACGACCATCGCGACCGCCTCGCCGACGAAGCGGACCTTGTCGGTCGGCAGCGGGTAATGCGGCGCCGTGAACGGCTGGCTGCCATCGCTGTTCTGCAGGTGGACTTCCGCCGGATGCTGCGACCAAACCTTGTGCGGAATCGGCTTGAGGCCGTCGGCGACAAAATCGGCGCCGGTGAGCGCCGCCAGCACGCCGGGCATCGCCGCGGCCTCATCCGTCGCGATCGAGCGGATGCGCGCATGCGCGTGCGGCGAGCGCAGCATCACGGCATAGACTTGCCCCGGCAGGTTTTCGTCGGCGGTGTAGCGGCCGCGCACCACGCACCAGGCGCAGATCTTCGCGACGGCGGTACGGGCTGGCCGATACCGGTGCCGCTGGCGGAATGAGCCATGAGGTCCTCTCGCTTGTCGTGGGTGGCCGAATGTAATTGAGCCACAGCCGGCATGCCAGCGGGGCCCGCGGCCGCATCCGGGCTGACAACGTTCGGCCGCGGATGTAGACAGGACATCACGTCGCAGGGAACATCGCGTCACGTTATGTCCGGCAATCTCGGCACGCCCGTCCTGCGGAAGGAAGACCCCGCGCTGCTGTCGGGTCGCGGGCGCTATGCCGATGATCTGCCGGTCGCGGTCGGGACGCTGCACGCCCATGTCGTCCGCTCGCCGCACGCGCACGCCGATATTGTCGGCATCGATACCGCAAAAGCGTTGGCGCATGAGGGCGTTTGGGCGGTCATCACCGGCGAGGATGTCCGCAAACTGTCCGATCCGTTTCTGGCTGCCGTCAAGACGCCGGTGCGGCAATGGTCGCTGGCGGTGGAGCGCGTGCGCTATGTCGGCGAGCCGGTGGCGCTCGTCGTCGCCGACAGCCGCTATGTCGCCGAAGATGCGGCCGAGCTTGTCGAGATCGACTATGCGCCGCGCGATGCGGTCCTCGATCCGGAAGCGGCGTGCGAGGCATCGGCGCCGCTGCTGCATCCCGAGGCGAAGACCAACGAAATCTCGGTGCGCGAATTTTCCTACGGCGATACCGCGGGCGGCATTCGCGCGCGCCGATCACCGCATCGCCATGACGACGGACTTTCCGCGCCTCTCGTTCACGCCAATCGAATGCTATGTCGTCGTCGCCCAGCACAATCCGGCCGAGGGCAGCTACGACGTGCTGGCGAATTTCCAGGGGCCGTTTTCGCATGCATCCGGTGATGGCGCGCGCGCTGCGCGTCGCCGGGCCGAAAATGCGGCTGCGCATCCCGCCGGATTCCGGCGGCAGCTTCGGCATCAAGCTGTCGGTGTTTCCCTATGTCGTGCTGATGGCGCTCGCGGCGCGCATCACCGGGCGGCCGGTCAAATGGGTCGAGGACCGCATCGAGCATCTGGTCGCCGCGAGTTCTGGGCCGAACCGCGTCACCGCCGATCGAGGCGGCGGTGACCAAAGACGGCCGCATCCTCGCGCTGCGGCTCGATCAGCTCGAGGATTACGGCGCGTTCCTGCGCGCGCCGATGCCGGGCCCGCTCTACCGCATGCACGGCGCCGTCACCGGCGCCTACGACATCGCCAATGTCGACGTGACCAACCGCGTCGTGCTGACCAACAAGATGCCGGCGAGCCTCATTCGCGGCTTCGGCGGCCCGCAGCTTTATCTCGCGCTGGAGCGGCTGATGCAGCGCATCGCGGTCGAGCTGAAGCTCGATCCGCTCGACGTCATCCGGCGCAATCTCGTGCCGGCGGAAAAATTTCCGTACCGCGCGGCGGCCGGCGCGCTCTACGATTCCGGCGATTACTCGCGCGCGGTCGGAGATCGCGGTCGGGGACGGCCGGCTCGACGATCTCAAGCGCCGGCGCGATGCGGCGCGCGCCGCCGGGCGCAAATACGGCATCGGCTTTGCCGCGGTGGTCGAGCCGGCAATGTCGAACATGGGCTATCTCTCGACCCTGATGACGCGCGCAAGCGCGCGAAAAGGCCGGCCCGAAGAACGGCGCGGTGTCGATGGCGACGGTGAATATCGATCCGCTCGGCGCCGTCACGGTCACCGCCGACGTCACCGTGCAGGGCCAGAGCCACGAGACCGTGCTGGCGCAGATCGTCGCCGACGAGCTCGGCCTCGCCGCCGACGACAGTCGAAGTCGTCCTGGAAATCGACACCGCCAAGGACCAATGGTCGATCGCCGCCGGCACTTATTCGAGCCGCTTTGCCTCGGGCACGGCGGTCGCGGCGCACATGGCGGCGGTGCAGATGCGCGACAAGCTCAAAGGCATCGCCGCCAAGCAGCTCAACGTGCTGCCCGAAGACGTCGAGCTTGCCGGCGGCAAAATCCGCAGCCGCAGCAATCCGGACAACGCGCTGCCGTTCGGCCGGGTCGCCGCGACCTCGCATTGGTCGCCGGCGATGCTGCCGGAAAGCATGGCGCCGGCTTTGAGCGAAACCGGCGATATGGTCGCCGCCGGAACTCGAGCCGCCGACGAGCGACGACAGGATCAACACGTCGCTGACCTACGGCTTCATCTTCGACATGTGCGGCATCGAGATCGATCCGGTGAGCTATCACGTGCGCGTCGACCGCTACGTGTCGATGCACGATGCCGGCCGCATGCTCAATCCGATGATCGCGAGGGCCAGATCCGCGGCGCGTTCGCGCAAGGCATCGCCGCGGCGCTCTACGAGGAATTCACCTACAACGAGGAGGGCGCGTTCCTCAGCGGCACCTTTGCCGATTATCTGGTGCCGACGGTGAGCGAAATCCCCGAGGTCGAAATCTTGCATTACGAATCGCCGTCGCCGTTGACGCCGCTCGGCGCCAAGGGCCTCGCCGAAGGCAATTGCATGTCGACGCCGGTCTGCATCGCCAATGCGATCGCCGATGCGCTCGGCGTCGCGCGACGTCGCGCTGCCGGCAACGCCGCGGCGCATCCACGCGATGATGGAAGGCGCCGGGAGCATGAAGCCGCGGCCGTTCGATTACGTGCGGCCCGATACGGTCGAAGAGGTCGTGGCGCTGCTCGCCGAGCACGGCGACGACGCGCGCATCCTGGCCGGCGGCCAGTCGCTGGTGCCGATGCTCAATCTGCGTTTGATCGACGCCGGCATGTTGATCGATATTTCGCGGATCGGCGCGCTCGATGTCATCCGCGACCTCGGCGACACTGATCGAGATCGGCGCCGCCGTCACCCAGAACAAGCTGATGGCGTGGCCGCAGCTCGCGGAGAAGCTGCCGCTGGTCGCGGCGGCGCTGCCGTTCGTCGGACATTTTCAGACCCGCAACAAGGGCACCGTGTGCGGCTCGATCGCGCATGCCGATCCGAGCTCGGAGCTGCCGCTGGCGCTCGCGGTGCTCGGCGGCGAGGTGGTGCTGCGGTCCCATCGCGGCAGCCGCGCGGTCGCGGCCAAAGATTTCCAGAAGGACATGCTCACCACGGCGCGCGCGACGGACGAGTTGATCACGGCTGTGCGGTTTCCCGTCGCGCAGAAGCGCGGCGTCGCGTTCCGCGAGGTGGCGCGCCGCCATGGCGACTTCGCCATCGTTGCCGTCGCGGCGACCGTGGCGGAGGGCGGCGCGGTGCGGCTTGGCGTCGGCGGCATGGCCGGGCGGCCGATGGTGCGCACGATCGCGGCCGAAACCGCCGCCGTCGCCGCGGCGGCGGTCGGGCAGTGGGCGGAGGAACTGGAAGGCTACGAGGATTTGCACGCCTCGGCGGCGCTGCGCCGCGACCTGCTGCGCAATCTCGGTCCGCACGTGATCGCGGAGGCGATGCGATGCGCCGCGTGAACCGCGATGAACGCCCGCGCATCGGCCTCACGCTCAACGGCCGCAAGCTCGCGGCCGACGCCGAGCCGCGCACGCTGCTGAGCGATTTTCTGCGCCATGCGCTCGGCGCGACCGGCACCCATGTCGGCTGCGAGCACGGCATCTGCGGCGCCTGTACCGTGCTGATCGACGGCGCCGCGGTGCGCTCCTGCCTGACGCTCGCGGTGCAGGCCGAGGGCCGCGAGGTGCGCACCGTGGAGTCGCTGGCGGCGCCGGACGGCACGCTCAACCCGCTGCAGCAGGCGTTCCGCGACAATCACGCGCTGCAATGCGGCTTCTGCACGCCGGGCATCCTGATGTCGTTCACCGATTATCTGGCACGCAATCCGCACCCCTCGGAAGCCGAAATCCGCGAGGTCCTCAGCGGCCATCTCTGCCGCTGTACCGGCTACGCCGGCATCGTCGCCGCGGTGAAAGAGGCATCCGGCGGCGAGGAAAGCTGAACCCTCCCCCTTGTGGGGAGGGCAGGGTGGGGGTCGGGAGGCGGTGCGCACCCGTCGACGGTGGCACGAGACCTCCCGACCCCCACCCCCAACCCCTCCCCACAAGGGGGAGGGGAGCGCGCTTGCGGCGCTCGTGACGCTGCGCACAAGCCTTGCTATGAAACTTGCATAGCAAATCCGGCCGTCCGGGGGCCGCGGAGCGGGCCAGGCGAATATGAAAGACATTCTCGACAAGCTCGAAGCACGTCGCGCCAGCGCGCGCGGCGGCGGCGGCGAAAAGCGCATCGAGGCGCAGCACAAGCGCGGCAAGCTCACCGCGCGCGAGCGCATCGAGCTGCTGATGGACCGCGACTCGTTCGAGGAGCTCGACATGTTCGTCGAGCATCGCTCCAACGATTTCGGCATGGAGAAATCGAAGATCGCCGGCGACGGCGTCGTCACCGGCTTCGGCACCGTGAACGGCCGCACCGTCTTCACCTTCGCCAAGGATTTCACCGTGTTCGGCGGCTCGCTGTCGGAGACGCACGCGCAGAAGATCATCAAGATCCAGGACATGGCGATGCGCGCCCGCGCGCCGATCATCGGCCTGTTCGATGCCGGCGGCGCCCGCATCCAGGAAGGCGTCGCCGCGCTCGGCGGTTACGGCGAGGTGTTCAAGCGCAATGTGATCGCCTCCGGCGTCATTCCGCAGATTTCGGTGATCATGGGCCCCTGTGCCGGCGGCGATGTCTATTCGCCGGCAATGACCGATTTCATCTTCATGGTGCGCGACACCAGCTACATGTTCGTCACCGGGCCCGACGTGGTGAAGACGGTGACCAACGAGATCGTCACCGCCGAAGAGCTCGGCGGCGCCTCCGTGCACGCCACCAAATCTTCCATCGCCGACGGCGCCTACGACAACGACGTCGAATGTTTGCTGCAGATGCGCCGGCTGATCGATTTTCTGCCGGCGAATTTTTCCGCCGGCGTTCCGCAATGGCCGTCGTTCGATAAGCCCGAGCGTGAAGAGCCCTCGCTCGACACGCTGGTGCCCGAAAATCCCAACAAGCCCTACGACATCAAGGAGCTGATCCTGAAAGTCGTGGACGAGGGCGACTTCTTCGAGCTCTCGGAAGCGTTCGCCCGCAACATCGTGATCGGGCTTCGGCCGCATCGCCGGCGGCACCGTGGGCTTCGTCGCCAACCAGCCGATGGTGCTGGCCGGCGTGCTCGACTCGGATGCCAGCCGCAAGGCGGCGCGCTTCGTGCGCTTCTGCGACGCCTTCAATATTCCGATCGTCACCTTCGTCGACGTGCCCGGCTTCCTGCCCGGCACCGCGCAGGAATACGGCGGCCTGATCAAGCACGGCGCCAAGCTGTTGTTCGCCTATTCGCAGGCGACGGTGCCGCTGGTCACCGTGATCACGCGAAAAGCGTTCGGCGGCGCCTACGACGTGATGGCCTCAAAGCATATCGGCGGCGACCTCAACTACGCCTGGCCGACGGCGCAGATCGCCGTGATGGGCGCCAAGGGCGCGGTCGAGATCATCTTCCGCGCCGATAGCGGCGACGCCGACAAGATCGCGGCGCGCACCAAGGAATATGAGGAGCGCTTCCTCTCCCCCTTCATCGCCGCCGAGCGCGGCTACATCGACGACGTGATCATGCCGCACGCGACGCGGCCGCGGATCGCGCGTGCGCTGGCGATGCTGCGGGGTAAGACGGTGGAGATGCCGGGGCGCAAGCACGATAATTTGCCAGTCTAGGTTGTCACGAGCTCGTTGGCTGGCTACATTCGCTGAATGGGCAAGACGGTGCAGATCGACGATGACGTGGTGCGCGCGGCCGAGCGCTTGGCCGCCGAACGCGGCACGACGTCGGGAGAAGTGATTTCTGAACTGGCGAGGCGCGAACTGACGCGCCCCGCGCAAGGGCCTTTGATCGAACGCAACGGTTTCTATGTGCTTCCGTCTAGGGGCGAGGTCGTGACGACGGCCTTGATCCAACGTTTGCTCGAAGACGCCGATCGCGAAGACGCAGGACTGCGCCCGAAGGACTAACCATGCGGGTCCTGTTCGACGTCAACGTCCTGATCGCGATCATCGACGAAAGCCACGAGCATCACAGAAGGGCGCACGAATGGTGGAATGCGAACAATTCCGCCGGCTGGGCGACGTGCCCGCTCACCGAAAATGGCATGGTACGCATCATGTCGCAGTCGCGGTACAAGGCGCCCATATCAACCACCTTCGCGATTGATCTTTTGTCCGAGCAGATCAGGCAAACCGACCATGCCTTCTGGCCTGATGATGTCTCGCTGTGCGACAATGCTTGGTTCGATCCGGATCGAATCCTCGGACCAAATCAGATCACCGATGCCTATCTACTTGCGCTTGCGCTGAAGAATGGCGGGCGGCTCGCAACTTTCGACCGCAGTATTACAGTGCCGGCCGTCCGCGGGGCGCGGCTGCAACATCTAGTGTTGATATGAAATGCATAGCTGATCGCGGCCGACGGCGGCAACCTACACCTGGTTATCACGCAGCCACTACGCGCTCGCCGATTGGAGAGTTAGCGATGCCGCGGGAGTAAGGCCATCGAGACGCTGTTATGCAAACGCGATAATTTGCCGGTGGGACCGGCGCGGCCTCTGATGAAAGAAGGTGGGTCGGATGGATCAAGGATATTTGATGGACGAAGACCAAGTTTACGCCAACATTCCGCTTGATCCAGAACTTGCGTTTTTGCACCTCGAAAAATATTTCAAACATGTTCTTGAATTACAAATCGAGCGCGCCCAACCCGACGGTCCTGGCAATGTCGTCTACGTCGAATATATCGGAAAGGTTCTCGCCGCAATTACTGAGTTAGGCCTCGAAGCTGCGGTAGCTAAGCAGCAAGTGCCTTTAATTGAAGATGTAACATATCAAACCTATCAAAATTTTAGCAAAGACGTGGAGCACTATAAGACAGCATTGAAGATTAGAAATGCGCGGCGCACACGAGGCTATTCGGTTCAATTGGACGCTGTAACGCGCGCAAAGATAACTCACCATATCCAACAGCTTCGAGAAATATTCCAGAAGCTTGAAATTGATGAGGAAAAGAAGGAGGCGCTCCTTAAAAACTTGAATGAACTCCAAAAAGAAGTTGATCGTAATCGCACGCGGTTTGATATTTTTGCTTCACTCGTTATGGCCGTCGCGGACGTAGTCGGCGAAGCAATTGAACGCAGCCAGATCCGATCGCTGCTGGATTCAATTGCGCAGGTCATTTGGGGCGTCAAAAAAGAGGAAGAAACGAAGAGATTGCCGCCGGCATCGGAGCCTAAACAAATTGAACCGCCTCGGGCGCCAAAGCGTGACCAAATGGATGACGAAATTCCTTTTTAAGCAAACAAGTTTAGCGAGCAAGCTCGTAGGGCGGATCGGCTGAAGGCGTAATCCGCCACATCGCGAGGATCGAAAGGCGGATTACGCTGCGCTAATCCGCCCTACGTTCTTAATGCGATCTACGTTACAGTTCTGTCACGACCTCCGGACGGAAGTGCTATGAGCCAATCTCCAATTACTCTGCAAATGCCGCCACCGCCGGAGCCGGTCCCGGTCGCCCTCAACCCCGCGACAACGGCATTGCTCATCTTCGACATCGTCGATCCGATCTGCACGCGGCAGCCGAACTGCACGGGGAAAATGGTGCCGGCGATCGCTTCGCTGCTGAAACGGGCGCGTAAGGCCGGCGTCACCATTGCCTATGGGACACGCGCGCATACGATGGCGAACTGGCTGCCGGACGTTCTTCCAGCGCCCGGCGACATCAGGATCGAAAGCCAGGCGCAAGACCGGTTCTACAAGACCGACCTCGATAATCTGCTCAAGGCCAAGGGGATCACGACGCTTATCCTCGCGGGCTGGAAGGTGAGCGGATCGGTGACCTACACGTCGGTCGGTGCGACGCTGCGGGGGTACACGGTCGTCGTGCCGGTCGATGCGAGCTTGGACGCGACCGATTACGAGATCGCCATCGGCCTCTACCAGATCCTGCATCAGCACAGTGCGAATGCCGAAAATGAGCCCTTGAAGGCAAGAGCCTCAACACTGAGCCGCACCGATCTAATCGCGTTCAAATAGGGGGAGCAAGCGTAGCAAGGGTAGCCCGGATGGAGCGAAGCGCAATCCGGGGTCGGCTTCTCGGCTCACCGAATTCTATCGCATTCTGTCTGCCCTTTATCCTGAGGTCCTCAACCCGCCGCGCAATCGTTCCCGGATTGCGCTTCGCTCCATCCGGGCTACAACGCGGGACCCACGCAAGGAAAATGCCCCATGTTGCCATCGCAACGTGCGCTGTTCGATATTCCACGCGAGGTCTGTTACCTCAACGCCGCGTCCTATAGTCCGCTGCCGTTGGCGACTCTTGAGGCCGGCCGTGCGGCGGTTGGGCGAAAAGGGCAGCCTTGGCTCATCGACGATGAATTCGCCGCGCAGCAATACGCGCGCACGCGCCAGGCTGCGGCGGCGTTGATCAACGCCGCGCCCGAAGATGTGGCGCTGATCTCCTCGGTTGGTTATGGCGTCGCCGCCGCCGCAAAGATATTTGCCGTGCCGCCGGGCGCGCGGGTGCTGGTGCTCGAGGACGATCATTCGTCCGCGGTGCTGGAATGGATGACGCGCGCCGGGGCGGGCGGCTTCACCGTCGAAACCGTACGCCGGCCGCACGACGGCGATTGGACGCAGGGTGTGCTGACCGCAATCGCGCGGCAAGACAACGCGGAAAATGCGGCGCCGATCGCCATCGCCTCGCTCTCGTCGGTGAACTGGTGCGATGGCGGCGCGGTGGATCTTTCGCGTGTTGCGCCGGCGCTGCGCGCGCAAGGTACCGCGTTGCTGGTCGACGCCACGCATAGTGTCGGCGTGCTTGATCTCGATGTGCGCGCACTCGATCCGGACTTTGTCGTGTTCCCGACCTACAAATGGCTGCTCGGCCCGTATGGTCGCGCATTCCTCTATGTCGCCAAACGCCACCAGGGCGGCGTTCCGCTCGAGCAGACGAGCTACGGGCGCCGCGCCGTCCGCTCCGAACAGGATGTCTACTTCGCCGATACCGGCTACGTCGCCGACGCGCGGCGCTTCGATATGGGCGAGCGCGATCACTTCATCTCGATGGAGATGGCGTCGATCGGCATGGAGATGATGGCGCAATGGGGCCATGTGGCGATCGCAGCGCGGCTCGCCATGCTGACCAGCCGTCTCGCCGACGGCCTGCGCGGCGGCGCGGCGGATATTCCCGACGCACGCGTGCGCGCGCCGCACATTTTAAGTCTCGGCTTTCCGAGCGGCATGCCGGATCGGCTGGTCGAGCGGCTCGCTGCCGAGAACGTCCATGTCGCGCCGCGGCTCGGCCGCCTGCGCATTAGCCCGCACGTCTACAACGACGAGGCCGACGTCAACCGGTTCATCGCCATCTTCGGCGCGTTGATGCGGTCGGCGTAGCGGTCGTTCGCAGCGGCGATGCGCGGGGCGAATTTCGTGGGCATTCCTTGTCCGGCGCGGGCGCGGGCAGGGCGGCTTTTCGCGGCGTGCATCCACAAGGCTCCGAAGCGTCGCGTCATCGAAAACGAAGTATTGTCTTGACATTTGTCCCTTCTTCAGCTACAGTTAGCGAATCTTGCTCAGTGAGGGACGTCAACCGGTGACGGCCGTTGGATGGAGCAAGTGCGGCGCTCGCGCGCGGGGCTCGTAACCCCGCTCCCGGGCGGCTCAGAACTCCGCCCGTCCGGCATGACGACCGGTCCGCGAGGAGCTCGCTGCACTGAGGCCCGGGGAGCCCAACAAGGCACCGATCCGGCGCACAGGAAGCGCGGTCTGGGCTGAGCCAAGGGGTAAAAGCCTTGGCGAGAGCCGCGGTGGAGCGCCGAGAGGCGAGCGCGCCCCCTCCCAACCTCCCCCGCTCGCGGGGGAGGAGAACGAGGACGCAGGGCGCGCGCCCGCATCCGATGATGCGGGCAACGAGGTGCGCCTGTCGGCGCTCCGCTTCCCTTATTTTTGTAGCCCGGATGGAGCGCAGCGCAATCCGGGAACGATCTTGCCGTGTCAACGCGGCCCCGGATTACGCGGAGCTTGTCATCGGGCCGGCCACTTCGGGCCGGACCCGTTGGCTCCATCCGGGCTACGAACCGTGCGCAAACCTCGGATGCGAAAGCATCGCGAGACCGCTTTCGCTTATCCGCCCCCGCACGCAGTGCGGGGGAGGGGGACCACGCGAAGCGTGGTGGAGGGGGCCTCTGAGATGACGCTTCGTTGCCGTTGCAGAACAAACTCGAACGCCAACGTGAATCTAAAACTCCCGCGCAGCCTCGCGGCCGAGGCCCCTTCCACCATGCTGCTGCGCAGCACAGCTTCCCTTCCCCGCTTCCGCGGAGCAGACCGATTAGCGCCAGCCGCCGCCGCCGTTCGACATAGACCGTGTCGGCGGTCATGAACGGACAGGCGTCGGAGCAGAGGAACAGCACCAGTTCGCCGATCTCCTCTGGTTCGCCGAAGCGCTTCATCGGCACGTCGTCGAGGAAACGCTTGACCAGTTCGGGCGAGGATTGTGCCGCGTCCTGGAACGGCGTCTTGATCGGCCCGGGCGAGATCGACAGCGCGCGGATGCCTTGCGCGGCGAACTCGCGCGCGACGCCCATGGTCATCGACACCACCGCGCCCTTGGCCGCGGCGTAATGGATCGAGGAGCCGGGGCCGCCGCGGCGGTGCGCCATGCTCGCCATGTTGACGATGACGCCGTGCTTGTTCTCCAGCATGTGCGGCAAGCACCGCCTGCATGCCGTAAAGCGTGCCGTTGACGTTGAGATCGAATGTTTTCGCCATCAGCGCGTCGTCGATCTCCAAAAATTTGGCGCGGCGGATCGCGGCGCCCGCGGAGTTGAACAGGAAGTGCACGATGACCGAATGCGGCGATGGCGCGCGTGACCATGTCGTCGACTTGCTCGCGCGAGGTGACGTCGACCTTCAAGGCCAGCGCCTGGCTGCCCTTGGCGTTGACTTGCGCCGCGGTCTCGCGTGCGCCGGCCTCGTTGACGTCGGCGCAGACCACGTTGGCGCGCTCGCGCGCGAAAATCAGCGCCGTGGCGCGGCCGATGCCGCTTGCGGCGCCGGTGATGATGATGGTCTTTCCGGCGAAATAGTCCGGCGTCTTTGGCATGGTTTTCTCTCACCTGAATTTTGTGAGGCCGATTGTGCCCGTTTGCCGGACGAGCCACAACTTGCGTGCAACAGTTTCATCTCCACATCCGCCGCATGCGGGCGCCGATGTCGATTGGCTCTTTTGTGCCTGGTGTGGCCGTCGCGCTCTGTGCGGCCAGCGGCCATGTGGTCCTCTCGAAGCAAATCAACATGTCGGCCGGAATGAAGCGCGTGCGCGACGGCGTACATGTGGCGGTCGCCGTTGCTGCGTTGGCCGAATGCACATAAAACCGCTGCGGCAGGATCAGATGCAGATGATCCTTGGCGCGCGTCATGGCGACGTAGAGCAGGCGGCGTTCTTCCTCGATCTCGGCCGCCGTGCCGGTCGCCAGGTCGGAGGGAATGCAGCCGTCGATGCTGTTGAGGATGAACACCGACTTCCATTCCTGGCCTTTTGCCGAGTGGATGGTCGAGAGGATCAAATAATCCTCATCGAGCAGCGGCGCGCCGGCCTCGTCGCTGGTCGCGTCCGGCGGATCGAGCGTCAGTTCGGTGAGAAATCGCTCGCGGCTCGGATAGCCCTGCGCGATCTGGGCAAGCTGCACGAGATCGGCCTGGCGCATGGCGGCGTCCTCGTGGATGCGTTCGAGATGCGGCGCGTACCAGCGGCAGACGCAGATCGAGTTCGGCCGGCCATCCGGCCGCTTTGCTGCGCACCAGGCGGACGGTATCGACGAACGCTGGCCAGTCCTGCCGTGCCGCGGCCGGCGGCGCGAAACGTTTGCGAGGCTGTGGCTCGGATCGGCCGGGCCGACGGCACTGGTCGAGCGCTCGCACGGCCGTGGCCGGCCCAACGCCGGGCAAAAGCTGGAGCACGCGAAAACCAGCGACGCGGTCGCGCGGGTTTTCGGCCCAGCGCAGGAACGCGAGACGTCCTTGATATGCGCGGCTTCCAGGAACTTCAGGCCGCCGAACTTGACGAACGGGATGTTGCGCCGGGTCAATTCGACTTCGAGCGGCGCCGCTGTGATGCGAAGCGCGAAACAGCACGGCTTGCGTCCTTGAGCGCAATGCCGGCATTCGCGGTGCTCCAAGAATCTGCTCGACCACATAGCCGGCCTGGCCGGCCTCGTCCGGCGACACTGACGAGGGCGGGCGTTCGTCGGAGGCTCGATCCGACCACAGATTCTTGGTGAAGCGCTCGGATCGGCGAGATCGATCACGGCGTTGGCGGCGGCGAGGATCGGCTGTGTCGAGCGATAATTGTGCTCGAGCGTGATCGACCTGCGGCGCGCGGCTGAAGTGGCCGGGAAAGTCGAGGATGTTGCGCACGGTCGCGGCGCGGAACGAGTAGATCGACTGGGCGTCGTCGCCGACGACCGTCAGACCCTTGCCATTCGGCTTGAGCGCCAGCAGGATCGCGGCCTGCAGGCGGTTCGTGTCCTGATACTCGTCGACCAGCACATGATCGAAGCGGCTTCCGAAACCTCGGCCGCAATCGCCGGCTCGGCCATCATGTGCGCCCAGTACAGCAGCAGATCGTCGTAATCGAGCACGTGCTGGCGCTGCTTGGCTTCGACATAGGCGGCGAACAGCGCGCGCAATTCCGCCTCCCAGCCCGACGCACCACGGGAAATTCGTACCGAGCACGTCATCGAGCGGGCTTTCGGCGTTCACCGCCCGCGAATAGATGGCGAGGCAGGTGTTCTTGGTCGGAAAGCGCTTCTCGGTCTTGGAGTAGCCGAGATCGTGGCGGACCAGATTGAACAGATCGGCGGAGTCCTCGCGATCGTGAATGGTGAAGGCGCGATCGAGTCCGATGCGCTCGGCGTATTCGCGCAAAAGACGCGCGCCGATGGCGTGGAAGGTTCCAGACCAGGTGATGGCGTCGCGTCATCGACGCTTGCGCGTTCGCGCATGACATTTGCGCGGTGATGTGCTCGACGCGGCGCGCCATTTCCGCCGCGGCGCGACGCGAAAACGTCAGCAGCAACATGCGGCGCGGATCGGCGCCGTTGATGATGAGGTGCGCCACGCGGTGCGCCAGCGTGTTGGTTTTGCCGGAGCCCGCGCCGGCAATGATCAGGAGCGGGGCTGCGTCGGCGAGCGCCGCGCCGCCGTGCTCGACGGCGTGCCGTTGCTGTGGCGTTGAGCTTTCGAGATAGGAAAGGTCATCGGGGGGAAGCGCCCGAGCACGAGACCGTTTCAAGGTTTAGGCCATGACCCGTGGCATCAATCATGCCGCGAACAGCGGGCCGTTTCCGAAGCATTGTGTGCACGTGATCCCCCACGAATCAGTGCAGATCAGAACAGATCGCGAACGCAATGCCAAGCGCTTGGCGCTTAGCAGGACGGCTTCGGGGTTGGCAGGATTGGCCGCGAGCTTGCCGGCGTCAGGCGGCGAGCAGATGCGCCGTCCGCAATTGCAGCAGCGCGGCCTTTGCGCCACCGGTGCGACGCGAGCCGGGTGCGATGGCGCAAGTTCCGCGGGCCGGATGAATGAGCCGTTACGAAGGTACGGCGGCGCTGGCACCACAAATACTTCGAAAATGTGGCCGCTGGTCCTGTGCGCAAGCCGGATCGTGCTGCCCTCGATCGCCACGTCGAAACTGGGTTCGCTGCTTTTCACTTTCAGGTTCGGCGAACGCAGACTGAAAGCGGCGTGCAGCACGCGGTCGACGTCTTCCGAATTGAACGGCTTGTGCAGAAACGCGCAGGCGCCGCTGTCCAGCGCCTGTGTTTCGTTCGTCGAGGTTCTGCTCGGCCGAGATCATGACGACCTTCAGCGACGGCCGGACCAGCCGCAGCTGCTTCATCGTGTCCAGCCCGCTCAAGCCCGGCATGTTGCAATCGAGGAACGCCACGTCGAACTCCGACGCTCCGGCAAAGACCCAAGGCGGTTTCGCCGTCGCCGGCTTCGGTGATCTCGCAGTTGAACACGCTGCCTTGCACGATCTTCTGCACGATCTGGCGCACTGCGGACAAATCGTCGACGACCAGCACTCTTGGTGGGCGACGGAGATGCGCGCATAGGTCTTCATGATGCGCCAAGCGCGTCCTGCATGTTGAACGGCTTGAACAGGAATTCATAGGCTCGCAGCTTGATCGCCATCTCGACGGCTTCGGTGGCCGGCGGGTTCGACATCAGCGTCACGAAGGTCTGGATGCCCTGCTTTCGCGCCGACCAGAACGCCTCGGTGCCGGAAGCTCCGGCATGTGCACGTCGATGAAGGCGAGATCGATATTGGAGCCGTTCAGCAATGTCAGGCAGTCGCGGCCGTTGTCGGTGGTGCTGAGCCGAGCGGCAGCTTCGAGGCCCGCGCCGCATCCAGCAACAAGTTGCTGGACGACGTGGGAGTCATCGGCGATCAGCATGGTGATCGGTGCGCTGCATGGCGTTTCTCCATTCACCCTGCGGTGGCGTCTGAAGCGCGGTTCCGCGGTCATCATCCCGCCATTTGGTCAGCATTCAATCGTCCAGGTCAGGATTTGGTTCTCCAGTCTGCGATATCCTGATTTCGGAATTGCAAATCAATCACAGCAAATGCCATTTAAATCCGCTGCGATACGCGGTTGCGACACGCCGGGTCTTGCCGCACGCTCTCGAATCGGCGCCTGGCGGTGGAAACCATGGAAGCATCCGGCAAAAAACGAGTGGTCGAAAATGACTGAAGTGCCCGCCGATCTTAAAGCGCCGCGCACGGTCGAAGGGTTCGCCATCTTCTCGGCGCCGGGCGTATTCGTGGTGTTGTGGGCATCCGGCTTTATCGGCGCCAAGCTCGGACTGCGATATGCAGAGCCGCTCACCTTTCTGTCGCTGCGCATGATCGCGGCGGTGTTGCTGCTCGGCGTCGTCATCCTTATCACGCGTCCAAAATGGCCCGGCGGTGCCGGCGTGATGCACAGCGCCGTGACCGGTTTGATGGTCCACGGTCTTTATCTCGGCGGCGTATTTGTCTCGATTGAAAACGGTCTCTCAGCGGGCCTTATCGCGCTCCTGGTCAGCCTGCAACCGGTCCTGACGTCGACCATCGCCAATCGCTGGCTTGGCGAGCGCGTTGCGCCACGGCAATGGCTCGGCCTCATCCTCGGCCTGCTCGGGGTCTATCTGGTGTTGCACGATAAGACGGCCATCGGCGCGACCACGCCGCTCGCCTGGATCGCCGCCGCGTTCGCTTTGATCGGCATCACGGTGGGCACGCTTTATCAGAAGCGCTTTGGCGGCGGCATCGACCTGCGCGTCGGCATGTGGCTGCAATTTATCGCGGCCGGCATTCTGTTTTCGTTGGGCGCAGCGGTATTCGAGACCCGCGTGGTGCATTGGACGCCGCAATTCGTGTTTGCGCTGTCCTGGCTCGTCTTCGTGCTGTCGTTTGGCGCCGTCTGGCTGCTCTTTTTCTTGATTCGCCGCGCGGCCGCAACTCGCGTCGTGAGTCTGTTTTATCTGACGCCGCCGGTGACGGCGCTCATGGCGTGGCTGCTGTTCGATGAGCAACTCGCGCCGCTGGCGCTTCTCGGCATGGCGATCTGCATCGCGGGCGTGTTTTTGGTGAACTGGCGGCCCAATGGCGTGAGGGCGTAAGTCACGCTACCGTGCCGACCGAACCACGATCTTTTTCGCAGGGAGAAAACGCCATGAGCGCGCACGGATCGATTGAATATCGCGATGCCTCCGCGGAAGTCCGCGCCGTGTTCGATGACATCAAGCGCACGCGTCAGGTCGAGGACGTGAACAACTTTTGGAAATACCTGGCCCACGATCCGGCGACCTTGAAGCGCACGTGGGACAGCATCAAGGAGATCATGGCGCCGGCCGCGCTCGATGCCGTGACCAAGGAAATGATCTATCTCGCAGTCAGCGTCAGCAACGGCTGCGGCTATTGCATCGCCAGCCACGGCGCTGCGGCGCGCAAGGCAGGCATGACGGAAGCGATGTTCGGCGAGGTCATGGCTGTGGTCGGCATGGCAAACGAAACGAACCGTCTTGCCAACGGCTATCGCGTACCCATCGATCCGGCATTCGAGCGGTAAGGCGCGAGAGGACGCTGTGCCGGCCGCTTGTGCGCATTTGGTCGGATTTACCGCAAATGCGCGGAAAACATGAATGCGATTGTTAGATCGTCTGCAATTACTGCGTTGTAATCGTGTCCCAGAGGGGCTGTCGCCGGCGCGGACGGTGCGGCCGTAAAGCAGAGGCCGTTTATGATGCGTTCGTCCTCGCCGCAGAAGGTTTCGCTCACTCCCGAAGAGCGCCGCCAATCGCGCCGTCGTCACATCAACCGGACAGCGAAGATCCAGCTCGCGAGCGGTGCGCCGCCGCTCGACTGCATCATCAACGACATCTCCGAGGGCGGTGTGCGGCTTGATATCGAGGGGCTCGACGTGCCCGACGACTTCGTGCTGCTTCTCGCCGGCGGCGGCGCCACGACCAACGAATTTGCCTATCGGGTGGTCTGGCGGCTTGGTCACGAGATCGGCGCGCGATTCGTGGGCACTTTGCGGCGTTCGGGTGCGACTGCCCGGGATTAGACGGTGGTGTCTGCGCCCCGTGTGCGGTAAAGCAAGGACGGAAACCGAGCCCCGCCGCTGCCTTGATGCCACCTCCTTCGTCGCGCGACATCATCGTCGTTCACAGCTCCGACCTGCACGTCGACCACGACTACACGGCACGCCTTCATGGCGGTGACGGTACCGCGGGGTTGGCGTGCGTGCTGGGTGCCGCGCGCGATCTCAATGCCGATGTTGTTGTGCTGGCCGGCGATACATTTGACTGCCACCGCCTGCCGACAAGCCTGCTCGATCAGGCGGCCGCGGTGTTTGCCGCCGCGTCTTGTCCGGTTGTCATTCTTCCCGGCAATCACGATCCGGCCGTCGGCGATGCGGTTTATCGTATCGGCGCGCTCGTTGGCGTGAAAAATCTGCACGTCATAGGCGTTACGCATGAGGACGTGGTTTTTCCGCAACTTTCGCTGGAGGTGTGGGGCCGTCCGCATCGCGATTATAACGACATGATCCCGTTTGAGATCGCCGAGCGACGGCACCCGCGCCGTACGCGCTGGCGGATCGCGATGGGGCATGGTCATTACGAGCCCAAGCCGGATCGCGGCAGCGGCCCGCGGCCGTCCTGGCTGATCGGTGACGAAGAACTCGCCGCGACTGGCGCCGACTATGTGGCGCTCGGGCACTGGAATCGTGCAGTGCGCGTTGGCGAGGGGTCCGTGCCGGCTTACTATTCCGGCTCTCCCGAATATGCCGGCACCGTGAACGTCGTCCGGCTGAGTGAGGCCGACGGCGTGACTGTCAGCCGTTTTCCCCTATCGATCGCGCGCGAGCCGACGGGCGAGCTGGTGGTTTGACGTGTCGAGCGCAGGACCTAATTCTGAGGTTGCGTCGTGTTCCTCGGCCCAGGTGTGAAAACGGCCGTTGCCGGGCTGTTTGCGTCGGGTGCCGTATGCCTTACGGCCGGCGGCATCATCAGGTTGGTTGCAGTATTCATGCTTGCGATTGGAAAATGGCCGACACTAAAAAGAGCCGCTCCTAGCGCAACGACGGCAAACACCGCGCCCACGATCCACCCGAAGGCCGCATTCGCAGGGCGAACTTCCACGTCGTAGCGGGTCGCCTGCCGCAATGGATCCTCGGATGCCGGTAAATCCCGCTTCCGATCATCAGGCATGATGCGTCTCCATCATCATCCGCTCAGAAATAACCCCAAGCGGACCTGGAGCGTTCCTCCGCATGGCGGGCACACCGACGCTACTTGGTAGACTATGGCAGAAAAGTTCCCTTGTTGTTATGATAAACGTTGTTGTTCAGACGCAATCGCACAACAAAATTGATCGGGTGGAGCAAACGGTGGATATCATGACCCGCGCCGCACCACAGCGCATCTTGCTCATTGCATCGCTCGCTTTTCTGTCGTGGGCCCTCACACCCGCCGCTCCGGTCGATGCGCAATCGGCGCCAGGATCCTGGACCATGAAGCCGCCGCTGCCGGCGCCGCGCGCCGAAGTCGCGGCGGTTGCCTTTGGCGGCCAACTCCATGCGCTCGGAGGCTCCGTGAACGGTATCGCGGGGCCGTATCACGACGAATACGATCCGGCGACCGATGCCTGGCGCGCGCGAGCGCCGCTGCCCGAAGGGCGCGACCATCTTGGCGTTGCCGTCGCCGGTGGGAAAATTTACGCGTTCGGCGGCTTCATCGGCTCGGTGCACAAGGGCGCGGGTGCCGGCGCTTTTGCGTACGATCCGGTCGCCGATAGCTGGCAGACGCTGGCGCCCATGAAAGCTGCGCGCGCATCGGTCGGCGCCGCTACAATCGATGGCAAAATCCATGTGATCGGCGGACGCGGTCTCGACGGCGTCGTCGTGGCAACGCACGAGGTCTACGATCCGCAATCCGGAACGTGGAGCGACGCGGCGCCGCTGCCGGCGGCGCGCGACCACATGGTCGTCATCGCTGTCGATGGGAAGATTCACGTCATCGGCGGCCGCTTCAAGGGTCCGCTGGACCGCACCGGGCAGCACGACGTGTACGATCCGGCGACCAACACGTGGACGTCCGCCGCACCGCTGCCGACCCCGCGCAGCGGGCTCGCGAGCGCCTTTTATCACGGACTTGATCATGGTGCTCGGCGGCGAGTTGCCGCCGGATCACACCTTTGCCGAAAACGAGGGCTACGACCCGAAAACCGACCGCTGGACGACGCTGGCGCCGATGCCGCATGGGCGGCACGGTTTCGGCGGTGCTGCGATCGGCGACAACGCCTATTTTGTCGGCGGTGCCCTTGATCCCGGCGGCGGTGGAACGACCGACCAACTGATCATGTTTCACCTGCCGTGAACGACGAGCCGTGGCCTTGCTTGTGCCGAAAATCCGCAATCTTGCAAGGTTTCGCGAACTCATTATGGTCGGGCAGCCGCGCTCGTAGCTCAGCTGGATAGAGCACCAGACTTCGAATCTGGGGGTCGGGGGTTCGAAATCCCTCCGAGCGCGCCAACCATTTCAATAACTTAGCGCTCAACTCCCAAAATAAAAGTCTCCGAAAAGTCTCCGAGTTGAAATGCTGGAGAGTGTGCAGGTGCCGATCGTGCGGGCGGTTTGCTGGAGCTGCGAAGGGGACGGAAACGAGACCAGGAGCCTTCCTGTTTCCTAAACCGAAGGTCGGAAGTTCGAGTCTTCCCGGGACCGCCATCGAAAAAAAACAATGACTTAGCCGGCATGTTGGCGGCAGCGGCGACAGTTATTGGCGACAGCTCCTCGTAGTGTGGTCAAAATTCGCGCGGAAAAGGTAACTTTCCTTCAGCTCTAGGACTTGGACGGCAAAACTGAATTTTGCGTTTGGCATAGTCCTCGATCACCGCGTCAATGCGGGTTAGAGGGGGATCAAAGCGGGCGAAATCGATAGTATGCGCGTTGGGGCGTACTACTTTTTCGGCAAAGACGACTTTCCCGTACTAGCCCGGCGAATCGTGCTCATTGTCAGGATTGAAAGTCTTACCATCGATCGTCGTGGCTAGGATGGCAGGATCAAAAAAGTCCTCAATGCGAGTTTTATGATCCGCGCCTCAGACCGCCGTCTTTACGAGATAAAGCGGTCCGGTCAAATGATAGAACGGCGCGTCAGTCTCCAATCCAATTTTGATGCCGAACGACCGCCCTTGCAACAGCTTGAAGACGTCCTTCGCACCATCGTCATTATCAATCAGCGCAATGATCGGATGGTTCGCCCCGTTCCAGAACAGCACGTGGCCGTGGCCTTCGGCAAAAATAAGTGAAGGCAGAGCAGCTGCCAGTACGGTGACGGCGGCCTATCTGCGCAGCAATCATTTCGAAGCCCGCTGCAAGCTGATGGAGGCAATGGTCGGCGTTCGCAATGGTAATCAGAGCAGCTGTCTCTTAATCAGCGGGTCCAAGGTTCGAGTCCTTGTGCGCCCACCACTTAAAGCAAGCATATATTAGGAAATATGGATCGGCGAAGGCCCTGCGCGCGCTCTCAGGGTAATCAGCGGGGTAACAATTCGTCGGCCGGCTAAGGCCAAAACACCGTTGGTTGTGGGGCGATGAGTGCGCCGCCGGCCGTTCTGGGCTGCCAACGAGGCCTTCCGTTCAGTTGTTTACATAGGACAATCCTCGGGCCGAGCTGGGCCGAGCGTTCGCTTGGCGTCGACGCCCGTGATTTCGGCTGTAAGCTGACGGCGCGCACGGTCGCGATAGCCGAACGCAAGCTTACCATCGCTTGGCTCCAATCGATCCGAAGGCTCGCCAAGGATTGGGAGAACCTCAATCGCAAGGCGCTCGCATTCTTGCGCCTCGCTTCCATTCGTCTCATGAATTTCTCAGTGGCTCGTTTTACTTTTCCGCCAATTCTTCGATTGCCGGCGGCAAAATTCCGTACCAGTCAAATTCCCAAACCCGCTCTTGCTCGCGAGGGATCTCGTCTTTGCTAACTGCCGCGAAGCCCGGAGCGGGTAGCCCCGTCGCCTGTTCAACTACCAAGGAAGCAATTGCCGGCACGCTGTGTTGCTGGCACCATCGCGTGATCAGGTCCAATGGTCTTGCCAATAGATTTGGACCGCCACGGTTTATCCGGCGAGCAAGATCATCATAAGTGACCGTTTGACGATCAGCGGCGCATCCGATCAAGACGAGATAAGCCCGTAGACCCCACGCTGGCTCCGTCCTCGGAAATGGGTTTGCCATCTAATCACCATGTGCCGTCTCATGTGTGGCGGGCCTCGTCTTCAATCCGCAACGAGTTGCACGTAAACGGGATCCCATCCAGCGCAGTAGTGTCTCCCGAAAAGATGCCGGCGTCGAGCGTGCCCTTCCTTGGTCAAGTGCCGCAAAAAGTTTGGTGCACGACTTGATCGGGCCGCGGCGGATCGGCGTAGCGGCCGAAGGCCAGCTGTATCCTGGTAAGGCATGGAGAGCACCGT
Source organism: uncultured Alphaproteobacteria bacterium (assembly GCA_963841575.1). GTDB lineage: Bacteria > Pseudomonadota > Alphaproteobacteria > Rhizobiales > Xanthobacteraceae > BOG-931. The sequence continues at coordinate 238,629 of CAWJDC010000019.1, forward strand.
CAGCAGACTCTCGAAGGGCGAGAAATACCATCGTTCACGCCTGCCGAGATCGCCTCCTCCACCAGATGGTTGCGCGGGAATGAAAGCAGGATTAGCCGCACGCATCGCCTCCCGGCACTCGCACTCGTTCGCCTCTCCACCCTCCTCTGCAAGCCGATGGCGCCATTTCGCCGCCCAATCGTCGAAGGAGCTCGGATCGATAAACAGGCTGCGCACACGGCCGCGTCGCCGTCGGGGCTGACAGCCGCATCGCACAGCCGGCGGAAGATCAAGGTGAAATCGGCGCCGTTGCGGGCCATGCGCTCGAGGAGGTGTTGTGCTAGGGACAGATCGTCCGGCCGCGGTTGGAACAGGCCGAGCTTGCGACTGAGGCCCGCGGCGTAGGCCGTCTCGAAGCCGGTGGTGAACGCGTCGATTGCCTCTTCCGCCTTTTTGACGGCAGCGGCCTCGTCCTCTGCAAGCAGCGGCAACAGCGTTTCCGCCAGACGGGCGAGGTTCCACTGGGCGATGCGTGGCTGGTTGCCGTAAGCGTAGCGGCCCATGGTATCGATGGAGCTGTAGACCGTCCCTGGGTGATAGCTGTCCATGAAGACGCAGGGGCCGTAGTCGATGGTCTCGCCCGCTATCGACATGTTGTCGGTGTTCATGACGCCATGAATGAAGCCGACGAGCAGCCACTTCGCTATAAGCGCTGCCTGGCGCGAGATCACCAAGTCGAGGAGAGTGCGGTACCGGTTCGCGGCGTCAACCAACTCTGGGTAATGCCGCGCGATGACGTGATCAGCGAGGTGCCGGATCGCGTCCAAGTCGCCGCGCGCCGCGAAGAATTGGAAGGTGCCGACACGGATGTGGCTCGACGCGACGCGGGTCAGTACCGCGCCGGGCAAAGGCGTCTCGCGCGGACCGTTTCGCCGGTCGTCACCGCGGCCAGCGCTCGGTGGTGGGATGCCGAGGACGCCATCGCCTCGCTGACGATGTATTCGCGCAGGACAGGCCCCGAGCGCCGCGCGGCCGTCGCCCCGCCGGGAAAACGGCGTTGGGCCCGACGCCCTTGAGCTGGATGTCGCGGCGCACGCCGTCGCGATCGATCACCTCACCGAGCAGAATGGCGCGCCCGTCGCCGAGTTGAGGTACGAAAGTCCCGAACTGGTGGCCGGCATAAGCCATGGCGAGCGGCCCGCCTCTCTTGGACACCCGGTTGCCCGCGAGGATCTCCACACCCTCCGGTGCGGCAAGCTTTCCCGGATCGAGCTCGAGATGCCAGGCGAGTTTCTTGTTCAGCCGAACTAGGCGGGGCGCGGCGACGGGAGTGGGCCGAAGCGCGCGAAGAAGCGGTCCGGCAGGCGGGCGTAGCTGTTGTCGAAATGCAAAGAAATCGACTGCCTCGGTTTGTGCGGTCATAACGGTTCCAGCGCGCTGCGTTTGAGATCGGCAAGATCGGCAAGATCGGCAAGATCGGCAAGATCGACGACATCGAGAGGCACCTCGTGCCAATGACGGCAGGCGCGCTGATCGATGGCTGCAACGGTCGAATTGGGCCAGCTCCGGACTTTCCCAAGTAGAAAAATTGACCCTTATGCCGCGCATCCTGCCGTCCGGGACAGGCATGCTATCACCGTCGTCAACCCAAGAATCCAGCGGCCTACCGCGGACTTGGTCGAGCCTGCATCCCTGCTCGTCTTGGACGCCCCTAACCTCTACCGCGATATCGTACAAGAGTTCGAGGAAGGCGTGCTTCGGCCAAATGGCATACTTCGAGTTCGGACCACTGCGGGGCGGGATCTGTCATCCGTCCAGCCTCGCCGTCGCTCATCTGAACCTCAAGTTGTCGCGGCTCAGTTGGTCGACGGACTGGCAGCCCATCAGCTTCATGTCGCGTTCGATTTCGGCTCGGAGATTTTCAAGCGCCATTTCAACACCGGCCTGACCCGCGGCCGCCAGAGCATACAGATAAAGTCTCCCTCCCGAACACGCCTTCGCGCCCACGGAAAGGGCCTTCAAGACGTGGGTGCCACGGGTGATGCCGCCGTCGCAAATCACATCTATTCTGTCGCCGACAGCATCGACGATCTCGGCGAGCTGGTCAAACGGGCTCCTTGACCCGTCGAGCTGACGCCCGCCATGATTGGATACCATGATGGCGGTCGCGCCGATGTCCACGGCACGCTTTGCGTCCGCAATGCTCATGATGCCCTTGAGACAGAACTGCTTTCCCCATTTCTTGCGGACATCCGCGGCGTCTTGCCAGTTCATTGATTGGTCGAGCATCGTGCTAAAATAGTCGCCGACAGATACCGAGATGTTCGAACCCTCTTTCACGTAGTCCTTCAGTTGGGGCAGTTCGAACTTCTCGTGCATGAAATAGTTGGCCGCCCACCTCGGGTGCATGGCGAAGCTGAAGAGGCTTTTGAGCGTCAAGCGCGGGCGGTGAGGTGAAGCCGGTCCGCAAGTCGCGTTCCCGTTTCCGCCCGTGATCGTATCGACGGTCAGCGCCAGCACGTCGAAATTTGCGGCGATGCACCGCTCGATCATGTTGTTGGTTAGGCCTCTGTCCTTGTGGAAGTACAATTGGAAGAGTTCGGCGTGCTGATCGTAGAGCCGATCTCCTCGATGCTTATCGTCCCCAGGGAAGAAATGCCGAACATGGTGCCAAATTTCTCGGCAGCCTTGGCGACCGCCCTTTCACCGTCACGATGGAACAGCCGCTGAAGCGCAGTCGGTGCGCAGAACAGGGGCATGTCTATTTTCTGCCCCATGACGGTTATCGACATGTCAATGCTTTCGACACCCGCGAGAACGTTGGGCACCAGATCGCACCTCTCGTAGGCTTCGGTATTTCTCCGATACGTGACCTCATCGTCCGCCGCACCGTCGATGTAATGGAAGAGGGCCCCGGCAGTCTCCGCCGTGCCGTCGAACGGAAATCCCCGATGTTGTTGCATCGATCGATACGCACTGGCTCCTCCACCTTTGCGAACTATAGGGCAACAGGTCGAAGTCTTGCGCATGGGCTGTGTCCGTTGAAGCGGCGAGAGAAGCCGCATTGCTGCTTTTCAACTCAGTCCATGTCACCGTAAGCACAATCCGCCGGATCAGCTTCATGTGCGCCCAAGCTCGGATCGAAGCGGAATAGCGTAGAGCAATAGGGGCAGACGATCTCACTGGCATCGCCGATATTGAGGTAGATGTGCGGATGATCTTGCGGTGGCTTATCCCCAATGCACTTAAACTCGCGGCAGCCAATGCGCACGATCGGCACCCCGATTTCATTGTGAAACTTCGGATAACTTTGCATCTGCAATGCGCTGTTTAGGCGCCCGATCGATGATGCAAAGTGCCGTGCATGGATCGTCGAGCGAGGGCTCGATCAGCACTCAGGGAGCGGCTCCCCTTTCGCATGATTGGGTTGCCGTAAAACGTACCCATAGCGACACGTCCATCGGCAGTTACTCCCGCCACGGGAGAGGGTTGGAAGCTAATGCATCGGCTGGGGGACTGGCGTCTCAATCGCGGCGACGCGGTTCTTGACCGCCTTCTGCACCTTCTCGAAGGCGCGCACCTCGATCTGGCGCACGCGCTCGCGCGACACTCCGAACTCGTCGGCTAGCTCCGCGAGCGTGATCGGGTCTTCGGCCAGGCGCCGGCCCTCGAAGATGCGCCGGTCGCGCTCGTTGAGCACGCCGAGCGCATCGGACAGCGCCTTGCGGCGGTTATCGAACTCGTCGCTCGCGGCGAGCGTCGTTTCCTGGTCCGGGGATTCGTCCACCAGCCAGTCCTGCCACTCGCCGGAATCGCCGTCCTCGCGGATCGGCGCGTTGAGCGAGGCGTCGCCGCCGAGCCGGCGGTTCATGTCGATCACGTCCTGCTCGGTGACGCCGAGGCGCTTGGCGATGAGCTTGACCTGATCCGGGCCGCATATCGCCATCATCGAGCGCGGAGATCCGGCTCTTGGCCTTGCGCAGGTTGAAGAACAGCTTCTTCTGGTTGGCCGTGGTGCCCATCTTCACCAGCGACCATGAGCGCAGGATGTATTCCTGGATGGCCGCCTTGATCCACCACACGGCATAGGTGGCGAACCGGAAGCCCTTCTCGGGCTCGAAGCGTTCGACCGCTTGCATCAGGCCGACATGGCCTTCCGAGATCACGTCGGCGATCGGCAGACCGTAGCCGCGATAACCCCTGGCGATCTTAGCGACGAGCCGCAAATGGCTGGTGACGAGCTTGCTGCGCGGCGTCGCGATCACCATCCTCGCGCCAGCGCTTGGCCAGCATGTATTCTTCCTGCCGGTCCAACATCGGGAACCGCCGGATTTCCTTAAGATAATGGTCGAGGCCGGATTCGGCCGTAAGGATCGGCCAGGCGGCGGCGCGGGTCATGGTCAGCGCCCTCCAATTAGTTTCGAAACGAAATTATCAGCAGCCGATCGGTTGTCAAGTTAATTTCGAAACACTATTATATTTCGAAGAGGCGATCATGTCAGCGCGCGAAACGGCGGAGCTCCTGCTGCTGGTGGGGCGGCTCGTGCAAGCCGACGGCTATGACGGCGAACTCAGCCCCGCCCAATGGATGGCGCTCCGCTTCTTCGCCCGCGCCAACTCGTTCTCCCGGACCCCGTCGGCATTCGCGGAATTTCAAGCGACGACCCGTGGCACCGCATCACAAGCCATTAAGGCGCTTGAGGCAGGTGGGTACTTGGTCCGACAGCGATCCCAGGCGGATGGGCGAAGCGTTACTCTCCGCTTGACGGACAAAGGTCATGAAGTGGTTGCGCGCGATCCGTTCGAAGTTCTGGTGCGCGCCGTGGACTCGCTCGACGCGCAAGAGCAAACCGCGATGCGCGACGCCCTGCACCACGTGCTGACCACTATAGCTGCGAGTGGAGCGCATCGGCACTTCGGTGTGTGCCAGGACTGCGCATACCTCGGTGGAGAAATGTACTGCAACTCGACGAGCGCGAGCCGGTCGGCCCTCGGATGCCTACTGTTCGGCGTACCGATCGAGCCGGACGACGCTGGTCTCCTCTGCGTCCATTTTCAGCCGAAGAGCGAGCGCCGCGAGGACGGACATCGCGAATGAGTTCACCACTGCGATCTGCTGAAAGGATGCTTAATTGACCTACGTCGTCAACGAGAGCTGCATCGCTGCAAAACTCATGGACTGCGTCGAGGTGTGCCCCGTGGATTGCTTCTACGAGGGCGAGAACATGCTCGTCATCCACCCGGACGAATGCATCGATTGCGGCGTGTGCGAGCCGGAATGCCCGGTCGATGCGATCAAGCCGGACACCGAGCCGGGGCTTGAGAAATGGCTGTCGCTGAATGCCGAATACGCGAAAATCTGGCCAAATATTACGGTCAAAAAAGCGCCCCCGCCCGACTCTAAGGAGTGGGAGGGGAAGCCGGACAAACTCCAATACTTTTCACCAAATCCCGGCGCGGGTGACTGAGGCGGACAGTGCCCGGGCCGTATCGGTGCCGGCCCCGAGATCGGCCCAAATGATCCAACCGGGCGTAGTAGAGGCCGTGATCACGGGCTCTTCAATCGCTTGGCTCGCGGAGATCGCAATGTCACTTTCGCAGTTTGCCAGCCTTAGTGCGGGCGACGGTTTACAAGAGGAGCAAGCAATATGACCGAAGCTCTTGCTGGGAAAACCTGTACTCCCTGTCGCGGGGGAATTCCTCCACTCACGCGCGAGCAAGCTGAGCTCTTTCATGGACAGGCCCCAGACTGGCAACTGCTGGAGGAAGCTCACCGCATCGAGCGGGGCTTCCGGTTTCGCAATTTCCGGGAGGCACTTACCTTTGTTCAGGAGATTGGTGAACTCGCGGAAGCTGAAGGCCATCATCCGAATATCAGCTTCGGTTGGGGCAATGCAACGGTCTCGCTGCAGACCAAGAAGATCAAAGGACTGCATGAGAACGACTTCATCATGGCCACCAAGATCGACCGCATATTCGCTCGCACGGCCGCGGGGTGAACGAATTCTACTTGTCCTGCAACTTGCACCGTTTTTTCGGTGCAAAGCGCGTTCTTCGATGTGCAGCAGACTGCGGTCGCGATGCGATAGGGGCACGCCACAAGATCGCCACGGAAGTTTGATGTGTTTCAAGTAGGAGGACAACCATCTCGGCTGTTCGTAACAGGGGAGTAGCTTCAATGTGCGATTACAGTCTACACCTCGTCGCATCACGACCCGCAAAGGTCGGAGACAAGCTGGTGACGACGAAGTTCAAAAACATTCTCACTGGTGGGTTCGCGGAGTCGAAGAGCCGTCGGTAGCAGTGTGTCTTCTTCCCGGCACGGAGGTTGCGTTCGAGAGGGAAGTGGAGTGTGAGCACGTTTTTAAAGTCTTCCGGAGTCAGAAACTGATCAGTGAGAAGGTAGCTCGATTCCGGCAGATCAACCTGGAAGAGCCCAACGTGCATCACGACGCGTTGGAGTTCCCCGACGGGCAAATCGTGTTGCTCACCCGGCTGTGCGAAGGACAGCACGCGACCGTGCTGCAGTTGCCGGCTTCTCCGCACGCCACGAACGAAGCGGAGCGGCAGAAGCGCGGTTCTCTCGTTACCTGATCGGGCGCTCGGTATCGAGCTTGCCTCACTGACGGAGCGACAGAAAAGAGCCATCGGGGTGCCGATGGCATTACGTGCTTGACCTCTGGTTTGAGCGCGTAGTCAAGGTCCGGTTGCGGGGCGAAGCCCATCTGTTGCGCTATATCGATGACTTCGTGATCTGTTTCCAATATCGATCGGACGCCTTCCGCGTGCAGGACGCCTTGCGTCTTCGGTTGGGGAAATTCGGCCTTACTCTCGAGCCGACCAAGACCAAGTTGGTTGAATTTGGTGCGCGGCGACACGCGGGCAAACGTGGCAGGAGTTATCCGGAAACGATTCTATTTTCTGGGCCTGACGCTGTAGGCGTAAAAATGACGACTCCGCTAAGCTGCTGACTTAGCGGCCTAATTTAGTTGCGAGGGTAAGATTTGAACCTAACATGTCGCAAGGATTTTGTATGCTCGATGCCGAGCAGCAAGTCGTCGTGTGCAACGCTCGCTTCCGCGAGATCTACGCTTTGCGGTAATGGGTATGAGGGCAAGAAGCGCGATAATCAGGCCGTCGCGCCCTCAGTCGCGGCAACCCCTTTACTCAGAGTAACATTCATTCATAGCCTCGCTTTCCTTCGACTGCCGCCACGTAACGTGCGACAGATCTTTCCAGCGCCGCTTTGGCGTCATTCGCGATGAGGCGGTCGAAGTAGTGACCATAGATCGACTTAAAGGCGAACGGCGTAAGTGCTGCGCCGATGTGCTCCACCGTGCGCGCCGACAACGGGATGAAATTCGGATAGCTCCGCATGAACGACAGCCACTTGCGGTCGGTGGTCACGGTAAGGATATCGCCGGCGCAAACCGTACCGCGTCCATTTGCACCGCCAGCCCAATGCAACACGGTGCCGCCTTTAAAATGACCACCGCAGCGCACTAGCGTGACGCCGTCCCAAAGCATTTTCGTCTCGCCATCCCATAGATCGACAAGGGGATCTTTCCGCATGATCCAATTCTCGTCGGCCGTGTGCAAGTGAATGCGCGTCCTGAACGCATGCGCCCATTCCACCATCGTCGTGTAAAAATGTGGGTGGGAGATGGCGATCGCATCGATGCCGGCGAGGCCTTCGATCATCGTGACAGTCGCGTCGTCGAGTGTCGCGATGCAATCCCAAAGGACGTTGCCATGGTCCGTGCGCACGAGCAATGCGTGCTGACCGATAGCGAATGCGGGCGCCGAGCCGATGCCGATGATGCCCTTTTCGTATTCGCGATAGGTGTTGCTGTGGGTCTTTCGCAGCGCTTGAAGCGTAGTCCAGGTCTGTCCGCGTGGCGGGACGTATTGCCGCTCCTCTTCGCATATGACGCAATGAGCAGGCACTTGCTCGGCATCGGGATATTGCGTGCCGCATGCGGTGCAGATGAAGAGGGGCATCGTTCTAATTCCTGCCATTGCGCGACGCGGGACAAGCGAGCACGGCTGGAAGCTGGACGCAATGGTTTCCGAAACATGTCCATTCGGCTACCGGCGGATCGATCTATTGATGGGGTGGAGTCGATCCAGTAGTTTTCAGCAGTTATCAGGCGCGCAACGTCGCGGCCGTCACCGTCAATCATTTGCGCCGCATGGTATGGAACGCGGTTAGGCGGGTCGCAGGCCGCTTTCGAGCTTTACGAAGCCGTCGATCGGTTCGGCGGTAGCGGCGACGATCCGCCGATGCCGCCGCGCGGGCCGCAGGAGATCGAAGGGATAATCAGGGCTTTCACTCGCATGCGAGAACGGCTGCACCACTTTAACGAAGATCGAACATGCATGATGGGCTCGGTCTTTCGGTTGCGAAAGGGCCGCGCGCTCCCACGCTGCCTTGTGCTTCTCAACCGGCCGATGATGGCACCTAATGTCCAATCACGCGCCAATTCGAGGGGCGGAGTGGGCGGTCACGCCGTTAAGCGGACCGGCGCGGCATGCTCTCGACTTCCGATCAAGACCACGAGAATGTTGCCGCCCGCGTGCCACCAAGCATCGCTGAGCGCGCGGATGAGGACTGAGAGGAGTTTTTTCCCGCCCGCGGATGTTTCACACTTGCACTTCTCAAAGGGCCGGTTCATCGCCATTGGTTTATTCCGATGTCGCGCGTTTACCGCGCGACGCTTCAAGACGCCCACGGCATATCACGGTGCGTCATGTTCGGCTGTGCGGAATGGTGCAACGATGTGCAACGATAGCCCCAGTAAGTGGGAATCCACACGACCCAAGCGCGCGTTTTCCTATTGCTAGGAACGGACGTAGGAGGTTCGAATGAACCGACAGAAGAAAGAGGAATTGAAACACGCTCAGCGACAGCAGGCCGACCAGCAGGAACAAGGTGGTGGCCAGCAACGGCAGCAGGGTGGTGGCCACCACAGCGGTGAGCCGCAGGAAAAAGAGCATCAAAACCCTGGCGAGGGCGACCAACCAACCCGTTACCAATTCCGGCCGAGCGACACCGACTAGACGACCGATTCCAAGAAAGTTGTCCTATGGGTGGGATTCATTTGTCGTTTCAAGCTCCTATATGAGCGGTGGGAGGGCTTTGCGACGAAGGATTTAACGAGATGGCGGCGTGGCGGCGGGCGATTGAATTGTCGCTCGGAGATTCGGATGTGGAGAAGTTGAGGATGATAGCGCGGTCGCGAACCGAACCTGCGAGCCGGGTCGAGCGCGCGCGGATATTGCTGGGTTATTGGGAAAACTCGTCGTTTTTTGCGGTGGGCCAAGCGCTCGGGCTGCACCATCAAACGGTCCAGCGCTGCGTCGAGCGGGCGGTGGCCGAAGGCCCGATGGCCGCGCTGGACGATCGCCCTCGTCCCGGCCGGGAGCCGACGATCACGCTGGAAGCGAAAGCCTGGTTGACGTCGCTGTCGTGCCGGAAGGCGAAAGAGCTGGGTTATCCGCATGAATTGTGGACCACGCGGCTGCTCGCCCGCCACGCTCGCGAGCACGGTCCCGCCGAAGGGCACCGGTGCTTGGCGAACCTGGCGCAGGGCACGTTGTGCAAGATCCTCGATTCGGAGGAAGTGAAGCCGCACAAGGTCCGTTACTACCTGGAGAAGCGTGATCCTGAGTTTGCGGAAAAAATGGCCGAGGTGCTGTGCGTCTATCGCAAAGTGAAACTGCTCAAGAGGGCGGCGGCGCGGTCGAAGCGGAAGCCGAACGGCCGGGTGGCGATTGTCTCCTACGACGAAAAGCCCGGCATTCAGGCGATTGCAACGACGTCTCCCGATCTGCCGCCCGAGCCCGGCGTTCATGCGACCTTCGCCCGCGACCATGAATACAAGCGCCACGGCACGGTCACCTTGCTGGCCGGCATCGACCTTGTCACCGGCAAGGTTCATGCCCTGGTCGAGGATCGCCATCGCAGCCGCGAGTTCGTCGCGTTCCTCAAGCGTCTCGACAAAGCCTATTCGGCCGACACCGCGATCCACCTTATCCTCGACAATCATTCCGCGCATATCTCCAGGGAGACCAAAGCCTGGCTCGCCGAGCAACCCGCGGGCCGCTTCAAGTTCACCTTCACTCCCACGCATGGCTCTTGGCTCAACCTCGTCGAGGGCTTCTTCTCCAAGCTGGCCCGCTCCGTGCTGCGCCATATCCGCGTCTCGTCCAAACAAGAGCTCAGGGATCGCATCATGGCCGCCATCGACTTCTTCAATCGCGATCCCGTCGTTCACACTTGGACCTACAAACTCGACAAGGCCGCTTGATATGATTCGAACTTCAAAATCGCTGACCTAGGTATAAAGTCTGATGGGTCTAAACTCGTCCCGCGGGTTTTGCTTGTTGACAGACCGTACCTGCTGTGGAGGTGCGGTAGGTGGTGGCCCGCCGGGCGTGCTTGGTGTGGCGCTGCCGGCGCGGTACGCAGAGGCTGTCCTGGATTGTCGAGCTGAGTTCCCTTTCCGCATTATACCGTGCGACATTCCGCAGCATGGTGTGGATAGCGAGTTGCATTATGTGCGGAGCGGAATGCGACGGGTTCCCCCAAGCCCCCTCCCGTCGGCAGACCCTAAACCCCGCTCCCCGCGGGGTTTAGTTTTGCGAATAGGTTGTCGAAGTCCTTGACCGTCATATTCTGGAAAGTAGCCGCGTTTGAGACCCCTGCGTTTGACACGAAGATGTCGAGCCGGTCTCCAATCAGGTTGCGGACCTGCGCAAGCACCTGGCGGCATCGGGCGTGGCGAGATCGGCGGTAACCGCGTCGGCGCATTCGCCAGTCGCGCGGATTTGATCAACCACTTTTTAGCTTTGTCGGCACACACCGCGATCAAAATCAATTAGCGTATAAATCCGACCGCTTGATTGAACGGCGCAACTAGCCGTCTAATAATTTTACGAATTAACGCGTGAGTCGTTTAACAAGCAGGGCTTGCCAATCAATGAACGCCGGCATCAAGCCGGCCGCCTGAGCGCGTCACTCGCCGAAGGTGGACCATGTCCTCCCAACTTTCCTACCCGAGGAGGCCCGGAACTTAGAGCGCACCTCGGATTTATCCGGGAAAGAAGATCCACCTATGGACCGCCGAGAAAACCGGAACAGCCAACGAAATCTGTGAATTGGCGCCAAGTCAGCGAAACACATGCGGCTGTCCTAACAAATGTCACCGATCAGAACCTCGGCCCTACCAATTTTATTGCAAGCGACGTTGCGCAGCCAATCGGCGCACAGGTCCGAAGCGAGATCACCAGGCGCCGCAACGCTGGCGGCGGCGCAAAAGAAACGGCGGACGGCCTGAATTCTTCGGAAGAAGCTCTTCGCCGAGGCGCCGAAGACGTCCCGATCGGTGCTCCAGTGGAAGATATCGAGGATGTTCCTGTTTTCGATCGGGCCGATGCGCTGCCGAAAGTGTAAAGAGCCGCGGTTGATTGGCGCGCGTCTATTCGGTCGGGGTATCATCAGGACGGCAGTATGGGTGCGGGAGGGAGCGCAATGCCTCCCCGAGCCGTGTGACCCGAGTGAGACAACGAGCAGAGCGGTTGAGCGATCATCGGCTCGCTCCCTATTGTAGGAGGAAAGCAACATGACCGAGACGCTTGCGAGAAAGCAAGTACGTTCTGTCGCGGCGGCATCCCGCCGCTCACGCGTGATGAAGCTCTACGCTTCCAGGTCCAGAGGCCCCGTTGGAGAGCTGGCTGTTGGGGACCTGGCTAATGAAGCCCATCGCATCGAGCGGAGCTTTCAATTCCGCAATTTCCAGGAGGCGCTCGCTATTGTTCAGGAACTCGGCGAGGTCGCTGAGACCGAATGCCAGCTTCGGCTGGGGGCACGCGACCGTCTCCTTGGCACCAAGAAGATCAAAGGACTGCATGAGAACGACTTCGTCGTGGCGAGCAAGATCGAGCGTTGCTCGACCGCTCGGGTCCCTCGACCGCCAGCAGTGACACAACCATCCAGTTGTTAATTAAGAGAGGTTCTTCATGACACAGATCCAAGCCAACACGCAGCCCGTCACTCAAATCACGATCGTCGAGTTTGAACCGGACAAGCAAGCCGGTGCGCTGGCATTGATGACCGAGCGGGCTCGCTTCATGGCGCGTCAGCCCGGATTCATCTCCGTCAGCCTGCATCGCAGCCTGGATGGCCGGCGCATCGTCAATTACATCCAATGGCAAAGTCGTGATCTCTTACAGGCGGCTCATCGATCGCCGGAATTCCGCAAGGAGTGGGGTCACTTCGATCAGCTAACGGACGAGATTGATCCCAATCTGTACGAGGTTGCCCAGGTCATGGATGGTAGTCAGTAGGTATGCCATCCACGCGACAGCTCCCGCACGAGCTGGCAAGGTTGAGTTGCGGCGGCTGTTTGTGGCTCTCGCTCGGCATTTTGCTGCTGAACATGGCCGCGGAGTGGGTGTGCTGGCGATCGTCTTGTTCGTACGGTTTTCTGGGAATCGCAGCTTAGCGTCGGGCCATGGCCGGCGGCGCTTATTTTTGTTGAATTCGATGGTGTGGGCGGCCGGGCCGGTATGGGTTAGCTTCGCGGCGATCGGCTCGCAAGATTCTGAGGATCACGGGCGTGCTTTCGCTTTGATTTTGGCACTTTGTCCGCGGGCTAAAGCCGCTCGATGCGGGCAAGGATGGCGCGGGGTGAGGTTGCAAGGCTCGCGTGACCGCTCATGGGCTGTCTTCTCCGGAGCGATCATTTATCCCGGTCCTCGACGCCGGATCGTACGTGCTTAGCAAGCCGCGCGGGCGACCTCGGTGACATCCGCGAGTGATTCGAGCTTCCAGCACAGATCCATCAGATGCCGAATCCGTTCATCCGGAAGGATGCCCTCGGCCAAGCCGGCGAACTTCGCCTCCAGGTCCGCGTCGGTCATCGGACGCTCGATGCTGCCGATCGCATGGTGCACGAAGATCTGCAAGTGATGGCCGTCGCGCAACGCAATATTGATTCCCGCCGCGTCGGCCGGCACATTGGCGTCCACTTCCGCGGTTATTCGATCGCGCAGAGTGCGATTGTCGAGTCGCGCACTGCGCGAGCGCTGAACTGCCTCTCGCCGGCGGCACCCTCGACGCGTGAAAAACGCTGAACTTTCCCTCGAGCCCCGTCTGCGGCGTTCGCTTTCCCGTGAGCTCCAGAACGAGTGGGTTCACCATGAGCTCGATCCGGTCGATCGCCGCGGCGGTGAGCGCGTGCTGATTTCGCAATTGGATGCAACCATCGATGGCTGGATGGATGAAGATGCCGCAGGCAAACGGCTTGTAGGTATTTACTAGAATTTCATAGGTCTCGCCGAGGCCCTCGGTACTTTGCGTGTAATCATGACGAGTGCTAACCACGTTGGCCCAGCCCCGCTCTGCCTCGATTGCCCCCTCGGAAATGGTATAGCCGCGCGCCGCGAGCAATGCTGCAGTAAGTCCGTTCTGCGCCGCCCGCCCGGGGTGGAAGCTCTTCGTCATCGTTCCGAACATTTCTCAGGCCCACCGGCTGTGTCGCCGCCAAACCCAACGCCCAAGCCATTCGCTTCGTGTCGAGGCCCAAAAGCTTTCCGGCAGCAGCGGCAGCGCCGAATACGCCGGTGGTTCCTGTGATGTCCCAGCCAACGTCGTAATGCGTCGGATACACGGCTTTGCCGATCTGACATTCGGTTTCGACACCGAGCAGGAGCGCGTTCAAAAAATCTGTTCCGCTCGTTTGCCGGTACTCGGCGAGCGCCAAAATCGCCGAGGCGACCGGCCCGGCCGGGTGAATCACAGTTTTTAGGTGCGTGTCGTCAAAGTCGAAAATATGGGAGCTGATGCCGTTAAGGAGCGCCGCCTGCAGAATGTCGAAGCGCTCCGCCCGCCCCAGCACAGTGGCCTGCGGCCGGCCGGAAAATGGTTTGAGCGCCGCGATCGCCATCTCCATCGTTTTGTGGCGATCCGCCGATGGCGCAGCCAATCCAGATGAGAAACGTGCGCAGGCCTTCGTGGTGGACTTTATCCGGCAGGTTTGGAGCGTGCGCCGAAACGACATTGTTAGCCAGGAGCCGTGTGGGCGGAAGATCCTCTCCCGGCGCGGCCGCGGCAGAAAATTTTTCGGATGTTCGTTGAGAGCTCTCCGAAGCCATTACGGCCCCCGTTCGACCCGCAGCACATTTTGCCTGAATGTACAATCTGGCAGTTATCGAACTAGCCGGCGACTGATCCTTGAATGCCTAGTCCACCAGATCCGAGCGGTCGACTTCAGCGTTCTGCTATCGCCGGCACTTTCCACCTGAGGGACTCCTCATGGTGGTCTCTGGTCGAGATAGAAATCACCCGATGGTGAAGAGGTTCGTAACTGCACTGCGACAGTTGCTGGCGTTACTCAAGGACTGCCCGGACGAGTGCCTCAAAATCTGGCCGACGAATAAAAATAATCGGCCCCGTAAGCGACAAGCGACTTGAATTGAAGACGCTGATTTAGAGCGACGCGACGCAAACCAAAGCTGTAAGAGTGCTGCATGCCCTCACATACACTTCTCACATCGTTCAAGCCTTCGAGAAGCGAAACGGGGCGGTGGTGGCCGTTGCGCCGAAGGTGTGCCCATCCGTCGGCTCGACACTAGATAGCCGCACGGCCAGCACCGAAGCATGTCCGCGTTATCGACTAGTCACGAACGGGAAATCCCGATTTCGGCTACTGGGCCTGCCGAAGGTGCTGGTGCGGACCGGCATCATCCCTGATGAATTCGACGCGGGTCATACGAGGACGACTAACAAGCATGCCAGCGCGATGCCGAGGAGAAGCATTGACCAGTCCCCGGCATCAAGACCGAAGAGTCGGATCGCAGTCATGGCGAAATGCGTGGTCCCGATTGCCACCGCCGAGTTTCCTGAAAGCTGTTGGAGCCGTCTTCCGTATTCTCATTTCTCTACCCCAGTACGCTCAAACCGGGGAGTACGCTGATAGGGAGAAGAGACTTTTGTGGTCTGAATTGCGATTGCGCGAGAATGCGGGCAGGTGTTGCAATTGGGCCACTCGGATATCAGCGCGGGCGCGAACAGACATCGCATGTTTGTCCCAACGAAAAGCAGGTAAGGGCAGCGGATTGTTGGCTCATGCGATCGAACCGGCCTCGGCTGTTATAAGTTACCAATTTTTGTGAGGGTGTCTGCACCGATGCCACGCACTGCTAAAAAACGATTGGTTAATGCATCATGACCCATGGAGATCGCGATGCTACCCAATCCATACAGGCCTCGAAGATGACGTGTGTCCTGTTGGCGATAAATTGTGGGCAGAACTCATCCGCTGCCGCTCGCGGCAGAATCTGCTGGGGCCGGACTAAACCTCGCACCTCCGTGCGCTAACCCCAGGTTCCACTAGGGAACCCAGGGCTCAGTCGCGCGGCAGCGGCCTAGCTCGCTTGGGGCGTCGCCCGTTGCCGATGTTGCCGTGCGGAGAACGCGTTCTGCGTTGCTTCGTTCCGCCGGATGTGACGTTTTTCGTCTAGTAATTGTATTGCGCTAGGGCTCGCAAGATCCGCCTCGTCCACTCGCGCCCGTTAGGCATTGCTTGATGCTGGTGAAGCAGCAATTGCGCGAACCGCGGCTGCCTGAGTAATAGGTGCACCAGCGGCCTCTGGCAGCTTCTGCTTGCGACGCAATTGAAGCCACGGTCATGACGAGTCCGATTGCCAGGATCACAGATTCATCGCGTTTCTCCCCTGTGTTACTCGGCCGTAAACGGCATCTCGCGGCGCTTCGTTTCCGAAGTACGGCGTCAACTGTTCATTCACCCAGCGCCCTGCGGGTGGGCCGTCTTCGTTTCTCGGCGTATCGCAGCTGCTACGTTTTCAACTGCTAATGAGTTCGCCACTGTTTGGCGCGAACGGACGGCCATTTTCTCCTTCGTTCCGCGCAAGCGTGGACTAGGTTAGGTGCCGGGGCGCACTTTTCATCGACATGTAGGTTGGAAGTTGCAAGCTCTTGAAGTAATCGCCGGAACCCCATGATGGGCCCGAAGAAAAGAACCGAAAATAAAACCGATACGACGGTTGTAAAATATTGCAGCATTGATGCGCTGGCGGGAAAAGAATGCAAAGCATTCCGTCTTGCGCTTGGTTGGTCAGTCGTCCAGCTTGCTTTGCGCGCGCGTGTGTCTCATCAAACAATTCATGATTATGAGAGTGGGCTGCGCACAGCAATTCGGCGCAACTTGGAAGCAATTAAGCGGACGCTGGATCAAGCACTCCGACATGCGTCCAAGTTGGGTGAAGGCGAGCCGAACAATATCGGCGAACAGCTCCCTCCAATTGGTCGACAAGTAAAACGAGGCTTGTTACGACGGAACGATCAAAATTCTTCTCGGTCTTGAGAGCCTCGACCCAGCGGTCGAGCCAACGCAAGTATCGGCGCTTCCCCGGGCGGCGTGGTAAACTCGCCGACCGTAAGCTCCGGCACAGCGTCCGGTTGGAACAGCGCGCCGGCGAGCGCGCGCTGCGGCGTTCCGGCGGCACGGGTCGCATGAGAACGAAGCGAACGGCGTCGACGCCGTCAATATCGCCGGGTTGTGTAAGCCGCGGAACGAGGCCGGCGCGCGCAACTGACGACTTTTCCGAGTCGTTGGGTCCCCTGATCAACAGGAACGCGTAGCTAAGCAGGCGCGCCGCGGTTCCATAGTCGCTATCAGCCAAGCGGCATGGCGGAATGCTCGTTGCCATTAAAAGAACAGGTTTGGCAATCGCGGGGAGCATGACGGCGACCTCAAAGGCACGGCGACGTTTCTTGGCGGTTTTCAGCGCTGAGCGCAAAGCGGATAACCGAGGTAACCACAAAACCCTTTGCGACGGGATGAAATCAACCTCAAGGTTGTTGATCAGAGATGCACTGCCGCACACCACTGGCATGCCGGCTAATGGTTCGTCGCGTCAATTCGCTGCGATGCAATGACTCGTCGGCTTTCGGCACAATTCCGATGAGCGCTTTACGCAAGACCGTCAGCACGCGCCTAGTGTGCTTGTCGGCCCGAACACGCTCGTCGCCGAGGGCTCAGCAATTGTGCCTCCAGTTGGATCTTCACCTGGAGGTGGCGCCGCGGTATCGCCCAGGGCCCCCGCACCACTAACCGCCAAGGCACCTTCCCCCGAGCACGGAAGGCCAGTAAGGGCATTTGTCCCCGTGGTCTCGTTGGTCAGCGATCCCGGCAGTGTCCCTGGTGTCGCCGGAGAGACAGGAATTTCCGCCTGTTCGGGCAAGGTGAAAGACGTATAAGGATTGAGGTTCTGCGCCAACGCCAGAGCGCCACTTGTCGTCAGAAACAAGACCGTTAGGCCGATGAGATCGACGCGCTTAGTGATCATGGCCGCTTCCTTTGCTGTCGCCGCCATAGTCGTAAACTGAAAGCGCTGAGCGAGGTTCCAGGGCGTTCCAGCGAGGCCCCGAACCAAAAGGCGAGCGCGAACCCGTGCGATTGCAACGGGTGGCACTAGCCGCGTTGTGCCTTCGCGTTTCTGATCCAGCATCGGGCCCGACGAGGATAAGGCGATGTCCGACATATTCCGGACCACGGCTACCACTGGGCGAACCTACCAGCATCGACACGTGGCCTTTGTCATCGCTCCCGCTCGCCGGCGCCGTCATACGGCGGGACTCGAACTACAAGTTTAGGTGGTTGCGCCTGCTACCCGAAGTGCGGGAGCAAGCGCGCAACCAATCATCCAGACACCGGGTTGGGCTCGAAATCAAATCGGGTTTGCGCTGCTCCCATCCGGTTACTGTCTAAACGAAAATCGGCCCCGTTGGTGTACGTCGAAGTTCGAAAGACAATTAGATTGCAAGATAAACTTGAAACCTGGCACTCGGTTCCGGCGCGCGCGAATAGAAAGAGCGGGCCGCCGCCACAAGCCACCTCCCGGTTCTCGTGCGGTCGTATATCCTGTTTCACGATGCATTAGAGGTGGCGTCATGTCAGTAGTAGCCCACAAAATCGGCGCGCCGCTTTCGAGCGGTCCTGGGCGAAGAGTATCGATCAGTTACGATGATCGAGACTTCATCGTGGCCTTCCAGCCCGAAGACTAAGTTATTGCCAGCGCACTGAGGAAAGTCTGCCGAGGGCTTCGGTGAGAAATCATCAGCGACGTGCAGACGTCCTGATTTGGAAATGGCCACGACATGCGAGCTGTGGTGAGCGCCCAGCGAACGTTGGGCACGCCATATCGAACGGGCGAGTGGTCTCAGTCCTCCGCAGGCGCGTCCAGTGCATCCAGGGCGTCAATCATGCCCTCAAAATCTTCTTCAATTCGGCGCTGCAGCGCGGGGCCGTCGCCCTCGCCCGGATCAAGCCGATGCTCAGTAAATTGGGATATTCATCAGTTTTAAGCGCAAGTGCTGTGTTGAAGGCCGAAAACGAAACTAGATGTTAAGTCCCGGCATTTGCTGGAGCGGGTTGAGGATGAACCGTTCGGGCTCTGTTGTCCAGCGCTTGCAGATGAACTCGTAGGGCGTGAGGCCCTTGAGGGTCTTGAGCCGGCGGGCGAAATTGTAGGCGTCGACGAAGTCGGCGAGGTGGCGTCCGCAGCTGGTCATGGTTTTCGTAGAAGAACCGTTTGACGGTGGCGTCCTTGATGGTCCGGTTCATCCGCTCGACCTGACCATTGGTCCATGGATGCTTGGGTTTGGTCAGCCGATGGTCGATGTCGTTGTGCGCAGGCGTATTCGAAGGCGTGAGCCCGGAAGGGCTCGCCGTTGCGATCCATCTTGTCCCGGATCCGCCGGCGTCCAGGCGCCGCCCAGGGATCGGTGAAGTGGGTTCCGTTGTCGGTGAGAACGGTGTGGACCTTGTAGGGAACGGCTTTGATCAGGCGGCGCAGGAAGTCGCGCGACGACGCGGTCGTGGCCTTCTCATGCAGCTCGACAAAGGCGAACTTGGAGGTCCGGTCGATGGCGACGAACAGATAGAGCTTGCCCTCGTGCGGTCCGCACCTCGGCGATGTCGATATGGAAGTAGCCGATCGGATAGGCCTTGAACTTGCTTTTGGCCGGGCTTGTCGCCCTCGACCTCGGGCAAGCGGCGAGATGCCATGGCGCTGCAGGCAGCGGTGCAGCGATGAGCGCGTCAGATGCGGGATCGTCGGCTGCAGGGCGTAAAGGCAGTCGTCGAGCGGCAGAAGCGTATGCCGCCGGAACGCGACGATGACCGCCTCTTCCTCGACCGAAAGCACCGTCGATCTCGGCTCCTTCGGGCCGGTCGGCAGATCGGCGACCGAGGTCCGCCTCTTCCACTTGGCGACCGTCTTCTGGTTGATCCCGTAGCGCTTGGCAAGCGCCCTCAGGCTCTCTTGACTATGCTGTATCGCTCGACGGACCGCCTCTGTCGTCGTGGCGCTCCCATGAAGAACCTGGCCCATAGCGCATCCCTCCATTCGGACGAAAGGATGCACCATCAAACCCCGGGATCAAACATCTAGCTCAGCGCGGCGACGAACTCGTTGATCGATTCGAGCGCATTCTCCGTGGCCGTCTGGCCGATGGCGATGGTGTCCGCAGCGCGGTGGAAAGCGAGAAAGCCGATATGGCCGATGCGCGGGGTGATGTGCACATCGGGCGGGTCGCCGGCTAGCCGCATGCGCGTGAGGCGATCCTGCATAATGTTGAACGCGTCGATCATGACTGTAGAGAAGCCCGGCCGTGAGGTGCCGCCGGTCAATTGCCGCTTGATGGCGCGCGCGGCGCCGAACATGCCGCGCAATCCGAGGAAACCTCGGCGCGGCTTTTCGGGCGACTTGGCAGGCGCCTCGTCGTTCTCATCCGAGCCGTGGCTGGCAATAGTGGCGCCACGGCCGAAGCGATCAGCGTTGAGA
Organism: uncultured Alphaproteobacteria bacterium; assembly: GCA_963841575.1. GTDB lineage: Bacteria > Pseudomonadota > Alphaproteobacteria > Rhizobiales > Xanthobacteraceae > BOG-931. The sequence goes on from CAWJDC010000019.1 coordinate 258,480, forward strand.
TTAACTGCAATGACCACGCGGGCGCCGAGCGCGCGCGCTACCGAAACTGGTAATGGATTGACCAACGCGCCATCAACAAGCCAGCGGCCGCCGAGCCGGACCGGCGGAAAAATTCCCGGTAGCGCGTAGGAAGCGCGAAGCGCCAATGCCAGCGAGCCGCGTGCGAGCCAGACTTCGTGGCCGGATCCGACTTCCGTGGTGATCGCCGCAAAGCGAACAGGGAGATCTTCGATCAATGCCTTACCAATCGCCTCGTTGAGCCGAGCCGCGAGACGGCCGCCGCCGATCAGGCCGGGGCCGCCAAATTTGACGTCGAGATATCCGAGAATGCGCCGCATGGTCAGCGAGCGTGCCCATTCCTCAATGCCATCTAGCTGGCCGGCCGCGTAACAGCCTCCGATCAAGGCGCCGATCGACGTGCCAACAACGATATCGGGAGCGATACTGGCCGCCTTGAGCGCACGAAGAACGCCAATGTGTGCGAAGCCGCGTGATACACCACTGCCAAGTACCAGCCCGATCAGCGGTCATCCGCCACCGTTCATGCCGATGTGATTGAAATTAACGGTATTGGATTTGAGGGGACTTAACGGAGCAGGTCTGGCTTTAATCGCTGTTGGTTCAACGTCGATGATACTCATTTAAATGCCTCGCGCTTCGCATCGGACGCCTAACGCATCACGGTTAACGTCTCGAAACGATAAAAGTGCCGATACGCTGCCTGGGACAACTCTGAACGAGTTTGATCTCGGCAAATGAGGCCGCCTCAGTTGGCGTCATCTTCGTTTCAGAGCGGACCGCCGGCGAGGCCTGCCTATGGCCATTCGCGTCACTGAGTGCGGCGCAGCGATATGTCCGGTGTTGGATGGATTATGTTGCACAACTCCGATGCTTTTGCCGTCGGGTTGGTCGATGAGTTTTTGTCATCGTCCTTGTTTCGCTCTTGGGATCAGGGCGCTGCGGCATCAACGCCGGACGCACGACCTGCGCCGCACGAGCATGTGCCGCCAAGGGCGGTGGACGGCAGAGGAACTTGGCGAGGCGCTGCAGATTTTGCGCAGTTGCTGTGAGCAGCACCTCGTCCCTGGCGCCGCTTAAGCCCCGCAGGCGAAGCCGGTCGATCCGCAGGATGTGCGCTTCATGTGTGCTGCAAACGGTCGACCAAAACCGGCATCAGGCCATACTGTCGGCCGCCACGACCGACAGTGGCCCATCGATTTCATAGCTCAGGCCTTCAGCGGCAAAACTGATCTTTGGTAGCGCACCAAAATCCTGTGCCGCGGCCTTTTCAAGCAGGATACGACCAAAGCATTGGTGGGTCGGAGGGACGACTGGCGGTCCATCGCGTTCCTGCCATTGAAACTTGAACCTCGCCTCCGCGCCCGCACCCTCGATCGACCAACGGATCGCGATCTGGCCCTCCGGTCGGGACAGCGCACCGTGCTTGACGGCATTGGTAGCAAGCTCGTGCAAGAGGAGGGCGAAGGTCTGCGCTGCTCTAGGGTTCAGCATTACATCGGGGCCAACAGCCTTGATCCGTTCGGAGAAGGCTTCGAACTCAAGACGGACGATCTCGGCCACGGGCGCGCCTCCGAAGCCCTCCGTCAAAAGCAGCGATTGGCTGCGTGCGAGCGCCTATAAGCGCTGCATGAGCACTTCGCGCGCCTCGGCGAGTGGTTGCGTGCCAGACAGGCTGCGGGAGGCTAGCGATGGTCAGCGTATCACCGTGCTCAGCCGCTGGGCGCTGGACTGGGACAATGAGGGAAAACCGGCAGCGGTGATGGCGGTAAACACAGACATCACCGAGCGCAAGCACGCTGAAGAGCGCCAGCGCTTGCTCCTGAACGAACTCGCACACCGGGGGCAAAACCTACTGACCGTGGTTTGGACGAGTTCGCCGATCCAATAATAGTTCTGATGAAGATCCGTCATGATTTGCTCGATGGGTTTTGGAAATTCGCTCTGCAACAGGGAGTGAACGACTTTTCTAAGAGCCTGTTGGCGTGACCAGCCGTAAAGCGCTTTTGCGCCATCATTCCAGTAAACGACGCGGTTCTGGGTATCGCGGACAATAATGGGTCATCGCTCAAGTTGAGCAGGTGCGCTTGTTCGGCCAAGGCAGCTGTTCGGCTTTCTTGCGCTCAGAAATGTCGGCAAAAACGCCGTGAACATCGGCGGAGGGCCGCCCGGAATGGGAACAATCGCTAATTCTGCTGGGAGTCCGGCGCGTTCCGCACGCAACGCTGGCAGTTCAATGGACCGATTTAGGACCGGAGCTCGCTCGGTGGCCAGATAACGCGCCAGCCCCAGGGTAGTGCTTTTCGCGCAACCGCGGCGGGATGATGAACTCGGCCAGCGGTTTGCCTAGCGCCTTGGCTCGTGAATAGTCAAAAATCTTTTCTGCGGCGGCATTGAATTCCACGAATTTACCTTTGTGGTCCATCGTAATGACTGCATCCAGCGCAGACTCGATAATTGCATCCTTGCGCGTCTCGCTCTGGCGCAACGCTTCATGCGCCTGCTTACGATCGACGATTTCCTTTTGCAGGCTGGCGCAGGGAACCGAGTATAATGCCTCGTTCATCGCGACCGTCTTTTGGAGCTGCGCGGCTCCGGTCACTTGAATAATGACTCCCACCGGGCGTTCATCCGCAATCACCGGCCACATCGTATAAGACCAGAGGCCGGGACGGAGTTCTTGCTCCATGTAGCTCTCGGGCTGTCCCCTTCCCGACCGATCGTTGCCATCTCAATGACACTGCCGTCCCCATAAACCGCCACCACAGAGACGACACCGTTATCGGGCAAGAATACATAGTCAAGCAAACTATCAGCGTCGATCAGGACCTGCCCGATTTAGCATGGAATGGTCCAAAACGGCCCAAAACGCGATGCCGGCGTTGAGTTCCGCCGCACCCCCGCTAAGCGCCACGCAAGCCGCTCCAGCTGTCTAGCCCCGGATTAGCGATCCGCACCTCGATTCGCACTGACATGACGTGACTTCCAGAGGGATACGGCATCGCTTGATGCTAGTCTCAGCCAAACGAGGGAGTGGTTATTATCGACGAACAATGCCTTAGAGTCAGGCGACAAATACCGGATTGCGGACGGAGCTCCTCATCTTCCTTCAGCCCACCGCGGCGACGGCGGCCCGACTGCCGGTCGCCAGATTTTGCGACAGCTTTATTGGACTTATGCATCTCTATTGCGACGCCAGTTTATGAGGCCGCCGGCAAGTATCACGTTTATCTGTGTTGGGGTGAGGCCGTGCTTAACAGAGATTGATCCCTTACACTCAAGAACGATGTCGTGCCCGGCGTCGAGTATCTTGCGAAGATCACGGGCAGAAATAACGTCGCCTCTCTCCAACCGGTCATAGTCCATCGTCTCAGCGAAGACCAGCGGCAGAACGCCGTAATTGATCAGGTTCTGCCGGTGGATGCGGGCAAAACTCTTGGCGAGCACAATCCGTAGTCCCAGATTTCGCGGCGCCACGCGCAGCATGCTCGCGGGACGAACCCTGGCCATAATTGTTACCGGCGACGACGGCGTGGCCGGTAGTCCCGCGCACCGCACGCGCGCGTGCGACATAGGCCGGATCGATGCGCTCGAAGGAGAAATCGTCGATCTTCTGAATGTTCGAGCGATATGGCAGAACCCTCGCGCCGGCCGGCAGATCTCATCGGTGGACACGTCGTCGCCCATCTTGAGCAGAATCGGGCAGCTCAAATTGTCGGGCAGCGGATCGAACTCGGGCAACGAGCGGATGTTCGACCCTTGACAGTTGGACCGTCCGCGCCTGCTCCGCCGACGGCGGCGCCTCGAGCAAAGCCGTCGTCATGCACGGCGGCATTCGGATTCTCGAGTCGCGGATAAGACTAAGGCGAGCGACCGCGGGATCGGTGATCCGGCCCGTGAGCGCCGAAGCCGCCGCGGTCTCCGGCGAGCACAGGAAGACCGAATCCTCGCTCAGTGCCCGACCGTCCGGGGAAATTGCGCGGCGTGGTGCGAAGCGAATTTTGCCCTATCGCGGGCGCCTGGCCCATTCCGATGCAGCCGTTGCAGCCGGTCTGATGAATGCGCGCGCCTGCCGCAACAAGCGCGCCGAGTCGCCCATCGGCGATCAGCATCTCCAGCAGTCGTCGCGAGGTCGGATTAACGTCGAACGACACCTTGGCCGGGACGGCTTGCCGCGAACGATTTCGGCGGCAACGGCAAAGTCGCGCCAGCCTGGATTGGCCGACGATCCGATATAGGCCTGGTAGATTTCGGTCACCCTCGAATCTCGCGACCCTGACCACATTGCCGGGCTCGAAGGCGTCGCGATCAGCGGCTCGAGCTTCGACAGATCGATCTGCATCATCCTCGTCGTAACTGCATCCATCGGTCCGGCTTCGAATTCGCACCAATCGTCGGCCCGGCCTTCGGCTGCCAGGAAGCGGCGAGTCTCGTCGTCGGACAGGAAAGACGGTCGTGGTCGCGCCGAGTTCGGCACCCATATTGGCGATCACATGCCTGATCCATCGCGGAGAGCGACCTCAGGCCGGGTCCGAAATATTCGATGATCTTGCCGACGCCGCCGGCTACGCCATGACGCCGCAGCATTTCCAGGATGACGTCCTTGGCGCTCACCCAGTCCGGAAGCTCGCCCGTCAAGCCTGACGCCGAAGATCGCGGGCATCGTCATGGGAAACGGCTCGCCGCACATCGCAAGCGCAACATCCAGCCGCCCAGCTCCGATCGCCAGCATTCCCATCGCGCCCGCCGCCGGCGTATGGCTGTCGGCGCCCAGAAGGGATTTGCCGGGTATGCCGAAGCGCTGCATATGTATAACATGGCTGATGCCGTTGCCGGCTCGCGAGTACCACAGGCCGAAACGCCGGCAGGCGCTCTCCAGGAAGAGATGATCGTCGGCGTTCAGATTGTCGACTTGCAGGAGGTTGTGGTCGACATATTGCGCGCTGACTTCGGTGCTCGACTCGATCGAGACCGATCGCCTCCAGCGCCAGCATCGCCAGGGTGCCGGTCGCATCCTGTGTGAGCGTCTGGTCGATCTCGAGCGTACTGGGCTGCCCTCGGGTGCATTACCCCGTCGACGAGATGAGACTTGATCAATTTTTGACTGAGATTCTGAGCCATGTGCGCACCGAGCCGTTTATCCGTGTGCCGATGGGACAGAATGAAAGCTTCTTCCGTTTCGAGAAGGAGCAGGCATCGGGCTCCAACCGGTGCAAATGGCAATCAGGGCAATGCCGCGCCACGTCATCAGGGCACTGCCGCGCCACGTCAATGGTTCCTGAACCGCCGCCCGAAGGCGTCGCCGCGCTGTGGGCTTCACCGGAAGAAAAAGAAATAAACGATCAGGAAGGCGACGATCACGCCTCCCAGGCTGAACAACAGCACGTAGCGGACGTTGTGTCCGGTCACGCCTTGCCGCGCTTCGACTGACGTTTCGACGATCCGTTTGTTGCCATTCTGTTCCGGCATGCTGCTCCTGCCATCATCAATGCGCCGTCACGGCTATCCTATGGCAAACGTTTTAGCGGGAAGCTCGTTCCAGCGTTTTCGGCGGCTCTACGTGAGTTAATCTCCCGCCGCGGCTCAATCGAGTCCGCAGGAGGCTCAAACGCTCCTGACTCCGTCACGCAGAATTTCGTCTCACGACGCCGGCAGGCAACATGAGCGTCTCCCCCGTCAAAGGCTTATTTGTTCTTCGCCCTGGCTACTGTACTCGACCCGAAGGAGTAGTCGGGAATTTCACTCAGGAGACAGCAACCTCTAGCAGTTTGCTGAAGAACCCCCTCGCCACGGAGGGAGCTTGATGATTCACTTTATCATCTCGAATCGGCGGAGGCGAGCATGCGCGGCAGATTTACGGATCAGGGCGGCTTGTTTTCGTACATCTCGCCGGATAAGCGTGTGCCAGCGAACCATCCGCTGCGGAAGGTCCGGGAACTTGTCCGGGATGTTTTGAGTGATTTGAACCGCAGCCTTGGGAGGCTTTACGCCAGCGAGGGACGTCCTTCGATCCCTCCGGAGCAATTGCTGAGCGCCTTGCTGCTGCAGGTGTTCTACGGCATCCGCTCGGAACGCCAGTTGATGGAGCAACTGGACTACAATCTTTTGTACCGCTGGTTCGTGGGGCTTTCGCCGGACGATCCGGTCTGGGACCCGACCACCTTCACCAAGAACCGGGAGCGGCTGCAGAACGGCGATGTGTTCACGAAGTTCATGACCAGGCTTCTGAACCATTCGCAGGTCAAGCCGCTGTTGTCGGACGAGCATTTTTCGGTGGATGGAACGCTGATCGAAGCCTGGGCTTCACAGAAGAGCTTTCGTCCCAAGGATGGCAGCGGTGACGATGATGATGGCGCGAACTTCCATGGCCAGAAGCGCAAGAACGACACCCATGCCAGCACCAGCGACCCGGACAGCAGGCTTTACCGCAAGGCGGCCGGGCGGGAGGCGAAGCTTTGCTATATGGGCCACGCCACCATGGAGAACCGGCATGGGCTGGCGGTGGCCGGCATGGTCACGCATGCCAATGGCACCGCCGAACGCCGAGCCTCGGAGACCATGCTGAAGGCCAGAAGCAAAGCTGCAGGCCGCCGCATCACGGCCGGTGAGGACAAGGCGTACGATACCGCCGATCATGTGGCCAATCTTCGCGCCATCGGCGTGACACCGCATGTGACACAGAACCAGGCCGTCACCAAAACCGGCAAGACCCGCAACAGCGCCATCGACGAACGAACCACGCGGCATCCGGGGTATGGCATGTCGCAATCACGCCGGGCGATGGTCGAGTGCATCTTCGGTTGGGGCAAGCAGCATGGCACCATGCGCAAGACCAAACATCGTGGCATCGCTCGCGTCGCCGCCGACTTCCTGCTCAATCTGATCGCCTATAACCTGATCCGCATCCCCAAACTGGTTGCCGCTTAGCAATTCCGGGTGGCAACCCGCGCTCTGGCGAACAAAATTGTCTCAAGCCAATGAACACAGAACCTGATACTTTATCGACGGCGCCATCAAGACAAAGAAAACTCCAATTTCCAGGTTTTTCCGCAAACTGCTAGACAGTTTGCGTGATGTTGCGCCAGATAGATCATGGTGTCTGTTGTTAATCTTTGTTGATCCATGACGCCACGTCTCATCTGGTCTAGATGCCGTAATGGGCCGGCCTTCGCAAGCATAGCGAGCATCCGCGGGGGCTTGCGCGGCTATGGGCTGAAGGTCGGGGAGGTCAGTCGCGGAAGGTTTGAGGCGCGCATCCGGGAACTGACAGCAGGACACGCCACACTAGAGACGGTGATTGGTGCGATGCTGGTGGCGCGGATGGCATTGTGGAGCGAATTCACCAAGCTCCATCGCGAGATGCTGAAGATCGCGCGCGCTGATAAGGTCTGCCGGAGATTGATGAGCACGCCCAGCGTCGGCGCCGCCTTGGTCGCCCTGACCTATCGCTCGGCGGTGGACGACCCGACGCGGTTTGGAAAATCCAGTACGGTCGGAGCCTACTTCGGGCTCACGCCCAAAAAATATCCTCTGACGGGTCCGGAACACATCGTGGCCTCCGCCGCGGCTGATCTGACGGACGAGGTTACGGTTGTGGCCCGTCCGGCGGACGATCTCCTTGAGCGGGACTGCGTTCCTGACAAGAGCGGCAATTGCTGCATGGGCGTCCCGACGCCGTAGATAGCCCTGATATCGCAAGCTTTCCGCGCAGGTCGCAGCAGCTCCGGGTTGATCGTCGTCGCGCCAATCGCAACACGGATCCCACGCATGGAGCGGCGCACCGCGTCAAGGAAGGCTGCGCTCGCGTTTTCCATCAGGTGCCAGCGGTCTGCGACCTGGATGGCATCCGGTAGCGCGTTGGTCGCCGCCTCGCCATACCCGCCGCCGCGATCGCGTGAGACGATCTTGATTGTTGGGCGCTCTGAAAGCCAAGCCTGCACGGTGGCTTTCTCCCGGTCGGGCAGCAGTGCCACGATCCGCCGTCGCTCCAGATCGCAAACGAGTGTCCCGTAGCGACAGTTCCTGCGGAAAGCCCAGTCATCGACGCCCGCAACCACCAAGGGCTCGCGCGGGCATCATGGTTCGTCGGCGGACGACCCGCAGCAGGGTATCATTGCTGACCGGTATCATGAGCCGTTTGGCAAAGCTTGCAGCCGGTCTTCCGCCGAGCGCCAAGCCCAGATAATGGACGATGCCTTCGAGCCGCGCTGTTCGGCGCGCCCGGAGCGGAACAACGGCCTCTCCGAACCGCTCGGCGAAAATCCGTCTGCGACAGTGCGGCACCTCGCAGGTAAACCGTCGGGTGACCAGCCGGAGCTGCACCGCCCTGCCGGCTGACGGCAGATCCGCAACGCTTCGGATGTGCCGGCTATGGACTCGGCGAGAGCCCGCCCCGCACAAGGGGCACCTAGCCTTCGGTGCTCCTGATCGGACGAGTAAAATAATCGAATCCGTTGAATCACTTACGCTTTGAAAAGCAACCCACTCGGCACAAGCGACGAAATCCGAAAGTGCGTCTGCATGGCGCTGATTCTCCGTTGGAGAACCAAAGGTCGTTCGCGAACTTCATCGGAATTGAGTTTGAGCCGAAATTGGATGCGATTTGACACTCAAACTTATCTTTGCGGAGCCCGAGCTAAAGGAGCAGATGCGCGCCATGGGCTTCATTCCAATCGACACGCCGACGCCGCCGGTCACAGAGCTACAAAAGGTCGTCGCATTCGAGATTGTGCGCGGGGGCAAAGTTGTTCAGCAGCCAGGCCTTACCGGACGTTTATGACCGCGACGCAAAGTTGCGATCACAGCGCGCAGCTGTTTGCTTCTCCTAATCTCCCGACGGCGGTCCGAGAGTCAGATTGACCTCCGCACGGTACCGGTTGGCAGTGGTCGTTTGCCTGGCTTCCGCGTCTTGTCATGCGTCAACTCTCGACACCTTCTGCCATCAAAAGTACTTCAGCCGGGATGCGATCACCGAGCACGTAATTATAGAACGGCCGGTGGCTAGTCGGCATCGCCGGCGCGGTTGCCGGCGTGCTTCTGGCCATCAAACAGGTGCAGCCGCCACGATCCGACCGTCTCATTCCGCGCTTGGGGAGTTATCGCCATAAATTCTCACGTGGCCGATGTCCCTCTATTTGACCCGCACGACCAGAGCGAGCCATCGCCCTGTCTTTTTAGCGCCGGTCGTGCGACCTTCGACGCCCGTAATCAGCGTCGGCAAGTAGCCAATTATTTTTCGCGCCTTCGTACGATCTCGTACAATTCTTTCCGCGCGCGAACCTTAAATAAAAGGTAGGGCGACCAGTTGCCAGCTGGATATGAGTTATGAGTTGGTACCGAATTTATACGGTGGGTCGCGACGGCTACTACATCGGCGCAAGAGACATCGAATGCACAAGTGATAACGACGCCATTCACGAGGCCCAACAAAATCTTGGTTCCAACGATATCGAGGTGTGGACATTTGGCCGCTTTCTGGCGCGGCTGCCAGCAAACCTGCGAGCGGCTATCTGGCTCGAAGGTAAGTCCTCTCAAAATCTGCGATGACCTCCGATATTACTTTTTGTGCGCGCCGACCTTTGATCCGACTGTAAAGGGTAGGGCGTTGGAAATGTCTGCGCCCCCGAGGCTCAGCTTCGGGGGCATACGTGCGGGAGACTCTTCGTCTCTCCCTCTTTGGAACGCCATTAATTCAGGCTTCCCGGAACATTCATCGGTTTTGTTTGTTCCATCAAGTGAGGTAACGCCGGGACGCATAATCGTGGAGATAAATGTGAGCACGCATCCATTCATGACGCTTGCCGTGCTGCATCGGCTCAACCATCGCAGCGTCGGCTGCCGACAAGGCAGACCAAAAATTCATACAGGACACAATGCAAGGCAACCTAGCCGAAATCCATATGGGCCAGCTCGCGCAGCAGAAAGGCCAAAGCGGCGATATGAAGTCCTACGGCCAAATGCTGGGTAACCGATCACACGGCTTCCAATGAAGAGGCGAAGAAGGTCGCCGACCAGATGGGAGTGGCGGCGCCGACGGAGCCGAGCTCCAAACAAAAGAGCATGTATAAGAAAATGTCGAAGCTCTCCGGCGCCTCGTTCGACAGCTCTTTTGCGAAGGCGATGATTACCGATCACAAAAGCGCCATCGCCGAGTTCAAACACGAAAGCAAGAAAAAGCACGATCCGGCCGCGCAGTTCGCGCAGCAGACCCTGCCGACGCTGCAGAAGCACCTCGACACGGCTGAGAAGCTAGAGAAATCGTCGCGCTAATCGGCGAGATTGGCAATTTGGTAGATGAATATGTTCGAAGTGCATCGCCGGCCTATTGAATTGATCAGTGTCCTCAGGACCACGTGGTCCGGGTACAATCGCCGCAAAAGAGACATCGCTATGATTTCAGAAAAGGACCGGCAACGGGCCGAAAGAGTGTTCAAGAAGGAAGAGCGCGAGTTGGAAGACCGAACTGCGATGATGGAATATAAATCTGAAGACCTAGACTAGCCACTCGCGCAAACGTCTAAAATTGGCTCGATTAGCTCAGGATGCGTAGATGTAGGCTGCGGTGCCAGCTGTTACGCCGACGAAACGGTTTTCCCTTGCTAGCCACTTGCGTGCTGCCCGATGTCTTTCGTATTTCCAATTGCAACAGCAAAGATTATAATCGGCAAGCATGAGATGAAATCCGCTGGCACCGGGCGTTCGTGTGGAAGCTAGGACACGAAGGCTAACGGTAGGCGCGGCGGAGAAAGGGCCATGTGCGTTGTTTCTAGCGTGCGCCGAGCCTTTCCGCTTAACCCCAAATTGCTGACATATCGCCACATTGCCGCGAACCGACGCTGGGTGTCATTCGGGAGTGTTCGCTTCCGGTAGCTAGAGCGTCTCGACAAACGCTTCCATTCGTCGGCGCTGCTCGGAGTAGGCAAGGGACCGCGCATTGCGCCGAGATTGTCCGTCATGTGCGCCGGATCGGCGGTGCCGGGGATGACCGTGGTGACCCGCGGATCGCCCGAGGGAATTGATAAAAAACTGTGCCCAACTATCGGGCGAATCCCCGTGCCCGTCTGGAACAGCCCGACCGCGCACGGCGCAACAATCGACCCCGGCCGAAGGGCAGGGCGGTTAGGAGGCCGGCTTTGACTTCGGCCGCCAGCGGCAGGATGCGCTTCTCGGCTTCGCGGTCGGTGAGCGAATAGTCGATCTGCACGAAATCGGGGTGCTCGCGCGCGAGAAGGGCCTCGACTGCGGTAAAATCCTCGTGCGAGGTCGACGTGATGCCGATATAGCGGCACAATCCTTGCGCCGCTTTGGAAAGCTTGAACTGAGCGAGGGATTGGTGCGGGTCGCTGACGTTGTGAAGCTGAAGCGCGTAGAGGTTCGCGGTGTTCAATCAATTCAACGAGCGCTTGAGCTCCGCAACAACGGGCGTTTCGAGTTTGGTGGCGATGAAGGGCTTGTCGCGCAGGCCACCCAGCGCGATAACGTCAGGCTACCGCTTAACCTGCGCGTTCGCCTTCACGCTCCAGCCGATAGACGCAGTACACCGCCGCTTCCAGCAAGATCACTCGCTGCGATTAAGAGATTGACCGCCTAGTGGCACCGACAGGCCGATCGTGATGACGGGACCGAGCAGCGCGCCGGCGGTGCCCCCGGCGCCGAAGAAGCCGAACAATGGTTTGCCCTGGTCGGCGGTGAACAGATCGGCCATGAACGACCAGAACACCGCCGCCCCGCGACAGTCTGAACACGCTGACCCAGACGTAGAATACGCGCGCGACGCTCGCCATGCCCAATCTTCAGCGTTAGCAACAGCCAGAACAGCGCCGGATTGGCGACAAAGAAGTGATAGAGGATGGGGATGAACCGCGCGCGCGGCAGGTCCCCACCATGCGCCAGAGTGGCTGCACCACGATCAGCGTCACGAACGTGGCGGTGAACAGCCACGGCAAGTTTTTCACGCCGCCGGCGATGCCCATCTGATCGCGCAGCGGCCGCAGCACGTCGTAGCCGGCAAGCAGCGTGAAGAAATAGGCGAACGACCAAAGAGCCTCAGCGCGTTATTCCCGGGTTGCCGGCACCGCCTGCCCCGACCAGCGCCCCAGTCAGTGCCATCATCGGGCCCTTCATGGAGCCAGCGACAGCTTTTGCTTAAGCTTGGCTGCGTTCGCCGGCTGACCATAGCCCGGGCCGCCACGCTGAAAGCGGCTGGCATCCGCAAGCTTGGCCACCACCACCGGATCAAAGCCGGCGTCGCGAACGAGCCCCACCGCGACTTTCACCGCCTCGGGATCATCGCCCGCGGGAGGCCATGGCCGGCTTCGGCAAGCCTAAGATCTTCAACACTGGATCAAGGTTTGCAGTTCACCAGCTTTGCATTCACCAACATCTTGAAGGATGCCGACATCCGCATCTCGATGGATATACGTGGCCGCTGGATGGACAACGTCTTCGTCGAGCGGCTGTGGCGATCGCTGAAATACGAATGCGTCTACCTTAATGCGTCTGAGACGGGCGGTGAGGCAAGAAAGCGGTTCGGTCGTTGGGGCGGGCTATTACAACACCGATCGACCTCACTCGGATTTCGGCGGCAGGCCGCCAGACGAGCTCTATGCTATGCAGGCAAACGAGAGAAATTGGCGGCGTAATCAAACTGAGAATCCATCTTAGCCAAGCCGTCATTCCGTCCCGCCCGCCACTCACGTGCGCGGGGCTTTTTTTTAAAAACTATGGTCTTGACGAGGCTCCTTTAATGGGAAGTTTCCACTGTCCAGATCCTAGGGAAGATTGAGCATGCGTCTTTACCGCGTCCCATCGAACAGCCGTCTGCTGCCAAGTCTCCGCCATCTGTAAGAAAATCTCTCGTTCCCGATCGCTGCGGGCGGTCTTTGCCCAATCAATGCACTCGTCCGCGCGCGCGCGAAATTCAGTTGACGACATGATTACGCTCCCAACGCGTACCCTCCCACTTCATCCTAACTCGAAAATCCAGCCGTTGGCGAAATTCTCGGTACAGAACCGTACCCCTCTCTCGGAGAAAAGCGTCTGCGGACGGGGCCCTCGTTCCGACGAATTATGTTTGGGGCTAGGGTTCTGCCCCTACGGAGGAAAGCCATGGCGGATCAAAAGCGGGCCGCAACCCCCGGAACTATGTCCGTTGCCGTTAATTGTTGGGGCATCCAGATACGAAGGAGAATCCCATGGATTTGAACGGCAAAAGGATCGCAATTCTCGCTACCCACGGCTTCGAACAGGCGGAACTCGAAGATGCAACGATGGCCTGAAGCAAGCTGGAGCAATGGTCGATGTCGTTTCGCTGGCTGCCGGCGAGATCAAAGGCTGGGACAAGAAGGATTGGGGTCGGTCCGTAAAAGTCGACAAGACCCTCGATGAAGCGTCGGCCAAGGATTACGACGCAATCGTGCTGCCCGGCGGTCAGATTAATCCAGACCTTCTGCGGGTCGAGCCGAAGGCTCTAAAATTCATCAGAGACATCTTCGATGCCAAGAAAGTCGTGGCAGCCGTCTGCCACGCGCCATGGCTGCTGATCGAGTCAATCGTCAAAAGGGCCGGAAGATGACGTCCTTCAAATCGATCAAGACGGACGTGGTGAACGCAGGCGCGAAATGGGAAGATTCCGAAGTCGTCGTCGATCAGGGTGTGGTAAGCGTGCCCACAATCCCTGGTGATCTCGAAGCCTTCTAGCAGCAAAAATCATCGAAGAGATTAAGGAAAGCCGCCACACCCAGCGGAACGCGGCATAGCCGGCTATGAAGAGCACCAAGATAGCGAACAACGCGGGAGCTGAAACTCGCGTCGTCATTCTCGACTCCGGCGACGAAGCGTTCGCGTGCCTGACCAAATTCGCAAATGAGGTCGGAATTACCGCGGCTTCACTGACTGCCATTGGGGCTTTCGAAAAGGCAACCATCGCTGGTTCGATTTTGACAAGAAGACATACAAAAAGATCGAGATAGCCGAACAGTGCGAAGTCCTGAGCGCAATCGGTGACATCGCCGTCGGGGACGACGGCAAAGGAAGCGTGCACGTCCACGTCGTACTTGGCCTGTCCGACGGAACGACGCGCGGCGGTCATCTTATTGAAGGCAAGGTTAGGCCGACGCTGGAGGTCTTTGCTGACCGATACGCCGGCGGAGCTGCGGCGGAAGAAGAAAGCGGGATCTCGGCATCGCCCTCATCGACCTCGAGGCCGGAAAGCGCTGACTTCAACGCATACTCGTCTCCCGTTGCTCATCTCCGAGCGCGGAAATATCGGCGTGGGTCCCGCAGCCAAGAACATGAGAGTCGCTCCCGATCACGCGGCGCTTCGGATAAAAGCGCCGCCAGCTTTCTCGCAGAACAAGGTTTACAATCGTCGAGTTCTTCCGGCCAACCGCGTCCATAATTTCTTTGCCGGCGCGCAGAGCCGCTTTTTTCTGACTGACATTGTTAGG